>NZ_FOMS01000001.1 GCF_900112685.1 Roseivivax sediminis
AACCATGGAAGCCTACGACAGCTGGTGCGATCGCCAGGAACGAGGCGCTGCGCGCAACGAAATACCTCGGCCGCGCCATCTGGCGAAAGTGGAGCGGGTACCACCGCCGAAGCCGCGCCGAGACGAAACCTCTCGTGACATTGCTGCGCAATGCACTGCCGGTCAATGGATGCATTGCGTAAAGCTGCTGGGTCAGAGCCTGATGGCACGCGATTTCGATCGTCAGGTTGCAGAACTCCAGGTCCGCGCCGCCGTACTCAACGGCTACACCGCGCTCGGCATACCTGTCACAGAGCCCATGGGATAAGTGCGTCTGGGGAAAGGGGAGGTCCGCACTTCACGTTCTTTGCGCAACAAAGCCTATCAGTACCTCAAGCGACGCTTTCCCGAAGCTGTCGGCGAGAGTTCGTGGATATCGGAGAATAGAACGAAGTTCTTTGGCGGTAGCGAAGGTGACGATTCAGCTGGCTACGACTTTCTTGTGCAGACACCAACGGTCGACTGGATGTTTGAAGTCAAGTCTACCCTTGAGGATGGATGCGAATTCGAACTGACCTCGAACGAACTTCGCATCGCCAGTTCTGCCTCGCGCACCGGCCGCAGACGGTATCGCATTCTCTATGTTCCGCATGTCTTTTCACCTGAGAAGTGGTGTGTTTTTGAACTTCCCAACCCAATGGACAAAGAAACACAGGCGCAGTTCTCCGTCGTTGGACGCGGCTCGCTCAGGCTGCGCTTTGAGCGCCGGTAGACCCGATAGACCTGGAGAACGTTCGACCCCGGTCCCGTCCCCTCCGCCACTTGCCCCGGCTAAAGCGGTCTCCCGATCCGGCTATGGCCGGATTTTTCCGTTGTTTTCGAGGGTTATGCGGGAGGGGCTGAGCACCGGCCCCTACGCCGAAAGGCCTGGAAGCGGTCTCTCGGGGCCTATGTTCTCCAGACCTCATGCCTGCGCTGATTTGATGAATATCATCCAAGCTACTGGCTTTGTTATGTGTGCCGGTGTCTCTCTGAACGCTTTGACACCGTTGGCGCTCGGCGTGATTGAACCGATGAGGGCAGGAAAGCCAGGTGATCGCGCCGCCGTTCCTGACGATTAGGTCGTCGACGTCCGGCACTCGGGCTTTCTCCTTGCGCGTTTTCAGGTTGGCTCGATCAGGTCCTGTTTCGCCAACTCGCAAACCTGTTCCTTGATCTCTGTCGGAGACACCTGATGCTTTCGTGATGGTCGCAGCAAATCTCTTAACAGGGTGCTGAAGAAGTCGGCCGATTTGGACGCCGTCGCCGCGGCCGGTTGTTGAAGGCCCGTCGTTCGTAGGCGTGAGGTGAAGCTCTGAGTCCATCCATCTCCCGACAGGTTGCCAGGAGCTTCGGCAACCGTTCGAGGTTGCCGGCCGCCATGGTCGTCGTGAACTGCGCGGCGACCCTGTCCCGGCTGCTGATCGGACTCTATCCGTGACGGACGCCACCGGCATCTCGGGCCGGCGGCGTCCTCTGGTCCATCGCCGTGTCAGAACCGTGCCACGGCGGTGAGGGAAATCGTCCGCCCGGGTTCGTTCAGCGTGGTCAGGCCGGGAAACTCGCCGCCATAAGTCGCGCGGTCGGCATAGTCCGTGTCGAAAAGGTTATCGACTTCGGCGCGCAGCGTCAGGTTGTCGAATTGCGGCGGCACATATTCCGCGAAGACGTTGACCACGCCGTACCCGTCGAGATCGTTCGTCGGCTCGGACGGCTCGCTGGGCATCTCGTAGTCGAGGGCCGCGTCGATCCCGCCACCGACGCGCAGCCCGGCCAGGCCGGTATCCTGCTCGACCTCGAGCGCGATGACCGTGCCGAGCGGCGCGCCGAAGTCCTGGGTCTGGTAGCTGTTGCTGCGGTCGCCGTCGATCTCCACGTCGCTCTTGGACAGGGTCGCGCGCGCGAAGCCGGAGGCCCAGCCGTAGGTCGCGCCGAGGTTGAAGCCGCGGCTCTCGAAATCGAAGTTCTCGCCCGAGTCGCGCGCATTCTCGATCCGTGTCAGGAAGAGCTCACCGCCGAGCGAGACCGCGCCCACGTCGTAGTCGAACCCGAGTGTCGCGTTGCGCGCGCGGCTCGGTTCGATCTCGTCGTAGTCGAAGGGTGTGACGAAGCGTTCGTAGAGGTAATTGTCCTCGATATCGATGCCGCCGAAGACCGACGACACCCCGCCGCGCAGGGTGAGCGCGTCGGTCACTGCGTAGCTGGCCGAGATGTTGCCCGAGGCGCCGGAATGGGACACGTCCCGGCCGGTCACGCCCTCGAAATCCTGCCAGTCGTAGCGCGCGCCGAAGGACAGTTTCAGCCGCTCGGTGGGCGAGATTCGCGCCTGCGCGAAGATGCCGGTGTTGCGGCTTTCCTCGGTGAAATACTGCGAATAGAGCGGGCTTTCGTACTCGCCGAACCGCTTCTGGTAGTCGAAGCCCGCGACCACGTTGTCGTCTCCGCCAAGGTTGAAGGTGTTCTGCACCGTGGCGGATTTCGTCCAGGAGAGCCCGTTGCTGTCGTAGGGCTCCGACACGATCACGTCGCTTTCCGAATAGCCGAACTTGACCATCGGATCCACCAGGCCGGTAGCCTCCGTGTTCTCGTAGCTCAGCGAATACGTCGTGCGCGTGGTGTCGTAGACGCGCAGCCGATCCCTCGGGCCCGCCGGACCACCGAAGTTGGCGCGGAACTGGCGCAGCGACTCGTCGCGCAGCTGCAGGCCAGAGAACTCGATCCGGTGGCCGGCGTCGCTTTCGTAGGCGACCTTGCCGAGCACGCTGTCGAGGTCGGCCGCGGTGCCGCCGATCACGTCGCCGTCGCCGGTCTCGTAATCCTCGCCCGTGGCGCGCTTGGCGTAGCCGAGCCACGAGAAGCCGCCCGACCGTCCGGTCAGTGTCAGCGCCCGCTGGAACGTCTCGCCATTGTCGCCGTAGCTGAGCCGCACGTTGCCGCCGAAATTGTCGCCCTCGGCCAGAATGTCGGAGGGATCGAGCGTCTCGAAGACCACCGACCCGGCGAGCGCGTAGGGCCCCGCATCGGCCGGAGACACGGTGGCGTCGGCGCGAACCTCTTTCAGCAGGCCGGGATCGATGGCGTTGGCCGAGACGTGGTGGAAGGCGCGGTTGTTCTGCGGCGCGCCGTCGATCGTCACGCCGAGGTTCAGCATGTCGACGCCGTTGACGAAGATCTTCTGCGCCAGCGGGATGCCGCCCCCCACCGACACCGAGGCGATGCCCGCGAAGGCATCCTTCAGGTCGCCAGTCCGCGCCCGTTCGAGTTCAAGGTCCGACACGTACATCGAGGTGGCCCGGTCGGCGGCGCCGAAGAAACCGTCGCGGCTTTCCACGATGAGCGGATCGAGTTCGAATGTGAGGTCCTGAGCCTGGACTGCTCCGGCCGATAGAAGCGCGGCCAGGCTGACCGACGAAAGCCGGACGGCACGGGTGGTGGTCATGGACTTGTCCCCTGTTGCGTTGTCTGGCTGGGGGATGGCCCTGGCTCACCGACCTTGGTGTTACGGCTTCGCCTGTGAACATGCAACCGCATCAAAGGAATTTTGAGGTTCGGCGAACGGAATCCTGCCTGAATAGCGGAGTTGTCGCAGATCCTTGCGCATTGAGGATTCACGCCACGAATCCGTGAGGTTAGGAAGGGGCCATGCCTGAGCTTTCATGTGCCAGCTACCGCACGAAGCGAACTGGTCGGACTACGACGCCGCGCTGCGCAAGCTTGGCTCGATGCTGATCTGGCCGGATATGGACATGGTCTGGCTAGCGCCGCGTGAGGGGCGACCTGGTCGGCCACGCGTCCTCTGACTTGGCGATCCAGCTCTGCCTGTCGATCAAGGTGCTCTTCCGGCTCCCTCTACGGCAGACAGCGGGGATGGTGGCGAGCCTTCCGCGGCAGACCGGGCTCGACTGGCCCGTGCCGGATGCTTGCACGCTCTGTCGCCGGCAGTGTCGAAAGATCGATCCATCCTCGTGGACCGGGAAGAAATCGAGCGACACATCGTCCCGGGACGAGGCTCCCGGAATGACGATGGACGCGTTTGCCAAGGCGGGTTGGGACTGAAGCCGCCGGGAGCGCGACGGCTCATCCTTAAGGAGCAGATACCATCTACCATCGCGCAAATTTCTTAGCACAAGGCGAGATAGCGTTACATATCCGCGGAGGATCACGCCGAATTCGACGAGCGCTTCATCACGTTGAGGGGGCTGGAGTTGGTCCTCGGCGACAGCTGGCAATCGAGACTCTCACGGCTCGGCGCCGCCGAGGTCCGCCGCTTCACGCGCGATGCAAGGAATTATGGGCCAGTCTTTCTTTGGAAAGACCTTTAGAAGAAGCTGATATGCGTGTGGCCGTCGGAGCAACGTGTCCGCGAAATCCGCGCATCAATGCACAGGCGCCGACCCTACCACTGCCAAAGGTTCGTGGGCTTACAGTATTGACAGCCATTTCGCATGCTTTTGGTCAGATCTCGCACTCTCTTGGTTTGCTGAGTGCAAGCCAGACAAATCAAAACAATGCGCAAGAATGCCCGCTCGTGATTCGACGGCATAATTTCATATTTACTATCAATGCCTTACAGCACACCGCACCCCAGGCGACGCCAATAGCGTGCGCAAACAGTAAAAGCATGCGCAGGCCTAGTGCTGAACTTCTCCCCTGCCCTGCGCCATACGCAGACACGAAAAAACCCGCGCCAAAGCGCGGGTTCATACAGGGGTTTGAAACCGAAGGTGCAGTTAGCCGATCGCTGCCTGGAACGGCTTGTCCGGCCGGAACATCGTCTCGTAGCCGTCATGGGTGAACGGCGTGGCGATCTGGTTCATTTGCGTCTTTGCCACCCAGTTATCCGTGAAGTGCTGCCAACTCAGGGTTTCGCACCCAGCTTCGACGGCCCTCGCGGTCGTCTCGATGACCATGTTGATGAGCAGCCCCCACCGGAAGGCAGCGGCGGTGGCGAGCCGGTGATAGAACTCATGGCTGACGATCTCGTCATCAATGGCCAGTCCGTTCTTCAAGGCATAGCTTCCGACGATCTCGTGGACGACTTCGTAATCGTCCGGCAGGTCGATGTTTTCGAAATGCAGGTAGGTCACCTTGGAATAGACTTGGTCGAGCGACCTGACGTGGGGGCCGAGTTCAGGAACGCCCGACATGATGAGCATCAGAGGCCAATCATGCGACTTCAGCAGGGTCTTGAAGCTGTCTAGGATGGTCTCGCGGTCGTTGTCCGACTTACCCGCGAAGATGTGCTGCGCCTCGTCGTAGTAGATCCCGATGATGCCCTGGGCCCGGGCCTGGAACGCGACGCGCTCCCAGATCTCGCTCTGTGTCAGCCGCGCTCTCTCGGAGAGGGAGTAACCCATCGCCTTCAAGGTCTTGCGTCCGAGGTCCTTCCAGCCGCCCTTCCGGTCAAGAAGACAATGGACGACGCGTGCCGGCTTTCCGTCGGGCAGCGGAAGCGCGTTCCCATTGAACTCGTCGAGCATCTTGGTGATTTCCCGGGTTTTGCCGGTCCCGCTCAGCCCCGTGACGACGAGGATTTCGGCCTCGAACCGGGCGGAACCCCGCAGCCTACCGACGTGCCGACTGAGGAGATCACTGAACGATTTGCGGAGCGTGCTCCCGCGGTCGAACGGATAATGAAGGCCGTTGTTGGCGTTCGCGGCCTGCGCGACGGTTTCGTTAAGGAACGAACTCACAGCTTGCTCTCCTTGATTGGCTTGAAACTTGCATGCCCCGACTTGGAGGGCTTCTTGTCCCTGATGCCCTGATCAGGCGCACCAGATTTCTTAACCTTGAAGACATGATTTCCCGAGGACCGATCCGTCACCCGGCCGGGCGGCGCGGTCGGCCCCGTGATACCGGTCGGACGCATCTCCACCTGCGCGAGCCGGTCAGCCCGCCACCTCAGCTGATCAATGGTTTGGTAGTTCGAGGGATCGCGCGAGTCCGGGAAGAAACCCGACTCCTCTGCGAAGCGCTTGCGCGCTTCATGCAGGTGCCGATCATGGAGTTCCTGGGCCTTCGGATCACGCCGACAGGCTGCTTCCATGACTTCGATGGCTTTCTCGAGTGTCAGATCCTGCAGAGCGGTCATCCTGAGGTCGACCTCGATGACCTCGTCATGCCCTTCGGCGGTGACGTAGGCCTTCCGAAGATCGTCCGGATCCATGTGGATCGTGACACGCTTTGAGGTGCCGTCGGCATAGAGTTGGAGATCGCGGGAGCTGAACGGAAGATTGAACGCCAGCACGCCTTCGGACGTTGTGCTGGCCTGCGTCTTCACGCCAAGGTGCAGACAGCGTTGCTTCTGCGAAGGCGCTTTGATTCCCCTATAGGTGGACACGACTTCTTCGAGCTTTTCCCAGGGCGTGGCATTGAACATGCCTGTGCCACGGTGCTCGCTATGCGAGTAGTCGTCGACGAGAAAGCGGGTGATGATCCCGTAGAGCGCCTTTGCGCAACAAAGCCCTTGATATCTATCGTCACGCGCGGCGAACACGGAGCAAACCGCCTCAGGAGGTTCGCTCTACGTGCCATACGACATCACCTTCGCACCGCCCGCCGACACGCTCACGACTGATGATCGGCTGGTGGAACTGTCCGCAATCCTCGCCGGCGCCATCGCGCGCACCAACCCACCGGAAACGAACGAGAATTCTCCGTTCGACGGAGAAAGTTCGCTGGACATTCTCGTCCTCAGACGCCGTCGTCGGAGACAGGTTCAAAACCGAGTTGGAGACGACGCATGAGGAAAAACACAAGGAAATCAGGCGCTAAGGCATGGCCCACACGCCAGGCGGAGGGGCTCGACGTCCTTGCCGAACTGGCGGCGTTGAAGGCTATGACGGTGCCTGAGCTGCAGGAGAAGTGGCAGGCCATCTTCGGGGAGCGCGCACCCAACGCCAGCCGCGGCAACCTCGAGCTTCGGCTCGGCTACCGCATGCAGGAGCTGGCCCATGTCGGGCTACGCCGGGAGACGCGCCGAACGCTCGATGCACTTGCCGACGAGGTCATGAACGGCAAGCTGGGCGGGATGGTGGCGGACCCGCGCAAGCCAGCGTCTGGTACGAAGCTGGTCCGCGAGTGGGGTGAGGAAGAACACATGGTCACCGTTCTGGCCGACGGCTTCGAATGGCAAGGCCGGCGCTTCAAGTCGCTCTCCGCCGCGGTCCGCGCGATCACCGGGGCGCATTGGAATGGCTGGTGGTTCTTCGGGCTCGACCAGACCGGAGGCGCGCGATGACCAGAAAGACCCAGACCGAACCGGGGCGTCGCCTTCGCTGCGCTATCTACACCCGCAAGTCGAGCGAGGAAGGGCTCGACATGGAGTTCAACAGCCTCGATGCGCAGCGCGAAGCCTGCGAGGCGTACATCGCCAGCCAGCGTGCCGAGGGCTGGGCCTGTCTGCGCGAGCGTTACGACGACGGCGGCGTCTCGGGCGGCACACTGGACCGCCCTGCGCTCAAGCAGCTGATCGCCGATGTCGAGGACGGGCTGATCGACGTGGTCGTGGTCTACAAGATCGACCGCCTCAGCCGCGCGCTCATGGACTTCTCGAAGCTGGTCGAGATCTTCGACCGCCACGGCGTCACCTTCGTGTCCGTCACTCAGTCCTTCAACACGACCACATCGATGGGGCGGCTGACGCTGAACATCCTGCTCAGCTTCGCCCAGTTCGAGCGGGAGGTCATCGGCGAGCGGATCCGCGACAAGGTCGCCGCCTCGAAGAAGAAAGGAATGTGGATGGGCGGCTACGTCCCGCTCGGCTACGACGTGGTCGACCGCAAGCTGATCGTGAACGAAGCCGAGGCGGCGCAGGTCCGCACCATGTTCGAGCTCTTCGCGCGGTCCGATTCCACAGCCGCCGTGATCCGGGAGCTGAATGCCCGCGGAATCCGGTCCAAGCGGGGCCGGCCCATCGATCGCGGGGCGCTCTACAAGCTGCTGCACAACCGCATCTACCGTGGCGAGATCACCCACAAGGGCGAGACCTATCCCGGCATGCACGAGCCCATCGTCGATGCAGAGCTGTGGGACGCCGCCCACGCTGTGCTGTCCGGCAACCGCAACCAGCGCGCCGGGCCAGCCGCAGCACCGAGCCGGCCTTACTGCGTGGCCTGATCTTCACCGAGACCGGCGCCGCGATGACCCCGCACCACACGAAGAAGGGGAACCGGCGGTACTGCTACTACGTGTCGATGGACGTGATTCAGAAACGGCCGACAGCCGAGCTGCGCGGCCCCCAGCGGCTGCCCGCGGCCATGGTGGAGGAAGCGGTGATCGGCGAGATCCGGCGGCTGCTGCGCACGTCGGAGGTCATCGCGCGCACCGCGCGGGCCCTGAAGAAAGAGCGCCCCGACCTCGACGAGGGCACCGTGACCGCAGCGCTGACGCAGTTCGACAATCTCTGGAAGGCGCTGATCCCGGCCGAGCAGGCCCGCGTCATCCAGCTCCTCGTGGCGCGCGTGACTGTGGGCGAAGACGGGCTCGACATCGACCTGCGCCATGACGGTCTCGGCGCGCTGGCGAGCCTGATGACGCCGGCGCATGAGGACGCCGCCTGATGCCGGCGAACGATACGATCCGCGTCCACATCCCGCTCACGGTCCGCAAGCGCGGCGGTCGCCCGCGTATCCTGCCGCCGCGGGATATCGAGACTTCGGACCCGCCGCCGGGGCAGGATCCGCGCGTGCTGCGCGCCATCGGCCGGGCATGGGCGTGGCGGCAGCGGATGGAGCGCGGCGAGGTCACCACCATCGCCGATCTCGCTGCCGAGGAAGGCCTCTCCGACCGCTATGTCAGCCGCCTGCTGCGCCTCGCATGGCTGTCGCCGGAGGTTCTCGAGCGACTGGTCGTGCGCCGCGAGCCCTGCGCGATCAGCCTCTACGACCTGTGCTTCGTGGCCTCTCTGCCGTGGGACGAGCAGCAGGCGCGGGTGTTCGACTGACGGTCAGTGAAAGCTGGCCTGAAACGACGTCGGCGTCAGAGAGACATGCGCATCGAGCGGCGGGTACAGTTCGAACGCCCTCGGCTCGCGCGAGAAATTCCACATCCGGAACAGACACCACTCCGCGCGCCGTTCGTCGGCGACGGCCAGCTCGTTCCGCGTGATGTGGAAAGGCGTCCGCTCCCAACCGTTCGTCGTCTTCACCTCGATAAGCCGCGGCCGGCCATCGGGCGCATAGCTGGCGACGTCGTAGCCCGCCCCGTCGCCGTCCTCCTCCGAGACCCAGCGGACCTTGCGCGCCAGATCATCCCGCCCCGCGGCCTTCAGCTTGGCATGCTCATGGGCGAGGACGCGCTCCTCGCCCGCGCGGCCGAGGGCGCGATTGCGTTCGTCGCGCCCCGCCACGTCGAACTTCCGGGCGATGTGCAGCATCTGGTCCAGCTCTTGCGGAGGAGGTTGGTTGGAGAGCGTCGGCGGAGGACCAATCCAGATCTGAGCGGCCTCGCGCATGCCGGTCGCGGCATGATGGTTTGGAACACAAAGCGTCCACTCGGGATGGGAATTCAGCCACTCAACGACTGCGTACTCGAGTGAGCCCTGGAAATTGAAGGCGGGCTTGTAGCCGGCGATCCAGTCCTCGCCGAGTCCCTTCAGCACCGCGCTGATGTTCTGGTGCTTGAACTCGACCGATCCCTCCGACCGGTCGTTCAGAAGCGGCAGGAGCGCCCGGCGATGCTCCGCCTTGCTGTAGCGGCGCCCCGCAATGTCGTCGGCCAGCATCGCGAAGTAATCCGCGACGATCAGGTCGTTTTCTTCATCGGTCCAGGGGCCACTCGCCATGCCGCCAGGCTAGAGGCGCGATGTGCGTTTGTCATCAATGGCTCTCACTGAGCCCGTCGCCGATTGCTCCGCCACCGCTACGCGCCGTTCTGCCAGCGCACCCATCGGCTACGCCTCCTGCGTGTTCGGTCTCCGTTCCGGTCGATAGCGATGGAAACAGGGCGCGCAGTTTTGGCGGCGTTGCCAGTCAGGCCGTTGGAAAAGCGAGGAAAATTCCGACCGAACCGGAATCGGCGCGGTTCGCCCGACCAGAGACGAGAGGCCATTCAGAGACGGAAAACGCTTCGCACCCGCGTCTCAGCAGTTCGCACCCGCTTGGCAAACCCCTTTGAAAACAGGAGAAATTCTGCCTCGGACGGGCGGCCTGAACGGGTTCGAAAGGGTGATAGTGGCGGAGAGAATGGGCCTGATATCCAACCTTCTCCAGCCGTTAAGATATTGTTATTTAGAAGTTTAAACCAGCAGCCGCAAGCCAGTCCCACTGAAACGCCATCAGACAAGCGCGAGGTCCGCCCCGCCTTTTGGGGCCAGGAGCGAGTTGTCTTGTGCCGAAGCACTCTCCACTCTTACAAGCACCTCCATTGAGATCAAATCGACGTTAGTTCCGACAAAGTTGCCTGCCACCGGGGTGACCTGTTCGATGTTTCGGGCCACGGCGAGTGGTACCAAGTTGAGGGACCCGAAGCTCCGGTTCGTGGGATCGAAGGCAATCCATCCGGCACCGGGTACAAATATCTCGACCCAGGCATGGGTGGACCCGGACCCCGCAGACCCAAAAAGGCATTCTTCCGCATCTGACAGATAGCCGGATACGATGCGGGAACCGAGTCCAAGCGTGCGCGCGGCTTCGGCGAGCAGGACCGCAAGATCACGGCACGAGCCCCATCGCCGGTCAAGAGTCTCGATCGGTGACTGGGTGCCTTCCGTTTCACGGCTCTGGTAGGAAATCTGGGTGAACACACCGTTGCTGATGTCCTTCAGCAAGGACAGCGTGTCGGTCGGGCGCGCCATGACAAAGCCCTCGACCCATAGGGAAAGCCGACCGTCCGGGTCGGGATATTGCGGAACCGTCAACGCGCCCAGATCCGTCCATTCGTCGGCGGTGTAGACAAAGGGGTACTGGGCCGCCGAGGCGGCGATGGTAAAGACCGGCCAGGCCGGCGCGGTGAGTTCCACGGAAGCGCGGCTCTCGATCACCAGATGATCCGTCACGCCGTCAAAGACCGCGGTGGCGACAGCGTTGCCGGCCACGTCATGCGCCCAGGTCACCGTCGCCGTTGGAGAAATGGAGAGGGCATGCGCAAGTAGTCGCAGTTCCCTTGTTTCTCGGGGACGTAGCATCAACCGATGGGGCCCAAGAGGGACCTTTTGACGGTATCTGTAGGTCGTGGTGTGAACGATCTCGAGGCAAGCCAAAATGATGTTCCAGTTAGGATTGAGGAAGACGGCGCGCGGCTGCGGGGATCAGCGGCGGCGAGATGCGCCCGCGCTGACCGGCGCGGCGTTACGCCAGGCATTTAACCCCTTGCAGCGTTGGCAAATCCGTTCTCCGAAGCCTTCGCTCAAAAACGAGGTTTCGCATCGCAGGCATCGGCGTTCTTGCGGGACATCACCCACGGCCCTTGGCGTCGCGGTGTCCGGTACGTCACCCTCGGCGATTGCCTCGTCCGCCATCACGTTTTCCCCGCTGCCAGATGGGTGCGTAAGGCCGGCGGCGAGTCCGGTCGTGAAGGCATGCCTTCGTTTTCGGCGGTCCGGATCGACTCTTCGTCCCGCGCCCCTCGGAAGATCGTCTTCGAAGGCGGCGCAGCCAGGGTCGGATCGGATGTCCCAGACCCGGAATAGAGATGTCGCAGGTGCGCCTCGGAGACCCCGTCGGCCTTCATCACGAGCTGTACCATCGGATCAGCCAGCATTTCTTCAAGGAAAAAGTCGGACAACTCCCTGCCGGTCAGCTTGTCCTTGGCACGTGCTTGGTCGAGGTCGGCAAGGGAAACGGTCAGAGTCCGCGCAAGTCCCGGATGAGATATCCGGGGATGAAGCTTCACAAGGACGGAGGCTTTCCAGGCTGCGGGTTCCCGTTCATCAGGGGGGAAGCCAGCTCCGTTTCGATCTCGTACTCTCCCGCCGGGAGCGTCTCGTCAAAGCCCGGAACGGTGAAGGGTCGGGAAAAAACCGCAACGGTCTTGCTCCTCCGATCTTCCATTGGCGCGTTCCTTTCCCATGGTGCTGTGGGCGGTCCGCGCCCCTCACGGGAATGAGGCGCGCAACCGGTGTACACCCTCAAGATGTCTTGGACTTGGCGGGTGCATCCTTGCCAGAAGCCTTGGGCTCGGTCTCCTTGACAGGGGTCGTTGCTGTTTTCGCAGGCTTCGGCTTTAACGCAGCCGCAGCCCTGGCGGTCAGGTCCTTGAAGGACATTTCATCGATCCTTTGATTATCCGAGGCCAACTCCTCGTCCATGTCGGACCGGGATACTTCGCTTCGGCACTTTACATATGGGGGCTGGCGACCCGAATTGCGATGGTGCATCGAAAAAGAAGCCGAGGTCAGTCAGGCCAATTCATCCGTCCAGACCTTAAATTCCATCAACGTGTTCTGGCCGAATGTCTGGGTCAGAGGGACATCGGCAGCATCGCGACCGCGCGCGATCAGAATTCTCGCAAACCTCGGCTTGTTGTTCCTCGGGTCGAACATGTGCCATTCCCCAGCGAGAAAGACCTCCATCCACGCGGCAAAATCCCCAGGCGGATGAGGCAGAGGCTCCCCGATGTCGCTCAGGTATCCGGTGCAGTAGCGGGCCGGAATGTTCATGCATCGGCACAGGGCGATGGCGAGATGGGCAAAGTCGCGGCAGACACCCTGCCCCTCTGCGAGGGTCTGCGACGCTGTGCGCGTCGCCTTTGCCTGCATATAGTCGAAGCGGACATGTCCATGCACGAAATCGCAGATCGCCTGGACGCGTGACCATCCGGCGTCCGTGGTCTCGAATAGGCGCCACGCCTCCTCCGACAGAAGGTCGGTGTCGCAATACCGGCTGCCCTGCAGAAACACGAGCGTCTCGAAAGGAAGATCCTGAACCTCGTGCTGCCGCGCGCCGGGCGTGGAGGGATCAGGCAGGCCCGTGTCGCGGAAGACGCCATCCGTCGACAGGCAGAAGTCGCCCGCCGGAGCCAGGACGCGCGTACACCAGTTGCCGAAGCCATCCCGGTAGCTTTCGAGGGGCACGCTCGGCGAGGTCACGAGATAATCGGCACGCTCCAGATCGCCGAACCGCGAGTAGTGCACGTTCAGAAGCGCAATCAGCGGCGTCGGTTGAGGGAAGCTGTATCGGAGACGACACCCTATGCTGACGCGCATGCCGGACACGCGGCTGCGCATCGTTCTGTCACCCTCATCTTCCAAGGACGCATGCCCCGTCCGAAAGCTGGAAACCTCGATTGCAGCTCCACCGGTTGCCGGATCGGTCGAGATAGGCGTTCTCCGGCAGATCGATGGCGACGCAGGCGCCATTCAGCAGTTCGTATCCGCGCTCGCAGCTCCAGCCTGGTCCATAGGATGCCTCGTCCAGATAGGCGTTCGCTGGCACGACAACCGCATCGCATCGGTCGTCGATCTTGACGAAGCCTCTCTCGCAAACCCAAGCCTCGCCGTAGTCTGCGTTGGTCAGATACGCGTTCGCTGGCACGGCAATCGGCGAACATATCCCTGCAACAGCCTCATAGCCACGATCACAGGTCCATCCCCTCCCCGAGGCATCGTCCGTCAAATAGGCACGCTCGGGCAGAACGATGGGCACGCATGCCTCGTCCTCCTGCCGGAAGCCGCGTTCGCATTGCCAATCGTAACCGGAAGAGCGGAGGAAGGCATTTGCGGGCACCGGGATGGGATTACAGGACGTCCCGTCCACCTCCTCGTACCCTCGGTTGCACTCCCAACCCTTCCCATAGGAGCGCCCGGTTGGATAAGCATGCTCGGGGACATCGATAGCCAGGCATTCAGCGGCCTCTACCCGGTAACCGAGATCGCAGACCCATCCGCCACCATAGCTGCGCGGCTGGGCGTTCTCCGGCATTGGGCCGGTTCCATCCTGCGCAAGCACGGGAAAGGCGAAAGAGGCGATCACACCGGCTACGGCTGCCGTCCTCGCGATTAGCCTCGCCAAGGGATGTCTCATCGCCGCCTGCTCCCTGGCGGACCAGAGTCCGCCGTTTTTCGCGCGAGTCTTCGATGGCCCAAGCGTAAGCGTTCCGGTCAGCCGTCGAGTCCGAACGTGCGCTTGCGGGGAGCCACTGGAATTCGATCTCGATGGCATGCCTTCGTTCTCGGCCACTTGGATCGAGAAGTCTGTCGGGACTGTGGGGTGGGTGCTGCTGGTCATCGGGGCGACAATTTTTGCAAGGCCGCAGCTGCAAGAGCATGTTCCTTCTGGTGGTAGTCGCCGCGAAACTTGCCATCGACCTGCACCTCCCAGATGCCGTTTCTTTCGCGAACCTGAACCCCACCGCGCTGTGCCGGCCGGTCCATGGAAGAATCCTTTGCTCCTCTGCTTTTCGGCGGCACGGGTCTCATGTCGGTCATTTCCGGCTCCTTCGCCTTTGGCACGCGCACTTCTCCGAGGAGCATCACAGCGCGAATGAATTCTGCCGCATAATCGTCGGTTTCGCGGTGGTCGTGCTCGCGCTGGGTCACTTTCATCGGCTCCACGAACCGTTCTCGCAGGTGGTCCACGAAACGCGGTTCGGTACGGGCCATGTAGGCGATCAGAGCTTGCAAGATCCGTTCATGCGCCAGCACACGCCGTTCGAGCTCGGTGGTCTCGGGTGAAGCTATCGGCATGGCGCGGTTCATCCTTCATCGACCGCGCTTCCCGGGCGCTCCGGCAATGCGTCAACATCAAGGGCTGCCAGGCAGGCCTGCGCGATATCGCGGTTCGGAGCATCTGTTCCGGGCACCGTCGCCCAGCCCGCCTCCATCAGGGCATCGCGCCGCTGATAGGTCGACGCGGCCCGGATCGTTTCAAGCTTTTCGGCCCGTGCTGGGTCGGACTGTGCCATCTCAAGGCAAACCGGCACCATGGAGGCGACGACATCGACCTGGGACATCGCCATTGCCCTGTCATTCGCGGTTCCGCCGGTCACCCAGCCGCCCCAGGTAAAACCGACCACGCCGACAAAAACCGCACTGATCACGGCACCATAAACGCCGGGCTTGAGCCATTCGGGAGCATTCATTTCAAGTCCTCCTGCGGGGAAAGCGCCGCATCGCCGTGATTGTTTTTCTCAGTCGCGCCTCGATCCCGGCTTAGCGCCTCTTTCAGGTCGCTGTCGGAAATCGCCCGCAACTCTGTCCGTCCCGCATGACCGCCCCTTCCGCGCACCGTCAGGTAGGTCGCCATCCGGCGATACGCCTCGAAGCTCAGCCCCTGAAGAAGCTCCTCTTCGACAAGAACCTCGTAATCGCCCGCGGGCAAATCGCCCGGGTATCCAGGCAAGGTGAACGGGTTCGCAAACGTCACCGTCGATCTGGTCGACCGCATGGTCATCTCTGGTCTCCGCGATGTTGGCAGATCCGTCGCTCACCACTGTTGGCGGCCCCTTGGAGTGCGGGACGGACCAGTCGAACGATTGAGTGTCTTGTACCTCGGGATCGTTCGACCGGCGCTGACGCATGTTAGTCTCGAGCACCGAACCGGCTGCGACCTTCCTTGAGGCAGTGGCCCGTACTGACCTGTGTAAGGGCGGCGAGACCGGCCTGCGCGTATTCTTTGGGAAACAGGGATGATCTGCATTCCTGCAACCCTTGAAAGGATTGGCGATGGTCGCCCCCAATGTTCTCAACCCGCACCCGCCCGAGTTCGATCGGTTTCTCTATGCGTCGGTCGGCGAGGACCGGAACGGCTATGCCGTGACGGTGCTCTCCACGCTTGCGCGGCTTGGACTCGATCCATGGAAGGAAACCGCTGAACTGGTCACGCTCGGGCGCGACGCCGCGCGGGCACGCTTGGGAACGCTTCTTGCCCGATTTCGGGACGTTCCTGCGCTCGCCAGCGATCACGGCAGGATCGCGCGAGACCTGAGCCAGCTGCTTCCCGAAGGACCGACATCAGGTGCCCTGCAGCGCGCTGCCTCGACGGTGGCCGATGGCCGCCCGGGAACAAGCGGAGCGATCTGGGCGGTGCTCGCGATCATCTTTTTGCTGGTTCAGATGTTCATGGTTGGCGGGTCGGGATCAGGCGAATGACCGTCTCAGTCGAGACCGGGAAGGGACCGGCCCATGCGGCACACAAGACCGGAACGATGTCGCCGCGCGAACAGGGCGTTCTCTGGGAGATGGAGAAGCACTTCTGGACCAGTGGCGCCGACAACGCGCAGGCAACGACTGCGACCAACGCCGTCATGGTCTTCCCCTATCCGCCCGGCATCCTCCAGGGCGACCAGATCTGGACCCACCTTCGTGAAAGGACCGGCTGGCGCACCGTCGTCATGGCCGAACGTCGTGTCACGCGGTATCGTGACATCGCCATTCTCACCTACCGTGTCTCGGCAGAGAAACCCGATGTGCCGATCTACAAGACCCTCTGTGCCTCGACCTACCTCAACGATGACGACAGATGGCTGAGGGTTTCCCACCAGCAAACTGCGGTGAATTGAGATGCACATGGGCAACCGACCTGCCACAGGCGCCGGGACTAGCCTGCGTCAGTGCGGCGTGGCTCCGACGCTGATTAGGTGAGACGTGCCCGCCGAACATTCGGTGGTGCATTTTTCCGAGTACCCGAGAAGCGTGTGGACGTGTCGATCCCCAAAGGTCGGCATGTCGACACGCTTCTTATTCTCGGAGCGTCCAGGAAAGGACAATCCCAATGGTTCCCGAACAGACCAAGACTGCCGAAAAGATGACCTCCGTCAAGGCCGCGTGGGACAAGGCGCCCTCCGGCCCGAAGAAGGACGCGGCGCTGAAGCACTACCAGGCAGCCGAGAAGGCAAACACCGCGGAGAACGACGCCGAGACCAACAAGGAACTCGATGCGACAGCCCACGCCCTCGCGTGACCTCCAGCGTTTGACGTGATCACCGGGCCCACCTACCGAGCAGGGAGGGCGGCCCTCTCATTTCAGGAGCGGCCCGGTCTGATCCAGATAGGCCGGATCGAATTCGGCAAGGTCCACCAGACGGTCATGATCATGAATCGTGACATGACCGTCCCGGAAGGTCACCACTCCGCCCTCGCGTAGCTGCCGCAACACGCGGTTGACATGGATGGCGCTCAGACCGAGCGCATCGGCCAGGTGATACTGCGTCAGCGGGCAGTCGTATCCATCCTTGCTGCCGATGCCCACCAACGCCAGCCGCGAACCCAGCTCCAGCAGGAAATGCGCCATTCGGGCATCTGCGTCGCGCCGGCCGATCCCCACGAGATGCTCGACCACCATCGCCTCGTCCCGCGATGCCGCCCAGAGTATGGCCGTGGCGAGCCGCGGAGTCTGCGCGAAGGCCGCCAGAAGATCGGACTTGAGAACCTCGGCGGCCTCGATCGTCACGATCGGTTCGAAACTGTGGTCCGAGGTGCGCAACAGCACGCTGCGCAAACCGAGGAAGTCACCCGGCACCTGGAAATCGACGATCTGGCGGGTTCCATCGGGCTGGATCTTGTAGGAGCAGACCCATCCGCTTGAAAGGATGTACGCAGCCTGATCCGATTGCCCCTGGTGCACCATGTCCCGACCTGCGGCGAAGGTCCGTCGTCGCTGGTGGAGCCGCTCGAGCACGGCAAGTTCGGCTTCCGACAAGGCGACGAAGGCCGAGAGTTTGCGGGTCAGTGGGCTGTGCTCTGCTGATGTCATGGGCCCTCCGGGCGTATCGCCATCCAGCAGCAAGAAATCGGCCCGAACACTGCTCTGGATCAGTCCAGCATAAGGCACTTCCTGCGAGAAGTACGGATGCATTCGAACCTCACCTTTCCCGGTTCACGATGCCAAGAAAGGAACCCCGGATGTCCATTGCGAGCGAACATGCGGGCCAGGCCGCCCTCTCGATCTGCGAGGCGCTCCTGCTTGCCATGAATGATCGAGGGCTGCTCCCGGAGCATGAGATCTTGGGGGTTCTTCGCGACGCCGCGGCGACACATGAGAACGCCGTCGGCACCGAACTCGAGACGGAACGTCACCGTGCCGTCGCGGACTTGATCAACGCAATCATCGCTGGCGGCAACTCCGTTCGGCGCTTGTGAAGTCGAGCGTCAACGATGTGCGGGAGCATCAAAGGATACAATTGAATGGAAGCAGGAAGATCTTTTTGAGACGCTATTGTGGAATTCCTGCCGAGACATCATCTAGCAGATATTGGCACTCCTGTATGGCGAGTGCCAAACACTTCCCAACATCGCCATGCTCCCTTGGATATCCGAAGAAGGAGCACTTACGTGTCGTTCACTCCACTCCACGACCGGGTTCTCGTCCGCCGCATCGAAGGCGACGCGAAGACCTCAGGCGGGCTCATCATCCCTGACACCGCAAAAGAGAAGCCGCAGGAGGGTGAGATCGTCGCGGTCGGCGCCGGCGCCAGGGACGAGGACGGCGAGCGCATCACCATGGATGTCAAGGCGGGCGACCGGATCCTGTTCGGAAAATGGTCCGGGACGGAAATCAAACTCGTTGGCGAAGATCTCTTGATCATGAAGGAGGGCGACATTCTCGGCGTGATGGCCTGAGCACGAAAGCCACACCGACATTTCATACTCAGGAGCACCCGACCATGTCCGCCAAAGACGTCAGATTCAGTACTGATGCCCGCGACCGTATGCTGAAAGGCATCGACACGCTGGCCAACGCCGTGAAGATCACCCTAGGCCCCAAGGGCCGGAACGTCATTCTCGACAAATCCTGGGGAGCACCGCGCATCACCAAGGACGGTGTGACGGTCGCCAAGGAAATCGAGCTGTCGGATCATTTCGAAAACATGGGCGCGCAGATGGTCAAGGAGGTCGCGCAGCGTACCAACGACGAGGCGGGAGACGGCACCACAACCGCAACCGTCCTCGCCCATGCGATTGTTCGGGAGGGCATGAAATCGGTCGCGGCCGGCATGAACCCGATGGATCTCAAGCGCGGGATCGACAAGGCCGTCGCTTCGGTTGTGGCCGAGATCAAGACCATGTCTCGCCCCGTCGGCGACAGTGACGAGATCGCGAAGGTCGGCGCCATTTCAGCCAACGGAGAGGTCACGATCGGCCGTCAGATCGCCGATGCGATGGCCAAGGTCGGCAATGAAGGCGTGATCACCGTCGAGGAAAACAAGGGACTGGAGACCGAGACCGAAGTGGTTGAGGGCATGCAGTTCGACCGCGGCTATCTGAGCCCCTATTTCATCACGAACGCTCAGAAGATGGTCGTCGAGCTGGATGACTGCGTCTTCCTGCTGCACGAGAAGAAGTTGACCTCCCTCGCCTCAATGGTGCCGCTGCTCGAAGCCGTGATCGACGCCGGCAAGCAATTGCTGATCGTGGCTGAGGACATCGAGGGCGAGGCGCTGGCGACGCTGGTCGTCAACAAGCTGCGCGGCGGTTTGAAGGTCGCGGCCGTCAAGGCGCCTGGCTTCGGAGACCGCCGCAAGGCGATGATGGAAGACATTGCCGTGCTGACGGGCGGTCAGGTGATTTCCGTGGAAATGGGCACCAAGCTGGAGAACATCACCATGGACATGCTCGGCACGGCGAAGAAGGTCGCGATCACCAAGGATGACACGACGATCATCGAAGGTGCTGGCGACAAGGGCGCGATCGCGGCGCGCGTCACCCAGATACGGGCGCAGATCGAGGACACTACCTCGGACTACGACAAGGAGAAGCTGCAGGAACGGCTGGCCAAGCTTGCCGGCGGCATTGCCGTGATCCGGGTCGGAGGGGCAACCGAGATCGAAGTGAAGGAGCGCAAGGACCGCGTCGACGATGCGCTCAATGCCACCCGTGCCGCAGTTCAGGAAGGCGTCGTGCCCGGCGGCGGCGTGGCCCTCGTTCATGCCGGCAAGGTCCTGGCGACACTGAAGGGCGAAAACGGCGATCAGGATGCCGGGATCAAGATCGTCCGCCGTGCGATCCAGGCACCGCTGCGCCAGATTGCCGACAATGCCGGGGTCGACGGTTCTGTCGTTGTCGGCAAGGTGATCGAGAACGACAGCCCGAGCTTCGGTTTCGACGCGCAGGCCGAGGAATACGGCGACATGCTGAAGGCCGGTGTCATCGATCCGACGAAAGTCGTCCGGATCGCGCTCGAAAACGCCGCGTCCATTGCCGGGCTCTTGATCACGACCGAAGCCATGGTTGCGCAGAAGCCAGAGAAGGCTGGCGCAGGAAGCGAAATGTCCGACATGGGCGGGATGATGTGAACGGCAGCGTCCCGCGGGCTGAAATCTCGGGACACGAAATCACCCGGTTGATGGCAAGAGCACCGATCAACAGAAGAATAGAATCCGCAATCAGGAGAGACCGAAATGTCCAAAGGTGACAAGCAACGCGGCAACCGCGAAGCGAAGAAGCCCAAGAAGGTCAAGGAAAAGGTCGTTGCGACAGCAGACTTCACGAAGGGCAAGGGCCTGACCAATCCGGGCGAGCACAAGAAGAAATAGGTAACGGTCCGAGTGATTACCTATCACTGAAGACGGAGCCTGATGGCAGAGGGATACGCGGCGACTTGCTGCGTCGGAAAGCTTCTGGCTCGCCAGAAAACGACGATGAAGAGTTGCCGGAGAGAATGCGCGACATGCGTATTTGATTGAGAAGCCGCGAGTTAGCGAATGTAACCTCGCGCCTGGTCTGGCATCACTGCATAGTCGTTCCACAACTCCGAGATCGCAGAGCCGTCTGGCAGCAAGGCCAACTCCTCCGCCGCCCGAGCCTGGACCTCCCGGCTGTACTCCACGACGGGTGAACTCGCCCCGCGCCCAACTCGTTCAGAAGCGCGCGTCGCGGAGCCACTCAGCCAAATCGTCCCGAGAATGAGGGCGACGCGCCTCAGCCTCGAGCATCCGTCGTTGGGCATCATTGACCTTCTCCATGGTTTCAAGGCGTTCGGCGAGGCGTCCCGCTCGCTCGCCGCACCGCCGAAGCGAAAGTGCGAAAATGAGCTTGGCGAGGACGATGGCGCCGTAGCGCAGTGCCGCCTGCGACCGCGGGCTGGCGTAGATCGTGACCACGATGCCCCTGAGAGCTACGGCGATGAACACTCAGCGCAGGGTGTCGAGGTACGGGACCAGCGGCAGCACGGCGCTGTGCGTCTCCGCCAGCAACTGTTGGTTGATCTGCCCACTGATAACTGGACAGTGCGAAGCTGGAGTTTCCCGCTTAGATTTCCTGGCTGGGAGAGGAGCACGGAGCACGCCGAAGCACTTCAGCGTTGGATCCGCTCCAGCAGGTTTCGCACGTTCGATACGTGCCACCGCCCACCTCGCCGGGTCTGGATTCCGCGGGCGTTCAACTCGGCCGCCATTCTCCGCAGGGAGGTGTGCCCGGTGGCCCTGATATCCGCCACAACCGGAGCCAACGTTTCGGCGAAGGCGTTCGCGTTGCACCGAACCAACTCCCGCAGATCCTCCCCACCCTTCCCGGCCCGCCTGAGCGCTGCGGCACCATTCGGATTGCCGAGCTTCACGCCGCGCGCCTTCGCTGCCGCCAGCGCCTCCCTAGTGCGCCTGCTGATCGCTTCGCGCTCCTGCTCAGCGACCAAGGCCATGATGCCGACGGTGAGGTCGTTGGCCTCGGGCATGTCGCACGCAAGGAAGCGCACACCGCTGTCGCGGAGGGTCAGCAGGAACGCGGCGTTGCGGCTCAGGCGATCGAGCTTGGCGATGATGAGCGTGGCGCCGGTGAGCCGGGCGAGATCGAGGGCGCGGGCGAGTTCGGGGCGGTCGGACTTACCGCCGCTTTCCACCTCGGTGAAGCGGGCGAGGATGTCGGCGCCGCGCTCCCGGGCGAAGCGGTCAATCTCGGCGCGCTGTGCCTCGAGGCCGAGCCCAGAGCGGCCCTGCCGGGCGGTGGAGACGCGCTCGTAGGCGACGAGGCGGGCGGATGGGACAGTCTCTCTGACCATGTACAGACCTGCGCAACGTTGGTTTGGCAGGTGTGTACGCTACCTCCGCCAGGCGCCGGAGTGTACGCCACTTCGCTGATCGGGATGGACTTTCTTCAGTGCCGGGTGTCGTCACGGGTCACTTCGATCGGCTCATCGGCGAAGTCGTCCGGCGGGCCAATGATCACGCGCGTGATGGTCATTGCGCTTTCCGCACGCTCTGTCTCGTCCGGCGGAGCGATCCGGCTGCGCGCCGAGGGCGTAAGGCCAAGCTCGGCCATGTAGCGGCCCATCAGTTCCAGCTGCTTGTTGGCAATACCGATCAGTGGCGACTGCTGGACGTGACCCGAGGGCGTCTTGATCAGCTTCGGCGTCTCGCGCAACTTCTCCACTGCGTCGACCCACTGGCTGTAGGCTTGGCAATAGGCAGCAAGGGCGGCGCGGTCCGCGATCGTCAGGATACCAGCATCGAAGAGCGGCCGCGCGAGGCGGCGCCATTCGTTCCGCGCCACCCGATCGAGGTGATCCGGGCAACGCGGCAGCCCACCCTCTCGCAGCTTCGGCGATGTCGTCGGCTTCGGTTTGCGACCACGCATCAGCCACCTGTCTCGAATTCGGCGAACGGATCGTCCGGGTCGTCCAGAGCCGCTGCCGACACCCTGCTTCTTGCAGAGGGCGTGAGACCGAACTCGGCGGCGTAGCGCACAAGGTCGGCCATGGCCTTGTTGGCCGCGCCGACGAGCGGGTTCTGGATCGCATTGCCGGCCTTCGTTCGGATGATCAGTCCGTCCGTTGCGGCGTCGCGTTCGGCCATCCGTGACAGGGCTGCCTCCGCCGACACCCACCGACCATAGGCCTGGCAATACGCGGCCAGCGCTGCGCGATCGAGCTCGGTCACGATCCCGAGCTGACCGATCGCATCGAGCACCCTGCCCCACTCCTGGCGCGCCGCATCGGAAAGGTGCTCCGGAGCCTCGGGCCTGGACGCGTCCGGCTGCGGCTCCTGCGGATTGAGACGGTGCCTGCGCGTCGTACCGGCCAGAACCTTCAGATGCGTCGGTGTTGGTTTGGGTCCACGCAGCGGCATCGTTCACCTCGCCCCGTCAGGCGTTCCGACCGACCCCCGGTCGGAAATGTGGCCGCACGTGCATTTGCCCAGCCGACCGGTTTCCAGGGAGTGAGTGCCAGACTTTGACCCACCCCCCGGGGGATGCCGGCGCCCAAGCCGCTCGAAGACCCGCCGGATGACGTAGCCGCGCAGGAGCGAGAGGGCGGTGAAGCCCACTGCCAGCTTCAGGTTCTGCATCAGTGTCGCTTGCAGACCGACCGCCGGGAACAGGAATGCCTGCATGCCGAGCGACAAAAGAAAGCCTGCGCCAACGCTGGTGGCAGCCTCGACGGCCGACAGGGTGCGCGTCTGACTCATGCCGGCACCCCGTCTTCTTGCCGCGCCCCGGCCACGTCGGAAAAGCTGGGACCGTCTCCCTCGAGAACCGCGACCTGCCCGGTAAACGCCTCCCAGCGCCGGACGGCGACGTCGACATAGGCCGGGTCAAGCTCCAGCGCGTAGCAAATCCGCCCGGCGGTCTCCGCTGCGATCAGCGTGGTCCCCGATCCGGAGAAAGGCTCGTAGACCCCCTGCCCCGGGCTCGAGTTGTTCAGCATCGGACGGCGCATGCACTCCACCGGCTTCTGCGTGCCGTGGAGCGTGGTGGCGTCCTGATCGCGGCTGGGGATCGACCACAGCGTCGATTGCTTGCGATCGCCCGACCAGTGGCCCTTGCCGCGCACTGCATACCAGGCCGGCTCGTGCTGCCAGTGGTAATGCCCGCGGCTGAGCACGTGGCGCTCCTTGGCCCAGATGATCTGACTGCGGATCTCGAAGGCCGAGGCGACGAGGCTCTCGGCCACCGTCCCGGCATGCAGGGCGCCGTGCCAGACATAGGCCACGTCCCCGGGAAAGAGCGCCCACGCTTCCCGCCAGTCGGCCCGGTCGTCGTTCGTCACCTTGCCGGTGCGCTTCGTGGCGGAGGCATTCGCCTCGTTGCGCCAGGCCGGGTCGTAGTTCACGCCGTAGGGCGGATCGGTGACCATCAGGTGCGGTTGCACCCCGTCTAGCAGCCGCGCCACATCCGAGGCGGAGGTCGCATCGCCGCAGAGAAGCCTGTGCACCCCGAGCACCCAGAGATCGCCTGGCCGGGAGACGGGCGTTTCGGGCGGTTCGGGTGTGTCTTCCTCCCGCGGATCAGCCGTCTCATGTCCCAGAAGCGCATCCAGCTCCGCGCCCTCGAATCCGAGTGTACCAAGATCGATGCCAAGCTCATCGAGATCCGCGAGTTCCAGCGACAGCAGGTCCCGGTCCCAGCCCGCCTGCTCGGCGAGCCGGTTGTCGGCAAGAATATATGCCCGCTTCTGCGCCTCGCTCAGATGGGTCAGTTCGATCACCGGAACGGCCTTTAGCCCGAGCTTCAGTGCCGCCAGCACCCGGCCGTGCCCGGCGATGATGCCGCATTCGCCGTCAACAAGCACTGGATTGTTGAAGCCGAACTCCCGGATCGACCCGGCGATCTGCGCCACCTGCGCCTCGCTATGGGTCCGGGCATTGTTGGCATAGGGGATCAGCTCGGATACGGCCCTCTGAGCGATAGTTTGTGCGCCGTGGCCGGTCGCCAACTCATTGAACTGATCGGCTGCGCGTTTCGCCATGAGCCCGCCTCGAAATAACCCATTGTCTTAGGGCAAGGATATCACGGCACCTAACTCATTGTAATAATGACAATAAAAGACACATACCGAAGAGCGCCGACACTTCGGCCTGGCCCACCGGTTCAGTCTACCGTCCAGATCCCGGGGCCTGTCGTCGTCTTGCTCACGGATGCGACAGGGCTGCAAAATCAAGTGCGGCTTTACTGCATACTGCCGACCTCCGCTGACATTGCTTCGTTCGGCAGGTGTGCGGACCTTCCTGCCGTTCGTCGCATGTGCTCGGTTCTCGCCGCGTCCGCGAAGCCCTTCGGTAGACAGGGCGGGCAGCCGACATTCGCCGCAGTCGCGAGCGCGGCCAGCGCCAGCCAAAGAACTGGACATTCAGTTGGGCTGTGCCGAGCGGTACGGGGATGATCGACACGAACGGCGGTAGGCGGTCATTCGCTGCATGATGCAAAATATCTTCGGCTGGACACAAAAACGGACTTTCAACCTCTTTCGCCTCGCCCCATGTCGAAGCGAACTTCTGTCTTCCGTAACAACCGATCTAACGAGTAGGCTGGCACCTGGCCTCTCGAGTTTGAAATGCCGAGGTTAGCCGATTGAATTGGGCCTGCGCTACGTTGACCCTTTGGAGAGTTCCGCGTCGCGCTGGTTCGTGGTTTCGTAGTCGAACAACCGGCGTCTGTTCCGATGTCCCGCGGCTGCATGCAAATGCGACGGGGCCCGCCAGCTACTGCTCCGGTGTGACAATGAGGAAGGGGCTTTTTGTTTCCCGCGACGCGGCCAGGATGAAGTCACGTCCGCCTACTCCGCCATCGATGAGGGCTCGCGACAGTGCTTGCTGCTGACCGAGGCTGGCCACGGCGCTGGCGAAGCCTTCGGCGATACGGCTAAGGCGCCCAGCGGCCTCACGACGAACGGTGATCGACGTCGCCAAATCCTCTTCGGCAGCGGCGATCAGTCGGGCCAGCGCATCCGGGTTCATCTGGTCCAAGCACCTGAGGTTGTCGTCACGGTATTGCGCCGCGTAATCGCCCGCATGGGCCAGATCTTCGGAAATGAATAGCGCCCGCAATTCTGCTTCCTCGCAGAGCCACTTTGCCGAGCCCAAGGTCCAGATCAGATCCAGTCGCTCCATAGGGAGAGCGGTCGCCTTGCCGGGGTCCATGGCTTCCCGTAGCAAGTCGGAAATTGTGCTCACGTGTGTGGAAAGCTGTCTTTGCAGAGCGCTTGCAATCGCGAGGTGGTCAGTCCGCGTCGCGACGCCATCAAGGTCTTTAAGCGCCGCGCGGATGTCGCTGAAGAGGCGGCGGATCTCGGCCTCCTGTATTAACCTGCCAATATCGCGAACTTCCTCGCGCAACGCCCCGAGATTTTTCTCGATGGCGTTCAGGCGCATGTTCATGATCGCAAAGCCGGCGATGGACACGCCGAGCCCGATCCCGGTGAGAGCGATGTTGGCAATCTGCAAATTTTGCAGAAGGGCCATGCCCTGATGCAGTTGTTCGAGCGATGATTTGATCTGCTCGTTCTGCACCATCCCGACAATCCCGAGGGGCGAGAAACCGGTTTGTGCCGCTGCGCCTCCGGCCTGAGCAAAAGCTTGGACGAAACCTTGCGTCTGCTGAACGTGCCCCAGGATTTGGCCAGAGGAGACATCCTTGATGATCGCGCCCATCAACTGAGCCTGACCGGACGAAACAAGCGCATCGAGGCCAGGAGGGATGGCGTAGAGGAGAGGCATCAAGCGGCCCGCAGTTCAGCTTCGAGACTGCGTAGCGTGATCGCTTGGAGATCAGTCACGAAACAGCGCTCGCCCAGCGCAAGTCCGTGACCCAAGGCCGCGATTCGGGCGCGGCCCTGGAGGCGCACTATGAGATGTCTGCGATTTCGTTCGCTGAGTTGATCGACGGCGCGGCTGCCGGTCAGCGTAGCCAAGGCGATACCGGCGCCTCCCAATGCGAGCATGGGCCAGGAAATCG
The DNA here is from genome assembly GCF_900112685.1 of Roseivivax sediminis. Lineage (GTDB taxonomy): Bacteria > Pseudomonadota > Alphaproteobacteria > Rhodobacterales > Rhodobacteraceae > Roseivivax > Roseivivax sediminis. Next base: position 26,558 of record NZ_FOMS01000001.1, read on the forward strand.
CCGCGGTGGTGAAGATGATGAAGGAGGTCGTGGTCACCGTCGCGAGCGAAACAACAGTGGGGATGGCTACAAGAGAAGCGGCAAGCACGCCAGCTCCTGCAAGAGCGGGCAGCGCGACGCGCAAGGCGTCTTGGCGGGTGCCTTTCTCGGAGAGCGCTGAGACCAGCGCTTCAATTTCGTTATCCATCTCTGCCTCGACGCGGTTGGCGGTTCGCTTCGCCCAAGGTTCGAAAAGTTCCTTCCAAAGCCTGTCGGGCGAAACTTGCGCCTTGCTCGCGGCAATCGAGGAAATCGATGCGACGGTTCTTTCAATTTCCGCCATGAGATCGGGCAGAGTGTTCTCCACTTGTTCAGTTATTCGCTCGAAGCGCGCCTGTTTCCACTGGATCATCTCGAGCTCTACTGCTGGGTCGAGCGGATGCGCAGGGGCTGTTAAAGTCATCACGGTTATCGGTTGCCTGGCTGCGGGCAGGCCATATCGCGAGGCCACTATTGGAATTTCATAGTGAGCGGTGCGGCAGCCTACAATCAAGCTTTTTCCCGAAAGAGCTTTCAACGCTCATGGTGCAGCGGCACGCCGGACGAAAGTAACTTCCTTTCGATCAATCGATCCGCAGTGGCAGAAAACGGCGGTTTACGAACGGCTGGTTTGGTGAAGCTGCACTGCGGCGCTGACTTCGATCCCGAAGGTCAGGTCTGGGCCGGTCGCGAAGGGGGCGCCCATGCTGCAACTGCGAACTCACCCAAGATCGACGCGGTCAATTTTGGCTCGATGCCGAAGTTCGCCGCGCGCTCGACGAGCGTCCGGTTCAGATGAGGAGCTCACTGACAACGGCGGCGGTCGACGAGCCTGCAAATCCGCCGAGCGCACTATCCCCATTACTTCTCTCAGTGCCGTACCGCCGGACAAACCAGATCATCCGTGTCCAGCTTGAGCGCTGCCGGCCACAGCGGCGTCTTGAAGCATATCCTGACGCTTCGCCCGTCCTCCTCGGCGTCCTGGACGGTGATGAGACCAGCCCACTCCAGCGGCCTGATGAGACACGAGGAGAACGCGGCCATCTCCCGCCAGCCGGCGTTGTCCCAGTCGGGTCCTTCTCCGTAGAACACTCCGAACAGCCGCTTCTCGGTCGCACCCTTCTCCATCTCGACGTTCAGCACATTCAGCCAGACATCCCAGTTTCCAAAGGGGCCTTCATCGAACCGGGAGTAGGAGGAATGGTCGGTTTCGAGAATGAAGAACGGGATCAGCTTCATGAACAATTCTCCGGGGGACGCAGCCAGCAAGCGACCCTTTTTCGTCGGCACGAAGCTGCCCTTGTGATGGCGACCGAGGCGCGTCTTGAGCAGGAGGAAGTGGACGAGCTGCAGCGGGACGAACTCGTGCTCATTCAGAACCCTGTTGAACCTGAACGCCTCTTCCACGCCGAACCCGGGCCATTCGATGGCTTCGACCGCCCAATGCACGAAGTCGCGCTTGAACGCCTTCGTCGCCGTCAGACCGATCGCGCCATGATCCACCGCGTAGGACAACGTCTTGCAGGCGGCCCTGAGGAGGGGTGAGAACTCCAGGGCCGGATCATCATCTGTCAGGGGTGTGAACGCGATCATGAGCAGATATTCGCAACGCGCAGCGACGATCGCCAGCCTCATTCTTCGCACCGCCATTCCGCCAGTGGCCCAAGGATTCCCTCGAGGCGCGTCCTGACCACCTCATCGGCGCCTTCGATCCAGTATGCGCGCAGCCAGGAGCGGCCTCGTCCGGCACGTTTGTAGGCCGCCGATTTAAGGGTCATTTCCCTATAAGAGATACTCATAGGGTTTTGACCCTTAAATCCTGCTCGCCCGAATGCGAGCTTGGCCTCGTTTGCGCTGCCGAATAGGTGTGGATGAAGCGCGGCCGCATCGGCCGGGCTATCGACCGCCACCCCGCTCAGCAGCATCTGCTGGACAATGTCCGGGCGCTCCAGATCCCAAGTCGTGAGACGCTCGTAGACCAGCGGCAATGCCACATCCGCCAGAACGTGCACCTCCAGAGGATCATCTGCGGATCGGTTCACACCGCGCCCACGGCCGATCACCTGGGTCAGCTCGTCATCGCAGATCGCGGCGCGAAGCGTCTCGGCAAAGCTGTCTTCGTGTCGAAGCACGTCGATCCCGCGCGGTGGCCCCTCTCGCATCATGAGACCGGCTCGATCCCGGCGGTAGCGACCCTCGGCTATGCGATCGAAATACGCGCCCGCCATGGCCTCCAGATCGTTGCTGGCGGGCAGCGGGCGGCCTATGCTGACCAGGAGCGAGACGTCCTTGTATCCGTCGAGCCCGGCCACCGCGTTGAAGTGGGCGGTCTCGACGTTCGGAATGCCGTCGAAGGCAGCCTCGATCGCCTTGTAGGTCACCACGAGCACGCGCCCCGGAGCGACCCGGCGGGCGTGCCAGCGCACGTATCCGACGCATTCGCGAAGGCGGTTCTCCCGGCGCCTGCGTTCCTCGGCCGCCAGCCCCTGCCCCGGACACAGCATCGATTTGCCGAAGCTGCCCTGAACTTGGCGGACTTGCATGTGGGGGGCGGCCACGTCGACGGTCTCGATGGACAGGCCCGAGAGGATTGTTCGGGCGAGATCCGGCCGCAGGGTCGCATCAAGATGAAGAACGGGTTTGCCGCGCAGGCTGTCGTGCAGGCGGCGGATACGCCGCAGCTGGAACGGATGCCGCCCGGACGCGTCCGGATCTGACACCCGCAGGCGACCTGACACGCCCGACGGGGAACCAAAGGCATCGCCGAGCGCCTCCCACAGATCCGCAAGACGATTGATGCGTGAGGTTTCCTCCGCAACGCGCAGAGCGTGGCTGCGGGCCTTGCCTGATAGGCCGGGATGCAGGTGCGTGTCCTGCATCCGCCATCGCTCGAGCCGTGCCGCCCGGCGACAGTCTTCTTCGGTGATGCCGGCGTCTCTCAGGGTCTGGCGCAGTACATGACCCGGCCCCTGCGCCATCAGAGCCGCTAAGACCTGCCTTCTGAAGGCAAGGAGGTCCGCCATCGCGCCGGTCGGGCCATGCCCGATCCCGTCGCCCATGCCGCGGATCGGCTCAGCCGCGAAGTCCTCGAGATAGATGTCGGAGCGATTGTCCTCTGCGCGGGCCCAGCAGCCCTCGTCGACCAGCAGAAGCGCGATGTCGTCGTGCTCAAACGCGAGGCCGGTGAATAGCGCATCGTAGGGTGAAACGACCACATCCGCTGTGGCCACGTCTCGAAGGTTCTGCTGCTTCAGGCAGGTGTCGTAGAAAAGGCATTGCCGCCCGTCCCCGCCCGAGCAGGCATGATCGGGGACGGTCAGGCCAGCCGAGAGCGCTGCCTTGACGACCTCGACATCCCGGCACATCGGCTCACCGGACACCGGGTCCGTGCGCTCGTAGCCGCGCATCACCGCGACGGTCGCTCCGGCGTCTGTCCAAGCCGCTGCGGTCTCTTCTGCGAGAGCGTGCGAAGGGGTAAAAACAAGGATGCGATGCGGGAGTTTGTCGGTGCGCAGGCCCGCAGCCAGCCGCGACAGGTGGGTCCGGGACGCGCGGGATTTTCCGAGCCCGACGGTGGCCCGGATGCCGAGCATCGGCAGATCCTGCGTCTGCTCATCCTGCTGATGCCATGCGACGACCTGCGCGCAGAACGCTCTCAGGAGGTCATCAAGGCGCTCCCGGCCCTCTGCAATGGACAGGCTCGGGAGCTCGTAGGTCGGGACCGGTTCCGCGCAGTGCCGATCCGGCAGACGACCGCCCCACGCGAGCCGCAACTTGTCGTGGACCTTTCGGAGCGCGTCCGACAGCGCGTAGCCGCGACCACCGTCCCTCTTCGGCCGGCCCAGATCCGCGGTTTCGACGAACCGCGCCCAGACCGTGTCGGCGATGAGCTGTAGATCGAGATCGGCTCCGGCCTCGATCGCGTCATGGACGGCGTGGAAGGCGATCCGGCTCAGCCAGGCATCGCGGCCATCGATGACCCGGCCGGTGTCGTCACGGAGGGGCGCGTCGCTCGGCGCGGAGGTCTGCCTGCCTTGGCCGAGCGCTCGGCCGCCACTGGCCCACTCGCCCGGTCCGACCTCGGCCAGAAAGGCCGAGGCGCTCTCCTGGTCGATGGACGGCAGGTCTTCGAGGCAGACATCGAGCGGCGTGTCGTCCGTCCAGTAATACCGGCGGCCCGTTGCTGCGTGCAGACCGAACGCCACGAACTGCTGCCCGACACCGAGGATCTCGACCTTGCCCACCTTCATCTTCGCAAATGGCGCCTCGGTCCTGTAGAGCAGGAGGCGCTTCGGCCATTGCCCGATCCGCAAGAGGGACTCGCCGAACCTCCGCTCTGCCAGCCGCTGCACCTCGTGCGCACGATCGGCGTCCAGCTCGTCAATATCGAGCCCGACGAGCTGGCCGGCCCGCAGACCGATGCCGTGATCCGGAAACCGCGCACACCAGTCTCGGATGCGGGTCTCGTCGAGCGTCACGGCAGACCAGCGCGACGGAGCCGGTCGCTTTGTGCCCGGCACGATCGGCAGCGGTGCGAAACCGTTGTCGAGCAAGGTCTCGGCTGCTGCGGCGAAAGTCTCGTGCCCAGCACGTGCGGGGCGGCCTCGGGCCACCCTCATGTCTGTCTGGTTGTCTCGCGGGGCCCCGATATGGCGTCCCGCGTCCATGCCTTACGGCTGGGTCAGATGCGCGGCTTCCCAGGCCAGCACATCCTCGCGCCTGTAGCGGATCGCCCCGCCGATGGTGACCCAGCCGGGGCCGTAGGGCTCGGCCCGCCAGCGCTCGAGCGTCCGACAGGTCACGCGCCACCGTTCGGCCAGCTCGCGCGTCGTGAGATACGGGGGCAATTCGCTCATCGCACGGCCCCGCTCTCCTGACGCCGGAACACCATGAACAGCGCCTGGCCGTCATCGGTGCGCCCGCCATCCTCGATGCGGTAACGGCGGCCCGCCTCGAGCAGCATTCCAACGTCCCAGGCGCCGTAGAGCCCGGGCACACGCGTGTAGTCCTCGTCCATCTCGATCATCGACCTCTCTCCGGTCCTCGCGCGCCAATCTGCGCACTCAACCGGGGAAAGCCGCCGCCGGGACGGGATCGGGACATCAGGCATCGGCACTCTCCCGAAGCTGCGCCATGATCCGTTGGCAGCGCTTTCGGGCGGCTTCGTGCCCGAGTCCGAGGATCTCCCCCGCCTCCTTCTGGCTGAAGCCAGCGATGTGGACCGCGGTCACCAATACGCCGTCTGCGCCGAGAGCCGAGTGCGCAAGCGCAATGATTGCCTCCGGCGCGCCGGCCGCATTACTACCCTCACGATGCAGCTCTCCAGCGCAGTCGGGATCGGGCCAAGACGCGTTGGCATCACGCTGCCACGCCCGCCGCAGATCGCGCTCCGCATTCCGAAGCAATGTCGCCGCGACGCGGCTCACGCGGTCCGGTCGGGCGGCCCGGATGCCGATTGTGATCTGGCCGAGAAGATCGGCGTCGAGCGTGTCTCGCTGAGCAAAAGCTCGCAGTCGCTGACGCACGACGCAGAGACCCGGCCAGAGGACCAGGATCAGCAATTCAACGGCCAGATCCCTGCCCCGCCCCTCGCCGTGGGCTGCGCGCAAGAGCTTCTGCAGGACACCGTTGCGGGCGTCGGGATCACCTTCGGACCCGTGCAGCCAACCGAGTAGATGTGCGGGATCATGAAAGCCGTACGGAGGGTGTTCGCTGGGAAAGATGTCAGAGAACGGGGTCATGCTGGAATGCCGGTTGACCGAGCGCACGAGGCGCGCGTGAAGCGCGAACCAGTTTGAGAACACGAGATGCCTGGGCTGGGGCCGGGCATCTCGCGCCTCTCATCGGGCCGTGGTTCGGGCGTCGCGCGCCTCTGCAGAGAATCGTTGGAAGTGGCGGTCAGGCCGCGATTGCGGTGCGCGCCTTGTTCAGCGTTCCGCACCGCTTGCATGTCGCCGAGGCCGGCAGGCTCGCCACGTATTCGTGCCGCCGCTCGAAGCGGATGTGGACGTCATGTCCATGAATCCGACCCAGCAGCTTGCCACAGCAGCTGCAGAGCCAATCCTCTCCGCGCGGGCGCTGCCGGTGGCGCAGGACCGGAACGCCCTGCTCGGTGGATGTGAGGTCGTGTCGTGCCATGTCGGCCTCCTTCGGTGGATGGAGGCTTGATGGCTGATCAATGTCTGGAGCGTCCCACGCCGGAGTCTGGAGGAAAGTCTGGAGGGCTATTCCTTGAGCCGCCACATGCCCCTATCAATCCCCTTTTCAACGTAGGCATCGAAAATGCGTTCGCGCATCTTCCCAGTGAAAATCTCTCGCGGTGTCCGTGAACTCGTACCCTCAATAAGAACACTGGAATGGACCTCCGGCGCGCCGGCATTGTAGGCGCGCGCAAGCTTTTCGAAGAACGCAAGCTGGATGGCGCTCGAAAGAGGGAGCGGGGCCTTTCGAGGCATCAGAAAGCTGCCGGAGTGGTTACCCGATCTCACGACCTGCGCCATTGTGGTCTGAGCAATCAGGCGGCGCTCAGAGGTTAGGCGATCTAGCAATTTCTCTATCGACAAACCGGGGCTCTCGGCATCCGCGTTCCAGATTTCATCCACCGGTACAGCGACGTTGTTCGCGATAAACCGTGGCGCTTCCGAACCTGCGCAAACAACGACACCTGCCCCTGCGGTCTCTCGTGAGCGGAGCTCTTCTTCGACTGAAAAGATCGTTTTGGCTTCGAAGAGCCCTCGGGCCAGATAAACTGGCGCGGAGCCGTCGACGGTGGCAAGATCACCCACGCGTACAAGGTCTTCGCTGATCTGGTGAAATGTCTTTGTTGCAAGATTGCTTGCCAGCGAATTGACCAACGTCTCGCACAGCCAGCCCCAGGCTACATTGAACTCCGTGTAGTCCCGAGCCGAATAGCCCGAAGACGTCGTGACGGAAAATGTCTCGGTCTCAACAACATTGTCGTTGTCATCCTCAACCAACGTGAGGCTCTGGCGTTTCTTCTGGGAGACGAGGCGCGCGTCGAGCAATGTGTCAACCGACAGGCCCAATTCCGCCAGCCTAAGCCCGGTCAAGACCGTCTCACCAAGGTCGAACAGCCGCATGAGCGATGGCAGCATATCGGCAATCTCTTCCTGCTCCAGCGGCCGAAGCTTGCGTGTGACGCCCCAGGCCTCTAGTAAACGCGCCCCGAGTTCACGCGTCGCTCGGTCCTTGTGGCTCTGGACATTCGATCCGTTGGTGCCACGCACGGTAATATTCATGGAGCGGGTCCGCCTGACGTCCTCTCGGCGATATTCGACTGAAATCACCACGCGATGAATGCCAGTCGCCCCCCTGAACCGAGCAGCGCCGGCAAGATACTTATTGAGAGTAAGATCAATGTCATCTTGGCGCGTGACCTTCAGCGACGCGCGCCGGCCGTAGCTACCAAGAAGCAGCTCGCACTCCGTAACCACCGCGGATTGCACTTCGACGCCCTCGATATCGGGGATCTCCAGCTCGAAAGAGGTCACGAACCGACCGAGGTCATAGACCTTTTCGGTCAGCGGTTTTTCCGATATGTTATGACCAAGAACGACCTCCGCGAATGCGTTCGATACGTCGTGCCTCTGGCCGAAGCTGCGTCCGAGGACCTCGATCAGCTGATCTCGCGCGGTGTAGATCAGTATGATCTCGTCCTGCGGTCGAAAGTAATACGGGCGACGGCTGCCATCGTCGCGGTGCTCATAGACGGAAGAAAGGTCTGCACCGTGGCGCACAATCACCATGACCGATGACGGGTACTTCTCCGTTTCGGGCAGGTCGATGGCTGACAATTTCGGCGCTTTGCCAAGGCCGAGAACTCGATTGAGCTTGTCGGTCAAGGCCGGGACATCGACCGAAGCGGCTGAGGCAGGGATGCTTTCGTTCAGGTCCAAGCCAAACGCGGAGTGGATACGTCCTCGTTCACGATCCTTGCGAGCGTGGTGGAAGCTCTCGGCGTTCTGGAACGTAAAAGGCAACTCGATAAAGGCCCAGCAGCTCTTGCTTATATCATCGGGCTGCTCATCGAATTTTTGCCATTCTTCATCGGATACCGCTTCGGGTACGACTGTTTTCAGTGACTGGGCCCCCATAACGTCGCCCATTTCGGTGACACGTAGGCTTTGAGCCTCGATTTCAGAAAGAATCTCCGGATCTAAGGACGACACCTGCCCCAGCGCCAAGCGCGCATCCGGAGCCGCATCAGTAGCGTCACTGAACGCACTGGTTGCGTCATCCCCTTGAACACCCTGAATAACCTTGTCCAAAAATCTGGCCGCCAAACCGGCTGGTATGTCTTCCAGGATCTCCCGTGTATTGGTTCCGATCACAGTATATCTTCTTGCCATGCAATCCTCCAGTGAATTGGCAGGCTATTAATGATGTGCTGGCGGTGTAAATGCGGATGTCCCAAACGACTGCAGCGCTTGGCTTTACCGGGGTATGAATGCTCTTGATCCCAACCGAATGACCCCGATCGAACGCCGGGCTGCTCTTTGCAAGATCCTGGCCCTAGGCCTGGTTCGTCTCAACGCGCGCCAGTCAAGCGAACTATCTGACGTTACTGGAGAAAGTTCGCTTCCCTCTGCGCCCGGCCGGAGCGGTCATGCAACTCCAGACCATGAGGAGACCGCATGACGACCCACGATCCGATCCCCGCGCGCCTGGCCGCGCTGAAAACCGCGACGACGCCGGAGCTGAAAGCGCAGTGGCGGGACCTGTTCGACAGCGAACCGCCGCCCTTCAATCGTCGCTACCTGGAGAGCCGGCTGGCCTACCGCATCCAAGAGCTGGTCTACGGCGGGCTCAATCCCGAGACGGTCCGGCGGCTGGAGAAGCTGGGCCAGGAACTCGACGGCGGTAACCGGAAGAAGAGCCGCGTCCGCGCCGATCTGCAGCCGATCGCCGGTACGCGGCTCATTCGCGAGTGGCAGGGCGTGGAGCATGTCGTCACCGTCACCTCGGACGGCTTCGACTGGCAGGGGCGGCCCTACAAGTCGCTGTCGGCCATCGCGCGGGCGATCACCGGCACGCGCTGGAACGGCTGGGTCTTCTTCGGGCTGAAGAACCGGAGGGTGAGCGGCGGTGGCCGCAAGCCAGCGGAGGCTCCGGTGGAACGTCCGCAGACGCGAACGTCCGAAGCGAAAGCGGAGGGCCAGACATGACAAAGCCCATCGTGCACAAACAGCGCTGCGCCATCTACACGCGCAAATCATCCGAGGAAGGGCTGGAGCAGGAGTTCAACTCGCTCCACGCCCAGCGTGAGGCCTGCGAGGCGTTCATCGCCAGTCAGCGTTCCGAGGGCTGGGTGCTCGTCCGCGATCAGTACGACGACGGCGGCCTCTCGGGCGGCACGCTGGAACGGCCCGGCCTGCAGCGGCTGCTGGAGGACATCGAGGACGGGCTGGTCGACGTGGTCGTGGTCTACAAGATCGACCGCCTCAGCCGCTCGCTGGCGGATTTCGCCAAGCTGGTCGAGGTATTCGACCGGAACGGCGTGACGTTCGTCTCGGTCACGCAGTCGTTCAACACCACCACGTCGATGGGGCGGCTGACGCTGAACATCCTGCTCTCGTTCGCCCAGTTCGAGCGGGAGGTCACCGCCGAGCGCATCCGCGACAAGGTCGCCGCCAGCCGAAAGAAGGGGATGTGGATGGGAGGGGTGCCGCCCTACGGCTATCGCGTCGAGAACCGCAAGCTGGTGATAGACGAGGAGCGCGCCGAGCACGTCCGCTGGATCTTCGCCCGCTTCCTCGAGATCGGCTCGGGGACCGAACTGGCGCGCGAGGTCGCGAAGCGCGGCATCCGCACGCCGCGCGGCAACCGGATCGACAAGAAGTACCTGTACCGGATGCTCAACAACCGCGCCTATATCGGCGAGGCGGTCCACAAGGGCGACAGCTACCCCGGCGAACACGACGCGATCATCGACCGCGAGACGTGGGACCGTGTCCACGCCATCCTGCAGGAGAGCCCCCGTAAGCGGGCGATGCGCACCCGCGCCGAGACGCCCGCGCTGCTGAAGGGACTGCTGTTCGGACCGGACAGCGCGGCATTCTCGCCGACGCACACGCGCAAAGGCGAACGGCTCTACCGCTACTATGTCAGTCAAACCGTGCTGAAGCATGGTGCTGGTTCGTGTCCGGTCGGCCGCGTGTCTGCGGGCGAGATCGAGGCCGCCGTGATCGACCAGCTGCGGGCGGTGTTCCGCCAGCCGGAGATCGTGGCGGGGACTTGGAAGGCGGCGCGCGACCACGCCGACGACATCACCGAGGCTGATGCCCGCGCGGCGCTGCAACAGCTCGACCCGCTGTGGGACGAACTGTTCCCCGCCGAGCAGGCGCGCATCGTGGCGCTGCTGGTTGAACGAGTCGACATCAGTTCGGACGGGCTGAACGTCCGGCTCCGCGTCGACGGGCTCGGCAGCCTCGCCCGCGAGATTCTGGCCGGTGGCATCGAGGCTGCCGCATGACCCGCGGGGCTCTGATCCCGGAGACCGTGACGCTGCACGTGCCCTTCCGCGTAGTGACGCGCGGTGGGCGGAAGGAGATGCAGCTGCCGGACGGCGCGACGCAACCGCGGCGGACCGACAACACGCTCGTCAAGGCGCTGGCCCGCGCGTTCCGTTGGAAGCGCATGCTGGAGTTGGGAGAGTTCGCTACCATCGGCGAACTGGCCGAGCGTGAGGGGATCGCGCCCTCCTATATGACTCGCGTCCTGCGCCTGACGCTGCTTTCGCCCGATATCGTCGAGGCGATCCTGGACGGAAGGCAGGGCCCGGAGGTGACGCTGCTAAAGGTGCTGGAGCCGTTGCCTTCAGAATGGGGCCAGCAACTGTCAGTCTTGCGGCAGTGAGCTGCATCGAGCCAGGGCCGGTAGCTGACGCGGCCATATAGAACCGCGGAAACTCCGCGGAGTCATGTTCGCCAGAGTGCGCTTTTTCGCGATTGATCGCAATGTCCCTCGCGGCTACGATCCGAGAAAGCCCAGAAATTGGGCGCGCACAGTTCGCGTGCGCGCAGGGCCGGGCGGGAGCTGAGCGTGGAAAGGGACAAGAACGAATTACGCTGGGGGATCGAGCAGCGCCTCGAGTTCATCGAGTTCCGCCTGTTCTGGGAGGGGCACGTCAATCGCATCGATGTGATGCAGCAGTTCGGCGTCTCGGTGAACCAGGCATCCTCGGACCTGAACCGCTACATCGCGCTGGCGCCGGACAACATGGTCTACGACAAGAGCGCGCGCACCTATGTCCGCGGGTCCGACTTCGACTGCAAGTTCCGCCCGCCAGACGCCGCGCACTACCTCTCGCAGCTCCGCCTCGTTGCCGACGACGTGCTGGAGCGCGAGGACTGCTGGATCCCTGACCTGCCACCCTACGCCTCCGCACCGACGCCTTTACGGGGCGTCGATCCTGTGACGCTCCGTTCGGTCGTCGGCGCAATTCGCCGATCCGAGGCGATCGAGGTGAAGTACCAGTCCCTGTCCAGCCCGGAGCCGCGCTGGCGCTGGATCGCACCTCACGCGATCGCGTTCGACGGCTTCCGCTGGCACACGCGGGCGTTCTGCCTGACCGACGAATGCTTCAAGGACTTCCTGCTCTCCCGGATCCTCGACATCCGCGGTTCGCGCGAGAGCAAAGCCTCGGCCGACGACGACCGCGAGTGGCGCGCCGAAGTCACGCTGGAAGTGGGGCCCCACCCCGATCTCTCGGAAACGCAGGCAAAGGTCATCGCGCTCGACTACGGCATGCGGGGTGGCAAAGCGAAGATCAGGGTGCGGCGCGCGCTGCTCTATTACACGCTGAGACGGCTTGGACTCGATACTGACCCGGCCGCCCGCCGCCCGCAGGATCAGCAGATTGTGCTTCTCAACCCTGAAAATGCGTTGCGTTCCAGCTCATGACTATTCCCCCGCTCATTCAATTCTGCCGATTAGACAATGTGCCATTTTGGGAAGCATGATTTCATTGAGGGATAATTACTTGGCGACTGCAGACGCGACACCACGCGCTTCGGCGCTGATTGAGAGCCTCAGGGACATAGGGTATTCCCTTCCCACTGCACTTGCTGATGTCATTGACAATTCAATAACAGCTGGCGCATCGTCTGTTCGCATATTTGCAGATACTATTGGTGATGACCCCTCGATTGCCATCCTCGACAATGGTTGCGGCATGGATCAGGCCGAGCTGATTGAGGCCCTCCGCCCCGGTAGCAAGAATCCACGCGAGACAAGAGCACCATCCGATCTTGGAAGATTCGGCTTGGGCTTGAAGAGCGCCAGCTTTTCTCAGTGCCGCAGACTAACCGTATTGTCGTGCAAAAACGGAAGAATTGCCGGAGCCCGATGGGATCTTGATGAGGTTGCCGCAACGGATCGCTGGGAGATCTCGCTGATTGACCATCACGAGGGCATCCCTCAAGCGGGTTTATTGCGCGAAAGCGGGACTCTTGTTCTTTGGGAAAAGCTTGATCGGGTCGATGGCGGGTATCGGCACGATACCCAAAAGCGAGCGCAGTACATCAATAGCGCGCTGGCGGGAGCAGAGAGACATCTGAGAATCGTCTTTCACAGATTCATGGAGCGTACCGGCAAAGGCAGGCTTTCAATTTCAATCAATGATCGCGTGCTGGAGCCGATAGATCCTTTCGCCTCAAAGCATCCAAAGACGCAACCTGATCAGCCTGAAGAACTCCGGCTTGCGCATGGTGTAGTTCACTTCCAGAGCTTTACCATTCCCCATCACAAGGCGATGAAGCGGGACGAGTGGGAGGAACTTGGTGGACCCGAGGGTCATCTCAGGTCGCAAGGGTTTTATATCTATCGAGGCGATAGACTTATCATAAGCGGCAGTTGGCTCGGGTTAGCGCGGCAGACCGAGCTCACCAAGCTCTGCAGGATTCGTGTCGATATCCCAAACACGATGGATGCCGACTGGAAAATTGACGTCAAGAAGGCCTCCGCGCAGCTGCCACCCGCCGTGAAAGAGCGGCTCAAGAAGATCGTCGAACGCTTTGTCCAGACGTCCAAGCGGACATATCGCAAGCGCGGCCAGAAACTGACCGATGAAACTCGTGCGCCCATGTGGCAACGGCTGATCAAGGATGGGGCGATCGTCTATCAGCCGAATTCCGACCACCCGACGCTGCTCGAGTTCGAGGAGCGTCTTCCTGAAGACCTCCGGCGTGATTTCAGAAATTGCATCGCGCTTGTCGGTGCGGGCCTGCCCGTGGACTCGTTGCATGCCGACCTGTTTGGACAGGCCGAGACGGTCAAGGCTGCGGATGCCGAGCTTGATGCACTTGAGCAAGCCTTGCATTCGATGGTCCCGCATCTTCTCGAACAGGGGATCTCCGAGGCCGGTGTGCGCTCGATGCTGAAGAGTACCGAAATGTTTCGCAAAGAGTGGGAGCGGGTTGAACCCGTACTCGCCAGACTTCTCGAGCAGGAGGAACACGAATGAGCAACCAGCTCGACATGCTCGACAACATGGTGTCGCACGGGCTTGCCGATAGCGCGAGACGGACACCAGAGGGCATCCGCGAACTGATCGCCTCTGTGAGACAGGCTCCGATCTTCCCGGATGTCACCGATGACGATGCCGAGATGCTCGCCCGCGAGATCGAGGAACGGATCGGCGTTAGCATGGGATTGGGATCCCTTGTGGTGGCGGCCGATGATTTCGAACCTTGGCTCGAGAATGTACGGGCCGAGATCGAGGGTGGATCCGACCCTTGGTATTACTGGTCCCGCTACAAGAAATTGCTTTTCAAGAACAAGCTGCCGCAGGATGTCATCTATGGGACGGACCAGGTGACGGATACTATACTCGGTCGTCTGGGAAACCCGCGAGACAATCGATCCTGGGACCGCAAAGGCATGGTCGTCGGACACGTCCAGAGCGGCAAGACCGCCAACTATACTGGTCTTGTCTGCAAGGCGGCCGACGCCGGATACCGCTTGATCATCGTAATCGCGGGTATCCACAATAACCTGCGCAACCAAACCCAAGGGCGGATTGATGAGGGCTTCATCGGGCGCGACACCGGCCGGCTCGCCCAAGTAGGAACCCGCGAAAAGCCCAAGTTGATTGGCGTTGCCGAGTTTGATGACAGGTTCACGCCAGTCAGCCTCACCAACACGATCAGGGATTTCAACAAGTCCACTGCGACCTCCAACACGAGCCAGATCGCCTCCTATGCGGTTCCGGTGGTGCTGGTCATAAAGAAGAACACGCACACTCTGCGCAACCTCACTGAATGGCTGCGCGAGCACAGCGCCAACCACTCATCCGAGATGGTTGATCAGCCGATGTTGCTGATCGATGACGAGGCTGACAACGCTTCGATCAATGTCAAATACGGCAAGAGTGAGGTGTCGAGGATTAATGGCCAAATCCGGGAACTGCTGGGCCTCTTCCGACGCAGTTGCTATGTCGGCTACACTGCAACTCCTTTCGCGAACATTTTCATCGATCCCGAACAAGATGAGGCCATGGAGGAGGAAGACCTCTTTCCGCGCGACTTCATTATTGGACTCGATGCACCCAACAACTACTTTGGACCGCGTAAGGTATTCCTCGATGGCATGCCGGATGACGAGGAGCCGTATTATCTGCGCAACATCACTGACAACGAGGATGTGCTACCGATCAAGCACGGGAAGGATGATGAACTCGTAGCCATACCCGAGAGCATGATCGAAGCCCTCCGCACATTCCTTGTCGCGCGTACGATCCGCGACTTGCGCGGCCAGGCAGATCAGCACGCATCGATGCTCGTGAATGCCAGCCGTTTCACCCGCATGCAGGGCCTCATTCGCAACCGGCTCCAGGAAGTTTTGGACACGATCCGGGACTCCATCCGCATCAATGCCTCTCTTGGGGAGCGCGGCCTTCTTGATCCGGAGATCGCGGCATTGCGGAAGACATGGGCCGACGAATTCCACGACGAATGGCCAGACTGGAACGAGATCCAGAGTAGACTTCTCCAGTCGACCGGAGGTGCCAAGGTCGTCGAGGTCAACAGCCGCGTCAACGACCTCGATTATTCCGCAGCAGGCGATCGCGGATTGACAGTGATAGCCGTCGGTGGCTTCTCACTGTCGCGCGGCCTTACCCTCGAGGGGCTCACCGTCTCCTACTTCCTGCGAAACTCCATGATGTATGACACGCTCATGCAGATGGGTCGATGGTTCGGCTATCGCGGCGGATACGAAAAGCTCTGTCGCATTTGGATGCCGCCTCAGGCCATTGGCTGGTATGCCCACATCGCCGAAGCGACCGAGGAACTGCACGAGGAGCTCCGGCGCATGCAGCGGGACCGGGCAACGCCCCTGCAGTTCGGGCTTGCGGTGCGCAGTCACCCCTCGTCGCTTCTGGTCACCGCTCGAAACAAGCTGGGATCCGGCGAGAAGCATGTAAAGATCGGTCTGTCGAACGGCTATGTCGAGACGCACAAGCTAAACAATGACGAGGAAGTTCTGGAGAGCAACCGAAATGCTGCGCGGAACTTTCTGATCGCCTTGCACGAAGAGGGGTATGAACCAAGCAAGACCAAGTGCCAGGGTGGTTATCTGTTAGAAGATGTCGGGGTCGCCCACATCGACGAATTCCTGATCCGATTCCGGAATGCTCGCGAAAGCGTAGGAACCACGATTCCACCACTCCGTGATTACATTGGCCAACGTGCCCATGATGAACTTGACAAGTGGGACGTCTTCATTGCCAGCGTGAGCGAGAAACAGGAAACCAGCGATTTACTCGGTTGGCCCATTGGTCCGGCCAAACGCAGCATCGGGGTCGAGCGTCTCGAGGACGGTATTTTGTCGATCAGTGGGCGCCGTGCGCGGGTCGCATCTCGCGGGGTCGAGAAGATCGGCGTCGCTGCAGAGGACGCAGCACGCGCTGAGGCAGAATTCACTGCTTCGCACAATCTCGAGGGCAGCCGAGACGTAAACTTTCCGGACCACATATACAGGAGGGCGCGCAGGAAGCCGCTTCTTGTACTCTTCCTTATTTCAGTGCGGCTGCCTGAAAAGGTCGAGACGCCCGGAAAATACGTTGGTCTACTTCCGAATGAGCCTGTTGTCGCATTCGGGATTAGCTTCCCAGTCTCGTCACGCCCGGATGACAAAGTCGAGTATGTCATGAATACCACGATGCTGCGCGAACTCTTTGGAGATGAAGACCTCGACGAGGACGCGGAGATGGAAGATGTCTGAAACGAACCCTTGGAGTGGTCTGGCTTTTGACGAGGCGCGTCGGGTCGACAAGCGAGGTCGCCATGACTTCTTCTGGGCCGTTGTGGAGAACGACAGTGTTGCGCTGGCCCTCGCTCTTCCAGAAAAGACGGAGCGGGTTCTGCCACTACCAAAGATCCGGAGCCTTGATATCGGCTATCGGAAACTCGGGGCACGGGACGCTCTGATCGTGGCACTCCGCGATCCGGAGCAGAGGGACCTGTTCGCCAACCTTTGCCTCGATATCGTCTCGGCCGGCGAGCAGGGCAAGACTGCCGACGAAGCCCTTGACCGAGCGGTGAGACGGACACTTCGTTGGCACCATCTCTTGAGGGGCGGGTCATCAGACCGTTTTAGCCTCGAAGAACAGAGGGGTCTTATAGGCGAGCTACAATTTCTTCAGCTGTTGTGCGCCCAGATTGGTGCAGATGCGGCGATTGAGGCATGGCGCGGGCCCGAGGAAGGCGCGAAGGATTTCGAACTTCACGGAATGTGCGTCGAGGTCAAGGCGCGTAGAGGCGCGGCACGACCGCAAGTGCAGATTTCATCGGAGGATCAGCTGGCCGACGTGTCCGGGTCGGAGCTCTTCCTGCTGGTCCACGATGTCGACGCTGCGGTGAAGCCCGAGGGCATGACACTGACGGATCATGTTCAAGTGGTCGAAGACATCTACCGATACGCGACCATGTCGGCCTATGGCGCATGGGAGCGTCTTCTGGCGGCCACAGGCTTCGACTGGGACCATGACTACAGCGACCGGCGGTGGACGGTCGGCCAAAGGTCGGCATTCCGGGTGGTTGACGGATTTCCGCGCATATCCGCACCCGTCGCGACCGGTGTCCTGAACGTCAGGTATTCCGTGGCTCTGGACGCATGCGCAGATTTTATAATCGAGGATGAGACACTCCTGCTCGAATTGAAGAAAACGCAGTCTTCGGTCGACACGTAGGGGGGCTGATCGATGTCTGAATTGGATGAATTTCACCGGGAGCTTATCGCCGACATTCAAGGTGAAGCGGATGTAGGTGGAACCTATACGACAGAGGCATTCTTTGAGAAAATGGGTGACATTCTGACCGAAGCCGGTGAGCTGGATGGTGCGGACTACGCCTACTTCGAAGGGACCGGTCGGCGAGGGACGGCGATACAGATCCACGGATATGGCGGCGACCCACGCGAAGCACAGGGAATACTTAGCCTGATCCTCTGTGACTTTTCCGCGAGTGAAGAGGTGCGGGTATTCAGGGCGGACGATCTGAAGTCCCGCTTCAACCGGCTCGTCGGCTTCCTGCGGCATGCCCGGGACGACGAGTTTCGTGAGCAGCTCGAGGAGACAAGCCCAGGCTTCATGCTTGCTGATCTTATCGCGACAACTTGGTCGAGCATCTCAAAGATCAAATTGATCGTCGTAACCAATGCAGAAAAGCGTGCCAAGGCCGATGGCCTGCCCGCAGGTTCGATCGGTGAGAAGCCCGTAACCTATACTGTGTGGGATCTCGCAAGGATCGAGAAGTACGTACGTTCGGGGCAAACGCGGGAAGACCTTCTGATCGATTTCGAGAAGGATTTCGGCGGCGCGATACCAGTCCTACGAGCATCGATGGGCGATGCGGCTCTTGAAAGCTATATTGCCGTCATCCGCGGAAGCCAACTGGGCGAAATCTACGAGAAATGGGGAACCCGACTCTTGGAAGCGAATGTGCGCAGCTTCCTCCAGGCGCGTGGCAAGGTGAACCGGGGCATCCGCGATACGCTCGAAGACCAGCCCGAGATGTTCTTCGCCTACAATAACGGCATAACGGCCACTGCAGATAGTGTGCAAATCAGGCAGACTGAGAGTGGGCCAGTCGTCGTCTCCGCCGACAATCTTCAGATAGTGAATGGCGGGCAGACCACTGCCTCCATTCACGCGTCTCGCAGGCAGCGTCCCAAACGCCCCAAAGCGCGCCTGGATGAGGTTTATGTCCAGATGAAGCTCAATGTCGTCCCACCAGAGACGGCCGAAGAGGTGATCCCAAACATATCGCTCTACGCAAACAGCCAGAACAAGGTGAACGACGCCGACCTCGCATCCAATCATCCATTTCAGATGCGATTGCAGGAGTTTTCCCGACGCATTCTCGCCCCCAAGGGCGAAAGCGCCTACCAAGAGACCAAGTGGTTCTACGAACGGGCGCGCGGGCAATATCCGGATGAACGCGGGCGTCGTACCGAGTCGGAGCGCAAGAAATTCGATCTCGAATATCCCCGCTCGCAGTACTTTACCAAGACGGACCTTGCCAAGTTTGAGAATTCGTGGGCGGGGCTTCCACATCTGGTCAGCCAAGGGGCGCAGAAAAACTTCGTGGCCTTCCAGAGGGAGGTTGCCAAGGAGTGGAAGAAATCCGACGCACAATTTGACGAGACATGGTTCAAGCGAATGATCGCAAAGGCGATCATCTTCCGCCGTCTTGAGAAAGTGGTGCCACAGCAGCCTTGGTATGAAGGTGGTTACAGGGCAAACATCGTCACCTATTCCATGGCCAAGCTGGCCTACGATATGGATTGCCGGGAGAGGCTTGTCGACCTAGACCGGATCTGGCGGCAGCAATCCGTGCCAGAGCCGGTGGAGGCAGCCCTTCTCCTCGCAGCCGCGGAAGCCCACCATGTCATCACTAACCCGCCCGAAGGCGTCCGTAACATGAGTGAATGGGCGAAGAAACAGGCCTGCTGGGCGCAACTGCAACACCGGGAACTCGATTACCCATTCGACTTGCGGGACTATCTGCTCACATCTGCCGAGGCCACCGCTGCTGTTGACGAAGAGAGGAAGAATAAGGCGGTCACGTCCGGAATCGAGGCTCAATCAACCGTGGTAAGCCTCGGCGCGGGATTTTGGAAAGGTGCGCTCGAATGGGGCAAGGATCGTAGGCTGGTGACGCCTAAGGAGGCCGGGATACTGGAGACATGCACTCGGATTCCCGATCGGCTTCCATCCGAAAAACAATGCTTAATCGCTATCGAAGTTCTCGAAAAATTGGAAGCGGACGGTTTCGATGCCAGTGTTGCTGCTGCCGGGGAATAATCAGTTGCCCATCAGAAGGCCACGGATCACGCGTGCAATCTGAAGCGCTAGGAACGGTGGGACTGCATTGCCGACCTGATGATACTGGGCCGTGCGCGGGCCGCAGAATAAGTAGTTGTCTGGGAAGGTCTGCAGCCGCGCCGCTTCGCGTACCGTCAGAGAACGGACTTGTCGCGGATCAGGGTGAATGAAGTAATGTCCATCCTTGGAAATATGGCTGGTAACGGTGCTGGATGGGCGATGGCCGAGCTGGACGCGGAATCGATCCGCGAAGTCGCCTGATGCGCGATTCCGATGGTCGGGCTGAAGGAATTCGGGAAAACTCGAGAGCTTCGGGGATGCCCTCATCACCTCGGCATATGATGCCGCGTAGAGATAGCGCCCCAAGTCTTCCGGTATATGCCCCCGGGTCTCATGATGCAGGAGACGGTCAAGTCTGTCGTCGACCAACCAATCAGCCAGCTCCGGTTCTACGCTGGGCCCATTGCCCTTTCGCCTGTGATCGCATCGCAGTTCATCGCGCGCGAGCCCATCGGTCAGCAAGTTGCCCAGGCGGTCACGAACCGACTGCGGCACCTTTCGCGACCTGAGGATTGCGCTGGCCTGACGCAGCACCGCATCGCGCCACGCCGCAACATCATCGCCCCGGCTCAGGCCGCTTCTGAGGCTCGGCAAGTCCCCGATCGCGTCAAGTACAGAGACCGCTGTCTCAGAGCGCCGGAGCAGCGACCTTCCATCAGTGGGCGGAGTGATGTCGCGCCGCAGGCCGACCACGAAAACACGATGGCGCGCTTGGGGGATGCCGTGGTCTTCGGCACGGACAAGAAAATCCGTGCCCTTGAAGGGCTCAGGGCCGCAGGGTTGCGCGAGAGGTAGAAGGTGATAGCCATCACCGGCACCGGCGAGGTCCTCGAGGACGCGCTGGAAGATGCCGCCGCCGTCAACCCGGCTGGAGATCATGCCCTTCACGTTTTCCATTACGAAGGCCGCCGGGCGCAGGCGGTCGAGTATGCGAACGTACTCTCGGTAGAGATAATGCCGCTCATCCTTTTCCGGTACGTAATCCTGCTTGCCTCGGTTTCGCGACCGTCCGGCGAGAGAATAGGCTTGGCAGGGTGGCCCACCGATAAGGATCGTATTCCCGTTGAATCCCTCACGCGTCCGGTCGAGGGTTTCCGAAATCAGTTCGAAGCTTTCCGCGGCACCCAGTTCGAGCTGCCACGCTTCGGCCTCTGCTGCTTTCCACTCGACGGGATGGAGATCAGACCAATCCGGCATCGGAGAACCGGCGTTCTGGGCATCATGGTAGGCTTTGGGAAACCCGTTTTCAAAGCGGCGCAGGAAAGCGCGCAACCTGAGAGTCCGGACCTCAATGGGCTGCCGTTCGACGGACAGGCGGATTTCCATGTCGCCGTCACCCTCGCGACCTGCCGTAGCGAACCCTTCGCCGAGTCCACCAGGACCAGCGAACAGATCAACGATGCCGAAAGTGGAAGGCAAATCAGGCTCCTGACGATCTTCAGTCCGTCGGTGTATACTAGGTTCAGGGACGAAGACCAGGATGCAAGTGACAGATATTGTGGATCGACAGACCCGATCCCGCATGATGGCAGGGATCAAGGGAAAGAACACGAAGCCTGAGCTGGCGCTTCGGCGGGCTCTGCACGCACGCGGGTTCCGCTACCGGCTTCACTCAAAGAACGTCAACGGCAGGCCTGACCTCGTCCTCCCGAAGCACCTCGCGGTCATCTTTGTGCACGGGTGTTTCTGGCATCGGCATGAGGGGTGCCGCTACGCTACCACGCCCGCGACGCGCGTAGCGTTCTGGCAGGCAAAGTTCGACGCGAACGTTGCGCGGGACAGCGCCGTTCGGGGCGCGCTGCTTGCGGCGGGCTGGCGCGTAGCGACGATCTGGGAGTGTGCCCTTCGAAAACCGGAACAGATCGCGGCAGCTACCGACCAGCTTTCAACTTGGTTGTTCTCCGAAACGGAGACGCTCGAGCTCGGCGAACGCGAGGTCTCGCCACCTACAGAAGAAGGCGAAGATGTCAGCTCGTCCAACTGATTGGTTCAGCCCTCAGGGTATAATGCGCCTGTTGAAAGTTCGATCTGAGTGTCTTCTTGCGCACGCCACTGGCGTCCAAGTGTTTAGCCGGGAGCTCCGAAAAGCCATTTTATTTCCAAGGCTTGCAACCTATTCACCAAATCTGCGCAGTCATGAGGTCTGGAGAATACGGGCCCTGAGAGACCGCTTTCGGGCATCTCAGCGCCGGAGCCAGTGTTCAGCCCCACCCGCATAACCCTCGAAAACAACGGAAAAATCCGGCCGCAGCCGGATCGGGAGAACGCTTTCGCCGGGGCAAGTGGCGGAGAGGAAGGGATTCGAACCCTCGAGACGGTTTCCCGCCTACACACTTTCCAGGCGTGCGCCTTCGACCACTCGGCCACCTCTCCACCGGTTCGTCTACCGGAAGCCCGAGGCGAGATGCAAGCGGGTTTTCCCAGCTTTCGGAAGGTGGTGAAGATCGGGCCGGTGCCGCCTTCTGCCTGGGACAGTGACCGGCCGACGGTCGCAAATTCGCCCCGCTGCGACGGACCTAGGCTCAGCCGTCGACGTCGCCGTAGGATCCGGCGCGGCGCCGGCGGCCGGCCTGCGGTTCTCGGACGCCCTGCCCCTCCCCCGCGAAGGAGCGATGGGCGCTTTCGCCCTCTCCCACCAGGGTCTCGGGATTGCGCAGCCATATGTCGCGCTGCGGGAACGGGATCTCGATCCCCGCCTCGGCGAAGCGCTCGGCGATCTGGTGGTTCATCTCCGTTCGGACCACGAGGATCTCGAGGATGTCGACCAGGAACACCCGGATCTCGAAGTTCAGCGCCGAATTCTCGTAACCGACAAAATAAATGAACGGCTCGGGGTTCATCAGGACCTGCGGGTGCGCGCGGGCGATGGAGGTCAGGATGCGCTCCACCTGCCGCGTGTCGGTGCCGTAGGCGACCGAGATCGGCACGATCAGCCGGCCGATTGTCTTGCCGCGGGTGTAGTTCGTTACCGTGCCCGAGATGAAATCGCCGTTCGGCACGATCACGTCGAACATGTCGAAGGTCTCGATCCGGGTGGAGCGGACCGAGATCGCCTTGACGAAACCATGGGTGCCGTTGACCTCGATCCAGTCGCCCTCGCCGATCGGCCGCTCGATCAGGAGGATGATGCCCGAAACGAAGTTCTGCACGATGTTCTGCAGGCCGAAACCGATGCCGACGGACAGCGCACCGGCGACGATGGCCAGGGACGACAGGTTGATGCCGGCCACCGCGAAGGCGGCGAGCGCGGCGAGCAGGATGCCCATGTAGCCGATGCCCGAGACGATCGCGTTGCGCCCGCCGAGGTCGATCTTCGTCTTCGGCAGGACGGCGCTGCGCAGGCCGCCCTGCAGAAGCCGCGTCAGGCCGAAGCCGATGACGAAGACCATCAGGAAGGTCAGGATGTTCGAGGGCGAGATGCGCGTATCGCCGAGGGTGAACCCGGCGGTGAAGGCGGCCCAGAGCTCGGTCAGGTCGGTGACGCGCGCGCCCCAGATCAGCGCGACGATCGGCAGCGCCAGCAGCGCCATCGCGAAACCGGCGACCACGGGGATCAGGCTGTTGGTCTCCTGGACGCTCTTGTTGGTGAAGAGCGTGTAGAGATCGCTGACAAAACGCAGGACGACGAGGATCGTGCCGAACAGGATCAGCGTGCGGATCATCGGGTAGATCAGCGCTTCGGAGAGGTTGGCGTAGCCGGCGGCCGCCAGCACCGGCGCAGCGATCCCGATCGCCACCATAAGCCGGCCGAGCACCCGCGCGATGCGGATTCGGAAGAGAATCCCGTCCGGCTGCGGGGTGCCGTCGTCGGCCTCTGCCGGGTCCGCGCGGGTGAAGATCTGGCCTAGGCGGAAGAGCAGGATCCCCGACAGGACGACCAATGGGAAATCGACGATCGCGACTGTCTCGGGCGCGTAATCGTCAAGTTCGGCCAGCGACAGTGCGATTCGGCGCAGCACCAGCAGGATGGCGATCCCGAAGAAGTAATAGCGCGCCATGCGGCGGTGCCGGATCGGCAGGGTCGCCGTGTCCTCCTCCGACGAGAACGTCTGCTGCGCCAGCCACCGCACGTAGAAGAATACCGCCAGCGACGCCGGGATCGCGTAGAGCAGCTGCAGCGTGCGTTCTGCCAGAAGACCCGTGGTCTCGGCCGCGGCGACGATGGCGACGATGCCCAGGAGCGGCAGGAAGATCTCGCCCAGGGACAGCAGGAAGCGCCAGACGCCGGAGCCCCGGCGGGTGCGCTTGCGCAGCCACGCCACCGCAAGTTCCGCCCAGCGGGCGCCGCGCAGGAACAGTAGAAGGCCCAGCGACGCCAGGCCGATCACCGCCGGCATCGTCTCGAGTAGCTGGTCGCGCTCCTCGGGGGTGATCCAGCCGTTCTCCGGCAGCGTCAGGGTGAGCCTGAGCGAGCCAAGAAGTTCCTCGAACGCCGCAGGCCAGTGCACCGGGTTAACAGGCGGCGGCCCGCGCGACAGGAGCCGCTCGGCCTGCCTTTCGCGGATGGTCTGGTCGATCTCGCGGATCAGGCCGTCGGCGCGGGTGAACGCCTCCTCGGCCGCCACGACGGGCGCGCGCGCCTCGGCGAGCTGCGCCTCGAGCTGGGCGCGCCTCTCGGCGATCTCGGATTCCTCGCCGCCCTGTTCGGGCGGCCGGCCGAGCGCGTTGATCTGGGCGCGCAGCGTCTCGGTCCGGGCGGTCTCCGTGTCGCGCAGCGTCGCGAAATCGGCGCGGAACTCCGCCAGCCGCCCGCGCAGCGTCTCGAGCGTGGCGTCGGCGGCGTCCTCTTCGGCGAGCGCCTCTTCCGCGCTCCGAGCGGCTTCCTCGAACGGGCCGTAATCGTAGCTCTCCTGCGCGAGACTCGCGCAGGCCACCGCCCACAATGCGAACGCAGCGAGGAAGGTGCGCAGCGCGCGCATGGAACCGGCCTACACGTCCTCGAAGACGCCGGGGATCGACGCCGGCGCCTTGTCGAGCCAGGGCGGCAGCGGCAGCCCCTTCTGGCGCAGGAAATCGGGGTTGAAGAGTTTGGACTGGTAACGGTTGCCGAAGTCGCAGAGCACCGTGACGATGGTGTGCCCCGGCCCCATCTGTTGCGCCATGCGGATCGCGCCGGCGACGTTGACGCCGGTCGACCCGCCCATCACCAGCCCCTCTTCCTGAAGCAGCTCGTAGACGATTGGCAGCGCCTCGGAATCGGCGATGCGGCAGACGAAATCGGGCGTGTAGCCTTCGAGGTTGCCGGTGATGCGCCCCTGCCCGATGCCCTCGGTGATCGAGTCGCCGGGGTTCTCCTCCCCGGTATAGAGCTTGAAGAGCCCCGCGCCCTCGGGGTCGGCAAGGCCGACCTTCACGCCCTTGGGCTGCAGCGCCTCGGCGACGCCAGCGACGGTGCCGCCCGACCCGGCCGCGCAGATGAACGCGTCGACCTTGCCGCCGGTCTGCTCCCAGATCTCGGGGCCCGTCGTCTCCACGTGGGCGCGGCGGTTGGCGACGTTGTCGAACTGGTTGGCCCAGATCGCGCCGTGCGGTTCGGACTTGGCCAGCTCCTCGGCCAGCCGCCCGGAATAGCGCACGTAGTTGTTGGGGTTCTTGTAGGGCGCCGCCGGCACTTGGACGAGTTCCGCCCCGGCGAGCCGGATCATGTCCTTCTTTTCCTGGCTCTGCGTCTCGGGGATGACGATGACGGTCTTGAACCCCATCGACGCGCCGACAAGCGCGAGTCCGATGCCGGTATTGCCCGCCGTGCCCTCGACGATGGTGCCGCCGGGCTCCAGCAGCCCCTTCTCCATCGCGTCGCGGATGATGTAGAGCGCGGCACGGTCCTTCACGGACTGGCCGGGATTCATGAATTCCGCCTTGCCGTAGATCTCGCAGCCGGTCAGCTCGGACGCGCGGCGCAGCCGGATCAGGGGCGTGTGGCCGACGGCGTCGGCAAGATCGGTCGCGATGCGCATTTGGGCCTCCGGTAAAGCTCTCTCAGACGGGTGTAGGACGGCCCCCCGGATTCCTCAAGCCGCCGCGCGCAGCCGGTCGCGGTTGCCCGCCAGCCAGAGCAGCATCGTGATCAGCGGACCGACGTTGATCTCGCCGCTTTCGATCAGCGCCATCGCCCGGTCGAAGGGGATGACGTGGCTGCGGATATCCTCGTTCTCCGCGTCGAGCCCGGCGAGTGTGCCGTCATGCGCCGAGAGGTCCGCAAGGCCCAGAAAACAGTGGAAATATTCGCTCGTGTAGCCCGGCGAGGCGTAGAAGCGCAGCATCGGCTCCAGCCCCTTGAGCGTGAGCCGGGCTTCCTCGGCCGCCTCCCGCCGGGCGGTGTCGGCCGGGTCCTCGCCCGCATCGACAAGGCCCGCCACCGGCTCCAGCATCCACGGCGTCGGATCATCGCGCAAAAGCGGGCCATAGCGAAGCTGCTCGATCAGCAGCACCCGGTCGGTCGCGGGATCGTATGGCAGGACCAGCGCCGCGTCGAAGGCGGCGAAGCCTTCGCGCGACACCTCGGGGCTGCGGCCCCCGGCAAAGGTCTTGTGCGACAGCGTGAAGCGGCGCAGGCGGAAGAAGCCGTCGAAACCGGGTTTCCAGTTGATCGGTCCGACATCGGCGCGTGTGAGCGCCGAGCGCAGGGTCTGCGGCGCGCCCTCCCGCCCGTTCAGCCGGGCCCAGGCGCGCGACATGCGTGCAAAGCGCGGCGCGCCCGGCTGTCCGGCGGCGAGATTGTCCATCGCTTCCTCTGCGGCAAGGATCGCGATTTCGCCCCAGCGCGCGCGCCATGCCTCGAAGTCCCATGGCCCGGTCGCCTCCGGCAGGTCGGCCTGCGGGACATAGACCTGCGCCGGAACGAGGCCCTCGACGGCCTCTACGCGGACCGGCGCCAGCGCGTAGCCGTAGCTGCCCTCGTAATGATCCATCCGCTCAAGCTCCGCCGCCGACAGACCGCGCAGCAGGAGGCCCGGCGCCTCCGCCTCCGGATCGGGGGCGAGCACCGGAAAGTCCTCTCCCTTTACCGCCAGCGCCCGGTGGCCCGGCAGCACCGCGGGCTCCGCCGCCCCGGGCGCGCGGCCCAGCACGCAGGTCAGAAGCGGGACATGCCGCAGCGTCCCGAAAACGAACAGGTCGGTCACGCGGGAATTACCTCCAGTGGCGGGAGACGACCTCGGTCAGGTACCCGACGATGACGGCGCCCGCTACCAGGGTCAGGATGAAATTGGCGTCCACCAGCAAGGCGGCATTCTCCACGATCAGCTCGAAGACAGCGGCAACTGCCTCCAGCATGGAGTCGTAGCGCCGGTCGAAGGCGCGATCGACCATCATGTTGGCCGAATGCACCGCCAGGCACCAGAAGAGCGCCGCGACCACGCCGGTCACGCCGTTCGATATCGCCGCGCTCGCGCCCCGCCCTGCCCGCGTGCCGATGGTGATCCAGCCGACGAGAAAGCAGATCGCGGTGTTCCAAAGGGTGAAATTCCCGAAGGCCCCGCGCTCCGGCATCAGGCCCTTGACCAGTTCGGAGGCATACCAACCCAATACGGCCAGCATCAGACCGGCAAGGAATTTGGCGGCGGTGGGCATCGGCTGCGGTCTAGCTCGGCCTTGTCACGGTGATCTGGGTGACGTCGCAATTGCCGCTCGCGAAGGTCGCGGCGCAGGACGTCAGGTAGAAGTTCCACATCCTGCGGAAGCGTTCGTCAAAGCCCAGTTGCGCGACCTCTTCCCATTTGTCGTTGAATGTGTCGTGCCAGCGACGCAGCGTCTGGCTGTAGCTCTGTCCGAATTCCACCGATCGCGCGACCTCGAGGCCGGCGCGCGAGATCTCTTCGCGCAGCACGACGGGCGACGGCAGCATGCCGCCCGGGAAGATGTACTTCTGGATGAAGTCGACGCTGCGCCGGTAGATCTCCCACCGCTTGTGCTGCACCGTGATGACCTGCAGCGTCGCGCTTGCGCCGGGTTTAAGCCGCGCGCGCAGCGCCTCGAAATAGGTGGGCCAGTACCGCTCCCCCACCGCCTCGAACATCTCGATGGAGGCGACGGCGTCGTAGGTGCCCCGCTCGTCGCGGTAATCCATCAGCTTGACGTCGACCTGCCCCTCCAGCCCCTCACGGGCGATGCGGGCGCGGGCATAATCGAACTGTTCGCGGCTGATCGTCAGGCCGGTGACCCTCAGCCCCCGCGCCTTCGCGGCGTATTCGGCAAAGCCGCCCCAGCCGCAGCCGATCTCAAGCACATGATCGCCCGCCTTCGCGCCCATCTGGTCGACCATGGAGGCGTACTTGGCCTCCTGCGCCTTCTCCAGGCTCTCCTGGCCGGTCTCGAAGAGCGCCGAGGAATAGGTCATCGTGTCGTCGAGCCAGAGCGCGTAGAAATCGTTCCCGAGGTCGTAGTGGTGCGCGATGTTGCGCCGCGCCTGCCGCCGGGAATTCGATTGCAGCCAGAAGCGCACGCGTTCGAACGCGCGCACCAGCCCCATGCCGGCGAAGCCGTCGTAAAGCTCGTCGTTGTCGGCGTGCATGAGGTCCATGAAGGCCAGAAGATCCGGCGTCGACCACCAGCCGTCGAGATAGGCGTCCGAGAACCCCAGATATCCCTCGCGGATCAGCCGCGCAAAGAGATCAGGGTTGTGGATGTGCAGCTCTGCCACGGGGCCGGGATCACGGCCCTCGGCCCGGAAGACGCGTCCGTCGTCGAGCACGAAATCGACGCGCCCGCGGTTCATCTTGTTCGCGGCGGCAAAGACCTGCGCGAAATAGCGCGGCAGGTTCGCCGCGCCGGCGGTATCGGTCAGGATCATGTCCCGGTCTACTCCCGTTCTGTCCGTAAGCCACGCGGCTGCCCGGCCTTCGGTTTCGTTAACGCTATAGAGGCCACACGAAATTCGGCAAGCGCACCGGGCCGACCCTGCGCCATCGGGTCACGCCGCGCGCAATCTCAGAAGTCGCGATTCTCATAAGCCTCGAGGGCACGCTTGCGGCCCTCCCGCGCGTCCACGATCGGGTCGGGATAGGCATCGTCAGGCGCCATCGCCCAGCGTTCCGGGATCGCGTGGAAGTAGCTCCGCGCCTCTTGCGGCGGGCTGTCCTGCCCCTCCGCGATCCAGCGGTTCACATAGGTGCGATCCTTGTCGAACCGGTCCAGTTGCGTCTCGGGGTTGAAGACCCGGAAATACGGCGTCGCATCGGGACCGGAACCGGCCGACCATTGCCAGCCCAGCGAATTGGACGCCGGGTCCCAGTCGATCAGGTGATCCTCGAACCATTCCATGCCGATCTTCCAGTGACACATCAGGTGCTTGCAGAGATAGGACGCGACGATCATCCGGCCGCGATTGTGCATCCGCCCGGTGACGTACATCTCGCGCATCGCGGCGTCGACGAAGGGGATGCCGGTGCGCCCGCGCGTCCAGGCGATCACCTCCTTGCGGCGGCGGTCCTCGTTCCAGGGAAACGCATCCCATTCCTCCCGCCAGTTGTCATAGAGAAGTCGCGGCGTGTGCCACATCAGGTGATAGCCGAACTCGCGCCAGACGAGTTCCTGCAGGAAGGTCTGCGCCCCCGCCTTACCCTCGTCCAGCGCGCGCAGGCCCGCGTGCCAGCATTGCCGCGGTGTGATCTCCCCGAGGCTGAGGTTCTCCGACAGGTTCGAGGTACCGTCGACGGAGGGGATGTCGCGCGCGTCGCCGTACTCCTCCACCTTGGAGGCCATGAACGCGCCGAGTCGGCTTTGTGCCGCGCTCTCGCCCAGCGTCACGTAGGGGCGCACGACCTCTGCGCCGCGCCGCATGCCGGCGCCGAGGGCCCAGTCCTCCAGCGCCTCGCTTTCAGGCCACCTTCCCGGCGGCGCAAGGTCCCCCGGCGTGCCAAGCGGCGTGTCGACCTCGCGATCCTTCACCGCGCGCCAGAACGGCGTGAAAACCTTGTAGAACCCGCCGGTCTTGGTCTCCACGCTCCAGGGTTCGAACATCAGGTGTCCGGCGAAGCTCTGCGCGTCGAGCCCGCGCGCCTTCAACGCTTCCTTGACCCCGCGGTCGCGCTCCACGCTCACCGGATCGTAGGCGCGCATCCAGTAGACCGCGCCGGCGCCGGTCTCTTCGATCAACGCCTCGAGCGCCTCGCGGGCAGGGCCGGAGCGCAGGATCAATCGGCTGCCCTTCGCCTCCAGCGTCTCGGCCAGCGCGCCGGCCCCGAGGCCCAGCCGCCATGCCGGCGCGGTGCGGAGCATCTTCACCCCTTCGTCACGCAAGAACACAGGGATCACCGGGCCGCCGCGCCGCAAGGCCGCGTCCCAGGCGGGATGGTCCGACAGCCGCAGATCACGGCGGAACCACAGGATCGTCGGGGTCTCGGGCATGGGCGCTCCTTCATCGGTTGCGCCGATAGCTAGCGCCCGCGCGGTGCCGGCAAGCCGCCCCGCCCGATTCGGATTATCCACAAGCGGTTGACACAAACCGTGAACACCCATAGAACATGAACACGGCAATGTTCCAAAAGGGCGGTCCGCATGCTGACGAAGAAACAACTCGACCTGCTCGACTTCATCAACCGGCGCGTGGCGCGCGACGGCGTGCCCCCGTCCTTCGACGAGATGAAGGAGGCGCTGGATCTGCGGTCGAAATCCGGCATCCACCGCCTGATCACGGCGCTGGAAGAACGCGGCTTCATCCGCCGCCTCGCCCACCGTGCCCGCGCGATCGAGATCGTGAAGCTGCCCGAGAGCCTCGGGGGGGAGCCCTCGGGCTTCAGCCCCCGCGTGGTCGACGGCGGGCGCCCGGATGCGCGACCGGCCAATGCCCAGCCGGTGGAGGCACTGAACGCGAGCGAACTTCCGGTGCTCGGCCGCATCGCCGCCGGCCGCCCGATCGAGGCGATCGACGACAATCCGCCGGGGATCGCGGTGCCTGGGCAGATGCTGTCGGGTCGCGGCAAGCACTACGCGCTGGAGGTCAAGGGCGACTCCATGATCGACGCGGGGATCAACGACGGCGACGTCGTGGTGATCCGCGAGACATCCGACGCCGACGATGGCGATATCGTGGTCGCGCAGGTCGAAGGCTACGAGGCGACGCTCAAGCGCTTCCGCCGCAAGGGCGAGACGATCGTGCTGGAGGCGGCGAACCCCGCCTACGAGGCGCGCGTCCTGCCGCACGGCGCCGTCAAGGTGCAGGGCCGGCTCGTCGGGCTTATCCGCACCTACTGAGCCCGCGCGGCAAGGCGCCTCGGGACCGGCCAGGGCCAGAGCGCGGGGCGCGCCCCGTTCCAGAGGCGAATGCCGCTCACGTCGCGCACGCTGACCCGGCGAAGGCCGCCGTACTTGTCATGGTAATAGGCCAGCGCCCCAGTCTGCCGCAACAGCGCCGGCGACGCGATCTCGCAGCGCCAGCCTGCCGACGGCTCGGTATCGAGGACGACCAAGTCCTCGCCATCACAGCCGGGAAAGGCCGCGGCCGCACGTTTGCCCCGCAGATGTGCAATGCGTCGACCGGCCAGTTGCACCTCCACCCAAGGGGTGCCCGTTTCCGGCCAACGCGCCGCCGCCTGTTCCTGCCCCGCGCCGTCGCCGTCGTTCTCCAACCAGATCCCGGCGACGAAGCCTTCCCCGCGCTGGCGGCTGAGCGCACGCCCCTCATCGGTCATCGTGCCGACAAGCTTTCCGGTGTCGGAGACCAGCAGCGCCGGCCGCTCCGCCCCGACCCAGAGGCCGAGCGCCAGAGCCACCGGCGCCAGGCCGAGTGCGCGCACCCTGCCCTGCCAGAGCACGACGAAAAGCGCGCCCGCCGCGATCAGCGGCAACACCGGGCCGGGCGGCTGCGGTACCTGCCCGACCGCGCCGGGCAACGCCGCCACCCCGTGCGCGATGGTCAGGATGGCGCCAAGGCCCCAACCCATGACGGCAAAGCCCAGCCCGTCGAGGCCCAGCGGCATCAGCGCCATCGCCGCGACACCGGCCGGCATGACCAAGGTGCCCATCAGCGGCACCGCCAGCAGATTGGCCAGCAGACCATAATGCGACACCTGGTTGAAATGCGCCATCGCCACCGGCGCCGTCGCCGCGCCGGCCACCGCAGATGAGACGACCACCGCCAGCACCGGCCGCAGCCAGCGCGGCACGTGGTCCGAAACCCTCGCCTCGCGCAGCACACCGAAGGCGGCGACGAGCGCGGTGGTCGCGGCGAAGGACATCTGGAAGCCAGGGCCGGTCAGCGCTTCTGGCGTCGTGATCAGCACGATCAGCGCCGCGATTGCCACCGAACGCAGCGTCAGCGCCCGCCGGTCGCACAGCACCGCGCCGAGCGCGACCGCCGCCATGACGAATGCCCGCTCGGTCGCGACGTTGCCACCGGACAGCGCAAGGTAGCCGGCCGCCGCGGCCAGCGCGCCAACGGCCGCGATCTTCTTGACTGGCCAGGTCAGCGCGATGCGGCGCGGCAGCAGAAAGAGCATCCGCAGACCCCCGAAGACGACGCCGGCCAAGAGCCCCATGTGCAGGCCCGAAATCGCCAGCAGATGCGCAAGGTTCGTCTCGCGCAGCGCGTCCCGCGTCCCGGCCCCGATGGCACTGCGGTCGCCGGTGAGGATCGCGGCTGCAAAGGCCCCCGTCTCACCCGGCAGGGCCGCGCGAACCCGCGCTGAAAGCGCCTGGCGCGCGGCAAAGACCGGCACGCCGCCCGCGTCCGGTTCCAGCACCAGGACCGGCGTGCGAGTGTAGCCCACCGCGCCCAGCCGCTGGAACCAGGCGTGCCGGCGGAAGTCGAAGCCGCCCGGCTCTGCCGGACCGGAGGGGCCGGCGAGGTGTCCCGTGAGGATGACCACCATGCCCGGCGAAGGCTCGATCCAGCGCTGCTCTCCATGCAGCGAGATGCGCACGCGGTGCGGCGTCCGCGAGGACGCGACGTCATCCAGCCGCACCCGGTCGAGCGTCAGCCGCACCGCGTCGGAGGCGGAGCGGTCGATCCCCACGACACGCCCCTCCACCGGCCCGTAGTAGCGAAAGCCCAGGACCGGTTCGGCCACGAGATGCGCCCGCGCGCCGGCGAGCGCCACCCCGGCCAGCCCCAACGCGACGGCGACGCGAATGGCCCGCGGCCCAGGCCCTTCCCGACGTGCCGACCAGAGCCCCGCGGCGGCGCCTGCGCCACAGAGTGCCAGCACCCAGACGGCAGGTTCGGCCCTCAGCCCGAAGTAGAGCCCGATACCGACCGCGAGGCAGACCGGTGCCCAGGGGAACAGGTGTCCCTCTTGTTTTTCGAGCCCGAGCTGTCGCCCGAAACCGCCGAGGACCCGACCCAGGCTGTCCATCTTGTCCTTCGCCGCCCCCATCGCTAAGGGTTGCGTCCAACTTTCCAGACCGACGTTAGAAAAAGGTTAACGCGCGCCCATGTCCCAGGACGTCGTCACCCGTTTCGCCCCCTCGCCGACGGGATTTCTGCATATCGGCGGCGCACGGACGGCGCTGTTCAACTGGCTCTTCGCGCGCGGACGCGGCGGAAAATTCCTGCTGCGGATCGAGGACACCGACCGCGCCCGCTCCACGCAGGCGGCGACCGACGCGATCCTCAAGGGGCTCGCCTGGCTCGGCCTCGACCACGACGGCGACGTCGTCTCCCAGGCTGCGGGCGCGGAGCGCCACGCAGAGGTCGCGCGGCAGATGCTGGACGCCGGCGATGCCTACAAGTGCTTCTCCACCCAGGACGAGATCGAGGCATTCCGCGAGGAGGCGCGCGCCGCCGGCCGCTCCACCCTCTTCCGCTCGCCCTGGCGCGACGCCGATCCCGCAACGCACCCGGACGCGCCCTACGCGATCCGCCTGCGCGCCCCGCAGGAGGGTACGACGGTGATCGCCGACGCAGTGCAAGGCGACGTGACCATCGGCAACGACCAGCTCGACGACATGGTGCTGCTGCGCTCGGACGGAACGCCGGTCTACATGCTGGCCGTGGTGGTCGACGATCACGACATGGGCGTCACCCACGTCATCCGCGGCGACGATCACCTCAACAACGCCGCGCGGCAGATGCAGATCTATCACGCGCTCGGATGGCCGGTGCCGGTCTACGCCCATATCCCGCTGATTCACGGCCCCGACGGCAAGAAGCTGTCGAAGCGCCACGGCGCGGTCGGGCTCGAGGAATACCAGGTGATGGGCTACCCGTCGGCGGGGATGCGCAACTACCTCGCGCGGCTCGGCTGGAGCCACGGCGACGACGAAGTCTTCTCGGATGTGCAGGCGATCGAATGGTTCGACCTGTCCGGCATCGGGCGTTCTCCGGCGCGCCTCGACTTCAAGAAGCTCGACAATATCTCGGGCCAGCACATCGCGATGATGGACGATGCCGCGCTGCTGAATGAAATCGAGGCCTTCCTGGCCGCCGCGGGCCGCCTGCCGCTGACCGATACGCAGCGGGACGGGCTGTCGCGCGCCATGTACTGCCTCAAGGACCGGGCCAAGACCTTGCCGGAACTCCTTGACAAGGCTCATTTCGTTCTAGCTGAACCGCCGATCGAGCCGGACGAGAAGGCGGCGAAGGCCCTGGACGATGTATCCCGTGGTATACTGTCAGAATTGACGCCGCAGCTGCAAAATGCTAGCTGGTCGCGCAACGATCTGGAGGCGGCCGCGAACGCTGTGGCCGAGGCCAACGGGGTCAAGTTCGGAAAGCTCGCCGGCCCCTTGCGCGCCGCCCTCGCAGGCCGCACGGTTTGCCCGAGCGTGTTCGACATGATGCTCGTGCTGGGCCGCGACGAAAGCCTCGCCCGGCTCGCCCGGGCGGCGAGCGGAGAGAGCTGATCCGCCTTTCGGTCAGCATCTCTTAACCGCTTGGTGATTTGACAGGACGGACGGCGCGGGACGATGGCCCCTGCCGTCTCACCAGAGACGAAAGGGACCACGAAAATGGCCGATTCCTCGACCTCGAAGACCGCGACTCTGAGCTTCGACGGCAAGTCGTTCGACCTGCCGATGTACTCTCCCACGGCCGGGCCGGAAGTCATCGACATCCGCAAGCTCTACGGCACGGCCGGCGTGTTCACCTACGATCCGGGCTACACCTCCACGGCGTCCTGCGACTCGACCATCACGTTCATCGACGGCGACAAGGGCGAGCTTCTGCACCGCGGCTACCCGATCGACCAGCTGGCGTCGAAGTCGCACTACCTCGAGGTCTGCTTCCTGCTGCTCTACGGCGAATTGCCAACGGCCGAGCAGCTCGAGACCTTCGAGAGCACGATCACCCGCCACACGATGATCCACGAACAGATGCACAACTTCTTCCGGGGCTTCCGGCGGGATGCGCATCCGATGGCGACGATGGTGGGCGTTGTCGGCGCGATGTCGGCGTTCTACCACGACAGCACCAATATCCACGACCCGCGCGAGCGCGAGATCGCCAGCCACCGGCTGATCGCGAAGATGCCGACGATCGCTGCGATGGCCTACAAGTACTCCATCGGCCAGCCCTTCGTGTATCCGCGGAACGATCTCGATTACGCGGCGAACTTCCTGCACATGTGCTTTGCCGTCCCGGCAGAGGAATACGTGCCCGATCCGATCCTCGCCCGCGCGATGGACCGGATCTTCACCCTGCATGCCGACCACGAGCAGAACGCGTCGACCTCCACCGTGCGGCTCGCCTCGTCCTCGGGGGCCAACCCGTTCGCCTGTATCGCTGCCGGGATCGCCTGCCTCTGGGGGCCGGCGCATGGCGGCGCCAACCAGGCCTGCCTGCAGATGCTGCGCGAGATCGGAACACCCGACCAGATCCCTGAATACCTCGCCCGCGCGAAGGACAAGAACGACCCGTTCCGCCTGATGGGCTTCGGCCACCGCGTCTACAAGAACGTCGACCCGCGCGCGCGGGTGATGAAGCAGTCCGCCGACGAGGTGCTGGAGCTGATGGGGGTGGAGAACAACCCCACTCTGCAGGTCGCCAAGGAGCTCGAGAAACAGGCGCTGGAGGACGATTACTTCGTCGAGAAAAAGCTGTTCCCGAACGTGGACTTCTACTCCGGCATCATCCTGGAAGCGATGGGCTTCCCGCTGTCGATGTTCACGCCCATCTTCGCCATCGGCCGCACCGTCGGCTGGATCTCCCAGTGGAAAGAGATGCTGGGGGATCCGCAGAACAAGATCGGCCGGCCGCGCCAACTCTATCTCGGTCATACGCTGCGCGACTACGTGGATATCGAGAACCGCTGACAATTCCGGCCGTCAGGAACGATAGGGCCCGCCATTCTGCGGGCCCTTTTCCATTCCGTCTCGGAAACAATTCCTGAAAATCACGCCGATCCCCACGCAATTGGCCAGCAATGGAATTGATGCTGTCCGCGCAGGTTGGACACTGGCAAAGCCCCGCATACGGCTATCGATTCGACTTTGACCCGCCCTGAAGGTGACAATTTTCACTCATGGGATCGCCCGGAATGCAGGACAAAATCGCCCCTATCAGCGCTCTAACCCCATACCGGAAACAATTACCGAAGCATTGCGGCCAAAGCCGGAGGAACTTGGGCCAAAATCGGTTTTTCTTTGGTCGAACTACGGTACCGGCGATATCACCTTCTTCGGATTTCCATTTCTCGGAGTGTTTTCGAAATGACCGGCATCAAGACGGAAAAGGTAGTGAAGCTCGGCTGCGATCCGCAGGTCACCGTCACCATCGTCGAAGACGACGGCAGCCTTCAGCTGCGCGTCACCGCACTCGATCCCGAAACGGACATCGACGCGCTGGCGTTCAACATGACGAACCAGCAGGCGCTCGAGACGCTGACGGTCTACCCCGAGGTGGATACCCAGGACGTGACCGGCTTCCAGGTCGAGGCCGGCGGCATCGACAGCCCCGCGACCGGCGTGATCCTGCCCGAGAGCTTCGACGTCGGCGTGCAATTCGGCACCGAGCAGAACCTCACCTCCGAGGGCGACATCAACAATGTGGCGTTCAACGTCTTCGTTCTGGAGGGTGAAAACCTGACCGTCGACGACATCGACATGGATAGCCTGACCGCGGTCGTCAACTCCGAAGACGGCAACGGCCTCGCCCTGACCCCGGTCACTCCCGACACCACCACCGAGATCGTCGAGACCGTGCAGCTTGAGGAAGATTTCGATCACCTCTGGAGCGCGGACCACAGCGACGCGATCAAGTCCGACGCGCACTGGATCATCTGGAACGACAAGCTGACCACCACCGGCTGCAACGACGGCGCGCTGCAGCTGAGCGAGGTGCGCACCGACGATCCGGTGAAACTGACCTTCGACGCAAAGGTCTGGGACGCCTCGAAGTTCGATAACAGCGGCCACTTCGCGGACGAGCTGAGCGTCGAGGTCCGGCTCGACAACGGCGACTGGGTCAAGCTCGACACCTTCAAGGTGAACGATCAGGGCACCGCGCTCGTGGGCGACCAGACCGGCCAGACCATCGGCGAGGACATGGGCGCGCTGGAATATTCCGGCGGCCTCCTCGACGACGTGAACCACGGCGCGGAGTTTCGCATCGTCTCCGACTTCACCAGCTACGACGAGATCCTGATGGTCGACAACCTTCAGGTGACGACGCTGGAGGAGGTCGAGATCGAGGCCGGCGAGGAGATCCGCGAGACCGTCCAGCAGGAGGATTTCGACCGCCTGTGGTGGAACCCCGACCACAGCGACGAGATCGTCTCCGACGGGCGTTGGGCCGTGGCTCACGATCAGCTCGTCACCAACGGCTACAGGGACGGCACGCTGACCTTCAAGGAGATCCAGACCGACAAACCGGTGGAACTCAGTTTCGACTCCAAGGCCTGGAACGTCGACGAATTCGAGAGCGCCGGCCACCAGGCCGACAGCCTGAAACTGCAGGTGCAGATCGACAACGGCGACTGGGTCACGCTGGATGACTTCGTGGTCAACGACCAGGGCACCGCGCTCGTCGGCTCCGAGACCGGGCAGGAGATCAATGGCGATCCCTCGACGCTCAGCTACGGTGGCGGCGTGCTGGACGAGGCCGAAGAGAATGTGCAGTTCCGCCTCGTCTCCGACCTCAGCGCATGCGACGAGGTCGTCAAGATCGACAACTGGAAGGTGGAGACGGTCGAAACCACCGGCACCGAAAAGGACCCTGCCTGCATCGACGAGGATTTCGAGGATGCCGAGGCCGGCGACACCGTGTCCGACCAGTTCGAGGGCTACACCGTCTCGGGCCAGAAGGCCGGCGACGCGGAAGACAGCGCCAACGACGCGATGATCTTCGACACCGGCAACCCGACCGGCCGCGATGACGATCTCGGCTACGACGACCGGGGCAATGCCATCATCCTCTCGGAAGACGGCGACGCGAGCGATCCCGATGACAATGCAGGCGGCGGCACACTCAGCTTCGCTTTCGACGACTCCTCCACGATCCAGCAACTCACCCTTCTGGACATCGAGGAAGAGGGCGGCTCCATCGACCTCTACGACATCGACGGAGAACTTCTGAACTCTATCGAGATCCCGGTAGCGGGCAACAATTCCGCCCAGGACCTGGCGGTCGAAACCTCTGGCGTGAGCTTCATGGACGTCAACCTCGCAGGGTCCGGCGCGGTCGACAACATGTGCTGGGCGCCCGACAAGGATTGCCAGTTCCAGTACGGCGTCGGCTATAAATTCCTCGAGGACGAGGAGGCGCCGGACGATGAGCCCGAGCCCGAAGAGGACGAGGAGGAGATCGTCGAAAGCTACCTGGCCGCCTGACCGGCCCCGCCCCGACCGAACGCGCCCCGGCCCGCAGCCCGCGGCCGGGGCGCGTTACGTCAGCGCCCCTCGTAGCGCGCTGGTCGCTTCTCCAGGAAGGCCAGCACGCCTTCCTTGAAATCCCGCGTCTTGCCGCATTCACCCTGCAGGCGCGCCTCCACGGCCAGCTGATCCTCGAGGCTGTTGCCGAAGGACGTCCGCAGCGCCTCCTTCACCCGGGCATAGGCGGCGGTCGGGCCCTGCGCCAGATGCGCCGCCCGCGCGCGCCAGCCGGCCCCGAACTCGGCATCGGGGTAGCTCTCCCAGATCATGCCCCAGCGCTCGGCCTCGGCCGCGGTGATCCGTTCGGCGAACAGGGCCGCGCCCATTGCCTTGGCCATGCCCACCTGCCGCGGCAGGAGCCACGTGCCCCCCGCATCGGGGATGAGCCCGATCTTCGTGAACGCCTGGGTGAAGGCCGCGCTTTCCGCCGCGATCACCACGTCGGCAGACAGCGCGAGGTTCGCCCCCGCCCCCGCCGCCGCGCCGTTCACTGCGGCAATGGTCGGCACCGGGCAACCGGCGATGGCCGTGAGCATCGGCACGTATTCGTCGCGCAGCGTCCGCTCCAGGTCGAGGCTCGCCGCGTTGCCGCCGTCACCGAGATCCTGGCCCGAGCAGAACGCCCTTCCCTCACCGGTCAGCACCACGACCCGCGCCTCGGACCCGCCGCGCTTCACCGCGTCGGTCAGCTCGGCCCGCATCGCTGTGTTGAGCGCATTCATGACCTCCGGCCGGTTCAGCGTGACGACGGCCACCCTGTCCTCCACCCCGTAGGTGATCGTGTCGTACTGCATGGGTCTCCCTCCGCCGGCCGCTTCGGCCCGCATCAAACACGGGCGGCTCGGCGGCGCCAAGCTCAACGCGGCGTCAGGGCCGGCCTCATCGGCATGTCCCCGGCTTCATCTGCCCGGAAAATATCCCCGCCGGAGGCTCTGCCGGCACCGCGCGCGGTGCCGCCTACCGGTCGCGCAGAAGCTCCCGCAGGCGCGCCTCTTCCTCCGCCGAAAGCGCCGCGGCGCCGTCCTCGCCGCGGGCCCGTCCCCGCAAGTAGACGGCCCCGACACCTCCCGCGACCAGCAACATCAGCGGCCCCGCGGCCCACAGGAGCCAGTTCCAGCCGCCGGTCGTCGGTTGCAACAGCACGAACTCGCCGTAGCGCGCGACGATGAAGTCGACGACCTCCTCGTCGCTGTCCCCTTCGACCAGCCGGTCGCGCACCAGGATGCGCAGGTCGCGCGCCAGCGGCGCGTTCGATTCGTCGATCGACTCGTTCTGGCAGACGAGACAGCGCAGCCCCTCGCTGATCTCCCGCGCCCGCTCCTCGAGCGCGGGATCGTCCAGCATCTCGTCCGGCTGCACCGCCCCCGCCGGGGCCGCCAGCGCGGCCGCGAGGACGCCCGCAAGGGCGGAGGAGCGCAGCCCTCTCATTCCGCCGGCACCGCGGTCCCGGGCGCCTTGCGCGCCCCGGCCGCGACCCGGAACCGCCGGTCGGACAGCGACAGCCCGGCGCCGAAGGCCATCAAGAGGCAGCCCGCCCAGATCCAGTTCGCCAGCGGCTTGATATAGGTGCGCACGACCCAGCCTCCGCCCTCCTGCGCATCGCCGATCACCACGTAGAGATCGCGCAGGAACCGGTAATCGATCGCCGCCTCGGTGGTCGGCATCTGTGCCACCGGGTAATTCCGCTTCTCGGGATGGAGTGTGACGATCTCGGCCCCGTCCTGCCGCACCACGATCTCGCCCATGGTCGAGAGGTAGTTCGGCCCCTGCACCTGCCGCACGTCCGCCAGTTCCAGCTCGAAGCTGCCGACGGTGAAGCGCTCGCCGATCTGCGCGACGCGGATATCCTCGCTCTCCCAGGCAAGAAGCCCGGCGATCCCGAGCATCGTCACGCCCAGCCCTCCATGCGCCACCGCCTTGCCCCAGTCGGCCCGCGGCAGCCGGCCGAGCCGTGCCAGCGACCCGCCGCGCCCGGTCTTCGACCAGAGGTCCGTCGCCGCGCCGGCGACCAGCCAGGCCCCCAGGAAGACACCGACGGGCCCGAGGATCGACCGGCCCGTCTGTATCGCCCAGACGAGCGCGGCCAGCGCGAGCGCGAGGCCGAAGGCCGGCGCCAGCGCCCGCAGCGTACGGCCCGCGCGCCCGCGCTTCCACGACAGCATGGCGCCCACCGGCAGGATCAGCCCAAGGACCAGCATGAACGGCGTGAACGCGAGGTTGAAGAAGGGCGCGCCCACCGACAGCTTTCGGTCGAGGAACATCTCCGCCACCAGCGGCCACATCGTCCCCACGAAGACCACGAAGGACGACACCGCCAGCAGGATGTTGTTGGCCACCAGCGCGCCCTCACGGCTGACCACGCCGAAGACGCCGCGCGCCTGCATAACCCCGGCCCGCGCGGCGAAGAGCGTCAGCGCCCCGCCGGTGAAGACCACCAGGATCGCCAGGATGAAGACGCCGCGCTCGGGATCGTTGGCGAAGGCGTGGACGGAGGTCAGCAGCCCCGAGCGCACGATGAACGTGCCGATCAGCGAGAATCCGAAGGCGAGGATGGCCAGGAGGATCGTCCAGGCCTTGAGCGCCTCGCGCTTCTCCACCACGATCGCCGAATGGAGCAGCGCCGCGGCAAAGAGCCAGGGCATGAACGACGCGTTCTCCACCGGGTCCCAGAACCAGAAGCCGCCCCAGCCGAGCTCGTAATACGCCCACCAGGACCCCAGCCCGATGCCGATCGTCAGGAAGCCCCAGGAGGCCAGTGTCCACGGCCGTACCCAACGGCCCCAGGCGGCGTCCACCCGCCCCTCGATAAGCGCTGCGACGGCGAAGGAGAAGCAGATCGAGAGCCCGACATAACCGAGGTAGAGAAACGGCGGATGGAAGGCGAGCCCGGGATCCTGCAGAAGCGGGTTGAGGTCCTGTCCGTCGAAGGGCGGCACCGCGAGCCGGTCGAACGGGTTCGAGGTGAAGAGGATGAAGGCGAAGAACGCGGCCGCGACCGAGGACTGCACCGCCAGCACCCGCGCCCGCAGGCTCGGCGGCAGGCCGCCCCCGAACCACGCCGCCATCGCCCCGAACAGCGTCAGGATCAGCACCCACAGCAGCATGGAGCCTTCGTGGTTCCCCCATGTCCCGGTGATCTTGTAGAGGAGCGGCTTGGCCGAGTGCGAATTCGACGTCACTACGGCAAGGCTGAAATCCGAGGTCACGAAGGCGTAGACCAGCGCGGCGAACGACCCCGCGGTCAGCAGGAACTGCGCCGAGGCCGCGGGCTCGGCGACCGCCATCCAGCCCGGCCAGCGCATATGCGCGCCGACAAGCGGCACGATCATCTGCACGAGCGCCGTCAGGAAGGCGAGGATCAGGGCGAAGTGGCCAAGCTCGGTAATCATGACAAAGCTATAGCGGTCTCGGGCCGGGTTTGTCCAACCACGCAGACGTGACACTGTGCCTCGCACGCTGGGCGCCGGCGGGGCCCGCGGAACGCCCGTCGCCGGACCATTGGTGGCCCGGCGACGTATCTGAAATCCGAAGATGCGCGCAAAGCCGACCTCAGGCCCGTCCCCGCGACCAGTCGGCCAGAGCGGCGTTGTCGCCGGCCTCCACGAGCTCGGCTGCCCGGTCCGGTCCGGGCTCGGCCGCCGCCGCACGCAAAGCGACGGGGTCCGGCGCCGCGATCGCGGCGCGCAGCCGCTCGATCTCGCCGACGCGGGCGGCGACCTGCGGCGCCGCCGCCATGGTCGCGGCGATCTCGCGCCGGAACTCCTGCCCCTTGGCCTGGTGGCGCGCACCGAAATAGA
This sequence comes from Roseivivax sediminis, assembly GCF_900112685.1. Classification (GTDB taxonomy): domain Bacteria; phylum Pseudomonadota; class Alphaproteobacteria; order Rhodobacterales; family Rhodobacteraceae; genus Roseivivax; species Roseivivax sediminis. The sequence continues at coordinate 68,522 of NZ_FOMS01000001.1, forward strand.
AACTGACGATGGCGCCCAGCAGCCACCAGAGCGGCTCCGGTACCAGCGCGATCCCGGTCATGCGCGCGGCGAACCAGACCGGATCGACCATCGCCGCGGCGAAGAGCGCCAGTGTACCCAGCGCCATCGCCGGCCGCGGCACACGGTTGAGCCCGTCGATCAGCCGGTCGAACCAGGACCGTCTGTTTGCACCGAACTCCGCGGCGAACTGCGTCAGCGCCTGCCCCTGCAGATTGGCTCTGCGCTCAGCGTCGGCCTCGGCGTTCACGCGGAAGACCTCCGCGGTCTCCACGATGGCGTTGCGCCCTTCACCGAAGACCAGCCCGAACAGCTGCGAGATCAGTCCCATGCCGCGACCCTCGCCTCGAACTCCTGCGCGCTCAGGTGGTAGCGTGGCGCGATGAATTCCTCGGCCCGGCGGATCCAGCCACCTTTGCCGCCCGCCCGCGTGCGGGCGTACTTGCGCGAGGCCGGGCGGCGGTCTGCGAGCGCGAAGTAGTAGTTGCGCCGCGCGATCCCGTAGGCGTCGGCCAGGTGGTCGGGCGCGGCCGCCTGCGCCTCGGACGCCGCCGCAAGCGTCTGCGGCCCGACCACCCCGTCGACCGCGATCTGCCAGCCCATCCGGCGCAGCAGGCGCTGCAGGATCTTCACCGCGTTGGCACCCGCGTTGACATACATGTCGAAAACCGACGCCTGCAGCGGTTCGGGCAGCGCACCGATGCGCGGCCGCGCGAAGTAATGCTCGAGGAAGATCTCCACCGCCTGCGCGCGGGTCAGTCTTTTCACATCGGCCGGCGTCACCCGCCCGTCGCCGTCGAGGTCCATTCCCAGCCGCGCCATCGTGCCGATGGTCACGCCGAAATTGGTCGCGCCGCCGGGATCGTCGGGGTCATTGACATACCCCCCCTCGCGGGCGACGATTCCTTCCGCGATCTGCCGTACATCCGGTCCGCTCTGGCCCATGTCTTTCACCTCCGGTGCAGACGGAGGCTCTGTGCCGCCTCCCACCGTGCAAGGTGCCGGAGGCGCGCTAATACCGGCTGAGCCCACCGCACGCTGCCTTGAGGAGCCCATGGAAGCCGACGAGATCATCGCCAAGCTGGGCCTCGCGCCGCATCCCGAGGGCGGGCATTTCCGCGAGACCTGGCGCGCCGAGACGCCGGAAGGCGGCCGCGCCACCGGCACCTGCATCTATTTCCTGCTGAAGGCGGGGGAGCGGAGCCACTGGCACCGCGTCGACGCCACGGAGATCTGGCACCATTACGCCGGCGCGCCGCTGACGCTGTCCCTCGCCCCGGACGACGCCGGCCCGCGCACCGATCACGTGCTCGGCCCTGACCTGGCCGCCGGCGCCGCGCCGCAGGTGATCGTGCCCGAGGGGCATTGGCAGGCCGCGGCGGCGGCGGATGACGGCTGGACGCTCTGCGGCTGCACGGTCTCGCCGGGCTTCGACTTCGCGGGGTTCGAACTGGCGCCAAAGGATTTCGACATCCCGCGCTGAGCGCCGGAGGCCAGTCATCCCGGGAATATCTCGCGCATCGCGGCGTCGAACTGCGCCCAGCTCATGGTCGCGTGGTTTCCGGCATAGCCGTGGTAATGGGACCGGCCCGAGGAGTTCGGAAAGCCCGCCCAGATCTTCGCGAGATTGTTCATGAACCCGGTGCGCGACAGCTGCCCGCGCGTCATCTGCGCCAGTCCCGCCTCATCCAGCAGCAGGTCCGCCAGACGGTCCTGCACTGCCGGGGAAAAGCGCGTCCGCTCGCCCAGCCCCAGCGTCGCGACCAGTCGGCGCAGGGTGGCGGGGATGAACTGGTAACGCCCGATCGCGTGCGGCTGGCCAGGCGTCGCGTCGATCCAATCGTAGATGTCCCCGATCGTCATGGCCGTGGGACGCCGCGGCGGTTTGATCCGTGCGCCGTGCTGCACGGCATCGTAGCCGCGCTTGCCGGCCTCAGCCCGGGCGATCAGATGGCGGATCCGCTCCGCCGCCGAGGCGAACGGGCCGGGCAACGCGGCACGACCCGCCACCGGGCGCCGGGCCACGGGCGCGAACAGGCCCGCCCGCGCGCGCCCGGCGAAGAGGCTGCCGCCCGCGGCCGCGCCGGCCGGGGCGGAGACCTCCACCAGCGCCGCGCCCGGACGCAACAGCGGCCCGCGCGCGCCGCCGAAGAGCGGTTCGGCCCGCGCCAATCCGGCGGCGGCCAGCACCGCCAGCAGAGACAGGATCAGAACGAAGCTCTTGCGGACCATGGCCCCCGCGCCAACAGGATCGGATGGCGCGGATCATGGCGCAGGGAAGTTCACATTCCGTTTCCTCAGCCGCGATAAAGCAGCACGTAGTCCACGAGCTGCCTTGTGGAGCCGTCCTTGTCGCCGGCTGGCGCGTCCCCGGTCACCACGGGCTCCAGCGACTTGGCCAGTTCCTTGCCGAGCTCCACGCCCCACTGGTCGAAGGAGTTGATGTTCAGGATCGCCCCCTCGACGAAGACCCGGTGCTCGTAAAGCGCGACGATCTTGCCGAGGATCTCGGGCGTGAGCTGCGGGTAGATCAGCGTCGTGGACGGTCGGTCGCCCGGGAACACGCGATGCCGCGCCTGCCGTTCCAGTTCGTCGCCTTCGAAGCCCTTCGCGGCGCAGATCTCGCGCGCCTCGTCCAGGCCGCGGCCGCGCATCAGCGCCTCGGACTGCGCAAGGCAATTGGCGACTAGAAGGTCGTGGTGATGGCCGAGATCGGGCTCGTGCCCCGTCGCCGCGACCATGAATTCGCAGGGCACCACCCGCGTGCCCTGGTGGATGAGCTGGTAGAAGGCGTGTTGCCCGTTGGTGCCCGGCTCGCCCCAGACTACGGGGCCGGAGGGCACGTCGAGCGTCCGGCCGTCCATCGACACGCCCTTGCCGTTCGATTCCATCTCGAGCTGTTGCAGGTAGGCCGGCAGCCTTGCCAGGCGGTTGTCGTAGGGCAGCACCGCACGGGTCGCGTGCCCCATCACCTGATTATGCCACATGCCGACCAATGCCAACAGCACCGGCATGTTCTCGTGCAGCGGCGCCGACAGGAAGTGCCGGTCCATCTCCTGCCCGCCGCGCAGGAAGCTGCGGAAGGCCTTGGGCCCTATCGCCATCATCAGCGACAGACCGATCGGTCCCCACATCGAATAGCGCCCTCCGACCCAGTCGGCGAAGCCGAAGACGCGGTCCTCGGAGATACCCCACTCCGCCGCCTTCTCCTTGTTCGACGACAGTGCCACGAAACGGCCCTCGTGCCTCACCCCCTTGTCGTCGAGCCAGGCCTTCGCGGTGCGCGCGTTGGTCATCGTCTCGATCGTCGTGAAAGTCTTGGAGGCGACGACGAATAGCGTGGTCTCGGGGTCGAGCGTGCGCAGCGTGTCGGCGATGTCGGCGCCGTCGACGTTCGAGACGAAGTGGCAGCGCGGCCCGTCGGCATAGGGCTTGAGCGCAAGATATGCCATCGCGGGGCCGAGGTCCGATCCGCCGATGCCGATATTGACCACGTCGGTGACGTCGCCGGCGCGCACGTCGTCGGCCAGCTTGGCCATCCGGTCGAGCGTATCCCGCACCTCGGGCATGACGTCGGCGCCGTCCACCAGCACCGGCCCGCCATCGAGATTGCGCAAGGCCGTGTGCAGGACGGCACGCCCCTCGGTCTCGTTGATCGCGTGCCCGGCGAACATGGCATCGCGGCGCTCTGCCACGCCGGTTGTGCGCGCGATATCCAGAAGCGCCGCGCGGCTTTGCTCGTCCAGCTGCGTCTTCGAATAGTCGAACAGCATCCCCGCCGCGTTCAGGCTGAACTCCGCCGCGCGGTTCGCGTTGTCGAACCGCGCCAGGATGCTCTTTCCCGCCCCGGCCCCGGCCAGCCGCTTCACCTCGTCCCACATGGGCCCTTGCCTCCGTATCGTCGCCCCTTCGGGCCATCCATGTCTCGCACGCCCGGCCGTCAGGGGGCCCAGTGCACCTCGGCCTCGTCGAGGATCGCGTTGACCGGCGCCTCCTCAGCGCTCTTGCCCTTCGCGGCCTCGAGCGCGGCGCGCTTCTCGTCACCGAAGATCAGCAGATGCTTGGAGAGCGCCCCGCCCAGCACCGGCGCCGTCAACGTCACTCGCGGCTCCCCCGCGCCGGGGGCGCGCATCGGCATCAGGATCGGCGCCGAGCTTTCCAGCGCCGCGGCAAGATTGTCCGCCCCGGGAAAGAGCGACGCGGTGTGCATGTCCGTTCCCATCCCCAGAAGGACCACCGATAGCGGCAGGTTCGGGCGGATGATCTCCGCCAGTTCCTCAAGCCGTTCCTCGGGCTCCTGGCAGGGCAGGAACATCGGCAGGAGCCGCGCCGCCGCCGCCTTGCCAACCGTCAGGCGCTCGCGCAGCAGCCGGGTGTTGGACCGCTCGTGGTCTTCCGGCACCCAGCGCTCGTCGGTGAGCATCACGTCGACGCGGTCCCAATCGAGCTCCACTTCGCAAAGGTCGTCGAAGACCGGCCCGGGCGAGGTGCCGCCGGGCACCGCCATGGTCACCCGTTCGGCCCGCGCCAGCGCGCCGCGCAATTCTCCGGCGATGCGGTCGGCGAGCGCGAGCGACAGCATCTCTCGGTCGGCATATTCGTTGAAACTGTAGGACAAGTCGTGGCTCCTCAGGCCTTTATGTCGCGCCAGCGGCGTCCGTCTCGGTGCAAAAGCATCAACGCATCCTCCGGCCCCGACGATCCCGGATCGTAGGGCTTGGGCACGTCGCCGCGCGCTTCCCAGCCGTCGATCATCGGATCGGTCCAGGCCCACGCGGCCTCGACCTCGTCGCCGCGCATGAACAGGGTCTGGTTGCCCCGGATCACATCCATCACCAGCCGCTCGTAGGCGTCCGGCACGTTGGCCCCGTCCGGGCCAAGCGCATCCGCGAAGGTCATGTCGAGCGGCACGTCGACCAGCCGCATGCCGCCCGGCCCCGGCTCCTTGATCGTCACGTCGAGGGTCATGCCCTCGTTCGGCTGCAATCGGATTGCCAGCACGTTGTTGTGCCGCCCCGCCTCCGCGCCGAAGATCGAGTGCGGCGCGTCCTTGAAGACCACCGCGATCTCGGAGGTGCGCGCCCGCAGCATCTTGCCCGTGCGCAGGTAGAAGGGCGTCCCCGCCCAGCGCCAATTCGACACGTGCGCCTTGAGAGCCACGAAGCTTTCGGTGCGCGAGCGTTCGTTCTCCACGTGCGCGCGGTAGCCCGGTTGCTTCTCGTCGGCGCCGTACTGGCCGCGCACGATATGGTGCGGCTCCACCGGATCGAGCGCGCGGATCACCTTGAGCTTCTCGTCGCGTACCGAATCCGGTTCGAACTGCGCCGGCGGCTCCATCGCGATCAGACACAGAAGCTGCATAAGGTGGTTCTGCACCATATCCCGCATGGCACCGGAATCGTCATAGTAACCGCCGCGCCCGCCGACGCCGACGGTTTCGGCCACGGTGATCTGGATGTGGTCGACGAACTGCGCGTTCCAGAGCGGCTCGAACAGCACGTTGCCGAAACGCACCGCCATCAGATTCTGCACTGTCTCCTTTCCGAGATAATGGTCGATCCGGTAGATCTGCGTCTCGTCGAAATATTGCGCCAGCTCGCGGTTGAGCGCGCGCGCGCTCTCCAGATCGTGGCCGAACGGCTTTTCCACGACGATGCGGCTTGTCTCCGTGGCAAGGCCGAAGGCGCGCAGCCGCTCCGCAAGGTCGCCGAACAGTGCCGGTCCCACGGAGAAATAGAACGCCCGCACGCAATCGTCGCGCAGCCTGTCCTTCAGAGCCTTCCAGCCGCCGTCGCCCTTGGCGTCCACCGCGACGTAGCCTACTCGCTCCAGAAAAGAGTCGAGCTGGCCAGGGTCCTCCGCCCCGCCGCCGAATTCGTCGATCGCCGCGCGCACCATGTCGCGAAAGCCCGCATCGTCCATCTCGGTCCGGGCGGCGCCGACGATCTGCGCCTCGGGCGGCATCTGCCCGGCGCAGAAGCGTCGGAAGAGGCCGGGAAGAATCTTTCGTCGCGCCAGGTCGCCCGTGCCGCCGAAAATGACGAGGTCGAACGAGTCGACGGGAATGACGCGCGATACCATGGCAGCCTCCAGCTGAGCTCCGCTTCTATCCGTGTCGTGGGCGCCGCAGCGCATGTTACCGCTAACGGACCATCACGTCGCGGCAGATACCGCAGGTCCCGGGCAAAGTCTAACATTCGTCGCCGCTGCGGCAATGACGGCGGCCCGAAAGTCCACGCGGCGCACCCGGCCGCAGCATATGCGCCGCAATGCCGACCCGAGGGCCCGGGCCGACAAGACCCTTGCGGCCCCCCGCCGCCCGTGCGACCCCAAGCATCGCACCCAGCCGGAGCCCGCTGTCCCATGCCCCCGCGCAAGATCATCATCGACACCGATCCGGGCCAGGACGACGCTGTCGCCATCCTGCTGGCCCTCGCCTCGCCCGAGGAGATCGAGGTCCTGGGCATCACCGCCGTCGCCGGTAACGTGCCGCTGGAGTTGACCGCCAAGAACGCGCGCATCGTCTGCGAACTGGCCGGCCGGCCCGAGATACGCGTCTTCGCGGGCTGCGACACGCCGCTCGCCCGCCCGCTCGTCACCGCCGAACACGTCCATGGCAAGACCGGGCTCGACGGTCCGGACCTGCCGGACCCGGCGATGCCGCTGCAAGACACCCACGCCGTCGACTTCATCGTCGAGACGCTCCGCGCGGAGCCTCCGGGGACCGTCACGCTCTGCCCGCTCGGGCCGCTGACGAACATCGCCACGGCGCTGGCGCGCGCGCCCGACATCGCGAACCGGATCGCCGAGATCGTGCTCATGGGCGGCGCCTATTTCGAGGTGGGCAACATCACGCCCACGGCCGAGTTCAACATCTACGTCGACCCCGAAGCTGCGGCGCAGGTCTTCGCGTCCGGTGTGCCGCTGACGGTCATGCCGCTCGACGTGACGCACAAGGCGCTGGTGACCGGCCCGCGCAACGACGCCTTCCGCGCGCTCGGCACGCCCGTCGGCCGCGCAGTGGCAGAGATGACCGACTTCTTCGAACGGTTCGACAAGGACAAGTACGGCTCTCTCGGCGCGCCGCTGCACGATCCCTGCGTGACCGCCTACCTGATCGAGCCGGAGATCTTCACCGGCCGCCACATCAACGTCGAGATCGAGACGACTGCCGAGCTTACCCTCGGCATGACCGTCGCCGACTGGTGGGGCGTCACGTCCCGCGCGCCCAACGCCACCTTCATGGGCGATCTCGACGCCGACCGTTTCTTCGCCCTGCTGACCGACCGCCTCGCCCGGCTCTGACGCTGGCGCGCTCCGCTTCACAGATCGAAAGACCCGCCATGCCCCGCCTCTCGCTTTCCGCCCTTCTCGCCGCCCTGCCCGGCCTTGCCGCCGCGCAGGACTTCGCCCCGCGCTGGGAGGTGCTGGGCACCTTCGAGGCGACCGTCGAGGGCACGGACCACACGCTCTACGCGCTGGCGGACAATGAGGGCGGATCGGACTTCGTTGGCGTGACCGAAGCCGGCGGCTTCACGGTCATCACCGTCACCGCCGCCGCACCGGGCGCCGGCGGTCAGCCCGCCCCGCCCTACCTGTCGGCCACGATCGGCCCCTTCCGCGACGCGCCGGGCGACGGCGCCGGCATTGAGTGGCGCGAGGGCGAGACCGCCTGGTTCGCCACCTCCGACAGCGGCACGCGCGCCGACATGTCGGATGTCGACTACGATGGCGAGCGGCTATCCTTCACCTTCGACGCGCCCGAGCTCGTCGCGCTCGAGACCGACGAGGACTGGAACTTCATCCCCGTCGAGGGCGTCGCACCGGTTTCGGCCTCCGGCACGTTCGAGGGCCGCGTGCCCGCCTCCGACTAAGCCGCGAACCGGAGACCTACACCCGTGAAATCGCTCCACCTTGCCGGTCCGGAAGACGCACCGAAGCTTCTGCCGATGGTCGCCGCCTTCCACGCCGAAAGCGGCTTCGATACCGATGCCGATCATCAGGAAAGCGCAATCGCCCCGCTGCTTGAAGGCTCGCCGCACGGCGCGGTCTGGCTGATCGGCCCGCGAAAGGCGCCGGTGGGCTACATCGTCGTCACCTTCGGCTGGTCGGTGGAGTTCGGCGGACTCGATGCCATCATCGACGAGGTCTACGTCCGCGCCGCCGTACGCGGCCGCGGCATGGGCTCCGATGCGCTCGAAGGAATCGCCAAGGCCCTGCGCGAAGCCGGCGTGCGCGCCCTCCACCTCGAGGCGGACCGGAGCGACACGCAACTTCATAGCTTTTACGCCCGTGCACGCTTCAAGCCGCGGGAGGACTACATGTACATGACGCGCCTTCTCGGCTGAGGGGCCTACGGGCGCATCGCGCCCTCCGGGCATCGTCGGCGCACGGGTGGCACATAGCCGCCCCGACTCCTATGTATCCACCATGACCTTCGCGATCCCGTTCGACAACAGTTACGCCGCCCTGCCCCCGGGCTTCTACTCTCGCCTCGACCCCAAGCCCGTGGCGCAGCCGTCGCTCGTCGCCTGGAACCGGCCACTGGCGGATACGCTCGGCATCGGCGAGGCGGATGATGCCACGCTCGCCCGCGTCTTCTCGGGCTCCGAGGTGCCCTCGGGCGCGGCGCCGCTGGCGCAGCTCTATGCCGGGCACCAGTTCGGCCAGTTCAACCCGCAGCTCGGCGACGGCCGCGCGCATCTCCTGGGCGAGGTGATCGGCACCGACGGGGTCCGCCGCGACATCCAGCTCAAGGGCTCCGGTCCCACGCCGTATTCGCGCATGGGCGATGGCCGCGCCTGGCTCGGCCCGGTGCTGCGCGAATACGTGGTGTCCGAGGCGATGCACGCCCTCGGCATCCCCACCACCCGCGCCCTCGCCGCCGTCCGCACCGGCGAGGAGGTCGTGCGCGAGGCGCCGCTGCCCGGCGCCGTCCTCACCCGCGTCGCGCGCAGCCACATCCGTGTCGGCACCTTCCAGATCTTCGCCGCGCGCCAGGACATCGAGGCGCTGCGCGCCCTCTACGACTACACGGTCGACCGCCACTACCCAGACGTGACCGACCCCGCCGATCTGCTGCAGCGCGTGATCGACCGGCAGGCCGCGCTCGTCGCGCAATGGATGAGCGTCGGTTTCATCCACGGCGTGATGAACACCGACAATTGCACGCTCTCGGGCGAGACCATCGATTACGGCCCCTGTGCCTTCATGGACGACTACCACCCCGACACGGTGTTTTCCTCCATCGACCGGTTCGGCCGCTACGGCTTTGCCAACCAGGCCGACATCATCGTGTGGAACATGGCGCAGCTGGCCACCTCGCTTCTCCAGCTCATGCCCGACCCCGAGGCGTCGGTGGAGCCGTTCACCCGGCAGGTCCACGCCATGCCCGACGTGATCCGCGCGGAGTGGGAACATCGCTTCGCCGCCAAGATCGGCATCTCGACCCCGCGCGACGGGGACGCGACGCTCGTCGCCGATCTTCTGACCCGGATGCAGGCGAACCAGGCCGATTTCACCAACACCTTCCGGGGCCTGCTGACCGGCACCGCGCGCGACAATTTCACCGACCGCGCGGCCTTCGACGAATGGGAACCGCGCTGGCGCGCCCGCATTGAGGAAGAGCCGGAGCCAGAGGCGCAGATGGCCCGGTCCAATCCGGCGTTCATCCCGCGCAACCACCGGATCGAGCAGATGATCGAGGCGGCGACCGAAGGCGACGACGCCCGCTTCCACCGGCTGAACGCCGTTCTGGCCCGCCCCTACGAGGACCAGCCCGGCGCCGAGGACCTGACCCGCGCGCCGCTTCCCGCGGAGCGCGTGCCGGCCACCTTCTGCGGCACCTGATCGGTCCCGCGCGCGCCGGCGGTCAGCCGCCGGCGAGCCGTTCCGCCAGCGCGCGGATGCCGGCGGCGAAGGTCTCCTGCCCCACCGCCTGCCGGATCTCCGCCTCGTCCTCGGCGCCGACCTCGAAGGTCGCCCACCACTCGACGAACGTCGCGCCCCGCTCGGTCACCGGGGTGCAACGGAAGGTGGCGACGTAGTTCTCGATCGGCATCGGGGAGACGATGATCGAATAGGTGAACGCGTGGTCGAGATCGCTGAAGCTCAGCAGGCGCTCGCGTAGATGGCCACCATCGGTGAGGGTGAAATTGCGCACGCAGCCGACCTGATCGGGCGGCAAGCCGTCCTCGATGGTGCTTTCGGCGATCCGGGGATGCCAGTCGCCATGACCGTTGAAGTCCCGCGCCAAGGCCCAGACCTTGTCCACGGGCGCCTCGATGATATCGCTGATATAGACCTTTGCCATGTTCTCCTCCGTCACCGGGCCGCGCCGGGTTTCAATGCCTTGAACTCGCGCGTCTGGGCGATCAGCGCGTTCTCGGTCGGCAGCCGCTCCATGGAGCTTGCGCCGTAGAAGCCGTGGCACCCGGGGCAATTGTCCAGGATGAAGGCCGCGTCGTCCGGCATCGCGATCGGGCCGCCGTGGCAGATCACCATGACGTCGTCGCGCACCGTGCGGGCGGCGTCGGCGATGGCGTTGACCTCGTCCACGCAATCCTCGAGCGTCAGGGCGGTTTCCGCGCCGATGGCGCCGCCGGTCGTCAGGCCCATATGGGCGACGACGATGTCGGCACCGGCGCGGGCCATGTCCTGCGCGTTGGCGGCATTGAAGACGTAAGGCGTGGTCAGCAGGTCCTTGCCCCGCGCGCGGGCGACGAGGTCGACCTCCAGCCCGTATCCCATGCCGGTCTCTTCGAGGTTGGCGCGGAAGGTCCCGTCGATCAGGCCCACGGTCGGGAAGTTCTGGATCCCGGAAAAGCCAACCGCGCTCAGCTGGTCGAGGAACCAGTCGAAGTTGCAGAACGGATCGGTCCCGTTGACCCCGGCGAGGACCGGCGTCTCGCGTACCACGGGCAGCACCTCGCGGGACATCTCCATCACCACGTCGTTGGCGTTGCCGTAAGCCAGGAGCCCGGCGAGAGAGCCGCGCCCGGCCATGCGGTAGCGCCCGGAATTGTAGATCACGATGAGGTCGATGCCGCCGGCCTCCTCGCACTTGGCCGAAAGGCCGGTGCCGGCGCCGCCGCCGACGATGGGCCGGCCCTCGTCGATCATGCGGCGGAACTTGGCGAGGATCTCCTCGCGGGGGATGCGGGGCATCACTGACCTCCTGTCGTTGTCTCCCGCCAGGCCGAGACGAGCGCGTCGGCGAAGGCGGGATCGTTGATGTGATGGGGCACGCGGACAAGGCGGCGGGTCTGTGTCTGCTCCACCGTGGCCTCGAGCGCCTCGAAGAGGGCGGTCCGCGCGGCATCGTCGTGGAAGGCCGCGCCCGGCGCGTCGAGGGCGGAGATGCCGCCCTCGGGCAAGAGGAACCGCACAGGTCCCTCGCAGGCGTTGAGCTTCGCGCCCAGCCAGCGGCCCATCTCGGCGTTCTCTTCCGGCGTGGTCCGCATCAGCGTGACCTGCGGGTTGTGTTCGTAGAAAAGCCGGCCGGCGTAGCGCTCCGGCACCGTGTCCGGAGCCCCGAAATTCACCATGTCGAGCGCCCCGACGGAGCCGACATACGGCACCCGCGTGCGCGCGATGGCGCCAAGCCGGTCCTCGGTGGCGGGAAAGACGCCGCCGAACAGCAGATCGCAGATCTCGGTCGTGGTGGTGTCGATGACGCCCTCGACGAGGCCCGACTCCACCAGCTTCTCCATCGACTGCCCGCCGGTGCCGGTGGCGTGGAAGACGAGGCAGTCGTAGGTATCCGACAGCCGCTCCACACTCTGGTTCACGCACGTCGTGGTGACGCCGAACATGGTCAGGCCGAGCGCCGGCTTGACGTCCGCCGCCGGCACCTCTGCGCGGGCCATGCCGGCGATGGCCCCGGCAGCGTTCGCGAGAACCCGGCGCGAGATGCGGTTGAGACCCGCGACGTCCGTGACCGAGTACATCATCGTCACGTCCGACGGCCCGACATAGGGGGCCACGTTGCCCGACGCGACGGTGGACACCATGAGCTTCGGCACCCCCACGTCGAGCGTGCGCATCGCCGGCGTGATGAGCGCCGTGCCGCCCGAGCCACCGATCCCGATCAGGCCCGCGAGGTCCTCGCGGCCGCGCGCGAACCGCTCGAACGCCTCTGCCATCGCCGCGACGGCGCTGCCGCGGTCGCCGGTGAAGACCGCGTCGGCGCCGTCCGGGTGGTGCGCCGCGACCTCGCGGGCCGGAATGTCGGCGCCGCTCGGCGGGCTTTCGGTGGTCGACAGGTCCACGAGCGCGACCTCCGCACCCGCCGCGCGGATGCGGTCGCGGACGTAGTCGAGTTCAGGATATTTCGTGTCGCAGGTCCCTGCGAGGTAGATGCGCGTGGTCATCCTGTTTCCTCCCTCAAGCCTCGGCGGCCACACCGAGATAGCGGTTGCGCAGCGCGCGGTCGTTCAGCAGAGACTCCGCATCGGTCTCCAGCGCGATCTCGCCGTTCATCATCACCATGATCCGGTCGCTGACCTGCGTGGCGACGCTCAGGTTCTGCTCCACCAGCAGCAGCCCGACACCCGACCGGCCGATCTCGCGCAGAACCTCGACCACGTGATCGACGATCACCGGCGCCAGCCCCTCGGTCGGCTCGTCCATGACCAGAAGCCGCGGGTTCAGCAGCAGCGCGCGGGAGATCGCCAGCATCTGCTGCTCTCCGCCCGACAGCGCGCCGCCGCCGTTCTTGCGACGCTCCGCAAGGCGGGGGAAGGTGTCGTAGATACGCTCGATCGTCCATTCGCCGCCGGGCTTTCCGACGAGCTTCAGGTGCTCCTCCACGCTGAGCGAGCGGTACACGCGGCGCCCCTGCGGCACGTAGCCCACCCCGGCGCGCGCCACCCTGTAGGCGCGGCGCCCGTTGAGCCGTTCGCCGCCGAGCCGGACCTCGCCGCGCGCGGCCGGAACAAGGCCCATGATCGCCTGGCAGAGCGTCGACTTGCCCATGCCGTTGCGGCCGACGAGGGACAGGGGCTCCGTCCCCGCCTCCAGCGACAGCCCGTGCAGGACGTGGCTGGAGCCGTAATAGACGTGCAGGTCCTCGACCTTCAGAAGCGGGTCATTTGCCATGGCGGCCCATGTAGATGTCCTGGATGTCCTGGTTGGCCGAGATCTCGGCCGGTGTGCCTTCGGCCAGAAGGTGGCCGTTGTGCATGACGCTGACGTAGTCGACGGCCTTCAGCGCGATATCCAGATCGTGCTCGATCAGGATCAGCGTCAGATCGCGCGGAAGGTCGGCCAGCATGGCCACCAGCGACTCGCGCTCGCGGGTCGACAGGCCCGCCGCGGGTTCGTCCAGCAGCAGCAGTTTCGGCGGATGCGCCAGCGCCATGCCAAGCTCGAGCTGGCGCTGCTCGCCGTGGCTGAGTTCATTCGCCATCGTGTCGAGCCGGTCGGTCAGCCCCACCCGCTCGGCCAGCGCGTCGGTCTGCGCGCGGTCGGGCTGGTTTTCGGCCCGCTTCCAGATCGTCAGCCGCGGGCCCGTGGCGCCGCGGATCGCGACATAAAGGTTGTCTCTGACGGTCATGCCGCCGAAAACCAGCGATTTCTGGTAGGTGCGGCGCACCCCCGCCAGTACGCGCTTTTGCGGCGATAGCTCGGTGATGTCCTCTCCGAAGAGCCGGATATGCCCGGCGCTCGGGGGCAGATCGCCCGCGATCATGTTGAACAGCGTCGTCTTGCCTGCGCCGTTGGCGCCAAGCACCGCCCGGCGTTCTCCGGCCGAGACGCGCAAGGTCACGTCATCGACCGCCACGAGCGCGCCGAAGCGGCGGGTGAGGCCCTCGATCGCGAGGGCCTCCTCCGTAGTCTGGCGAGCCGCCTGCATCACGACGGGCAGGACGGGTTTTCGCGGGACGGCAGACCAAGCTCCATGTAGGTCTCCCGGTCGAGCCCGAGATACTGGTCCACGCTCTCGATCCGTTCCAGCGGTTCGAGCGCGAGGGAACCGCCTTCCTGCTCCACCACCTCGTTGATGTAGATCGCGGCGGTCGCCTGCCGGTTCTCGTTGAGGCTCACGGTGCCCGTCGGGCTGGTGAACTCCAGGTTGGCAAGCGCTTCGTTGAACGCGGCGTGGTTGTCGGACAGGTCGCCCTCGACCTCCTGCAGTGCCAGCAGCGCGGCCTTCGTGTTGGTGTAGTAGTTCGACGCGAAGAGCGACGGCGACGGCAGGCCCTCGTCACCATAGTAGTCGCGGTAGAGTTGCTTGAACTCTTCCCACGCCTCGAGGTCGTCGTTGTCCGACACCGGGCCCGAGGACAGGATGCCGGGCAGAAGCTCGCGCGCCGGGCCCTGGGTGGTCAGCACGGTCTGGTCGGTCACGTTGGTACCGCCGACGATGGGAAGCTGCCCGCCCATCTGCGCGTATTGCGACAGGAAGTTCACCGCGTCCGAACCGCCGAGCACGACGTACATGCCGTCGATCTCTCCGGCTTCCAGCGGCAGCTGCGCGATCACCGAGGAATAGTCGTTGTTGCCGACGGGCGTGAAGTACTTGTCGGCCACGGTGCCCCCGGCCTCGCAGTAGGTGGCCATGAAGCCGAAGATCTGCGCGTAGGGGAACGAGTAGTCCTCGGACACGATGACGATGTTGTCCCAGCCGCGCTCGTTCACGACGTACTCGCCCAGGGGCGCGGTCCATTGCGCGCCCTCGGTGTTGAAGCGGAAGAAGTTCTCGGCCGGGTCCACCAGCGTCGTCTCGATCGCCGCGGAGCCGCCGTTGAGGAACGTGGTGCCGGGCTGCTCCTTGGCGTATTGCGCGATCCGGATGCCTTCGGAGCCCGAGAGCGGCCCGACCATGATGTCGGCGCCGTCCTGCTCCACCAGGCGGCGGGCGGATTCGAGCGCGACGTCGGGGTTGCCGTCCGAGGACGCGGTGATGAACTCGATCGGGTGGCCGGCGATCTCGCCGCCGAACTCGTGGATCGCCAGCTCGACGCCGCGCAGGCCGTCCTCGCCCGGTGCCGCGAACGGCCCTTCGAGCGTGGCGAGCCCGCCGATGGTGATGGTCTCGCCGTCCTGCGCGAGCGCGGTGGAGCCCATGAGCGCGGCAAGCGTCGCCGCCGTGCCCAGCATGAAGCGTTGGGTGTTCATATCGGGATACCTCCTCATTTTCCGATATCGTCGGTCTCTCGGGCGTCGCCGTCATTGCGGCGCGCCCATCCGGTCCCCCGCGTCCAGGCGCGGTGGACAAGGCCGGTCAGCCCGTCGGGCGAGAACAGCACGATGGCCAGGAAGATCAGGCCGATCAGCGTGTTGAACCGCTCGCGGGCGATGAAATCGATGGCGAAGTTGTCGACGACGGTGAACACGAACGCGCCGATATAGGCCCCGATCGGGTGGCCGATGCCGCCGAGCACGCCGGCCATCAGCACGTCGATCACCGGGTTCAGAGCGACCGAGCCGGGCGAGATCGAGGCGTTCAGCCAGATGTTCAGGATGCCGCCGATCCCGGCGATGAACCCCGCGAGCCCGAAGGCCAGCACGCGCAGCAGCGGCACGTTGTAGCCCAGCGCACGCAGCCGGTCGGGTTCGTCCCGCAGCCCTTGCAGCGCCAGCCCGAAGGGTGTGCGCACGACATGGCGGACACCGAAATAGCATGCCGCGGCGAGAACGACGCTCATGTAGTAGAACGGCAAGTTCGCACCGAGGTCGAGGCCCAGGATCACCGGCGGCTGGACGTTGTTGAAGCCGGTATAGCCATTGAACAGGTCGTAGTTCTGCAGCGTCAGGAAGTAGAACGCCATCGCCACGGCGAGCGTGATCATCAGCGTGTAGATCCCCCGCGTGCGCACCGCGACGAGGCCGATCAGGAGCCCCGCCACCGTGGCGAGGCCGAGCGCGAGGATCAGTGCCAGCGGCCAGGGCAGCAGCAGGCCGACACCGCTCGTGGGCGCGGTGAAATAGGCGGTCGCGTAGCCCGCGACGCCCGCCACACTCATCTGCGCGAGGCTGAGCATGCCGGTATAGGCGGTCAGGAAGACGAGGCTGAGGACGATGGTCCCGAAGCCCAGGGTGCGGCCGCCGATCTGCACCAGCCAGAAGCTGTTGACGACGAAGGGATAGACCAGCAGCAGGGCGATCACGGCGAGGGGCAGGATCCAGCGCATCAGGCGGCCCTCCCCAGCAGACCCTGCGGGCGCACGGCGAGCACGGCGACCATGATCGCGAAGGTGTAGACGATGCCGTAGGTCGGCGTATAGGCGAGCCCGTAGGTCTCGGCCATCGCCACCAGCAGCGCGCCGATCGCGGCGCCGGGGATCGACCCCATGCCGCCGACGATCACCACGATCAGCGACGACAGCAGGTAGCGCGCATCCTCGCCCGGCGAGACCGACAGGACCGACCCGCCGATCACCCCCGCCATGCCGGCCAGCCCCGCGCCGATGGCGAAAACGCCGACGAAGACGAGCGGGACGTTCACGCCCATCGCCTCCAGCATCCGGCGGTCATCGACACCGGCGCGGATCAGCATGCCGATGCGGGTGCGGTTGAGAATGAGCCAGAGCGCCACGCCGATCACAAGCGCGAAGCCGATCAGCATCAGCCGCGCCATCGCGTAGCGTCCCGCGACCGGCACCGGCACGAAGGTCGACACCGCCTCGGGCAGCGCGATCTGGTAGGCCGATCCGCCCCACTGGGCCAGCATCAGGTCCGCCGCGACGATGGACACGCCGATGGTCGCGAGCGCCTGTCGCAGGTCCTGCCCCTGCATCCAGGACAGGATCGACACCTGCAACGCGGCACCCGCAGCGGCCACGACCACACCGGCGGCGAGGATGCCGAGGATCCAGCTTCCCGTCGCCTCCGACACCTCGAACCCCACATAGGCCCCGAGCAGGTAGAGCGAGCCATGCGCCATGTTCACCACCCGCATCAGCCCGAAGATCAGGGAGAACCCGCTCGCCACGATGAAATACAGCGAGGCGAGCGTGAGCCCGTTCAGCGTGACGATGGCGAAGAGCCGCCAGTTGATGTCGGCCAGCGTCTCGATCATGGCCGGCCTGGCCCTTCAGTCGCGGTGCATAGCATTGGTGGCGTCTCCTCCCCTGTTTCCGGTGCGGGCACGACGCCTCCGTCCGGCAACGCGTCGCGCCGCTGGCCAGCCTCCCCTCTGGGATGCAGTCGATCCGGATTGTTCTCCCGCATCGCGGTGTGGCAGAGCCACGTCCGTCCGCGATGACCCGAGCATTCCACGGCCCGAGACAGTCGCTCAACAGTCTCGGCACGCTATTTTGGGTAATATTGGGTAAACATGGCCTCGAATGCGTAGATTCTCCAAATGGCCGATCCAACGGCACACGGCAGCGTCGCGGTCCCTCCCCGATGCGCTCGTGACCGCATCGGTGGGGCTGCCCCCTGCGGAGATGCCGCCGGTCGTGGCGCTCCTTCTGCCGACTTTCGGCGGGGCGCAGGACGTTCTCGATGCGCTCGGGGAGGCGTGCCCGCAAGCGCTCGGCCTGTTCCTGGCCGATCCCAATCTGCTAACCGAACGGCTGTCCCGGCAGATCGCGCGCCACAGCCGCTGGGTGTGCAACCTGCCCAGCGTCGGGCAGCACGAACACGCGTTCCGGCGCTACCTGTCGGAGGTGGACCTCGACCACGGGCGCGAGATGCGCGTGCTGACCGATCTCGCCGCGGCGGGGCTGTCGACGATCGCCACCGTCTCGACCCCGCGCGACGTGGATGCGGCGCTGTCGGCAGGGCCCTCGGCGCTTCTCGTGGTGCCGCCCGTGCCCGACTTCGTCACCGGCGCGGTGCCGCTGGCGCGACGGGCGGCGCTTGAGCGCTCGGTCGCCGCGCAGAGCGACGCTCTGCCGATCCTCGGCCTGCGCGCGCCCGGAGAGGACGCGCTCGGCCTTGACGCCGCCCTCCTGCCCCCGTCCGGGATCAGTCTTTGAGCCCCAGTCGCGCCATTCGGTTGTAGAGCGTCTTGCGCGAGATGTGCAGCGCCTCGGCCGTGCGGCCGCGATGAAAGTCGTTGCGCCAGAGCGCTTCCACGATTTGCCGCTTCTCGAGGTCGGCGGCCGTCTCTGGCGGCGGTCGCGCCGCTTCGCCGTCATCGAGGAAGGCGGCGATTTCGGTGCCGCCGACGTCGCCGGCGGCACCGCGTGCCGCGAGGCGCCCGATCACGCGGGCAAGCTCCGCCTCGTTGCCCGGCCAGGGATGGCGCCGCAACCGCTCCAGCGCGCCGGCGCCGAGCGGCGGCAGATCGGCGGCGTCCAGACCCGCTTCGGCCGCGAGCGCCGCCATGACCTCGGACAGATCCTCGACGCGCTGTCGCAGCGGCGGCAGCCGCACCGTCCACCCCGACAGCAGCGCAACGAGGTCCGGGTGCAGATCATCCGGCAGGAGCGGCTCGTCCGAGCCACGCTCGAACAGGAAGATCACCCGTGCCGTGACCCTTATGCGGCGACGACGGCGCGACGTCACCAGCGCGCCGCTCGCGAGGCTGCGCGCCAGCCGCTGCTGCAGCGACGGCAGCGCCCGGTCGATGTCGCGCACGATGATGGTCTCGCAGCCGGGCGCCGTCAGAAGGCCGGCCTCGTTGCCGCCCTCCGCGTCGTGCCCGAACAGCCGCCGGGACAGGCGCGGGCCCGGGTCTGTGCGGCCATCGACCTGCGGCACGTCTCGCCGCCGCCGGTCGAGCGCCGAGAGCACCGGCGCCAGCGGCATGCCCCGCTCCAGCGTCACCGCCAGCGACCGGCGCGCGCGCGACAGCGCCCCGAGATGCTCCAGGCAAGCCAGGACGGGCTTCGAGCGTCCGGAGAATCCGTGACCCCTTCCCCATCGCAGAAGCGCCTCCTGCCGCTGCGTCAGCTCGTCCTGCCGGCGGCCGGCCTGCCGGTAGCCGGCGATCCGGTTGGTCACCGATTCCTCGTAGGGCATCCGGTCGAGCGTCGAGCCGCCGACATAGCCGTCGAGGGTGGCGACGCGGGCGACATGCCCCAGGTCCTCGGCCGAGACCACCGGCCCGCCCTCCAGCAGGATCCGCGCGCCGGGATGGATGCGGCGCACGAGCGCGGCGTAGTCGCGCGCGATCAGGCCGACTTCCTCGAGCGAGGCACGCCGCGCATGGCCAAGAGAGCCGCCGGCGTTCCAGCCGAAATTCAGCAGGATCATGTCGAGCCCCGCCTCGGCGGCCGCCTGCGCATGCTCGCGTGCCCCGCAATAATAGAGCGCCCGGTAGCCGGCCGCCTGCACCCGCGCGAGCGTCTCGATCTCGCGGCGAAACCCCCGTCCGGCCCGGTCCAGCATCTGCCGCATCGCCCGCGGCATTAGCGTGGCATTGGGAAAATTCACGGCGCCGGCAAAGCCTTGCTCGGCCACACGGTCGAGCGCCGCCTCCGGCGTGAAGTCCGGATCCCAGCAATTGACTCCCAGAAGAACCGGCACCGAAACCCGCGGCAGAATCTCCCGGGCCGCGAACGCATCTGTCATCGCGCTGGCCGCGTGACAGGGCAACATGCCGGCGATCGACGGTGCGCCCATGTTGCGCATCCGCGCCGCGTTGACCGCCAGGAGCAGATCGGCGCCGCCGACCTCCGCGGTCTGCGCGGCGATCCCGCTTCCCACGGCAGCGCCGATCAGCAGGCGTCCGGATGTCGACGGCATCATGCGCCGAGAGTGCACCGAAATCGCCCCCCGGGTCGAGCACCCCAATGCGTCCCTCCCGGCAGGCCCGATCGCCGCCGGCGCGTCCCACGTCCGGCCGGGGCGCCGCCCCTGCTTCTTTGGGCCTCAAATACTCCGGGGAGCGCGAGGGGCCGGCCCCTCGCTCCCGCCCTCTCCCTCCGCGCCGCCCGCCAGCCCTGCACGTACCGGAACCGCCCGCCTTGCGTTACGGTTCGTCCGGAGACAGCCGACGGACCCCGCATGACCCCGCTTTTCGCCTACGACATCGCGCCGGACGGTTTCGCGCGCGCGACCCGCCCGGACGCCCCGCAGCCCGCCGAGGGGTATCGCTGGATTCACTGCGACATCACCCGGCCGGGCACGGAAAGCTGGCTCTTCGCCAGCCTGCCCGAACGTGCCGCCGAGATCCTGTCGCAGCCCGAGACGCGCCCGCGCGCGCTCGCCCACCAGAACGGCATCATCGCGATCCTGCGCGGGCTCAACCTCGACCCCGAGGCCGACGATCCGGAGGACATGGTTGCGCTGCGGCTCTGGGTGGCGCCGGAGACCGTCGTCTCGGTCCGCCGCCGGCCGGTGCGCGGCGCGCAGGAGATCGGCGCGGAAGCCGCGGCCGGCCGCGCCCCGCAATCGCCGCAGATGCTGCTGGTGTCGCTCGCCGCCAACTTCACCGACCGGATCGAAACGCATTCCGTCGCGCTCGAGGACCGGGTCGACGAGCTGGAGGACATCCTCTTCGTCGACGACCGCGATCCCGGCCGAAAGTCGCTGCCCGAACTGCGCACCGCCGCCATCCGCCTGCACCGCTACCTCGGCCCGCAGGCGGCCGCGCTGCACGCGCTCACCGACCCGCGCCTGCCGCTGATCGATGCCGAGGCGCGCGAGGACCTGTCGGAGCTGGCCGACCGCGCCCAGCGCGCGGTTGAGGAGACAAGCGCGATCCGCGACCGGCTCGCCGCGCTGGCCGATCATGTGGACATGAAGCAGAACGCACGGCTGTCGCGGCATTCCTACGCGCTGTCGATCGTTGCGGCGATCTTCCTGCCGATGAGCTTCCTGACCGGCCTGTTCGGTGTCAACGTCGCCGGGATGCCGGGCGTGGAGACGCCTGCCGCCTTCGCCGTCCTGACGCTCGCGAGCCTCGGGCTCGGCGGGCTCGTCTGGCTGGCGCTGCGCGCCTTGCGGCTGTTCTGATCGCTACGCCTGAATCGCTCGCATGGACCGGTCCGATGTGTCAGTCTGTGCGCATGATCCCCGTCTCGGAAGGAGCCGTCCCATGGGCATGATGAAAACGCTCGCCAAGGTTGCCATCGGCTACGCCGCCGCCCGCGGGGTCGACCGGATGAGCGGCAGCCAGGGCCTCGCCGGCCTGTTCGGCGGCGGCAAGCAGCTCAAGGGTCAGCATCCGATGACCCAGGCCGGCACCCAGATGAGCCAGGCGATGCAGGGCGGCGCGGCGCAGGCGACGCAACCCATGCAGGCGATCCTCGACAAGATGCGCGCCTCGGGCTTCGATCTGTCCTTGATGATGGGCGGTGCCGCGGGCACGGCGCCGAAGCCCGGCAGCGGCATGCTCTCCTCCACGTCGCAGGGCAGCGGCGGCGTCGCGGGCATGCTCGCCGCGGCCGGCGGGGCCGGAGCGATGGGCGGCAAGGGCGTGAGCCAGCTGCTCGACCAGTTCAACGCCGAAGAGACTGCGCCGGAGATGGAGAAGAGCGCCGGGCTGATGCTCCGCGCCATGATCCAGGCCGCGAAGGCGGACGGTGAGATCGACGCGGACGAGAAGGCGAAGATCCTCGAACTCGTGGGCGACGACGCCAGCGCCGAGGACATCGCCTTCGTGAAGAAGGAACTCGCGGCGCCGGTCGACGTGGAAGCGCTCGCCGCCGCGACACCGGCGACCCAACGCATGCCGATCTATTCCGCCTCGCTGATGACGATCCGCGTCGACACCGAGGCCGAGGCGCAATATCTCGACCGTCTTGCCAAGGCGCTGGAGCTCGACGAGCCGACCGTGAACGCCCTGCACGTGCAGCAGGGCCTGACGCCGCTCTACGCCTGACGGCCCCGGCCCGCCTCGGCGGGCCGCACATATCCCATGCCCCATACCCGCCTCTCCGGTCCCGCGCTCGCCTGTCTTGGCGCGCTGCTGCTCACGCCCGACGCGCTCTTCATGCGCCTGTCGGGCATGGATGGCTTGCAGATGCTCGCCTGGCGCGCGCCATCGATGGCCGGCATCTTCCTGATCGCCTGGGTGCTGACCTCCGGCACGCGGGCACGGGACTTCGCGGCGCTCGGCAGCGCCGCCGGCCTGACGGTGATCGCCGCGCAATTCGTCAACAACACGCTCTTTCCCGCCGGCATCGCGCTTGCGCCCGTCGCCGTGATGCTGCTCGCCGTGGCGACGGTGCCGGTCTGGGCGGCGGTGCTGGGTCGCATCCTGTACGGCGAGCGGACGTCTCGCGCGACCTGGGTGACCATCGCCGTTGTGCTCTGCGGCATCGCGCTCGCGGTGACCGGCGGGCCGATGGAGATCGACCGTTCGGCGCTCTGGGGGGCGCTCTGCGGGCTCGGCGTGGCGATGTCGCTGGCGACGAACTTCGTCACCCTGCGGCACCACCCGCAGGTGCCGCTGCTCTTGGCGATGGGCGTCGGCGGGCTTGTGGCCGGCCTCATGGGGATCGCGATCACCGGCCCCGCGCGCCTGGGCGACGGGCAGGTCTGGGCTATCCTGGTGACTGGAATCGTGATCCTGCCGGCCTCCTTCTTCGCGCTCTCCAGCGCCTCGCGCCGCACCTCGGCGGCGACGGTCAGCCTGCTGATGCTGCTGGAGACGGTGCTGGGCCCGCTCTGGGTCTGGCTCGGCACCGGCGAGGCGCCGACGCCGCGGATGCTGGCCGGCGGCGCCATCGTCGTCACCGCGCTGGCGCTCTACCTGCGTCGCGGCACGCGCGCCCTTGGCGTGCCCCCGCGCGCCACGCTATCAGAAAGACCACCCGCGCCGCAGGATCCATGACCGACACCATCGCCCGCCGCTGCACCGACAAGGGCCTGCGCATGACCGGCCAGCGCCGCGTCGTGGCGCAGGTGCTGGACGAATCGTCGGACCACCCGGACGTCGAGGAACTGCACGCGCGCGCCGCTTTGCATGACCCGAAGATCTCGCTCGCCACGGTCTACCGGACGGTGAAACTGTTCGAGGAAGCGGGGATCCTGGAGCGGGTCGATTTCGGCGACGGCCGCGCCCGTTACGAGGACGCCGAGCGCGAACATCACGACCACCTCATCGACCTGACCACCGGCCGGGTGATCGAGTTCGTCGATCCCGAGATCGAGGCGCTGCAGGAAAAGATCGCCGAGCGCCTGGGCTACCGGCTCGAGGGTCACCGGATGGAACTCTACGGCACGCCGATCAAGAAGCGGTCGTAGGGTTGGCAATCGGCCCACCCCCGGTGCCACGGACGGGTGGGCAGATTGCCCACCCTTCGCGATGGCGCGCCTCAGGCGGCCGTCACTTCCTGGCGCTGCGTGCCCAGGGTCTCGATCGTCACTTCCATGACGTCGCCGGCCTTGAGGAAGCGCTGTGGCTTCATGCCCATGCCGACGCCTTCGGGCGTGCCGGTGGCGATGATGTCGCCCGGCACCAGCTTCATGAACTGGCTCATGTAGGACACGATATGCGCCACGCCGAAGATCATGTCCGAGGTCGACGAATCCTGCATCACCTGGCCGTTCAGCGTCAGCGAACAGGCCAGCGCCTGCGGGTCCGGCACCTCGTCCGCGGTCACCAGCCACGGCCCGGTCGGCCCGAAGGTCGGCGCCGACTTGCCCTTGACCCACTGGCCGCCGCGCTCGATCTGGAATTCGCGCTCGGAGACGTCGTTGATCACGCAATAGCCGGCGACCTTCGACAGCGCCTCGGCCTCGGAAACGTAGAGGCACTCCTCCCCGATCACCACGCCGAGTTCGACCTCCCAGTCGCCCTTCTTCGAGCCCTTGGGCAGGACGACCTTGTCGAACGGGCCGCTGAGCGCGGTGCTCGCCTTGGAAAACAGGATAGGCTCCTCGGGCTCCGCCGCTCCGGTTTCTGCCGCGTGCTTGGAATAGTTCAGTCCGATGCAGTGGAAATTCGGCACCGACGCGAGGCACGCGCCGATCCGGCCCGGCGCGTCCACCACCGGCAGGCTGCCGATGTCGAGCGCGCGAATCCGGTCGAGCGCATCTAGCGACACGCCCGCGCCGGCGAAATCGGGCACGCCCGCACCGGACAGATCGCGCACGTTGCCGTCGGCATCGAGCAGCCCCGGTTTCTCCTGCCCCTCGGGGCCGAACCGCAGTAGTCTCATTCATTGTCTCCCGTTGATTGTCCGTGTCGAACGCGCCGGTCAGGCAGCGTCCGTCCGCTCCGCCTCGAACACCTCGCGGATGTCGTGCGGCAGCGTGCCCAGGTGGCGGTCGATGGCCGCGCGCGCCGCGTCTCGGTTGCGCGCCTCCAGCGCCTCCAGGATCGCGGTGTGATGGGCGACCACCCGATCGCGGTTCCGCCGCTTGATGGCGGTGAGGTATCGCGCCCGCCAGAGCCGCGCAAGATAGGCGCCGTGGGTCTCGGCCAGCGCGTCGTTGTGCGAGGCCCGCGCGATGGCGGTGTGAAAGCTCATGTCGATCTCGAACATGTCGAGCGGATCGGTGGTATCGAAATGTTCGCTCATGTGGTCGGTGATCCGGCGCAACTCGGTCAGATCGTCCGCGGTCGCCTCCGCACAGGCGATCTCTGCCGACAGCTTCTCGAGCGCCAGCAGCACCTCGATCGCGTCCGAGATTTCCTTGTAGGACGGCTTCGCCACGATCGGGCTGCGCGCCGGGCGCAGTACCACGAGGCCCTCCTTGGCGAGGATGCGGATCGCCTCGCGCATCGGCGTGCGGCTGACACCGAGTTCCGCGGCGTTGTCGCGTTCCTTGACCTGCGCGCCGGGCGCCAGCTTGCCGCGCAGGATATGGCGCCGCAGCTCGGAGGCGATCTGTTCCGGCAGGCTTGCCTCGGTCATGTCAGGCCTCCCCTTTCGCGCCGCGGGCAAGATCGCCCGGCCGGCCCTCGGGCCTGTCTTGTACGTATTCGCATCACGAGATTTGGTATACCAAAATTTGTTGATTGTCGATATCGCTTTCGCTACGGTCCTTCCCAGGATGGTATACCATCTGTGGCACGAACCCGACCAAACGGGCATCCAAATACGATAGGCGGCTTCAGGAGGGCCGCCGCAGGGAGGACAGACATGACCATGAAGACGCTTCTCGCGACGGCCTCGGCCGTCGTCCTGACCGCCGTTCCGGCCCTTTCGCAGGAGGTAACCCTGCGCATCCAGACCCACTACGCGACCGAGCATCCCTCGGGCCAGCTCGCCCAGCAGTTCATCGACGACGTCGAGACCATGTCCGGCGGCGAAATCGCCATCGAGATGTTCTATTCCTCCTCGGTGGTCGGCACGACCGAGACCTGGGACGCCGCGGTCAACGGCATCCTCGACTGCGACATGACCGGCGGCGCCTACCAGACCGGCAAGAATGCCGCGTTCCAGTTCGTGGGCGACATCATGGGCGGCTACGACACGCCGTGGCAGCAGATCTCGTGGCTCTACTACGGCGGCGGCTACGACGCGGCGCAGGAGCTCTACAACGCCAACGACATGCAGCTCATCGGCTGGTGGCTCTACGGCCAGGAATCGCTCTCGTCGTCCTCCCCGGTGGCCACCATCGAGGATCTGGAAGGCTGGAAGTTCCGTTCGCCTCCGGGCATGGAGACCGAGATCTTCGAAGAGCTGGGCGCCTCGCCCATCGTGATGGACTTCACGGAGATCTTCACCGCGCTCGAGACCGGCATCATCGACGGCGCCGACGCCTCGGGCCTGGCCAACAATGTCGGGCTCGGCCTCTACGACATCGTCGACCACGCGACCTATCCCGGCTTCCACTCGATGCCGTCGGACCACCTGGCGTGCAACAAGTCGGTCTGGGACGGGCTCAGCGAGCAGCACCAGCGGATCATCGACACCGCGATGCAGAAGCTGACGCTGCACACCACCCTGTCGAACGAGAAGAAGAACGCCGAAGCCGCGGCCGAGCTGCGTGAACAGGGCGTGACGCTGCACGATTGGGCCGAAGAGGATCGCGCCGCGTTCCGCGAGGCGGCGCAGACCGCCTGGGACCGCTGGGCCGAGAAGACGCCGGAGGCCGCCGCGCTGGTCGAAAGCCACAAGGCGTACCTCACCGACCTGGGCCTGATCTCCGGCGAAGACGGCTGATCCGGACCGGAGGCTGAACCGACACGGCGGACGGGCCGCAGGCCCGTCCGTTTCCGTCCCGCGGCCCCCGCGGCCGCCCGGTTTTCGAAAGGTCGCGACCGATGACGAGACACAGCGTCTGGCTGGGCAGACTGCGCGCACCCGTCCGCTGGGGCATGATCGCCTTCACCGCGCTCGCCGCTGCCCTATGGGCGATCCTGGCGGTACTGCTGATCCTCGACCCCGAGAACGCCGCCGGCATGTACGAGATGATCCGGCCCGGGGGGCGCCCCCTGGTCATCGCCCTGATCGTCTGCCTGTCGCTGGCTCTGTTGTTCGGCTCGCTCTACCTGTCGGACTTCATCGGCCCGATCGAGCCCAGGCCGCAAGGTTTCTTCGACTATGTCAGCCTTGTGTGTTCGCGCCTCGCGATGATCGCGATCGCCTTCATCGTGCTGGTGATGTTCTACGAGGTCGTCTCGCGCTACGTCTTCGCGCGCCCCACGCTCTGGGCGAACGAGCTGTCGCTGTGGATCGCCGCCTTCATCTTCCTTCTGGCCGGCCTCTACGCGATGCAGCAGCGCAGCCATATCCGCATCTACGTGATCTACGACATGATGCCGCGCTGGATGCAGAAGGCGTCCGACGTGATTTCGGTGTCGCTGATCTGCGTCTTCACCTTCGCGCTGATCTGGGGCGGCTACAACGACGCCATGCGCCGGATGATGCGGATGGAAACCTTCGGCACCGCGTGGGATCCGCCGATCCCCGGCACCGTGAAGCCGGCGATCCTGATCATCATCCTTCTGGTCGCCATCCAGGCGGTATCGAACCTCATCGCCGACTGGAACAAGGCGCCGGAAAAACACACCGACGAGCCCGACGAGCACGAGATCGAAGCGATGCGCCGCGCGCTGAAGGACGACTGACATGGTGGATATCGGCACTCTGAGCTTGATCCTGTTGCTGGCGATGTTCGCGCTCCTTGCGATCGGCATGCCGCTCGGCTTCGCATCGGCCTTCCTGGCCTTCGTCACGCTGCTGCTGAAATTCGACGTCGACATCCTGTTCCGCACCTTCGGACAGGGGCCGATGTCGGTGCTGGCACAGGCGGTCTACCGGCAGATGACGAACTACGTCCTCATCTCCATACCGCTGTTCATCTTCATGGCGGCACTGCTGGAGCGCTCCGGCATCGCGCGCGACATGTATTCGTCGCTCAATGTCTGGCTGTCGCGCACCCGCGGCGGCATCGCCATCGTGACCTCGGTCATGGCGGTCATCATGGCGGCGATGTCCGGCATCATCGGCGGCGAGGTGGTGCTGCTCGGCCTGATCGCGCTGCCGCAGATGCTGCGTCTGGGCTACAACCAGAACCTTGCCATCGGTACGATCTGCGCGTCGGGATCGCTCGGCACGATGATCCCGCCCTCGATCGTGCTGATCTTCTACGGGCTGGTGACCGAGACCTCGATCAAGTCGCTGTTCACCGCGTCGTTCCTGCCCGGCTTCATGCTGGCCTCGTTCTTCATCATCTACATCATCGTCATCACCCGGCTCGACCCGTCCAAGGCTCCCCTGCCCGAACAGGGCGACGAGGACCCGCAGGGCGGCGAGAAGGGGCTGATGTTCCTCGGTTTCCTGTCGCGTCTGGGCATGTGGGTCGTCGGAGTTCTGATCCTGCGGGCGCTGTTCTTCACCGCCACCGGGGCGAACGTCGTGCGCGAAGGCGTCGACCCGATCCTCTTGGGCATGATGAGCGACATCCCCTGGCTGATCGGCGCCTTCGCGATCCTCGCGGCGGTGGTCTTCCTGCTCGTCGGACGCGAGCGTACGGCGCGCGGCTGGGACATGGGCAAGGGCCTCGTCGCCCCCATCGTGGTGATCGGCGTCGTGCTGGGGTCGATTTACGGCGGCATCACCGGCATCACCGAAGCCGCGGGCATGGGCGTCGTCGCCGTCTTCGTCATCGGTCTCGTCCGGCGCGAGATGACATTCGACATCGTCTGGGACAGCCTGATGCGAACGCTCAAGTCCACCGGCACGATCATCTGGGTGACCATCGGCGCCGCGGCGCTGGCGGCCGCGTACACGCTCGCCGGCGGGCCGAACTACGTCGCCAACCTGATCGTCGGGGCCGAGATGCCGACCATGGGCGTGATCCTGATCATGATGCTGATCTTCCTGATCATGGGCATGTTCATGGACTGGATCGGGATCGTGCTGCTGATCATGCCGGTCTTCCTGCCCATCGTGGTGCGCCTGCCGGCCGAGGAGATCGGCTGGCTCGCCTCCATCGACGCGCGCTACATCCCGATCTGGTTCGGCGTGGTGTTCTGCATGAACATGCAGGTCAGCTTCCTGTCGCCGCCCTTCGGGCCGGCCGCGTTCTACCTGAAATCCGTGGCCCCGGCGCACATCTCGCTCACCGACATCTTCCGCGGCTTCCTGCCCTTCATCGCGCTGCAACTCCTGGCGCTGTCGGTGCTGTTGATGTGGCCGCCGATCGTCACACTCTTCCTCTGAGCGCATCGCCCGGGGCGGTCCACCGACCGCCCCGGGCCGCGGCCGGACCAGATCAACCAGCCCGCCGCTCGGTCGCGGACCGGCGCGGCCACGTAACCGAAACAGAACGGAGACACCCGATGGCACAGGAGAAAATCGGATTCATCGGCCTCGGCCTGATGGGCCGCGCGATGGTCGAATGCCTGCAGAAGGCGGGCCACCCGGTCACGGTGCTCGGGAACCGCGATCGAACCGGACTCGAGGAAGCCGTCGGCCGCGGCGGCACCGAGGCCGCGAGCGCGCGCACCCTCGCCGAAGAGACGGACATCGTGATGCTTTGCGTCGGCACGTCCGAGCAGGTCGAGGCGCGGATCTTCGGCGACGACGGCGTCCTCGCCGGCGCGAAGGATGGCCAGGTGGTGATCGACTTCGGCACCTCCCTGCCCGCCTCCACGCTGAAGATCGGCGCCGCGCTGGCCGAGAAGGGCGCGATCTACCTCGACGCGCCGCTGGGGCGCACGCCGTCCCACGCCAAGGACGGCATGCTCAACATCATGTGCGCCGGGAACGAGGACGCCTATGCAAGCGTCAAGCCGGTGCTGGAGGTTCTGGGCGAGAACGTGTTTCACCTCGGCAAGCTCGGCAACGGGCACACGATCAAGCTGATCAACAACTTCTTCGCCATGACCACCGCCACCGCGATGTCCGAGGCCTTCGCCGCGGCCGACGCCGCCGGGATCGACCGGCAGGCGCTCTACGGCGTGATGTCGGCCGGCCCGCTGCATTCGGGAATGATGGACTTCATCCGCAACTACGCGGTCGACGGGAAGGTCGACCTTGCGTTCTCGGTCGCCAACGGGTCCAAGGATGTCGGGTACTACCGCCAGATGACCGAGGATCTGGGCCTCGCCAGCCGCATGTCCGGCGCCGCCGACGCCACCCTGTCGGAGGCAAAGGCCGGCGGCAGCGGCGATCTGATGATCCCGCAGATGGTCGACTGGCTTTCCGAGAACCTCAAGAAGGACTGACACAGAGATGCGATTGCAGGGCAAGACGGCGTTCGTCACCGCGGCCGGCCAGGGCATCGGCCGGGCCATCGCCGAAAGTTTCGTGCGCGAAGGCGCCTCGGTCATCGCCACCGACCGTGATGCCGCGCTTCTGGACGGCCTGGAGAGCGCGCAGACGGCCGCGCTGGACGTGACCGACAAGGCGGCGCTGACGCGCGCGATCGAGGCCGCCGCGCCGGACGTGCTCGTCAACTGCGCTGGCATCGTGCATGCCGGCGCGCTCCTCGACGCGACCGAGGACGAATTCGACTTCGCCTTCGATCTCAACGTCAAGTCGCAGTTCCTGGCGATGCAGGCGGTACTGCCGGGCATGATCGAGCGCGGCGGCGGGTCAATCGTCAACATCGCCTCGGTCGCCTCCAGCATCGTCGCGGCGCCGGGCCGCTGCGTTTACGGCGCCTCCAAGGGGGCGGTGATCGCGCTGACGAAGTCCGTGGCGCTCGATTACGTCACCCAGGGCGTGCGCGTGAACGCGATCTGCCCCGGCACCGTAGACAGCCCGTCGCTACACGACCGACTGCGCGCCACCGGCGACTACGAGGCCGCGAAGAAGGCTTTCATCGCGCGTCAGCCCATGGGCCGGATCGGCACCGCCGAGGAGATCGCGCATCTCGCGCTTTATCTGGCCTCGGACGAAAGCGCCTTCACCACCGGCCAGGCTCACATCATCGACGGGGCCTGGTCGGTCGGCTGATGGGAGAGGCAATTCCCCGCGAAGACCGGGCCTCCGCCGGGCTTTTGACCATGTGCCTGGCGGTGAGCTTCTTCACCTGCATCGACACCTCCGCCAAGTGGCTGATCCTGGCGGGGGTGCCGGCGCTGCAGGTGGTGTTCGCGCGTTATGCCGGGCACGCGCTCCTGGCGCTCGCGCTCTACCTGCCGCAGGAGGGGCGCGGGGCGCTGCGTTCCAACAGTCCGGGCAAGCAGGTGATGCGCTCAGCCTTCCTGGCCGGCTCCACGATCTGCAACTTCACGGCGCTGCAATTCCTGCCGATCACGGTGACCACGACGATCATGTTCTCGGGGCCGATCGTGGTGACGCTTCTGGCGATTCCGATCCTCGGCGAGCGTGTCGGCATCCGCCGCATCGCCGCCGTCTGCACCGGCTTTCTCGGCGTGCTGATCGTGATCCAGCCCTGGGGCGCGGAATTCCACCCGGCGATGCTGCTGTCGCTCGCGGCGCTGACCTTCGCGTCGCTCTACTTCATCATGACGCGGATGCTCGCGGGGGTGGAGGCGAACGCGACGCAGCAGCTGTGGTCCTCCGGCCTCGCCGCCGCGGTGCTCTTTCCGTTCGTGATCCCGGGCTGGACCTGGCCGGACTCGCCGCTGACCTGGATGGTCTTCTGCGGCATCGGCGGCTTCGGCGCGGCGGGACACATCTGCGCCACCATCGCGCATCGCTGGGCGGACGCCTCGCTGCTGGCGCCGATGGTCTATATCCAGGTGTTCCTCGCCGCCTTCGCCTCGATCGTGGTGTTCGGGGAATGGCCGACGGTCTGGACGCTCGCCGGCGCCGCGGTGATCATCGCCGCGGGCCTCTACATCTGGCAGCGCGAACGCCAGCAGGCCGGTGCCGCGTGACCGGCCCCGGCGGCGGGCGCGCCGCCGGGGCCACCTTCAGCCGCGTCCGATATAGGGCATCGCGCTCGCCATCACCGTCATGAACTGCACGTTCGCCGAGAGCGGCAGCGACGCCATGTGCAGAACGCTGCTGGCCACGTGTTCGGCGTCCATCACCGGCTCCACCGCGACCGAGCCGTCGGCCTGCGGCACGCCCTTTGTCATCTTCTCGGCCATGTCGGTGAGCGCGTTGCCGATGTCGATCTGCCCGCAGGCGATGTCAAACTCCCGCCCGTCGAGGCTGAGCGAGCGCGTCAGCCCGGTGATCGCGTGCTTGGAGATCGTGTAGGGCGCCGAGCCGTAGCGCGGCACATGCGCCGAGATCGACCCGTTGTTGATGATCCGCCCGCCCTGCGGATCCTGCCGGCGCATCAGCCCGAAGGCGGCGCGGGCGCACAGGAACATGCCGTGCACGTTGATATTCAGCAGGTTGTGCCAGTCGGCGACCTCGATCTCGTCGATCATGCCGGTGCCGAGGCTCACCCCCGCATTGTTGAAGAGCGCGTCGAGCCGCCCCCATTCGCGCGCCACCGTCGCGAAGCCTTCGGCCACGGCGGCCTCGTCGGTGACGTCGAACGGCAGGACGAGCGCACCCTCGCGGCCCTCCGCCGTCTCCTCCAGAGGCGCCGGCCGCCGCCCGACCAGCGCGACCTTCCAGCCCGCGTCCAGAAACGCCCGCCCGGTGAGACGGCCGATGCCGCTCCCCGCTCCGGTGATCACGATGCCCTGCGCCATGTCGTCCTCCCATACCTCTCCGCCGGGCGCAGAATTTTAGCTAGAATTCTGCGCGCTGCCCCGGCCGGTGTGCTTCAGTGGTTGTCGCGGGGCAAGTCCCGCGCGATGCGGCGATAGGCCGTCGCGAGTTCCAGGCAGCCGCCGTCGCCGAGTTGGCCGACATGGGTGCGGTAGATCTCCTGCCACGGCGTCTGGTGGTGCAGATCGGGCGAGCTCCAGTCCGCGCGGCGCTGCGCCCACTCGGCCTCGTCCACCAGCGCGTCCATCCGGCTGGCGTTCAGATCGAGCCGCACCCGGTCTCCCGTCCGCAAGAGAGCAAGCCCCCCGCCGACCGCCGCCTCGGGCGAGGCGTTGAGGATCGACGGGCTCTCCGACGTGCCCGATTGCCGCCCGTCCCCGACGGTCGGCAGATGCGCGACGCCCGCCCGGATCAGCGCATCGGGCGGCTGCATGTTCACCACCTCGGCCGAGCCGGGATAGCCGACGCAGCCGACACCACGGATGAACAGCACCGTCGTCTCGTCGATCCCGAGATCGGGATCGTTGATCCGGTCGTGGTAATCCTCGGGTCCCTCGAAGACGACGGCGCGGGCCTCGTAGATGCCCTCCTGCCCCGGCGTCGACAGGAAGCGGCGCCGGAAATCCTCCGAGATCACCGAGGTCTTCATCAGCGCCGACTCGAAGAGGTTGCCGGAGAGCACCTTGAACCCGGCATTCTCGCGCATCGGTGCGGCGCAGGTCTTGATGACCTCGTGATCGACGCTCGCCACACCCTCCAGGACCTCCGCCATCGTCCGGCCCGAGGCCGTGCGGCAAGCGCCGTGGATGCGCCCGGCCCTGACCAGCTCGCCCATCACCGCCGGCACGCCGCCGGCGCGGAAGAAGCTCTCGCCCAGATAGGCCCCCGCCGGCTGCATGTTCACCAGCAGCGGCACGTCGAAGCCGATCGTCTCCCAGTCCTTGACGTCGAGGTCCACTCCGGCATGCCGCGCGACCGCCTGCAGGTGCGGCGGGGCGTTGGTCGACCCGCCGATGGCGCCGTTGACCACGATGGCGTTCTCGAACGCCTCGCGCGTGAGGATGTCAGACGGCTTGAGATCCTCCAGCACCATGCCGACGATCCGCTTGCCGGTCTCGTAGGCCATCGCCATGCGCTCGCGGAACGGCGCGGGGATCGCGGACGATCCCGGCAGCGTCATGCCCAGCGCCTCGGCCATCGCGTTCATCGTCGACGCGGTGCCCATCGTGTTGCAATGCCCCAGCGACGGCGCCGAGGCGCAGGCCCGGGAGATGAACTCGTCGTAGTCGATCTTGCCCTCGGCCAGCAGGCGCCGCGATTCCCAGATGATCGTGCCCGACCCGGCGCGCTGGCCCTTCCACCAGCCGTCCAGCATCGGCCCGCCGTTGAGCGCGATGGCCGGGATGTCCACCGTCGCCGCGCCCATCAGCATCGCCGGCGTGGTCTTGTCGCACCCGGTGGTCAGCACCACGCCGTCGATCGGGTAGCCGTGGAGCACTTCGACAAGGCTGATATACGCCAGGTTGCGGTCCAGTGCCGCGGTCGGGCGCTTGCCGGTCTCCTGGATCGGATGGACGGGAAACTCCATCGGGATGCCGCCGCCATCGCGGATGCCGGCCTTGATCCGGTCCATCAGGAAGACGTGGATCTTGTTGCACGGCGCGAGGTCGGAGCCGGTATTCGCGATGCCGATGACGGGGCGGTCGCCCTGCAGCTCGTCGCGGGTGTATTCCTGGTTCTGGTAGCGCTCAAGGTAGAGCGCGGTCATGCCCGGGTTGTTGGGGTTGTCGAACCATTCCTGCGAGCGGAATCGCTTGCGGGCGCGGGTGTCGGCCAAGTCGTGATCTCCTTCCGGTCGGTGGGCGGAGTCCCTGCCCGCCTGCCTCCTCTTGCCGCACCTTCTCAATTTGGTATACCAAATGCAAGGGGTTTCCACGGCCCCGGAAGAGAGGCCCCTCATGATACGCAATGCCGCGCTCCTTGCCGTCTTCGGCGCGCCCGCCAGCGCCGAGTTGGCGCTCGATGCGCCCGAGACCTGCCTGGCCCGTGCCCGCGCCGATGGCCCTGTCACGGCCGCCCGCTCCGGCGGGACGGAAGAAGCCCGGACGGCCGGCACCCGCGCCCGGTTGCCGGCATCGCGCGACGACGTCCGCGACCATGTCACCGCGATCCGGGGGACCGAGGGCAGGTACGGCGCGCTCGCCGGCTTCGTGCCATGCGACCGGACGGAGGCGCTCGCCCGCCACCCCAATGCCCGAACCTCCGAGATCGTCCGCACGCGCTGCGAGGCGCGGGCCTCCGGTCCGGCCTATGCGCGGCTCTTCCGCCGGGGAGCGCTCTCCGAATGACGGCCCGCAGCTTCTACGAAGGCGCCCGCGACTGCGCGCCGTTCATGATCATCGTGATCCCCTTTTCGATGCTCTTCGGCGTGGTCGCGCGCGAAGCGGGGCTCGATATCCTGCAGACAGTCTCCATGGCGGTCCTGGTGATCGCCGGCGCCTCGCAATTCACCGCGCTCGCGCTCCTGCAGGACAACGCGCCCGTCGTGGTGGCGCTGATCGGCGGGCTGGCGGTGAATCTGCGCATGGCGATGTATTCCGCCGCGCTCGTGCCCTATCTCGGCCATGCCCGCCTCTCCACGCGGGCGCTGATGGCCTACCTGATGGTGGACCAGTCCTTCGCGGTGGCGGTACGCGCCTACGAGGAACGGCCGCAGATGACCGCCCCGCAGCGGGTGGCCTATTATTTCGGCTGCATGGCGGCGATCTGCCCGCTCTGGTACGGTTGCACCTTCCTCGGCGCGGTGATCGGCGAGGCGCTGCCGGAGGCGCTGTCGCTCGATTTCGCGGTGCCGGTCTGCTTCATCGCGCTTTTGGCGCCGCTCTTGCGCTCTGGCCCGCATATCGTCGCCGCCTTCGTCTCGGCCGTAACCGCCCTGGCCTTCGCCTGGCTTCCGTGGAAGCTCGGCCTCGTCATCGCCGCGCCGGCCGCCATGGTTGCCGGGGCGCAATGCGAACTCTGGCTGGCAAGGAGGCGTGCCGCATGATCTCCGACACCGCGTTCTGGGTGCTCACCATCCTGCTGGGTGCCGGCACCTTCCTGATCCGCTTTTCCTTCCTGGGCCTGCTCGGCGGGCGCACGCTGCCCGACTGGGCTCTTCTGCACCTCAAATACGTGGGCGTGGCGGTCTTCCCGGCGCTGATCCTGCCGCTGGTCCTCTGGCCCGACGCCACCGGCGGCACGCTCGACCCGATCCGCATCGCGGCCGCCTGCGCCGCCCTCGCCGTCGGCCTCAGCGGCTCCGTCATCGGCGCCATCTTCGCCGGCATGGGCACGCTCTATGCGCTTCAGTGGCTGTCCTGACCGCGCCTCCCGAAAACCCGGCCCCTCCTTCATCTGGCCAGGTAAACCCCGGGGAGCGCGAGGGGCTGGCCCCTCGCTCCCGGCAGCACCACCCGCGCCTCACAGGCTGGCCGTAATCCCCCCGTCGACATAGAGCACGTGCCCGTTCACGAAGCTCGCCGCGTCCGAGGTCAGGAACACGCAGGCGCCGACGAGCTCCTCGACGCGGCCCCAGCGGCCGGCGGGCGTACGCTTCTCCAGCCAGGCGCAGAAGTCCGGATCGGCCACCAGAGCGGCGTTGAGCGGCGTGTCGAAATAGCCCGGCGCGATGGCGTTGACGTTCAGCCCGTGCCGCGCCCAGTCGGTCGCCATCCCCTTCGTCAGGTTGACGATCGCCCCCTTGGACGCGGTGTAGGGCGCGATCCCCGGCCGTGCGAGCTGCGCCTGCACGCTGGCGATGTTGACGATCCGCCCCTGCCCGCGCGGGATCATGTGCCGCGCCACCGCCTGACCGACATAGAAGGCGGAGTTCACGTTGGTCCGCATCAGCCGGTCGAACGCCTCCACCGGGAAATCCTCGAGCGGGGTGCGGTGCTGCATGCCGGCATTGTTCACGAGGATGTCGAGCGGTCCCTCGTCGCGCTCGTAGCGGTCCACCGCAGCCGCGGCCTCTTCGGCGTCGGTCACGTCGAAGGGCAGCACCGCGACTTCCGCGCCGGTATCCCGCAGGGCCGCCGCAGCGGCGTCGAGCCGGTCGGCATTGCGCCCGTTCAGCACGATGCGCGCGCCGGCCCGCGACAGTCCGCGCGCCAGTGCGTATCCGATCCCCATCGAGGATCCGGTGACGAGGGCCGCGCGCCCCCGAAGGTCGAATTCTTGCATGCTACCTCCCGGCCCCGGGCGTGGCCGGCGGGCGGTTGACATCCCCCGGCATTCCCGTGTTGATGAAAATGGTATACCAAAGCGCCCCGGATGCAAACCGTTGGGCGCGGCGGACCGAAGGGGGAGGAGACGCGCCGGTGAAGGCACTTTTTGCGCATGGTGCGCGCGATCTGCGGCTCGGCGAGACCGACATCGCGCGGCCCGGCCCAGGCGAAGTGCGCGTGCGGCTCGCCCGTGGCGGCATCTGCGGGTCGGACCTGCACTACTACACCCATGGCGGCTTCGGCGCGGTGCGGCTGCGCGAGCCGATGATCCTCGGGCACGAGGTGTCGGGCCACGTGGAGGAGACCGGACCGGGCGTGAGCGGCCTTGCCCCCGGCGACCTCGTGGCGATCTCACCCTCGCGCCCCTGCCGCGCCTGCACCGAATGTCTGCGGGGATTGCCGAACCAGTGCCTCGACATGCGCTTCTACGGCTCGGCGATGCCTTTCCCGCATGTCCAGGGCGCCTTCCGGGAAGAGATGGTCGCGGACGCCGCGCAATGTGTCCCGGCCGGCGGGCTCAGTCCCGCCGAGGCGGCGATGGCCGAACCCCTGTCGGTGGCGCTCCATGCGGTGCGCCGCGCCGGCCCGGTGCTCGGGATGCGTGCGGTGGTGACAGGCTGCGGGCCGATCGGCGTGCTGGCGATCCTGGCGCTGCGCCGCGCCGGCGCGGGCGAGATCGTGGCCACCGATATCGCCGGGCCCGCGCTGGACTTCGCCCGCGCGGCCGGCGCCGACCACGCCCTCGACA
Source organism: Roseivivax sediminis (assembly GCF_900112685.1). Lineage (GTDB taxonomy): Bacteria > Pseudomonadota > Alphaproteobacteria > Rhodobacterales > Rhodobacteraceae > Roseivivax > Roseivivax sediminis. The sequence continues at coordinate 105,442 of NZ_FOMS01000001.1, forward strand.
CGCGGGCGGACCCCGAGGCGCTGGCGCCCTGGAGCGAAGGCAAGGGCAGCTTCGACGTGATGATCGAGTGTTCCGGGGCGGAAGCGGCCCTGCGCGCGGGCGTCGCCGCGCTGCGCCCGCGCGGACGCGTTGTGCAGCTCGGGCTCTCGGGCGACATGGCACTGCCGATGATGCAGATCACCGCCAAGGAGTTGGAGATCGCCGGCGCCTTCCGCTTCCACGCGGAGTTTTCCGTGGCGGTGACGCTCATGCAGAAGGGCCTGATCGACGTGCGCCCGCTGCTGACCCACAGCTTCCGGCTTGACGATTACGAAGAGGCCTTCGCCACGGCCCTGGACCGGTCGCGCGCGATGAAGGTGCAGCTGGAGTTCCAGTCGTGCTGACCTTCGCCGCGGCGGTGTTCTTCCTGATCATCACGCCCGGACCGGGCGTTCTGTCGACGGCCGGCGTCGGCGCGGGCTACGGCTTCCGGCCCGGACTGGCCTACGTCGCCGGGCTGTTCATCGGGACCAACATCGTCGCGGCGGGGGTCATCACCGGCATCGCCGCAATCGTCCTGTCGGTGCCGTGGCTGCGTGCGCTGCTGATGGCCGCCTCGATCGGCTATCTGTGCTACCTCGCCGCGCGCATCGCCTTCGCCGGCGCCCGCGTCGCCTTCATCGAGGCGAAGGCCCCGCCGGGCCTCCCTGCCGGAATCCTGCTGCAGGCGATCAACCCCAAGGCCTACGCGGTCAACACCACGCTGTTCGCCGGCTTTCCCTACGCGCCGCAGAACCTGGCGTTCGAGACCGCCTCCAAGCTCCTGATCGTGAACGCGATCTGGATCCCGATCCACCTCGCCTGGCTCTGGGCCGGCGCGTCGCTCCACCGGCTCGATCCGGGGGATGCGGCGCAGCGGCGGATCAACTATGCCATGGCGGCCTCGATGCTGGCGGTCGTGGCGCTTGCCATCCTTTCGGGCGCGCGCACCGCCGCGTGACACCGCGCCCGCCCCATGTTTCGCTTTTCGCAAGGAGCCGAAAATGAGCATATCCTACACCGGCATCTGGCCCGTCGCGCCGACCCCGTTCCACGAGGACGGCAGCCTCGACGAGGGCGGCATGAAGCGGGTGCTGGACCTGATGATCGACCAGGGGGTCGACGGGATCTGCATCCTCGCCAACTTCTCCGAACAATTCCTGATCACCGACGACGAACGGCGCACGCTCACGCGGCTCTGCCTCGAACACGTCGCGGGCCGCGTGCCGGTGATCGTCACGATCAGCCACTATGCCACGCCGATCGTCGTCGCCCGCGCGCAGGAGGCCAAGGACCTCGGCGCCGCCATCGTGATGATGATGCCGCCCTATCATGGCGCCCTGATGAAGGGCACGGCCGAGCAGACCTTCGAACAGTTCCGGCAGGTGGGCGAGGTCGGCATCCCGATCATGCTGCAGGACGCGCCGCTGTCGGGCGTCGATCTGCCGGTGCCGCTGCTGGTCAGGATGGCGCGCGAGATCGAGATGCTCAAGCTCTTCAAGATCGAATGCCCGCAGGCCGCCGCGAAGCTGCGCGCGCTGATCGCCGCGGGCGGCGAGGCCATCGAGGGGCCGTTCGACGGCGAGGAGGCGATCACGCTTCTGGCGGATCTCGACGCCGGCTGCACCGGCACCATGACCTCGGCCATGATCCCCGACCTGATCGGCCCGGTCGTGAAGGATTTCCTTGCCGGCAACCGGCAGGCTGCGTTCGACGGCTATGCCCGCGTGCTGCCGGCGGTGAACCACGAGAACCGGCAATGCGGCTTCCGCTCCGCCAAGGCGGCGATGGTGGAAGGCGGCGTCATCGGCTCGGCCTTCTGCCGCCACCCGATCGCGCCCCTGCACCCGGACACGCACGGGATGCTGATGGAGCTGCTGCGCCCGCTCGACCCGCTCGTCTTGCGCTGGGGGAAATGATGGACCTCGGCGGACTTCAGACGATCCTCGGCGACCGCCTCGTGACGAGCGAGGCGGACCGCACCCAGCACGGCCGGAACGAGACGTACTATCCCACCACCCCGCCCGACGCGGTGGCCTATCCCGAGACCACCGAAGAGGTCTCAGCCATCCTCGCCCATTGTCACGCGCAGGGCATCCCGGTGACCGCCTGCGGCGCGGCAAGCTCCCTCGAAGGGCAGCACCTCGCGATCCGCGGGGGGATCAGCCTCGACATGTCGCGCATGGCGCGGGTGCTGAGCGTCAACGCCGAGGATCTGACCTGCGAGGTGCAGCCCGGCCTCACCCGCAAGCGCCTGAACGAGGAGCTGCGGGACACCGGCCTCTTCTTCCCGGTCGATCCCGGCGCCGACGCCTCCATCGGCGGGATGGCGGCGACGCGGGCTTCGGGCACCACGGCCGTGCGTTACGGCACGATGCGCGACAACGTGCTCGCGCTCGAGGCGGTGATGGCGGACGGCACGGTGATCCGCACCGGATCGCGCGCGCGCAAGTCCTCCACCGGCTATGACCTGACGCACCTGCTGATCGGCTCCGAGGGCACGCTGGGAATCATCACCGCGCTCACCCTGCGCCTGTCGGGCATCCCGGAGGCGGTCACCGCCGCCACCTGCCGCTTTCCCTCCGTCGCCGCGGCAGTGGATTGCGTCATCCTGACGATCCAGTCGGGCCTGCCGGTCGCGCGGATCGAGCTTCTGGACGAGGTCATGGTGCGCGGCTTCAACCTGTATTCCGAGGCCGGCCTGCCGGAGCTGCCGCATCTCTTCCTCGAATTCCACGGCACCCCCGCCGGCGTCGCCGAACAGGCCGAGACCTTCGCCGCGCTCGCCGCCGATTTCGGCGCGGAGGGTATCGCCACCGCTACCAAGGCAGAGGATCGCACGAAGCTCTGGACGATGCGGCACGACGCGCATTACGCCTCGGCCGCGCTCGGTCCCGGCAAACGGATCTGCGCGACGGATGTATGCGTGCCGATCTCGCGGCTTGCGGGCGCCGTCGTCTGGGCGCAGGAGGAATGCGTGCGGCTGGACCTGACCTCGACCATCGTCGGCCATGTCGGCGACGGCAACTTCCATTGCGGGATCTGCGTCGATCCCGATGACATGGGCGAAATGGCGCGGGTGGAGGACTTCACCCACCGGCTTGCCGAGAAGGCGCTGGCGCTCGGCGGCACAGTGTCGGGCGAGCACGGCATCGGCATCGGCAAGCAGGGCTTCATGGACGCCGAACACGGGCCCGCGGTGGCCTACATGCGCGCGGTCAAGACGGCGTTCGACCCGCGCGGCATCCTCAATCCGGGTAAACTTCTGCCGGAGGCACAATGACCCAATCCTTCCTCGCCGTCGGCGAATGCATGGTCGAGATGGCCCAGACCGAGGGCGGACTCTACCGCCGCGGCTTTGCCGGCGACACGTTCAACACCGCCTGGTACGCACGTCGCCTGCTGCCGGGCGACTGGTCCGTCGCCTATGGCAGCGCAATCGGCACCGACGCGATCTCCGACGAGATGGCGGCCTTCTTCGAGGCCGAGGGCCTCGATATCTCCGCGCTGGCGCGGATCGAGGGGCGCTCGCCCGGGCTCTACATGATCTCGCTCGACCGGGGGGAGCGCAGCTTTTCCTACTGGCGCTCGCACTCGGCCGCGCGGCTTCTGGCGGACGACGCGGAGCGGCTTCAGGGCATGCTGGAGGACCGCGACGTCGTCCATTTCTCGGGCATCACGCTGGCGATCCTCGCGCCCGAGGCGCGCATCCGTCTGTGCAACGCGCTGCGCGAGGCGCGGGCGCGCGGGGCGCGGGTGTGCTTCGACACCAACCTGCGCCCGCGCCTGTGGGAAGGCGCCGAAGCTATGCGCCAAGGCATCCTGATGGGCGCGGCGGCCGCCGACATCGTGCTGCCCAGCTTTGACGAGGATTCGGAGCTCTTCGGAGACGCCGCCGCCGACGACACCATAACGCGCTACAGCGGCCAGGGCGCGCAGGAGGTCGTTGTCAAGGACGGCGCCGGGGCGCTGACGATCTGGACGGAGGAGGGCGGTAAGACGGTGCTCAGCCCCGAGCCGGTGGAACCGGTGGATACCACCGCCGCGGGAGACAGCTTCGCCGCCGGCTGGCTCGCCGCACGCGCGATGGGCGAAGGCCCCGAGGAGGCCGGGCGCCGGGCGATGGCGCTGGCGGCCAAGGTCATCGGCGCGCACGGCGCGCTGGTGCCCCAGATCTTCGAAGGAGGCGAGGCATGAACGTAGTGATCATCGGCGGCGGCGGCGTCGTCGGCCAAAAGCTTGCCCGTGCGCTTGTCGCGCGGGGCCACCTACTCGGGCGGGACATCGCCAAGATCACCCTAGCCGACATCGCCGCGCCTGCCCTGCCCGAGAGCGGCGTGCCGGTGGAGGCCGTCACCTGCGACATCTCCGATCGGGCCTCCGTCGCCGCCTGCCTCGGCCCGGAGGTGGACGTGATCTACCACCTCGCCGCCATCGTGTCGGCCCACGCCGAGGAAGACGTGGACGCCGGCTACCGCATCAACCTTGCGGGCACGATGAACGTGTTGGAGCGGGCCCGCGCGCTCGGCACGCGGCCCGTGGTGGTGTTCTCGTCCTCGATCGCGGTCTATGGCGGCGAGGTTCCGGACCCGATCACCGACCATTCGGCGCTGAACCCGCAGACGTCCTACGGCGCGCAGAAGGCGATGGGCGAGCTTCTGGTGACGGATTATTCGCGCAAGGGCTTCATCGACGGACGCGCCTTCCGGCTGCCGACAATCTCCGTCCGACCGGGCAAGCCCAACCGGGCGGCGTCGTCCTTCATGTCCTCGATCCTGCGCGAGCCGCTGAACGGGCAGGAGGCGGTATGTCCGGTCGATGACGATTTCCGGCACTACTACCTCAGCCCCCGGCTTTGCGTGGAGAACCTGATCCGCGGTGCGGAGATCGAGGAGGCGGCGCTGGGACAGAACCGCGCGATGCAGATGCCGGGGCGCACCTGGACGATCCGCGAGGTCGTCGATGCCATGACCGCCGTCGCCGGCCCCGAGCCGGCGAAGCTGATCCGCTGGGAAAAACAGCCGGAGATCCGCCGGATCGTCACCGGCTGGCGCTACGACATCCAGGCGCGCAAGGCTCTGTCGCTCGGTCTGAAGGCCGACGAGAGCTTCAAGGACAACGTCCGGTATTACCTCGAGGACGACAAGCCCGGCAGATAGGGCGAAAGCCCTATCCGTCCGAGCCCGGAAAAGATGGCCCGAACAGTACCGAAGGTGCCGGGCCAGCGCCGGCCCGTCCTGCGCTAGCGGATGCCGCCTCAGTTCACCGGCGTCAGCAGCGCATTCCCGGTCAGAAACGCGGAGATGTTGTCGCGCTGAAGCTGCGCCATCGCCCCTCGCGTCGCCACCGATCCCGACCCCTGGTGCGGCTGGATAACCACCGACGGGATCTTGTAGAAGCGCGGGTCGATATCGGGCTCGCCCCGGAACACGTCGAGCCCCGCGCCCCCCAGCGCGCCGCTTTCCAGCGCATCGAGCAGCGCGCCCTCATCCACCGTCGTTCCGCGCGAGATGTTGACGAGCACGCCTTCCGGGCCCAGCGCCTCGATCACCTCCTTCGACACGTAATTCTCCGTCTCAGCCCCTCCGACCAGCGCGATGAAGAGCGAATCGACCGCGCCCGCCAGCGACACCGGATCGGCGTGGTAGGTCCAGCCGGGCGTGTCCTTCTCGCTGCGCGAATGGTAGTGAATCTCCATCTTGAAGGCCGAAAGGCGGTCCGCGATCTCGCGCCCGATGCGGCCGAGCCCGAGGATGCCGGCCGTGCCGCCGCTTGCCTTGGTGTTCAGACGGTATTCGCCCTTTTCCTTCCAGTTGCCCTCGCGCGCCCAGCGGCTGGCCTGTTCCATCTCGCGCCGCTGCATCAGCCACATCGCGACGGCAAGGTCGGCAACGTCGTCGTTCAGCACGTCCGGCGTGTTGGTCACGCGGATTCCGCGCTCCGTCGCCGCGTCCACGTCGATCGCGTCGTAGCCGACCCCGTAATTGGCGATGACGCCGAGGTTCGGCAGCAGGTCCATCATCTCGCCGTCGAAGGGCAGATGGCCCTTGTAGGCCACCGCACGCACGAGATCGCGCTCGCCTGCGTCGACGCGCGCCAGTTCGGAGATCTTGTCGAGATGCAGCGGGTCGAACGCGGCCGTGAGGTCCTCCCGCTCGTGGGGCTTGTAGTTGCCGATGGCCGCGGTGTCGGTCATGTGGGGTCCTTTCCGGAAAATGGTATACCAAACGATGCCGGTGCGCCGCGCGGGTGTCAACGCAAGGCGCGCATCCAGCCGAGCGTGGCCTCGGTCGGGCCACCCGGCCGGTACTCCGCCCCGACCGGCCGCGTCCAGCCGAGCCGGGCCAAAAGCGCGAAGACATGGGCATAGTCGAGTTCGCCGGTATCGGGCGGCCCCCGGTCCGGCGCCCCGGCGATCTGGATATGTCCGATCCGGGGCAAGAGCGCCTCCAGCCGGCGCGACACGTCTCCTTCGGTCCGCTGGACGTGGTAGCAATCGAACATCAGCCCGAGATTGGGCCGGTCGATCGCGTCCATGACCTCCGTCGCCTGCGCGGTGGTGCCCAGGAAATAGCCCGGCGCGTCGAAGCGGTTGAGCGGCTCGATCAGGATCATCACGCCCTGCCCCGCCGCACGGTCGCAGGCATGGGCGATATTGGCCACGAATGCGTCCCGCGCCGCCGCGCCCGAGGCCGTGCCGGCCATGACGTGCACCGCGCCCGCGCCGATCCGCGCGGCGTAGTCCAGCGCTTCGCCTATGTCCGCGCGCGCCTCCGCCTCACGGCCCGGCAGCGCGGCGAGCCCCGACTCCCCCGGTGCCCCCCGCCGCGTGTTGAGACCGAGCATCGGCAGGCCGGTTTCCTCCAGCGCGGCGCGCACCTGCGCGGCGTCAACATCGTAGGGCCAGTGGCATTCGACCGCGTCGAACCCCGCGGCGGCCGCGGCCCGGATCGCGTCGGGCAGCGTCAGCTCCGTCCAGAGAAACCCAAGGTTGGCAGAGAGCTTCACCGGCAGATCACTTCGCGCCGCGTCCGGCATGTCGTCCTCCCGCCTCCGCCTTCGTCCCGCGAGCGGTAGCCAGTGCCGCGCGGCGGGGTCAAGCGCGATTGCCCGGCCTTTGCCACGCGGCTAAGAGGGGCGGGCAAGACACGAGGCGCCCATGCAGACGATCCTGATCCTGAACGGTCCGAACCTGAACCTTCTCGGCAAGCGCCAGCCGGAGATCTACGGCAGTGAGACGCTCGCCGACGTGGAGGCGCGGTGCCGTGCCATCTGCCCCGCCGGCATCGACATCGAAGTGCAGCAGTCGAACCACGAGGGCCAGATCATCGATTGGATCCACGCGGCCCGCGAGAGTGCGGCCGGGATCGTCATCAACCCCGCCGCCTTCACCCACACCTCCGTGGCGATCCTCGACGCGCTCAACACATTCGAGGGTCCGGTGATCGAGGTGCACATCTCCAACGTGCACAAGCGCGAGAGCTTCCGGCACCATTCCTACGTGTCGCTGCGGGCGGACGGCGTGATCGCGGGGCTCGGCATCGAGGGATACGTCGCCGCCACGCGCCGGATTTGCACCCTGCTCGCGAGCGGATGACGCCAACCCGCGTGCCTGCCCGCACCGGACCGCTTCGCACCTCTTTAGACGGAGCTGCTACCGTAGCACCGCTCTGGCCCCCTCTGCCCAGCCGGCCTCCGCGCGCATCGCTTCGGGTCCGCCGTCGCGGGCGGTCCAGAGGGCCTGCCGACCGTCCTCCACCTGCGCCGCATTGAGGTGGAAGGCGCCTCCGGTGTCGGTCAGCGGCGACATCCCACGGAACGAAAGCCGGTCGGGCGCCCGCCCCGCCAGGTCGCCGGCGAACATCAGCAGCAGCGCGGCCTGCATCGGGCCGTGCACCACCAGCCCGTCATAGCCTTCGCTCCGCACCGCGTGATCGCGATCATAATGGATGCGATGCCCGTTGAAGGTCATCGCCGAGTAGCGGAACAGCAGGGTGCTCGACGGCTCCACGCGTCGGCGATGCTTTCCGGGCGGCGCAGCGGCGGGCGCCGCGCCGCCCGCTCCGCCGGCGGCGCGGTAGACAAGATCCTGCCGCTCGGTGACGCGCGTCTGCCCCGCGACGGTGATCTCATGCGCCACGGTCACGAACCAGAGCGTGCCGGAACGTCCCTCCTTCCGTGCGATATCGGCGATGCGCGACGTCCGGCACACCCTGTCGCCGACGCGCAGATCGCCGTGGAACGTCACCTCGCCGCCGGCCCACATGCGGCGCGGCAGCGGCACCGGCGGCAGGAAGGTTCCGAGCGCCGGGTGCCCGTCTTCGCCCAGCGCGGACATCGGCGCCACGGGCTGGGCCAGGCACCAGTGGATCAGGCGCGGCGCGGCGGCGCCGGGCGCCGGCGGATCGCCGGGACGCTCGAAGGTCATGTGATACCGGGTCGCGAGGCGGTGCGAGAGCACCTCCTCGGCGCTGTCCTTGCGGCCGATCCACTCCGCAAGGTCATCCGCGTCGGTCATGCCGTCCTCCTCCTCCGAAGCTCGATGCTGCCTCACCCATCTCGCCCGCTCCCGTGCTGGCCGAGCCCCGGGACCGGCCCGAGCCCCCGCGGTGCGCCGTCGAAGACCGCTGCGGGCGCCGGATAGCGCACCGGCCCGCACGCGGTGTCCACCGTCACGCGGCGCAAGTGCGGATGCGCCGCGAGCCCGGCCATGTCGTTCACTCGGGCAAAGGCGATCCCGGCGGCGTCGAGGATCGCCTCGGCCTCCTGAACCGTGTGGCTGGCGAAGCCCTCGGCGACGGCGGCGTCGGTCTCTGCCCGGTGCCGGACCCGGGCGACATTGGTGGCAAAGCGCGCATCCTCCGCCATCTCGGGCCGGGCAAGGAGATGTCCGCAGAGGACACGCCATTCACGGTCGCTCTGGATCGAGATCAGGATCTGGCCTCCGCAGGTACAATCGAAGACGCCATAGGGCGCGATCGAGGGATGGGCGAGTCCCATGCGCTGCGGCGTGTACCCCGCCTCGTGGTTCAAGAGCGGCACGGTCAGCCAGTCGGCCATCACGTCGAACATGGAGATGCGGATATCCGCGCCCTCTCCGGTCACGCCGCGGCGGATCAGTGCCTCGAGGATCGCGGCATGCGCCGTCGCGCCGGTGGCAATATCGACGACGGAGACGCCCACTCGCGCCGGCCCGTCCGGCCCGCCAGTGATCGAGGCAAGGCCGCTTTCGGCCTGGATCAGCAGGTCATACGCCTTTCGCTGCGCCATCGGCCCATCCTCGCCGTAGCCGCTGATCGAGCAAAGGACCAGCCGCGGATACTCGGTCCGCAGCCGGTCAGGGCCCAGGCCCATCCGCTCGAGCGCCCCGGGCTTGAGGTTCTGCACCAGCACGTCCGCGCCCGCGATCAGCTCTTCCAGCCGCGCGCGGCCCGCATCGGTCGCCAGATCCACGACGACGCTTTCCTTGCCGCGATTGAGCCAGACGAAATAGCTCGCCTCGCCGTTCGCCGCGTCGTCGTAGCCGCGCGCGAAATCGCCCTCGGGCCGCTCGACCTTGACCACCCGCGCGCCGGCATCGGCCAGCCGCGACGTGGCGAAGGGCGCGGCGACGGCCTGTTCGACCGCGACCACCGTAAGCCCCTCGAGCGCCTGCATCAGAACGACCTCGGCAGGCCGAGCACGTGTTCGGCGACGTAGGACAGGATCAAGTTCGTGGAGATCGGCGCCACCTGGTACAATCTCGTTTCGCGAAATTTGCGCTCCACGTCGTATTCGTGCGCGAAACCGTAGCCGCCATGGACCTGAAGACAGGCATTCGCCGCCTCCCACGACGCTTTCGCGGCGAGGTACTTGGCCATGTTCGCCTCTGCCCCGCATGCGGCGCCCGCATCGAACTTGCGGCAGGCTTCGAAACGCATGAGGCTGGCGGCCTCCACCTCAACATGCGCCTCCGCGATCGGGAACTGCACGCCCTGGTTCTGCCCGATGGGCCGGCCGAAAACCTCCCTGTCGCGCGCATAACCGGTGGCCTTCTCCACGAACCACCGGCCGTCGCCGATGCACTCCGCGGCGATCAGAACCCGTTCGGCGTTAAGACCGGTCAGGATGTACCTGAAGCCCTTGCCCTCTTCACCGATCAGGTTGTCCGCCGGGATCTCAAGGTTCTCGAAGAACAGCTCGTTGGTCTCGTGGCCGACCATGTTCCGGATCGGACGCACTTCCATGCCCGCCTGCATCGCCTCGGCGATGTCGACAAGGAAGATCGACAGACCTTCGGATTTCTTGCGCACCTCGGCCAGCGGAGTGGTGCGGGCCAGAAGGATCATCAGGTCGGAATGCTGGACCCGGCTGATCCAGACCTTCTGGCCGTTGATGACGTAGCGGTCGCCGCGCCGTTCGGCAGTGGTCTTGATCTTCGTGGTGTCCGTGCCGGTGGTCGGTTCCGTCACGCCCATGGATTGCAGGCGCAGCTCGCCGCTGGCGATCCTCGGCAGGTAGGTCCGGCGCTGCTCTTCCGAGCCGTGCCGGACGAGCGTGTTCATGTTGTACATCTGCCCGTGACAGGCGCCGGAATTGCCGCCCGAACGGTTGATCTCCTCCATGATTACCGACGCCTCGGTCAGGCCGAGCCCCGCCCCACCGTATTCTTCGGGGATCAGTGCGGCGAGCCAGCCGTTGCGCGTCAGCGCATCGACGAAGTCCTCGGGATAGGCGCCCTCGGCATCGATCCGGCGGTGATACTCGGCCGGGAACTCGGCGCAGAGCGCGCGGAGCGCGTCGCGGATCTCCGCGTGGTCTTCGGCGGTGTCGTACATGGATGTCCTCCCTCTCGGCGCTCAGACATAGTCCGGAGCGGGGGCAAGGTTCAAACCGCTGGCGCCGCCGCGCGCAACGAAAAAGGCCCCCGCACCGGGCGGGGGCCTTCCTTCCGCGATGACGCCTGGTTCAGCGCGGTTCGGAGCGCAGGCCCTGCAGCGTCGAGTAGCACAGCACCAGCAGGATCAGCGTGAAGAAGATCCCCGTGGTGTTCACCATCGCCTGCAACGCCGTCAGACCGCCGCCGATCAGCAGCACAATGGCCACGATGCCTTCGGTCGTCGCCCAGAACACGCGCTGCGCGGTGGGCGCCTCGGTCTTGCCACCGGCGGTGATCGTGTCGATCACCAGGCTGCCGGAATCCGACGAGGTGATGAAGAACACCAGAACCAGGATGATCCCCAGCGAAGAGGTGATCATCGACAGCGGCATGTCCCCGAACATCGCGAACATGGCCAGCGAGTCGTTATAGTTCTCGATCACGTTCTGATAGACGCCGCTCTCGGTGCCCTGTTCGATCACGTGGGTGATCGCGGTGCCGCCGAAGGTGGCCATCCAGAAGATCGACACCAGGGTCGGGATCAGCATCACGCAGGTGATGAACTCGCGCACCGTGCGGCCACGGCTGACGCGCGCGATGAACATGCCAACGAACGGCGACCAGGAGATCCACCAGGCCCAGTAGAACGAGGTCCAGCTTTCGCGGAAGCTGGCGTCGTCACGCCCGATCGGGTTCGACAGCGGCACGATGTCGACGACGTAGGTCGACAGACCGGACCAGAAATCGCGCAGGATCTGCATCGTCGGCCCGGCAAAGAACACGAACAGCAGCAACACAGCCGCGAAGCCCATGTTGATGTTCGACAGAAGCTTCACGCCGCCGTCGATACCGCGCACGACCGAGATCAGCGCCACACAGGTCACACCCGCGATCACGATGATCTGGGTGTTCAGCCCCTCGGGCACGCCGAAGACGTAGTGCATCCCCGAACTGGCCTGCTGCGCCCCGAGGCCGAGCGACGTGGTCAGACCGAACAGCGTCGCGAAGACGGCGATGATGTCGATGACATGGCCGGTCCAGCCCCAGACGCGATCCCCGAAGATCGGATAGAACGCCGACCGGATCGAGAGCGGCAGCTGCTTGTTGTAGGTAAAGAGCGCCAGCGCCAGCGCCACGACCGCGTAGATCGCCCAGGGGTGCAGACCCCAGTGGAAGATCGTCGCGGCCAGTCCGTGCGCGCGCGCCTCGGCGACGAGATCGGGGTTGACGGACCCGTCGTCGTTGAGCGGCCCCTCGAGCCCGAGCGGTCCCGACACCTGCATGTGGTAGACCGGCTCCAGCACGCCAAAGAACATCAGGCCGATGCCCATGCCCGCCGCGAAGAGCATCGCGAACCACGAGGCGTATCCGAAATCCGGCACCGCGTCCGTACCGCCGAGCCGCACCGCGCCCCATGGACTGACGATGAGGAACAGGCAGAAGATGACGAAAACGTTCGCCGCCGAGAGGAACAGCCAGTCGAACTTCGTGGTCACGAAGGTGAACAGCCAGTTGAAGACCGCGGACGCCTGATCCTGGAAGATCAGCGTGACGAGCACGAAGGCCAGCGTCGTCAGCGACGAGATCAGGAAAACGGGGTTATGAATGTCGAAGACGAGCGGCCCCAGCGTGGGCTGAAGGTTGTCCTGCCCGACCTCGTAATCCGTGTCGATCGTGTTGACCTCGCCGTCCGGTGACGGGATGTCGAGACCTTCGGACGATGTGTCCGTCATGGGCACGTCCCTCCTGAGGTTGGTTGTGTTTGAATATTTGCTCAGCGTTGTATCACGCCAGTATGGCACCACGTAGATCACCGCGCACCCACGGGCATCAAGATCTCGGCAATGAAATGCCGATTCCCGACGGTTCGGTCCGGAACATCATGTTTTAAATTACTAAAAAAATCCCCCGCCACGCACGGAACCGAATGCCGGATTGCGGCGTTCGCGCGCGAAGCGGCCGCAATTGCCCGCCGGGGCCTGCAGGCAAGGCTGCGCTGACGCTGCTGCATTGAATGCACGGCGACCGACGGAACCAACCGAGGCGAAGAGCGCATCTCGAGAAGGGCGCGCGATGGCTGTCCGGGCCTCGCATTCCCGCCCCAATTCGCACCCCGAAACCTCCCGGCGGCGTGGGGGCAAAGCCCCCACCCTTGCCGGCCGGCTCAGGCGGTCAGGTCGACGACGACCCGTCCCTGGACCTGCCCCTTCAGGATGTCGGCGCCGAGTTGCGGCAGGTCGGACAGGCGCGCGGGCCGCACCATGTCTTCCAGTTTCTCCATCGGCAGATCCCGGGCGATGCGCTGCCAGGCCTCCAGCCGGTTCTCGTAGGGCTGCATCACGCTGTCGATGCCCAGAAGATTGACGCCGCGCAGCAGGAACGGCACCACCTTCGCCGGCAGCTCCGCGCCGCCGGCCAGCCCCACTGCAGCGACCGAGGCGCCGTATTTCATCTGCCCCAGCACGCGGGCAAGCATGGGGCCGCCCACGGCATCGACGCAGCCCGACCAGGTTTCCGCCTCGAGCGGGCGCTTGGTGGTCTCGGCGAGGTCGGCGCGCGCGACGATCTGCGTGGCGCCGAGGCTGCGCAGGTAATCGGCGCTCTCCGGCCGCCCGGTCACCGCCGCGACCTCGTGACCGAGCCGGCCGAGGATCGCCGTGGCCACGGAGCCGACGCCGCCCGACGCCCCGGTCACCAGGACCGGCCCCTGGCCCGGCGCCAGCCCGTGCCGCTCCAGCGCCATCACGCCCAGCATCGCGGTGAATCCGGCGGTCCCGACCGCCATCGCCTGCCGCGTGTCGAGCCCCTCCGGCAGCGGCACCAGCCAGTCGGCGCGCACGCGCGCCTTCTCGGCATAGCCGCCCCAATGCGCCTCGCCGACGCGCCAGCCGGTCAGCACGACCTTGTCGCCGGGCTTGTACCGGTCGTCCGAAGAGCTCTCCACCGTGCCGGCGAAGTCGATCCCCGGCACGTGCGGATAGGAGCGGACCAGTCCCCCGCCCGGCCCGATGCAGAGCCCGTCCTTGTAATTGAGCGTGGAATACTCGACCGCGACCGTGACCTCGCCGTCCGGCAGGTCGCTTTCCTCGATCTCGCGGACGGCGGCGCTGGTCTTGCCGCTTTCCTCGTCCTTCTCGACCACCAATGCGCGGATCATCGTCCTGTCTCCTCTTCGCTGTCGCCCTTCGTCGTGACCTACCGCGCGGACTGCCGAAGGCAAATGCGCACTCAGGGGATTCCGGCGCCTTCCGGCATGAAGGCGAGGTCCGAGACCGGCGGGACAGCCCCGGCCTGCGACAGCATCGCATGAACCTGGCCCCGATGATGGGTCTGGTGATTGAACATGTGCACCACGCAGAGCGCGCGAGACTTCGTCTCCGTCCGGCCCGTCGCGGCGGAAGTCCAGCTCAGCGTGCCGCCAAGCTCCACGTTGCGCAGCCGCTCGGCCCAGTGGAGGATCGCCGCATCGCGCCGGAAGCGGGCGATTTCCCACGCGCCGGGCCCGTCCGTGAAGTCGGGGCTCTCCTCGAGGCCCACCCTTGGCGGCGCACCGCCGGTAAAACGCGCCATCCAGGCGGTATCTGCCCAGAGCACGTGGTTGAGCGTGCCAAGGATCGAGCCGAAGACCGCGCCGCGATCGCAGGTGAGGTCGGCCTCGGTCAACGTCTTGAGCGCGGCCTTGATCTGGCGGTTCTGCCAGGCGTTGTAACGCGCCATCTCTACGCAATAGCCAGTGTCGACCATCTCGCCGATGCTCCTTTTCGCTGCACGCGCACCGAATGTTTGGCCGATGCGGCGAACGACCGCAACACACAGGCTCTGGTCCTGACCCGGCCTCCGGCCTAGCTCCCCATGACCAAGGCCAGGGAGGCAGACATGGCGGTAGTCATCGACGTCGCGATCGCGGTTATGACCGTGGTGCTCGGCGCCGTGGGGCTCGTCGCCCCGCGCTACGCCGCAGGGGTGCTCGATCTCGTGCCGGGGGACACGACGATGGGCCTGTCGGAACTGCGCGCCTCGGCCGGCGGGCTTTTCGTGGCGCTGGGGTGCACGGCGCTGCTGACCGGCTCCGGCGCGGTCTATCTCGGGCTGGGGATCGCCTATGCCGGCGCCGCTGTCGGTCGGGCGGTTTCGCTGGGGCTCGACGGGCCGCCAATGCCCAAAGCGGCGATCTACTTCGCCATAGAAGCGGCCTTCGCGGCCTGGCTCGTCGCGACGCATCTGCGCAACCTCTGAGGGCACCGGAGCCCTCCGTGTTAACGATAGCCATGCAGCGCCGGTCCGGCGATGGGGTGACGCCAACGGCCTTTGTTCCGCGCGGAGCCATCGCTCAACACGACGCCAAGCGAGATTTCCCTGCGCTACCCTCTTTTCATGGGCGCGCCGGCCGACTACATTCGAAATGTTCCGTAAGGGACTATGGGCATAAACGCGCTCGTAATAAGCGGATCGGACCCGGGGGCGGTACCCGGCGGCTCCACCAAACATCCCGTCGTTGGGGGATCATGGGGCCGAAACAGGATCGACGAACGTGTAAAGGGGTGGCTTTGTCCCGGTGAGATACCACCGTTATCGGTTCACTAAGCATAATTGCCAACGACAATCGTGCTCCGGTTGCCCTCGCTGCGTAAGCAGTGCGGAAGACCGACTTCTGAAGTCCAGTTCCTCTAGCAAGGGCTGGCGGGGTTCGCAGGCACCTGGCAACAGAAGCCTGCATTTTCCCACACAGACCCTGACGTCCGTCACCGCATTCTGCGTTATCGCTCCGTGGGCGCGTCGCCGTCTCGACAGCGTTACAAGGGACGGCTAGCGATCGGCACATGACCGCGCCCTCCCTCTCCGACCTCGCTCGGGTCTTTCACCGCATCGGCTGGCTGTCCTTCGGCGGGCCGGCCGCGCAGATCGCCCTCATGCACCGCGAATGCGTCGAGGAACGACCGTGGCTGACCGAGCGGCAATACCTCAACGCGCTGAGCTTCTGCATGCTCCTGCCGGGGCCGGAGGCGATGCAGCTGGCGACCTATACCGGCTGGCGGCTGAACGGCATCGCCGGGGGGCTGATCGCCGGCGGGCTCTTCGTGCTGCCGGGGGCGCTGGTGATCGCCGCGCTGTCCCTCGCCTACGTGACCGTGGGCGCGGCGCAAGGGGTGGACGCGGTGCTGCTGGGGGTGAAGGCGACGGTCATCGTGATCGTGCTGCAGGCGCTGGTGCGACTCACGCGCAAGGGGCTGACCGGGGGCGCGATGGTGGCGCTCGCCGGGGCGGCCTTCGTGGCGATCTACGTCTTTTCCGTGCCCTTCCCGGTCATCGTCGCGGCAGCGGCGCTCTTCGGCTACCTCACCCGCCGATCCGAGCGCGACTCGCCGGCCGCTGAAGCCGCCCCGGCCCTGCCCTGGCGAACCATCGCGCTCTGGGCGGCGCTGTGGCTCCTGCCGCTGCCGATCCTGTGGGCGGCGAATGCGACGCTCTATTTCGACCTCGCCGCGTTCTTCGCCAAGCTGGCGGTGGTGACCTTCGGCGGCGCCTACGCGGTCCTTGCCTACATGTCCGACGTGGTGGTGGAGACCAACGGCTGGCTCACCGCCGGAGAGATGATCGACGCGCTCGGCCTGGCGGAGACGACGCCCGGGCCGCTGATCCTCGTGACGCAGTTCGTCGGCATGCTGACCGGGTTCGCCTCTGGCGGGATCGCCGCGGCCCTCTTCACCGGTGCGCTTACACTGTGGATGACCTTCGTGCCGTGCTTCCTGTGGATCTTCGCCTTCGCGGGGCACGTCGAATCGCTGCTGGCGCGGCCGCGGCTTCAGGGGGCGCTGTCGGCGGTGACGGCGGCGGTGGTCGGCGTCATCCTGAACCTGTCGATCTGGTTCGCGATCCACGTGCTGTTCGCCGAGGTAAGCGATGTCGGCGCGCTCGCGGTCCCCCTGCCCGTGCTCACGACGCTCGACTGGCGCGCGGTGGCGCTGACAGCGCTCGCGGCGGCGCTGATGCTCGGCCTGAAACGCGGCCCTCTGCCGACGCTCGCGGTCACGGCCGTTTGCGGCGGGCTTCTGGGTATGATCTGAGCGGACGAGGGCCCGGCGGCGCGGCACCGCCCGTTTTTCCGCCGGTCCCCTTTCATATCGCCGCAGATGCAATATGCTGGCGCCACGCAAGGGGAAGGACAACGCGTCATGTCGCACGGCATCGACTATGGCAATCTGATGCACCGCGCGATGCGCGGCCTGATCCAGGAGGTGTTGACCGACGTCGCCGCGCACGGGCTTCCGGGCGAGCATCACTTCTTCATCACCTTCGACACCGGCCACCCGGACGTGGAGATCGCCGACTGGCTGTCCGACCGCTATCCGGGCGAGATGACGGTGGTGATGCAGCACTGGTACGACAATCTCGACGTCACGGACGAAGGCTTCGCGGTGACGCTCAATTTCGGCGACGCGCCGGAGCGGCTCTACATCCCGTACGACTCGATCAAGACCTTCGTCGATCCGTCCGTGGAATTCGGCCTGCGCTTCGAGACGCAGGAGAGCGAGGACGACGAGGACGCAGAGACGATTCCCGAAGCCCCGCACGAGGAGGTCGAGGAAAAGCCGCAGAAGGACGCGGAGGTCGTCAGCCTCGACAGTTTCCGCAAGTGATCCCGGCCGCCTGAGGGCGCAGCCGCGCGTTGCCGAACGCGGCCGCGCGCGCTATGGCGCTGGCGAAGCGACGTTGTCGCCAGCCTAAGCGAGGGACGAGACATGACCGCCACCCGTACCGAGACCGACAGCTTCGGCCCGCTCGAAGTGCCCGCAGACAAGTACTGGGGCGCCCAGACCCAGCGGTCGATCAGGAACTTCCCCATCGGGTGGGAACGCCAGCCGGTGCCGATCGTCCGCGCGCTCGGCGCGATCAAGAAGGCCTGCGCGCTGCAGAACGTCGAACAGGGCACCATGGACCGCGAGATCGGCGAGGCCATCGCGGCCGCCGCGCAAGAGGTGATCGACGGCAAGTTCGACGACAATTTCCCGCTGGTCGTGTGGCAGACCGGGTCGGGCACGCAGTCCAACATGAACGCCAACGAGGTGATCTCGAACCGCGCGATCGAGATGCTGGGCGGCGAGATGGGCTCGAAAAAGCCGGTCCACCCCAACGATCACTGCAACATGGGTCAGTCGTCGAACGACACCTTCCCCACCGCGATGCATGTCGGCATCGCAATGCACGCGCGCGACGTGCTGCTGCCGGGTCTGCGCAAGCTGCACGACGCGCTTGAAAAGAAGTCGAACGACTTCAAGGACATCATCAAGATCGGCCGCACCCACACGCAGGATGCGACGCCGCTGACGCTGGGCCAGGAGTTTTCCGGCTACGCCCACCAGGTCGCCAAGGGGATCGAGCGGGTCGAGGTCTGCCTGCCCGACATCCACGAGCTCGCGCAGGGCGGCACCGCCGTGGGCACCGGGCTCAACACCCGGGCCGGCTGGGCCGAGGGCGTGGCGGCGAAGATCGCCGACATCACCGGCCTGCCCTTCGTCACCGCCCCCAACAAGTTCGAGGCGCTCGCCGCGCACGACGCGATGGTGATGTTCTCGGGCGCGCTCAAGACCGTGGCAGCATCGCTCTTCAAGATCGCCAACGACATCCGGCTGCTCGGCTCCGGCCCCCGCTCGGGCCTCGGAGAGCTGATCCTGCCGGAGAACGAGCCGGGATCGTCGATCATGCCGGGCAAGGTGAACCCGACGCAGGCCGAGGCGCTGACCATGGTCTGCGCGCATGTCATGGGCAACGACGCGGCGGTGGGCTTCGCCGGCAGCCAGGGGCATTTCGAGCTCAACGTCTACAACCCGATGATGAGCTACAACGTGCTGCAATCCATGCAGCTTCTGGGCGATTCGGCGTCGGCCTTCACCGACAACATGGTCGTCGGGATCGAGGCGAACGAGACCCGCATCGAGAAGCTGATGACCGAATCGCTGATGCTGGTCACCGCGCTGGCGCCGACGATCGGCTACGACAACGCCACCAAGGTCGCCAAGACCGCGCACAAGAACGGCACCACCCTGCGCGAAGAGGCGGTCAACCTCGGCTTTGTCGACGAGGAAACCTTCGACCGTGTCGTCCGCCCGGAGGACATGATCGGCCCGAAAAGCTGAGGCACCACCGGCGCGGCGCCCCCCAATGGAGGTCTTGGGCGGCCGCCGCGCCGTGCTATACATGCTCCATGTCGAACACGGTCAATCTCAACCGCTATCGGAAGGACAAGGCCCGCGCCGAGAAGCGCGCCAAGGGCGATGAGAACGCGGTGAAGTTCGGCCGCTCCAAGGGCCGGAAGGCGCAGGAGCGGGCCGAGGCCGACAAGGCGCGGCGCGATCTCGACGGGCACAAGGGCGAGTCGTGAGCGGCCCGCCGGTCAAGCGCTCGCTCACGCTGCGCGGCCACCGCACCAGCGTCTCGCTCGAAGCACCGTTCTGGGACGCCTTTCGCCGCATAGCCGAAGCCGACGGCAAGGCCGTGAACGCGCTCGCGGCCGAGATCGACGCCGAACGCGAGGTTTCGACAGGGCTTGCCTCCGCGATCCGCGTCTACGTGCTGGAACGCACGCAGCGCGGCATCGCCGAGGGTCAGCGTTCCAGGTCGTAGACGATCCGGACCGTGGCGCTGTAGCCGGTCTCGCCCGCCGCGATGGGCACGGACGCAGCGCGCATTTCGGCCATCGGCATCGGTTGGCCGCCCCCGGATCCGCTTTCGTCGATGGTCACGATCTCGCCCAGAGTCACGCCTGCCGCTTCGGCGTAAAGCTCGGCCTTCGCGCGGGCATCCTGCACCGCATCGCGCCGCGCGGCTTCCAGCAGCGGATCGGGATCGGCGACATCGAAGCTCAGCCCGCCGAGTGTGTTCGCCCCGTCCTCCAGAAGCGCGCCGAGCACGTCGCCGAGACTGTCCAGCGCGCGCACCCGCACGGTCACGTTGTTGGACGCCTCGTAGCCGTCGATGCGCGGACGCTGCCCCGGCTCGCGGCTGTCGACGTAAACGGGATTGAGCGACAGGGACGTGGTCTGAACGTCCCGCGGCTGAACCTCCAGGCTCTCCAGCCGGCTCAGCATCCTGTCGGCCACGGCCGAGGCCGCGTCCATCGCCGCGACGGCCGTGTCGGCCTGCTCGCTGACGCCGACGGTCACCAGCGCCATGTCGGGCTCAGCGGCCGCCTGGCCTTCGCCGGTCACCGTCAGACGCCCGTCATGCGAGCGTCCGTCATGGGCCAGGGCCGGGCCGCTCAGAGCGGCGAGCGTCGCTATCACGATTGCGTAACCGCGCATGATGATCCTCCGTATCGCGCCAGACGGGAAGGACTCTCGCGCCTTGCGCGGCGGGCGGCAAGCGGGTTCTCTTCCGTTGGGCAAATCAGTGCTGTAGAGCACCTGGCACGCTTTCAACGGACTCCCCTAAGCCGCCATGCGATGGTAAGAGCGACACCATGACAACCGATTTCGCGCTGAACCTGTCGTCCTCGGGCATCTCGCTCCTGCGCCGGGCGGACCGTGGCTGGCGTGTCGCCGGCGAGGCACAGCTGGACGGCGACCTCGATGCGGAGATGCGCGCGCTTCGGGCGATGACCGATGACGGCGCCGCCGTGAAGCTCGTCCTCCCGGAGGACCAGATCAAGTTCCTCAGCCTCGAGGATCCCGGGACCCCCAGTGGCCGGGCCGAGGCCGCGCGCGCTGTGCTGGACGGCGCGACCCCCTATCCGATCGACGAGCTCTCGCACGACTACGCAGTCAAGAAGGGGCGGCTCTTCGTCGCCGCGGTGGCCCGCGAGACGCTGGAAGAGGCCGAGCAGTTCGCTCTTGCACAGGGCTTCCGCCCGGTCTGCTTCGTCGGCCTGCCGATGCCACGCAAGTTCAACGGCGAGATCTTCTTCGGCGCCTGCGACAGCTGGGACGGCGAGGCCCCCTCCCGCGAGACGCCGCCGATCCGCGTGATGACGGACGAGGAGGCGCAGGCCATGGCCGCCCGCGCTGCCAAGGAGGCCGCCCGCAAGGCGACCCCGGCCCCGGCGGCGCAGCCACAAACGGCAGAGGCAAGCCCGGCCCCCGCGCCCGCAGACGTTCAGGCGTCCCGCGTCCCCGAGCCGGCCACGGCCGAGCCGCCGTCCGCTACGGCCACCCGCCGGGCGGCCCCTGCCCCGACACCGCCACCGGCCGAGCCGGCCCCCGCAGCGCAGGCGCGAAAGACCGCACAGGCGCAACCGGCCCCGTCCGCCCCTGCCGCGCCCCAGGTACAGACCACGCCGGAAACCCCGGCACGCGAGACCCCCGCACCGCCCCCGGAGCCGGAGCACACCGTGCGTCCTCTCCCGGCCGAGCCCGCGCCCGATCCGGACACGTCGCCAGCCCGGACGCCGCAGGCTCCCGAGGTCCCCTCGCCGAATACGGCGGCGTCAGAACCCGCCCCGGTGCCGACATTCTCGAGCATCCGGGCGCGGCGCGACGTGCCGCCGCCCACCGCCGCGCCGCGCGTGGACGGGCCTGAAGGGCCTGCGGACGGGTCCGATGCCGGCCCGCTCAACCGACCCGTGCCCAGGCGGCCCAATCCGGACGAGGTGCAGGCGCGGTTGCGCACCATCGCCGCCACTGCACCATCGAAAAGCGATGTGCCGCCCCCGCCCGCCCAGGCGCCGGCCGCCGGCCGCGGCGCACGCGGTATTCTCGGCCGGCTGAAGCCGGGACAGGAGGAGGCCGCCGGCCCGGCGGCGGCACAGCCTTCAACGCCGCACACAACACCGAAGGTCGCGACCCAGCCGAAGCCGGCAGTTTCGATGGAGAAGCCGCCCGCCGCCGTTGCGCCGGAGGCCCCGAGCGCACCCGAAAGGATCGCGGCGCTACGGCCCGGGCGGGAGCCGCCGACAACGCGCGCTCCGGCGCAGGACAATGCCGGCGGCGGCGCCGCCGTGCTGACGGCCGGCACCGATGACGAAGCACAGCGCATGACCATCTTCGGCGCCCGCCAACGCGCCGAGCAGGAGCGCATCGGCGGCAAGCCCCGGTATCTCGGCCTGCTGCTGACCGTCGTCCTGCTGATCTTCCTCGCCGGGGTGGCGGCTTGGGCGTCCGTTTTCCTCGAGGATGGGCTCGCGCGCTTCTTCCGCAGCGACTCGGACGAAGCCCAGGTCGCGCAATTGCCCGACCCCGCCGCCACAGAGACGTCCGCGTCCGGCACCGGGTCCGGCCCTGACGCGCAACCGCAGGAATCCCCGGACACCAGGGTTGCCGCACTCGAACCCGGCACGGCGGCAGAGCCGCCAGACGCAGAGACGCCCGCGGCCCTGTCCGAACCCGAGACGGCGCGCGCGCTCGATCCGGCGGAGGCCGAGGCGACCTATGCCGCGACCGGCATCTGGCAGCGCGCACCGACCGCGCCACTGGCGCTTTCACCGGGACAGGAAGGCGTCGGCGATCCCTACATGCTGTCGCTCGATGCCGGGGTCGAGGCGCATGACGCGGTCGCGCTGCCAGAGGCGGAGGCCGGCTACAACGATACGCCCTTCGACGCGCCGATGCCGCCGGCGCCGGCCGACACGGTCTTCGACCTCGACGAACGCGGCTTTGTCGTCGCTACGCCCGAAGGCGCACTCAATCCGGATCGCATCCGCGTCTTTGCCGGCATGCCGCCGGTGGTGCCGCCCAGCCGCAGCAGCGTTCTGCCCGGCGGCCAGGACGCCCCGGCGACGGCCGCCGAGGCCGAGGCGCTGAAACGGCTGAACAGCGTGCGCCCGCGGTCCCGCCCGGTCACGCTGGTGGAGGACAACGAGCGTGCCGCACTCGGCGGCGTGTCGCTCGGTGAACTGGCCGCGCTGCGCCCCAATGTCCGCCCGGAATCCGCGAAGGCCGAGGCCGAGACCGACACGGCCGCGACCGACCAGGCGGTGGCCGAATCGCGCGCGCCCATCGCCCGCCCGCGCAACTTCGCCAGCATCGTCGAGCAGGCCCGCGAACGCCAGGAGCAGCAGCCGCAGCAAGTCGCCGCGGCGCCGCGCACCGTGGAGCCGAGCGCCCCATCGAGTGCCTCGGTCACCCAGCAGGCCACGGTGCGCAACGCGCTGAACCTGCGGCGGGTCAACCTGATCGGCGTCTACGGTCAGCCCTCGAACCGCAGGGCGCTCGTGCGCCTGTCGAACGGGCGCTACCAGAAGGTGCAGGTCGGCGATCGCATCGACGGCGGCCGCGTCGCCGCCATCGGCGAAAGCGAGCTGCGATACGTCAAGGGCGGCCGCAACGTGACGCTGGAGATGCCGTAGGCATTCCGACGATATCCAATCGCGAAGGGGCGGCTCGCCAGAGCCGCCCCTTGCCATGCCGGACAGCTCGGCGCCGGGTTATTCCGCCGCCTTCACGTCGCCGTAATCCCCCTGCGCCATCTCCTCGGCTTCGATGGATTCGAAGAGCGCCTTGAAGTTGCCCTCGCCGAAGCCGTCGTCGCCCTTGCGCTGGATGAACTCGAAGAAGATCGGCCCGATCACCGTCTTGGAGAAGATCTGCAACAGGATCTTCGTCTCGCCGCCGTCGACCACGCCCTCGCCGTCGATCAGGATGCCATGCTTCTTCATCCGCTCGACCGGCTCTTCGTGGCCCTGCACGCGGGTCTTGCTGAGCTCGTAATAGGTCTCCGGCGGGCCGGGCATGAATTTCAGCCCCTTCGCGGCGATCGCGTCGGTGGCATCGTAGATGTCCTTCGCGCCCACGGCGATGTGCTGGATGCCCTCGCCGTTGTACTTGTTGAGGTAGTTGACGATCTGCCCGGTCTCGCCCCGATCCTCGTTGATCGGGATGCGGATCTTGCCGCAGGGCGAGGTCAGCGCGCGCGAAAAGAGCCCGGTGAACTTGCCCTCGATGTCGAAGAACCGGATCTCCTTGAAATTGAACAGATCGCCGTAGAACCGGAACCACGTGTCCATGTTGCCCTTGAACACGTTGTGGGTCAGGTGATCGAGATACCAGAAGCCCACGCCTTCGGGCTTCGACGTGGCGATCCAGTCGAATTCCCAGTTGTAGGGCGAAGTGTCGTAGTAATCCTCGATGAAATAGATGAGCGAGCCGCCGATCCCCTTGATCGCGGGCACGTCCATCGTCTTGTCGCCACCGGTATATTCCTCGGCGCCGAGCTTGACCGCGTGCCGAAGCGCATGCTGCGCGTCCACAACGCGCCAGGCCATCGAGGGCGCGCAGGGGCCGTGTTCATCGACGAAGCGGGCCGCGAAGCTGCCCGGCTCGGCATTCAGGACATAGGTGATGTCGCCCTGCTGCCAGAGCTCGATCCGCTTGGTCTTGTGGGTGGCGACGTGCGCGTACCCCATCCGGGCGAAAAGGTCGCGCAGCTCCTGCGGCTCGGGATGCGCGAACTCCACGAATTCGAACCCGTCCGTGCCGGCGGGATTCTCCTCGTTGATCTGGGCTTTCGGGGCGTCGTGCGGGAACGGTCCCATCTGTGCCTCTCCTCCTGTTTCGCCTTGCGAGTCACAGGATGGGGCCAAAGCCGTGCGGGGTCTGCGCATTCTTGGCGCAATTCGGGGCTTTGTTGCGTGGAATACGGCATTTAGACTGCCAAACATGCACGATTCCCGCACCGACCTCGACGATACCGACCTGCGCCTCCTTGCGGAACTTCAGACCGACGCGCATCTGACCGCCGAGGAGCTGGGCCGCCGGCTGCACCTGTCGGCCAGCCAGGCCGGGCGCCGGCGCCAGCGGCTGGAGGCGTCGGG
Source organism: Roseivivax sediminis (assembly GCF_900112685.1). GTDB lineage: Bacteria > Pseudomonadota > Alphaproteobacteria > Rhodobacterales > Rhodobacteraceae > Roseivivax > Roseivivax sediminis. Next base: position 130,059 of record NZ_FOMS01000001.1, read on the forward strand.
CTATATCCGCGGCTACATCGCCCGGCTCGATCCGGAGCGTCTGGGCCTCGACGTGCAGGCCTTCGTGCAGGTGCAGCTTGCCTCCCACGGGGCGGAGCAGGGGCAGAGCTTCGCCCGCCTACTGCGCGTGCGGCCCGAGGTCATCTCGGCCTGGACGTTGACCGGGGAGGCCGATTACCTCCTGCGGGTCTTCTGCACAGATCTGCGCGCCCTTCACCGGCTGATCCACGACGTCCTGCTGACCCACCCCACCGTCGCGCGGGTGCAAAGCCAGATCGTCATGGACCAGACCAAGCCCGACGCGCCCTTCCCGGTCTGACCGCCCTGCCCGCCGCTTGCGCGGCAAGACCCTGTCGCACCTCCGCCACCCATTGGGCGGTTGTATTTCCGACGCCCGGCACGGCATGATCGGTCCGCAGTCCGTAACCGCGATCCCGAACCAGGCCCGGAGGTCCGATGGAAACCTTCCTCTATCAGGCGTCGATCTTTCTTGCGGCCGCGGTGATCGCGGTGCCGATCGCGGCGCGTCTGGGGCTGGGTTCGGTGCTCGGCTACCTCGCGGCGGGGATCGTGATCGGCCCGGTCCTCGGCCTCGTGACCGCGACGTCGGATCTGCAGCACTTCGCGGAGTTCGGCGTGGTGATGATGCTGTTCCTCATTGGTCTGGAACTCGAGCCGAGGGCGCTCTGGGCCATGCGGCAGAAGCTCATCGGACTCGGGGGCCTGCAGATCGTGATCACCGGCGCGGCCTTCATGGGCGGGGCGATGGCGCTGGGGCTCGACTGGCAGCCGGCGCTCGCCGTGGGCATGATCTTCGCGCTGTCCTCGACCGCCATCGTCTTGCAGACGCTGTCGGAAAAGGGGCTGATGCAGACGCCCGGGGGGCGGTCGACCTTCTCGGTCCTGCTCACCCAGGACATCGCTGTCATCCCCATGCTCGTGGTCCTGCCCCTCCTCGGCAGCGCGGGGGCAGCGACCCTGTCCGCCGACGGCGCGATCGAGCGGCACACGGAGAGCGATGCCCATCATTCCATGAGCCTTGTCGAAGGGCTGCCGGGCTGGGGCGTCGCGCTGGTCACGCTCGGCGCGATCGCGGCGATCATCCTGGCAGGGATCTTCCTGATCCGGCCGCTCTTCCGCTTCATCCACTCGGCGCACCTGCGCGAGATGTATACCGCCTTCGCGCTGCTCATCGTGCTGGGCATCGCCTTCCTGATGCTGCTCGTCGGGCTGTCGCCGGCGCTGGGGACGTTCCTGGCCGGCGTCGTCCTGGCCAACAGCGAATTCCGGCACGAGCTCGAAAGCGATATCGAGCCGTTCAAGGGCCTGCTGCTGGGCCTGTTCTTCCTGACCGTGGGCGCGGGGATCGACTTCGGCGTGTTCTTCGCAGCGCCGCTGACGCTGCTCGGCCTCGCGCTCGGGGTTATGGTACTCAAGGGCGCGATCCTCTTCATTCTCGGCCGCGCCTTCGGGTTGCGAGGGCGGAGCAGCTGGCTCTTCACGCTGGGCCTCGCACAGGCCGGGGAGTTCGGCTTCGTGCTGGTGTCCTTTTCGCTGCAGCAATCGGTCTTCGGGACGGCCTTCGGCGCGCAGCTCCTCCTGGTGATCGCGCTGACAATGCTGTTCACGCCGCTGTTCTTCATCGCCTACGAGGCGCTCTCCAGGCGCTTGCGGGAAGACGGCGAAACGCACGATCCCGACAGCATCGACGAGGAAGCGCCCGTCATCATCGCCGGAATCGGCCGGTTCGGCCAGATCGTGAACCGCATGGTCACCAATTCGGGCTTCTCGACCGTCGTTCTCGATCACGACATGGAGACGATCCAGGTCATGCGCCGGTTCGGCTTCATGGGTTATTTCGGCGACCCGACGCGCCCCGACCTGCTGCACGCGGCCGGGATCGAGAAGGCGAAGGTGCTGGTCGCCGCGCTCGACGATCCGGAGGCCACGAACCGGCTGGTCTCCTACGCGCGGCGGCTGCGGGGCGAGGATCTGCACATCATCGCGCGGGCGCGCGATCGCAGTCATGTCTACGCGCTCTATCAGGCCGGCGCGGACGACATCGTGCGAGAGCTGTTCGACAGTTCCATGCGCGCGGGCCGCTACGTGCTGGAGAACGTGGGCCTGACCGAATTCGAGGCGGCCGAGGCGCAGAAGACCTTCTACCACCACGACCGCCGCATCGTGCGCGAGCTTGCCTCGCTCTGGAAGCCCGGCGTTGCGGCGAAGGACAACGCCGAATACATCGCCCGCGCGCGGGAGTTGGAGAAGGAGCTGGAGACAGCGCTGTTTTCAACGCTTGAGCGAAAAGACGACGCGGCCTGAAGACGCGGACCTGCCCGGTCGGTGATGGCGGGTTGGCCCTGCCCTTCGAGAAACGGATGCACACAAAAAGGGCCGCACCGAAACCGGCACGGCCCTGCGTTACGCTTTGAACGGCAGAATCAGGCGGCGCGCGAGACCAGGACCTCGTCCACCTGCTTGGCCGCCGCGACCTCGTCACCGCCGGTGACGGCGGCCACTTCGCGGGTCAGGCGTTCGAGCGCGGCCTCGTAGAGCTGACGCTCCGAATAGCTCTGCTCGCGCTGGTCGTCGGCGCGGTGCAGGTCGCGCACGACCTCCGCAATGGCGATCAGGTCGCCGGAATTGATCTTCTGTTCGTATTCCTGTGCGCGGCGCGACCACATGGCCTTCTTGACCTTGGCCTTCCCCTTCAGCGTCTTCATGGCCTGGCCGACCACGTCGGGCGAGGACAGCGACCGCATGCCGACCTCGGTCGCCTTGTGGGTGGGTACCCGCAGCGTCATCTTGTCCTTCTCGAAGGAGATCACGAAGAGTTCCAGCTTGATGCCGGCGATCTCCTGCTCTTCGATCGACATGATCTGACCGACGCCGTGCGCAGGATACACGACGTAGTCATTAGGGCTGAACTCGGACTTCTTGGCTTTGGTCATCAGGCTTCCTCGACAGCTCGGCATGTGCACAGGCGACACGTACGGGCGAGCGGAAACCATTTGCTTCCGTTCACCCTTGTCAGATCAGCATTTCAAGAGACCGGGAGCAGCTTAGCCCGGACGACATATGCACACGACGTACTCATTTGTAACGTAAATATAGCACTTTCACAGCGCCATTGCCAGCGCTGTAGCAAGCACTGTTTTTCGCATTTGATTCAATTACTTCGCTCCGAGGGCGCGCGGCATGTGCCGCCGCCCCCGCGAATCGCGTCAGCCGCCCTCGCCCGCGCCTTCGGAGAAGTACTTGCCCAGCTTGCCGTCCTCGCCGTCGCGTTCGTCGGCCTCCGGCAGGGGATCCTTCTTCGTCACGATCACCGGCCATTGCTCGGAATACTTGCGATTGAATTCGACCCACTGCTCGGCGTCCGGCTCGGTGTCGGGGCGAATGGCGTCTGCCGGGCACTCGGGTTCGCACACCCCGCAATCGATGCATTCGTCGGGGTGGATCACCAGCATGTTCTCACCCTCGTAGAAGCAATCCACGGGGCAGACCTCGACGCAGTCGGTGTACTTGCAGGCGATGCAATTGTCAGTGACGACGTAGGTCATGGGGCTTCGGGCTTCCTGTCCGTTTCCCGGCGACAGCTAATCCATCGCCCGAGGTCATTCAAGCGCCTCGCCGCGGGTTTGATCGAGCTGCCGGCGTGCCTTCTTGGTGGGGCGTCCACCCGGCTCGGGCTTCGGTTTGGACGGGTCCGGATCCCGCGGCTCGGGCGGCGACAGATCGTCATAGAGCGCGCGCGCCTCGGGTGCCGGCCCCCGCCGTTCGCCGAGCGCGAGCACCCGTACCACGCGCACGTCTCGCGCCTGCGGAAAGGTCAGAACATCGCCGACAGCGACCGCCACGCTCGCCTTGGCGATGCGCGCGCCGTTCAGTCGCACCGCACCGCCCGAGACGACTTTCGCGGCGAGGCTCCGCGTCTTGAAGAAGCGGGCATGCCACAGCCACTTGTCAACGCGGAGTTTGGCCGTGCCCTCCGCCACTCAGGAGCGGTCCTTGAACCCCATAAGCGCCGCCGCGAAGGGATTGTCTGGATCGATGCGGTCCTTCTTCTCGGGACGGGCGGAGTAGGACTTGCCGCCCTCGCGGTCCTGGCCGCCCTTGCCGCCCTTTCCCTTGCCCTTCGGCGGGCGGCCGCGGCTTTCGCCACCCTTGCCGCCACCACGCCCTTCGGCCCCCTTGCCACCACGGGCTTCGCCCGGCTTGCCGCCGCCGCGCTGGCGGCCCTGGCCATCGCGACCCCGGTTCCGGGCGCCGCGATTGCCGGCCCAGGTGAAGGTGTAGTAAATCTCGATCTCCGGCTCGGCCACGTCGGCATCTGGCGGGGTGCCGACCGGCACCTCTTCGTCCGACACTTCGGGCACGGGCGACTCCGGCGGCGTGTCCGACGGCTCCTCGGCCACGGGCGCAAGGTCGGAGTCGGGGATCTGCTCGGCCTCAGCCTCGGCCTCGGTCTCGGGCGCAACCTCGGGCTGCTCGGTGATCGCGCCGGGCTCCGCATCCTGCGCAGCGTCGAAGACCGGAGTGTCCTCGGCCGGCACGGGAGCATCGGCCTCTGCCTCCTCCGCGGCGGCGGCACCGTCGGCGGCGCCCGCTTCGTCGGCCGGGCGTTCGGCGGCCTCTTCCTGTGGCGTGGCGGCAGCGTCGGGAACCACGGCCTGGTGCGCCTCGCCGGAATCTGTGGGCACGGTCTGGTCGACCGCCTTGACCTTGGTGCGCTCGCCCTGCTCGGCGCGGTAGCCGAGACCCTGCATCAGGTCGGCGAACTGCTCCAGCGTGAGGCCGGTGATCGACAGCATGTCGGCCGACGCCTCGAAGCCGCCGCGCGTGTCCTCGCCGCGGATCATGTCGGCGAGACGCTCCAGCATGTCGATGCGGATCGCCCGCGTGCCGGCCTTGCGATAGCCCATGATCGCGTAGTGATCGTTCGGCATTCCCGGCGTTTCGGGCACCGTCACCAGCCCCGGCGGCGGCGCCTCCGGGAAGGTGTCGAGTCCGTTCGCAAGGCTCCACAGCACGAGCCGCAGCCGCGTCGGCGCGGGTTTCAGGAGCGCGCCCATGAAGATCGTGAACTGGCCGAAGCGGATGCCGTGCTTGCGCAGCGCCCCGCGCGCATCCTGGTCGAGCGCCTTCACGTCCTCGGCCACTTGGCCGCGCGGGATGACGCCCATCGCCTCGACCATGCGGAACCCGAAGCCCTTGGCGAGCCCGGTCAGCGCCTCGTCCTTCTGGATGCTCACCAGCGGCTCGAAGAGCGCGGCGATCTTGCGGTCGATGAAGTGCTGCAGCCGGCGTTCGACCTTATGCTGCACGTCCGGCCCCGCGGCCTCGTCGACGAAGGCCACAATCCTGGGTTTGAGGGGGTCGTCCCCGGCGGCGAGCTTGCCGATCGCCTGGTCGCCCCACATCAGGCCACCCTGCTCGGTGAAGTCGATCTCCGTGTCGGGCGCGTTGTAGAACCGGTCCGCCCGCAGGTGGAAATGCGGCGCCAGCGCCTGCAGAGAGGCGGACTTCAGCGTCTTCGCCTCCTGGCCCTGTGCGTCCTGGTCCTGCCGGAACCGGAATCCTTCGAGCCGGCCGACGAATTCGCCTTCGACCGTGACTTCGCCCTTGTCGTTCACTTCGGCCAAGAGGGCCTCCTTCTGCTTGAGCCGGCGAAGGAGCACGCTCGTCCGCCGGTCAACGAATCTCTGAGTCAGTCGCTCGTGGAGCGCATCCGACAGCCTGTCTTCTACAGCGCGCGTTTCATCGCGCCAATGCGTTTCGTCCCGGACCCAGCCACTGCGCTGCGCGACATAGGTCCATGTGCGGATATATGCCAACCGCTTGGAGAGCGTGTCGATATCCCCGTCGGTCCGGTCGATGCGCCGGACCTGGCCGGCGATGTAGTCGTCGGGCACGCGCCCGATCTGGTGAAGATGTCCGAAGATAACCTGCAGAAGGCCGGCATGTTCCGCGTGAGAGATGCCGCGGAAATCCGGAATGCGGCACACGTCCCACAGAAGCTGGACAGAGCGCGGATCCGAAGCCCGCGCCGTCACTTCAGCGTCGCGCGACAAGGCCTTGAGCGCGCCCAGATCGTCGGCCTCGCGCGCCTTGGTGAGCCGCAGATCGTCCGGCGCCGCCTCGAGGCTGGCGATCAGCCGCTCGATCGAGCCGAATTTGAGGTCGGGATTGCGCCAGTTGAGCTTGCGGATCGGCGTGAAGCGGTGATCGACGATGGCCTCCGCCACCTCGTCGTCCAGAGGCTGCGCCTCCCCGGTGACACCGAAGGTGCCGTTCGCCATGCCGCGCCCGGCGCGCCCGGCGATCTGCGCCAGCTCGTTCGGAGCAAGCGGCCGCATCCGCCGGCCGTCGAACTTGGAAAGCGATGAGAAAGCAACGTGGTCGATGTCGAGGTTGAGGCCCATCCCGATCGCGTCCGTGGCGACGAGGTAGTCGACTTCCCCGTTCTGGTAGAGTTCCACCTGCGCGTTGCGCGTCCGCGGGCTGAGCGCCCCCATGACCACCGCGGATCCGCCCTTCTGACGCCTCAGAAGCTCTGCGGTCGCGTATACATTCTCAACTGAAAAGCCGACGATTGCGGTCCTGGGCTTCAGTTTGCTTATCTTTTTCGAACCTGTGTAGGCCAGCTCGCTCATCCGCTCGCGGCGCACGAACTCCACCCCCGGAACGAGCTCCGCAATGGCGCCGCGCATGGTGCCGGCGCCCATGAACACGGTCTCGCGCAGGCCGCGCATCCGCAACAGACGGTCGGTGAAGACGTGCCCGCGCTCGGGGTCGGCGCAAAGCTGGATCTCGTCGATGGCCACGAAGTCGCAGCCCATGCCCTCGGGCATCGCCTCCACGGTGCAGACCCAGTAGGCGGCGCGGGGCGGCACGATCCGCTCTTCCCCGGTAACCAGAGCCACGACCGACGGGCCGCGCGCGGCCACGATCTTGTCGTAGACCTCGCGCGCCAGCAGGCGCAGCGGCAGGCCGATCATGCCGGTCCGGTAACCGAGCATCCGGTCGATGGCGTAATGGGTCTTGCCCGTATTCGTCGGACCGAGGACGGCCGCGACGCGCGCACGCTCTGTCATGCAGGACCCTTCGTGCCCTCTCTCACCGCAATTCCTGACAGAAGTCGGTCAGAGCTTCCAGCCCGTCGCCTCGCGCTCCAGCCGCGTCAGCGCCGCATCGAGATCCTCGTCATGCGGGCGGAGTCGCGCGGCGGCGGCATAGGCGTCATAAGCCAGCTGGGGCTTTTCGAGACTGTCGTAAATGGCGCCAAGCCCCTGCAGCGCCCCGAAATGATCGGGATTGAGCGCCAGCGTGCGTTCGAGCGCGTGCGCGGCGGGGCCGAACATCTCCTCCGCGTAATAGGCGGTGGCGAGCGCCAGCCAGCCCTCGGCGAAATCCGGTGCATGGTCGGTCAGAGCCCGCAGATGTTCCAGCGCCGCCCCCGTGTCGTTGACCTCAAGCGCGTCGCGCCCGCGCTTGAGCAGCAGATCCATCGCCGGGGACCCCGACTTCGACCATTCCAGCCGCAGCTCGCGCTCCAGCTTTCCGGCCGCAACCCGATCCTCGGCCTCCGCCAGATCGGCCAGCAATTCGGCAGAGCGGTCCGACCCGACCTGCGCCGAAACGGACACAGGTAGGGAAATCATGACTATGGCGGCCAGTGCCGCGACGGTAGATTTGAACTTCGGATATGTGATGCGCATTGTACTCCAGAGATTAGCTTACATGGCGGGAAATACCACCCGCCGGTCGATCAAATGGAGGACAGCGCGCATGAGTGACGTCGTGAATGGAGCCGTTGCGGCAATGAACGAAAAGGACGTGTCGGGCTTCGACGGCACAGCCAAGTTCGACATCGAGGGCGAAGGCGCCTTCGTGCTCGATTCGGACGGCGCGCGCGCCGGCGACGGGGACGCGGACGTCACGCTCAAAGCCGACGCCGACACGTTCCGCCAGATCATGGAGGGCGATCTCGACCCGACCTCGGCCTTCATGTCCGGCAAGCTCGCCATCGAGGGCGACATGGGCAAGGCGATGCAGCTGGCGCAGGTGCTCGCCTGATGCACGACGCCGCGCCGTTTCTCGACGCGCTGGCCGAAGGGCCGGAGGGCAGCCATGCCTTCTGGACCCATACGCGCGACGGGGTGAGGCTGCGGCTGGCGCATTTTCCGGGGCCGGCGGACGCGAAAGGCACGGTCCTGCTCTTCCCCGGCCGCACGGAATACGTGGAAAAGTACGGTCGCACGGCGACCGACCTTGCAGCCTACGGCTATCACACGCTCGCCATCGACTGGCGCGGCCAGGGGCTCGCCGACCGGTTCCTCCCGGACAGCCGCACCGGGCACGTGAACGCGTTTCTCGACTACCAGTCGGACGTGGCGGCGATGGTCGCGGCGGCCCGCGATCAGGACCTTCCGGAGCCCTTTCACCTCATCGCGCATTCCATGGGCGGGGCCATCGGCCTGCGCGCCCTTGTCGAAGGGCTGCCCGTAAAGGCCGCCGCCTTCACCGGGCCGATGTGGGGCATCCGCATCGCCGCGACGCTGCGACCGGTGGCCTGGGCACTCGGCTGGTCGAGCCTGCGTATCGGGCTGGGCCATGTCTTTGCCCCGGGCACCAAGCCCGAGGCCTACGTGCTCGAGCAGGCGTTCGAGGACAACCTGCTGACCCCAGACATCGAGATGTACGAATACATGCGCAGCCAGGTCGCGGCAGAGCCGAAGCTGCAGCTCGGCGGACCGTCGCTGCGCTGGCTGCACGAGGCGCTGGCCGAATGCTGGGATCTCGCGCGGCTGCCGTCGCCGGACGTCCCCTGCATCGCCTTCGTGGGCGAGAACGAGCGCATCGTCGACGTGGAGCGCATTCGCGCCCGCATGGACCGCTGGCCCGGCGGCCGGCTGGAGGTGATCGAGGGCGGCGCGCACGAGGTGCTCATGGACCGCGCCGAAGTGCGTCACCAGATCACCGACGCCATCGCCCGCCATTTCGAGGCCGCCCCGCCCGAGGTCGCCCGCGCCGCAGGTTGAGCGCGCGCGGCGCGGCGCTAGCTTCGCCGCCATGGCCGTGCTGACCTTCACCGACCGCGGGATCTACTGCCCTGCCGGGGACTTCTTCGTCGACCCCTGGCGGCCGGTCGACCGCGCGCTGATTACCCACGGCCATGCCGACCACGCCCGTCCGGGCCACAATCGCTACCTTGCGACCGAGGCCGCCGCACCGGTCATGCGCCACCGTCTGGGAGAGATCGACCTCGACACGGTGGCATATGGCAAGGCACTGACCATTGGCGATGCGAAAGTGTCCTTCCATCCCGCCGGCCACATCCCGGGCTCGGCGCAGATCCGCGTGGAGGTGGGCGGCGAGGTCTGGGTCGTCTCCGGCGACTACAAGACCGAGGCGGACGGCTTCTGCGAGGATTTCGAGCCGGTTCGCTGTCATTCCTTCATCACCGAATGCACCTTCGGCCTGCCGGTCTTCTCATGGGTCTCGCAGGCCGCGGTCGCCGCCGAGATCAACGCCTGGTGGGCGGCGAACGCGGCGGAGGGGCGGGCCTCGCTCCTCGGGGCCTATTCGCTGGGCAAGGCGCAGCGGCTGCTTGCGCTGGTGAACCCGAAGATCGGACCGATCCTCACCCACGGCGCCGTCGAGGGCACAAACGCCGTGCTGCGCGGCCAGGGCTACGCGCTGCCGGAGACGGTGCAGGTCCTGCCGGACACCGATCCGAAGGCTCATCCCGGCGCGCTGGTGCTGGCGCCGCCCTCGGCGCTCGGCACGCCGTGGGCGCGGCGCTTCGGGCCGGCCTCCACCGGGTTTGCCTCCGGCTGGATGCGCCTGCGCGGGGTGCGGCGCCGCCGCGCGGCCGACCGCGGCTTCGTGCTGTCGGACCATGCCGACTGGCCCGGCCTGATCGGGGCGATCCGCGAAACCGGTGCGGAAAACATATATGCGACGCACGGTTACACCGACATCTTCGCGCGATGGATGAACTCCGAAGGCTGGAACGCGGAAGTCGTGCCCACCGAATTCGGCACAGACGAGGATGACGACGCAGCGGTGACGGACGCGGCATGAAGGACTTTGCCGCACTCTTCACCGCTGTCGATCAGACGACGAAAACCACAATCAAGACAAGGGCTTTGGCCGACTACTTCAGCCAGGCCTCGGACGACGACAAGCTCTGGACCATCGCGCTCTTCTCCGGCCGGCGACCGAAGCGTGCGGTCACCACCACGCAACTGCGCGAATGGGCGGCGGAGCGGGCGGGCATCCCGCTCTGGCTTCTGGAAGAAAGCTATCCGATCGTCGGCGATCTGGCCGAGACCATCGCGCTCGTCCTGCCGCCCCCGGCGGAAGAGACCGACCGCCCGCTCTCCCACTGGATCAATGACTTGCGCGCGCTTGCGCAGGTCGACATCGACACGCGCCGCGACCGGATCGTCGCCGCGTGGGACCAGCTCGACGCCACCGAACGATTCCTGTTCAACAAGCTTCTGACCGGCGGCTGGCGCATCGGCGTGAGCCAGAAGCTGATGACTCGCGCGCTGGCGCAGGCCACCGGGCAGGACGAGGCGGCGCTGGCGCTGAAGCTCATGGGCGGCTGGACGCCGGACGATGTCAGCTACCGGACGCTGATCGAGGCGGACGACGGTTCCGCCGATCTCTCGCGGCCCTACCCTTTCTACCTGGCCTACCAGCTCGACGATCCGCCGGAGACGCTCGGTGATCCAGAGGAGTGGCAGGCGGAATGGAAGTGGGACGGGATCCGCGGGCAACTGGTGGTCCGGGGCGGCGAACACCATGTCTGGTCCCGCGGCGAAGAGCTGATGACGGACCGGTTTCCGGAATTCGCCCGCGCCCGCGACTTCCTGCCGGACGGCACCGTGATCGACGGCGAGATCGCCGCCTGGGACGCCGAGGCGGTCATGCCGATGCCGTTCAACACGCTGCAAAGCCGGATCGGCCGCAAGACCGTTCCGAAGAAGCTGCTGACAGAGGCGCCGGTGATCATGCTGGCTTACGACCTTCTGGAAGAGGCCGGCACCGATCTGCGCGAGACCCCGATGGCCGACCGCCGCGCGCGGCTCGAGGCGCTGATCGCGCCCCTGCCGGCCGAGGCGCCGCTTCGCCCCTCACCGCTCATCGACTTCGCCGATTGGGAGAACCTCGCCCGGCAGCGCGCCACCGCGCGGGAGTTCCGCGCCGAGGGCGTGATGCTCAAGCGCAAGGGCTCGCCGTATCTCTCGGGGCGCAAGAAGGGCGATTGGTGGAAGTGGAAGCTCGACCCGCTCGTGATCGACGCGGTGATGATCTATGCCCAGCAGGGCGCGGGGCGGCGCGCGAACCTCTTCACCGACTTCACCTTCGCGGTCTGGGACGCGGAGACACTGGTGCCCTTCACCAAGGCCTATTCGGGACTGACGGACGCAGAGTTCCGCAAGATTACCGCCTGGGTGCGCCGCAACACCGTGGAGCGATACGGGCCGGTGCGACAGGTCACGCCCGAGCACGTGTTCGAGATCGCCTTCGAGGGGATCCAGGCCTCGCCCCGCCACAAGTCCGGCGTGGCGCTGCGTTTTCCGCGCATGAGCCGCTGGCGGCACGACAAGCCGAAAGAGGAGGCGAACACGCTTGAAGACCTCAAGGCGATGCTCGCGGCCTACGGGTAGGAGGGGCGCTGCCCCTCTTGGCCGCTTGCGGCCAATTCACCCCGGAGTATTTGCGACGAGAAGAAGCGCATGCGGGCTTGAACCGGGGGGGCGCGCGGGCCTACCTCAGACGGATAACAGCAGGAGACATCCATGAGACTTCGCCCGCTTCTCGACGCCAATGCCGCCGCCGGCGGCCGCGACCTCGGCGACCTGCCGGAATGGGATCTGAGCGATCTCTACACCGCGCCGGACGCGGCGGAGCTCAAGCGCGATCTCGACTGGCTGGAGGAGGCCTGCCAGCGCTTCGCGGCCGATTACGAGGGCAGGATCGCGGATCTGGACGCCGCCGGGTTCCTGGAGATGGTGCAGCGCCATGAGCGGATCGAAGGCGTCGCGGGGCGGATCATGTCCTATGCCGGCCTGCGCTATTACCAGAACACCACCGATCCGGCGCGCACCAAGATGCTGTCGGACATGCAGGAGAAGATCACCACCTACACCACGCCGCTGGTGTTCTTCTCGCTGGAGCTGAACCGGCTGGACGATGCCGATTACGACGCGCTGTTCGCGGCGGACGAGGCGCTGGCGCGCTACAAGCCGGCTTTCGACCGGGTCCGGGCGATGAAGCCCTACCAGCTTTCGGACGAGCTGGAGAAGTTCCTGCACGACATGGGTGTCGTGGGCGACGCGTGGGAGCGGCTCTTCGACGAGACCATCGCGGGGCTGGAATTCGACGTGGACGGTGAGGTCCAGGGCATCGAGGCGACTCTGAACGGGCTGACCGAGCAGGACCGTGCCAAGCGCGAGGCCTCGGCAAGGGCGCTGGGGGCGGTGTTCACCAACAACGTGCGGACCTTCGCGCGGGTGCACAACACCCAGACCAAGGAGAAGGAGGTGATGGACCGCTGGCGCGGCATGCCGACGCCGCAGACCGGCCGGCACCTGGCCAACGACGTCGAGCCCGAGGTCGTGCAGGCCCTGCGCGACGCGGTCGTTGCGGCCTACCCCAAGCTGTCGCACCGGTACTACGAGCTCAAGCGGCGCTGGCTGGGGGTCGAGCGGATGCAGGTCTGGGACCGCAACGCGCCGCTGCCGATGTCCTCGGACCGCGTGGTGAACTGGGACGAGGCGCGCGAGACGGTGATGAACGCCTATTCGGCCTTCGACCCGAAGATGGCGGAGATCGCGCAGCCCTTCTTCGACCGCGGCTGGATCGATGCGGGCGTGAAGCCGGGCAAGGCGCCCGGGGCCTTCGCGCATCCGACGGTGACCGACGTGCACCCCTACGTGATGCTCAACTACCTCGGCAAGCCGCGGGACGTGATGACGCTGGCGCACGAGCTCGGCCACGGTGTGCACCAGGTGCTGGCCGCGGGCCAGGGGGAGATGCTGTCCTCGACCCCGCTGACGCTGGCCGAGACCGCGTCGGTGTTCGGCGAGATGCTGACCTTCCAGCGGATGCTGGCGAACGCGGGTGACGCGGCGGAGCGCAAGGTGCTCCTGGCCGGCAAGGTCGAGGACATGATCAACACGGTCGTGCGGCAGATCGCGTTCTACGATTTCGAATGCAAGCTGCACGATGCACGGCGCGGCGGGGAACTGACCCCGGACGACATCAACGCGCTGTGGATGTCGGTGCAGGGCGAGAGCCTCGGGCCCGCCTTCGACTTCATGGAGGGCTACGAGACGTTCTGGGCGTATATCCCGCATTTCGTGCATTCGCCCTTCTACGTCTATGCCTATGCCTTCGGCGACGGGCTGGTGAACGCGCTTTACGCCGAGTACGTGGAACGGCCCGAGGGCTTCCAGGAGAAGTATTTCGACATGCTGCGCGCGGGCGGATCGAAGCACCATTCGGCGCTCTTGGCGCCGTTCGGGCTCGATGCCTCGGATCCGACGTTCTGGGACAAGGGGCTGTCAATGATCTCGGGCATGATCGACGAGCTGGAGGCGATGGAAGAGTGATCGCGTGCGTGGGTGGGCAGATTGCCCACCCTACGGGCGGTTACCAGCGGAGAGCGGCGGGGGCGCTGCCCCCGGACCCCCGGGATATTTTCGGGCAGATGAAACCAGGGGCGGGCTGCGCTTGTCAGGCGCGGTGCCAGCGGTGCATGACGTCGGCGCCGATGGCGCGGGTTTCGGCGAGGCGGAACCGCGGGGCTTCGGAGAGGCGGTCGATGCCGAGCGCGCCGAGGCTGGGCTGGCCCTCCGCGCCGAGGGCGAGGCCGGCGGTGAAGCCGACGAGCTCGTCGACGAGGTCCGCGGCGAGAAGCGTCGCGGCGAGCGTGCCGCCGCCTTCGCAGAAGACCCGCGTGAGGCCGGCCTCGCCGAGGCTGTTCAGGAGCGCCCTGGCGTCGAGCTGGCGCCCCGAGAGCGGACAGGCGATGAGGCGGGCGCCGAGCCCTTCCCAGGCGGTGCGGCTTTCGGCCGGGGCGTCGGGGCCGTGGCAGATCCAGACCGGCACCTCGCGCGCGGTGCGGGCCAGTTGGCCCATGAGCGGCAGGTCGAGAAGGCGGGAGGCGACCACGCGCACCGGCTGCGGCACCCTCCCCCAGCCGCGCACGGTCAGCGCCGGATCGTCGGCGCGGGCGGTCCCTGCCCCGACCAGCACCGCGTCGTGGCTCGCGCGCAGGCCGTGCACCACGGCGCGGGCTTCGGGGCCGGTGATCCAGCGGCTTTCGCCGGTGGCGGTGGCGATGCGGCCGTCGAAGCTCGTGGCGAGCTTGAGCGTCACCGTTGGCCTACCTTGTTCCGTGCGCAGGAAGAAACCTGCGTGGTCGCGCGCGGCCTCTTCGGCCATCACCCCGGTCGTCACGTCCACGCCCGCGGCGCGCAGGCGGGCAAAGCCCTGGCCCGAGACGCGCGGATCGCTGTCCTCCAGCGGAGCGACGACACGGGCGATGCCGGCGGCGATCAGCGCGTCGGCGCAGGGCGGCGTCTGCCCGTGATGGGCGCAAGGCTCCAGCGTGACATAGGCGGTGGCGCCCTTCGCGGCCGCGCCGGCGGCAGCGAGCGCCTCGGTCTCCGCGTGAGGGCGGCCGCCGTCGCCCGTCCAGCCACGGCCGATCACGCGGCCGCCATTCACGATCACGCAGCCGACCGCCGGGTTCGGCCAGGTTCGCCCCATGCCGCGCCGGCCGAGGGCCAGCGCATGCGCCATGTGGCGCGCGTCCGCCTCGGAAAGTGCCACGTTACTTGTCGGCGGCGCCGGGGCGCAATTCGCTGACGAACTTGTCGAAATCGTCCGCCGCCTGGAAGTTCTTGTAGACGCTGGCGAACCGGACATAGGCCACGGTGTCGATGCGGGCCAGCGCCTCCATCACGATCTCGCCGATCTGCTTGGAGGGGATGTCGGTTTCGCCCATCGATTCAAGCCGCCGCACGATGCCGGAGATCATCTGGTCGATGCGCTCGGGCTCCACGGGGCGTTTCTGCATGGCGATGCGGATGGAGCGTTCGAGCTTGTCGCGGTCGAAATCCTCGCGCCGACCGTTGGTCTTGATGACCACGAGGTCGCGCAGCTGCACCCGTTCGTAGGTGGTGAACCGGCCGCTGCATGCGGGACAGAAGCGCCGGCGCCGGATCGAAACGTGATCCTCGGCCGGTCGCGAGTCCTTCACCTGCGTGTCGATATTGCCGCAAAACGGGCAGCGCATGACCGTCCCCCTCGTCCGTAATTCGCCTGTTTCTGGGGTTCGGCCCCAAATTATCCACAGTGACTATAGGAGGTCGGCCAGAATTTGGGTAGGGGGGAATTGGCGCCGCAAGATGCGGGGCGTGTCAGCTTGCGAGATGCGCGAAGATCTGGCGCGTGTGCGCCGCGTCGCGATGCTCCACGACGTAGATGCCCTGCCAGGTGCCGAGAACGGGGCGTCCGTCCGCCACCGGGATCGACAGGGACACGGGCAGATGCGCGGCCTTGATGTGGCCCGGCATGTCGTCCGGCCCCTCGTAGGTATGCGTGAGGTACGACATCGCGGGATCGGTCGTGGGCGGCACGAGCCGCGATAGCCACGCGAGCACGTCCGAGCGCACCTCGGGGTCGGCATTCTCCTGGATGAGCAGGCTCGCCGATGTGTGGCGGATAAAGAGAGTCAGAAGGCCGGTCGATGCGCCTGTGCCCGCAACCCACATCGTCACGTCGCGTGTGATCTCGATCAGGCTCGGGCCGCGCGTGGCCACGTCGAAGGTCGTCTGGTGCATGTCGCGTGGTCCGTTTGGGGCCCGCGCAGACGGACCCCGTAAGTGCCTCGGGCGATCAGGCTTCCGCGACCACGCATTGCACGCTGGGCAGGTCCTGCGTGCGGTCGAAGAAAAGCGGGGAGCCGTTGTCGGCAACGGCCGGGGATTGTGCGACCTGCGCGAGCGTCTCGCGGCAATCGTTCAGTTCGGCGGCGGAGACCTCGATCTCGATCACCTCGGCTTCTGGGGCCTGCAAGACGTTCGTGGCAGCGAACGACGCGGCGGCGACGCAGGTCAGGGCGGCGGCAGTAAGGGCGGTACGACGCATAACTGGAACTCCGATCTGGCTTCGGGGACAAAACGGGTGGGGCGCAGAAAAGTTTCCTCGGAATGCGCGTTCGGGCTTGACGCCCCTCCCGCACCGCATCCTGCAACCGGCCCGCATCGGGCTGCGTTACCATCCGAACACACGGATGCAGTTCAGCAGGGAGACCTTTATGGCGCGCACTCTCTTCATCACCGGTGCCTCCAGTGGCATCGGCGCGGAAACGGCCCGGCAGGCGGCCTCGAAGGGCTGGAATGTCGGGCTTTTCGCCCGATCGAAGGACAAGCTGGACACGCTCGCCGCCGAGATCGGAGAGCAGGCGATGGTTCTGCCCGGCGATGCGAGCGACCTGTCGCAGCAGCGCGAGGCCGTTGCGCATCTGGCAGAAGCCTACGGCGGGGTCGACGCCGCCTTCGCCAATGCCGGCACCGGCGCTTCTGTCCCAGGCGCGGAGGACGGCGATCCCGAGGAATGGGAGACCATGGTGCATCTCAACGTGCTGGGGCTGTTGTGGACCGTGAAAGCGGCGATCCCCCTCTTGCGCGAAAGCCGCGGGCACATGGTGCTGACCGGGTCCGCCGCAGGGCGCAAGCACATCAAGGGGTCGGTCTATTCGGCCACGAAATGGTTCGTACACGGCTACGGCGGCAACCTCGCCGAAGAGATGCGAGACTGGGGCGGGCGCTGCACCGTGATCGCGCCGGGCATGGTCGACACGCCGTTCTTCGAGGAGGCCAAGCCCGACAAGCTGAAGCCCGAGGACGTGGCCGGCGCGGTGATGTACGCGCTGGAGGCGGAGCGCCGGGCGAACGTGCAGGAAGTCTTCGTCATGCCCACCGACTGAGGGAGCGTGCGGTGGCCTGGCCTCTACCCTTCGGTCCGGCGGGCGCGCAGATGCGGCACCATGAGCGCCGCGAGGCTGAGCTCGACCGCGACGGTGCCCCAGGCGGTCCAGCCGGCGACGCCGCGCAGGATCGCCTGGACCCCGAAGAGCGCCAGGCCCGCCCAGATCACCACGACGCCCAGCACGATGGCCCGCCGCTCCGGCGAAGGGCCTGTGTTGCGCACGAGCATGAGGATCACCGCGATGCCCAGCAGAACGACGCCCGAGCGACGTATCGCGAGTTGCGCACCCGGCGTCGCGGTCTGATCGAAGGCGGCGAGCGGCAGGCCCGGCAGCACGACGTAGATGGCAAAGAGCGCCGCGAAGACGGCGGCGTGGATATGGCAGGCGGTACGGAAATCAGGCATGTGCAGTGAGCTAGAGAAAGCTGCGGCCCCGTCAATCGTCGCAAGCGGGAGGGCGCGCAGATCGAAACGCTGATCTCCGAATTCGGGCTTCTGGCGGTCTGGCTGGGATGCGCGCTGGAAGGGGACGCGGTGGCCATCACGGCCGGCGTGCTGTCGCATCGCGGCTACTTCACCCACTGGCACGCGATCGTGGCGGTCGCGGCGGGCGGATGGACCACCGACCTCATCACCTATTACGGCGCCCGCTACTTCCGCGATCATCCACGGGTGCTGCGCGCGCTCGCCCGGCCGGCGGCGCAGCGGCTGACCGCGCGGTTCCTGACGCGGCCGCTACTGCTGACCGCCATCTTCCGGTTCATTCCGGGCGCGCGGTTCATCGTGCCGGTCTATATCGGCACGGCCACGGGCGTGCGGTCCGCCCGCTATCTGCCAATCACCTTCTGCTCGGCGGTCGTGTGGGCGACGCTACTGGTGACGCTCGGCACGAAGATCGGCCGAGCGCTCGGTTACCTCTGGGGGCACCTGTGGTCGCCGACGGGACTTCTGGTGGTGCTAGGGCTGGCGATACTGGGAACCGCCGCGCGCGACCTCTGGCGCTACGCCCGGTCGGCCTGAACCGGGCGGATTACTCGAAAAGCGCCTTGCCCTGCTGGTCGATCGCCTGCCGCGCCTTGGCGAGCGAGGCCTCGACCGCGGCGTCGTAATCGCTCATCACGTCCGCACGAATGAGCTGATGCGACTTGCGCTCGCCGTCCACATCGCCCTCGATCAGCGCGGCGATGCGGAACTGGCCGTCATCGGGCATCGGTTCGGGCGTGATGTAGAAGCCGTTGTATTCCACGGTCTCGGCGGGAGCCGGCTTGCCGCCGTCGTTCCCGCCGCCGAAGAGTTTGGAAAAGAAGCCGGCCATACCCTGCCCTTTACTGATCGAGGAACGACCGCAGCTTGCGCGACCGGCTGGGATGCTTGAGTTTGCGCAGCGCCTTCGCCTCGATCTGGCGGATACGTTCGCGCGTCACGGAGAACTGCTGGCCCACTTCTTCAAGAGTGTGGTCGGTGTTCATGCCGATGCCGAAGCGCATTCGCAGGACACGTTCCTCGCGCGGGGTGAGCGACGACAGCACGCGCGTCGTGGTTTCCTTGAGGTTGTCCTGGATCGCCGCGTCGAGCGGCAGGACCGCGTTCTTGTCCTCGATGAAATCGCCGAGCTGGCTGTCTTCCTCGTCGCCGATGGGCGTTTCGAGAGAGATCGGCTCCTTGGCGATCTTCATCACCTTGCGGACCTTCTCGAGCGGCATCTGCAGCTTTTCCGCCAGCTCCTCCGGGGTCGGTTCGCGGCCGATCTCATGCAGCATCTGGCGGCCGGTGCGGACCAGCTTGTTGATCGTCTCGATCATGTGGACCGGGATGCGGATCGTGCGCGCCTGGTCGGCGATCGAGCGGGTGATCGCCTGGCGGATCCACCACGTCGCATAGGTCGAGAACTTGTAGCCGCGGCGATACTCGAACTTGTCCACGGCCTTCATCAGGCCGATGTTGCCTTCCTGAATGAGGTCGAGGAACTGAAGGCCACGGTTGGTGTACTTCTTGGCGATGGAGATCACGAGGCGCAGGTTGGCCTCGACCATCTCCTTCTTGGCCTGCCGGGCCTCCTTCTCGCCCTTCTGGACCTGCTGGACGATGCGGCGGAATTCGCCGATATCGAGACCGACATACTGGCCGATCTGGGCCATGTCGCCGCGCAGCTCGCTCACCTTGTCCGAAGAGCGTTCGATGAAGCTCTGCCAACCGCGGCCGGGCTTCTGGCCCATCCGCTCCATCCAGTTGGGATCGAGCTCGTAGCCGCGGTATTCGTCGACGAATTCGCGGCGGTTGATGCGCGCCTGGTCGGCCAGCTTCACCATGGCGCTGTCGATGGCCATGATCCGCTTGTTGATACCGTAGAGCTGGTCGATCAGCGCTTCGATACGGTTGTTGTGCAGGTGAAGCTCGTTCACCAGCTTCACGATCTCGCCGCGCAGCTTCTGGTAGCGTTCCTCGTCACCGCGGCTGAACGAGCCGTCCTCGTTCAGCGTGGCCGAGATGCGGCTGTCCTGCATCGCGGCCAGCTCTTCGTAATCCTGGGCGATGCGGTCCAGCGTCTCCAGCACACGGGGCTTGAGCGCGGCTTCCATCGCCGCAAGCGACATGTTCGCCTGCTCTTCTTCCTCGTCGCCCTCGTCCTCGCGCCGGATCGGGTTGCCGTCGGCGTCGAGCTCCGGCTCCGCCGGCTTTTCCTTGCGCAGTTCGGCATTGCCGGCGGTCTCGTTCGAGACGACGGCTTCCTCGAGCTCTCCGTCTTCGCCGACCTGGTTGCCGAACGTGGTCTCGAGGTCGATCACGTCGCGCAACAGAATATCTTCGGCGAGAAGTTCGTCGCGCCAGATGGTGATCGCCTGGAAGGTCAGCGGGCTTTCGCACAGCCCCGCGATCATTGTGTTGCGACCCGCCTCGATCCGCTTGGCGATGGCGATCTCGCCCTCGCGGGACAGAAGCTCCACAGAACCCATCTCGCGCAGGTACATGCGGACGGGATCGTCCGTGCGGTCGAGCTTCTCGCCCGAGCCGGAGGACAGCGCGACATCCTTGTTGGAAGACGACTGGACGAGCTCGGTCGAGCCCTTGTCCTCTTCCTCTTCGGCTTCCTCGTCCTCTTCGGTGACCTGGATGCCCATCTCGGAGAGCATCGACATCACGTCCTCGATCTGGTCCGAGGAGACCTGATCCGGCGGCAGGACCGAGTTGAGCTGGTCGTAGGTGATGTAGCCGCGCTCTTTGGCCTCCGCGATCATCTTCTTGACCGCGGCCTGGCTCATGTCGAGCGTGACCTCCTCCTCCTGCACCTCGGGCTTGGCGTCGTCGTTATCCTTGGCTGCCATTCTCAGCACTCCTCTCGAGGGGCCGGGTCGCGCATCGGGCGCATTGCGCATCGAGCGATTCGATTAGCGCGAATCAATAGCGCGGTGAAGTGATTCGCACACCCGGGCCAGCCGATTCTTTTGACGATCCGCGACGTTTGTGCATTAGCTGCGCCGTTTGTCGAACCGTATCGTTTCCATCAGGGCGGCGAAGGCGTCGCGTTCGCCGCGGTCGATTCGCGCGCCGTTGGCGCCCGTGTCGAACTCCCTGTCATCCTCCCGTGCGGCCCGTTGGGCACGGGCGTAATCCTCGGACGCCTGTCTCAGTCGCCAGGTCAGCACCTCGTCGGAATGCGCCTCCAGATCCTCGACCGCCTCGGTTTCCGCTTCGTGTCGGCCCCGTGCGGCGTTCCGCTTGGCCAGTTCCTCCGCAACGGTCAGCGCCGCGATCTCGGCATCGCCGGGCTGGCGCAGGCACGGAACGACCTGCAAATGAGGTGCCGAAAGAAAGGAATCAAGGGCCGACTGACCGATCGCCGCGGCAACGGCGGCGCGGGCATCCGATTCGCCGGCGGGCATCGCACGGAGCAGCGCATCGCGGATCGCGGAATGGGTGGCGTCGGCGCAATCCATCTCCGCGATCTCGGCATCGAAGGTGTCGAGCACCTCGGGCGTCGACAGCACCGCGGCGAGGATCACCGCCTCGCGGATATGCTCCTCCGCCCGCGCGTCGGAGGCCAGGAGCGACGCCTTGGCCGACGGCGAGGCGGGCGCCGGCGCATCGCGGCGCCAGGGCGTGCGGCGCTTGCCCTCGGGGCGCGCGGGGCGGAACAGCTCCCACCTCAGGCGCTTGATCTCCTCGCCGTAATGGTAGCGCAGCGACGGGTCGGGGATGCGCTTCAGCGTCTCGCGCAGCGACTGGTCGAGCGCGGCCTTGCGCTCGGGGCTGTCGAAGACGCGGCCTTCGGTCTCGCGCCGCCAGAGCAGGTCGACCGTGGGCGCCGCGGCGTCCAGCACCTCGCGCACCGCCGCCTCCCCGCCCGAGCGGACGAGATCGTCGGGATCCTTGCCCTCGGGCATCCGCGCGAACCGCAGGGAGCGCCCGGCCTCCAGAAGCGGCAGGGCGAGGTCGATCACCCGGTAGGCGGCGCGCAGGCCCGCCGCGTCGCCGTCGAGCGCGATCACCGGCTCGGGCGCGACGCGCCAGAGCGTCTGAAGCTGTGCCTCGGTCACCGCTGTGCCGAGCGGCGCGACGGCGGCGGTGAAGCCGCCCTCGGACAGCGCAATCACGTCCATGTAGCCCTCGGCGACGATCAGCGGCTGGCCCTTGCCCGCCGCCTCGCGCGCCGGCGCGAGGTTGTAGAGGTTGCGCCCCTTGTCGAAGAGCTCCGTCTCGGGCGAGTTGAGGTATTTGGCTTTGTCGTCCGGGTCCATCGCGCGGCCGCCGAAGGCGATGGCGCGACCGCGCCCGTCTCGGATCGGGAACATGATGCGGTTGCGGAAGACGTCGTAGGGCTTGCCGCCCTTCTGCGAGGCCCGGGCAAGACCGGCGGCCAGAATCAGCTCCTCGCTCACCCCGTCGTGGCGCAGATGATCCCACAGGCCCTGCCAGCCGTCGGGCGCGAAACCGATCTCGAACGTCTCCACCGCCTGCTCCGACAGCTTCCGCTTGCCGAAAAGGTAATCGCGGGCATCCGCTCCTGCCCCGGTACGCAGCTGCATCCGGTAGAAGCGCACGGCCGCCTCCATGACCTCGGCGAGCTGGTCGCGGCGGTCGGACTTCTCCTTCGTGCGCGGGTCCTGCGCGGGCATCTGCATGCCGGCCTCGCGGGCAAGGATCTCAACCGCCTCCATGAAGCCGACATTCTCGCTTTCGCGGACGAACGAGATCGCGTCGCCCTTCGCCTGGCAGCCGAAGCAGTAGTAGAAGCCCTTGCGGTCGTCGACGTGGAACGACGCGCTCTTTTCCTGGTGGAACGGGCACGGCGCCCACATGTCCCCCTTGGCTTGGTTGGACTTGCGGTTGTCCCACATGACCTTGCGGCCGACGACCTGGCTCAGGCTGAGGCGGCCGCGCAATTCGTCGAGGAAACCGGGGGGGAGACTCATGCCCCGAATATGGCCGCCGTCCGGAGCGGAGTCGAGAGCCGGCGGCGGCGCAACCGGGCGTCGGGGACCTGCACGCGCCCGGCCGCGCGACTCGCGGGATCAGCGTGCCAGGCACGCCTCCACCCAGCTCTGGCCGACCCCGTCGCCAAGCTGATCCTCGGGCAGTGTGTAGACCCAGTCGACCACCGCCGGCACGACCGAGGCATATTTCGCCTCGGGTCCCGACAAGTTGGACTGCACGGTCTCGACCGCTTCTTCGGCTCCCACGCCCTCTCCGCGGCTGTTGACAACGGCCATCACCATGTCCGCCTGGAGATTGCATTCCTCCGCCTTGTCCTGAGCGGTGGCCGCGGGTCCAACGATCGCGGCCGCCGTCAGCAACATCGCAAAAAGCGCCTGTTTCATCGTCGCGTCCTTTCGTTGTCGGTCGCGCCTGCACTTAGAGTGAGGCGCCGGGCATGCCAAAGGCACGGCGGCCGAACCGGCGAAGTTTCGCCTTTCTAAAGGCCCTTGGCCCGATAGCTCGATGCCACGCGGTTGATCGCCACCATGTAGGCGGATGTTCGCAGATCGGTGACGTCGGACCTTTCGTGCCACGGCACGCGCATCGACTGGTAGGCAATGCGCATAGTGTCGTCGAGACCCGAGCGCACCAGTTCCAGTTCGTCCGCGCCCTTGAGATACTTCGACTTGAAGTCGGGCGACATCGACCAGGCATCTCCGAGATACCGGTCGAGCCGCTCCAGCTCGTCGACGATAAGCTGGTGGCGCGCTTCCTCCTGCCGGCGCTGCATCCGGCCGAACCGGATGTGGCTGAGGTTCTTGACCCATTCGAAATAAGACACCGTCACACCGCCGGCATTGGCGTACATGTCGGGAATGATGACGGTGCCGCGCTGGCGCAGGATGTCGTCGGCGCCGGCGGTCACGGGGCCGTTGGCCGCCTCCACGATCAGCGGCGCCTTGATGCGGTGCGCGTTCGACAGGTTGATCACCCCTTCGAGCGCGGCGGGGATCAGCACGTCGCATTCGTGTTCGAGCACGGCGTTGCCGGTCTCGGTGTAATCGGCATCGGGGCAGCCTGAGACGCCGCCGGTTTCCAGGATGTGCGCGCGCACCTTCTCCACGTCGAGGCCCTGGGCGTTCATCACCGCGCCGTCGCGCTCGACGATGGCGACGATCTTGCAGCCGTCCTCCTCCGACAGGAACTTCGCGGCGTGGTAGCCCACGTTACCGAGGCCCTGGACGATCACCTTCTTGCCGTCCAGCGTGCCGGACATGCCGGTCTTGGAGACGTCCTCGGGGTGGCGGAAGAACTCGCGCAGGGCGTATTGCACGCCGCGGCCCGTCGCTTCCACACGGCCGGGGATGCCGCCGGAATTGAGCGGCTTGCCGGTGACGCAGGCCTTGGAATTGATGTCGGTGGTGTGCATCCGCGCGTACTGGTCCGCGATCCAGGCCATTTCCCGCTCGCCGGTGCCCATGTCGGGCGCCGGCACGTTCTGCGAGGGGTTGATCAGGTCGCGCTTCACCAGTTCATAGGCGAAACGGCGGGTGATCTGCTCCATCTCGTGGGCGTCCCAGTCGCGCGGATCGACGCAGAGCCCGCCCTTCGAGCCGCCGAACGGCGTCTCCACCAGCGCACATTTGTAGGTCATCAGCGCGGCCAGCGCCTCCACCTCGTCCTGGTTGACGGCGGTGGAATAGCGGATGCCGCCCTTCACGGGCTCCATGTGCTCGGAGTGGACGGACCGGTAACCGGTGAACGTGTGGATCGCGCCGCGCAGCCGCACGCCGAACCGCACCGTGTAGGTGGCGTTGCACACGCGGATCTTCTCCTCGAGCCCGGGACTGAGGTCCAGAAGCTTGACCGCGCGATTGAACATCAGATCGACGCTCTCGCGGAAGGTGGGTTCGTTGAGCGGGGTGTGTTCCATTGCGCCTCCTCGGGCCCTTGCGGGCAATCGGTCCCGGGCCGCACGACGGCCGGCCCGGGATGGAGCGTAACGCAGGATGGCGACGGAGACATCCGCGAACTGCACAAATTTGTGGCGCAGAGTCGCCGGTACCCGTCATGGCCCGACGGGACGACCGCCGCCCGAGGCCGCCCGGCGTCGCCACCCCGGGGACAATGACCCGCAGCGCCCCGCAATGTGCGCGATCGGCTGCAAACAAGCCGAAATTGGCGGTAATCGCGCCCCATTTTCGCCGACTTGCCGGAGCAGTGTCCGGTTCCGTCGACCTGTCCGGCTGCTCGCGGCAGGCCACGAAACACCGAACAATGTGTACGCCCCGGCGAGAAGCTCCGGGGGGAAAGGTACGGCATGCGTATTGAATTGCCCAGATGCCGGGGAACCGCTTCGGCCGGAAGGTCCGCCCGCGCGCTCCGGCAGGCGCGGCGAGATTGGCCGGCCCCCCTGCGCGCCTTCGTGCGGGACGAATCCGGCGCACTTTCCATCACGATGATCTTCACGTCGCTGATTCTGGTCGCTGTCGGCGGGATCGGCGTCGACCTCATCATCGCCGAGTACAAGCGCGTGAACGTGCAGAACACTCTCGACCGCGCGGTGCTGGCCGCGGCCGACCTCGAACAGGTGCTCGACCCCGACGTCGTCGTGCGGGATTATTTCGACAAGATGGCGCTCGACGGCACGCTGACCAGCGTCCGGTCGCAGGAGGGGCTGAACTTCAAGGACGTCACCGGCACCGCCGACATGGAGGTCCCGGCGAACTTCACGCGCCTGCTCGGGCAGCAGTCCTACCGGACCGGCGGCACCGCCCAGGCAGTGGAGCGGATCGCCAATGTGGAGATCTCGCTCGTGCTCGACATCTCGGGCTCTATGGTCTCGAACAACAAGATGGCCAACCTGAAGACGGCGGCCAACACCTTTATCGACACCGTCCTGTCGGACGAGAACGACGATCTCGTCTCGGTGACGCTCGTGCCCTATTCGGAGCATGTGAACGCCGGCCCGGACGTGGCCAGCCATTTCAACGTCGACTGGCGGCACGGCTATTCGCATTGCCTCGAGATCGACGGCAACCAGTTCGACAGCACCGAACTCGACATGTCGGTCACCTACGAGCAGGCGCAGCACTTCCAGTGGAACTATCCGGGCTACAACGAGCGCAGCGACACCGTCTGCCCGCGCTATTCCTACGAGCGGATTCGCGCGTTCTCGCAGGATGCCGGGGCGCTGAAATCGCAGATCTCGCAATTCCAGCCGCGGGCGGGCACGTCGATCTTCCTGGGCATGAAGTGGGCGACCGCCTTCCTGAGCCCGGAGCACCGGCCGCTGGTCTCCGCCATGGCGGCGGAAGGCGACGTCGATTCCACCTTCGCGAACCGTCCGGCCGACTGGGACGACGAGAACACGTTGAAAACCATCGTGCTGATGACCGACGGCCAGCACGACCGGTCCTACCGCATCTCGGACTGGGCCTATGACAGTTCATCGGAAGTGTCGCACTGGAACCAGTACAACCTGTGGTACTACCTGAACCGGCACGTGAACTCCTATTACCACTCGCAGTTCTATTACCAGAAATACAATGCCGGCATGGGCGACGGCCTGATGGACCGGATCTGCGACGCGGCCAAGGCGGAAGGCATCGTCATCTGGTCCATCGGTTTCGAGGTGAGCGACCACGGCGCCGACGTGATGCGCAGCTGCGCCTCTTCGCCGGCCCATTTCTACCGGGTCGACGGGCTGGAGATCGAAGACGCATTCTACTCGATCGCCCGGGCGATCAACCAGCTGAGGCTCGTGCAATGACCCGTGTCCATACCGCGTATCTGCGCCGTTTCGCGCGCAACGAAGACGGCGCCGTGCAAACCGTTCCCTACGTTCTGTGGATCCTGATCTTCATCGTCTTCATCCTCGGCGGCGTCGAAATGGGCATGTACACCGCCCGGCAGACGATGCTCGAGCACGGGCTCGACAAGACGATCCGGCGCGTGCGGCTCGGCACCGGCACGATCTACGATCGCGAGACGCTGAAAGAGATGATCTGCGACAACTCCGTCATCCTGCCGTATTGCGAGGACGAACTCTACCTGGAGATGGTCAAGCTCGACATCCGCGACTGGCAACTGCCGCCCCAGAACGTGAAGTGCTACGACGACACGGTCGACGCCACGGGATCCGGATCGGACGGCTACGGCGGTTCCGACGACGAGGTCCAACCGCAGGTCGCCTTCGAATACGGCCGCGAAAACGAACTGATGATGCTGCGCGCCTGCTTCCGGTTCGAGCCGATCACGCCGACGCTCGGCCTCGGCAAGTACCTGGCCAGCTACTACGAGGATGACGGCCATGCCCGGATGAATGCCGTCGGCGCCTTTGTCCACGAACCGCTCTGAGGAGGATCGGCGCATGTTCGATGCAATCAAGTCCCGCGCGCACCGCTTCCTCGGCCAAGAGGACGGCGATGCGACGGTCGAAGGTCTGCTGCTGATCCCGGTGGTCGCCACGCTCTTCGCAGCCGGCTGGGTCTGGCACGATTTCGGCCGCCAGACGGCGCTGGAGCAGCGGATCAATTACACCGTCGGCGACATGATGTCCCGCGAGACCGACCCGATAGACGACGCCTATATCGATCACACCTTCGAGCTTGTCCTGGCGATGCTGAAGAGCAATCTGGACAAGACCGACCTGCGCATCAGCGTCGTCCGTCAGACGAAGAAGATCGACCGGCAGGATCCCGAGTACCGGGTCGTCTGGTCCGAGACCCGCGGCGACCGGGCGGTGCTCTCGGGCACGCTGACGGATTGGGACGACAGGCTGCCGCTGATGGCGCGCAACGATCAGGTGATCGTCGTCGAGACATGGACGGACCACCAGCCGGTCTTCACCATCGCCGGTCTGGGAGCGTCCGAGATCACATCCTATTCCTTCACCCGCCCGCGCTTTGCTCCGCAGGTGCTGTTCGACGACGGCGGCGGCGGATCCCACGCCAACAATGGCTGGGGCAACGGCGACCAGGACGCGCCCGGAAACTCGCTGTGCAACAACAACGCCGAGAACTACGACGAGGGTCAGAACTCCAACAAGTGCAGGGACAACGTCGACGGCAGCGAAAACATCGAGCCGAGCGGGGTGTGACCCCGCTCAGATCTGCCCAGATTTCAACGCCGCGATGATGTCGGCCATGGGGCGGGTCTGCGCTCCGGCTGTCACGCCCCCCACCGCCACGCGCCGCCCAAGGCGCCACCAGAGCCCCGGCCGCCAGACCCGTGTCTGCGGCCGGGACAGCTTGAGAAGAAAACCGTTCGACGGCTTCATCGCGAACATCGACCGGTCGACGCGTTCGACCTCCTCGATCCGCGCCAGGACGAGGCCGCCGCGCTCGCGCAGCTCCTCCCGCGTCAGTTCCAGCACCGCCTGCGTCGCGCGGTGCATGGCCGCCGCACCGGCGATGGCGCCCGCCGCCCCGGCCAGGAACACCAGCCGCCAGAGGAACGCCATCGGGGTGCCAATCGCCAGCGCTGCCAGGAGCGTGCCCAGTCCCGCCAGCGCGACGATCCCCATCCAGCGCCGTGGCGCGGAGGCATGGACAACCACCAGTACCTCGCCCGCGTCCGTGTCGTCCCTGTCCATGCCCGCTCTCCTGCTGCCGCCCCTGCCCTAGCGCCCTTCCGCGCCGAGGGAAACCGCCCGGGCTTTTCGCCGCCCCGGCGCCGTGCCAGTGTTCGGCGCGACACCGGCAGCGCGGAGGCCCCATGCCGATCACCACCTGCATCTTCGACGCCTACGGCACGCTCTTCGACGTCGGCGCCGCGGCCCGTGCGGCCGCGGCCGAGCCCGGCCGCGACGCGCTCGCCGCCTGCTGGCAGGAACTGGCCGAGGACTGGCGGCAGAAGCAGCTGCAATACACTTGGCTGCGCGCTGTGATCGGAGAGCATTGCCCGTTCTGGCAGGTGACGCAGGACGGACTCGACTGGGCGCTGGAACGCCGCGGCCTCGATGGCGACGCGGAACTGCGGGGCCGCCTGCTGGCGCTCTACCGCGAGCTTGACGCCTATCCCGAGGTGCCGCAGGTGCTGGCCGCGCTCAAGGCCGCCGGCAAGACCTGCGCGATCCTGTCGAACGGCAATCCCGAGATGCTGCAAGACTCCGTCGACGCCGCCGGGATCGGCGGATCGCTCGACGCCGTCCTGTCGGTGGAGGAGGTCGGCGTCTTCAAGCCGGCCCGGGCTGTCTACGACCTCGTCGGCCGGCGCTTCGGCTGCGCGCCCGCCGAGGTGCTGTTCGTCTCCTCCAACGGCTGGGACGCCGCGGCCGCCGCCGGCTACGGCTTTGTCACCGCCTGGGCCAATCGCGCCGGCGCCCCGGTCGACCGGCTGCCGCACCGGCCGGCGCATGTCGTGCCCGACCTCACCCCCATTCCGGAGCTTGCCCCCTGATGCCGCGCTTCACCTCCTCCGACGGCCTGTCGCTGCATTACGAGGACGAAGGCGACGGCCTGCCGCTCCTCTGCCTCGCCGGTCTCACCCGCGACCACCACGATTTCGACTATGTCGCACCGCACCTGACAGGGGTGCGCCTGATCCGCCCCGATTATCGCGGGCGCGGACAGTCCGACTGGGGCCCGCCCGAAACCTACGCGATCCCGGTGGAGGCGCGCGACGCCGTCGAACTCCTCGACCATCTGGGGATCGAGCGGGCGGCGATCCTCGGCACCTCGCGCGGCGGGCTCATCGCCATGGTACTCGCGGCGACGGCGAAGGACCGGCTGTCCTGTCCGGCATCGCCTTCAACGACATCGGCCCGGAGATCGCCGAGGAGGGGCTGGAGGCGATTCGCAACTATCTCGGCCGCGATCCGGTCTGGAAAACCCATGCCGATGCGGCCGAGGCGCTCGCCACCCGCCTGCCGGGGTTCGAGGGCGTCCCGCCCGAGCGCTGGGAGCGCGAGGCACGCATCCTCTTCCGCGAAGGCCCGCACGGACTGACCATCCCTTACGATCCCAAGCTCAGGGACGCCGTGCTTGGCGGCGGCGCGCAGCCCGCAGCGGATCTCTGGCCGCTCTTCGACGCGGCCGCGGGCCTGCCGCTCTGCGCCATCCGCGGCGCCAATTCCAACCTGCTCGCGCCCGAGACCTTTGCCGAGATGCAGGCCCGCCGCCCCGACATGATCGCCGCCGAGGTGCCGGGCCGCGGCCACATTCCCTTCCTCGACGAGCCCGAGGCGCTGGACGCCCTGGATCGCTGGCTGGACATGCTGCGGTAAGGCCCGCGCCGGTTTTCCAAGGAGGCTGCCCCATGAACATCGAGATGATCCGCGCCGCCGCGGCCCGCCTTCACGGCCACATCCGGCGCACGCCGCTCCTGTCCTCTCCGGCCCTCGACGACATCGCCGGGCGGCGGGTGCTGGTAAAGCCCGAATGCCTCCAGCACACCGGCAGCTTCAAGTATCGTGGGGCGCGCGCCGCGCTCTCGGCCCTCGACCCCGACACCCGCGCCCGCGGCGTTCTCGCCTTCTCCAGCGGCAACCACGCGCAGGGCATCGCCCGCGCGGCCGGCGAATATGGCGTGCCGGCGGTCATCGTCATGCCGCGCGACGCGCCGCGCCTGAAGATCGACACCACCCGCGCGCTCGGCGCGGAGGTGGTGCTCTACGATCGCGGCCGCGAGGATCGCGCCGCCATCGGCGCCGCCCTCGCCAAAGAGCGCGGCCTGACCCTGATCCGCCCCTATGACGAGCCCGAGGTGATCGCCGGCCAGGGCACCTGCGGGCTGGAGATCGCCGAGGACGCACGCGCCCTCGGCATCGAGACAGCCGAGGTCCTCTCCTGCTGCGGCGGCGGCGGGCTCTCCTCGGGCATCGCGCTCGCGCTCGAGGCCGAGGCGCCCGGCCTGACCCTGCGAACGGTTGAGCCCGAGGCCTTCGACGACATGAAACGCTCTCTCGCCGAGGGGCGCATCACCGGACATTGCGGCCCCGAGGGCGGCCTCTGCGACGCCATCCTCACGCCGCAGCCGGGCGAGATCACCTTCCCGATCCTCGCCCGCCTTGCCGGCCCCGGCATCGCGGTGAGCGACGATCACGCGCTGCGCGCCATGGCGCTCGCCTTCCAGCGGCTGAAACTCGTCGCCGAACCCGGCGGCGCCGTCGCCCTCGCCGCCGCGCTCTTCAGCCCCGAGATCCGCGCGGGCACCGTCATCGCCACCATCTCCGGCGGCAACGTGGAAGCGGACACCTTCACCCGCGCCCTCGCCACGCTCGGATAGCCACTGCAGAACGCCCGCCTCCCCCAGCACCCTCTTCCCGCTTCTTTGGGCGTCAAATACTCCGGGGAGCGCGAGGGGCCGGCCCCTCGCTCCCGCACTCTCCACCGGCGCCGTCAGCCGGTCGCCGCGCGCTCGAGCGCCGGATAGCGCGCGGCCAGCGTCGCCGCCCGGAAGACGTAGGACAGCGCCAGCGCCGCCCAGAGACCGTGCATCCCGAACACCGGCATCAGCACGCCCAGTGATGCGAAATAGAGCGCCGCCGCCAGCGCGGTCATGTTGCGCATGTCGCCGGTGCGCGTCGCGCCGATAAAGACCCCGTCGAGCATCCAGGACGCCAGCCCAAGCACCGGCACCGCGACCATCCAGGGCAGGTAGACCCGCGCCTCGACGCGGACCGCCTCGGCCTCGGCCATCACGTCGATGATCCACGGGCCCAGGGTCCAGAACGCCGCCGCCAGAGACAAGCTCGCCGCCAGCCCCCAAGCCGAGGACACCAGCGCCGCGCGGCGCAGCACCGGCACCGCGCGCGCACCCATCGCCTGGCCCACCATCGCCTCGGCCGCGAAGGCGAAGCCGTCGAGCGCGAAGGCGGTGATCTGCACGAATTGCGAGAGAACCTGCGCCGCGGCGAGCGTGACGTCGCCGAAATCGGCGGCAAAGAGCATGAAGGACAGCATGATGGACTGCAGCGCCATCGACCGCAGCAGGATGTCCGAATTGACCCGCGCCATGCGCACCAGCTTCACCCGGTCGAAGACCCGCGCCCAGTCCCGCCAGTCGGGCACGCGGAACGCCGCCCGGCAGAGCCAGAGCCCCACTGCGAGCCCCGACCATTCCGCGATGAAGGTCGCGGTGGCCACCCCGTTCACGCCCCAGCCGAGGCCGAGCACGAACCACAGGTCCAGCACCACGTTCACGCCGTTCATCCACAGCTGCAGCGCCAGCACAGCGCCGGCGCGTTCGCGCGCGATCAGCCAGCCGGTGATGCCGTAGATCGCGATCGCCGCCGGGGCAGACCAGATGCGGATGGCCATGTAGCCGCGGGCCAGCCCCTCCACCTCGTCGCTGGCCGGCGAAATCGCGAAGGCGCCCCGGAACAGCAGCGGTTGCAGCACGATCAGCGCCGCGCCGCCGGCAAGGCCGATCATCAGAACCCGCGTGAGCAGCGCCGCAACCTCCGCGCGATTGCCCTCGCCTTCGGCCTGCGCGGCAAGGCCGGTGGTGCCCATGCGCAGAAAGCCGAAGACCCAGTAGAGCGCCGAGAGGATCACCGCGCCGATGCCCACCGCCCCGATCGGCGCGGCGGCGCCGAGCTGGCCGACCACGCCGGTATCGACCGCGCCGAGGATCGGGATCGTGGCGTTCGACAGCACGATCGGCAACGCGATCTTCAGAACGCGCGCATGCGTGACCTCGCGCGGCGCGGCGATGTCGGTCATTTCAGTCCTCGCGCAACGGCATGAGGAAATGCGCCATCGCCTGCGCCATCGGCCGGTCGCGGTTGTCCTGCCACGCCTCCACCTGCACCGAGGCGTAGCGCCGCCCCGAGCGCGTGATGCGCGCCCGCGCATAGGCGTCGCGCGGCAGGCCCGACCGCAGGTAGTCGACGGTGAAATCGACGGTCTTGGGCAGGCGCGGCAGGTCCCCCGCTTCCAGCGCGTCGACCTCGATCCGCCCGGTTTCCACGTCTTCCCAGAGCCACAGGTAACTGAGCGATATGAGCGCCGTCATCTCCAGGAACGCGGCCGTCACCCCGCCATGGATCGCCGGCAGCATCGGGTTGCCGATGAGATCGTCGCGGAACGGCAGGATCCCGGTCAGCTCGTCGCCGCGACGGTCGAAGCGGATGCCGAGGAACTGGATATAGGGCACGCCGCCGGCCAGCGCGGTCAGCGCCGCGTCACGCCGCTGCTTGACCACCTGCACGGGCTCGGGCTGGGGGCGCTTGCTCATGTGCCGCGCTCCACGGTGAATGCGCCGCTGGCGGTGGCGACCGGGCGGTCCCGGTCGTCGTCCATCGCGGTGGCGCGGATGAAGGCGACGGCGCGGGTGACGTGGTAGCACGTCGCCTCCGCCACGATGGTCTGGCCGGGGGTCGCGCCGCGCATGTAGTCGATGCGCAGGTCTATGGTCGCGGTGCTCACGGGCGCCTCGGGATGGCTCATCACCGCCGCCCCGCCGCAGGTGTCCATCAGGGCGGAGACCGCACCGCCATGGATCACCCCGGTCTGCGGATCGCCGACGAAGCGCGCGTCGTAGGGCATCTCGATCCGCGCGAACCCGTCCCCGAGCTCGGTGATCGCCATGCCGAGCGTGAGGGAATGCGGGATGGAGTCGATGAATTGTCGAGCGATGCGGGCCTTGTCGGCTTCCATGGCGGATGTCCCTCGGTGTCGCCCGCCTTTATGCGCACCGGCCCGGGCGGGCTTCAACCCTCGGGCTCGAACGACACGGCGGCAAGCCTCACGTCACTCTTTCTTCTGAGACGATTGATTACTGCTTCTGCGCGGACTCAAGGCCGAAGGGCGACGAGGGACCGTCGCGCCGGTGGCGCGGCGTAAGCCAGAGGAGCGCGCATCGCCGGGCCGCCCCCCGGACCGGCGATTTGTCGACGCTGGGCGCAGCGCTCAGAGGTCGTCCTGACTTGGCTGACATAAAGCGCGCCGCTCGGCGGTCCGGATCGCCGATCCGCGGCCCGTCGCTGCGCGGCTCCCCAACCCTTCAAACGCATCGGCCGACCCCCGCTTTCTTGCCATGGTTGCTCCGGCGCCCGGCGGCACCTAGATTTCCATCAGCCGCCAGACCGGAGCGCCGATGACCGACCCCCGCCTCAGCTTCAAGGAGATGTGCGCGAAGTTCGACGTGACCCCGCGCACGCTTCGGTACTACGAATATATCGAACTCCTGCAGCCGGAGCGTCAGGGGCGGGCGCGCTTTTACGGCCCGCGCGAGATCGCGCGCATGACGCTCATCATGCGCGGGCGGCGCTTCGGCTTCCAGCTCGAGGATATCCGCCAATGGCTGATGATCTACGAGAATGACGGCACCGAGGCGCAGATGCGCGCCTGGATCGAGCTTGCCGACCGGCAGATGGCCGAACTCGCCGAACAGCGCCGCCAGCTCGACGCCGCGATGGACGAGCTGAAGGCACTCCGCGACGAGACGGCGGCGGCCCTCTCCGGCTGAAGCACGCCGAATCTGCCCCCGGCGCCGCGCGGAAACCGGCCCGTGCCCGGGTGCGTTGCTTGAAACCACGGAAAGAAAATTCCAGCTGCCGTGGGGTCAAATCCCCTTATCTTACGTCAGCCGGAAAGTGACGCGACGTTGAACTTACGTAAACGTCAATGGCTGTTGTACGAGGCGAGCGAGGCTCGCAGATGGGCGGACACCCGTTGGCGAGAGAGCAAGGAAAGAATGACCGACGACACCACCATGACCATCCGCGAGATGTGCGACGCCTACGACGTCACCCCGCGGACCCTGAGGTTCTACGAGAGCAAGGAGCTGATCTTTCCCGTCCGGCAAGGCCAGAAGCGGCTCTTCACCCGTCGCGACCGGGCCCGGCTCAAGCTGATCCTGCGCGGCAAGCGTTTCGGCTTCAGCCTCGAGGAAATCCGGCAGCTTCTGGACCTCTACCACATGGGCGACGCGCAGGCGACGCAGCTGGCCAAGACCTACGAGATCGCCGAGGGGCGCCTCGATCAGATGAAGGCTCAGCGCGCCGAACTCGATACCACGATCGCCGAGCTTGAAGAACAGATGCGCTGGGGCGAGAAGATGCTCGCCTCGCTCGACCAGCCGAAGAAAGCCGCCGAGTAACGACCGCGATCCCGCGGGGGAGGAGACCCGACATGCCGATCTACCACGCGCCCACCAAGGATCTGGGCTTCGTCCTGCACGAGGTACTGAAGATCCACGAGCAGGACATCCCGGGCTATGACGAACTCGACGCCGACACCACGGCGGCGATCCTCGAAGAGGCCGGCAAGCTGTCCGAGAACGTGCTCGCGCCGCTGAACCCCGTGGGCGACCGGCAGGGCTGCGTGCTGGAAAACGGCGTGGTGCGCACCCCCGAGGGGTTCAAGGACGCCTACGAGCAGATGCGCGCGGGCGGCTGGATGGGTCTCGACGCCGATCCCGAATATGGCGGCCAGGGCATGCCCTACGTCCTGAACTGCGCGGTGGGCGAGATGTTCGTGTCCTCGAACATGGCGTTCAACATGTACCAGGGCCTGACCCACGGCGCCTATTCGGCGATCCACGCGCACGGCTCGGACGCGCAGAAGCAAACCTATCTGCCGAACATGATCGACGGCATCTGGTCGGGCACGATGAACCTGACGGAGCCGCATTGCGGCACCGATCTCGGCCTGATCCGCACCAAGGCCGAGCCGCAGGACGACGGCAGCTACTCCATCACCGGCTCCAAGATCTGGATCTCGGCCGGCGAGCACGACCTGTCCGAGAACATCATCCACCTGGTGCTGGCCAAGGCGCCGGGCGGCGGCGAGGGCACCAAGGGCATCTCTCTCTTCATCGTGCCGAAGTTCCTGGTGAACGAGGACGGATCGCTCGGCGCGCGCAACGCGGTGTCCTGCGGCGGGCTCGAAGAGAAGATGGGCATCCACGGCAACGCCACCTGCGTGATGAACTACGACGGCGCGCGCGGCTTCCTCGTGGGCGAGATCCATAAGGGCATGCGGGCGATGTTCACCATGATGAACGAGGCGCGGCTCGGCGTCGGCCTGCAGGGCTACGCGCAGGGCGCGGTGGCCTACCAGAACGCGCTCGGCTTCGCGAAGGACCGCCTGCAGGGGCGCGACGTGACCGGCACCCAGAACCCGGACGGGCCGGCCGATCCGATCATCGTGCATCCCGACGTGCGCCGGAACCTGATGGCGCAGAAGAGCTTCGTCGAGGGCGCGCGCGCCTTCGTGCTCTGGGGCGCCCAGATGATCGACCGCGCGCACCGCAAGGAGGATGCGGACGCGGAAGGTATGATCTCCCTGCTCACGCCGGTCATCAAGGGTTTCCTGACCGACAAGGGCTTCGAGACCACGGTGCTGGCGCAGCAGACGCTGGGCGGCTCGGGCTTCACCCGCGAATGGGGCCTGGAGCAGTTCGTGCGCGATGCCCGCATCACCATGATCTACGAAGGCACCAACGGCGTGCAGGCGCTCGACCTCGTGGGGCGCAAGCTGGCGCAGTCGGGCGGCAAGCACGTCATGGCCTTCTTCGACATGGTCAAGAGCTTCATCGCCGAGCACAAGGGGAAGGACGAGGCGCTCGACCGCGACTTCCTCGACCCGCTCAAGGCGGCGTCGAAGGATCTTCAGAGCGCGGGGATGTTCTTCATGCAGAACGGGATGAAGACCCCCAACGCGGCTCTTTCGGGGTCGTATGACTTCATGCACCTCTTCGGGCATGTGTGCCTCGGCCTGATGTGGTCGAAAATGGCGGTGGCCTCGCGCGCCGCACTCGATGCCGGCACCTCCGACACCGAGTTCCACGCCGCCAAGCTGGCAACCGGGCGCTACTACATGGCGCGCGAGCTGCCGGCGACGGGCACGCACCTGCGCCGCATCGAGTCCGGCGCGGACCCGGTGATGGAACTGGACGCGGCGCAGTTCTGATCCGAGGGTGGGCAGATTGCCCACCCTGCGAAAGGTCCCGCCATGCCGAAGCGCTTCCGCCTCACTCGCCGATTTCCCGTCGCGATGACGGAGGACAGCTATCGCAGATTGAAGCGGTTCGCGCATGAGGCGGGGCTCGACGAGGGCGAGGCGCTGTCGTTCCTGTTCGAGCATTTCGACAGCGTCACCGACGACGAGGCGCTGTCGCACAGGCTGCGCCTGTTCAACGCCGAGCTCGACGCGCGCAAACGGTGACCAGAATGCCGGAGGATGCGTGACTCATTCGTGGCGAAACGTCGGGGTACGCGCCATAGCGTCGAAGCTGTACCTGGCGGCGCCGTACGGACGCCTCCGGCGGGAGTATTTTGAACGAGAAGAAGGACCGGACATCGGGCCCTTGAATGGCAGCGCGGGCGGCAGCCGGTCCACCCCGCCAGCCGGCCCGGTTCATTCCTGGAACAGCGGCGGGCCGGCGGGGCTTCTCCTCGTGCGGTCATCGGCTCTCCAGCCTGTACCGCCGCGCCAGCTTGGGGGCATCAAGCTTAACGCGAGGTTTACAGAGCAGCGCCCCTGCTTCTTCTCGTCGAAAATACTCCCGCCGGAGGCATCCGACCGCGCCTCCTGGCACACCGCAAAGGACATCGCATGACGATCAAGCTGCACTGCTTCGGTGAATCGGGACATTCCTACAAGGCCGCGCTGGCGCTCGAGATGGCCGGGCTGGAATGGAAGCCCGTCTTCATCGACTTTTTCGAGGGCGAGACCCGAGGCGACGCCTACCGGCGCGATGTCAACGAGATGGGCGAGGCGCCCGTGCTCGTCGATGGCGACACGCGGCTCAGCCAGTCCGCCGTCATCCAGGGTTACCTATCGGAAAAAACCGGCCGGTTCGGCGGGAGGGACGCCGCAGAAGCGCGCGAGATCCTGCGCTGGCAGTTCTGGGACAATCACAAGCTCAGCTCGCAGGCCGGGATGCTGCGCTTCCTGATGAACTTCCTGCCCGAAGAGAAACGCCCGGCGGAGGTGATCGACTTCACGAAGAACAGGCTGACAGCCGCCTACAACGTGCTCGACGCGCATCTCGCGGGCCGCGACTGGATCGTCGGCGAAGCGCCGAGCAACGCCGACCTGACCTGCTGCGGCTATCTCTACTATCCCGAGCCCTTCGGCTTCGACCGGGCCGAGTGGCCCAATATCGACGCCTGGCTCACGCGCCTGTCCGATCAGCCGCGCTGGAAATCCCCCTACGACCTCATGCCCCGCGCCTGGCGCGCGGCCGATTGAAGGAGCCTTCGCATGACCGATGCCTATATCTACGACGCGATCCGCACGCCGCGCGGCAAGGGCCGCAAGGACGGCGCGCTGCACGAGGTGACCTCCGCGCGGCTTTCGGCGCAGGTGCTCGACGGGCTCGCCTCCCGCAACCATCTGGACGGCTACGACGTCGAGGACGTGATCTGGGGCAATGCCACGCAGGTCGGCGAACAGGGCGGGTGCCTGGCGCGCACCGCCGTCCTGGCCTCGATGCTCGACGAGCGCATTCCGGGCCTGTCGATCAACCGCTTCTGCGCCTCCGGCATGGAGGCGGTGAACCTCGCCGCGAACCAGGTGCGGGCCGGCGCCGGCGCCGCCTACATCGCCGGCGGGGTGGAGATGATGGGCCGCGTCGCGATGGGCTCTGACGGCGCCGCCGTGGCGGTCGATCCGTCCGTCGCCATCGACAGCTATTTCGTCCCGCAGGGCATCTCCGCCGACATCATCGCGACGGAATACGGCATCAGCCGCGACGACGCCGACGCCTTCGCCGTCGAAAGCCAGAAACGCGCCGCGAAGGCGTGGGAGGAAGGCCGGTTCGACAAGTCGATCCACACCGTACGCGACGTGAACGGCCTGCCGATCCTCGAGCGTGACGAGTACATGCGGCCCGGCACCGACATGCAGTCGCTCGGCAGCCTCAACCCGTCCTTCAAGGACATGGGCGAGACCATGCCCGGCTTCGACAACGTGGCGATCCTCAAGTACCCGCACCTGGCGAAGATCAACCACATCCACCACGCCGGCAATTCCAGCGGCATCGTCGACGGTGCCGCGGGCGTTCTGGTGGCCTCGAAGGAATGGGGCGAAGCCCATGGCCTGACGCCCCGCGCGCGCATCAAGGCGACCGCGAAGATCGGCACCGATCCGACCATCATGCTCACCGGCCCGGTCCCGGCGACCGAGAAGATCCTGCGCGAGAGCGGCATGTCGATCTCCGACATCGACCTTTTCGAGGTGAACGAGGCATTCTCCTCGGTGGTGCTGCGCTTCATGCAGGCCTTCGACGTCGACCACGGCAAGCTCAACGTGAACGGCGGCGCCATCGCCATGGGCCATCCGCTGGGCGCCTCGGGCGCGATCATCATCGGCACGCTGCTGGACGAGATGGAGCGCACCGACCAGGGCACCGGCCTTGCCACGCTTTGCGTCGCGTCCGGCATGGGCGCCGCCACCATCATCGAGCGCGTGTGAGCGCGCGGAGGGAGACCGAGAGAATGACCGATTTCACCATGGAGAAAGACGCGGGCGGCGTCGCGGTGATCACCTGGGACTGCCCCGGAAAGTCGATGAACGTGCTGTCGATCGAGGCCGGCGGGCACCTCGAGACGCTGATCGAGGACGCGCTGGCCGACGACGCGGTCAAGGGCATCGTGATCACCTCGGCCAAGGACAGCTTCGCGGCGGGCATGGACCTCAACGCCATCGCGGCGATGAAGGACGCCGCCGGCGACAACCCGGCGCAGGGTCTCTTCGACGGCGTCATGGGCCTGCACCGCATGCTGCGCCGGATCGAGCTTGCGGGGATGGACCCCAAGACTCAGAAAGGCGGCAAGCCGATCGCCGCCGCCCTGCCCGGCACCGCGCTCGGCATCGGGCTGGAGCTGCCGCTGGCCTGCCACCGCATCTTCGTCACGCCCGATCCGAAGGCCAGGATCGGCCTGCCCGAGATCATGGTCGGCATCTTCCCCGGCGCCGGCGGCACCACCCGGCTGGTGCGCAAGATGGGCGCTATGGCGGCCTCACCCTTCCTGCTGGAAGGCAAGACGCAGGACCCGGTGCGCGCGCAGAAGGCCGGGCTCGTGGACGAAGTCGTGGCCGACCCGCTCGCCGCGGCGAAGGAATGGGTGCTGAACGCCAAGGACGCAGACCTCGTCAAGCCGTGGGACGCGAAGGGCTACAAGATGCCCG
The DNA here is from genome assembly GCF_900112685.1 of Roseivivax sediminis. Lineage (GTDB taxonomy): Bacteria > Pseudomonadota > Alphaproteobacteria > Rhodobacterales > Rhodobacteraceae > Roseivivax > Roseivivax sediminis. The sequence goes on from NZ_FOMS01000001.1 coordinate 169,583, forward strand.
GCGGCGCGCCCTACCACCCGGCGGGCTTCATGACCTTCGTCGGCGCCTCGGCGATGGTTCACGGCAAGACCCAAGGTGTCTATCCCGCCGCCAAGGCTCTGCTCTCTGCGGTCTACGAAGGCGCGCTCGTGCCCTTCGACACCGCGCTCAAGATCGAGGCGCGCTGGTTCACCAACGTGCTGATGAACCCGTCCTCGGGCGCGATGATCCGGTCGCTCTTCATCAACAAGGGCGCTCTGGAGAAGGGCGCGAACCGCCCCGACGTGGCCGACGAGACGGTCAAGCGCGTGGGCGTTCTCGGCGCCGGCATGATGGGCGCGGGCATCTCGCTTGTCGCCGCGCAGGCAGGGATCGAGGTGATGCTGCTCGACCGCGACACCGAGGCGGCGGAAAAGGGCAAGGCCTATACCGCGTCCTACATGGACGAGGGCATCAAGAAGAAGAAGGCGACGGAGGACAAGAAGGAGAAGGTCCTGTCGCTCATCACCCCGACCGATGACGTAGAGGACCTCAAGGGCTGCGACCTGATCGTGGAGGCCGTGTTCGAGGATCCCAAGGTCAAGGCCGAGATGACGCAGAAGGTGGAGGCGGTGCTGGGCGAGGACGCGATCTTCGCCACCAACACCTCGACCCTGCCTATCACGGATCTTGCGAAGGCGTCGAAGCGGCCCGAGCAGTTCATCGGCATTCACTTCTTCTCCCCGGTCGAGAAGATGATGCTGGTGGAGATCATCAAGGGGCGTGACACCGGCGACCGCGCCGTGGCCAAGGCGCTCGATTTCGTGCGGCAGATCAAGAAGACGCCGATCGTGGTGAACGACGCCCGCTTCTTCTACGCCAACCGCTGCATCATCCCCTATATCAATGAGGGGATCCGCATGGTCGGCGAGGGCGTGAACCCGGTGCTGATCGAGAATGCGGCGAAACAGGTCGGCATGCCGCTGGGGCCGCTGCAATTGGTGGACGAGACCTCCATCGACCTCGGGGCGAAGATCGCCCGCGCGACCAAAGCGGCGATGGGCGACGCCTATCCCGACGCGGCCGTGGACGACATCATCTTCTGGATGGAGGGCGAGGGCCGGCTCGGCCGCAAGGCCAATGCGGGCTTTTACGCCTATGACGAGAAGGGCAAGCGCCAGGGCCTCTGGGAGGGTCTCGACGCGAAATTCCCGCGCGCGGAGGACCAGCCGGACCTGATCGAGGTACAGCACCGCCTGCTCTTCGCACAGGCGCTGGAGGCCGTGCGCGCGCTCGAGGAGAACGTCCTGCTCGACATCCGCGAGGGCGATGTCGGCGCGATCCTCGGATGGGGCTTCGCGCCCTGGTCGGGCGGGCCGCTGTCCTGGCTCGACATCCTCGGCGCGCCCTACGCGGCCGAACGCTGCGACCAGCTTGCCGAGGCCCATGGCGACCGCTTCGCCTGCCCCGCGCTCCTGCGCGAGATGGCCGAGAAGGGGCAGAGCTTCTACGGCCGGTTCGGCACGGAAACTGCCGGCGAAGCGGCCTGACAGGGCGGGAGTGGGGGCCAGCCCCCACACCCCCGGAGTATTTGCGCGCCCAAAGAAGCAGGGCGCGCGCCCCGGCTTCTTTGGGCCGCAAATACTCCCGCCGGAGGCGTCCCGCAGGCGCCGCCCGCAAACGGATCAGAAAAGGGAGCCCTGTTCCGGGGCTCTCTTTCTTTGTGCGGGCTTCTTCGGCGCGCTGCCGCCGAGGCGCAGGCGGCCGTCGTGGAACTCGATCTCGAGACCGGAGGCGGCTTCGGCGGCAGGCCGGTTGGTGACCACATGGCCGTCGCCGCGCACGACCGCGTATCCGCGGCGCAGCGTTTCGCGGTAGCCGAGCGTCTCGCGCAGCCGGTCGAGCGCGTCGAGCTTCTGGCGCCGGGCCTGCGTGCCCTCGCGCAGCGCCACGTCGAGCCGGCGCGACAGGGTCGCGAGGCGGTCCTGCTGGTGGGCGATGCGCGCCGCGAAGGGTCGCGGGTCGAGCCGGTCGGCGCGCCGGCCCAGCGCCTCGCGCCGCGCGGCGATCAGCCGAGCAAGCGCGGGATCGGGGCGCGGCGCCAGCGCGGCGATGTTGCGGCGCGCCTCCGCCACGCGGCTGCGCAGGAGCGCGGGCCGCAGCGAGCCCGCGCAATCGGAGAGCGCCACGCGCCGCGTCTGCACCCCGCGCGTCAGGGCCGCCGGAAGCCGGTCGCCGGCGACGTCGAGCCGCTGGCGCGCGGTATCGACCAGCGTTTCGGGCCGCGGCATGGCGCGCGACAGATCGCGCAGGCGCTGGCCGCGCACCTCCAGCCGGTAGCCCGCCGCGCGCGACATGCGCGCGCCCATCTCCGCCGCCCAGGCCATCAGGTCGCGCCGCACCGGCACCGCGATCTCGGCCGCCGCCGTGGGCGTCGGCGCGCGGCGGTCGGCGGCGAAATCGATGAGCGTGGTATCGGTCTCGTGCCCGACCGCAGAGATCAGCGGGATCTCCGAGGCGGCGGCGGCGCGCACAACCGCCTCCTCGTTGAAGCCCCAGAGATCCTCCACCGAGCCGCCGCCGCGCGCGACGATCAGCACGTCGGGCCGGGGCAGCGCGCCACCGCGGCTGAGCGCATTGAACCCGGCGATGGCACGGGCGACCTCGGGCGCGCAGGCCGCGCCCTGCACCGCGACCGGCCAGATCAGCACCTTGCGGGGAAAGCGTTCGCGCAGGCGGTGCAGGATGTCGCGGATCACCGCGCCCGAGGGCGAGGTGACGACGCCGACGATCTCGGGCAGGTAGGGAAGCGGCCGTTTTCGCCCCTCGTCGAAGAGGCCTTCGGCGGCGAGCGCGGCTCGGCGCTTTTCCAGCATCGCCATCAGCGCGCCCTGCCCCGCCGGGCGGATATCCTCGATCACGATCTGGTACTTGGACTGGCCGGGAAAGGTCGTCAGCCGGCCGGTGGCGATGACCTCCAGCCCCTCTTCGGGCTGCGTCTCCTGCCGCGCGGCGACGCCCTTCCACATGACACCGGAAATGACGGAGCGGTCGTCCTTGAGGTCGAGGTAGACATGCCCCGATCGCGGGCGCGAGACGCGCCCGACCTCGCCACGGATGCGCACGTGGCCGAATTCGCCCTCGATCACGCGCTTGACCGCGCCCGAGATCTCGGAGACCGAGAATTCCGGCGTGTTGCCGGGCTCGCTGCCGTCGTCGTCGATCAGGTCCATACTGCCCCTCGCTGTCTCGCCCGGGGCCGACACTAGCGGTCCCTAGCGCGGGAGGGAACGGGGCCTCCATCCCCGCGGACGCTTTTGCGGTGCCCGGGCGCGCCTGTCGCAGCCCGCACTTGTGCGGCGGATGCGGCGCGGCTAGGAGGCGGGCGAACCAGGCAGGGGGCGGCGCATGAACATCCTCATTCTCGGCGGCGGCGGACGCGAGCACGCGCTTGCCTGGGCGGCCTTGCAGAACCCCAAATGCGACAAGCTGATCGTGGCGCCGGGCAATGCCGGGATCGCCGAGATCGCCACCTGCGCCACACTCGACACCGAAGACCCCGGCGCGGTGACGGAATTCGCGGGCGAGCATGCCATCGACCTCGTGATCATCGGCCCCGAGGCTCCGCTGGCCGCCGGCGTGGCGGACCGGCTGCGCGAGGCCGGTCTGCTGGTCTTCGGCCCCTCCGCCGCGGCGGCGCGGCTGGAGGCATCGAAGGCCTTCACCAAGGAGATCTGCGCCGCCGTGGGGGCGCCCACCGCCGCCTACGCCCATTTCACCGACGCCGAAGCGGCGCGGGCGCATGTGCGGGCGGAAGGCGCGCCTATCGTGGTGAAGGCCGACGGGCTCGCCGCCGGCAAGGGCGTGGTCGTGGCCGAGACCGAGGAGGAGGCGCTGGCCGCCATCGACGAGATGTTCGGCGGCGCCTTCGGATCGGCCGGCGCCGAGGTGGTGATCGAGGCGCTTCTGACCGGAGAGGAGGCGTCGTTCTTCGTGCTCGTGGACGGCGAGACCTGCCTGCCCATCGGCACCGCGCAGGACCACAAGCGGATCGGAGAGGGCGACACCGGCCCCAATACCGGCGGCATGGGCGCCTATTCGCCGGCCCCGGTGATGACGTCGGAGGTCGAGGCGCGCGCGCTCGAGGAGATCGTGCGCCCGACGATGGCCGAGATGGCCCGCCGCGGCACGCCCTACCAGGGGGTGCTCTACGTCGGGCTGATGATCGAGGACGGCGCGCCGCGGCTGGTCGAATACAACGCGCGCTTCGGCGATCCCGAGGCGCAGGTGCTGATGATGCGGCTCGGGGCGCAGGCGCTCGACCTCATCCATGCCTGTGCCGAGGGCCGGCTGGACGAGGCGCAGGTGAACTGGGCGGGCGATCACGCGATGACCGTGGTGATGGCCGCCGAGGGCTATCCGGGCGCCTACCGGAAGGGCAGCGTCATCGGCGGACTGGAGGCGCTGCCGGAGGACAGTTTCCGCATGACGTTCCATGCCGGGACGGCGCGCGACGGGCGGCAGGTGGTCGCTGCGGGCGGCCGGGTGCTCAATTGCACCGCGCGCGGCGCGACGCTGGCCGAGGCGCGGGACCGGGCCTACGCGCTGGTCGATGCCGTGGAGTGGCCCGAGGGCGTGTGCCGAAGGGATATCGGCTGGCGCGCGCTGGGATAGACGGCAGGCGGGAGGATGGCGCGCTGCGCCTTCAAGGGAGGCAGCGCAGGTGCCGGGCGCGCGCCGGACCGGGGGCTGGCGCCACACCCTCCGAGGTCATCACTTTATCCCCGCCAAGCCCCTCCAAAATACGAACGGAGCACAAGGGTGACATCGCGCCAGACCGCAGGGACGGTCCGGCGCGCGCCCGGCACCTGCGGTGCTGTTCGGGCGGGTAGGCGCCTGGCTCCTATCGGGCCAGGCAAGCGGCGAAACGACGCTCCCCGCCCCTTCACACCGTCAGAACGGTCGACCCGGTGGTCTTGCGCGCCTCCAGCGCCCGGTGCGCCTCGGCGACCTCCTCCAGCGGGAAGCGCTGGTCGATGCGCAGCTTCACCTCGCCCGCGGCAACCTTGCCCATCAACATCGCCGCCATCTCCTGGCAGGCCGCATGATCGGCGATGTGGGTGAACAGCAGCGGCCGCGTGAGCTTGAGCGAGCCCTTGGCCCCCAGTGTCGCGATCTCGAACGGCGGCACCGGCCCCGAGGCGTTGCCGAATGAGATCATCATGCCCAGCGGCGCGAGGCAGTCGAGAGAGCCCTCGAACGTGTCCGCGCCGACCCCGTCCATCACGGCCGCAACGCCCTTGCCGCCGGTCAGGTCCTGCACCCGCGACACCCAGTCGGCGTCGCGGTAGTCGATGCAGACCTCGGCGCCGTGATCTTCAGCCAGGCGGCACTTCTCCCGCCCGCCGGCGGTGCCGATGAGGCGGATCCCCTCCGACCGCGCCCATTGGCAGGCGATCAGCCCGACACCCCCGGCGGCCGCATGGAACAGCACCGTGTCGCCCGGGCCGAGCGGCGTGGTCCGGTGAAAGAGGTACTGCACCGTCAGGCCCTTCAGCATCATCGCCGCGCCGTCCTCGAAGGCGATCGGCTCGGGCAGCGGGCAGACCTGCGCGGCCGGCATCACCCGCGCCTCGGCATAGGCGCCCGGCGGCACCGCGGCATAGGCGGCGCGGTCGCCCGGCGCGAGGTGCGTCACGCCCTCGCCCACCGCCTCCACAACACCCGCGGCTTCCATGCCCAGCGCGTGCGGCAGGTCCAGCTTGTAGAGGCCCGAGCGCTGGTAGGTGTCGATGTAGTTGAGACCGCAGGCGGCGTGACGGATGCGGATCTCGCCCGGACCGGGTTCTCCCACATCTCGGTCCACGACGCGCAGCACCTCGGGCCCGCCTGTTTCCTTGATGATCACCGTCTTCGCCATGTCCTGTCCTTTCCAAGCGGTGCCCGTAGGGTGGGCGGTCCGCGCACCGGCAGTGCGCGAGTTCGCCCACCGCCCGGTCACACCTTCAGCACGATCTTCCCGATATGGTCCGACGCTTCCATCCGCGCGTGCGCGGCGGCGGCCTCCTCCAGCGGAAACTCCGAATCCATCACCGGCGCGACGATGCCCGCCGACAGCAGCGGCCAGACATCGCGGCGCAGTTCCCCGGCGATGCGCGCCTTGGCCAGGTCGCTTTGTGGGCGGAGGGTGGAGCCGGTGATGGTCAGCCGCCGGGTCATCACCTCCGCGAAGTTCAGGTCCGCCTTCGGCCCCGACAGGAAGGCGATCTGCACCAGCCGTCCCTCGTCGGCGAGCGCCTTGACATTGCGCTTGATGTAGTCGCCGCCGACCATGTCGAGGATCAGGTCCGCGCCGCCCTCCGCACGCAGGACCTCGACGAAATCCTCCTCGCGGTAGTTGATGGCGCGCTCGGCGCCCAGTTCCGTGCAGCGCGCGCATTTGTCGGCCGACCCGGCGGTGGCGAACACGCGGGCGCCGAAATGGCGGGCAAGCTGGATCGCCGTGGTGCCGATACCGGAAGACCCGCCATGGCAAAGGAACCGCTCCCCGGCCTGCAGCCCGCCGCGCTGAAAGACGTTGGACCAGACGGTGAAGAAGGTCTCGGGCAGGCAGGCGGCCTGTTTCAGATCCAGGCCCTCAGGCACCGGCAGGCAATGCGCCGCCGGCGTGACCGCGTATTCGGCGTAGCCGCCGCCGGGCAGAAGCGCGCAGACGGCGTCGCCCACTGCCAGATCGTCCACACCCGGCCCCACGGCCGCGACCTCGCCGGAAGCTTCGAGCCCCGGCAGGTCGCTGGCCTTGAGCGGCGGCGCGTACATGCCCGCGCGCTGGAGCGCGTCCGGGCGGTTCACGCCGGCATAGGCGATCTTGAGCAGGATCTGCCCGTGGCCCGGATGCGGCACATCGCGCTCCGCCGTGCGCAGCACCTCCGGCCCGCCCGGCTCACCGATCTCGATCACCCGCATCATGCTCTCCCGTTCCTGCCGCTGTGACCCGGCAAGATGGGGCGGCGGCGCGGGGGCGTCAATCGAACGGGTGCGCGGCGTGCGTGCCCTGCCGGCTGCCGGGGATGTCGCGGGCATTCCGGGGCGGGCGCACGCGGGTCACCATGCGATTCTGCAGGTCCATCAGCGAGCCCATCAGTGGCAGCTTGCGCACCGCGGCCTTGGCGCTCTCCACCCGCATCACGTCGTCGATGCGGCGGTCGAGGAAGGCCCAGGTCTCCTGCGCGCCGGGCGACTCGTCGCCCAGCCAGTACAGCACGGTGGCCGAGTAGACGCCCGACAGCGTCGCCCGCTTGGTGTACCAGTTGAGATCGTCGGACGTGTCTCCGAGAGCCATCCAGATCGCATCGGCGGTGTTCCACAGGGCCCGCGTGCCATCCGCGGCATAGACCGGCAGCGCGAAGAGCGTCATGCCGCGGCGCACGGCCTCGCGGTCTTCCGAAGCCTCGATGCGCAGACGCACGGCGCGGGCGATCTTGTCGCGCATCCGCAGGCCATCGAGCGATTGCTCGCGCAGACGCGCCGCCATACGCCGGTCGCCCCGGGCATGGAACGCCAGGGCAAGATCCACGGGACCCCGCGGAAAGAGCCCGCGCGCGACGGCGCGGGGCACGTCGGCATCCGCGATGGCGGCTCGGAACGTGGTCTCGGACCAGCCGTCGAAGGGCACGTGCATCAGCGCCGCGTCGATCAGCGCGTCGGTGGGATCGTCGGTGGAAGCATCGGACATCTGGCTCGGTCTCCCTGTCTGGCTCGGGCACTGGACAAGCTAGGAGGCGTTTGCTATATGGCCACCTCCTGCAGTTCCATGCAACTTCAACCCAGAAAGGTGGTGACAACCACATGCAGGTGAGTGTTCGCGACAACAACGTCGATCAGGCGCTCCGCGCCCTGAAGAAGAAGCTCCAGCGCGAAGGCGTCTTCCGCGAAATGAAGCTCCGGCAGCATTTCGAGAAGCCGTCCGAGAAGAAAGCGCGGGAAAAGGCCGAAGCGATCCGCCGTGCGCGCAAGCTGGCGCGCAAGAAGGCACAGCGCGAAGGTCTGCTCTGAGGCAGCACGCTTCCGACACTATTCGGACGAATTGACGACCCCCGAGGCTGCCGCCTTCGGGGGTTTGTCGTTCTCGAGGGTGATGCCGCGTAGCGGCGTATCGGACCCATGTCATCGGAATTTCATGCGGAAACTACCGTTTAACATCAAGCGGTAAGAACGTATGCAATTGAAATTGCCAAGACTTTTGTTGAATTCTGCGCTGCGGCTGCTATTCATCATGTCCGTCGGGGTCCTCGTTTACTGGACCGCAGCCGTCCGACGTTGCCCGAGCCGAAACGCGGCGGGCGTGTAGACCGATCAGTGCCTGACGACGTGGAACCCGGAATCTGGGGCGTCCGCGGTCGGGTAAGCGGCTGTCTGGAGAAAAAGCGTGTCGTTCCGCACCGCCGCAAGGCGCCGGGACGCGTTTGACCGACCGCAGAGCGGTCGCGGGGCCGCCGCGACTGCCCGGGAAAGCTTTGTCCGTGGATCTTCCGCGGCACAGGGAGACATAAGATGACCGAAGCCAAGACAAATTTCGAACTCGAGCTAGAGGATCAGACCTACAGCGAAGATCCTCTGGCCGACCGCGAGACGGACATGTATCGCGCCGAATACGTGATGGCATTCGTAGACAAGTGGGACGAGCTCATCGACTGGCGCGGCCGGGCCGAGAGCGAGGGACAATTCTTCATCGACATCCTGCGCGCGCGCGGGAAGGAAAGCGTGCTCGACGTGGCCGCGGGCACCGGCTTCCATTCCGTCCGGCTGACCGAAGCCGGCTTCAACGTGGTGACCGCCGACGGCTCTGCCGCGATGCTCGCCAAGGCGTTCCAGAACGCCCAGGAGCGTAACATCATCCTCAAGACCGTGCAGGCCGACTGGCGCTGGCTGAACCGCGACATCAACGGCAAGTACGACGCGATCATCTGCCTCGGCAATTCGTTCACGCACCTGCACGAGGAAAAGGACCGCCGCCGCGCGCTGGCCGAATTCTACGCCGCGCTGAAGCATGACGGCATCCTCATCCTCGATCAGCGCAACTACGACGCGATGATCGACCACGGCTATTCGACCAAGCACAAGTTCTACTATTGCGGCGACAAGGTCACGGCAGAGCCCGACCACGTCGACGAAGGCCTGTGCCGGATGCGCTATACCTTCCCGGGCGGCGAGAGCTACACGCTCAACATGTGCCCGATCCGCAAGAACTACATGCGTCGGCTCCTGCAGGAGGCCGGGTTCGCGCGCGTACGCACCTACGGCGACTTCCAGGAAACCTATGCCGAGGACGATCCGGATTTCTTCGTCCATGTCTGCGAGAAGTCGACGATGCACCTAGTGCGCTGGGGCGGCGGCGAGCGCGAGGAAGGCGAGAGCGATGTCCGCGACGTTGCCGAGGATTACTATGACAGCGACGACGCCGACACGTTCTACTCCCTCGTCTGGGGCGGCCAGGACCTGCACGTCGGCTGCTACGACGAGACGCCGGACATCCGCGAGGCGTCCGACGTGACCATCGACCGGATGGTCGAGATGCTGCCCGAGATCAAGCCGGACACGCGCATCCTCGACATCGGCGCGGGCTATGGCGGCGCCATGCGCAAGGTCATCGGCGAGCACGGCGGCACCGCGACCTGCCTCAACATCTCCGAGATCCAGAACGACACCAACCGGCTGCGCAACCGCCAGCAGGGCTTCGTCGAGAAGATCAACGTGATCCACGGCGTGTTCGAGGACATCCCCGAGCCGGCGGCAAGCTACGACATCGTCTGGAGCCAGGACGCGATCCTGCACTCGGATCAGCGCGAGAAGGTGCTGGAGGAAGTCTGGCGCGTGCTGAAGTCGGGCGGCTACTTCATCTTCACCGACCCGCAGCAATCGGACCACGCCGATCCGGCGCAGCTTCAGCCGGTCTATGACCGCCTGCAGCTGACCAATCTCGGCTCCCCGGGCTTCTACCGCCAGGCGGCGGAGAAGATCGGCTTCGAGACGATCGAGCAGCGCGACATGACCAACCAGCTGCGCACCCACTACTTCCGGGTCCGCGAAGAGCTGATGGGCAACTACGACAAGCTGCGCGCCGCGGGCGCCTCGTCGGAATATCTCGACAAGATGTCCTCGGGACTGGAGAACTGGGTGAAGGCGGCCGACGAAGGCAACCTGCACTGGGGCATCCAGCTCTTCCGCAAGCCGGAGTGATCATGGCCGGGCGCGGGGATCACCCCGCGCCCACCCCTTCCGGGCCGGTCAGCAGCCCGGACGGCCGAGAACGAGCGCCCAGTATGGACCGCTCTGCGCGAGGCCGAATTCGCTGACCTCACGGTCCAGCATGTTGCGCCGATGCGGACGCGAGTCTGCCCAGAGCGCCATGGCGTCGTCGACCGAGCCGGCCCCCCAGAGGATATTCTCCGCGATCCGGCAATAGCCGTAGCCGCGTGCGCGGACGCGCGCACCGATCTTGCGCCCGCGCGGCCCGAGATGGGTCATGTCGCCCGTTCGCGCCATGTGCGCCGCCTGCGCCCGGGCCACAGCCTCGAGCGTTGCGGAAGGTCTCAGCGGCGCGCGACCGGCCTCGGAACGATAGGCGTTCAGGTGCCCCTGCCCCTCGATGGCGCTAGCGGAGACCGGCGCAAGAACCAGGGCGGCGGCAAGAACGGCGGATCGAAACGGCATGGAATACACCCTTGGGTTGCGTGACGCCGTCGACCATGTATCCTAGGCGAGCCGGGCCGCCAGCGCGTTCTGTCTCGAAATGATTGTATCGAGGTCCATGGGCAGAAAGATGCCGTCGCGCACCAGCGCCCGACCCTCCACGAAGAGGTGCCGCACCTTCGCCGGCCCGGACAGCAGCAACGCGGCGGGGTCCCAGCTTCCGGCGCTGTCGATTCCGGAGACGTCCCAGAACGCAAGATCCGCCCTGTAGCCCGGCGCGATCACCCCCACGTCATCGCGGCCCAGCACCTCTGCACCGCCGCGCGTGGCGATACGCAGCGCCTCCCGCGCGCTCATCGCCTCGGCGCCGAACCCGACACGCTGAAGCAGCATCGCCATGCGCGCCTCGGCCACGAGGTTGCCCGCGTCGTTTGAGGCCGAGCCATCTACGCCGAGGCCCACGCGCACGCCCGCGTCCCGCATCGCCCTGGCCGGCGCGATGCCCGACCCGAGCCGGCAATTCGAGCAGGGGCAATGGGCGATCCCCGTGCGGCTGCGGGCGAAGAGGTCGATCTCGGCGCCGTCCAGCTTCACGCAATGGGCGTGCCAGACATCCGGGCCGGTCCAGCCCAAGTCCTCGGCGTACTGGCCGGGACGGCAGCCAAAGGTTTCCAGCGAATAGGCGACGTCCTCGTCATTCTCGGCCAAATGCGTATGCAGCATCACGCCCTTGTCACGCGCCAGAAGCGCCGCGTCGCGCATCAGCTCCCGGCTGACCGAAAAGGGCGAACAGGGCGCGACGCCGACCCGCACCATCGCGCCCGGCGCGGGGTCGTGGAACGCGTCGATCACCCGGATGCAATCTTCGAGGATCGCCGCCTCCTCCTCCACCAGCGCGTCGGGCGGCAGGCCGCCCTTGCTCTCGCCGATGGACATGGCGCCGCGGGTGGCGTGGAAGCGCATGCCGATGGCCTCCGCCGCCGCGATCGTATCGTCGAGCCGCGCGCCGTTGGGGTACAGGTAGAGATGATCGGAGGTCAGCGAACATCCCGACAGCGCCAGCTCTGCCAGTCCGGCGAGCGCGGAGACGTGCATCTCCTCCGGCCCGAAGCGCGCCCAGATCGGGTAGAGGGTGCGCAGCCAGCCGAACAACGCAGCATCCTGCGCGCCCGGCACAGCCCGCGTGAGGGTCTGGTAGAGGTGATGGTGGGTGTTCACCAGGCCGGGGGTCACGACGCAGTTCGCGGCGTCCACGATTTCCCCCTCGGTGCGGAGCCCCTGCCCCAGCGCGGCGATGACGCCGCCCCGGATCAGGATGTCGGTATCGGCCGGCTCGCTGCCGGCATCGTCCATGGTGAGCACAATCCGGGCGTTGCGGATCAGGATCTCGGTCATGGGGTCGCCTTTCCGGGCGCCCTTTCGTTGTGGGAAGGCAGCGGCGCGACGGAAAGGGGCAGAAGAACTCGCGACGCCGGCCCAGTTCATAGCGCGGCCGAGTGCGCCTGTCAGCCCGGTTTCACCCGGCCAGCCGCGCCAGTGCGGCCGCGTGCAGCTCCGGCGTCGCGGCGGCGAGCACCTGCCCGCCCTCATTCACCGGCCCGCCCTGCCAATTGGTAACGACGCCGCCCGCCGCCTCGATCACGCCGATCGGCGCCTGGATGTCGTACGCTTGCAATCCCGCCTCTATCACCAGGTCGATCTGGCCGAGCGCGAGCAGAGCGTAGGCGTAGCAGTCGCACCCATAGCGGATAAGCCGCACCTCCGGCGCCACACGGGCGAAGGCCGCGCGCTCAGCCTCCGTGCCGATCTCGGGAAAAGTCGTCATAAGCGTCGCCTCGGCGAGCGTCGTGGTGCCGCGGGCGCGCAAGGAGCCGCCGCCGTGCGGCCCGCTCCAGCGTGCCTCTCCGAGACCGCCAAGAAAGCGTTCGCCGATATAGGGCTGGTCGATGAGACCGAAGCGCACGCCGGCCGCGTCGGACAGCGCGATCAACACGCCCCAGGTCGGTGTGCCCGAGAGAAAGCCGCGCGTCCCGTCGATCGGATCGAGCACCCAGGTCAAGCCCGAGGTGCCGGGGCGCGCTTCCTCTTCCTCACCGAGTATGCCGTCTGCCGGGCGCCGCGCGGCCAGGACCGCGCGCATCGCCGCTTCGGATTCGCGGTCAGCCGCGGTGACCGGATCGAACCCGACCGCCAACTTGTTGTCCACGCCCAGCCCTGCCTGTCGGAAATGCGGCAGGATGGCCGCCCGGGCCGCGTCGGCCAAGGCATGTGCGGTTGCGATGATGTCGGGGATATCGCGTTCTGCGATGGCGCCGCTGTTCATCTCGTCCCCCGTCCGATTGACCGGTTCCGGCTAGACCGGACGGAGACGCGGCGCAAGGTTCGGCGTCAGCCGTCGCGCTTTCAGGCGACGTCCGACAACACGCGCGCCAGCTCGAACAGGCGGCGGCGCTGATGCTCGGGGATGGCGTAGTAGGACCGTACGAGATCGAGCGCTTCCTTGTCGCCAAGGATGTCCCCCGGAACAGTCTCGGCTTCCGGCTCCATCGGCTGGTCGGTGTCGATACCGTTGAAGAAGAACCCGACCGACACATCGAGCGCGTCGGCGATATCCCACAGGCGGGAGGCGCTTACGCGATTGGCACCGGTCTCGTACTTCTGGATCTGCTGGAACTTGATTCCGACCTTCTCGGCCAGCTGCTGCTGGGTCATGCCGACGAGCCAACGGCGGTGCCTGATACGTTTGCCGACATGGACGTCCACGGGATGCGTCATGCGTATTTTCCTTGCGCCAAAATCCATACTTCACGCGCCGGCCCGGAAGCGCCGGAACGAGGCGTTTTGTGTTTACTATCAAGAGCCGAGCACCCCTTCGGCGTGAGACAGGCATACATCAGATCAACGTCACCGAGCAAGAAAAAGCATGCCGACGGCAGCATGTCGATGTTGGCGTGCAAACACCTTCCGCATTGCGTCTTCGGCACTCCAGGCTACGGTGTCGCGCAAGGGAAGCTCCGGATCGCTAATTACTCAGAAACCATGACAAAATTCGGGAGGCCGATGATGTCACAGATGCAGGTCCGCGCCCTGCGCGTGAGCGGCGACAGCGACATGCCGGTTGAAAGTGACGTTGCGTTACCCCTCCCCGGCGAGGGGCAGATCCGGGTCAGGATCGAGGCATGCGGGCTGAACTTCGCGGACCTGCTCATGCTTAACGGCACCTATCAGGACACGCCCGAGCGTCCGTTCACGCTCGGAATGGAGGTCGCGGGCATTGTCGATTCGGCCGGCCCGGGGGCCGGGCATTTCGCGCCCGGCACGCGCGTCGCGGTCTTCGGCGGGCAAGGCGGGCTGGCCGAGGCGGGGATCTTCGACGCGGCCCGCGCGGTGGCGCTGCCCGACGGCATGGACGCGGTCGCCGCCGCCGCCTTCCAGATCGCCTACGGCACCAGCCACGTGGCGCTCGATCACCGCGCGCGGCTCGTACCGGGCGAGACTCTGCTGGTGCTCGGCGCTGCCGGCGGCGTGGGACTGACCGCGGTCGAGATCGGCAAGCGCATGGGCGCCCGCGTCATCGCCTGCGCGCGCGGCGCGGACAAGCTCGAGGTCGCGCGCGCCGCGGGGGCCGATCACCTGATCGACGCCGGGACCGCCGACATCCGCGCGGAGGTGAAGGCGCTCGGCGGCGCGGACGTGGTCTATGACCCCGTGGGCGGCGAGCAGTTCACCGCCGCCCTGCGCGCCTGCCGGCCCGAGGCGCGCATCCTCACCATCGGTTTCGCTTCGGGCGAGGTGCCGCAGATCAAGGCCAATCACCTGCTGGTCAAGAACGTCTCCGTCCTCGGGCTCTACTGGGGCGGATACCTCTCTTTCCGCCCCGAGGTCATCACCCGCAGCCTCGCCACCCTCCTCGGTTGGTACGCCGCCGGAGAAATCCGCCCGCATGTCAGCCACGTGCTGCCCTTCGATCGCGCCAAAGAGGGCCTGGAGCTTCTGCGCACCCGGCAGGCCACCGGCAAGGTCGTGATCCGGATACCGGACTGAGCGTCCCGCTCCGGCACGGTCAGGCCGCAGCCACCGTCGCGGGCAGCGCGCCAAACCCGCGGCGGACCAGATCGGCGAGATCGCAGAACGGCGTGTCCTGGCGCCGCCCGAGATGCAGGTTGATCTTGATCGTGCCGAGATCGGGCAGCGAGTCCCCGGTGTCGATCGGCGCCAGCTGCGGCGGCGCGTGCCCTTCCAGCAAGGCCACGAGCCCGAGGTCGGCCGCCACGGTGGCATAACTGGCCCGGTCGCTCCCGGTCTCGATCACCTGGGTCCAGGGAATGCCGACAGCGTCGAGCCGGTCGATGGCCGCCGGCCGGAAGGCGCAGTTGCGGGTCTGGGCGATCGGCACCGGCCGCTGGCGCCAGGCGGTGCCGCCCGGCGCGCCGTGCCAACGCAGGGGCGTCTCGTGCAGCGTCTCCCCGGCGCTGTCGACTTCCGTGGCGAGCGACAGGTCGATTTCGGCGTCCGCCAGCATTCCGAGAAGCTCGATGGTCGGCGCCGTGAGCAGCTGCACCCGCATCCGCGGATAGGAGGCGTGGAATGTCTGCAGGACCCGCGGCACCACCGGGTAGAGGATGTCCTCGGGCACGCCGAACACGATCTCGCCCTCGAAATTGTCGGCGGTGAGCCGGGCATAGATCTCGTCGTTGAGCGCGATCATCCGCTTGGCATAGCTCAGAAGCTGTTCGCCCGCCGGCGTGAGCGCGATCGTCCGCCCGGACCGGTCGAGAAGATCGAGACCCAGCATCTCTTCAAGCCGCTTGAGCTGCATGGAGACGGCCGATTGCGTCAGATTGAGCATCCGCGCGGCCCGCGTCACGCCGCCCGTCTCGGCGACTGCGGCAAAGGAGCGCAGCGTGGTGATGTCGAGATTTCGCATCGTTCAATTCCCGTGATGGCCGACTTCAGAAACATTCGTTTTCAATATGACCAAGCTGCACGATATCAATCGCCGAAACAGATGCGAAGACCTCGAAACATCACATCTCGTGAAGGAGATCATCATGCTGCGTGCGTTCCGCCTCGCCCTCCCGGGACCCTCCGGGCGCGGTTTTCTGTCCCGGATGCGCCGGATCGGCGCCATCCGCCGCGAACGCGCCGCTTTGGGGCGCCTCGATGACGCACAATTGCACGACATCGGGGTGACACGCGCGGAGGCCACCGCCGAGGCACGTCGCCCCGCCTGGGACGCGCCCGAACGCTGGTATCGCTGAGCCCGCGACACAGCGTTCCCGCCGGCCGGATATGCTTGAAATACGGCCCTCGCCTGCCGATATTCGTAGCAGAGTCCGGGCGCGCGTCCGCGCCCCGGGGAGGGTACACACGGAGGCATGAATGGCTGACTACAACACGGCCCGGGCTGGTATCGGCACGGGCACGCGATCGGCACAGATCGACGAGGGCCTGCGCGCCCACATGAACAAGGTCTACGGCACCATGTCGGTCGGAACGTTCATCACGTTCCTGGCGGCTTGGGCCATTTCGGGTCTGGCGACCACGGCCGATCCCTCGGCCGGCGTCGCGCAGATCTCCTCGGGCCAGTACCTGACCGGTCTCGGCCAGACGCTCTACATGTCGCCGCTGAAATGGCTGATCATGTTCGCGCCGCTGATCTTCGTCTTCGGCTTTTCGGCCGGCATCAACCGCATGTCCGCGGCCACCGCACAGACCGTGTTCTACGTCTTCGCGGCGGTCATGGGCCTGTCGATCAGTTCCATCTTCCTGGTCTTCACCGGCTATTCGATCATCCAGGTCTTCCTCGTGACCTCGATCGCCTTCGCCGGCCTGTCGCTCTGGGGCTACACCACGAAGAAGGACATCTCCGGCTGGGGATCGTTCCTCATCATGGGCGTGATCGGCCTGATCGTCGCGTCGATCATCAACATCTTCCTGGGCTCGCCGGCGATCGCCTTCGCGATCTCGGTACTGGGCGTACTGATCTTCGCCGGTCTGACCGCCTACGACACCCAGCAGATCAAGAACGAGTATCTCGAGCACGCCCAGCACGGCGACAGCGAGTGGCTCGGCAAGTCGGCGATCATGGGCGCGCTGCGTCTCTATCTCGACTTCATCAACATGTTCATGTTCCTTCTGCAACTTCTCGGCAATCGAGAATAAGCGCAGCATGACCTGATCGCACGGACGGGCCGGCCCTTCGGGGCCGGCCTTTTTCGTGCCGGGCCGGAGCTTTGCGGATCAGAGCGGCCGGCGCATCAGCACCGCTGGAAACCCGATCCCGCGCGGCAGTTCGATGCTGATCGGCCCGACCTCCTCGAAGCCCATGGCGCGATAGAACGGCACGGCGGTGAGCGTCGACTGGCAGCGCAGTTCGACCACGCCGGCCCGGGCCGCGTCCCGCATCACGTAGCTGACAAGCGCGCACCCTATTCCCTGGCGCGTGCGCCGGTGATCTGTCACCACGTGACGCAGATGCCCGACGCTGCGGCGCACGCCGCGCGCGTTGCCCTGCGCCGCCTCGGTCCAGCCGCCCGCGCCGACCACCCGGCCCTCGCGCTCTGCCAGGAAGAAAGTACCGGATTCCAGCAGCGCCGGCTGTGCGCGCGAGATGATCGGGATCGACGTCACGTAGACCGATGGCGGATAATCCGGGCGGAGGAGCGCCGGATAGGATCGCTGGAACAGCGCGTCCACGGCCCCGAGATCGTCGGGCGTGGCGGTGCGGATGCTGAGCGCTTCGAGGTCTGACATGACGGATCTCCTCCATCACAGTTCTAGCGCTGAATGGTCGCTCGGGCGAGACAAATGACAAAACCGCCGCGGGATTGCTCCGGCGCGGCGGTTTCGCTGTCCCTCGTCTTACGCGAGGCGGAAGGCTTACTTGATCTTTCCTTCCTTGTATTCGACGTGCTTGCGCGCGACCGGATCGTACTTCTTGATCGTCATCTTTTCGGTCATCGTGCGGGCGTTCTTCTTCGTCACGTAGAAGTGGCCCGTGCCTGCGGTGGAATTCAGGCGGATCTTGATCGTGGTGGGCTTCGCCATCGCTTCGTCTCCTTCGGGCGGCCTCGCGCGCGGGCGCCCGGGCCGTGAAATCTGTCAAAGCCGCCTTCTACCCGGTGCGCCCCGAGAGTCAACCGCTCTTGCGACATTTCCGCAGGCGCCGCTGCGTCCCGGCGAGGAAAGCCCGCAAGGGCTTGAGGAGCTGCGCGCGGAGGGCCTGTAAGCCGGATTCTGTCTGCACCCGCGAAGGGCGGAGATGACCATTCCTCTGGGCCGCCGGTTGCCCGGCGGCTCGAGCTGCCAACCCGGATCTCTCGGGCTGAAGCGGCCCTGCGAGGACAAAGCCCCGCGCGAGATCCCTATTTGGCATTGCTCCCGGTGGGGCTTGCCATGCGGGCGCCGTTGCCGGCCCCCCGGTGGGCTCTTACCCCACCGTTTCACCCTGACCGCGGAAAGCCCGCGGCGGTCTGTTTTCTGTGGCGCTGTCCGTCAGGTTGCCCTGCCCGGGCGTTACCCGGCACCGTCGCTTCAGGGAGTCCGGACTTTCCTCGGACCGATACCGGCCCGCGGCCATCCGGCCCTCCGCGCAGCTTCGCACATATGCGCCGCCGCCGCGGCGGTCAACGCGTGAGCGCCGGGGCCGAGAGCCAGTCCGACAGCGCATCGGTCACCGCGTCAGGCGCCTCGACACTGGGCAGATGCCCCGCCTCGTCGATCACCGTCAGCCCCGCCTGCGCGATCAGTTCGGCCATGAAGCTCTGCCGCTTCACCGGGTAAAGCGTATCGTGCGCCCCGCACAGCACCAGCACCGGCACCTTGCACTTGCGCAGCACCGCCTGCTGGTCCTTGCGCCGCTGCATCGCCCGCACCTGCCTCTGGTAGGCATCCGCCCCGAGATCGCGGGCCATCGCCTTGACCAGCGCTATGTGCCGCACCCGTTCCGGCCCCGGGGCGAGCGCCGAACCCGGCACCTCCTCGGCGATCACGTCGTCGAAGCGCCCGGCGCGCGCGGCAATGATCCGCGGCTCGCGCGCCGCCGCCTCGCCCGGCGTATCCGCCAGCGGCGTGGTCGACATGAGCGCCAGCCGCAGCACCCGGTCGGGCGCGCGGCGCAGGATCTCCATCGCCACCATGCCGCCGTAGCCATGGCCGGCCAGCGCGAACTTCGCGGGCAGGTGCGGCAGCGCCGCGCTCGCCACCTCCTCGATCCGCTCACCGCGGGCGGAGGGCAGCACGGTCACCGGCACGCGCCGCGACAGCACCTCGATCTGCGGCTGGAAAAGGCGCGCATCGCTGACGAGGCCGGGAATGAGCACAAGCGGGTCTGACATGGAACGGTCCAGGGCACGAAGGCGGACCGGATCGGGCCGCGCATCCCGCATCCTTATCAGAGCATGCGGCACGCGAAAGCGCCCCCTGCCCTTGCGCGCGGCGCTCCGCCGTGCTGAAGGCCTGCGGCGATGCAGGTGGGAACGCTGATCCTCGGCGCCGGTGCGGCCGGCATGATGTGCGCGGCGCAGATCGGCAACGACTGCCTGGTGATCGACCATGCCCGCGCACCGGGAGAGAAGATCCGCATCTCGGGCGGCGGCCGCTGCAACTTCACCAATCTCGGCTGCGAGCCCGACCGCTTCCTCGGCGAGAATCCGCATTTCCACAAATCCGCCCTCGCCCGCTACACCCAGTGGGATTTCATCGACCTCGTCTCGCGCCACGGCATCGCCTGGCACGAAAAGACGTTGGGCCAGCTCTTCTGCGACCACAGCGCGCGCGAGATTATCGCCATGCTCCGGGCGGAGATGGGCGCGGCAGACCTCTGGCTCGAGACCGCCTTGCGCGATCTGCGCCACGACGGCACCTTCGTCGCCACACTCGACCGACAGGGCCAAAGGGTGGAGATCCGGGCCAAGCGCCTCGTTGTGGCGACCGGCGGCAAGTCGATCCCGAAGATGGGCGCAAGCGGGCTCGCCTACGACATCGCACGGCAGTTCGGCCACCGGGTGACCGACACCCGCCCCGGGCTCGTGCCGCTTACCTTCCCGGACGGCCGCTTCCGCGCGATATCCGGCGTGTCGGTCCCGTCGGTGGTGCGCGCCGGCGACGCCGCCTTCGAGGAGGCGCTCCTCTTTACCCATCGCGGTCTTTCTGGGCCGTCCGTGCTGCAGGCCTCCTCCTACTGGCGCGAAGGCGCGCCGATCGAGGTGGACCTGTTGCCCGGCTCCGACCTTGCGGGCAGCCTGCGCACGCGGCGCAAGGAGGCCGGCAGGCGCGCCCTCGCCACGGAACTCGCCCGGCATCTTCCCCAGAAGCTCGTTGCGCACCTCGCCGACGAATTCGATCTCTCCGGCCGCCTCGGGGACCTCTCGGACAATCGCATCGACGAGATCGAATTGGCCCTGCGCACCTGGACGCTTCGACCGGCGGGGTCAGAGGGCTACCGCACAGCAGAGGTCACACTGGGTGGCATCGGCACCGAGGGGCTGTCCTCGAAGACGATGGAATCGCGGCACATGCCGGGCCTGCACTTCGTCGGCGAAGCGGTCGACGTCACCGGCTGGCTCGGCGGTTACAATTTTCAGTGGGCCTGGTCGTCCGGCTGGGCGGCCGGGCAGGCGATCGCGGCCGCGGCCTGAGCGACGGCGCGCTTACAACAATTTCGTGAAGCTCGAAGCGCGGCGCATTCCCAATCGTCATTTCGTTGTTACATTCTCGGCCCGTGATTCTCTTCCGGCCCGGTGTGCAATATGTCCCAGCCTGCCGCCACGACCCCTTCGGCCCATCAGCCCCGCACCAGACTGGTGCGCATGTTGCAGGCGGGTGTGCCGCAGAAATCCTTGCGCGATCTGGGCAACCGCCTGCGTTACGGTCGCAATGCACCGCTTTCGGACGAATGCGTCTGGATCGACCCGCGTGAGGCATCGCATGCCTACAAGCGTCCCAAGTCCGGACCGGTCTATTTGCGCCGGCACAGCGGAACCGTGGCCGACGGCGACTGGGATCTCGGCCGCCGCGAGGTCGACCGTATGCCCAAGATTTCGGCCTGCTTCCGTCACTTCGTCGACGGTGAGAGCTGGGAAGAGACCGGCATCATCGACGAGATGCTCGCACGGATCGACAAGCACGGCCTGTTTGACGGCTGCCGCAACCGCGCCGACGTGATCGCGCGGTACGAGGGCATCGACCGGATGTTCGACAATGTCGCCCGCACGCGGCGGCTCGAACCCGTGGCGAGCCGGCCCGAACGATTTCGCCGCGAGCATGGCGGCGTCCTGGTGCATATCGACCGCGACGGCCGTCCGATGCTGGCCGGCAACGGAAATCACCGCTTGGCCATCGCCCGCATCCTGGGGCTGGAGCGGATTCCGGCCCAACTCGGCGCGCTTCACCGCCGCGCGTGGGACGCCGGCGTCATGGAGGAACTGCGCCGACCCGGCTGACACCCGCACCCGGCCTCTGCCCTGTCTGCGCAGGGTAGGCATTCTGCCCCCCGAGCCGCGCGAGGCCCTACGCGCGCCCGCCTTCGGACGACAGCGACAAGGCTTCCACGCCCATGGAGGCCAGCGCCGCCCGCCATTTCTGCCCGTTGGGTGTCCCGAAGACCAGCGCGTGGGTTGCGTCGCAGGCCAGCCAGCCATTTGCCGCGAACTCCGACTCGAGTTGCCCCGGCCCCCAGCCGGCATAGCCCAGGCACATGATGCGGTTCGCCGGCCCCTCGCCGCGGCCGATCTCCTCGAGGATGTCGAGCGTCGCGGTCATGTGAAAGGTGTCCGTCACCTCCAGCGTCGTCACCACAGAGGTATAATCCGGCGAATGCAGCACGAAACCACGCCCGGTCTCCACCGGGCCCCCGAAATGCACGGGCTCGTCGGTCACGTCCTCCACCGCCTCGATGGAGAGCTGGTCCAGCAGCATGCCGAAGTCGATCTCGGGCGTCGGCTTGTTCACGATCAATCCCATCGCTCCGTCGCCCGAATGGGCGCAGACGAACACCACGCTGTTCTGGAACCGCTGGTCGCCCATGCCCGGCATGGCGATCAGCAGTTTTCCGGTGAGATCCGTCTCTGACACGGTCTCGGGCATCGCACCTCCGGTCGGGCTGAACTGTACGGCAGAGCATGACCGCTCCCCCCGGCAGGCGCAAGGGCGGTGCGGCGGCGCGGCATGCCGGCGCCCTGTCGCGGGCAAGACACGGAAATTCCCGCGTCGCCGGAACGTGACTTTTCATTTCCCGCCGGCTCGGCCAATCGTCGTTGCATGATCAGAGTCCTGGCCCTCGCCCTCGCCCTTCTCGCCCCCCTGCCGGCCGCGGCAGAGCGGATTTCCGGCGTGGTGTCGGCAACGCTGCGCCCCGGATGGCGGCAGGCCGACGGAACCCATGTCGCCGCGCTGCATCTCAAGCTCGCCCCGGGCTGGAAGACCTACTGGCGCGCGCCCGGCGATGCCGGCATCCCGCCGGAATTCGACTGGTCCGGCTCGCGCAACCTCGGCTCCGTCGCCGTGACCTGGCCCGTGCCGCGGATCTTCCACCAGTCCGGCATGCGCTCTGTCGGCTACAAGGAAGAGGTCGTGCTGCCGCTCACCGTTCGCTCCACCGGCAGCGGCGACGTGCGCCTGTCGGGAGACGTCCATATCGGCGTGTGCGACGACGTGTGCCTGCCGGCGACGCTGCGGGTCGACGGCGTGCTGCCGTCGTCCGCGGGCACCGTCGATCCGGCCATTGCCGCCGCGCTGGCTGACCGCCCGTTCTCCGGGGCCGAGGCGGGGGTTGGCGCGGTGCGCTGCACCGTCGCCCAAGGCACGGGCGGCGCGCTGACACTTCGGGCAGAGATAGAGATGCCCGAGATCGGAGAGCGCGAGAGCGTGGTGATCGAGACCGCCAACCCCGCCATCTGGGTCGCCGAACCCGACGCCAGCCGCGCCGGCAACCGCCTGATCGCCGAGACCGAGCTGATGCACGTGGACAAACGTGCCTTCGCGGTCGACCGCTCCGGCCTGCGTTTCACGATCCTGGGCGCCGGCAAGGCGGTGGATATCCTCGGCTGCACCGGCTGAGCGAGTCCGGACGGGGCGCACGGGCCCCCGCCTCTCTTCACGCAATTGCAGTATCCGCGCCGCAAGAGGCGCCTGGCCTCCGATACAGGCGGCTCAGGCCGACCGGCGCACCCCGCGGGCACCGCTTGCCCAGTCCCTTGTGGCTTCGCCGAACGCGGCAAAGAGCGGGCGCGACACCGGGTCCTCGGCAGCGCGATACTCGGGGTGCCATTGCACAGCCAGCGTGAAGCCCGGCGCGCCCTCGACGTAGAGCGCCTCTGGCGTGCCGTCCTCGGCCCGGCCGTCGATGACGATGCGGCCGCCGGCGGTCTTGATGCCCTGCCCGTGCAACGTGTTGGTGAGAACCTCGCGCGCGCCCATCAGCCGGTGGAACGGCCCGCCCTCGTTGAAGGTGACGGTGTGCCGCAGCGCAAATTTCTCGGCGATGGTCCCGTCCGGCGGCATGCGGTGGTTCATCCGCCCCGGCAATTCGCGGATCTCGGGATAGAGCGTGCCGCCCATGGCCACGTTGACCTCCTGGAATCCGCGGCAGACCCCCAGAAACGGCTGCCCCCGCTCGATACAGGCCCGCACCAGCGGCAGGACCACCGCGTCGCGGCCCCGGTCGAAGGTGCCATGCGCCTCGGTCGGCTCCTCGCCGTATTCCTCGGGATGCACGTTCGGACGCCCGCCGGGCAGCAGGAAGCCGTCGCAGGTCTCCAGGAGATCGCCAAGCGCCACGTGCCCGGGATCGGCCGGGATCAGCAGCGGCAGCGCGTCCGAAACTTCGGCAACAGCTTCCGACAGCATCGTGCCGCCGGCATGGGCGGGATACTGATCGTTGATCAGGTGTGAATTGGTAACGATGCCGACGACCGGGCGGGCCATGTCTCTCCTCGTGCGGACGCGTCCGTCAAGCTGCGGACAAGTCACATATAATCCCCAGGCCCGCCCGGATAAAGCGTGCTCAGACCTCGGCGGCCAGCCCGGCGGCCTCGATGCCCGCTTTCGCGGCAGCCGCGTCGTTGTCCGACGCATCGCCCGACACGCCGACCGCGCCCAGCACCACGCCCTTGGAATCCTTGACCAGAACGCCGCCCGGCACCGGCACGAGGCCGCCCCCCAACGCGCCGTTGGCGCAGGCGATGAAATAGGCCTGTGCCTCAGCGCGCGCCATCTGTGCGGAGCCGGGCATCCCCAGCATCACCGCGCCGTAGGCCTTGGCCCGCGCGATGTCGAAGCGCCCGGGGCTCGCTCCGTCCTCGCGCTCGAAGGCGATCGGGTTGCCGCCCGCATCCAGGACCACCGCCGCCATCGGCTTCAGCTCCTCCCCGCGCGCGTGTTCGAATGCCTTGCGGATCATCGTCCGCGCCCGTCTCAGCGAAATGACCGCCATGAAGCGCCCTCCTCCTGCTTCTTCTCGTCGAAAATACTCCGGGGGGAGTGCGAGGGGGGCAGCGCCCCTCTCGCTCCCGCACGTGGTCTCAGCCCGCCGCCTTGAGCTCCAGGCGCCGCCGGTGCAGCACCGGCTCGGTATAGCCCGACGGCTGCTCGCGCCCCTGGAAGACCAGGTCGCACGCCGCCTGGAACGCCACA
Source organism: Roseivivax sediminis (assembly GCF_900112685.1). Taxonomy (GTDB): domain Bacteria; phylum Pseudomonadota; class Alphaproteobacteria; order Rhodobacterales; family Rhodobacteraceae; genus Roseivivax; species Roseivivax sediminis. The sequence continues at coordinate 193,868 of NZ_FOMS01000001.1, forward strand.
CCATCGAAGCCCGGCGCCATCGGCCGGTACGCCGGGTCGTCCGCGTTCTGGCGATCCACCACCTCGGCCATCCGGCGCATGATCTCCATCACCTCCTCGCGGCTGACCACGCCGTGATGCAGCCAGTTGGCGATGTGCTGGGCCGAGATCCGGCAGGTCGCGCGGTCTTCCATCAGGCCGACATCGTTGATGTCCGGCACCTTGGAGCAGCCGACCCCCTGGTCGATCCAGCGCACCACGTAGCCGAGGATGCCCTGCGCGTTGTTCTCCACCTCGCGGGTGATCTGCTCGGGCCGCCACTTGCGGAACGCGGCGAGCGGGATGTCGAGCAGCGCGTCGACATGCGCGCGCCGCCCGCCGGCGCGCAGCTTCTCCTGCACCGCCATCACGTCGACCTGGTGGTAGTGCAGCGCGTGCAGCGTCGCCGCCGTCGGCGACGGCACCCAGGCGGTGTTGGCCCCGGCCTGCGGATGCCCGATCTTGTTCTGCAGCATCGCCGCCATCATGTCGGGCATCGCCCACATGCCCTTGCCGATCTGCGCGCGCCCCGACAGGCCGCATTCCAGCCCGATATCGACGTTGCGGTTCTCGTAGGCGGTGATCCAGGCCTTGTCGCGGATGAAGCTCTTGCGGCTGAACGGCCCCGCCTCCATCGAGGTATGGATCTCGTCGCCGGTGCGGTCGAGAAAGCCGGTATTGATGAAGGCGCAGCGGTGCTTCGCCGCCCGGATGCATTCCTTGAGGTTGACCGAGGTGCGCCGCTCCTCGTCCATGATGCCGAGCTTGACGGTGTAGCGCGGCAGGCCCAGCACCTCCTCGACGAAGGTGAACGTTTCGTCGGCGAGGGCGGTCTCGTCCGGGCCGTGCAGCTTCGGCTTGACGACGTAGACCGAGCCATGGAGCGAATTGCCGCCGTCCCGTTTCAGATCGTGCAGCGCGATGAGCGTGGTGACCATCGCGTCCATCAGCGCCTCGTTGATCTCCGAGCCGTCGCGCAGCAGGATCGCCGGATTGCTCATCAGCGGGCCGACATTGCGCACCAGCATCAGCGTGCGGCCCTTGAGCACGACCTCACCCGTCCCGTCCGGCGCGGTCAGGCGCAGGTCCGGCGCGAGCGCGCGGCTCACCGTCTCACCGCCCTTGTCGAAGCTGGTCGTCAGGTCGCCGCGCATGAGGCCGAGCCAGTTGCGGTAGGCCAGCGCCTTGTCCTCGGCATCGACGCAGGCGACCGAATCCTCGCAATCCATGATCGTGGTGATGGCGCTCTCGATCCGCATGTCCGCCAGCCCGCACTGGTCGCGCGCGCCGATCCGGTGGGTGCGGTCGAAGACCAGCTCCACGTGCAGGCCGTTGTTGCGCAGCACAACCGTCTCGGGCGCCCGGGGATGGCCGGTATAGCCGACGAACTGCGACGGATCGACCAGCGGCATGTCGTCGATCAGGAGCTGGCCGTCATTGACGTGGTAGCGCCGCGCATCGGCATGCGACGTGCCGGCCACCGGCACCGCTTGGTCGAGGAAGACCCGCGCCCGCGCCACGACGCGGGCGCCCCGGCCCTTGTCGTAGCCTCCGGGCGGCGGGGCAGAGCCCATCGCGTCGGTGCCGTAGAACGCATCGTAGAGCGAGCCCCAGCGCGCGTTCGCCGCGTTCAACGCGTAGCGCGCGTTGGTCACCGGAACGACGAGCTGCGGTCCCGGAACGGTGGCGATCTCGGGGTCGATATTGGAGGTGTCGATCTCGAAATCCTCGCCCTCGGGGACGAGATAGCCGATCTCTTCGAGGAAGGCCTTGTAGGCCTCGTGATCGTGCGGCTTGTCGCGGTGCTTCAGGTGCCATTCGTCGATCTGGCCCTGCAGGCGCTCGCGCACTTCCAGAAGCTCGGCGTTGCGCGGACCGAAATCGTGGGCAAGCGACGACAGGCCCCGCCAGAACGTGTCCGCCTCGATGCCGGTGCCGGGCAGCGCCTCGGTCTCGATGAAGTCGAACAGCCGGGGATCGATCTGTAGATCGAATCGGGCGATGCGGTCGGACATGGGGCGCCTCCTCACTCTGCGGTGTTGATCCGCAGATGACACGGGTTTCCGATCGGCAACAAGGGGGGCGGACGCGGCACGCCGCGTCAAGGGAGGCGCGAGGGAAAAAGTGCGGCAGATGGCAGATATCTCGTTCGCCCTGCCGCGCTGGCGGCGAAGCGGTGGGCTGAAGCCCGCCTTACGGCTCTGCCCCTCGGAAACAAGAACGCCCCGGCCAGGGGCCGGGGCGGTCAAGACGTGCGGCGCGTGGCCGGGTCTCAGGCTTCGGCAGCCTCTTCGGCCTCGACGCGCTCGCGGTCGGCCTTGCCCTTCGCTTCGGCGTCGCGGTCGACGAATTCGATGATCGCCATTGGCGCCATGTCGCCGTAGCGGAAGCCGGCCTTCACGATGCGCAGGTAGCCGCCCTGGCGCTCCGCGTAACGCGGGCCCAGAATCTCGAAGAGCTTGGCGACGTGGATATCCTGCTTGAGCTGCGCCGCGGCAAGGCGGCGGGCATGCAGATCACCGCGCTTGGCGAGGGTGACGAGCTTTTCGACGACCGGGCGCAGTTCCTTGGCCTTGGGCAGCGTCGTCTTGATCTGTTCGTGTTCGATGAGCGAGCCGGCCATGTTCGCCCAGAGCGCCTTGCGGTGCTCGTGGGTGCGGTTCAGCTTGCGGTAGCCTTTCGAGTGACGCATTTGGGTACTCCTGAGATTTTGCTTTGTCCGGCGGACGCTTGCGTTTGCGGCCGCTCTCCTTGGGGCGGGGTTGCCCTTGGTGAGGTGATGGTGGGCGGATCGCCCACCCTACACGGCGGCCCGACGGGTGAGCAAGCTGCCCACCCCCGGACCTGCGTGGCTTCAGAACGAGTCTTCCATCTTCTTGGACAGATCCTCGATGTTGTCGGGCGGCCAGTCCTCGACGTCCATGCCGAGATGCAGGCCCATGCCCGAGAGCACTTCCTTGATCTCGTTCAGCGACTTGCGGCCGAAGTTCGGGGTGCGCAGCATCTCCGCCTCGGTCTTCTGGATCAGGTCACCGATATAGACGATATTGTCGTTCTTCAGGCAGTTGGCCGAACGCACCGACAGTTCCAGCTCGTCGACCTTCTTGAGAAGGAGCGGGTTGAACTCCAGCCCGTCGTCGCCGTCGTCGCGGCTCGCGCTCTCCGGTTCGTCGAAGTTGACGAAGATCGACAGCTGGTCCTGAAGGATGCGCGCTGCATAGGCCACGGCGTCCTCGGGCGTGACCGCGCCGTTGGTCTCCACCTTCATGGTCAGCTTGTCGTAGTCCAGCACCTGGCCCTCGCGGGTGGGCTGCACGTCGTAGGCGACCTTCTTGACCGGCGAATAGATTGCGTCGATCGGGATCATGCCGATCGGCGCGTCCTCGGGCTTGTTCTTGTCGGCCGAGACATAGCCCTTGCCGGTGTTCACGGTCAGTTCCATGAACAGGTCGGCGCCGTCGTCGAGGTGGCAGATCACGTGATCCTTGTTGAGGATCTCGATGCCGTTCGATTCCGAGATATCGCCGGCGGTCACGACGCCCGGCCCCTTGGCCGAGATCGACAACCGCTTCGGCCCCTCGACCTCCATGCGGAGCGAGACGCCCTTGAGGTTCAGCACGATGTCTGTCACGTCTTCGCGGACGCCGGCGACGGACGAAAACTCGTGCAGGACGTTGTCGATCTGCACGGAGGTGATCGCCGCACCCTGGAGCGACGACAGCAGAACGCGGCGCAGCGCGTTGCCCAGCGTCAGGCCGAAGCCCCGTTCCAGCGGTTCGGCCACACAGGTCGCCATCCGCGTGGGATCGTTGCCGGGCTTGATCTCGAGCTGCGTGGGCTTGATCAGCTCGGCCCAATTCTTATGGATCATGTAAGACCTCCATTCCTGTCCCGGCCCCATGTCCGAAAGGCCGTGGACGCCCGAGGTGAAAGCGGCAGCGCGGGGCCGCGCATCCATGCACGGCCCCGGCTTGAAATCGGTTTCGGATCAGACCCGGCGACGCTTGGGCGGGCGGCAGCCGTTGTGCGAGATCGGGGTGACATCGCGGATCGCGGTGATGTTGAAGCCGACCGCAGCGAGCGCGCGCAGCGCCGATTCGCGGCCCGAACCGGGGCCCTGCACCTCGACCTCGAGCGTCTTCATGCCATGCTCCTGCGCCTTCTTGCCGGCATCCTCGGCGGCGAGCTGCGCGGCATAGGGCGTCGATTTGCGCGAGCCCTTGAAGCCCATCGTGCCGGCCGACGACCAGGAGATCGCATTGCCCTGCACGTCCGAGATCAGGATCTTGGTGTTGTTGAAGCTGGAGTTCACATGCGCGACGCCAGCTGCAATGTTCTTGGAGACCTTCTTCTTGGTGCCTCCGCGACGGGGATCACGTGCCATTTGCCTGTCTCTCCCTTACTTCTTCTTGCCAGCGATCGGCTTTGCCGGGCCCTTGCGGGTGCGGGCATTCGTGTGCGTGCGCTGACCGCGCACGGGGAGATTGCGGCGATGGCGCAGGCCGCGGTAGCAGCCAAGGTCCATCAGGCGCTTGATGTTGACCTGGTTCTCGCGGCGCAGGTCGCCCTCGACGGTGTAGTTGGCGTCGATGTGCTCGCGCATGGCGACGACTTCGGCGTCGCTGAGCTCGTTGACGCGGCGTGCCTGGTCGATGCTGACCGCTTCGCAGATGTCGCGGGCGGCGGACGGACCGATGCCGTGGATATAGGTCAGCGCGACGGGAACGCGCTTCGCGGTGGGGATGTTGACGCCGGCAATGCGTGCCAAGTGGGTATTCCTCTTCGTTGCGGTTCCGTAGCTCCAGAACCTTTTTTCACAACATATGGCCCTTGGGCGGAGACGCCCTCGGACCCTAGGTCGATCAGGTGATCTGCGGCGCGCCGGTGGCACCGCAAACGCGATTCTCCGGTAGAGATGGCGGTGGGTAGTCGGATTCACCCCGGGCGTCAAGTGTGCACGAAACAGCTTGCGCGGGACCTTGCCCCGCGTCAGCCAGAGGAGGGCCTCGGCGCCGCCTGCCGGCGGTTCGGCGGGTCCCTGGCTCAGCTTGTGCTCTTCGCGCGCATCCAGGCGACGAACAGACCGACGGCGCCCACGAGGGCGATGAAATAGCCCACCGGTGCGAGCCATTCGGGAAACACGCCGGGCGCGTCGGCATTGTCGATCGGAGCGCCGGCGAGGATCGGCTGGAGCGCGACCACGGCGATCCCGATCAGCAGGACGGCGGCAAAGGCGATCATTGTACGCATCACGAGGCTCCGGATCTCACACCCGGATCAACGCCTCGGTTGCGGTTTGGTTCACGCCTTCGCGGTCAACCGCCCAGCTGGGTCTCGAGCGCCTTCTGCACCTCGTCGATATCGGCGAGGCCGTCGACGCGGGCGTACTTGCCCTTCACGTAGTAATAGCCGACCAGCGGAGAGGTCTGCTTGTAATACTCGATCAGGCGCTTCTTGAGGCTCTCGGCGTTGTCGTCTGCGCGGCGCTTGAACTCCGTGCCGCCACAGACAGCGCACTGGCCGTCCACCGGGATCGGCTTGGAGATGTCGTTGTAGACCTCGCCGCAATTGGCGCAGGTCGACCGGGCGGTGATGCGCTCTACCAGCGCGTCGTCGTCGACGCGCAGCTCGATCACGTGATCCAGCGGCTGGCCCATCTCCGCCAGCAGCTCTTCCAGCGCATCGGCCTGCTTGAGCGTGCGCGGAAAGCCGTCGAAGATGAAGCCGGCGGCGTTCTCGGTCTGCAGCTTCTCGCGGATCAGGCCGATGACGACATCGTCGGTGACGAGATCGCCGCGCGCCATGATCGCCGCGACCTTCTCGCCCATCTCCGAGCCGCTGTCCTTCGCCTCGCGCAGCATGTCCCCGGTGGAGAGCTGTTTCATCCCGCGCGCCTCTTCCAGTCGGCGCGCCTGCGTTCCCTTGCCGGCCCCCGGGGGCCCCAGAAGTATGATGTTCATCGCCGAGCCGGCCCCCCCTTCTTGCGCCCTTTCCCCTTGCCGCGCAGTTGCGACTTCTGGATCAGGCCTTCGTACTGATGTGCCAGCAGATGGCTCTGGACCTGCTGGATCGTGTCCATGGTCACGCTCACCACGATCAGCACCGACGTGCCGCCGAAATAGAACGGAATGGCGAACTGGTTGCGCAGGATCTCGGGCAGAAGGCAGACCGCCGCGAGGTAGGCCGACCCCAGCACCAGCACGCGGTTCACAACGTATTCAAGATACTCCGAGGTGCGCTTGCCCGGCCGGATACCCGGTACGAAGCCGTTCTGGTTCTTGAGGTTGTCGGCCACGTCGTCCGGCTTGAACGACACGTTGAACGTGTAGAAGTAGGCGAAGAACACGATCATTGCCGCGAAGAACAGCAGGTAGAGCGGCTGGCCCGGACCGAAATAGGCCAGGATCGTCGACATGACCGGCCCCGTCGATCCCTCGCCCGAGAAGGTCGAGATCGTCGTCGGCAGCAGCAGCAGCGAGGAGGCGAAGATCGCCGGGATCACGCCCGCCGGGTTCACCTTGACCGGCAGATGGCTGTTCTGCGCCTCGGTCATCTTCATGCCGACCTGGCGGCGCGGGTACTGGATGGTGATCTTCCGGAGCGCCCGCTCCATGAACACCACAAACATGATCACCGCGACGATCATCACGATCACGCCGATGATCACCGCCGGGCTGATCGCGCCGGAGCGGCCGGAGGCGAAGAACTGCGCCAGCGCCGCCGGAACCTCGGCGATGATGCCCACGAAGATGATCAGCGAGATACCGTTGCCGACGCCGCGCTGGGTGATCTGCTCGCCAAGCCACATCAGGAACATGGTGCCGCCGACCAGCGTGATGACGGTGGAGGCACGGAAGAACCAGCCCGGATCGGTCACGAGATCCCCGGCTTCCAACGACACGGCAAGCCCGTAGGCCTGGAAGGTCGCCAGCAGCACGGTGCCGTAGCGGGTGTACTGGTTGATCTTCTTGCGGCCCTGCTCGCCTTCTTTCTTGAGCTGTTCGAGCTTCGGCACCATCGAGGCCAGAAGCTGCACGATGATCGATGCCGAGATGTAGGGCATGATGCCGAGGGCGAAGATGCCCATGCGCCCCAGGGCGCCGCCGGTGAACATCGTCAGGATGCCGCCGATCCCCGCCGCCGCGCCTTCCATGAAGTCGCGCAGGGCCACGCCGTCGATCCCCGGAACGGGAATGAACGTGCCGAGCCGGAAGATGCACAGCAGCGCCAGCGTGTAGATGATGCGGTTGCGGAGGTCGGTGGCCTTGCCGAGCGCCGCCCAGCTCGTGTTGGCGGCCATCTGTTCGACTGCGGATGCCATGGAGCGCCCTTCTTGTTCAGACGAACGCCGCCCCGATCCGTTTTCGGGCTCGGGGCGGCGCCGGAAAACTCGTGGGGAGATGTAGAGGGCGGCGCCGCCGCCCACAACTCCTTATTCGGCCGCTTGAGCGCCCGTGAGCTTGAGCGACCCGCCGGCCTTCTCGACCGCCTCGACCGCCGATTTCGACGCGCCGGTCACTTCGAGGTTCACCGGCTTCGCCAGCTCGCCCTTGGCAAGGACGCGCACGCCGTCGAGCTTGCGGCGCACGAGACCCGACTGCACCAGCACCTCTTCGGTGACCGGGGCACCGGCGTCGATCTTGCCGGCCTCGACGAACTTGGCGATCATGCCGAGGTTCACGATGGCGTAGGACTTGCGGTTGGGCTTGTTGAAGCCGCGCTTGGGCAGACGCTGGTAGAGCGGCATCTGGCCACCCTCGTAGCCGTTGATGGCCACACCCGAGCGGGACTTCTGACCCTTGATGCCGCGACCGCCCATCTTGCCCTTGCCGGAGCCGGGGCCGCGCGCGATGCGCTTGGGTTTCTTCGCGGCGCCGGGATTGTCGCGCAGTTCGTTCAGTTTCATGTCGCTTCTCCTTGCCGGATGCGGGCCCCGAAGCGAGATGGGCCGCCCACGGCGTTCGTGTGAGTGTGATCGAGGGTCCCCGGACGGGACCACCGGGGGCGTATAGACCCGGCCCGCCCCGCGATCAAGGGCGAGTTCGCCGTGCCGCGGGGCCGATCAGGGCCGGGATCGCTCAGACCGCCACGGGCGCGCGGATCGCCGGGTCGGGATCGTAGCCCTCGAACGCGAAATCGTCGTAGCGGAAATCGAAGATGTCGCGCACATCGCGCGTGAGACGAAGGGTTGGCAGCGGCTTGGGGGTCCGCGACAGCTGCAGCTTCACCTGCTCCATGTGGTTGTCGTAGATATGCGCGTCCCCCATCGTATGCACGAAATCGCCGGCCTCGTAGCCGGTGACATGCGCCAGCATCGACTGCAAAAGCGCATAGGACGCGATGTTGAACGGCACGCCGAGGAACATGTCCGCCGAGCGCTGGTAGAGCTGCAGATGAAGCCGACCGTTCAGCACGCGCACCTGCCACATCGTGTGGCACGGCGGCAGCGCCATGTCGGGCACGTCGGCCGGGTTCCAGGCGGACACGATAAGCCTGCGGCTGTCGGGCGTTTTGCGGATCGCCTCCACCAGCCCGGCGATCTGGTCGATGTGCCGCGCGAAGAAGAGCGGCCGCCCCCCCTCCGTCCGCCCCGAGGGTTCGAGCGCGGGGAACGCCCGCCACTGGCGCCCGTAGACCGGGCCGAGATCGCCGTGCTCGTCGGCCCATTCGTCCCAGATTCTGACGCCGTTGTCCTTGAGATAGCGGATGTTGGTGTCACCCGACAGGAACCACAGCAGCTCGTGCACGATGGAGCGCAGGTGCAGCTTCTTGGTCGTCACCAGCGGGAAGCCGTCGGCAAGCCGGTAGCGCGATTGCAGGCCGAACGCGGACAAGGTGCCGGTGCCGGTGCGGTCGGTGGACGGCTCGCCCGTCTCGAGGATCGTCCGCAAAGCGTCGTGATATTGCTGCATGTCCCTGCCCTGTCGTTCCCGGTCGCACGCGCCCGCCGCGGCGGGCCTGCGACGCCCTGTCCACCAGATGAGTCGACCCCCACCATATCTTGACCAAGCCCGGAGCGAAAACCGCTATATGGAGTGTAGGCAAATCCGCCGCACCTTCCGGGTTTTTCCGGCACCGTCCCCGGCGCGTAGATTGACTTGTGCCCGTATGTCGCGACAATCGCCGAAAAAATACAGATACGGGCACAATCGAGGCAGTGACACCATGACGCGCATCGTGGCGATGATTTTTGCGCTGGCGCTTCTGAGCGCGTGCGGCGCCGAAGGCAATGACGGCGACAACCCGCTGGACCCGGAGCCCGGGGAATCGGACGGCGAGGGTGACGGTGGCGGCGGTGACGACGGCGAGGACGGCGGCGACGACGAGACCCCGATCGAGAGCGACCGCGAGCTGCCCCCCGGCACCGCGCAGCCGACGCCCGAAACCTCGATCGTGCGCTACGAGCCGCAGAACGGCGAAGGCGGCGGCTATGCCCGCAACATCCGCTACAACAGGGCCGACGACACGTTCGAGGTCGACAACCTCGCCTTCGACGGGGACAACGTCTACCAGCGCGGCGGGCAGCCCTCCTCGCAGAACTCGGTCGGCCAGCTCGGCCCGTTCGCGGTCTACGAATCCGACGTGAACGCGGTCGACCCGGTGACCGGCAACGTGGTCGACAACCTCGCCTACCGGGCGATCTACGGGGTCTCGAACAGCGGTCAGACGGAATTCGCCATCGTCCGCTCGGGCGACTATGCCGATTACGGCTTCGGCGGCTTCGTGTACCAGCGCAATTCGCGCGACGCGAACGGCGACGCGACCTCCCTGATCCTGCCGACCGAAGGCGATGCCGCCTACGAGGGCGACTATGCCGGCACCCGCATCTTCCAAGGAGCGGGCGGGCTCGAATACGTCAGCGGCGACGCGGCGATGCAGATCGACTTCAAGGATTTCAACGACAACCGCGCCGGCGTGCAGCTGCGGATCACAAACCGGCGGCTCTTCGACATCGACGGCAACGACATCACCGACGAGTACATCGCCGCGTTGCAGGAGAGCAATCCGAACCTCAACGTGCCGCGCGATGCCGAGGGTAACGCCGTCCTGCCCGAGATCCTGCCGACGATCGCGCCCGACGTGGCCGACCGGAACGGCGAGATCGTGCAGGAGGTGTTCGCCAATCTCGAGATGAACGACGGCACCGTCGCGACCGCAGCAGAGGGCCAGTATTACGCGATCATGTCCGGCGAGAATGCCGAGGAGATCGTCGGCGTGATGGTCGTCGACGGCACCGACCCGCGGCGCGATGTCTCGTTCCGCGAAACCGGCGGCTTCATCGTCTACCGGCAATGACCGAGGCCGGCGCGGCAGGTACGCGCCCCCGCCGATGGCGCCGGGCGCTGGTGGCGACGCTGACCCTTTTGGCCGGCGCGGCGGCGGCGCAGGACTCGCTCTCGCCCGACCAGATGCGCGTCCTGGCCGGGCGTGCCGCGGCCGCGGGCGAGGCGCAGCTGGCGCGCGAGGCGGCGCAGGCGCTGCTCGCCCGCGATCCCGGCGACACGCAGGCGCTGCTGGCGCTGTCGCGGGCCGAGCGGGACATGCAGGATTTCGACGCAGCGCGGGATGCGGCGCGCGCCGCCTGGCGCGAGGCTGGCACCGAGGACGAACGCTATGCCGCGGCGCTGGCGATGGCGCAGGCGCACTCCTCGGCCGGGGCGCGGACACGCTCCCAGCTCTGGCTGCGCCGCGCGATGCAGGTCGCCCCGGGCGAGGCGCAACGCGCCCAGGCGGAGCGCGATTTCCGCTACGTGCGGATGCGCAACCCCTGGTCGACGCGGCTGACCTTCGCGCTGACGCCGTCGTCGAACGTCAACGGCGGCACCACCTCGGACCGCTTCGATCTCTTCATCGATCAGGGGTCGAACTTCTACTACTATTTCCCCGACTCGGTCCCCCGGAACGCCACCCGCGCCCTGTCGGGGCTCGAGATCCTCACCGGTGTGTCGACCTCACTGCGGCTCGGCCAGAGCGAGACGACACGCAGCTTCCTCGATTTCGGACTGACGCATCGGACCTACGCTCTGTCGCCGGATGCCAGGGACATCGCGCCAGACGTCGAGGGCAGCGATTTCGCCCGCACCACCCTGTCGGCCGGGCTGCGCCACGACATGACGACGGCGTCGAAGCGGCTCGGCCTCAGCTTCGGCGCCAACGTGCAGCACGACTGGTATGCCGGCGAGGATCTGTCACGCACCTGGACCCTGTCGACGTCGGCCCGCTACGCGCTGACGCCGAAGCTGATGGCGCAGGTGGGGCTATCGGGCGACCACGAGGAAGGCTTCGACGCGCGCTCGGACGTGAACGGCTGGCGGGCCTCTCTCGGCGCGGTGCGGGTGCTGGAGGGCGGCCACCGGCTCAGCCTCGCCGTCGCGCACCGCGAGACCGACAGCGATGCCGGCACGCTCGACTACACCGAGCGTGAGGCGAAGGTGGCGCTGAATTTCGGCCGCCCGGTCTTCGGCACGGACCTGTCCTTGGGCCTGAGCGCGGCCGAGCGCGAGCACGACGAACACCTCTATTCCCTCGACGGGCGCCGGGACCACCGCTTCGGCGCCTGGGCGACGGTGACGTTCGACCGGTTCGACTATTACGGCTTCGTGCCCGACGTGACGTTCAAGACGAACCGGACGGAGTCCGATCTCGGACTCTACGACAGCGAGGAATTCGGCGTCTCGGTGGGGATCCGGTCGAAGTTCTGAGCTCGCCTCTCGGGCCGACCGGCGCCGGGACCGGGGCGCCTTGTCCGACCATACATGCGCTAGACAAGCGGGCGCGCACACCTACCCTACGGTCGCAATCCACCCCAACGATTGAGGGACCGCATGTCGATCGAATATCTCCACACCATGGTCCGCGTGAAGGATCTCGACAAGTCCATCGCCTTCTACGAGATGCTCGGCCTGAAGGAACGTCGCCGCATGGACAACGACAAGGGCCGCTTCACGCTGGTCTTCATGTGCCCGCCGGGCCAGGAGGACGGCCACAACGACGTGGAGCTGACCTACAACTGGGACGGCGACGACCAGCTGCCCGACGACAGCCGTCATTTCGGCCACCTCGCCTACCGCGTCGATGACCTTTACGGCCTGTGCCAGAAGCTGATGGACAACGGCGTGACCATCAACCGGCCGCCGCGCGACGGGCACATGGCCTTCGTCCGCTCGCCCGACAACGTGTCGGTTGAGCTTCTGCAGAAAGGCGACGCGCTGGAGCCGCGGGAACCCTGGGCCAGCATGGAAAACACCGGGCATTGGTAAGGCGGGGCGCCCTCGCCGCGCTCTGCGCCCTGGTCTGCGCCGTCCCGGCGGCGGCGCAGACGGAGAGCTGCCGGCTGGCGCTCCTGCTCGCGCTCGACGTGTCCTCGTCCGTGGACGACGCCGAATACGTGCTCCAGCGCGACGGGCTCGCCGCGGCGCTGGACGATCCCGACATTCGGGCGGCCCTGCTGCTCGGCCCCGGCACGGTGGCGCTGTCGGCCTATGAATGGAGCGGGCGGCGCCAGTCGGCGCTGGTGGTGGACTGGACCACGATAGGCCGCGAGGCCGACATCGACGCGGTGGTCGCGCGCCTGCGCGGCACGCCGCGCAGCCAGACCCGGTTTCCGACCGCGATGGGCTTCGCTCTCGGCTACGGGGCGACGCATCTGGCGCGGGGGCCCGACTGCACCCGCCGGGTGATCGACGTGTCGGGTGACGGCGTGACCAATGACGGCTTCGGTCCTGGCCTGGCCTACCAGCACTTCCCGTTTCAGGGCGTGACGGTCAACGGCCTCGCCGTGCTCGGCGCGGACCCGGAGGTCGATGCCTATTACCACGAGGTCGTGCGTCATGGCCCCGGCGCCTTCGTGGAATATGCCGACGGCTACGAAGGCTTCCGGCGGGCGATGACCCGCAAGCTCTTGCGCGAGATCGGGGGCTTCGTGGTCGGTGCGCGGGCGCGCCCGCATCCCGAAGCTGGCTGAGCGCGGCTCAGCGCAGGCGCGGCGGCCGGTCGGGATCGCTGCCCGGCGCACCGGGTGCGCTCGCCGGCGCGGTCTCGGGCTCAGGCAGGTCGAAGCGCAGGGCCACGCGCGCCAGGCGCGCTGCAAGCGGGTCGAACGTGTCGAGAAACGCGACATCGAGCGCGCCGGCCTCGAGCCCCGAGAACACCAGCGCCTCGTTCACCGCGCGGGCCAGCGTGGGCTGCGCCGCCGCCGCCGCGCCGGTGATGGCCAGAAGATGCCCGCGCGAGCCGTCCTCGTAGCCGACCGCGGCGAGGTAGGCATGCCGGGCGAGCCCCGCGGCGCGCGCGAGCTTGGCGTCGAGCGCCGAGAGCAGGGCCTCGGGCAGTCCATTCGGCGCCTCGACGCTCTCGGGTCGCGCCAGCGCCTCGTCCGGGGCGTGCGACAGGATCCCGTCCAACCAGCCGATCGCCTCCGGCGAGACCAGCGCGGAATGGTCCGGGTCGTCCAGATTGAGCGCGATGCCCACCCCCTGCCCGGCCAGCATCCCCGTCAGCGTCCGCCCCGGCAACGCAGCATAGGGGGCCGGCGCCCCTGCGAAAGCGGCCAACGACTCCTCGCGCTCGAAGCAGAGCACGAAGCGTCCGTCCTCGGTGTCGAAGACTTCGGGTGCGAGGCTGTCCCCCTCCGCCTCATCGCCGAGCATCAGACAAAGCTCCGTTTCGGCAAGGCGCGCGTAGAAGGCCATGCGCAGGGTGTCGTCCTCCGGCTCGGCCTCCATCGCCGCGCGGGCGGCGTCGAGCGGGGTCTGGTCGGACATCGCGCTTCCCTCCGGCTGTGGCACCGGGGAAGGCTCAACTTTCTTGCCACATTTTGCAAGGGGTTGCCGGAAAAGTACGCGCACACGAGGTATTTGTGCATGACGCAGGATATAGAGACGCTCAAGGATTCCATCCGGGGCTGCCGGATCTGCGCGGATCGATTTGCGGCCACGAAGACCGCGCACGCACCGCGCCCCTGCGTGTGGTTCGACGCAGGCGCGCGGGTCCTGGTCTGCGGGCAGGCGCCGGGCCTGCGGGTGCACGAGGCCGGCAAACCGTTCTTCGACCGCTCCGGCGACCGGCTGCGCGACTGGATGGGCGTGTCGGAGGAGGTGTTCTACGACACTTCGCGCGTCGCCGTCCTGCCGACCGCGTTTTGTTTTCCCGGCTACGACGCCAAGGGATCGGACCTGCCGCCCCCGCCAATCTGCTGGGAAACCTGGCACGCCCGCGCGCTGGAGGCGATCGGCCCGGTCCGGGTGCGCCTTCTGATCGGCGGCTATTCATTCCGCCGACACCTGAACGACAAGCGCCCCGTGCGCGAGGTGGTGATGGACTGGCGGCGCCAGGCGCCGGGCACCTTCGTTCTGCCGCACCCGTCCTGGCGCAACACCGCGTTCCTGCGCCGCAATCCGTGGTTCGAGGCCGAGGTCCTGCCGGAACTCAAGCTTGCCGTCGCCGCCGCGCTGTCGGAGTGACCCCGCCGAAATTCCCGCATTCTGTGAGAACACAAGGCGAACGGCGCTTTATCTCGCACCGCTTCGGCGCTATCTTCGCGCCATGAGCAGTTTCGACGACATGGACGCCTTCGAGGCCGCGTCGCTTTCGGCGCGGGCAATGCAGGCGCGACCCGCCCCGTATCTCGACGGTCTCAACCCCGCCCAACGCGAGGCGGTGGAAACGCTCGACGGGCCGGTCCTGATGCTCGCCGGCGCCGGCACCGGCAAGACCAAGGCTCTGACCGCGCGGATCGTGCACCTTCTGAACCAGGGCAAGGCGCGGCCGAACGAGATCCTTGCCGTGACCTTCACCAACAAGGCCGCGCGCGAGATGAAGAACCGCGTGGGCCAGATGCTCGGCCAGACAATCGAGGGGATGCCGTGGCTCGGCACCTTCCACGCGATCTGCGTGAAGCTTCTGCGCCGGCACGCCGAGCTTGTGGGCCTCAAGTCGAACTTCACCATACTCGACACCGACGACCAGCTTCGGCTTCTGAAACAGCTCGTCCAGGCGTCGAACATCGACGACAAGCGCTGGCCGCCGCGGCAGCTGGCCAACATCATCGACGGCTGGAAGAACCGCGCGATCACGCCCGCGAAGGTGCCCGCCGCCGAGGCCGGCGCCTACAACCACGAAGGCCCGCGCCTCTACGCCGAATACCAGGCGCGCCTGAAGGAGCTGAACGCCGTCGATTTCGGCGACCTGCTTCTGCACGTCGTGACGATCTTCCAGACCCACGAGGACGTGCTGGCGCAGTACCAGCGCTGGTTCCGCTACATCCTCGTGGACGAGTATCAGGACACCAACGTCGCGCAGTACATGTGGCTGCGCCTGCTGGCCGGCGGGCACAGGAACATCTGCTGCGTCGGCGACGACGACCAGTCGATCTACGGCTGGCGCGGCGCCGAGGTCGGCAACATCCTGCGGTTCGAGAAGGACTTTCCCGGCGCCCACGTGGTGCGGCTGGAACAGAACTACCGCTCGACGCCGCATATCCTCGCCGCCGCGTCCTCGGTCATCGCGGGAAACGCGGGCCGGCTGGGCAAGACCCTCTGGACCGAGGCCGAGGCCGGCGAGAAGGTCCGCCTGATCGGCCACTGGGACGGCGACGAGGAAGCCCGCTGGGTCGGCGAGGAACTGGAGGCGATGCAGCAGGGCACGCGCGGGATGCGGCCCTTCAGCCTCGACGATTGCGCGATACTCGTGCGCGCCTCGCATCAGATGCGCGCCTTCGAGGACCGGTTCCTGACCATCGGCCTGCCCTACCGCGTGATCGGCGGCCCCCGCTTCTACGAGCGGATGGAGATCCGCGACGCGATGGCCTATTTCCGGCTGGTCGTGTCGGCCGAGGACGATCTGGCGTTCGAGCGTATCGTGAACACGCCCAAGCGGGGCCTCGGCGACAAGGCGCAGCAGACGATCCAGCGCACCGCGCGCGACCGGGGCGTGTCGCTGGTGGAAGGTGCGCGCATCGCCGTGGCCGAAGAGGCGATCCGCGGCAAGGGCGGCGCGGCGCTGCGGGTGCTGGTGGACGATCTCGACCGCTGGGGGCGGCTTGTCGGCAATGCCGAGCTCACGCATATGGAGCTGGCCGAGCAGATCCTCGACGAATCCGGCTACACGGCGATGTGGCAGAACGACAAGACGCCCGAGGCGCCGGGCCGGCTGGAGAACCTCAAGGAACTGGTCAAGGCGCTGGAAGGGTTCGAGAACCTGCAGGGCTTTCTCGAGCATGTCAGCCTCGTGATGGACAACGAAAGCGACGACGGCGGCGCCAAGGTGTCGATCATGACGCTGCACGCCGCCAAGGGGCTGGAGTTTCCGGCGGTGTTCCTGCCGGGCTGGGAGGACGGGCTCTTCCCCTCGCAGCGCTCCATGGACGAATCCGGCGTGAAGGGCCTCGAGGAGGAACGCCGGCTCGCCTATGTGGGCATCACGCGGGCCGAGGAAGTGTGCACCATCTCCTTTGCGGGCAACCGCCGGGTCTTCGGGCAATGGCAGAGCCAGATGCCCTCGCGCTTCATCGACGAGCTGGCCGAGGCGCATGTGGAGGTGCTGACGCCGCCGGGCCTTTATGGCGGCGGCTACGGCGCGGCCGGTATGGCGGCGAGCGCCTCGCCCGACATCATGGCGCGGCAGCAATCGAACATCGACGACCGGGCGCAAAGGGCCGACGTCTACAATTCGCCGGGCTGGAAGCGATTGCAGTCGCGGTCGGGCGAACGGCCGATGAGCCAGCCGCGCGAGACGCGCAACCAGGTGATCGACATGACCGCCGTCGCCGCCTACGAGATCGGCGAGCGGGTCTTCCACCAGAAATTCGGCTACGGCGCGGTCACCGGCATAGAGGGCGACAAGGTCGAGGTCGCCTTCGAGAAGGCGGGCACCAAGAAGGTGGTGTCGCGCTTCATCTGCGCCGCCGACGACGTACCGTTCTGACGCGGCGATGGGCAGATTGCCCGCCCTGCCGGCGCCCCGCCCCGCTCAGTCGTCGAGGCTGCCGTGAATGGCGATCTGCGACAGGTCCGCCTCGGCCGCGTCGATGGCGCGGAACGCTTCGCGGACCCCGCCCTCCGTCAGTTCCCGCGACACGGTCAGCAGCGTGTTCGGCGCGAAATCCTCGCAGAGTTCCGCCATGTCGTCGATCTCGCCCGCCGCCACGTCGCGGGCGGCCTCGCGGCTCGGCGCGCCGTAGATGTCGACGAAGTGCTGCGCCAACTGCTCCACCAGGCGCTCGCGCTCCGCCGGCTCGCAGACCGTGACGGCGACGAAGGTGACGCGACCGAAGGTCTCGGCCCCGAGCCAACCGTTGGCGAAGGCCTGTCGCGCCTTGCCGGCAAGATCGCCCTCGGTCCAGTTGGAGAACTCGAATCCGCCCGCGATACACCATTCGCCGGTCCGCGCCGGCTTGGCGAAGACCCGCGTGTCGCTTTCGTCGAAATGGATCGCCCGGGCGAGCTTCATCGCACCTCCAGCAGTTCGGTAAGCGGCAGCGCCTCGGTGGCGCCCGCCTCGGTCTTCAGCAGGAGCCCGAGCCGTTCGTCCAGGCCCAGGAATGTGCCCGTGCGGCCGGCCACCTCGATCGGCTCGCCCATGCCGCGGGCGAGGCCCGACCATTCGCGGTGGAGCGGCGCGACGCCGTCCTCCTCCCAGCCGTGTATCCAGAGAAGTGCGTGACGCGCCCAGGACTCGGTGAGGTCCATCGGCGTGAGATCGCCGCAACCTTCGGCATGGAGCGCGGTCTCCTCGGGGGCCTCGCCGCCGTCGCCCACCGGCCGGAAGCGCAGCTCCGCCCCGAGGACGAGCCAGTCGGGTGCCGCGCCGGGCGACGTTTCCGGCACCGCCGCGCGCACGCGGCCGCAGCGCCCGCCATTGACGTAGACGGTGCCGTCCCAGCCCAGATGCACCGGCAGCTCCGCAGGGCCGAGCGCGCCCAGCGCGTTCTGCAGCGCCACACCGGCGAGCGGCAGCATCACCGCGCTGTCCTCGATCGGCACCTCGGGCACCAGCACCAGCGAGACGGCGAGGTCCGCCGCCGACGGATCGTACAGGACGAGCCCCGCCTCCGCGCCGGTGGCGGCGGCGCGGATCGCGGCATCGAAGGGCGGCTCGGGCACCGCCCTGCCATCGAGCATCGGGGGGAAGCTTGGCTCGAAACTCATGCCTGCCCCGCTTCGACCAGCCGCCGGGCGATGTCGCGGAAGGCCGTCGCCTGCGGGCTGTCGGGTTTCGACACAACGATCGGCGCGCCGCCGTCCGAGCTCGTGCGGATGTCGAGGTGCAGCGGGATTTCGGCAAGAAGCGGCACGCCCATCGACTCCGCCTCCGCCGCGACGCCGCCATGACCGAAGATGTGCTCCTCGTGACCGCAATTGGAGCAGATATGCGTCGACATGTTCTCGATCAGCCCGTAGATCGGCGTGCCGAGTTTCTCGAACATGTTCATGCCCTTGCGCGCATCGAGCAGCGCCACGTCCTGCGGCGTTGAGACCACGAGCGCGCCGTCCAGCGCGTATTTCTGCGCCAGCGTCATCGCCACGTCGCCGGTGCCCGGCGGCAGGTCGACGATCAGCACGTCGAGCGCCCCCCACTGGACCTGGCCCATCATCTGCTGCAGCGCACCCATCAGCATCGGCCCGCGCCAGACGACCGCCTCGCGTTCGTTGGTCATCAGGCCGATCGACATCATGGTGACGCCGTGGTTGCGCAGCGGCAGGATGGTCTTGCCGTCCGGGCTGGCCGGCCGGCCCGACACGCCCAGCATCCGCGGCTGCGAGGGGCCGTAGACGTCCGCATCGAGAAGCCCGACGCGCCGGCCTTCGGCCGCGAGGGCGCAGGCCAGGTTGACCGAGACGGTGGACTTGCCGACGCCGCCCTTGCCCGAGGCGACGGCGATGATCCGGTCGATGCCGGCCACCTTCTGCGGCCCTTGCGGCTGCTGCGCGGCCTTCTGCGCCTTCAGGTCCGGCGGCGGCTTCGGCGCGGAATGCGCGGTCAGCACCGCCGACACCGTCTCCACCCCATCCAGCGCCTTGACCGCCGCCTCGCAGGCGTCGCGCACGGGGTTGTAGGTTTCGGCCTTGGCCGGGTCGATCTCGAGCACGAAACGCACGGTTCCGCCCTCGACGTTGAGCGCACGGATGATCCCGGCGGCGACCACGTCGCTCCCCGAGACCGGGTCCGAGATATCCTTGAGCGCGGTCAGTACCGCATCGCGAGTCAGAGCCACACTCACCCCTTGATCGTGCCGGTGACAACGTGCTCGACGTCGAGCCCCTCGACCGTCACGACGGCCTTGGCGTTGTAGACCTTGCCCTCGGGACCGCCTGCCTCGCGCACCGCTTCCTCGATCGCCTGCTGGGAGGTGACCCCAAGCTGCTTGAGGAACTTGCGCATGGACATATTGAAGTCGTCGCTCATCTCGGCCCTCCTTCGGGTGCCAGTCTGTGAAGCATTGACGGGTGTAGGACACCCCCCATAGGCTTGCAAGTCACGACCGGGGAGGAGAGTTCCGATGCGCCGGGCGATGATCCTCGCGGCCGCGCTCTCTTGCGGGTCGGCCGGGGCACAGGAAGACAGCGACAGGCGCTTCCGGCTCGCGGTGCCCGAGGCCCTGGTCGACAGCGGACTGATCGACTACCTCGCGCCGCGATTTTCGCTAAAGACGGCAACGCAGGTGGTGCGCGTGGCGCCGGGCGCGGCGGCCGACGCGCGCTTCGGCGCCGAGGGCGCGGTGGTGTTCGAGGGGCCCGAGCGGGCCTGGCATCTCGACACCGGCGACGATCCCGACGCGGCCGCCTTCGCGGACTGGCTGCGCTCGGACATCGGGCGGCGCACGGTAGAGAGCTACGAGGTCGCCGGCCGCACCCCGTTCTCGGCCGAGACGCGACCCGCGAAGGCCGAGACCGGCCCGGTGCCCGATGGGGATGCGTCCGAAGGTGCTACGCTCGCAAAGCTGCATTGCGGGCGCTGCCACGTGGTCGACGACGCGGACCGGATGGGCGCCATCGGCTCCACCCCGTCCTTCTCGGTCCTGCGGACCTTCCCGGACTGGGCGGAGCGGTTTGCCGCGTTCTACGCGCTCAACCCGCATCCCGCCTTTACGCAGATCGACGAGGTCACCGCACCCTTCGCCGCGCACCAGCCCTCCCCCATCGTGCCGCTGGAGATGACCCTGGACGAGCTCGACGACATCGTCGCCTATGTGGGCGCGATCCCGCCCGCCGACCTCGGAGCGCCGATCGAGGCGCGCTGAGGCGCCGCGCCTCAGTGGTCGCGACGCTTCGACGGGCCGGTGTCGAGGTAATCCTGCGTGGTGCGCGGGCGCGGCCGCTCGCCTGCGGCGAAGGGGTTGTTGCTGGCGTGGTACTGCGCCCGCACGCGGCAATCGTCGCACATGCGGATCATCCGGGCGGCGCCCTCGCTGGCGAACATCTCATGCTTGCCGGCAAGCTGCGCCACGATCCTGTCGATGGTCGACTGCACCCCGAAGAGCGCGCCGCATTCGATGCAGGCCGCCGGCTCCTCCTCGTGCAGGACCTGCTGCGACAGCGCCTCGGGCGCGAGATTCATGCGCGGCTCCAGCGTGATCGCGTTCTCCGGGCAGGCCGAGGCGCAAATGCCGCATTGCAGGCAGGCATCCTCCTGGAACAGCAGCTGCGGCCGGTCCGGGTTGTCGCCAAGCGCCCCCGACGGGCAGAGCGACACGCAGGCCAGGCACAGCGTGCAGGCATCCGTGTCGCACAGCACCGCGCCGTAGGGCGCGCCCTCGGGCAGGTTCACCACGCCGCCACCCGGTTGGAGCGTCTGCGCCGCGAGCCGCGCCACCTGCCGGCGGGTGCCGAGCGACAGCGACGGCTCCGCCACCGCCTCTGCCTTGTCGGCCTCGTAGAGCGCCTCTTCCAGCGCGTCGGGATCTGCAGAGTCGAGAAGGCGCACCTTCTCGGCCCCCGCCAGCGCGTTGGCGAGCGCCGCCTCGCCCTCGGGTGTCGGCCGTTCAGTCCGGGGCGAGAGCAGGATGTCGACGCCCGCGAAGCCGGCCGAGAGCGCGGCCAGCGCCTCTGCATGGCCAAAGGCGGCGATGGCATCCTCTTCGAACGGGATCACGTCCGCGGGCAGGCCGCGGCCGAACCGCGCCGAGAGGCGGATCATCTCGCCGCCATGCGCGGCGTCGTGCACCAGCAGGCGCGGCGCCGACCCGCCCGCCTTGCGGAAGGTGCGCGCCAGCGTCTCGAGCCGCCGGAACACCGCCGAGGGCGGCGGCATGTCGTAGGTGATCGCGCCCGAGGGGCAGAGCGAAGCGCAGGCGCCGCAGCCGGCGCAGATCATCGGATCCACGCGGACGTGGTCGCCGTCCGGCGCGATCGCCCCCGTGGGGCAGATGTCGAGGCACTTGGTACAGCCGGTCTGCCGCGCCCGCGAATGGGCGCAGAGCGCCGGTTCGGTGCGCAGGTAGAGCGGTTTCTCGAACGTGCCGATCATCTCGCGCGCGGCGGCGCAGGTCTCGGCCAGCGCGCCGGGGCGGCGCGGATCGGCGCGCAGGTAGCCCTCGCGCTTCTCGGGGGCCGGAAAGAGCGCCGTGCCGCCCGTGACGTCAACGATCACGTCGCACTGGGAGCGCGCGCCGTCCTGTGCCTGCGAGAACCCGAAGGCGCCGCGCCCGCCCGGCACGAGTTCCTGGAAGGCGTCGATGCGCAGTTCGAACCCGCCGAGCGCGCCGGCGGCGCGGGCCAGCCGTCCGCGCACGATGTCGAAACGGCGGTCGGCCGGCGGATCCTCCGCGTCAGTCTGCAGCACCGTGACGGCGAGCGCATCGCAAAGCCGCGCGGCGGCCTCGAACGCCGCCTCGCCCGGCCCGACCACGAGGCAGGTGCCCTCCGACACGACGTCGAGCGTGCGCGGCGCCTGCTGCGCCACCAGCGCCTCTGCCGCAAGCGCGGCCTGTTTCGCGCCGGCGCCCGCGCCGTCCGCCGTCCAGCCCGCGCGGTCGCGCAGGTCGACGCGCGGCGGGGCGTCGATGCCGAGTTCCTCGGCCAGCATGTCGAAGAAGGCGCCCTCCTGCCCGCAGGCGACCAGCGCCTCGCCGTCGCCGATCTCGCGCGCGGCGGCCGCGGCCTCGGCCATGCACAGGGCGGTGT
The DNA here is from genome assembly GCF_900112685.1 of Roseivivax sediminis. Classification (GTDB taxonomy): domain Bacteria; phylum Pseudomonadota; class Alphaproteobacteria; order Rhodobacterales; family Rhodobacteraceae; genus Roseivivax; species Roseivivax sediminis. The sequence continues at coordinate 216,007 of NZ_FOMS01000001.1, forward strand.
GCACTCGGGTGGCCTCCAGCCCCGTCGCCGCGGCGATCGCGGCAGGGTCGAGCGACTGGCTGCCGAGGCAGTCGCACAGAAGGATGCGTTTGGGCATGTGGAGCCTCCCCCGGGGATGCGTCGCAGAGCCCGGCCGGGCGGCCGGCACGTCGCGAAGACCCGGTTCACGATATACGGAATTGCTCGCAGATTCGTAGCGGCTGCGCTTGCCTGCCGCAAGGTGCGCTCGCTAAGGTGATCAAATATCAGGAACCGGCTTGCGGAGGACACCTTGCCCGACACAGTTCGCGCCGCGGACACCCGCCGCAGCACCTCCATGCCGGTCGGCGTTGTGGTCCGACGCCAGCCCGGCGTGACCCGGTGGGCGGCGTGGTCCTGGCGGCCGGTCGCGATCCTTCCGGGCGCGGAGGCGGCCGACTGGCAGATCCTGCGCGAGGACGGCGAAGCGACGGAGTATCACGCCGCGACCGTTCCCCTGACGCTCTACCGCGGAGAGACGGAGGCCTATCGCGTCGCGCTCTCGGATACCAAGCCGTGCGTCTACGTCATCCTGCGCGCGGCGGCGCGGGGCGCCACGATGCCGTGGTCGGTGCATCTCGTCACCGCCTCCCCGCACGAGGCCGCGCTGTTCGAGACGAGCGGCGAGGAAATCGTCGAGAAGGTGCCGATGCCGCAGGGTGTCGCCGCCTGGGTCGGCACCTGGGTCGCCTCCCACCACGTCGAGGAGCCGTTCGTGAAGCGCCAGCGCACCGGTTGGACGGAGCGCCGGCAAGACGGCATCGGCGATCCGCGCATCGCGCAGGCCAGCGACGTCTACCGCGCGCCGACCGGGCCGCGCGGAGAGGGGGGCACATGAAGGGCAATTTCTGGTCCCGCCGCCGCGCCGCCGTCGCCGCCGAAGAGGCCGCCGAGGCCCGCGCCGAGGAGGATCGCGCCACCGAGGCGCGCGCCGAGGCGGTCGCCGAGAAGACCGACGAGGAGATCCTGGCCGAGTTCGGCCTGCCGGACCCGGACGACCTGCGCCCCGGGGACCGCGTCGTCGGCTTCATGCGCCGCGAGATCCCCGAACGGCTGCGCCGCCGGGCGCTGCGCAAGCTCTGGGGTTCGAACCCGGTGCTGGCCTGCGTCGACGGGCTGAACGACTACGACGACGACTACACCAACGCCGTCACCGACGCCCCGGGGGTGAAGACCGCCTACCAGGTCGGGCGCGGCCTGCGCGCCCATGTGGAGGCGCTCGCGAAGGACGCCGGGCCCGCCGATCCGCAGCCGGGTCAGAGTGTCGCGGAGGGCGACGATTTACCGGAAGAAATACCGGACACGGAAGAACTCGCAGAGGAATGCAGCGATACACAAGAGGCCAGCCATGCCGCGCCTGCATCTACGACCAAAGTGGCAGTAGGTTCGGAAGGCTCTGAGGGGACACAACAATATGACGAGGCGCGGCCCCTGCCCCCAAGGCGCATGCGGTTCCGCTTCGATCAGGGGATGGAATGACACACGCCGCCACACACCACGAGGTGAGCGCCGAGGACAGGCTTCGCGCCGACCTCTACAATTACCTGGGCCTGATGCTCGCGCGTCCGCCCGAGGCATCGCTTCTGGACCAGACCGCCACGCTCGAGGGGGACGACGACACCGATCTCGGCCGCGCCATCGCGGCACTTGCGGCGCGGGCGGCCGAGACTGACGAGATATCGGCGCGGCGCGAGTTCAACGCGCTCTTCATCGGCCTCGGCCGGGGGGAGCTTCTGCCCTACGCGAGCTATTACCTCACCGGGTTTCTGAACGAGAAGCCGCTGGCGACGCTGCGCCGCGACATGCGCGCCCGCGCCATCGCCCGCGCGCCCAACGTGTTCGAACCCGAGGACAACATCGCCACGCTGCTGGAGGTGATGGGCGGGTTGATCGTCGGCCGCTTCGGCGTGCCGGCCTCGCTCGACGATCAGCGCACCTTCTTCAACCGGCACGTGGCCCCCTGGGCGGGCCACTTCTTCGCCGATCTCGAAAAGGCCAAGGGCGCCGACCTCTACGCACCGCTCGGCACCGCCGGCCGCGCCTTTGTCGAGATCGAGCGCGAGGCATTCCGACTGACGCCCGGCTAAGCCCGGCACGTGCGGGCCGGTCGGCCCGCGAAGACGACCTGCGGCAGGGCCGCCGCGGGACACGCAGCCACCCCGGAGACCGCGCCAGAGGCGCCCCGGGCAAGCGACGAAAGGGAGGATGACCCATGTCCGACACCGACAAGGCCGATACCGGCCGCCGCAGCTTCCTCAAACTTGCCGGCACCGCCGCGCCTGCGGCGCTCGCCGCCGCCGCCGTGTCGGGCACCGAGACCGAGGCCGCCGAAGCAGCCGGGCCGCACAAGGGCCTCGCCGATACCGCGCATACCCGCGCCTATTACGACACCGCCCGCTTCTGAGCGGCGGCGCCGCACCCCGATAAGGGCCAGGGGCGCGCGCCGCCCCGGCAGCCAAGCCCCCGCCGCCACCGGCGTCCGCAGGGGTCAGCCATGGAGGGAACCATGCTTCGCAAGAAATCCAACGGTGTCGCCCGTCGCACCCGGCCCGCGGGCCTTCTGTCCGAGGTGGCCGGCAGCGCCGTCGACCGCCGCGCCTTCCTGCGCGGCTCCGGCCTTGCCGTCGGCGGGCTTGCCGCCATCGCCGCCACGGGCGGATCGGTGACGAAGGCCACCGCCCAGACCGCCGCGCAGGGCGCGGTCGAGACGGTCAAATCGGTCTGCACCCACTGCTCCGTCGGCTGCACGGTCATCGCAGAGGTGCAGGACGGCGTGTGGACCGGCCAGGAGCCCGGCTGGGACAGCCCGTTCAACCTCGGTGCCCATTGCGCCAAGGGCGCGTCGGTGCGCGAGCACACGCACGGGGAGCGGCGCCTCAAGTACCCGATGAAGAAGGAAGGCGGCGAGTGGGTCCGCATCTCCTGGGAGCAGGCGATCGACGAGATCGGCGACCGGATGATGTCGATCCGCGAGGAAAGCGGCCCGGATTCGGTCTACTGGCTCGGCTCCGCGAAGCACAACAACGAACAGGCGTATCTCTTCCGCAAGTTCGCCGCCTACTGGGGCACCAACAACGTCGACCACCAGGCGCGGATCTGCCATTCGACCACTGTTGCGGGCGTTGCGAACACATGGGGCTACGGCGCCATGACGAACTCCTACAACGACATCCACAATTCCCGCGCGATCTTCGTGATCGGCGGCAACCCGGCCGAGGCGCACCCGGTGTCGCTGCTGCACCTTCTCAAGGCGAAGGAGCAGAACAACGCGCCGCTGATCGTGTGCGACCCGCGTTTCACGCGTACCGCCGCACATGCGGACGAATACGTGCGCTTCCGCCCGGGCACGGACGTGGCGCTCGTCTGGGGCATCCTGTGGCACATCTTCGAGAATGGCTGGGAGGACCAGGAGTTCATCCGCACCCGCGTCTGGGGCATGGACGAGATCCGCGAAGAGGTCGCCCGCTGGACCCCCGAAGAGGTCGAGCGCGTGACCGGCACGCCCGGATCGCAGCTTGAGCGGGTGGCGCGCACGCTGGCCAACAACCGCCCCGGCACGGTGATCTGGTGCATGGGCGGCACCCAGCACACCAACGGCAACAACAACACCCGCGCCTACTGCATCCTGCAGCTCGCGCTCGGCAACATGGGCGCCGCGGGCGGCGGCACCAACATCTTCCGCGGCCACGACAACGTGCAGGGCGCGACCGACCTTGGCGTTCTGGCCGACACGCTGCCGGGCTATTACGGTCTGTCGGAAGGCGCCTATTCGCACTGGGCGCGCGTCTGGGAAGAGGATCTCGACTGGCTCAAGGGCCGCTTCAGCCAGGAGACCGCCTCGGACGGCGGCAAAGACAACGTGCCGATGATGAACGTCACCGGCATCCCGGTGTCGCGCTGGATCGACGGCGTGCTGGAGGACGCGGAGAACATCGCGCAGCCCAACAAGACCCGCGCGATGGTGTTCTGGGGTCATGCGCCGAACTCGCAGACCCGCCTGCCCGAGATGAAGACGGCGATGGAGGCGCTCGACCTGCTGGTCGTGGTGGACCCCTACCCGACCGTGACGGCGGTGATGCAGGACCGCACCGACGGGCTCTACCTTCTGCCCGCCGCGACGCAGTTCGAGACCTACGGCTCCGTGACCGCGTCGAACCGGTCGCTGCAATGGCGCGAGAAGGTCGTCGACCCGATCTTCGAATCGAAGACCGACCACACGATCATGAAGCTCTTCGCCGACAAGTTCGGCTTCACCGACCGGCTCTTCCGGAACATCGAGGTGAACGGCGACGAGCCGCTGATCGAGGACATCACCCGCGAGTTCAACCGCGGCATGTGGACCATCGGCTATACCGGCCAGTCGCCGGAGCGGATGCGCACGCACATGCAGAACCAGCACACCTTCGACCGCACCACGCTCAAGGCCATGGGCGGTCCGGCGGACGGCGATTATTACGGCCTGCCGTGGCCGAGCTGGGGCACCCCCGAGATGAACCATCCCGGCTCTCCGAACCTTTACGACATCTCCAAGCCGGTGTCGGACGGCGGCATGGGCTTCCGCGCCCGCTTCGGCGTGGAGCGTGACGGCGACAACCTTCTGGCCGAAGGTGTCGCGCCGGTCGGCTCGGAGATCGAGGACGGCTATCCCGAGTTCACCATGCAGATGCTCGTCGATCTCGGATGGGACGGCGACCTCACCGACGAAGAGCGCGGCGTGATCGAGCGGATTGCCGGCTACGAGGGCGAACGCCCAGACGGATCGAGCCAGTCCGGTCAGCCGAACGACCAGCAGAACGCATCGAACAATTCGTCCAACAGCGACGACGTGGGCGAGCAGTCGCAATCCGGCCCGGTGCAGTCCGACTACAACAACGCCGTCGGCGGCGTGAACTGGAAGACCGACCTTTCGGGCGGCATCCAGCGGGTCGCCATCGCCCATGGCTGCGCGCCCTACGGCAACGCCAAGGCCCGCGCCGTGGTCTGGACCTTCCCCGACCCGGTGCCGATCCACCGCGAGCCGCTCTACACGCCGCGCTACGATCTCGTGGCCGACTACCCGACCTACGAGGACAAGAAGTTCTGGCGCCTGCCGACCATGTACCGCTCGATCCAGGAGACGGATTTCAGCGGCGACTACCCGATCACGCTGACCTCCGGCCGGCTGGTCGAGTACGAGGGCGGCGGCGACGAGACGCGGTCGAACCCGTGGCTCGCCGAGCTGCAGCAGGACATGTTCGTGGAGATCAACACCCGCGACGCCAACAACCTCGGCATCCGCGACGGGTCGATGGTCTGGGTCGAGGGCCCCGAGGGCGGGCGCGTGCGCGTCATGGCCATGGTCACCGAGCGCGTGGGCGAAGGCGTGGCCTTCATGCCCTTCCACTTCGGCGGCTTCTGGCAGGGCGAGGATCTGCGATCCAAGTACCCGGAAGGTGCCGATCCCTATGTCCTGGGCGAGAGCTGCAACACAGCGCAGACCTACGGTTACGACAGCGTCACCCAGATGCAGGAAACCAAGGCCACCCTCTGCAAGATCGTGGCAGCGTAAGGAGTTAGATCAATGGCACGAGCGAAGTTTCTCTGCGACGCCGAACGCTGCATCGAGTGCAACGCCTGCGTCACAGCCTGCAAGAACGAGCACGAGGTCCCCTGGGGCATCAACCGCCGCCGCGTGGTGACGATCCAGGACGGCCAGCCGGGCGAGCGGTCGATCTCGGTCGCCTGCATGCACTGCTCGGACGCGCCCTGCATGGCCGTCTGCCCGGTGGATTGCTTCTACCAGACCTCGGACGGCGTGGTCCTGCACTCCAAGGACCTGTGCATCGGCTGCGGCTACTGCTTCTACGCCTGCCCGTTCGGCGCGCCGCAATACCCGCAGGCCGGAAATTTCGGCAGCCGCGGCAAGATGGACAAATGCACCTTCTGCGCCGGCGGACCCGAGGACGACATGTCGCAGGCGGAGTTCCAGAAATACGGCCGCAACCGCATCGCCGAAGGAAAATTGCCGATCTGCGCCGAGATGTGCTCCACCAAGGCTCTGCTGGCAGGCGACGGCGACATTGTCGCAAACGTCTACCGCGAACGCGTGGTCGCCCGCGGCTTCGGCTCCGGTGCATGGGGCTGGGGGACGGCGTACGACCAGAAAGGCGGATGACCTCGGTACGCTATCTGGTATAATGATCGGATTGCCCGTCCCGCGACGATTGTAGCGGGGCGGCTTTCTGTAATTCTGGCTCGAGCACGGGCCGGCATATCGCGTCAGTCGCTCACCATCGGTCCCGCCGGGCCGAGCGCCCGACCGGCCCGACATGTGGAAGGCATAAGTGAGGGAATATGAGTGACCCGATGCGCACCGAATGGATCCGACCGGTACTTGAGGACATCCGGGATTTCCTGCGGGAGTGCGAACACCCCGAGATGGCGCATGACATCGACAAGTTGATCGAACGTTACAAACACACGCTGGACACACGGAGCGCCAACGAGGATGCGCTGCCGGGCAACGCCATTCCACTCGATCTCTACAGGCCCAGACGCTGATCATGACAACACCGTCCTGGAAGGTCGACAGGCAGGACGGCGCCACCGCGCCGACCGCCTCGCCGGTCCATGCCGGGCTCATCAACCGGCAGGCCTGGGCCGTCCGCTGGGAAGACCGCAAGCAGAGCACAGATCTGGCCCGCGAGGTGCTCAGCCTGCGCCTGCCGCAGGGCAGACAGGGGCCGAGCGTCGGACTCGCCTGCCGCACGCTGGCCTGGCAGGCGCAATGGAGCGGTGAACTCGACGAGGCCGCCGACTTCGCCGCCGAAGCGCTGGAGATCCTGAAGGACGCGCCGCGCATGAGCGTCGCGGTCGGCGACGTTCAGGCGGTCTTTGCCAACATCTATTACGCGCGCAGCCGGCGCGACCTTGCACGCGCATCGATCGAGGCGGGATTCGAGGCGATCGGCGCGGACGAGGCGGTGGCCACCCGGATCGACCTGCTGTGCGCGCAGGCCGCGGTCCTGCGCCAGGGCCGGCACATGAAACCGGCAGCGGAGACGCTGCTCAAGGCCATGTCGATCGCGGAGGGCCCGGAGGTCGCGCGCGTGCACCACGATCTGGCGCGGCTGTTCGAGGCCGACCAGGCCTTCGAAGAGGCGATGAGCCATGCCATGCGCGCTGTATCGGGCGCCCGGGCGCATTCTAACCGCGTGATCCTGCCCTATGCGCTGGAGGTTCTGGGCGCCTGCCACCGGGTGCGCGGCGCGCATGACCGCGCGCGCACCTATCTCGCGGAGGGCCGTGCCATCGCCGAGGCGGACGGCGACCGCCGCGTGCTCTGCCAGGTGCTGCGCCAGATCGCGCTGCTGGAAGCCGACGGTGGGCAGATGCAGGCCGCGCTGCGCGCCGCCGACCGCGGACTGATGATCGCCCGCGAGATGACGCATCCCCTTCTCGAGCGGCAGTTTCTACGACTAATCGCCGAGTCCTACGAGGCGCTTGGCGACACCGATGCAGCTTTGCATGCCTACAAAAGACTCTATCATTTACTCGAAGCCGACTACGAATAACCGGCAGCCGATCGGCCCGGCCGATCACAGCCACCTGGAGGGTCCGAACATGTTGCGCGCGCTTGTCCTGCTTGCACTTCTTGCCTTGGCGCCGACCGCGCCCGCCCTTGCGCAGGCGGTCGATGCGCCCGGCAGCGTGGAGCCTGCTACCGAAGGCAGCACCCCGACACTCGAGGACATCCTGCGCCGCCAGGAGGGCCAGCAGGTCGACCAGGAGGGCCGCCGCGCGATGACCGGCGAAGGCGTTGCCCCGGGCGCATCCGACGACCCGCTCGGCACGCTCGGCGGATCGTCCGACGCCGACCTCTGGCGCGCCTTCCGCTTCGACAACCGCGAAATCACCACCCAGGCCCGCGGCCCGGCCGCCGATGTCATCATGCAGGACCGCGGCATGCAGTGGCTGCAATGGCGCGAGGGGCCGCTGATCACCTGGGGCGGATGGCTGCTGCTGGGCACGATCGCTCTTCTGGCGTTGTTCTACCTGGTCAAGGGCCGCATCCGCATCGACGGGCAGAAGACCGGCCGCCGCATCCTGCGCTTCACCGGGTGGGAACGCTTCGGCCACTGGCTGCTGGCGAGTTCGTTCATCCTGCTCGGCATCACCGGGCTCCTGACGCTGATGGGGCGCAAGTTTCTGATCCCCGCCTTCGGGCACGAGGCGTTCGCGACCCTCGCCATCGCGTCGAAGTGGATCCACAACAACGTCTCCTGGGCGTTCATGCTGGCGCTCGTGTGGATCTTCGTCGCCTGGGTCTGGCACAACATCCCCGACAAGACCGACGCCAAGTGGATCGCCAAGGGCGGCGGCCTGCTGGTGAAGGGGCACCCGCCGGCCAAGAAGTTCAACGCGGGCCAGAAGATGATCTTCTGGTCGGTGGTGATCCTCGGCGCGTCGATCTCCGCTTCGGGTCTGTCGCTGCTCTTCCCGTTCGAGTTGCCGATGTTCGCGCCCACGTTCGAGAAGATCAACGCGCTCGGCGTGCCCGGGTGGTTCGGCTTCGATCCGCTGCCGGTCGCGCTGTCGCCCCACGCGGAGATGCAGTATGCGCAGCTTTGGCACGCCATCGTCGGCTTCGTCCTCATGGCCATCGTGCTGGCGCATATCTACATCGGCTCGATCGGGATGGAGGGCGCCTGGGACGCCATGGGCAAGGGCGACGTGGAAGAGCAATGGGCCGCTGAGCACCATTCCATCTGGTACGAGGAGAAGCGCCAGGAGGGTGAGGTCGCGCCCAAGGGTGCGACACCGGCGGAGTGATGCGGCCGCTCGGCATCGCGCTCGCCGCAGCGCTCTGCGGTCCGGCCGCCGCGGAGACGCTGACCGGCCACGGCGGCCCCGTCATGGGCATCGACGTCGATGCGGGCGGCCAGGTCGCGACGGCGAGCTTCGACAACTCGGTCGGCCTCTGGCAGGAGGGCGAACCCCACTGGCTGGAGGCCCACGAGGCGGCGGTGAACGTGGTGCGCTTCGCCGGCGACGACACTCTCCTGTCGGGCGCCGACGATTTCGACGTGATCCGCTGGAACCTGCCGGAGGGCACGGTCGAGCGGTTGAGCGGCCACCAGGGCAAGGTCATGGGACTCTCGGCCGCCGGCGACATCATCGCTTCGGCCAGCTGGGACGGAACCGTGCGGCTCTGGTCCGGGGGGAAGGCCCGCGTGCTGACCGGCCATGACGGGCCGGTGAACGACGTGACATTCGCGGAAGGCGGCGCGCGGCTCCTGTCCGCTTCGGCCGACGGGACGGTGCGCGTCTGGGACGTGGCCGAGGGCACCGAGATCCGTACATTGGTGAACCACGGCTTCGGCATCAACGAGATCGTGCTCGACGAAGCGGCAGGCTGGCTCGCCTACGGCGCCGTGGACGGCGCCACCCGCATCGTCTCGCCCGAGACCGGGGAGGAGATCGCCGACCTCTCCGCCGGGCGCCGGCCGATCCTCGCGCTCGCCGCCACCCCGGACGGGGAGGCGCTGGCGGTGGGCGACGGCGAGGGCTTCATCCTCGTCGCCGGCACCGCCGACTGGTCCGTCGCGCACGATTTCCGCGCCACGCAGCACGGGCCGATCTGGGCGCTCGCCTTCGCGCCGGACGGGGGCACGCTCTATGCCGCCGGGCTCGACAAGGCCGTCCACACCTGGCCGCTCGCCGCGCTCGGGGAGGCCGAAGCAATGCCGACCGGGAACGAAAGCTTCCTGCGCGCGCCCGAAACCATGTCCAACGGCGAACGACAGTTCCAGCGCAAGTGCTCCATCTGCCACACGCTGACCGGCGACGGCGGCCGCCGCGCCGGCCCGCCGCTGGCCGGGCTCTTCGGGCGCGAGGCGGGCGGCGTGCCGGGCTACCGCTATTCCGATGCGCTCGAGGACAGCCGCCTCCTCTGGACCGCGGAGACCATTGACGCGCTCTTCGATGTCGGGCCGGACCATTACCTGCCGGGCACCAAGATGCCGATGCAGCGGATCGCCCGGCCCGAGGACCGCGCCGACCTCGTGGACTTTCTGGCCCGCGCCACCGCGACCGACACGCCCCCCAAGGAGACCGACGAATGAAAGCGATGCTTCTGGCCTTTGCCGCGACCGCGGTGATCACCGTGGGCGCCTGGTATACCCTCACCCATATCGTCGACTGGAGCGCGGCCGACCGCGCCGCCAGCGGCGAGGCGGTGCGCCTCGGCGGGTCCGGCCCCGACGACGAGGACGAATGACCGCACCGGACGGGCTGACCGGGCGCGTGCTGGAGGCGCTCGGCCTCTCCCCGTCGGGCATCGAGGTCGCGGGCGACGGCGCCCTGCCCTCCGCCTTCCGGACGACAGACCTCCTGGCGGCGTCGCAGGCGGCGCTCGGCGCGGCGCTGCGGGACCTTGTCGGCGGAACGGCCCCGGTGCGCGTGGACCAGCGGCTCGCCTCGCTCTGGGCGGCGCGGTCGATCCAGCCCGAGGGCTGGGCGCTGCCGCCGGTCTGGGACCCTCTCGCCGGCGATTACGCCACGCGCGGCGGCGGCTGGATCCGCCTGCACACCAACGCGCCGCATCACCGCGACGCCGCGCTGCGCGCTCTTGGCGTCGCGGCCGAACGGAACGCGGTGGCCGGCGCCGTCGCCGACTGGGACGCCGACGCGCTGGAGACCGCGGTCGTGGCCGAAGGCGGCGCCGCGGCCGCGATGCGCAGCGCGGCGGAATGGGCCGCCCACCCGCAGGGCGCCGCCGTGACGGCCGAGCCGCTCGTCGCCTTCGAGGGCGCGGCGCACCCACCGCCGACGCTCGGCCCGGAGGCGCGCCCGCTGGCCGGTCTCAAGGTGCTGGACCTCACGCGCGTGCTCGCCGGGCCGGTGGGCACCCGAGCGCTGGCCGGTTACGGGGCGCGCGTGCTGCGCATCGACCCGCCCGGGTTCGACGAGGCGAACGTCGTGCCGGACGTCACGCTCGGCAAGGCCTGCGCACGGCTCGACTTGGCCACCACCGAAGACCGCGCCTTGTTCGAGCGGCGCCTGGCCGAGGCGGACCTCCTGGTGCACGGCTACCGGCCCGGCGCGCTGGACGGGCTCGGCTACGGGGCCGAGACGCGCGCCGCGCTGAACCCCGCTCTGCGCGAGGTCACGCTCTGCGCCTATGGCTGGACCGGGCCCTGGACCGGGCGGCGCGGCTTCGATTCGCTCGTGCAGATGAGCAGCGGCATCGCCGAGGCGGGCATGGGCTGGGCCGGCGCCGACAGGCCCACGCCGCTGCCGGTACAAGCTCTCGACCACGCGACCGGCTACCTGATCGCTGCGGCGGCGCTGAAGCTGCTGAACGGCCGGGCGCGGGTCGCGCGGCTGTCGCTGGCCCGGACGGCGGAGCAGTTGAAGGCCCACCGGCAGGACGACCCCGGCACGCTCGGCACGGCGCCGGAGCCGGGCGACCTCGCAAGCGCTCAGGAGTACACGGCCTGGGGCCCGGCGCGGCGCCTGCGTCCGGCGCTCGAGATGGACGGGATACCGATGCGCTGGTCGCGCCCGGCGGAACCCCTCGGCGCATCCGCGCCCGACTGGCCGAACGCCGCCTGACGGCCCGGTTCGTCAGGTGTTGAAGAGAAAGTGCAGAACGTCGCCGTCCTTCACCCGGTAGGCCTTGCCCTCCGCGCGCATCTTGCCCGCGTCCTTGGCCCCCTGCTCGCCGCCCAGTTCCACGAAATCGTCGTAGGCGATGGTCTCGGCCCGGATGAAGCCCTTCTCGAAATCGCCGTGGATCACGCCCGCCGCCTGCGGCGCCAGCGTGCCTATCGGGATCGTCCAGGCGCGCGCTTCCTTGGGACCGACGGTGAAGTAGGTCTCGAGGCGCAGCAGCCCGTAGCCCGCCTTGATCAGCCGGTCGAGCCCCGCCTCCTTCAGGCCGAGCTCCTCCAGGAACATCTCCGCCGCTTCGGCGTCGAGCTGGCTGATTTCCTCCTCGATCTTGGCGGAAATGACCACATGCGCATTGCCCTGCTCCGCCGCCATCGCCGCGACGCGCTCGGATTGCGCGTTACCCGTGGCCGCCTCGTCCTCGGGCACGTTGCACACGTAAAGCACTGGTTTCTGCGTCAGAAGTTGCAGCATCCGCCAGGCCTTGAGGTCGTCCTCGGCCACCTCGACGGTACGAACCGGCCGGCCGTCCTCCAGCGCGGCGAGCGCATCCTTCAGAAGGCGCTCGTGCTGCACCGCCTCCTTGTCGCCGCCGCGCACCTTGCGGACGATGTTCTGCAGCCGCTTCTCGATCGACTCCATGTCGGCGATCATCAGCTCGGTCTCGATGGTCTCGGCGTCCGCGACCGGATCGACGCGGCCCTCGACATGCGTGACGTCGCCATCCTCGAAACAGCGCAGGACATGGGCGATGGCATCCACCTCGCGGATATTGGCGAGGAACTGGTTGCCGAGCCCCTCGCCCTTAGAGGCGCCCTTCACCAGCCCGGCGATATCCACGAAGGTCAGGCGGGTCGGAATGACCGAGCGCGACTTGGCGATCTCGGCCAGCGTGTCGAGGCGGCGGTCGGGGACCGCGACCTCGCCGACGTTGGGCTCGATGGTGCAGAACGGAAAGTTCGCCGCCTGCGCCGCGGCGGTCCGGGTCAGCGCGTTGAAGAGCGTCGATTTGCCCACGTTCGGCAAGCCGACGATGCCCATGCGAAAGCCCATGATCCGTTCTCCACGCCTCGTGTGATGTATCGGCGCGTGTCTAGGCGCGCCGCGCGGCACGTGCAAGCGGGACGGCGCGCCCCCGCCAGACCACCCGGCCCGATGCCGCAGCGCTCGCATGACCGCCCGCCGGCCCCTTCCGCGCCGCCCGCATATTCATCTGCCCGAAAATATCCCGGGGGAGTCGCCGCAGGCGACGGGGGCAGAGCCCCCTCTTCCCTCCTCCACCCGCGTCAGGCGGCTCGGACCGTACCCACCAGCCCCGGCACGATCTGCCGCCAGAACCGCAGCAGCAGCATCACCGCCGCCGCGCTGAGGCCAACCACCAGCCCGAACCACACGCCCGGCCCGCCCCAACCGAACACGAAGCCGCAGACCCACGCAGCCGGCATACCGACGCCCCAATAGGCCAAAGCCGCCATGAGCATCGGAACGCGCGTATCCTGAACCCCGCGCAAGAGTCCCAGCGCCACCACCTGCGCGCCGTCCACCAGCTGAAACAGTGCCGCGACTGCGAGAAGCACGACGCCCGAAGCCACGATCTCCGCCCGGTCGGGGTCGGCAGGGTCGAGGAAGGCGCCCACCAGCGGCTCGGGCAGGCCGAGAAGCAGCGCGACGGTCAGGAGCGACGCCACCGCCGACATCGCCAGCACCGTCCAGGCACCGCGCGCCAGGTGCGCCGCGTCGCGGCGGCCGAAGGCGTTGCCTGCCCGCACCGTCGCCGCGTTCGACAGGCCGACATGGATCATGAACGCCGCCGTGGCGAGCTGCACCGCGATCCCGTGCGCGGCCAGCGGCACGGTTCCCAACCAGCCCATCATGAGCGCCGAGGCCGCGAAGAGCCCGATCTCCGACAGGTTGGTCAGGCCGATCGGCCAGCCCAGGCGGAAGACCTCGAAGAACATCTCCCAGTCGGCGCGCCAGAACCGGGCGAAGAGATCGTGCTCGGGCAGTTTCGCCTTGGCATAGACGACGACTCCGACCAGGCTCACCCCGTGCGTCAGGACCGAAGCGATGGCGGCGCCGCGGATGCCGAGCTCGGGCATCCCCAGATTGCCGAAGATCAGCACGTAGTTGAACGCGACGTTCAGCACCGCCGCGAGGCAGGTGATCCAGAACACGATCCGCGTGTGCTCGAGCCCGGCGAGGTAGCTCTTGAGCACCAGCACGCCCAGCGCCGGCGCCATGCCCCAGAGCGCGATGCGCAGGTAGACCTGCGCGTTCGCGGCCACGCTCTCGGCCTGCCCCAGCGCGCGCAGCAGCGGGTCGGAGAACCACAGGAGCGGCCCGGCCGCGAGGCAGAAGAGCAGCGACAGCCAGAGGCCCATGCGCGTCGCGCGCCGGATCCGCATCTGGTCGTCCTGCGCGGCGTAGCTTGCGACCATCGGCATCACCGCCCAGGCCACCCCCGCGCCCAGCAGGAACAGCGTGATGAAGGCGGTATGCGCGAGCGTCAGCGCCGCAAGTTCTTCCGCCCCGTACCAGCCGATCATCACCGTGTCGGTCAGCCCGATGGCGAACTGCGCCAGGTGCCCGCCGACAAGCGGCAGGCCCAGCGTCAGCACCGCGCGGACGTGCTGGGGATAGGGCATCTGGGCGGACATGGCCGCGCTCTACGCTGCGCCTCTTTCGGCGGCAAGACGGCTCAGACCGCCCGCAAAAGAAGCTGCAGCGCCAGGAGAGCGACGATACTCCCCGCCATCGCCTCGATTCCCGCCAGAATCCGCGCAGCGCCGGGGCCGGCCGCGATTCGCGCAACGGCGCCTTCGCGGAAGGCGACGGCGGCGATGGCAACGCCCACGGTGATCGCGGCGGTGCCCAGCCCCATCGCGAAGGTCGCGAGGATGCCGGCGCCGGCGATCTCCATGCGCCAGGTCAGGATCAGCAGGAACAGCGCGCCGGTGCAGGGCCGGATCGCCACCGCCGCAATCAGCGCCGCCGCCTCCCGGAGCGAGCCGACGCGCGCCGCCTCTTCGGCGGTCGGCGCGTGGCGGTGGCCGCAGGAGGGGCAGACACCGTCGTCGTGATGGTGGTGATCGGCATGGTCGTCGTGCGCATGGCCGGCATCGTGATCGTGCCCGTGACGGTCGCCGGCCGCATCCGCCGCGCGATGGACGTGCCCATGCTCGTGCGCGGAGGCATGAGGGTGGACGTGGCCGCCGGCATGCGCGCCCGCCGCGACCGGCGCGACGGCAAAGCGCGGCGAAAGCGCCAGTAACCGCCGCAAGCCCCTGACCAGAAGGTAGAGTCCGATCAGCCCGATGGCGATGTAGCTTGCCGGGGCGAACCAGCGCTCGGCGGCGGCGGTCATCTCCGTCCGGCCCCAGCCCAGGAGCCACAGGCCGCCATAGACCAGCGCAACTGCCGCCGCCGCCTGCGCCAGGCTGGACGCGAGCGCCAGGCCCGACAGTTTCAGGAGCGCCACGCGGCGCCCGACCCCGTAGCCGCCGATCAGCACCTTGCCGTGGCCCGGCCCCGCGGCGTGAAAGACCCCGTAGGTGAAGGCCAGACCGCAGAGCGCCGCCAACGCCCCCGGCTCGCCTGCGCGCAGGCTGCGCAGCGCGCCGGCCATGGCCCTCTGCGCCTCGGCCTGCCCGGACGCGGCCCGCGCGGCCACCAGATCCGCGCCGCCGAATCCCCAGAGCCAGACCGCGAGCGCCGCCACGGCGGCCGACAGGATCAGGAGGAGTGCGCGCATGTCAGCGTGATGTCGTCGGCGTAGTGGATGCCGAGCTCGAGCACCTCGAACTGGTCCTCGCTGTAATCGGTGAGCGCCTCCGCAAGGGCTTCCTCGCCCGCGTCGGGATCGGGGGGCGTGACATCCGCGCGGCACGCTCCGTCGACCCTGACCTCGTCCAGCGTGTAGGCGACGTAGTAGGTCGGATCGTATTGCCGGAAGGTCGCACCCTCTGCCGGAGCGTCCGGCACGGTGCGTGTGTGGGTGGAGACGATCTTGCCGTCAACCACGTCGATCCCGGTGGAGACGGGACGCCCCAGCGCCACCTTCTCTCCGTCGGCGTGAAGGTAGAGATCGCCCTCGAACCCTTCCGGCCAGACCTCGAAGTCGAAGCCCATCAGCTCCGCCTTCTCGGCCTCCGTCAGCACACCGTCGGCATCGGCGTCGAGTCCCATGTCCTCCAGGATCAGGAGAGTGAAGAATTCGTCGTAGGTCCAGGTCATCTCGGTGCCGGTGATCCGGCCGTCCTCGTCCACCTTTATCGTCAGCTCGGTGTCGACGAAGACATGAGGATGCGCGGCGAGCGGGAGCGGAAGAGCGGCGCAGAGCGCGATGAGTGCGGGTCGGATCATGTTCTCCGGATACAGCGGAGCGGCGGGGTCTGACAAGATCGCCGGTGAGCGGACGACCGCTTGCGGCGGGTCCGCGCGCGCACCGAAACGAAGATGCGCGAGCCGGTTTCTTCCCTCGAAATCAATCCCTTGCGCACGACGACAGGACTCCGCGGCCGTGCCGCGGCGGAGCCGATCACGCGGAGTTCAGCGGACCGAGCCCCGAGGCGGTCACGGCCGCTCCATCCCCAGCGCGTCGCGCCAGGAATGTTTCGGCGCGAAGCCGAGAAGGCGCCGCGCCTTTTCGATGTCGTAGAACGTTTCCCATTCGCCCATCTCGCGGCGGCGCCGCACGCCGGGATAGAAGCGCTCCGCCACTTCGGCCGACGGGATGCCGACCGAACTGTCGGGGTTGGCGACGTTGAACACCTCGTAACCCAGACCGTCGCTGTTCAGGCAGCATTCCACCATGTGCCCCAGGTCGCGGGCGTCGATATAGGCAAAGATATTGCGGCGCCGCATCTCGGGGTGCTGCAGGTATGTGGGGAAGTCGGTGGCGTATTCGTGCGGTTCGATCACGTTGTTGATGCGCAGCCCGTAGATGTCGACGCCGCTGCGCGCCTGGAAGCTGCGCGCCGTGACCTCGTTGGCGACCTTCGACATGGCGTAGCTGTCGTGCGGGATCGTCGGATGCGCCTCGTCCACCGGGATGTAGTCCGGCGCCTTGTCGCCGGGGGCGAAGCAGATGCCGTAGGTCGTCTCGGACGAGGCGAAGATCACCTTGCGGATGCCCAGTTTCACCGCCGCCTCGATCACGTTGTAGGTCGACAGAACGTTTGTGCGGTAGGTCTCCCCGTCCGGGGCGATGAGGATGCGCGGCAGGGCGGCGAAATGCACGACCGCGTCGAAGCGGTCGCGGGCGGCGGGATCGTCGAGCTCACCGATATTGCCGAGCTGGGTGAGCGCGCCCCAGACCTGCCCGCTGTCGGTCAGATCGACGCGCAGGTCGTCGACGCCGGTCTCGCCGAGGGGATGCAGATCGGCGTTGACGATGGTGTGCCCGAGATCGCGGAGGTACGGCACGACATGGCGGCCGGCCTTGCCGGTGCCGCCGGTGAAGAGGATGCGCATGAGAACGTCTCCCTGGAGTTACCAGCAGGCGCGGTAGACCTGCAGCGCCGGCCCCGCCTCGGGCGCCGTCACCGAGGCGCCCGAGGACAGGCTGAAGGTCACCGGGTCGGACGCGGCCGCGAGCACCTGGCGCGAGGGATCGTTCGGCGCGACCGAGCCGACCCAGAGCCCGCCGGAGCCGTCGTCGTCCGCCTGCCCGGTCATGGAGACCGTCGCCTGCAACCCGCCTGCGGCGATGGTCAGCACCTCGCCGGTCCCGGGGCGCGCGGGCGCGTCGTAGGTCCAGGCGACAACGCGGGCACCGGCCGGCGTGGCGCGGCAGGCGACCGAGACCTCCGCCCGTCCGCCCACCGGGCCGAAGGCCGCCGAGACCGGATCGCTCTGGACGGTCCAACCGTAGCCCTGGGTCGGGGCGGGTCCGTCCGCGCCCGGGCCCATGCCGGTATCGCAGGCGGCAAGAAGGAGGGCGGCGGGCAGGACGAGAAGCGGGGCGGATTTCATTCGGTCGATGTCCTTCGGGTTCTGTCGCGTTGCACGCCAGCATAGCGCCCCACGCGGCGCTGCACAGGGGGGCGAGCGGCGATGCGGCAGCGCGGCGCGCAATCGCCATTGATTTCCGCGCCCGGCGCTGGCACGTCGATCGGCGACATTTGAGGGAGGGATCGTCCATGACGCGGATCGACAGGCGCTTCGCGGCGCTGAAGGCCGAGGGCCGCAAGGCGTTCGTGGCCTACATCATGGCCGGCGATCCGGACGTGGAACGCTCTCTCGCGGTGATGAAGGGCCTGCCGGAGGCCGGCGTCGACGTGATCGAGCTGGGCGTGCCCTTCACCGATCCGATGGCCGACGGCCCGACGATCCAGGCGGCGGGCCAGCGGGCGCTCGCCGGGCACATGACGCTCGACAAGACGCTGGAGATGGTGCGCGACTTCCGCGCCGGGGACGCGGAGACGCCGATCGTGCTGATGGGGTACTACAACCCGATCTATTCGCGCGGCGTGGACCGTTTCCTCGCCGAGGCGCAGGCGGCCGGGATCGACGGGCTGATCGTCGTCGACCTGCCCCCCGAGGAGGATGACGAGCTGTGCATCCCGGCGCAGAAGGCCGGGATCGACTTCATCCGCCTCGCCACGCCGACGACGGACGACAAGCGCCTGCCGAAGGTGCTCGAGAACACGTCGGGCTTCGTCTACTATGTGTCGATCACCGGGATCACCGGCGCCGCGGCGGCCGAGGCGACCGAGGTCGGCCCGGAAGTGTCGCGCATCAAGGCGAAGACCGACCTGCCGGTGATCGTCGGCTTCGGCATCCGCACCCCCGAGAGCGCGCGCGACATCGCCGGCATCGCGGATGGCTGCGTCGTCGGGTCGGCCATCGTCTCCGAGATCGCGGCGGAGAAACCGGTCGACGAGGTGCTGCGCTTCGTCAGGGGCCTCGCCGACGGGGCGCACTCGGCCTGAGCCGCGGGTGGGCGAATCGCCCACCCTACCAGCGGCGGCGCCCAGAGGACCGGCCTGAAGGCGGCGGGACAGCGCCGGTCCGTGGGTTGGCGCTCGGTACCTTCAAGGTCGGCGCTTTATGGAAGCCAATCCCCTCCGCAATCCGAACGGTGCACGAGGGTGACAAAGCGCCGACCCGCGGGGACGGGCCGGCGCTGGCCCGGCGCCTTCGGCTTGACTTCGGGCCGAGTTGCGCGGGGCTCGGCGGCCAGCTTGCCCGCGGCCTTCGCGCCAAGCCTTCGGCTTACCCTCCCCTCCCATAACCTTGCGCCCCGGCCCTTCGGGCTCTATCTCCCGCCCCGCGGGCGTTAGCCCGTGCGCCCGCGCCGACCTTATGGCCCGACAGCGAGATGCACAGGAGCCGCACCATGCCCGAGACGCCCTATTACCTCATCGACAAGGCGCGCCTCCTGCCGAATCTCGAGAAGATCGCCTGGCTGCGCGAGAACTCCGGCGCCAAGTCGCTGCTGGCGCTGAAATGCTTCGCGACCTGGGGCGTGTTCGACCTGATGCGCGAGTACATGGACGGCACCACCTCCTCCTCGCTCTTCGAGGTCAAGCTCGGCGCGGAGGAGTTCGGCGGCGAAACGCACGCCTATTGCGTCGCCTGGGCCGACCACGAGATCGACGAGGTCATCCGCGTCTCGGACAAGGTGATCTTCAACACAGCCAACCAGCTGCGGCGCTTCGACAGCCAGAGCGCGAACCACACGCGCGGGCTGCGCGTGAACCCCGGCGTGTCGACCTCGGATTTCGACCTCGCCGATCCGGCGCGGCCGTTCTCGCGCCTCGGAGAACACGCGCCCGAGGATATCGAGCCGGTCAAGGACATGATCTCGGGCTTCATGTTCCACAACAATTGCGAGAACGCGAGCTTCGAGCGCTTCGACGCCATGCTCGGCATGATCGAGCAGCGCTTCGGGCACCTCATCCGGCAGATGGACTGGATCAGCCTCGGCGGCGGCATCCACTTCACCGGCGAGGACTATCCGCTCGACAAGCTGGCCGAACGGCTCAAGCGCTTCGGCGGGCAGAACGAGGTGCAGGTCTACCTCGAACCCGGCGAAGCGGCGATCACCAACTCGACGACGCTCGAAGTCACGGTGCTCGACACGCTGTTCAACGGCAAGAACCTCGCCATCGTGGACTCGTCGGTCGAGGCGCACATGCTCGACCTTCTGATCTACCGCGAAAGCGGCCATGTCGCCCCGAACGAGGGGCCCGAGGAATGGATGATCTGCGGCAAGTCCTGCCTGGCCGGCGACATCTTCGGCGAGTTCCGCTTCCCCGAGGCGCTGAGGCCCGGCGACCGGCTGTCGCTTCAGGACGCGGGCGGTTACACGATGGTCAAGAAGAACTGGTTCAACGGCGTCAAGATGCCGGCCATCGCCATCCGCGAGACCGACGGGACGGAGCGCCTCGTGCGCGATTTCGGCTACGACGATTTCAAGGCGGCGCTCGGCTGAGAGCGCCCGAAACCCACCCTGTAGACCAAGGGGGTCCCTCTCCTCATGAAAAAGAACGTCCTGATCATCGGCGCCGGCGGCGTCGCCCAGGTGGTCGCGCACAAATGCGCGCAGAACAACGACATCCTAGGCGATCTGCACATCGCCTCGCGCACGAAGTCGAAATGCGACGCCATCGTCGAAAGCGTGCACGAGAAGAAGGCCATGAAGCAGGACGGCGTGTTCGAGACCCATCAGCTCGACGCGACGAAGCCCGACGATGTGGCCGATCTGATCCGCAAGACAGGCTGCGAGATCGTCATCAACGTCGGTACCGCCTTCGTGAACATGCACGTCCTCGACGGGTGCCTCGCGACCGGCGCGGCCTATATCGACACCGCGATCCACGAAGAGCCCGACAAGATCTGCGAAACCCCGCCGTGGTACGCCAACTACGAGTGGAAGAAGAAGGACGCCTGCACGGAAAAGGGCGTGACCGCGATCCTCGGCGCAGGCTTCGATCCGGGCGTCGTCAACGCCTTCGCGCGGTTTGCCATCGACGAATACATGGACGAGGTGAAATCCATCGACATCGTCGACGTGAACGCCGGCAGCCACGGCAAGTATTTCGCCACGAACTTCGACCCCGAGATCAACTTCCGCGAATTCACCGGCGTCGTCTACTACTGGGAGGACGGCCAGTGGAAGGAAAAGCAGATGTTCGAGACCGGCCACGAATGGGATCTGCCGGTCGTGGGCAAGCAGATGGCCTACCAGTCCGGCCATGACGAGGTGCATTCGCTGGCCACCAACTACCCGCAGGCCGACGTGCGGTTCTGGATGGGCTTCGGTGAGCATTACATCAACGTCTTCACGGTGCTGAAGAACATCGGGCTTCTGTCCGAACACCCCGTCAAGCTGGCCGAGGGCCAGGAGGTGGTGCCGCTGAAGGTGGTGAAGGCCTGCCTGCCCGATCCGTCGAGCCTTGCGCCGAACTATACCGGCAAGACCTGCATAGGCGACCTGGTGAAGGGCACCAGGGACGGCAAGGACACGGAGGTCTTCGTCTACAACGTGGCCGACCACAAGGACGCCTATACCGAGGTCGGATCGCAGGGCATCTCCTACACCGCCGGCGTGCCGCCGGTCGCCGCGGCGATCCTGATCGCCGAAGGCGACTGGGACGCCGGCACCATGAAGAACGTGGAGGAAATGGACCCCAAGCCGTTCTTCACCGTGCTCGACCGGATCGGCCTGCCGACCCGCGTGTCGTTCGAGGGCAAGGACACGGCCTGGAACGCCTGAGCGACCGCGCGGCCCCGGGCGAGCGCAGCCGGGGCCGCGCCGGCGGGCAAATCGGCCCGTCCTCCGAGAAAACACATCCAGCGACAGGGGCAACGTTGCCGGACCGGCCGCCGCTTGCTAGTGCTTCGGCACCGGTTCGGAGGAGTCTGTCATGCCTGTCATAACCGAGATCGAGGATCTCAAGCGCATCTACCGGCGCCGCGTGCCGAAGATGTTCTACGACTACTGCGAATCCGGCAGCTGGACCGAGCAGACCTTCCGCGAGAATTCCTCGGATTTCGACAAGCTCTACCTGCGCCAGCGCGTCGCCAAGAACCTGACCGACCGCAGCACCGCCAGCACCATGCTTGGCAAGGACGTCTCGATGCCGGTGGCGCTCGCCCCGGTGGGCATGACCGGAATGCAGAACGCCGACGGCGAGATCAAGGCGGCCAAGGCGGCCGAAGCCTTCGGTGTGCCCTACACGCTGTCGACCATGTCGATCTGTTCGATCGAGGATGTCGCCGCGAACACCTCGAAACCGTTCTGGCTGCAGGTCTACACACTCAACGACGACGATTACATGCAGCGCCTCTTCGACCGGGCGAAGGCGGCCGAATGCTCTGCGGCGGTGATCACGGTCGATCTGCAGCTCCTCGGACAGCGCCACAAGGACCTCAAGAACGGTCTCTCTGCGCCGCCGAAGCCGACGCTTCGCAACATGGTGGACCTGTCGACGAAGTGGGGCTGGGGCCTGGAAATGCTTCAGACCAAGCGGCGCCAGTTCGGCAACATCGTGGGCCACGTCTCGGGCATCAACGATCCTTCCTCGCTGATCGCCTGGACCCATGCCAAGTTCGACCAGTCGCTCGACTGGGACCGCATCCGGACCTTCCGCGACATGTGGAACGGCCCCCTGATCATCAAGGGCATCATGGAACCCGAGGATGCCCGGCAGGCGGTGAACGTGGGCGCCGACGCGATCATCGTGTCGAACCACGGCGGCCGGCAGCTCGACGGGGCGCTGTCCTCGATCCGCGCGCTCGGCCCGGTGCTGGAAGCTGTGGGCGACAAGGTCGAGGTGCATCTCGATTCGGGCATCCGGTCGGGCCAGGATGTGCTGAAGGCGCTGGCGATGGGCGCGCACGGCGTGCATATCGGCCGCGCCTACATCTACGGGCTGGGCGCGATGGGTCAGGCGGGCGTGACCAAGGCGCTCGAGGTCATCCGCAACGAACTCGACATCTCCATGGCACTGTGCGGAAAGCGGCACGTGACCGACGTGGACCGCGAGATCCTGCTGGTGCCCGAGGGCTTCTCGGGCCGGTGGGAGGATTCGCTACGGAACGGCTGACGACGTGTGCGGGCGAGGCCCGAGAGAGCTCTGCCCCCCGCGCCTGCGGCGACCCCCGGGGGCTATCCGGCAAGAAGAAGACAGGGGGGGCGCGCACCGGACCGGACGTGCATTGCCCGGCGGCAGGCGCGACCCCGGCGGTCACGACGGAGCAGCGCCGGGCGCGCGTTTGCGGTTGAACCTTCCCCCGCGCGGGGAGTAAGCCCGTTCTGCCCTCACCCGCCCCGTGTCGGGCGGACCAATCGCGGACCCGACCTGCCCTGTGAAACGCCTTGCCGCCCCCTTGCTGATCGGCCTTGTCGGCGCCGCCATCCTGGTCGCGCTCGGCACCTGGCAGGTGCAGCGGCTGACCTGGAAACAGGGCATCCTGCATCAGATCGACAGCACCATCTCGGCCGACCCGGTGCCGCTGCCCGCGAGCCCGACCGAGGCCGCGCACGAATACCGGCCGGTGGCGCTTTCGGGCAGCATCGGGCCCGGTGAGCTGCACGTTCTCGTCAGTCGCAAGCGGCTCGGCGCCGGCTACCGGATCGTGGCGCCATTCACCACCGAGGACGGCCGCCGCCTGCTGCTCGACCGCGGCTTCGTGCCCAATGACGCCAAGGACGCGCCGCGCCGGATCGGCGAGACCTCGGTGCGCGCGAACCTGCTGTGGCCCGACGAGCGCGGCGGCTTCACTCCCGAGAACGACGAAGGCGGCAACACCTGGTTCTCCCGCGACCTAGGCGCCATGTCCGAGGCTCTGGGCACCGAGCCGCTGCTGGCCGTTGTGCGGCAGGAGACACCCGCCGCGCCGGGAGTGGAACCCCTGCCGGTGTCCACCCAGGGCATTCCGAACAATCACCTGCAATACGCCATCACCTGGTTCGCGCTGGCCGTGGTCTGGATCCTGATGACCCTGGTCTGGATCCGCCGCCGGGCCTGGCGCATGCCCAGCGAGGACCCCGCTCCATGAACTACGTCTCGACACGGGGCCGCGCCCCCGCCCTTTCGTTCGAGGACACGATGCTGTCGGGCCTCGCCCGCGACGGCGGGCTCTACGTGCCCGAGACGGTGCCGCAGATGCCCGCCGCCGAGATCCGGGCGCTGCATGGTCTGAGCTACGAGGAAACCGCGTTCCGGGTGATGCGGCCCTTCGTGGGGGACACCTTCAGCGACGGGACCTTCGGCGATCTGATTGAAAAGGCCTATGCCGGCTTCGGCCACGGCGCGCGCGCGCCGATGGTTGAGCTCGCGCCCGGCCATTTCCTGCTGGAACTGTTCCACGGACCCACGCTGGCGTTCAAGGACTTCGCGATGCAGCTGATCGGCCAGCTCTTCGAGGAGGCCCTGACGCGCCGCGGCGAGCGGGTGACCATCGTCGGCGCGACCTCGGGCGACACCGGCTCGGCGGCGATCGAAGCATTCCGCGGGCTCGATGCAGTGGATGTGTTCATCCTCTACCCGCACGGGCGGGTGTCGGAGGTGCAGCGCCGGCAGATGACCACCCCGTCCGAGGCCAACGTGCACGCCGTCGCCATCGACGGGCATTTCGACGACGCGCAGGCCCGGCTGAAGGACATGTTCGCCGACGACACCTTCCGCGACGGGGTGCGGCTGGCGGCGGTGAATTCCATCAACTGGGCGCGGGTGCTGGCGCAGGTGGTCTACTACTTCTCGGCGGCGGTGTCGCTGGGGGCGCCCGACCGCAAGGTCAGCTTTACCGTGCCCACCGGCAATTTCGGCGACATCTTCGCCGGCTCCATCGCGAAGTCCATGGGCCTGCCGATCGAGCGGCTGGTGATCGCCACCAACCAGAACGACATCCTCGACCGCGCAATGCGCTCGGGCGATTACCGCACCGAGGGGGTCGCGCCGTCGATCTCTCCATCCATGGACATCCAGGTGTCGTCGAACTTCGAACGCGCGCTCTTCGACGCCTACGGGCGCGACGGCGCTGCGGTGGCGCAGCTCATGGACGAGCTGAAATCCGGCGGCGGCTTCCATGTCAGCCAGGGCGCGCTGGAGGCGCTGCGCGAGCGCTTCGACAGCGGCCGCGCCTCCGAGGAGGAGACCTCGGCCGCGATTGCGCGCGCCCATGCCGAGATGGGCGAGCTCATTTGCCCCCACACCGCAATCGGCGTGAAGGTGGCCGAAGAGCAGCGCGACCCGGCGGTGCCGATGGTCACGCTGGCCACCGCCCATCCCGCGAAATTCCCCGACGCCGTCGAGGCCGCGACCGGCATCCGCCCCGCCCTGCCCGAGCGCATGGCCAACCTCTTCGACCTCGAGGAGCGGATCACCCGCGCGCCCAACGATCTGTCGGCCCTTCAAGACCTCATCCAGGAGCGTATCCGCACTTGACCCTACAGACCACGACCCTGTCCAACGGCTTCCGCGTCGTCACCGAATACATGCCGGGGCTCAGCTCCGCCGCGCTCGGCATCTGGGTGTCGGCCGGCGGCCGGCACGAGCGCCCCGAACAGAACGGCGTGGCGCATTTCCTCGAACACATGGCGTTCAAGGGCACCGCGAGCCGGTCGGCCCTGCGCATCGCCGAGGAGATCGAGGATGTCGGCGGCTACATCAACGCCTACACAAGCCGCGAGGTCACCGCCTATTACGCCCGCGTGCTGGCGGCCGATACCGGCCTCGCGCTCGACGTGATCGCCGACATCCTGCGCAACCCGCTGTTCGATGCCAGGGAGATCGAGACCGAGCGGCACGTGATCCTGCAGGAGATCGGCCAGGCGCTCGACACGCCCGACGACATCATCTTCGACTGGCTGCAGGAGAAGTGCTATCCCGAGCAGCCGATCGGCCGGACGATCCTGGGCGAGACGGAGCGCGTCACGGGCTTCGGCCGCGCCGACCTCGCCGCCTTCGTGGAAGAGCATTACGGCCCCGATCAGCTTATCCTGTCGGCTGCCGGCGCGGTCGATCACGACCGCATCGTCGCGCAGGCAGAGGCGCTGTTCGGCGATATGGTCCCGCGCGGTGCGGCGATCGCCGATCCCGCGCGCTTCCATGGCGGCGAGGTGCGACGCGACAAGACGCTGGAGCAGGCGCATCTCGCGCTCGCCTTCGAGGCGCCGGGCTACCGCGAGCCGGAGTTCTACACCGGGCAGATCTACTCCATGGCGCTCGGCGGCGGCATGTCCTCGCGCCTGTTCCAGGAGATCCGCGAGAACCGGGGCCTGTGCTACACGATCTTTGCCCAGACCGGGGCCTATGCCGACACCGGCACGACGACGATCTATGCCGGCACCAGCGGCGAGGAGATCGGCGCGCTGACCGAGATCACCATCGACGAGATGAAGCGCGCCGCCGAGGATCTGAGCAGCGAAGAGGTCGCCCGCGCCCGCGCGCAGATGAAGGCCGGACTGCTGATGGGGCTGGAAAGCCCCTCGGCCCGCGCCGAGCGCGCCGCGCGCATGGTGCAGATCTGGGGCAAGGTGCCGTCGATCGAGGATACCGTGGCACGGATCGACGCGGTCTCCGACGCCGACGTCCGCGCCTTCGCCGAGAAGACCGCGAGCGAGGCGCGCGCGGCGCTCGCGCTTTACGGGCCGGTGTCGGGTGCGCCCGACCTCGCATCGCTGAACGCGCGCCGGGTCGCGTGATGATCGGCCTGCGTCGGCGGTTCCGGATCGAGACGGAGCGTCTCACCCTGCGCCCGCCGATGCATGCCGATTACGTCGCCTGGAGCCGCCTGCGCGCCGACAGCGAGACGTTCCTGAAGCCCTGGGAGCCGACCTGGGCCAGCGACCACCTCAGCCGCAAGGCCTTCACCAACCGCGTCTACTGGGCCGGCCGGTCGATCGCCGCCGGCACGGCCGTGCCGATCTTCCTGATCCGCCGCGACGATTCGCAGCTCATGGGGGCGCTCACGCTCGACAACATTCGCCGCGGCCCGGCGCAGTCGGGGACCATGGGCTACTGGATCGGCCAGCCCTTCGCGCGCCAGGGCTACATGCGCGAGGCGATCGAGGCGATGGTGCACCAGGCCTTCGAGCGCATGGACATCAGCCGCGTGGAGGCGGCCTGCCTGCCCGAGAACGTCGCTTCGCGCGGGCTGCTGGAGCGGTCCGGGTTCAAGTACGAGGGCGTGGCGCAGAGCTACCTGCAGATCAACGGGCGCTGGCGGACGCATGTGCTCTATGCCGCGCTGCGCATGGACCGGCGCGGGCGCACGCAGGTGGGCTGAACCGGCGGGGCTATTCGGCTGCCGGACGGCGCCGGTGGTGGGAACGGGAGCGGGGGCCAGCCCCCGCACCCCCGGAGTATTTTCCGGCCCAAAGAAGCGGGGCGGCGAGGCGCTGCGGCGGCGTTTCGGGCACGAAGGGCCGCGCGGGCGGGGCGGAAGCGGGTCACACGCGGTTGTGATGGCGTCCCGGCGCGGCGGGCTTGTTAGCCTGCCGGCAAGGAGGCCCGCCCATGATCCGCATCGCCCTTGCCGCTCTTGCCCTGACGCTCGCCCTTCCCGCCACTGCGCAGGAGACGCGGCAGCCGAGTCATTGCATCGCCGTCGCCGACGCCGCGCCCGGCATCCGCTATCTGCACAAGGCCAGTTGGCAGGCTCCGATCGAGGAATACGCCGTGCGCATCCGCTATATCGGCCACGCCTCGTTCCTTATCCGCACCGAGGGCGGGCTGAACGCGGTGACCGACTTCACCGGGTTCATCGGCATGACCGAGATGATCCCCGACGTGGTCACCATGAACCATGCCCATTCCTCGCACTGGACGCCGAACCCGGACCCGGCGATTCCGCACGTGCTGCGCGGCTGGGGCGCGGAGTTCGGGGCCGGCATCGACCATTACGTCGACCTCGGCGAGATGCTGGTGCGCAACGTCTCCACCGATATCCGTTCGGGCTATGGCGAGCGCGAGGAGAGCGGCAATTCGATCTTCGTGTTCGAGACCGCGGGTCTGTGCATCGCCCATCTGGGCCACCTGCACCACGAGCCGAACGACGAGCAATACGCCGCGCTCGGCCGCGCAGACGTGCTGATGGTGCCGGTGGACGGCGGCTACACCATGTCGCGCGAGGCGATGATCCGGGTGGTCGAACGGCTGAAATCGTCCATCGTCATCCCGATGCACTGGTTCTCGGGCTACGCGCTGGAGGATTTCCTGGACGGCGTGTCCGAGCGCTGGGCGATCGAACGGACCGGCACGTCGAGCATCGACGTCTCGCTCGCCACCCTGCCCTCGCGCCGCACGGTGATGGTGCTGGAGCCCGAGCGGCTGAGCGACGACTAGGCCGCCGGTTTGGCAACCGCACGCGGGGAGGATAGGTCAGGGGCGACGCCCGCGACCGGAGCCTGCCCCATGTCCCTTGTTCCCGCCGATTCCGCCTTCCTCGATGCGCTCGCCGCGCAGTTGCCGCCGGACACGTTGCGCGCCGCCGAGCCGCGCCACCTTGAGGAGCCGCGCGGGCGCTGGCAGGGCCACGCGGCCGCCATCGCCCTGCCCCGCAGTGCCGAGGAGGTCGCGACGATCGTCCGCGCCTGCAGCGAAGCGCGCGTCGCGCTCCTGCCCTATGGCGGCGGCACGGGCCTGGTCGGCGGGCAGCTCGTGCCAAAGGACGGCGGCGCGGCGCCGCTGCTGATCTCGCTCGAACGGATGCGTGCGATCCGCGCCGTCCATCCCGAGGAAAACGTGCTGATCGCCGAGGCCGGCGCGATCCTGACGGAGGTACAGGACGCGGCGGCGGAGGCCGGGCGGCTGTTTCCGCTGTCGCTGGCCTCCGAAGGGTCCGCGCGGATCGGCGGGCTGCTGGCGACGAATGCCGGAGGGGTGAATGTGCTGCGCTACGGCAATGCACGCGACCTCTGCCTCGGGCTGGAGGCGGTGCTGCCCTCGGGCGAGGTCTGGCATGGCCTGAGGCGGCTGCGAAAGGACAATACCGGATACGATCTGCGCAACCTGCTGATCGGGGCGGAGGGCACGCTGGGGGTGATCACGGCGGCGAGCCTGCGGCTCTTCGCGCGTCCGGCCGCCACGGGCACCGCGCTTCTGGTGGTAGAGGATCCGGCCGCCGCCTTGTCGCTGCTGGCGCGGGCCCGCGACCGGATGGGCGAGGCCGTGAGCGCCTTCGAGATCATGTCGCGCACCGGCTACGATTTCCTCGCAGAGACGCTCCCGGAGGTGCGCCAGCCCTTCGACACCAAGCCCGAGTGGAGCGTGCTGATCGAGGTCGGCCTGCCGCAGGGGCTCGACCCGGCCACGGCGCTGGAGGAGCTTTTCGCCGAGGCGTTGGAGGCGGGACTCGTCTCCGACGGGCTTATCGCGCAATCGGACGCGCAGGCGCAGGATTTCTGGCAGGTGCGCGAGCGTATTCCCGAGGCGAACCGGATGATCGGGGCGGTATCCTCGCACGACATCTCCGTCCCGCTGGGGGCGATCCCGGAGTTCATTCCCGAGGGCATCGCGCGGCTGAAGCGGATCGGGGAGTTCCGGGTCAACTGCTTCGGCCATGTCGGGGACGGCAACCTGCACTACAACGTCTTTCCCGCCCCGGGCCGCAGCCGCGCCGACCACGACGCCGAACGCGACGACATCAAGCGGGTCCTGCATGACCTCGTGCACGAGATGGGCGGGTCGGTCAGCGCCGAGCACGGGATCGGCCGCCTCAAGGTCGACGACCTCGAACGCTACCAGGACCCTGCGAAACTGGCGGCGATGCGCGCGATCAAGGACGCGCTCGACCCTGGGGGGATCATGAACCCCGGTGCGGTGCTGCGGGCGCGCTGAGCCTCAGAGCCCGTGGAACACGCAGCCGTCCGACAGGAACATCGGCGGCGTCTTGCACAGCCCGCGGGCGGTCTCGAACGCGGCGAGCACCTTGGGCACGTAATCGCGCGTCTCGGCGTAGGGCGGCACGCCGTTGTTGGGCGCGATGGAATTCTCGCCGGCATTGTAACCCGCGAGGACAAGGATCGGATCGCCGTCGAACTTCTTCATCAGGAAGTCCAGGAAGGCGATGCCGCCGCGGATATTTTGCCCGGCATCGAAGCTGTCCGCCACGCCGAAGCGGTCGGCGGTGGCGGGCATGAGCTGCATCAGCCCCTGCGCGCCGGCACCGCTTTCGGCCTTCGCCCGGCCGCCCGATTCGATCGCCATCACCGCGAGGGCCAGCGCCGGCGACACCTCGGTGCCGATGGTCGCAGCGAGGATGTCGCGACCGTGGGCGCGGGCCATGTCCTGCAGGGCCTGAAGGCGTGGGGTCGCCACCCCGGAGCCCGCCGGCGCCTTCTTCAGCTCCCTCAGCGCAGGCTCCAGCCGTCCCGGCCCGGCCCCGTCGAGCCCGACGCCCACCGCGTCCCAGAACCAGCCGTAGCGGCCGGTGCCGTCGGGGCGCCTGGGGGTCACGGCCGCCGCCGTCGCCACGCTCTTTGCCGGTGCCTTCGGCTCGGCGATGACGGGCGGCGGCAGGACCGCCGGATTGGACCGCGGCGCGATCTGCACGGTGATACGCTTGGACGCGCCGGCCTTGGGGGGCGAGACGCGCTTGAAGGTGAAGTCCGCCACCGCCGGGGCGGGAACGGACATGCAAAGCACGACCGCGAGGGCCGCCAGGGTGGATCCGGTGCGCATGGGCTGCTCTGCCTCGTGTCGCTGGACGGTTCTGGACCGCTTTCGCCGCATCTTGCCCGAGGGCGTGCCGCATATGAACCCCACGGGCCGCGAGGCCGCCATCATGGTGGCAAGCTTGCCGCAAACATCCGGCCCGACCGGCCCCCGAGCAGCTTTGAAAATTCGATTGAAGATTAATTATTATTTATTTCAATGCCTTGAAGCGGATCAGGGCAAAAAAGCCGTCAACTGCAAAAAGGACCCGGCTCAGCCAAAATGGTGCCCCATTTCACCGGCTAATTGACGACATGCCGCGACGGAGCGGGGAGATGAGAGACCCCAACGAAGCGCCGGAACCGGTTGAAAGCGAAGAGCAAGATTTCACACGGAGAAAGACGATGATCAAGTTTCTGAACAACTTCCGCAAGGATGAAGCCGGCGCAGTGACCGTTGACTGGGTCGTTCTGACCGCAGCCATCGTGGGCCTCGCCATCGCGGCCTATTCCACGATCGAAGGCAATGCGACCGCACTGGTCGATGGCGCCGGCGCGGCTATGACCGGCGGCACCGAGACCAACTACGGCGGGATCACCGCAGTCACCACGCCGGAGTAATATCCGCCTCGCATTCAAACGGGGGCGCCATCGGCGCCCCCTTTCGTACCAGTGCCGCAAGGCCCGCGCTTCCGATCTGCCCCTGCAGTCGGACGTTTTGCCCGAGGCTCAGGGGTGCACGCGCACAAAGTCCGGCGCAGTTTGATGATGTGACCTGGCGAGGCGATGCGGATGACGCGCTCTCTTCAACTCTTCCTGGCCAACGAGGACGGCGTCGTCACGGTCGAATGGGTCGTACTCGTCGCCGGTGTTGCAACGCTCGCGATTCTGACGGTCCTCGGCATCCGCGCAAGCGCCGTGGACACTGCCGACGTCGCGATCTGGAACGGCATCTCGCAGCTGATCGACTGACCCGGGCGATCAACCGGCAACGCGCACGGGGCGGAAAATCCACTCCCCGCAGCCCTCTCGCCGCAATCCGGCCACAGTATCGATCAGCGCCGGAAAAACGGCGCCGCGGCGCCATTCTTTCGACTCCTTCCGCGCCCATACCCGAGGGATCGGCCCGACCGGCCCGCCACACCGAGGAGGTGCATCCATGCGAATGATTTTCGGACTCGTCCTGGTCGCCGGCCTCGGCCTTGCCGGCTTTGCCGTCTACATGGCCCAGAACTACATCGGCGCCTACGAAGCCGCCCTCGCCGCGGAACGCCGGAAGAACGCCGAGACCGTATCCCTGCCCACCGCCGACATCTGGGTCGCCAACCGCGTGATCCGATACGGTGAGCCGATCGCCGAGGACGATGTGCGCCTCGCCCGCTGGCCGGCAGAGTCCCTGCCCGACGGGTTCTTCGACAAGGAGGCGACGATCGCCGGCGCCGGCATCCGTCCGCGCGTCGCGCTGCGCCAGATCGAGAAGAACGAGGCGCTGATGAAGATCAAGGTCAGCGAACCGGGCGGCGAGGCGAGCCTGACCACCCGGCTCGACCGCGGCCAGCGCGCCTTTGCCATCAAGGTCGACGTCGCCTCCGGTGTCTCGGGCTTCCTGCGGCCCGGCGATCGTGTCGACATCTACTGGACCGGACGCGGCGAAAGCTCCGGCGCCCAGCAGACCCGGGGCGACGTGACTAAGCTGATCGAAACCGGGATCGAGCTGATCGCCATCGACCAGACCGCCACAGTGGACGATTCCACCACGAGCGCGATCATCGCCCGCACCGTGACCGTCGCGGCGAGTCCCCAGCAGGTCGCCGCGCTGGCCCAGGCGCAATCGACCGGCAACCTGTCGCTGTCGCTGATGGCGCCGGACGACGACACCATCGCCGAGGCGATCGAGGTCGACCAGCGCGCCCTGCTCGGGATCGAGGCGACCACCGCCACCAAGACCAAGGCGCCCGAGGTCTGCACCATCCGCACCCGCCGCGGCTCCGAGGTGGTGGAAATCCCGATCCCCTGCACGAACTGACACCGTTTCAATGACTTGCAGGAAGGCGCCCCACGGGGCGCTTTTTTCATTTAAAACCGCAAAATCCCGTCTGTTGCCGCTTGTCCACATAAATACCGCCCGCAAACCCTTTGATTCTTGCAATGATTCTGTTTGTCCCGCACTCTCCCGCAAAATGCGGGCGGCAAGACCTGCATCTGAGGCGTGATCGGAAAGGCAGGTCACATGAACATCGACAGGATCCTGAAGGCGGCCCTGATGGGGCTGGCCCTCGCCGCTGCGCCCTTGGCGGTGCCGGCGCCGGAGGCTCAGAGCCTGCGGGTGGTGCAGGGCAGCGTCGGCCGCACGCTCAACGTGCCGATGAACCGCGCCGTCGTGGTCGAAAGCGAAACCGCCTTTGCCGAGCTGTCCATCGCCAATCCCGCCATCGCCGACATCTCGTCGCTCTCCGACCGCACGATCTACGTTCTCGGCAAGGCGCCCGGCACCACGACGCTGACCATCCTCGACGAGAACGGCCGGCTGATCTCCAATGTCGACGTGCGCGTCGCCGCGGACGTCACCGAGTTCAAGGAACGCCTGCGCCAGATCCTTCCGGGCGAAGAGATCGAGGTGCGCACCGCCAATGACGGCATAGTGCTGTCGGGCACGGTCTCCTCGGTGCAGAAGCTCGACCGCGCGCTTGAACTGGCACAGCGCTACGCACCGGAACGGGTGTCGAACCTGATGACCGTGGGCGGCGTGCAGCAAGTGATGCTGAAGGTCCGGTTCGCGGAGATGCAGCGCTCCGTCTCCAAGGCGCTGCGCTCCTCCCTTTCGATCATCGGCAGCGGATTCGGCGGCGATCTCGGCGTGCGCGCAGGAACCGGAAACCAGGTCGGCAACACGTCGGTGGGGGCCGCAACACCAGGCGGCGACGCGCAGGGGGCCTCTCTCCTCGGCTTCGACGTCGGCGGGCTCGAGGTCGGCATCCTTCTCGAAGCCCTCGAGTCCAAGGGCGTCGTGAGAACCCTCGCGGAACCGAACCTCACCGCCCTGTCGGGGCAGGAGGCACGTTTCCTGGCCGGCGGCGAATACCCCATCCCCGTCGCGCAGGAAGAGGGCGCGATCTCTGTCGAGTTCAAGCCGTTCGGGATCGAGCTCGACTTCGTGCCGCGCGTGGTCGACGGCGACCTGATCAATCTCGAACTCAAGACCGCGGTGTCGGCCATCGATCCCGCGAACGGCATCCAGATCGACGCCTTCTCCATCGACGCGTTCTCGCGCCGCGAGGCGGCGACGACGGTGGAGTTGCGAGACGGCGAAAGCTTTGCCATCGCGGGGCTTCTGCAGGACGATTTCAGCGATCTCAACGGCCAGGTGCCGTGGCTCGGCGACGTGCCGGTCCTGGGCGCCCTCTTCCGCAGCGCCGAATACCAGCGCAGCCAGACCGAGCTGGTAATCATCATCACCCCGCACCTCGTCACGCCCACCCGCGGCGAGGCGATGGCCCTGCCAACCGACCGCATCCGCCCGCCGACGGAGAAGGACCTGTTCCTCTACGGCCGCGTCACCGACGGCACGCGCCGCCCCAGACAGGGCGCCGCGGGCGAGGTTGCGCGGCAGGACTTCAACGGCTCTTATGGCTACGTGATGGATTGACGATGGCGAGGGGGCACAGCATGCGCGGATTTATCATTACCGCCGGGTGCCTCGCCGGGCTGTCCGCCTGCGGCGACGCCGGCCGCGACCCCGTCTATACGCAGTTCCACCGCGAGACCGGCGCGCTGATCGACACCGGCGCCTTCGGCGAGGCCACCCGGGCGAACATGGCCCGGATGAGCGGCGAGGCGCACTACACCTACGACCTCGCGCAGCGCTTCGCCACCGAGGTGATGACCACCGTCAACTTCGCCTTCAATTCGGCGCAGCTCGATGCCGGCGCGCGCGACACGCTGCGCGAACAGGCGCACTGGATCCGTCAGTTTCCCGAGGTCCGATTCCGGGTCTACGGGCACACCGACCTCGTCGGCTCGGACAGCTACAACAAGGCGCTCGGCCTGAAACGCGCGCAGGCGGTGGTCGCCTATCTCGGCCAGCAGGGTGTAAGCCTGTCGCGACTCGAAGCCGTGGTCAGCGAGGGCGAGACCCAACCGCTGATCGTCACCGAGGGGCGCGAACGGCGCAATCGCCGCACGGTGACCGAGGTGTCCGGCTTCGTGCAAGGCCATCCCACCGTCCTCGACGGCAAGTACGCCCAGGTCATCTACCGCGACTACGTGCGCAGCGCGCAGCCGGCAACGACGCTCGCCTCGGGCGATGTCAGCACGATCGGCAGCGGCGGCGGCGGCGGCTGATCGCCCCTGACCAGGCGGCTACCCCCTCCGGACCGTACCTGCGCATCGTACAATCACGATAATTTCGTCCAAATGTTGCCCCCATTCAGGGGCAAGCATCGGGCATGGACGCATGGCCTGCCGAGTTTCCAGAAAGCGGAGACCCGGCCGCCACGCGCCCTGCCCCGCCGCGCGCCACGCCGCCGGCCCGCCCGCTCCCGCAGGCGGCAAGAGAACACGAAGGATGTGAGGCACATGACGCTCAGCACAGCCCAGACTGCCGAGTTCGCTCCGGTCCGCGCCTGCACGGTCAGCCGCGACGTTCAGCTGTTCGACCTGCTGATCGAGGACATGGAGCAGATCCTCGGTGAAGCCTGGGGCGATCTCGGCCTCGCCGAGGCGCTGACCTTCCTTGGCCAGACCGAGGCGGCATCGCTGGAGTTCATCGCGCTGGCCATCGACGACACCGACGAAGAGGATATCGACAGGCTCGACGCGCTGATCGCCGCCGCCAAGCGGCGCGGCATCAAGGTGGTGCTGATCGCCGAGGACGTAACGCCGGCGGCGCTGCACCGGCTGCTCAGGAACGGCGCCGACGAATTCGTGCCCTATCCCCTTCCGGAGGGCGAACTTGCCGCCGCGGTCGAACGGCTGCACCGGCCCGAACCTTCCGTGCTCGCGCAGCCGCAGGACGGGCCCGCGGTGCAATTGACCCAGGGCGGCGACGGCGTACTGGTCGCCGTTCAGGGCATGGCCGGCGGCGTCGGCGCGACGACCTTCGCCGTCAACCTGGCCTGGGAACTCGCCACGGTCGTCAAGGACAGGGAAAAGGCGCCGCGCGTCTGCCTTCTGGATCTCGGCCTGCAATTCGGATCGGCCGCGACGTATCTGGACCTGCCGCGCAAGGAACCGGTGCTGGAGGTCCTGTCGGACATCGACGCGCTCGACGCGGAGACCTTCGCCCAGGCACTCGTCAATTTCGACGACCGCATGCAGGTGCTCACCGCTCCGCCCGACCTCGTCCCGCTCGACCTCGTCGGGCCGGCGGAGGTGCAGAAGCTCATCGATCTCGCCTGCGAGCATTTCGACTTCGTCGTCGTCGATCTGCCGAACGCGGTGGTGCAATGGTCGGAAACCGTGCTGACCACCGCGCAGGTCTACTTCGCGCTGGTCGAACTCGACATGCGCTCGGCCCAGAACACGCTGCGGCTGAAGCGCGCGCTGCAATCGGAGGACCTGCCCTTCGAGAAACTGCGCTTCGTGCTGAACCGGGCGCCGAAATTCACCGACCTGCAAGGCAAGAGCCGCGCCAAGCGCATGGCCGAAAGCCTCGGCATCTCGCTCGACCTGCATCTGCCCGACGGCGGGCGCGTGGTGTCGCAGGCCTGCGATCACGGCCTGCCGCTGGCCAGCCAAGCCGCAAAGAACCCGCTGCGGCGCGAGATCGCAAAGCTCGCGCAATCGCTCTACGCCGTCGGCCAATCCGACGCCGACGCCGCCTGAGGGGATAGGACAGGATGTTTTCGCGCTACAAGAAGACCAAGGACAGCGGCGGGGCGGTCGCTGTAGCCACCACCCCAGACCCGAACGCAGCCCCCCAGGACGGGGCGAAACCCGTCTCCGTGCGCCGCCCCACCCCGGTGCGAGAGGCCCGCGCCGCCCCGCAGGAGCGCGAGAAGAAACGCCGCGAGCGCCTTCAGGACATCAAGCTCGAACTGCACCGGGCGCTTCTGGACAACCTCAACCTCGCCGCGCTCGACACCGCGACGGAGGCGGACCTGCGCGCCGAAATCCAAGCCATCGCGCAGGAGACGTTGCAGGAAAAGGCCATCGTCCTCAATCGCGAGGAACGCCAGACGCTCAACCAGGAGCTCTACGACGAGGTCAAGGGCCTCGGCCCGCTCGAGCCGCTGTTGAAGGACGACAGCGTCTCGGACATCCTGGTGAACGGTCCGCAGCAGATCTTCATCGAACAGAACGGCAAGCTTCTGCTCTCGGACGTGACGTTCAAGGACGAACGCCATCTGATGCGGATCATCGACAAGATTGTCTCCGCAGTCGGCCGGCGCGTCGACGAGTCGAACCCCTACGTGGACGCCCGCCTCGCCGACGGCTCGCGCTTCAACGCGATGGTCCCGCCGATCGCGGTCGACGGCTCGCTCGTGTCGATCCGGAAGTTCAAGAAGGACAAGCTCGGCATCGACGACCTCGTCCGCTTCGGCGCCTTTTCCGAGGAAATGGCCGTCTACCTCCAGGCCGCCGTCGCCTGCCGGCTGAACGTCATCGTCTCGGGCGGTACGGGTTCGGGCAAGACGACCACGCTCAACGCCCTGTCTTCGTTCATCGACGACAGCGAACGTATCCTGACGATCGAGGACACCGCGGAACTCCAGCTCCAGCAGTCCCATGTCGGTCGTATGGAAAGCCGCCCGCCCAACGTCGAGGGCAAGGGCGCCGTCACCCCGCGCGACTGCCTCAAGAACGCGCTCAGGATGCGCCCCGATCGCATCATCGTGGGCGAGACGCGCGGTGAGGAAGTCATCGACATGCTGCAGGCCATGAACACCGGCCACGACGGGTCGATGACGACGATCCACGCCAACTCCGCCCGGGACGGCATCTCGCGCCTCGAGAACATGATCGCCATGGCCGGGATCGAGATGCCGCTGAAGGCGATGCGCTCCCAGATCTCCAGCGCCGTCAACCTCCTGGTGCAGGCCTCGCGCCTGCAGGACGGATCGCGCCGAATGACCTCGATCACCGAGATCACCGGCATGGAGGGCGAGGTGATCTCCATGCAGGAGATCTTCCGCTTCCAGCGCGTCGGCCTGACGCCCGAGAACAAGATCCTCGGCCATTTCACTGCCACCGGCGTGCGCAGCCACTATTCCGAGCGCTTCAAGATGTGGGGCTACGATCTGCCGCCCTCGATCTACGAACCATTCCGCGGGGACTGAGGCCATGAGCGTCGAATTCATCATCTACGGGCTGATCTTCATCGCCGTGCTCGGCCTGGTCGAGGGCATCTACCTCGTCACCTTCGGCAAGTCGATCAGCCTCAATTCCAAGGTCAACCGGCGGCTCGAGATGCTCGATCGCGGCAGCCGCCGCGACGAGGTTCTGGCCACGCTCCGCAAGGAGCTCGACCAGCATCTCGATAGCCGGTCGATCCCGCTCTATTCGCTGCTGTCGGACCGGGCGCAGAAGGCCGCGATCGCCTTCACGCCGAAACAGCTCATCCTGCTGATGGTCGCGGTCAGCGGCCTCGCTTTCGTCGGGCTGACCGTCGGCACGGAGGCGTCGCTGGGCGTGCGCGTGCTCATGGGTGTCGCCTTCGGGGTCGGCGGCGTTTACACGTGGCTCAACCACAAGGCCAACAAGCGCCTCGCGATGATCGAGGAACAGCTGCCCGACGCGGTGGAGCTGATGGTGCGCAGCTTGCGGGTCGGCCACCCCTTCTCCTCGGCCATTTCCATCGTCTCCAAGGAGATCAAGGACCCGCTGGCGACGGAATTCGGCATCATCTCCGACGAAGCCGCCTATGGCCGCGACATGGGCGAGGCGCTCAAGCACATGGCCGAGCGGCTCGACATGCAGGACCTTCGCTTCCTCGCCGTCGCGGTGACGATCCAGCAGCAATCTGGCGGCAACCTGGCCGAGATCCTCGAGGGCCTCGCCAAGGTGATCCGCGCGCGCTTCCGTCTCTTCCGCAAGGTCAAGGCGATCACGGCAGAGGCGAAGTGGTCGGGCAAGTTCCTGTCGGGCTTCCCCCTGGCCGCCTTGGCGCTCATCCAGCTGACCAAGCCGGATTACTACGACGACGTTCTGGACCACCCCTGGTTCATCCCGTGCTGCTTCATTGTCGCCATCATGCTGGTGGTGAACCTTTTCGTGATGCGCATGCTCACCAACATCAAGGTCTGAGAGGCCGCCGGACATGCTCGACCAAATCAATACCCAGATCGTCGACCTTCTCGGCCCGGCCGGTCCGCTGATCGTCGTCGGCGGCCTTGCCTTCGTGTTGCTGCTGGCCTGCATCCCGATGATGCTCTCGGCCAAGCCAGACCCGCTGGACAAGCTGGCCAGCGACAGCCGCAACCGGCTGGAGGCGGAAACGCGGCAGGTGCTGCGCGAGACAGCCAAGAACGACAAGCTCAACAAGTACGCCCAGTTCCTCGAACCCCAGGACGTCAAGGAATACAGCGACATCAAGCTGACACTGTTGCAGGCGGGCTATCGCGGCAAGGAGGCTGTGCGGCTCTACTACTTCCTGCAATTCGCGCTCGGCCTGGGACTGCTGGCCTGCGGACTGGCCTATTACCTGCTGTTCATGGGTCCCGACGCCACGCCCAAGCAGATGGCAATGTACATCCTCGGCCCCGGCTTCGTCGGCTACTACGCTCCGAAATACTGGGTCACCAAACGCGTGCAGGAGCGCCAGCAGACGATCCAGGACGGCTTTCCCGACGCGCTCGACATGATGCTGGTCTGCGTCGAGGCCGGACAGTCCATGGATCAGGCCATCGTGCGCATCTCGAAGGAGCTTCGACCGTCCTATCCGCCGCTCGCCGAGGAATTCCAGCTCGTCAGCTACGAGATGAAGGCCGGCAAGGACAAAGCGGCGGTGCTCAACGACATGTCCGAACGCTGCGGCGTGCAGGACGTGTCCTCCTTTGTCACCGTGCTGAACCAGTCGGCCTCCTTCGGCACCTCTGTCGCCGACGCGCTGCGGGTCTATGCCTCGGAAATGCGTGACAAGCGCGTGATGCGCGCCGAGGAAAAGGCAAACAAGTTGCCAACCAAGATGACATTGACCACGATGATGTTCACGGTGCCGCCGCTGCTGATCATCCTGGTCGGCCCCTCGGCGGTGGGCATCACGGAGATGGGCAATATGGGCAACTGACCGCGTGCGCATGGCACCGACCCTGTCGCTGCTGATCGGACTGGCCGCCTGTTCACCGGGCGGCTTTTCCGAATCCGGCGACCGGCTGTTCGCCCCCACCGCCGACCCGCGCGGGCAGGCCGTGGACGGCCTCCTCGTCGGCCACCGCCTGATGGACGCCAACGAACACGAGCTGGCGCTCGAGGCCTATATCCGTGCCGCCGGGCGGCAGGGACTGACCGGAGAGGTGCTGTCGGGCATCGGCTCGGCCAATCTCGCGCTCGGCCGTCTGAACCAGGCCGAGCGGCAACTGCGCCGTGCGGTGAAGACCGACGCGGCCAACCCGGAGGTCTGGAACAACCTCGGCGTGGTGCTGATCGAGCGCGGCAAGACCTCCGAAGCTTCCGAAATCTTCCGGCGGGCCTACGCACTCGACAATGGCGAAAGTGACGCAATCCGCGACAATCTTCGGCTGGCGCTCGAAAAGCTGGACAAGTCCCGATATGCTTCCGGCGAGGCAGACGACTTCAGGCTCGTGCGGCGCGGTACAGGGGAATACCTCATCCGCAACGCGAGATAGCGGGCCCCGAGCAGCAGCGAAGGACGCAGGAATATGCGCCACCCCATCCTTGCCGCCCTCTGCATCGCAGGGGCGACCGGCCTGTCGGGATGCGAAACGCTCCCCTTCGGTCAGAATTCCGCAGACGAAACGGTGGAACGGGCCTTCCAGGGCGTGAACGCGGTCGACGGCGCGAACCTCAACGAGGTCATGCTGCAATCGGCCGACCCCGAGGAAGCTGTGCGCTACTTTCAGCGCTCCACCGCGCAGGAACCGGGGCGCATCGACTACCAGCGCGGGCTCGCCCGAAGCCTCGTGCGCTCCAAGCGTATCACCGAGGGCGTCGCGGCCTGGGAAAAGGTGTCCGGGCATCCGGACGCGACCGAGGCCGACCGGGTGGAACTGGCTGACGCGTTGATCCGCGGCGGCGAGTGGGAGCGCGCCGAAGCGGCGCTTGGCGCGATCCCCCCGACGCATGAGACCTTCAAGCGCTACCG
This sequence comes from Roseivivax sediminis, assembly GCF_900112685.1. Taxonomy (GTDB): domain Bacteria; phylum Pseudomonadota; class Alphaproteobacteria; order Rhodobacterales; family Rhodobacteraceae; genus Roseivivax; species Roseivivax sediminis. The sequence continues at coordinate 256,545 of NZ_FOMS01000001.1, forward strand.
GCTCGAGGCGATGATCGCCGACTACAACGAGCAATGGGACAAGGCCGACAGCTTCTACGAAATCGCCGTGGGCCTGACCACCACGCCGGCGAGCGTGATGAACAACTGGGGCTATTCCAAGCTGACCCGCGGCGCCCATTCCGAGGCCGAGCGCCTGTTCACCGAGGCGATCCAGCGCGACGGCAGCCTCTTCACGGCAAAGAACAACCTGATGCTGGCCCGGTCGGCCCAGGGCAATTACGCCCTGCCGCCGATCTCCATGACGCAGACCGAACGGGCGGAGCTTCTGCACACGCTGGGACTCGCCGCGATCAAGCGCGGCGACGTGGCCATCGGCAAGGGGCTGCTGGAGGACGCGCTGGAGACCCATCCGCAACATTTCGAGGCCGCATCGCGCGCGCTCGACGCGCTGGGATCGACCGCGACCAACTGACCGGGCCGCCGCCCGCCCGCAAGGGAGAGTTCCGCAATGGACATCACCGCCGCCTCGGCGCTCTGGTTCCTGCCCTTCGTGGCGCCGATCTGCCTGTGGGTCTGCTACACCGACATGAAGTGGATGAAGATCACCAACCGCACGGTCGCCGTGCTGGCGGCGGTCTTCGCACTGGTGGGGCTCGTCGCCCTGCCCCTCGACGTCTACCTCTGGCGCTGGACGCATCTCCTGGCGGTGCTGGTGGCCGGCGTGGCGCTGCACGCGGGCGGCGCGTTCGGCGCCGGGGACGCGAAGTTCGCCGCCGCTGCCGCGCCCTTCATCCATCTCGGCGATCTGCGCCTGTTGCTCGTGCTCTTCGTCGCGACGCTGCTGGCGGCCTTCGTGGCCCATCGCGGCGCGCGGGCCATCGGCCTCAACCGGCTCGCTCCGGACTGGGTCAGCTGGACCAGCGGGTCGCGCTTTCCCATGGGCCTCGCGCTCGGCGGGACGCTGACGCTCTACCTCGCGTTCGGGATCGCCTTCGGACGCTGAGCCTCAGGCGACGTTGCTGGTGACGCTGAGCCGGTAGTCGTGAAAGGCCCGCTCCCGCAGTGGCCGGAGCGCCTTGCGGCCGTCGGACGAGAGCATCGCCTCCACCCTGCCGCGATCGGGAAACTCCAGGACGAGGACGGAGGGCGGCGGATGCCCCTCGCCCTCCCCATGCACGGTGCGGATCGAGAACCGGGTGACCACGCGTCCTCCGGCCCTGTCGACGAGCCGCTGCGCCGCCTCCAGATATTCCGCGAGAGCCTGTGGATCGTCCTCATTCACGCTGAAGACAGAGATTACCTTGACCGACATCGCCCTTGTCCTCGAATCAAACGGGCAGGAGCGCTGCCACGCCCCCGCGAGGGACGCGGCGCGCCCCGTCCTGTCCGTCATCGCGCGGGCGGTCAGACGCCCAACCTCTCCAGCAGGGCCGAAAGCGTCGCGCGCTCAGCATTCGTCTTGCCGGCATGGCGCGCGCGAAACAGCGTCGCCTGGCTGCGCAGCACCGGTTCCTCGTCCAGCACCTTGAGGTGGTTGGCGCGCAGCGTCTCCCCGGTCGAGGTGATGTCCGCGATCGCCTCGGCGGTCAGGTTGGCCACCGTGCCTTCGGTCGCCCCCTGGCTGTCGACCAGTCGGTAATCGGCCACGCCGCCCCGGCGCAGGTAGTCGCGCACCAGCCTGTGATACTTCGTGGCGATCCGCAGCCGCTGGCCGTGCCGTGCGCGGAACGCAGCGGCTGCGGCATCGAGATCGTCGAGCGTGTCGACATCGACCCAGGCCTGCGGCACCGCGACGATCAGGTCCGCGTGCCCGAAGCCGAGCACGGCCAGTTCCTCCACCGTCTGTTCCCACTGGACGAGATGTTCGCGCACGAGGTCCGTGCCTGTCACGCCGAGATGGATGCGCCCCGCCGCCAGCTCGCGCGGGATCTCTCCGGCCGACAGCAGCACCAGCGACACGCCGTCGATCCCCTCCACCGCGCCGGCGTATTCCCGCTCCGACCCCGTGCGCGAGAGGGTCACGCCGCGCGCCGCGAACCAGTCGAAGGTCTTTTCCATCAGCCGGCCCTTGGAGGGCACGCCAAGCTTCACGCTCATGCCCCTTCCTCCCCGATGGCCAGGAGAAGATCGGGCCGGATCACCCCGCCCACCGCCGGAATGCGGGCGCCGCCGCCCAGCCGCGCGGTCAGCGCATCGTAGCGCCCGCCGGTCGCCACAGGCGGCAGGTCCGCCCGTACCGTAGAGGCGAAGCCGAAGACGAACCCGTCGTAATATTCCATCGAGGTGCGCCCGTAGGCGGCTTCGAAGCCCAGCGCATCGACGTCCACGCCGCGCGCGGCCAGGGCGTCGCAGCGCCGCGCGAGCCGCTCCACCGCCGGGCCGATCGACGGCAGGTCGATGGCCAGATCGCGCAGCCGCTCCAGCGCGAAGGGGCAGGTCTCCGACACCTTCAGCAGCGCGTCGAGATGCGCCACCTCCTCGGCCGAGATTGGCGGCTCGGCGGCATCCTCGTGCAGCGCGACGATGCGCTCCCGGATCTCGTCCTCGCCGCGCAGCCCGATCAGCGGCGCCGCCCCCGCCAGCGGATCGGCCGAGGCCAGCAGCGCCGTGCGCGTCGGCGGCACCGGCGTTCGGCCCGCGAAGCGCTCGATCAGCGCCCGGAACCGGCGCGGCCGCCAGAGATGACGCAGCAGCGCCGCGCGTCGCCGCTCCGACGTGCGCAGCCCGGTCACGGCGGCGGTCAGCACGCCGATATCGCCGGTCGCCGCGCGCACCGGGTAATCCTTCAGAAGATCGGCAAAAAGCGCGAAGACCTCTGCGTCCGCCGCCTCCGGATCGGCCCGGTCGAAGACCTCGTAGCCGGCCTGGATATATTCCGAGGCACGCTCGGGATGCTCTTCCTGCCGGCGGAACACCTCTCCGGTGTAGCAATAGCGCGCCGGCTCCGCGCCGCCCCGCATGTGCCGCTCCACCACCGGGACGGTGAAGTCGGGACGCAGCATCAGCTCGCCGCGCGCCGGGTCCTGGGTGACGTAGGCGCGCGCGCGGATCTCCTCGCCGTAAAGGTCGAGCAACGTCTCGGCGGGTTGCAGGATGGCGCAATCGACGGGCATCGCGCCCGCCGCCTCGTACCGCGCGCAGAGCGCCGCGGCGAGGTCGCGCGCCGGGCCATGGGTCATTTGCGCACTCCGGCCAGGATCTCCTGCACCCGCGCGACAAGCTCGCCGCGCGGCGCCTCGAACTGGCTGGGCCGTTCCTTCCATTCCTCGAGCGTCGCGTTCTCGGCGATCTCGGCCCCGAGGATCAGGTCCTTGATCTGCACCACGCCGCGCTCGAACTCCTCGGACCCGGCGATCACGGCGGCCGGCGATCCGCGTCGGTCGGCATATTTGAGCTGGTTGCCGAAGTTCTTGGGATTGCCGAGATAGACCTCCGCCCGGATGCCGGCCTGCCGCAGCTCCGCCACCATCTTCTGGTACTCGGCCATCTTCGCGCGGTCCATCACCGTCACCACGACCGGCCCTTCGGCCTGCCCGCCGACGCGCCCGGTCGCGCGCAGCGCCGCAAGCAGCCGGTCGACCCCGATCGACACGCCCGTCGCCGGCACCGCCTGCCCGGTGAAGCGCTTGACGAGATCGTCGTAGCGCCCGCCCCCGGCGACCGATCCGAACTGCCGCGGCCGCCCCTTCTCATCGGTGATCTCGAAGGTCAGCTCGGCCTCGAACACCGGGCCGGTGTAATAGCCGAGGCCGCGGACCACGGAGGGGTCGATGACGATACGGTCCGGGCCGTAGCCCTGGGCCGCGAGGAGATCCGCGATCTCGCCCAGCTCGTCCACGCCCTCCGCGCCCATGGCAGAGCTGCCGACCGCCGCACGGAGGTTCGCGAGCGTCGCCGCGCTGTCGTCGCCTTTCGATGTCAGGAACGCCACCACCGGTTCGGCCTGATCCGACGCCAGCCCCACCCCGTCGATATAGGCCCCCGACGCATCGAGCCGCCCCTTGCCCAGAAGCTCCCGCACACCCGCCTCGCCGACCTTGTCGAACTTGTCGATGGTGCGCAGGACCGCGTCCTTCTGCGCCTCGTCCTCAAGGCCCATCGCCTCCAGCACGCCGTTCAGAACCTTCCGGTTGTTCACCCGGATGAGGTAGTCGCCGCGCGGGATCCCGACCTCTTCCAGCACATCGGCGAGCATCGCGCAGATCTCCGCGTCGGCGGCCACCGACGGCGCCCCCACCGTATCCGCATCGCATTGATAGAACTGCCGGAACCGCCCCGGCCCCGGCTTCTCGTTGCGCCACACCGGGCCCATCGCGAAGCGCCGATAGGGCGTCGGAAGCTCGTTGCGGTGCTGCGCGTAGACGCGCGCCAGCGGCGCGGTCAGGTCGTAACGCAGCGCCAGCCAGTCGCCGCGGCCCTCCTCGTCGGCCTCCTGCCAGGCGAAGACGCCCTCGTTCGGCCGGTCGACATCGGGCAGGAACTTGCCCAGCGCCTCCACCGTCTCGACGGCGGAGCTTTCCAGCGCCTCGAAACCGTAGCGATGGTAGACCCCGGCGATCGCGTCCAGCATCGCGGCGCGCTCGGTCACCTCGGCGCCGAAATAGTCGCGGAAGCCCTTCGGCGTCTCCGCCTTGGGCCGGGGCTGTTTCTTGACCTTCGCCATGGGGCCGGATCCGTCCTGAGAACTTGCGCCGCCCCTCTAGCCCCTCCGCCCACGGGGGGCAAGCCGCGCCCATTGCGCCGCGCGCCCGATGCGCCTAAGCGCGAGGACATGACCGACACCGAACGCCTCGAATCCTACCTCGCCGACCTCGCCCGCCAGGTGGAGGACCTCTCCGACACCGTCGCGCGCCAGGACGCCGAGATCGCGCGCCTCACCGCCCGCGTGCAGATGCTGCTCACCCGCGAGGCCGAGCGCGAGGCCACCGGCACCGGCGCCCATCTCTACGGAAACGAGACCCCGCCGCACTACTAGGCCCCAAACCGGCCCCCGAAGCGCCCGACCCCTGGTTTCATCTGTCCATAAATATCCCGGGGGTGTGGGGGCAGCGCCCCCACGCAGCTCCCCGCCGACGCTGCCGCTCAGAATTCCTCGACCGCCAGCACCCCGCCGAGCGACTTCACCGCGCCCTTGATCTCCGGCGTGACCGGGAACTCCTCCTCGAGGTCCATCTCCACCTCGCCCGGAAGCCCCGCGTCGTTGAGACACAGCTTCACCGGCCCGCGCCCGGCCTTCGGAAGCTGGTCGGACGCCCGCGACAGGACCGACGCGATATGCGGGATCGCGCCGGTATCCTCCACGAAGATCCGCAGGCCCGCCGTTCCGGCATCTGCCACGACAGTGTCCACCGGCGCCACCGACCGGCCGAGAAGCTTCAACTGGTCGGCCTCCATCGTCGCCTCAACCGTCACCATCACCTTGGAGCCGGTATCGAGGAACTCGCGGCTCTTCTCCAGCGTCTCGGAAAACAGCGTCACCTCGAAGGCGCCCGTCGGGTCCGACAGCTGCGCAAAGGCAAAGCGGTTGCCGCGCGCCGACTTGCGTTCCTGCCGGCCGGCGACGACGCCGGCCATCTTGGCGACCAGCGGCGCGCCCTCGGCCTTGCGCGTGACCTCGTCGAGCGTCAGCACCTGCTTGCGCTTCAGTGCCCCCATGTAATCGTCGAGAGGGTGACCCGAGAGGTAGAAGCCGACCGCCTTGAACTCCTCCGACAGCCGCTCGGCCGGCAGCCAGTCGTTCACCGGCGCCAGCCGCGGCTCCGGCAGGTCGTCGCCGGCCTCGCCGAACAGCGACACCTGGCTGGAATTCTTCTGCTCGTGAATCGCGGCGGAATACTGCACCAGCGCATCGAGGCTCTCGAACACCCGCCGGCGGTTGCGGTCGAGCACGTCGAAGGCGCCGGCGCGCGCCATCATCTCCAGCGGCCGCTTGCCGACGCGCTTGAGATCGACGCGACGGGCGAAATCGAAGAGCGTGGTGAAGGGCTGCTCCTCCGCCGTCGCCGGCGTCCTCGCGCCGCCCTGCGAAGACGCCCGCGAGGGCGGATGAGCGCCCCGCCCTTCCACCACCAGCCGCATCGCGTCGAGCCCGACATTCTTCAGCGCGCCCAGCGCGTAGACGAGCTTGCCGTCCACCACGTCGAAGGTCTCGCGCGAGCGGTTCACGCACGGCGCCACCCACGGCAGCTCCAGCCCCTTCTTCACCTCCTCGAAATAGACGCCCAGCTTGTCGGTGAGATGGATATCGCAGTTCATCACCCCGGCCATGAACTCCACCGGGTGGTTCGCCTTGAGCCACGCGGTCTGGTAGCTGACCACCGCGTAGGCCGCTGCGTGCGACTTGTTGAAGCCGTAATTGGCGAACTTGTCGAGAAGGTTCCAGACCTCCAGCGCCTTGTCGTCGTCCACGCCGTTCTTCTTGGCGCCCTCGATGAATTTCGGCCGCTCGGCGTCCATCGCCTCCTGGATCTTCTTGCCCATCGCGCGGCGCAGAAGGTCCGCGCCGCCGAGGCTGTATCCGGCCATCTCCTGCGCGATCTGCATCACCTGTTCCTGGTAGACGATGATGCCCTGCGTCTCGTCGAGGATGTGATCGATCGACGGATGGATGCCCGCCCGCTCGCGCAGCCCGTTCTTGACCTCGCAATAGACCGGGATGTTCTCCATCGGCCCCGGCCGGTAGAGCGCCACCAGCGCGACGATGTCCTCGATGCAGGTCGGCTTCATGCGCTTGAGCGCATCCATCATGCCGCTGGATTCAACCTGGAACACCGCGACCGTCTTGGCGCGTGTGTAGAGCGAATAGGTCACCGCGTCGTCGAGCGGGATCTGCCCGATATCGTTCTCCGCCCCCGCGAAGGGTTCGTAGATCGTCGTGCCGTCGGCGGCGACGTGCAGATCGCGCCCCGACTTGTGGATGAGGTCCACCGCGTTCTGGATCACCGTCAGCGTCTTCAGGCCGAGAAAGTCGAACTTCACCAGGCCCGCCTGCTCCACCCATTTCATGTTGAACTGGGTCGCCGGCATGTCCGACCGCGGATCCTGGTAGAGCGGCACCAGCGCATCCAGCGGCCGGTCGCCGATCACCACCCCCGCCGCGTGGGTGGAGGCGTTCCGCAAGAGCCCCTCGACCTGCTGGCCGTAGGTCAGAAGCCTGTCGACGACCTCCTCGCTGCGGGCTTCCTCGCGCAGGCGCGGCTCGTCCTTCAGCGCCTTCTCGATCGATACCGGCTTCACGCCCTCGACCGGGATCATCTTCGACAGCCGGTCGACCTGCCCGTAGGGCATCTGCAGCACGCGTCCCACATCGCGCACCGCCGCCTTGGACAGAAGCGCGCCGAAGGTGATGATCTGGCCCACCTTGTCGCGGCCGTACTTGTCCTGGACGTAGCGGATCACCTCTTCGCGGCGGTCCATGCAGAAGTCGATGTCGAAGTCGGGCATCGACACCCGCTCGGGGTTGAGGAACCGTTCGAACAGCAGCGAATAGCGCAGCGGATCGAGGTCGGTGATGGTCAGCGCGTAAGCCACGAGGGAGCCCGCGCCCGACCCCCTTCCCGGCCCGACCGGGATGTCGTGTTCCTTGCCCCACTTGATGAAGTCGGCGACGATCAGGAAGTAGCCGGGAAAGCCCATCCCCTCGATGATGCCGAGCTCGAAATCGAGCCGCGCCTGGTACTCCTCCACGCTCACCGCATGCGGGATCACCGCCAGGCGCTTCTGCAGGCCCTCGTTGGCCTGTCGGCGCAGCTCGTCGACCTCGTCGTCGGCGAAACGCGGCAGGATCGGCGCGCGCTTTTCGGCCATGAAGGCGCAGCGCCGGGCGATTTCCACGGTGTTCTCGATCGCCTCGGGCAGGTCGGCAAACAGCGTCGCCATCTCCTGCGGTGTCTTGAAGTAGTGCTGCGGCGTCAGGCGGCGGCGCGGCTCCTGCTGGTCGACATAGGCGCCGTCGGCGATGCAGATCAGCGCGTCGTGCGCCTCGTACATCTCCGATTTCGGGAAGTAGACGTCGTTCGTGGCGACAAGCGGGATGTCCATGTCATAGGCCATCTCCACGAAGCCGCGCTCGGTCAGCCGCTCGGCCTCGGGCGCGCCGCCGTCGCCGGGATGGCGCTGCAGCTCGACATAGAGCCGGTCTCCGAACGCCGCGTGCAGCCGCCGCATCAGCGCCTCGGCCGGGCCGCGCCCACCTTGGCGCAGCAGCCGGCCCACGGGGCCGTCCGGGCCGCCGCTCAGGCAGATCAGGCCCTCGGCATGGCTCTCCAGCTCTTCGGGTGTGACATGCGCAAGCTCGCCGTCCCCGCGCAGGTAGAGGCAGGTGTTGAGCTTCATCAGGTTCTCGTAGCCCCGCTCGCTCTGCGCCAGCAGGACGACTGGCGCCGGGCGGCGCGGCCGCTCTCCGGGCTGGGGCTGAACGAAGCGCAGGTCGACCTGGCAGCCGACGATGGGCTGGATGCCCGCGCCCGACGCCGTGACGGAGAATTCCAGCGCGGCGAAGAGGTTGTTGGTGTCGGTCACGGCGACCGCGGGCATGTCCATCGCCTCGCACAGGCCCGGCAGCTTCTTCAGCCGCACGGCCCCTTCGAGGAGCGAGTACTCGGTATGGACGCGAAGATGGATGAATCGGGGGGATGCGCTCATGATGCCACGATATGTGGTATGCGCGCGCCGCGAAAGAGCCTGCTCGGGAGGCGGAACGCGATGCCGCAGAGATGCGTTTGTGTAGTGCACACCACCGGCGGGGATATATTGTCATGGGACGTATCATTGGAATCGTGATCGCAGTCGCGATCGTCGTCGCGCTGCTGATCTATTTCGGCTTCATCCAGATCAGCCCCGAGGGCGAAGCCGCGCTTGAGGACGCACAAGACAATGTCGGCGAGGCGGTCGAGAACACCGGCGAAGCCATCCAGGATGAGAACACGGACGGAAACTGATCCACCGATCGGCCGACGGGGTGAAGGCGCGCCGGGACGGCACTTTTTCCTTGCCAACCCGGCGAACACGCTTCTAGCCTTCGCATCTGAGCTTCACCGGCCCGCGCCTTCTACGCCGCATCGAGGGCGCGCGGGACCACGGTCGATCTGTAACGCGGCGGGTCATCTTGCATGGATATCGACTTTCTTCTGAACGGAGAGAGGGTCGAGCTGCGGGGCGTGGGCGCCACGACCACGCTGCTGGACTGGCTGCGCGAGGCGCGCGGCCTCACCGGCACGAAGGAAGGCTGCAACGAAGGCGATTGCGGCGCCTGTTCGGTCATGGTCACCGATGCGGACGGGGCACGGGCGCTCAACGCCTGCATCCTGTTCCTGCCGCAGCTTCACGGCAAGGCGGTGCGCACCGTGGAGGGGATCGCCGGACCGGACGGCGCGCTGCACCCGGTGCAGGACGCGATGATCGCCCGCCACGGCAGCCAGTGCGGCTTCTGCACGCCGGGCTTCATCGTGACGATGGCGGTCGCGCATCTCAACGACGACCGGCGGCACGACGACGCGCTGGCCGGGAACCTCTGCCGCTGCACCGGCTACGCGCCGATCGTTCGCGCCGCGGAGGACGCCGCAGCGGCTCGGGTGCCGGCCTGGATGCACGACGATGCGGTGTCCGCCGCGGCGATTGACGACACCGCGGCCGGTCTGCGGGATCGCCCACCCTACCTGTTGACGCCCGGCCCCGGCTGGGAGGCCCCCGAAACGCTGGACTCGCTTCTGGAGAGCACGGCCGCGCGCCCCGAGGCGACGTTGATCGCCGGCGCCACCGATGTGGGGCTCTGGGTCACGAAGGGGCTTCAGGACCTCGGCGAGGCAATCTTCCTCGGCCGCTGCCGCGAGTTGCAGGAGATCACCGTTGAGGACGACACGATCCGCATCGGCGCGGGCGTGACCATGGACCGGGTGCACCGGCTGATGGCCGGCCACCACCCGTCCTACGCGGAGATGATCCGCCGCTACGGCGGCGGTCAGGTGCGCGCGGCTGCGACGATCGGCGGCAACATCGCCAACGGCTCGCCCATCGGGGACAACCCGCCGCCGCTGATCGCGCTCGGCGCGACGCTGCATCTGGCCCATGCGGCGGGGCGGCGCGAGATGCCGCTGGAGGACTTCTTCCTCGAATACGGCCGGCAGGACCTGCGCCCCGGCGAGATCGTGGAGGCGGTGTCGCTACCCGCCCAGGCGCCGCGCATGAAGGTCTGGAAGATCTCCAAGCGCTTCGACCAGGACATCTCGGCCATCTGCGGCGCCTTCGACATCTCGGTCGCGGACGGGCGCGTCACGGCCACGCGCATCGCCTTCGGCGGCATGGCCGGCGTGCCGAAGCGCGCCGAAGCGGTGGAGCGCGCGCTGATCGGGCAGCGCTGGTCCGGGGACGCGATCGCGGCGGCCTGGGACGCCTTCGCCGCGGATTTCCAGCCGCTGAGCGACATGCGCGCCTCGTCCGACTACCGCTTGATGATCGCGCGCAACCTCCTGGCCCGGTACCTCTTGGAGGACCTCGGCGCAGAAACCGACGTTCTGAAGGTGGCGCCATGAGCGTGTCCAAGCCCCTGCCCCACGACGCCGCGCGGCTGCACGTCACCGGCGCCGCGCGCTACGTCGACGATGTCCCCGCACCGCGGGACTGCCTGTCGCTCGCCTTCGGCCTTTCGCCCATCGCGGCGGGGCGGATCGTGTCGCTCGATCTTGCCCCGGTGCGCGCGGCGCCCGGCGTGGTGACGGTGCTGGAAGCCTCCGACCTGCCATTTGCCAACGACGTCTCGCCCTCGATCCACGACGAACCGCTGCTCTCGGGGCATTCGGTGCACTATCTCGGCCAGCCAGTTTTCCTCGTGGTGGCGACCTCGCACCTCGCGGCACGGAAGGCGGCGCGGCTGGCGAAGATGGAAACGGAGCGGCGCGACGCGCTCCTGACCCTCGAAGAGGCGCTGGAAGCCGACAGCCGTTTCGAGGAAGGCCCGCGGATCTGGCAGAAGGGCGACGCGGGCGAGGCCATCGACGGTGCCGCGCATGTCGTCGAGGGCTCCATCGCCATCGGCGGGCAGGAACATTTCTACCTCGAGGGCCAGGCGGCGCTGGCGCTGCCGCAGGAGGGCGGCGACATGGTCGTTCACGCCTCGACCCAGCACCCGACGGAAATCCAGCACAAGGTCGCCGATGCGCTCGGCCTGCCGATGCATGGCGTGCGCGTGGAGACGCGGCGCATGGGCGGCGGCTTCGGCGGCAAGGAGAGCCAGGGCAACGCGCTCGCCGTCGCCTGCGCGGTGGCGGCGCGGGCGACCGGGCGGCCCTGCCGCATGCGCTACGACCGCGACGACGACATGACGATCACCGGAAAGCGGCACGACCTGCGCATCGACTACCGCGCCGGCTTCGACGCGGACGGCCGGATCGCCGGCGTGGAGTTCGAGCATTACATGCGCTGCGGCTGGGCGCAGGACCTGTCGCTGCCGGTCGCCGACCGGGCGATGCTGCATTCCGACAACGCCTATCACCTGCCCGCCGCGCGGATCGAGAGCCACCGGCTGAAGACCAACACCCAGAGCGCCACCGCCTTCCGCGGCTTCGGCGGCCCGCAGGGGATGCTGGGGATCGAGCGGGTGATGGACCACGCCGCGCACGTGCTGGGGATCGACGCGCTGGAACTGCGGCGGCGGAATTACTACGCGGAGATGGAGGGAGGGGGGCTGTCCGCCCCCCGCGCGCCGGAGGCACGCCCCCCCGAGAGTATTTCGGACGAGAAGAAGCAGGGGGACGGTGCCCCTGTCGGGACGGAAGCGCGGGACGGGCCCGACCTGCCGGAGGATCCCTCGGTCGACGTGGCCTCGCGCGGGGCACTTGGCACGGTGCCGCAGGGTTGCGGCGCGCCGGCACCTGAGGGCGCGCAGACCACGCCCTACGGCATGGCAGTCGAGGATTTCGTGCTGGGCGGGCTTACCGGGCAACTGGCAGAGAGCTGCAGTTACGCGGCGCGACGCCGGGCGGTGACGGAGTGGAACGCAGCGAACCCGATCCTGAAGCGGGGGCTGGCGCTGACGCCGGTGAAGTTCGGGATCTCGTTCACGCTCACGCATCTCAACCAGGCCGGGGCGCTGGTGCATGTCTACCAGGACGGCTCCATCGCGATGAACCATGGCGGCACGGAGATGGGACAGGGCCTGTTCCAGAAGGTCGCGCAGGTGGCCGCCGACCGGTTCGGGGTGGACGTCTGCGCGGTCAAGATCACCGCCACCGATACTGGCAAGGTGCCGAACACCTCGGCCACGGCTGCATCGTCGGGGTCGGACCTCAACGGCATGGCGGTGAAGGCGGCCTGCGACACGATCCGGGACCGCATGGCGGCGCATCTGGCGAAGCGGTATCAGGCCGCGCCTGAGGCGGTTCGTTTCGCGGAGGGCCGGGTGGAGGTCGGCGGCGAGAGCCTCGATTTCGCGCAGGCCGTGAAGCTCTGCTACGAGGGGCGCGTGTCGCTGTCGTCGACCGGCTACTATCGGACCCCGAAGCTCGACTGGGACCGGATCCGGGGCCAGGGACGGCCGTTCTTCTACTTCGCCTACGGGGCGGCCTGCACGGAGGTCGTGGTCGACACGCTGACCGGCGAGTACCGGATGCTGCGCACCGACATCCTGCACGATGCGGGCGCCTCGCTGAACCCGGCCATCGACATCGGCCAGATCGAGGGCGGCTTCGTGCAGGGCGCCGGCTGGCTGACCACCGAGGAGCTGGTTTGGGACGACGACGGCCGATTGCGCACGCACGCGCCGTCGACCTACAAGATCCCCGCCGCCTCGGACGCGCCGCGCGTGTTCAACGTGGCGCTCTGGGACGGGGCGAACCGGGAGGACACGATCTACCGCTCCAAGGCGGTGGGCGAGCCGCCGCTGATGCTGGGGATCTCGGCCTTCATGGCGCTCTCGGACGCGGTCGCGGCCTGCGGGCCGGGCTATCCCGCGCTCGACGCACCGGCGACGCCCGAGCGTGTGCTGACGGCGATCCAGACGGTGCGCGATGGGTTTTGACACCGCCGCCCTGCGGGAGGCCGTGGCGCGACACGGGCGGGTGGCCCGCGTGGTGGTCGCCGAGGTGCATGGATCGGCCCCGCGCGAGGTCGGCGCGGCGATGCTGGTCTGGGACGGCGGACAGGCGGGCACCATCGGCGGCGGCGCGCTGGAATTCGAAGCCGCGCGGGAGGCGTTCGGCCGCGAGGGTCTGCGGCGCTACCCGCTCGGCCCGGCGCTCGGCCAGTGCTGCGGAGGAGCGGTGACGCTGCTGACGGAGGTCTACGACGCGGGCCGCGCGGCGGCGCTCGACGGGCCGGTGATCGCGCGCGGGCCGGGCGAGGCGCCGCTTGCGGTGCGGCGCATCCTCGGCGCGGCGCGGGCGCGCGGCGAGATGCCGGCGCCGCGGCTGATTCGGGACTGGTTCGTGGAGCCGGGGGCGGAGCACGCCGTGCCGCTGTGGATCTGGGGCGCGGGGCATGTCGGGCGGGCGCTCATCGGCGCGCTGGCCCCCTTGCCGGAATTCGAGCTGACCTGGGTGGACACCGCGCCGGAGCGCTTTCCCGACGCGCCCGCCGCCCGCTGCCTGCCGGTGGCCGAGCCGGCCCGCGCCGTCGCCACGGCACCGCAAGAGGCCTGGCACCTGGTGCTGACCTACAGCCACGAGATCGACCTGGCGATCTGCCATGCGCTGCTGTCCCGCGGCTTCGGCTTTGCCGGGCTGATCGGGTCGGACACCAAGTGGGCGCGGTTCCGGTCGCGGCTGGCCGCGCTCGGCCATGCCGACGCCCATATCGCGCGCATCTGCTGCCCGATTGGGCAGAAATCGCTTGGCAAGCACCCGCAGGCCATTGCGCTCGGCGTCGCCGCCGATCTACTGGGCAGAAAACACCACAGGGACGGTGCGCGTTGGACGAGCCACTCCTCAGCCTCCGGGGCCTGACCAAGGCCTATCCCGGCGTCGTTGCCAACGACGACGTGTCCTTCGATATCGGGCACGGCGAGATCCACGCGCTTCTGGGCGAAAACGGCGCGGGCAAGTCGACGCTGGTCAAGATGATCTACGGGCTCGTGCAGCCCGATGCCGGCGAGATGGCGCTGCGCGGGGCGCCGTTCGCCCCGGCCGAGCCCTCCGCCGCCCGGCGCGCGGGTGTGGCGATGGTGTTCCAGCACTTCTCGCTCTTTGATGCGCTGCCGGTGGCCGAGAACGTCGCGCTGGGGATGGAGACGCCGCCGAAGACCCGCGACCTCGCCCGGCAGATCCGCGACGTGTCCGAGGAATACGGCTTGCCGCTCGATCCCTACCGCACGGTCGGCACGCTTTCGGCCGGGGAGCGCCAGCGGGTCGAGATCGTGCGCTGCCTGCTGCAGGAGCCGCAGCTTCTGATCATGGACGAGCCGACGTCGGTGCTGACGCCGCAGGAGGTGGAGATCCTGTTCGCCACGCTGCGCAAGCTGAAGTCCGAGGGGCGGTCGATCCTCTACATCTCGCACAAGCTGGACGAGATCCGGGCGCTCTGCGACACCGCGACGATCCTGCGGCTTGGCAAGCGCGTGGCCACCTGCACGCCGACCGAGACCTCCGCGCGCGAGCTGGCGGAGATGATGGTGGGATCGAGCTTCGCCGCGCCCGAACCGCGCGGCACCGCGCCGGGGGAAGTCGCGCTCGAGGTCGCGGGACTGAGCCTTTCGGCGCCCGGCGCCTTCGGCACGCCCCTGCGCGATGTCGGGTTCGAGCTCAGCCGGGGCGAGGTGCTGGGGATCGGCGGGGTCGCCGGGAACGGACAGGACGAGCTTCTGTCGGCGCTCTCGGGCGAGCGGCTGGCGCCGCGCGGAACGATCTTCCTCATGGGACAGGACGTGAGCCGGCGCAGGCCGGTGGCGCGTCGGGACGCGGGGCTTCTGTCGGCGCCCGAGGAACGGCTCGGCCACGCCGCCGCGCCGGACATGAGCCTGACCGAGAACGGCGTGCTGACCGCGGCGCGGCGCGAGCGTATCGTCCGGCGCGGCTTCATCGACTGGGCGCGAGCGAAGGGCTTTGCCGAGAAGGTCATCGAGAGATTCGACGTGCGCACCCCCGGCCCCGGCACGGCGGCGCGGGCGCTCTCGGGCGGCAACCTGCAGAAATTCGTCATCGGGCGCGAGATCCTGCAGCGGCCCGAGGTACTGGTGGTGAACCAGCCGACCTGGGGCGTCGATGCGGCCGCGGCGGCGGCGATCCGGCAGGCGCTCCTTGACCTCGCCGCGGAGGGCGCGGCGATCCTGGTGATCAGCCAGGACCTCGACGAGCTGATGCAGATCTCCGACCGTTTCGCGGCGCTGAACGAAGGGCGGCTGTCGCCGGCGCGGCCGGTCGCGGGGCTGACGATGGAACGCATCGGCCTGATGATGGGCGGGGCGCACGACATGGAGGTGGCGCATGGAACGGCCTGACCGCGCGCCTGTGGCGGCGCCGGATGTGAGTATTTGGAACGAGAAGAAGCAGGGGCGCGGTCTTCTGCGGCTGCCGCGGCGCGCAGCAGCGGGGGCCCTTGAAGGTCCCCTGGCTTCTTCTCGTCAAAAATACTCGAAATCCGCGGCTGCCGCCCGCGCTACCGGCCGGAGGACGGGCGCATGATCGCGCTGGAGCGCCGCCGCCAGCCCTCGCGGGTGTGGACCTGGGCCGCGCCGCTCGCCGCGGTGGTGCTGACGATGATCCTCGGCGGGGCGATGTTCGCCGCACTCGGGGTGGCGCCGCTGGAGGCGATCAGGACGATCTTCTGGGATCCGCTCTTCAATCCGCAATTCGCCTCCTATTCGCGGCCGCAGCTTCTGGTGAAGGCGGGGCCGCTGATCCTCATCGCCATCGGCCTGTCGCTGGGCTTTCGCGCCGGGATCTGGAACATCGGCGCCGAGGGGCAGTACATCATGGGCGCGATCTGCGGCGCCGGCGCGGGGCTGGCCTTCTATCCCGCCTCGTCGGTGCTGATCTTCCCGATGATGGTGCTGGCCGGGGCGCTCGGCGGCTGGGCCTGGGCGATGATCCCGGCGATCCTGAAGACCCGCTTCGGCACCAACGAGATCCTGGTGTCGCTGATGCTGGTCTACGTGGCCGAGTCGATCCTCGCCTCGGTGTCCTCGGGCCTGTTGCGCAATCCCGACGGCATGGGCTTTCCCGGCTCGCGCAACCTGCGCGAATGGGGGTCGGCCGCGAACAACGAGTTGATCGCCGATACCGGCATGCATTGGGGCGTGGTCGCCGCCTTCGTCGCGGTGATCCTGACCTACGTGCTGCTCACGCGGCACATCCAGGGCTTCAACATCCGCCTGTCGGGCGAGGCGCCGCGCGCGGCGCGCTTTTCCGGCGTCAGCCCGGCGCGGGTGGTGATCTTCTGCCTCGGCACCGCCGGGGCGCTCGCCGGGCTCGCCGGGTTCTTCGAGGTCAGCGGACCGGCCGGGCAGATCTCCATCGACTTCAACTCGGGCTACGGCTTCACCGCGATCATCGTCGCTTTCCTCGGCCGGCTGCATCCGGTGGGCATCCTGCTCGCCGGCCTTCTGATGGCGCTGACCTATATCGGCGGAGAGCTGGCGCAGCTCATGCTTGGGGTGCCGGGCGCGTCGATCCAGCTTTTCCAGGGGATGCTGCTGTTCTGCCTTCTGGGCGTCGACGTGTTCACCAATTACCGCCTGCGCCTGAGCCGGGGAGAGACGGCATGATCCTCGCCAGCCGCCAGGGCCGCGCGCTCGTCGTCTTCCTGCTTGTCGCCACGCTCTCGGCGGCGATCCCGGGCTATGGCATCGCCTTCGCCGCGATGGTCTTCGGGGCGCCCTTCATCGGGCTGCCCGCCCTGGCGGTGCTCTACGCGCTGGCCTGGTGGCTCGACCGGCGGCGCGGCACGCTGGATCTGCGCGCGGCGATCCTCGGCCTGATCGCGGGCGGCTTTATCGCCTTCCTCTTCTGGGCCGCCTCGTTCGATCCCTCGGGAGGGCCGCGGTGATGGAGAGCATCAATCCGATCCTGCTGATCGCCAGCATCATGGTCTCGGCCACGCCGATCCTGCTGGCTGCCATCGGCGAGACGGTGGTGGAGCGATCGGGCGTTCTGAACCTCGGCGTCGAGGGGATGATGATTACCGGCGCCGTCGTCGGCTTCGCCGTCGCCGTGAACAGCGGCAGCCCCGGCGCGGGCTTTGCCGCCGCGGCGCTCGCCTCGGCGGTGCTGTCGCTGAGCTTCGGCGTTCTCACGCAGCTACTGCTGTCGAACCAGGTGGCGACGGGGCTGGGGCTGACGCTGGTCGGGCTGGGTCTCTCGGCGCTGATCGGCAAGCCCTACGAGGGGATGAAGTCCCCCACCCTGCCCAAGCTCGACCTCGGCCCGTTGTCGGACCTGCCGATCCTCGGCCGGATCCTCTTTTCGCACGACATCATGGTCTACCTGTCGATCGCGCTCGTCGCCGCGGTCTGGGCGGTGCTGAAATTCACCCGCGCCGGCCTGATCCTGCGCGCGGTGGGCGAGAACCACGACGCCGCCCACGCGCTCGGCTACAAGGTGGTGCGCATCCGCCTGATGGCGATCTTCTTCGGCGGCGCCTGCGCCGGGCTCGGCGGCGCCTACCTGAGCCTCGTGCGCGTGCCGCAATGGACCGAGGGGATGACGGCCGGCGCCGGCTGGATCGCGCTGGCCATCGTGGTCTTCGCGTCCTGGCGGCCGTGGCGGGTGCTGATCGGCGCCTACCTCTTCGGCGGGGTGACGGTGCTGCAGCTCAACCTGCAGGCCGCGGGCGCGGACGTGCCGGTCGCGATCCTGTCGGCCTCGCCCTACCTCGTGACGATCCTGGTGCTGGTGATCATCTCTGCCCGCGGGGTGCACGGCGCGCCCGGCTCGCTCGGCCGGCCCTTTCACCCGGGCCTTTAGTCCGGGGCCGAGCCTCTTCGCTGGGCTCGCCCGAGGCGTCGCCCTTGGAATCGTTGCCTTTCCGGCCGTCGAGCGCATGTGGGCCTTGCGCAGTGCCATCGAACCCGACGATGATCGGGCCCGAACGACCAAGACCTCAGGGGAGACGACACATGAACCGCAGAACCTTGCTCGCGAGCGCCGCGATCCTCGCCGCCGCGCCGGCCTTCGCCCAGGACGATCCCGTCAAGGCGGGCTTCATCTATGTCGGACCGATCGGCGACGGCGGCTGGACCTACGAGCACAACCAGGCCCGCCTCGCGGTCGAGGAGCATTTCGGCGACGCCGTCGAGACGGTGTACCAGGAGAGCGTCCCCGAGGGCGCCGACGCGGTGCGCGCGATCACCCAGATGGCGCTGTCGGGCGCCGACATCATCTTCACCACCTCGTTCGGCTACATGGATCCGACGATGGAAGTGGCCGCCAAGTTCCCGGACGTGAAGTTCGAACACGCCACCGGCTACAAGACCGCCGACAACGTCTCCACCTACTCGGCGCGCTTCTACGAAGGCCGCGCCATCCAGGGCCACATCGCCGGCTCGATGACCGAAACGAACAAGATCGGCTACATCGCGTCTTTCCCGATCCCCGAGGTCATCCGCGGCATCAACTCCGCCTACCTCCACGCCAGCAAGGTGAACCCCGATGTCGAGTTCTCCGTTGTCTGGGCCTACACTTGGTTCGACCCCGCGAAAGAGGCCGACGCCGCCCGCGCGCTGATCGAGAACGGCAACGACGTGATCCTGCAGCACACGGATTCCACCGCGCCGCAAGCGGCCGCTCAGGAGGCCGGCGACGTCATCACCTTCGGTCAGGCCTCCGACATGGCCGAGTACAAGCCGCAGCCGCGGGTGTCCTCGATCATCGACGACTGGGCGCCCTACTACATCGATCGCGTCCAGGCGGTGATCGACGGCACCTGGGAAAGCCAGCAGGTCTGGCACGGCATCGACGAGGGCATGGTCGAGATCGGAGAGATCACCGACGCCGTTCCCGAAGAGGTGCGCGAGGAAGCTCTCGCACTCAAGGAAGAGATCGCCAGCGGCGAATATCACCCGTTCACCGGACCCATCAACCGGCAGGACGGCTCGGCCTGGCTCGCCGAGGGCGAGACCGCCGACGACGGCACGCTTCTCGGCATGGATTTCTATGTCGAGGGTCTGACCGGCGAGATCCCGAACTGAACCCTAGGCGGCGAGGGCGGATTCATCCGCCGCCCTCGTCGCCAAGGCGCGCCGCGCACCGCAGCTTCGCCCCCGCGCTCGGCACCGCACCGCCCGCAGGCCGCGCCAGGAGCAGCGTCTCACGCCGCGGGAAAAGCGCGCCCCTCCCCTCATCTGGCCGACCGGGCCACGGGGAGCGCGAGCGGGGGCACGCTCGCTCGGCGCGGTCAAGAAGGCGTGCCGCGGCAGGACGAAAAAAAGGCCGGGCACAAAGCCCGGCCAAGTCCAACAGGGAGGTTCGGCACGCGATGTCCCGCACGTGCCAACGGGCTCTGACAGGAACACGGATACCCGCAGCAGGTTCCCGGCGTCCGGTCAGAAATCCAGGACATCAGGACATCAGACGGTAGCCCCCGGATTCGGTCACCAGAAGCCGCGCGTTGGACGGGTCCGGCTCGATCTTCTGGCGCAGCCGGTAGATGTGCGTCTCCAGCGTGTGCGTCGTCACGCCGGCATTGTAACCCCATACCTCGTGCAGGAGCACGTCGCGCGCCACAACGCCCTCCGGCGCGCGGTAGAGGAACTTGAGGATGTTGGTCTCCTTCTCCGTCAGGCGGATCTTCTTGTCCGCCTCGTCCACGAGAAGCTTCATCGCCGGCCGGAACGTGTAGGGTCCGAGCTGGAACACCGCGTCCTCGGATTGCTCGTGCTGGCGCAGCTGCGCACGGATCCGCGCCAGCAGCACCGGGAACTTGAAAGGCTTGGTCACGTAGTCGTTCGCCCCGGCATCGAGCCCCAGGATCGTGTCGGCGTCGCTGTCGTGCCCCGTCAGCATCAGGATCGGCGCCTTCACCCCCTGCTTGCGCATCAACCGGCAGACCTCGCGGCCGTCATTGTCCGGCAGCCCCACGTCGAGGATGATCAGGTCGAAGAGCTGCTCCTTCACGCGCGCCATGGCGACAGCGCCGCTTTCCGCCTCGAAGACCTCGAAGTCCTCGGTCAGAACGAGCTGTTCGGCGAGCGCCTCGCGCAGGTCGTCGTCGTCGTCGACGAGAAGAATGTTCTTCAGCTGGGCCATCTTGCGGTCCTCCGTCATTTTCCCGCAAATGTGATGCACCGGGCGCGGCGGCAATGTTTGTGGCACGGCTCTCACGCCCTCGTGTCCCGGTGGCGGCTTTGTTACAACCGTGTTTCACACTTCAGCCCCGACCGTCCGCGAAAGGCGCGCCGATGTCCCTCGCTCCCGACCTGACCGAAACGCTCGCCCGGGCGCGCGGCGACCTGCGCATGGGGGTGCCGGTGGTGCTGGAGGGCGCGGCCGGTGCCGCGCTGGTCCTCGCCGCCGAGACGCTGACCGCGGACCGGCTCGCGGACATGCGCGCGCTCGGCCCCGTCGACCTCGCAATCACCGGCCGGCGGGCCGAGACGCTAAAGGCACGCGCCTATGACGGCGACATCGCCCGCGTCGCCCTGCCCGAGGACGCGCACCGCGACTGGGTCACCGCCCTCGCCGACCCCAAGGACGACCTCGCCCGCCCGATGAAGGGCCCGCTCGTCACCCGCCGCGGCGGCGACGCGACACTGCACCGCCTCGCGCTGACCCTCGTGAAATCCGCGCGCCTTCTGCCCGCGGCGCTCGTCGTCCCGCTCGCCGATCCCGCCGGCACCGCCGCGACCCACCGGCTCGGCTGCATCGACGCGGTGGCGGCGGCGCCGCACCTGATGCGCCTCAGCCCGCTCGATCACGTCGTCACCGCGCGCGTGCCGCTCCGCGCCGCCGAGGACGCGCGCCTGCACATCTTCCGCCCCGAGGACGGCTCCGAGGAACATTACGCGATCGAGATCGGCCGCCCCGACCGCGCCGCCCCGGTCCTTGCGCGCCTGCACTCGGCCTGCTTCACCGGCGATCTTCTCGGCTCGCTGAAATGCGATTGCGGCCCGCAGCTCAACGCCGCGCTGGCGCAGATGGGGGCCGAAGGCGCCGGCATCCTGCTCTATCTCAACCAGGAGGGCCGCGGCATCGGGCTTGCCAACAAGATGCGCGCCTACGCCCTCCAGGACCAGGGCTTCGACACGGTGGAGGCGAACCACCGCCTCGGCTTCGAGGACGACGAACGCGACTTCCGCCTCGGCGCGCAGATCCTCGAGCGGCTCGGCGTGGGCAAGGTGCGCCTTCTGACCAACAACCCCGCCAAGATCGCGCGCATGGAAGACAGCGGCATCGCGGTGGCCGAGCGCGTCCCCCTCCGCGTCGGCGAGACCCGCTTCAATCACCACTACCTCGAGACCAAGGCAAAGAAGTCCGGCCACCTCCTCTGAGACGCCATCCGCCCCCGCGGCCCACGCCGGGCTCTATCGTGCCTCTCTCTTCTTCTCGTTCAAAATACTCCGGGAGCGCGAGGGCAGCGCCCTCGCTCCTCACCCCTCCGCCCGCTCCGCCGCGCGGGTATCGCGCTCGGCCAGCACCGCCCGCCGCTTGGTGGCCAGCGACGCCGCGATCACCCCGATCGCCACCATCCCGATCAGGATCGTCGACAGCGCGTTGATCTGCGGGCTCACCCCCAGCCGCACCGCCGAGAAGATCTTGATCGGCAGCGTCGTCGCCGAGGGCCCGGTGGTGAAGGACGCGATCACCAGATCGTCGAGCGACAACGTGAACGCCAGAAGCCAGCCCGAGATCACCGCCGGCGCGATGATCGGCAGCGTCACCAGCCGGAATGCCTGCGCCGGCGTGCAGCCGAGGTCGAGCGCCGCCTCCTCCAGCGCCCGGTCGAAGGTGGCGAGCCGAGAGGACACCACCACCGAGACGTAGCACATCGAAAAGGTCGTGTGCGCCAGCACCACGGTAAAGATCCCGCGGTCGAGCCCGATGCCGATGAACAGCAGCAGCAGCGACAGCCCGGTGATCACCTCTGGCATCACCAGCGGCGCGTAGATCATGCCCGAAAACAGCGTCCGTCCGCGAAACCGGCCCATCCGCACCAGCGTCAGCGCCGCGAGCGTGCCCAGCACCGTGGCGAGCGTCGAGGACAGCACCGCCACCCGCACCGTCACCCAGGCGGCGTCGAGGAACGCCTCGTCGCGCAGAAGCTCGCCGTACCAGCGGGTCGAGAAGCCGCCCCAGACGGTGACGAGTTGCGAGGCGTTGAAGCTGTAGATCACCAGGATGACCATCGGCAAGTAAAGGAACGCGAAGCCCAGCGTCAGCGAGGTCGCGTTGAACCACGAAAACCGATTCATCCCTCGCGCTCCCGCTGCTTCTGCTCGTTGCGCTGGAACAGCACGATGGGCACGATCAGGATCAGCAGAAGGATGATCGCCACCGCGCTCGCCACCGGCCAGTCACGGTTGGAGAAGAACTCCTCCCACAGAACCTTGCCGATCATCAGCGTGTCCGAGCCCCCGAGGAGCGACGGGATCACGAATTCCCCGATCGCCGGGATGAACACCAGAAAGCACCCGGCGACCACGCCGCCGCGCGACAGCGGCCAGGTGACCAGCCAGAACGCGCCCAGCCGCGAGGCGCCGAGGTCCTCGGCCGCCTCCAGAAGCGCATCGTCCATCTTCTCCAGCGTGGCGTAGATCGGCAGCACCATGAACGGCAGGTAGGTGTAGACGATGCCGACATAGACGGCATTGGTCGAGTTGAGGATCTGCAGCGGCGCGTCGATGATCCACAGGTCCATCAGCACGCGGTTGAGGATGCCGTCCGACGACAGGATCCCGATCCAGGCGTAGACGCGGATCAGGAACGAGGTCCAGAACGGCAGGATCACCAGCATGAGCAGCGTCGGCCGCCATTCCGGCGCCGCGCGCGCCATCCCGTAGGCGATCGGATAGCCGATCGCGAGGGTGATGAGCGTGGAGACGAACGCGATCCAGACGGAGCTCAGATACGCCCGCCAGTAAAGATCGTCCTGCGTCAGGAACACGAAGTTCTCGAAATCGAGCCCCGACAGGAAGTCACGGATCCCGGCCCAGCCCTCCGACAGATCGAGCGTCGGCGTATAGGGCGGGATCGCCACCGCGATATCCGACAGCGAGATCTTCAGAACGATTACGAAGGGCACCAGAAACAGCGCCAAAAGCCACAGATAAGGCAGCGCGATGACCGCCAGCCGCCTCATGCCGCGGCCTCCGCCCCGCGCGCACGGCCATACGCCGGCGCGGCGAAATGTAGGGTGGGCAATCTGCTCACCTTGCGCCCGGCCTCGCCCGCCACGCTCACCGCTCCAGAAGGACGCCGCAGCCGGCGGTCCAGTTGATCCACACCTCGTCCTCCCAGGTGAAGGGCTGGCGGGTGTCGCGTTCGGTGTTGAAGTTCTGCGCCTTCACCACCCGCCCGTCGGCCAGCCGCACGTGGTACGTGGACAGGTTCCCCAGATAGCCGATGTCGATCACCGTGCCCTTGAGGACGTTGTCGTCCTCCACCCGGTTGCGGTGGATCTCCACCTTCTCAGGCCGGATCGCCACGTGGCAGCGCGCCCCTTCCGCGAGGTCGAGACCCGAGCGCACGCGCAGCGGCGGTTGCCCCTCGGCCCACTCGACCGTGTAGCCGCCCTCGGCGCGCCGCGCCGTGCCCTCGATGATCGTCACGTCGCCGATGAAATCGGCCACGTAGAGCGACGCCGGCTGCTCGTAGATCACCGGCGGTGTCGCCACCTGAACGATGCGCCCCTCGTCCATCACCGCCACGCGGGAGGCGACCGTCATTGCCTCTTCCTGGTCGTGGGTGACGATCACGAACGTCGTGCCGGTCTTCTCTTGGATGTCCATGAGCTCGAACTGCGTCTCTTCGCGCAGCTTCTTGTCGAGCGCGCCCAGAGGTTCGTCGAGCAGCAGCAGCTTCGGCGCCTTGGCGAGAGAGCGCGCCAGCGCCACGCGCTGCCGCTGCCCGCCCGAGATCTGGTGCGGCTTGCGGCGCGCGAACTTCTCCAGCCGCGTCAGGCGCAGCATCTCGGTCACGCGCTCGTCGATCTCGCCCTTCTCGCGCCCCTCGCGCTTCAAGCCGAAGGCGATGTTCTCCCACACCGACAGGTGCGGGAAGAGCGCGTAGTTCTGGAACATCATGTTGACCGCGCGCCGGTTCGGCGGCACCCGGCCGATATCCTGCCCCGACAGGTGAATACTCCCCTCGGTCGGCGTCTCGAAGCCGGCGAGCATCCGCATCATCGTCGTCTTGCCGCAGCCCGACGGCCCGAGCAGCGCGAAGAACTCCTTGGCGTAGATGTCGAGCGTCAGATCGTCGATCGCGGTGAAGTCGCCGAAGCGCTTGGTGACGCCGCGAAACTCGATCAGCGGCGTCGCGTCCGGGTCGTCCCAGGGCGCGAAGACCGCCGGTCGGGTCCGCTCAGCGGTGGCGGTGGACATGGATCGTCACCTTGAGATGTGAGGACGCACGCAAGCCCGCCGCGCGGGGCGGCGGGCCCAAGGACGCGGGAGGCTCAGACCCCCGACTTGATCGATGTCCAGAGTCGGGTGACCGTGCGCTGCACGCGCGGATCGTAGGGCGTTGTGGTGTAGAGATTGTCCAGCGTCTCCTGGTCGGGGTAGATCGCCGGATCGCCGATGACGTCCTCGTTGAGATATTCCTGAGACGCCTCGTTGCCATTGGCGTAGTAGACGTAGTTGGACGCCTGCGCCATGTTCTCCGCGTCGAGGATGAAGTTGAGGAATTCGTGCGCGGCCTCGGGGTTCGGGGCATCCGCCGGGATTGCCATCTGGTCGAACCACATCTGCGCGCCTTCCTTCGGGATGCTGTATTCCACGGTCACGCCGTTCTCGGCCTCGGCCGCCCGGTCGCGCGCCTGCAGGATGTCGCCTGACCAGCCCACGGCCACGCAGATCTCGCCGTTCGCCAGCGCGTTGATGTATTCCGAGCTGTGGAATTTCTGTATATGGGGCCGGATCTCGGCGTACACGTCGCCGGCCTGTTCGATCACCTCGGGGTCGTGGCTGTTGGGATCCTCGCCGATGTAGTTGAGCGCGGCGGGAATCATCTCTGCAGGCGCGTCGAGGAAATGCACACCGCACTCGGCCAGCTTCTCCATGTTGGCCGGATCGAACACCAGGTCCCAGGAATTCATCGGCGCGTCCTCGCCCAGCGCCTCCTGGACGCGGTCGACGTTCACGCCGATCCCGGTCGTGCCCCACATGTAGTTGATCGAGTACTCGTTGCCCGGATCGTAGGCCTCCGTCCGGTCGGTGACGACGGACCACAGGTTGTCGATGTTCGGCAGCTGCTCCTTGTCGAGCTTCTGGAACGCGCCCGCCTGGATCTGGCGCTGCAGGAACGTGCCGGTGGGCACCACCACGTCGTAACCCGAGTTCCCGGCGAGCATCTTGGTCTCCAGAAGCTCGTTCGAATCGAAGACGTCGTAGATCAGGTCGATCCCGGTCTCTTCCTCGAACTGGGTCAGCAGATCCTCGTCGATGTAGTCGGACCAGTTGTAGACGCGCACCTCCTGCGCGGCGGCGGCGCCGGCCAGAAGGGCGGCGGCGGCGGTCAGGCTGGTCAAGCGGTGAATCATGTCGGGCTCCCTGTGATCCGGGGGCTCTGCCGGCCCCGTCGGATCGGATGTGATCAAATCTTGCCCGGCCGGGCAATGAAAAGATCATGCGACGCGCGTTCGGCGTCCGCAAGCGCCCACGAAGCGGGCGGGCGCAGACGGCAAGGCAGGCGCCCCGGCGCTCTCGGGGCCAGCGACCGGGCCGCGTCCGGGCCGCGTCCGGGGCGAAGCGCCATTGCCGCCATGCGCGCCGCGCCCCTTTCACCAGCCGCCGCGCGCCCTTACCTCACCCCCCGAAGCAGACCGGAGCCCGCCATGCGCTATTCCCTTCTCGATCTCGCTCCCGTGCCCGAGGGTGCGGAGACCGCCGACGCCCTGCTCAACATGGAAGACCTCGCGAAGCACGCCGAGGGCTGGGGCTATCATCGCTACTGGCTGGCCGAGCATCACAACATGGCCGGCATCGCCTCCGCCGCGACATCGGTGCTGATCGGCCACGTCGCCGCCCGCACCCGCACCATGCGCGTCGGGGCCGGCGGCATCATGCTGCCCAACCACGCCCCGCTCGCCGTGGCCGAAGCCTTCGGCACGCTCGCCACGTTGCATCCGGGGCGGATCGACCTCGGCCTCGGGCGGGCCCCCGGCGGCGACCAGGCGGTGATGCAGGCGCTCGGCGTCCATCCCCGGCGCGCCGAGCGGTTCGAGACCGAGGTGGCCGAGCTGCGCGCCCTCCTCGGCCCCGGCGATCCATCCTTGCGCGTGCACGCCCATCCCGGCGAGGGCACCGAGGTGCCGCTCTGGATCCTCGGCTCTTCGCTGCACGGGGCAGAGGTCGCCGCGCGGCTCGGCCTGCCCTACGCCTTCGCCTCGCATTTCGCGCCGGCGGCGCTCGATCAGGCCTTCGCCCTCTACCGCGACCGCTTCCAGCCGTCCGAAACGGCGCAGCACCCGCACACGATGCTGGCAATCAACGTCTTCGCCGCGGAGAGCGACGCCGAGGGCGTGCGCCTGCGCACCTCCATGCAGCAGGCCTTCTACCGCCTGCGCACCGGACAGCCCGGCAAGCTGCCCGCCCCGGTGAACGATATCGCAGAGGTCATCCCGCGCGAGGCGCGCCCGGCCATCGACGGCGCCCTCTCGGTGACCGCCGTGGGCAGCCCGCAAACGGTAGAGCGCCAACTCGCGGAACTCATCGACCGCCATCGCCCGGACGAGGTGATCCTCACCGGCCAGATCCACGACCACGCCGCCCGCCTGCGCTCCTTCGAGATCGCGGCGGACGCCCTGAGCCGGCTCGGCGCAGAGGCGGCGGCGTGACCCCGCGCGACCTCGTCCTGACACCGCGCGGGGTGCGCTTCGCGGGGCGGCTCTGGCCCTGCACGATCGGCCGCGGCGGCATCACACGCGACAAGCGCGAAGGCGACGGCGCCACCCCGGCTGGCACGCATGACATCGTCGGCCTTCTCTACCGCCCCGACCGGCTCGCCCCGCCCGCGGATTGGGCGGTGCCGCTCCGGCCCGGCGATCTGTGGTCCGACGATCCGGCGGACGAGGATTACAACCTCATGGTCCGCGCCCCGCATGGCTACAGCCACGAGGCCCTGCGCCTGCCCGATCCGCGCTACGACATCGTCCTCGTCACCGACTGGAACTGGCCGCGCGCCGAAGCCGGCCGCGGCTCGGCGATCTTCCTGCACGCCTGGCGCCGCCCCGGCTACCCGACGGCAGGCTGCATCGCCTTCCGCCCCGATCACCTCCGCCGCATCGCCGCCCTCGTCCGGCCAGACACGCGGCTCGTCGTCCCGGAGACCCTCGCCGCCTGAGCTCGCCCCTGCTTCTTCTCGTTCCAAGTACTCCGGGGGCGTGGGGGCTGGCCCCCACTCCAGTCCGTGACGCTCGCCCGCCTGTCGGACCTCTGCCCCGTAGGGTGGGCGATCCGCCCACCCTCAGCACCGGTCACACCCAGGCGGCCCAGGCCATGCCCGCCGCCAGCGATCCGATGAAGGCGAAGCCGAGATAGGCCGCGAAGACCCGCGGCTTGACCAGCGCCCAGACCGCGATCGCCGCCGGGATGCAGCTCACCCCGCCCGCGATGACGAAGCTCATCGCCGCGCCGGGTGCCATGCCCTGCGCCAGGAGCGCATCGACCAACGGCACCGCCGCGTAGCCGTTGAGGTAGGCCGGCCCGCCGAGCAGCGCGCCTTTGACCACGGGCCACAGCCCCTCGCCGCCCAGCAGCCCAGCGATCGCATCGGCGGGCACGTAGGTCAGCATCACCGCCTCGACCACGTAGGCCAGCGTCAGCCATTTCAGCAGGAACAGCGCGTTCGTCGCCGCGGTCTCGCGGAACGTCTCGCGGCGCGGCCCCTCGGTCCAGAACCGCCAGACCGGCGCGCCCTGGAACGGCTTCTTCACGCCGCAGCAGCCGCCCACCTGCGGTTTCTCGCGCAAGGGATCGCGGAACACCGGCGAGGATTTCAGCGCCATCGTCCCGGCCCCGCCCAGAATGCCGAGCCCGACCGCCGCCAGCGCCTTGGCGACAGCGAAGTCCCAGCCGAGCGTGCCGGAGGTGATCAGAAACATCGCAGGGTCCATGATCGGAGAAGCCAGCCAGAACGCCATCACCGCCGACAGCGGCGCGCCCACGGCCAGGAGCGCGGCGATGAACGGGATCACTTCGCAGGAACAGAAGGGCGAGAGCCCGCCGAGCAGCGCCGCCAGCACGATCATCCGCGTCTCGCGACCCTCGAACGCGCGGGCCAGCAGGGTCTCCGCCCCCGACGCCTTCAGATAGGCGACCGCGAATACGGCAAAGGCGATGAACGGCGCGGTGTGCCACAGCGCGCCGGCCGCGAAGATCACCGTCGGCCCGAATTCGGACGGATCGAACAGGCCGACAGCGGCGAGGATCAGCGCGGTGGCGATCCACGCCTTGCCCGGCAGCTTCAGGCGCCGGGGGTCCGGAAGGGTCGTGTCAGCCATGGTCGTGGCTCCTTTCGTCCGCGCCGGAATCGGCGCAGCATTGCCTGAGAAGGAACTCCGACAAGGCCGCGACCTCGTCGTAGGCGACCGCGGCGCAGATCGTGCTGCGCCCGGCCCGCGATTGCGTGACCAGGTCGGCCTGCGCGAGGATCTTCAGGTGATGCGTGAGCGTCGATCCGGTCACGCCCGACCGCTCCCCCAGCGTGCCGATGGAAAGCCCGTCGGGCCCCGCCCTGACCAGCGTGCGCAGCACCGAGAGCCGCTGTTCGGAGCCGAGGGCCGCGAAGCGCGAGGCCGCCACTTCAAGCGCGAGATCGTCCGTGGATTCGTGTTTCATGTTTCTAGAGGTATCGAAACGTCACAACGCCAGCAAGCGTCATTTCGACGAATCTCGAAATAACTCCAGCCGAAGCCGCCTGTCCGGGCGGCAGCCCCGGTGGGTCCATCGGGCAGTCCCGGCCTACCCGCACAGGCGAGTTGAGGTCCGACCGGCGCCGCCCTACCATGCTGCGCAGCAGAAAAATCCGAGGACCCCACAATGGCCGATTTTCAGAAGATACTGATCGCAAACCGCGGTGAGATCGCCATCCGCATCATGCGCGCGGCCAACGAGATGGGCAAGAAGACGGTTGCCGTCTTCGCCGAAGAGGACAAGCTGGGCCTGCACCGCTTCAAGGCGGACGAGGCCTATCGCATCGGCGAGGGTCTCGGCCCCGTGCAAGCATACCTTTCGATCCCCGAGATCATCCGGGTCGCGAAGCTCTCGGGCGCCGACGCGATCCATCCCGGCTACGGCCTTCTGTCCGAGAACCCGGCCCTCGTCGACGCCTGCGACGAGGCCGGCATCACCTTCATCGGCCCGAAGGCCGAGACCATGCGCGCGCTCGGCGACAAGGCCAGCGCGCGGCGCGTGGCGATCGAGGCCGGCGTGCCGGTGATCCCCGCCTCCGAGGTGCTGGGCGAGGACATGAAACAGGTCCGCGCCTGGGCGGACGAGATCGGCTACCCGATGATGCTGAAGGCGTCCTGGGGCGGTGGCGGCCGGGGCATGCGCCCGATCCTCTCGGCCGACGAGCTCGAGGACAAGGTCAAGGAAGGCCGGCGCGAGGCCGAGGCCGCCTTCGGCAACGGCGAGGGTTACCTCGAGAAGATGATCGAGCGCGCCCGCCACGTCGAGGTGCAGATCCTCGGCGACAAGCAGGGCAACATCTACCACCTCTACGAACGCGACTGCTCGGTCCAGCGCCGTAACCAGAAGGTCGTGGAGCGGGCGCCCGCCCCGTACCTTTCGGAAGCCCAGCGCGAGGAGCTGTGCGAGCTCGGCCGCCGGATCTGCGCGCATGTGAACTACGAATGCGCCGGCACCGTCGAGTTCCTGATGGACATGGACACCGGCGAGTTCTTCTTCATCGAGGTCAATCCGCGCGTGCAGGTCGAACACACCGTCACCGAGGAGGTGACCGGCATCGACATCGTGCAGGCGCAGATCCTCATCGCCGAGGGCAAGAGCCTGGTGGAGGCGACCGGCAAGGCGTCGCAATACGACATCACGCTCAACGGTCACGCGCTGCAGACGCGGATCACCACCGAGGATCCGACCAACAACTTCATCCCCGATTACGGCCGCATCACCGCCTACCGCTCGGCCACCGGCATGGGCATCCGGCTCGACGGCGGCACCGCCTACGCGGGCGGCGTCATCACCCGGTTCTACGATTCGCTGCTGGTGAAGGTCACCGCCTGGGCGCAGACGCCGGAAAAGGCGATCAAGCGGATGGACCGCGCGCTGCGGGAATTCCGCATCCGGGGCGTGTCGACCAATATCGACTTCGTGCAGAACCTGCTGAAGCAGGAAACCTTCCTGACCAACCAGTACACCACGAAGTTCATCGACACGACACCCGAGCTTTTCGATTTCAAGCCGCGGCGCGACCGGGGCACCAAGGTGCTGACCTACATCGCCGACATCACGGTGAACGGCCATCCCGAGACCGAGGGCCGGGTGAAGCCGGCTGCCGACCTCAAGATCCCCAAGCCCCCCGTGACCGAAGGCAAGATCCCGGACGGCACGCGCCAGAGGCTCGACCGTGACGGCCCGCAGGCGGTGGCCGACTGGCTTGCCGCGCAGAAAGAGGTGCTGATCACCGACACCACCATGCGCGACAGCCACCAGTCGCTGCTGGCCACGCGCATGCGCTCTCTCGACATGATCAAGGTGGCGCCGGCCTATGCCGAACACCTGCCCGGCCTCTTCTCGGTCGAATGCTGGGGCGGCGCGACCTTCGACGTCGCCTACCGCTTCCTGCAGGAATGCCCGTGGCAGCGGCTGCGCGACATTCGCGAGAAGATGCCGAACATCATGACGCAGATGCTGCTGCGCGGCTCGAACGGGGTGGGCTACACCAACTATCCCGACAACGTGGTCGAGTTCTTCGTCAAGCAGGCGGCGGAGTCGGGCGTCGACATCTTCCGCGTCTTCGACGCGCTCAACTGGACCGAGAACATGCGCGTCGCGATGGACGCGGTCCTGGATAGCGGCAAGGTGCTCGAAGGGTCGATCTGCTATACCGGCGACATCAACGACCCCGACCGCGCGAAGTACGACCTCAAGTACTACGTCAACATGGGCAAGGAGCTGCGCGACGCCGGCTCGCACATCCTCGGGCTCAAGGACATGGGCGGGCTTCTGAAACCCGCCGCCGCCGGCCCGCTGGTCAAGGCGCTGAAGGAAGAGGTCGGCCTGCCCGTCCACTTCCACACGCACGACACGTCGGGCGCCGGGATCGCCTCGATCATGGCCGCCGCCGAGGCCGGCGTCGACGCGGTGGACGCGGCGATGGATTCGCTGTCGGGCAACACCTCGCAGCCGACGCTGGGCTCCATCGTCGAGGCGCTGCGCTTCACGGAGCGTCAGACCAGCCTCGATATCAAGCGGGTGCGCGACATCTCCACCTACTGGGAACAGGTGCGCGCGCAGTACGCGGCGTTCGAAAGCGCGCAGCAGGCCCCGGCCTCCGAGGTCTACCTGCACGAGATGCCGGGCGGGCAGTTCACCAACCTGCGCGCTCAGGCCCGGTCGCTGGGTTTGGAGGAGAAGTGGCCCGAGGTCGCCAGGACCTATGCCGACGTGAACCAGATGTTCGGCGACATCACCAAGGTCACGCCGTCCTCCAAGGTCATCGGCGACATGGCCCTGATGATGGTCAGCCAGGGTCTGAGCCGCGAAGAGGTCGAGGATCCGAAAAAGGACATCTCCTTCCCCGATTCGGTCATCGACATGATGAAGGGCAACCTCGGCCAGCCCCCCGGCGGATGGCCCAAGGCGATCCAGAAGAAGGTCCTGAAGGGAGAAAAGCCGCTCACCGACCGGCCGGGCAAGCACCTGAAACCCGCCGATATCGACGCGCTGCGCAAGGAATTGGCGGAGAAGTTCCCCGACGAGGAATTCGACGACGAGGACCTGAACGCGTACCTCATGTATCCCAAGGTCTTCGCGGACTACACCGAGCGGCACGCGCTTTACGGTCCGGTGCGCACGCTGCCCACCAACACCTTCTTCTACGGCATGAAACCGGGAGAGGAGATCACCGCGGAGATCGACCCCGGCAAGACGCTGGAGATCCGGCTCGTGACCGTGGGCGAGACGCACGAGGGCGAGGTGCGCGTCTTCTTCGAACTCAACGGCCAGCCGCGCACCGTGCGCGTGCCCGACCGCAAGGCCACCGGCGGCGCGGCGGCACGGCCCAAGGCGGAGCTGGGCAATGCGCTGCATGTCGGCGCGCCGATGCCGGGCGTCGTCAGCCAGATCGCCGTGGAGGCCGGCAAGCCGGTGAAGGAGGGCGATCTTCTGCTCGTCATCGAGGCGATGAAGATGGAAACCGGCCTCTACGCCGAAAAGGACGCGACCGTGAAGGCGGTCCACGTCCAGCCCGGCGGCCAGATCGACGCCAAGGACCTTCTGGTCGAGTTCGACGGGTGACACGGCGCCTTGGCGCGCTGGCGCTGGTAGAGCCGGATTACGACGCCGCCAGCGACCGAAAAATGCGTATCCTCGGCCCCGAGACGGTCGAGGATACGGGCCTTGCAGCCACCAGGCGCCGGGTCGTGGCAAGTCCCGGCGGCACCAGAGGCAGCCATAGCGCCGCAGGCCCGCGCAGGAGAGGCTTTTGCCGTCGTCCGCCAGCGACCTCGAAATCACGGAAATTTCCGCTTGCAGGCCCCGACCGGAGACCTTAAATCCCGCACACACCATCGGGAACGCGGGCGTAGCTCAGGGGTAGAGCATTACCTTGCCAAGGTAAGGGTCGTGAGTTCGAATCTCATCGCCCGCTCCAGATGGTTCATCCGCCGGCCCGGCCGGCGGCGGAGCGCGGGTGTAGCTCAGGGGTAGAGCATTACCTTGCCAAGGTAAGGGTCGTGAGTTCGAATCTCATCACCCGCTCCAATCTTTCCGATATTCAGGCGTCTGGTCGCTCTCTTCTTTCCGAGGGGCCGGTCGGATCATGCGAACAGAGCGTCTTGGCGTCCGGCGGCGCTTCCCCGTGCGGAACGCCCTCCTCAAGCCCGATCCGGCGCGGTCGTCCCCGCAGCGCAAGGCGTCGACCAATGCCGGCCGGCGACCCGGCCGAGCAATCCTCAGAACGCCTTGAACGTCAGGGTCGTCAGCGACCGCTCGATCCCGGGGATGTCCAGCAATTGCTCGTTGATGTACTTTCCCACATCCGCGCCTTCGGGGATGTAGAGCTTCATCAAGAGGTCCCATTCGCCCGAGGTGGAAAAAAGCTCGGAATGGATTTCGCGCAGGGCGATATCCTCGGCGACCTTGTAGGTCCGGCCGGGGGTGCAGCGGATCTGGACGAAGACGCAGATTGTCATGGGGAGGCCTCGGGCAGGATACGTACCGATGCAGACGCTCGCACCGTCCGCGGGCGCGCGCAAGGGCGTCCCCCCTTGGCCTCGGGCGCGCCCGCCCATATACCTCGCCCCGTTCGCCACGCCGGAAGGAGCGTCCATGCGCAGTGCCAACGTCACCCGCACCACCGCCGAAACCGAAATCGCGGTCGCGCTCACGCTCGACGGGACGGGCGCCTACGACAACGCGACCGGCGTGGGGTTCTTCGACCACATGCTCGACCAGCTCGCGCGGCACGCCCTGATCGATCTGCGGGTGCGCTGCGAGGGCGACCGGCACATCGACGACCACCACAGCGTGGAGGATGTCGGCATCGCGATCGGCCAGGCGCTGGCCGAGGCGGTCGGCGACAAGCGGGGAATCCGGCGCTACGGCGAATGGCACCTGCCGATGGACGACGCGCTCGTGCGCGCGGCGCTCGACCTGTCCGGCCGGCCGTACCTCGCCTGGGATGTCACCTTCCCGACCGAGAAGATCGGCACCTTCGACACCGAGCTCGTGCGCGAGTTCTTCCAGGCCTTCGCGACCCACGGCGGGATCACCCTGCACGTGGACGCCCTGCGCGGGCTCAACAGCCACCACATCGCCGAGGCGGCGTTCAAGGCCGTGGCGCGCGCCCTGCGCGCGGCGGTGGAAACCGATCCGCGCCGCGAGGACGCGATCCCCTCGACCAAGGGCGCGCTCTGACGCCGCCGCCCGGGACAGGAGCGAAAGACCCATGCTGACAGCGATCATCGACTACGAAAGCGGCAACCTGCATTCCGCCGACAAGGCGTTCCAGAAGATGGCCCGCGAAGGGGGCGGCGGCGAGGTCGTGGTGACATCCGAGGCCGACGTCGTCGCCAAGGCCGACCGGCTCGTCCTGCCCGGCGACGGCGCCTTCCCCGCCTGCGCCGCGGCGCTCGCCGCTTCGGGCGTGCAGGAGGCCCTGGTTGAGGCGGTCGAGCAGCGCGGCGTGCCCTTCATGGGGATCTGCGTCGGCATGCAGCTGATGGCGCGCACCGGCCACGAATACGAGGAAACCCGCGGCCTCGGCTGGGTCGACGGCGAGGTGATGCGCATCACCCCCTCCGACCCGACGCTGAAGGTGCCTCACATGGGCTGGAACGATCTGCGCATCGACATCCCCCACCCGGTGCTGGAGGGCGTGCACAGCGGCGATCACGCCTATTTCGTGCATTCCTACCAGATCCGCATGGCCGACCCCGGCCAGCGCATCGCCAAGGTCGATTACGGCGAGGACGTCACCGCGATCGTCGGCTCGGACAACTGCATCGGGCTGCAATTCCACCCCGAGAAGAGCGGGCCGACAGGGCTGCGGATGATCGCCAACTTCCTCGCATGGCGCCCCTGAAGCCTTGACCGGCGCCGGCTTCGGGCGCATCTGATCTAATAGAGCCCCGGGCGCGACGCGCGCCCGAACGGAGTGTTCATGCGAGAGCTTGTGTAACGGCCGCCTTCCCTGAGCGGAAGGCCCTCGACCTGCCCCGGCCCGATCCGGCCGGCAGCTTCGTCATGGCCATACACGAGACTTTCGATGAACATTTCGAAACGCGAACAGCGCGTCTTGCACGTGCTCGCGCAGGGCGGTGCGATCCGCCATGAACGCGGCGAGACCGCGAAGATCACCGATGTCACCTGCATCACGCGCGACGGCGCGATCCTTTCGGATTGCGACCTGGCGCTCTTTCAGCGCCTGAAACGCCGCGGCCTGATTGTCAGCGGCGGCGGCCGGCCCTACCGCATTTCGCGCAAGGGCCGGTGCGCGGTGCGCGCGGAGCTCGACAACCGCTA
The DNA here is from genome assembly GCF_900112685.1 of Roseivivax sediminis. GTDB lineage: Bacteria > Pseudomonadota > Alphaproteobacteria > Rhodobacterales > Rhodobacteraceae > Roseivivax > Roseivivax sediminis. The sequence goes on from NZ_FOMS01000001.1 coordinate 291,793, forward strand.
GAAAGGGCGGGGCCGGTGCGCCGGCCCCGCAAGGTTGCTGTCGTTGCATGCAAAAGCTCTTCGAGAGCCACCGAAGGTGCCGGGCGCGCGCCGGACCGGGGGCTGGCGCCAAAACTCTGGAGGTGATCGCTTTATGGCAGCCAAAAACCTCCGCAATACGAGCGGCGCACTAGGGTGACATCGCGCCAGACCGTCGGGCCGGTCCGGCGCGCGCCCGACACCTGCGGTGCTATTCGGGCGGGTCGGCGCCTTGCTCAAAGCGGGCCGGCGATACAAGCCCACGGACGGCGCTACTGCAAGCGCGACCACGTCTGGCCCGAGCACAAAAGCCCTCCGGCCACGCAGCCCGACAGCTTCAGGGTATCGCCCGCGAGCTGCATCTTGCCGCTGTAGATCTTGTCGTTAGACGGGCGCCAGACACGGCCCTCGTAAGCCCCGCCCCCCTGCGGCACCATGTTGATCACCAGCATCTCGCCCTTGCTGGGCGAATCGTATTCGCCGTCGCTGTCGAACGTCCTCTGGATCACCCCGCAGATCTTGTCGCCGCAGGGCACCATCGCGACATGCGCATAGGCGCCGTCGTCCACCTCGGTCTGCCAGAGGCCCTCGACCGGGTCGGCCGTCGCGGCGCCCGCCGCCAGCATCAGCCCGGCCACCATCGCGCCAAATCGTATCATTGCCGTTCTCCTCCCTTGAAGACACGGCCGACGCTGGGGCAACCGCCCTGCCCCGATCAAGCCTGACGCAAGGTCGCGTTGCATGTGCCGTCCCGTCATGCCAAAGCGCCCGGGCGCTGACGACGGAGCCCTCGCGATGATCCTGTACCCCGCCATCGACCTCAAGGACGGCCAGGCCGTGCGGCTCCTGCGCGGCGACATGGAGGCCGCCACCGTCTTCAACGACGACCCGGCAAGCCAGGCGCGCGCCTTCGTCGACGAAGGCTGCACGTGGCTACACCTCGTCGACCTCAACGGCGCTTTCGCGGGGCGCCCGGTCAACGCCGATGCGGTGGAGGCGATCCTCGCGGCGACGGACGTGCCCGCCCAGCTAGGCGGCGGCATCCGCGACATGGGGACCATCGAAACCTGGCTGGACAAGGGCCTCGCGCGGGTGATCCTCGGCACCGTGGCGGTGGAGAACCCGGACCTCGTGCGCGAGGCCGCGCGCGCATTTCCCGGCAAGATCGCCGTGGGAATCGACGCGCGCCGCGGCCGCGTCGCCACCAAGGGCTGGGCGGAGGAAACGGACGTGAACGCCACCGATCTTGCCCGCAGCTTCGAGGATGCCGGCGTCGCGGCGATCATCTACACCGACATCGATCGCGACGGCGCCATGGGCGGCCCGAACGTGCCCGCGACCGAGGCGCTGGCCCGCGCCGTGTCGATCCCGGTGATCGCGAGCGGCGGGGTCTCGTCGCTATCGGACCTGACGGCGCTTCGCGACACCGGTGTCATCGCGGGTGCGATCTCGGGCCGCGCGCTCTATGACGGCGCGCTCGATCTGCGCGCCGCGCTCGCGGCCCTCGGCTAGGATCAGTCCTCGGCGGTCGCCGTGCCGGCGAGCCGCTCCAGAGCGGCGCGCATCTTCTCGACGTAGTCGGCATCGTCGTCGATATCGAAATCGTCGAACATCTCCTCGGGATCTTCCCAGCTGAGATAGACCTGACCTTCCCACTCGTAGGCCAGCACGCGCAGCGGCAGCGCCAGGCCGGCGCGCACGTCGTCCTGCATCGCCGGCGTGCCAAGCTGCGGGTTGCCGAAGATCAGCAGCGTCGCCGGTTCCAGCTCCATGTCCACGGAGGCCGCGCCCTCGGCGTGGTCGATCCGGGCGAAGATTGTCGCGCCCGCCTCTTCGGCCGCGGATTCGAACCGGTCGATGGTCTCGGGCACCGAATGCGGGCTTTCCACGTTCATCGTGTCGGAAAGGGCGGGCGCGGCGGTACACGCGGCCAACGCGGCGGCAGCGAACAGACGGAACATGGTGGAAACCTCCCGGGTGTGGAATACGATGGCCAACGCGACCGCTCCCGCCCGGTTCCCGTTGCGCCACGACGGTTGCGCTTCGGCCGCGCCTTCGGCATATCCGGGCCGACAGGAGGCCGCCATGCTGAAGACCCGTATCATCCCCTGCCTCGACGTGGCGGACGGCCGCGTGGTCAAGGGCGTCAATTTCGTCGACCTGCGCGACGCCGGCGATCCGGTGGATGCCGCCCGCGCCTACGACGCCGCCGGCGCGGACGAGATCTGCTTTCTCGACATCACCGCCACGCACGAAGACCGCGACACGATCCTCGACGTGGTGACCCGCACCGCCGAGCAATGCTTCATCCCGCTCACCGTGGGCGGGGGCGTGCGCACGGTGGACGACGTGCGCAAGCTCATGCTCGCCGGCGCCGACAAGGTCAGCTTCAATTCCGCCGCGGTGAAGGATCCCGACGTGGTGACCGCCGCCGCCGACCGCTTCGGCAGCCAGTGCATCGTCGTCGCCATCGACGCCAAGGCGAAGGAAAACGGCGAAGGGTGGGAAATCTACACCCATGGCGGCCGGCAGGCGACCGGCATCGACGCGGTGGAGTTCGCGCTCGACATGGCCGCCAAGGGCGCGGGGGAGCTCCTGCTCACTTCCATGGACCGCGACGGCACGAAATCGGGCTTCGACATCGCGCTGACGCGTACGATATCCAACGCCGTGCCGATCCCGGTGATCGCATCGGGCGGCGTCGGCACGCTCGACCACCTCGCCGAAGGCATCAACGAGGGCGGCGCCTCGGCCGTGCTCGCCGCCTCGATCTTCCACTTCGGCACTTTCACCATCGCCGATGCGAAGGATCACCTCTCTGCCGCCGGCATCCCGGTGCGCCAGTGACGCTCGAAGAGCTCGAGCGCATCGTCGCCGCCCGCGCCGACGCTGCACCGGACGAAAGCTGGACGGCGAAGCTCCTGGCCCGCGGCCCCGAAAAATGCGCCGAGAAGTTCGGCGAGGAAGCGATCGAGGCGATCATCGAGGCCACGCGCGGCGACCGCGCCGCGCTCACCTCCGAGGCGGCCGATGTCCTCTTTCACCTCCTGGTGATGTTGCGCGCCCGCGAGGTTCCCCTTGCCGATGTCATGGCCGAACTTTCCGGCCGGCAGTCCCGCTCCGGCCTCCAGGAAAAGGCCGCCCGCGACAGTTGAGGGCGCCCGCGTTCGAGCACCGCGTCCCGGTTTCATCTGCCCGGAAATATCCCGGGGGTCCGGGGGCTGGCCCCCGGTCCCGTCCTCGCCGCAAGCGCTCCGGCCTCAGACCTGAAAGACGTCCGCCCAGTCCGGGTTCTTGCGCCGTTGCGCGTTCACGAACGGGCAGAGCGGCACGATCTTCACCCCTTCCGCACGCGCATCTTCCACCATCCGCGCGACCAGCGCCTGCCCGGCCCCGGTGCCGCGCATCGCGTCCGGCACGCCGGTGTGATCGGCGATGATCAGCGCCGGCGAGGAGACGGAGTAGGTCAGCTCCGCCTCCGCCCCGTCCCGCTCGAGCACGTAGCGCCCGTGCGAGCCGCCCGTCTCGCGGGTGATCTCGTCCTCAGCCAACGATCGTCGCCTCGGTTTTTTCGCGGATCTCGTCCTCGGTCACTTCGGGCGCGAGTTCCACGATCTTCAGGCCGCCCTCGACCACGTCGAGCACGCCCAGATCGGTGATGATCCGGTTGACGACGCCGGTCCCGGTGAGCGGAAGGGTACATTCCTTCAGAAGCTTCGGCTCGCCGTGCTTGTTGGTGTGATCCATGACCAAGATCACGCGCTTGACGCCGGCGACGAGGTCCATCGCGCCGCCCATGCCCTTGACCAGCTTGCCGGGGATCATCCAGTTCGCCAGGTCGCCGTTCTCGGCCACTTCCATCGCGCCGAGAATCGCCATGGCGATCTTGCCGCCGCGGATCATGCCGAAGGACATCGCGCTGTCGAAATAGGCGGTATGCGGCAGTTCGGTGATGGTCTGCTTGCCGGCGTTGATGAGGTCGGGATCCTCCGTCCCCTCGACCGGGAACGGCCCCATGCCGAGCATGCCGTTCTCCGATTGCAGGGTGACCTCCACGCCTTCGGGAATGTAGTTCGGCACCAGAGTCGGGATGCCGATCCCGAGGTTCACATAGGTGCCGTCCTCGAGTTCCTGCGCCGCGCGCGCGGCCATCTCGTTACGATCCCAGGGCATTCTCTCAGCCTCCTTGGTGTGTCAGGTCCTGCGGGTCCACCGGCACGTCGATCATCACGACGGTGCCGGCGGCGCCCCGCGCCACGTTGATGGTCGCGTCGAGCCCGTCCAGCAGCGACGCGATGAGCCGCCCGCCGCGCGTGGCGTCGGAGGGCCAGTCGATATTGCGCGGGATCCCGATCCCGTCGTCGAGCACCAGCATGCGCAGCCCGCCCTCGGCCAGCCGCGTCAGGCGCAGCTCGATGCAACCGCGGTCGAGCCCCTCGAAGGCGTGCGTGAAGGCGTTCGACAGCACTTCGGAGGCGATCAGCGCCACCCGCGTCGCCACCTCGAGCGGCACCTCGGCAGGGTCGATCTGCTGCACGAAGCGCACGCCGGGCCGTCCCTCGATATGCGCGACGGTGCTGGCCACACGGCTCAGCAGCGCGCCGATGTCCATGCCGCCGCGTTCGATGGTCTCGTCGGTCAGCCGCAGTTCCTCGTAGACCAGTTGCAGCGATTCCAGACGGCGGGGCAGCGCCTCCACCTCTTCCATCGGGTCGGTCGGCGTCCCCCGATGAGCGGGCGCCCCGATGGTGGTCAGGATCATCCCGAGATCGGCACGCACGCGCGACCGGATCACGTCGAGATTGGCGTCCATGTGCCCGCGCCCGGACTCGTTCGAGCGCAGCTCCTTCTGCAGGCCCAGGAAATAGACCGGCGTGCCGGTCTCGTCCGAGACCGGGGCGATCACCAGCCGGTTGGTGAACGGCTCTCCCGAGGCGCGGTAATTGAGGATGTCGATGCTCAGGTCGCGGCCGGCCTGGATGGCGTCGCGCAGCCGGTCGACATCGGCCTTGGACGTCCGCTCGCCCTGCAGGAACCGGCAATTGCGCCCGATCACGGAGGAGCGGGCATAGCCGGTCGTGCGCTCGAACGCGTCGTTGACGTAGACGATCGGGTTGTCCGGGGCGAGCGGATTGGTGATGATCACCGAGATGGCGAGACGCGAGAAACCCTCGACGACCTCGCGGTCGCCGAGCACGGCCGACAGGGTGCGCCCGCTGGTCATCGTCACGCCCGCCGCCCCGGCTCAGGCCGCGGGGCGCGTGGTGCGCTGCTCGATCCGTTTCTCGTGCTCGCCCTGGATCAGGCGGTGCACGTAGATGCCCGGCAGGTGGATGTGATCGGGATCGAGTTCGCCGGGCTCGACGATCTCCTCGACCTCCATCACGCAGATCTTGCCGCACATCGCCGCCGGCGGATTGAAGTTGCGGGCGGTCTTGCGGAAGATGCAGTTGCCGGTGGTGTCGGCCTTCCACGCCTTGACCACGGACAGGTCGGCAAAGATGCCGCGTTCGAGGATGTAGTTCTCTCCGTCGAACTCCTTGACCTCCTTGCCCTCGCCGATCTGGGTGCCGTAGCCGGTCTTGGTGTAGAAGCCCGCGATGCCCGCCCCGCCCGCGCGCATCCGTTCGGCCAGCGTGCCCTGCGGGTTGAATTCCAGCTCCAACTCGCCGCCGAGGTACTGGCGCATGAATTCCTTGTTCTCGCCCACGTAGGACGACATCATCCGCTTGATCTGGCGCGATTCCAGAAGGATGCCGAGGCCGAACCCGTCCACCCCTGCATTGTTCGAGGCGACCGTGAGGTCCTTGGTGCCGGCCTCGTTGATCGCGGAAATGAGAAGCTCCGGGATGCCGCAGAGGCCGAAGCCGCCCGCCGCGATGGTCATGCCGTCGAACAACAGCCCGTCGAGCGCCTCGGCTGCGGAACCGTAGACTTTCTTCATGGAACGCTCCCTGATGCGGTGGTCGCAAGATATGTGGCCGAGCGCCGGGAGAGAGTCAAACCTCCGCGCATGCGGCTGCCGTCGGGTGGGGGCGCTGCCCCCTACACCCCCCGGAGTATTTCAATGCCCAAAGAAGCAGGTCGCGGTCAGCCGCCCGCGGCCTTGCCCTTGGCGGTTGTCGTCTTGGAGGCCGACTTCTTCGCGGCGGGCTTCTTGGCGGCGGTGGACTTGGTCGTGGTGCCTTTCTTGGCCGCCGTGCTCTTCGCCGCAGCCTTCTTCGCCGGCGCTTTCTTCTTGGCTCCGGACTTCGCCGCTTTCTCGTCGACCAGCGCGACCGCCTCCTCGAGCGTGACGTCGGCGGGTTCGGTTCCCTTGGGCAGGGTCGCGTTGACCTTTTCCCATTTCACGTAAGGGCCGTAGCGACCGTCGAGCACGTTGATCGCGCCGCCCTGCTCGGGATGTTCGCCCAGCTCCTTCAACGGCTTGGCCGCGGCGCGGCCGCCGCCCCGGCGGGCGGCCTTCTCGGCCAGCACGTCGACGGCGCGGTTGATGCCGATCTCGAAGACCTCGTCGACCTCCTTGAGATTGGCGTAGAGCTTGTTGTGCTTCACGTAGGGGCCGTAGCGCCCGATGCCCGCCTCGATCGGCTCCCCATCCTCGGGATGGGTGCCGACCTGGCGCGGCAGTGACAGCAGCGTCAGCGCCTTCTCGAGGTCCATCGCGTCGGGCGCCCAGCCCTTCGGCAGGCTGGCGCGCGGCGGTTTCGGCACCTCTTCGGAGGCCTCGCCGCGCTGCACGTAGGGGCCGAAGCGTCCCGAGCGCAGCGTGATCTCGTCCTCGCCGTCATAGCCCAGAACGCGGTCCTGCGCCTCGGCGGCGTCGCCGCCGATGGGGCGCGTATAGCGGCATTCGGGATAGCGCGAGCAGCCGACAAAGCCGCCCGAGCGCGAGGTCTTGAGGTGCAGGCTGCCCTCCCCGCAGAGCGGGCAGGCGCGCGGGTCCTTGCCGTTCTCGCGCGGCGGGTAGAGCTGCGGCGCCAGCGCGTCGTCGAGCACGTCGAGCACCTCCGCGATACGCAGCTCGGACGTCTCGGAGATCGCGGCAGAGAAGTCGCGCCAGAACTTCGACAGAAGCTCCTTGTAGTCGCGCTCACCGGCGGAGACGTCGTCGAGCTCCTCCTCCAGCGCAGCGGTAAAGTCGTATTCCACGTAGCGCTTGAAGAAGTTGAGCAGGAAATGGGTGACGATGCGGCCCTTGTCCTCGGGGATCAGGCGGTTCTTGTCCTTGCGGACATATTCGCGGTCCTGGATCGTCGACAGGACCGAGGCGTAGGTGGAGGGCCGGCCGATGCCGAGCTCTTCCATCTTCTTGACCAGCGTCGCCTCCGTGTAACGCGGCGGCGGCTGGGTGTGATGCTGAAGCGCGAGCACGGCGTCGCCGCCGCCGATCACCGCCTTGCCGTTGCGATCGCCGGTGGATTCGATGACGGCGTCGTCCTTCTGGCCGGCCTTGTCGAATTCCGGCCGCAGGCCCGTCCTGGCGAAGGCGGCGGGTTCGCCCTCGGTGATCTGCGGCAGGCGGCTGTCGTCCTCGTCCTGCGGCTCGTCCCGGCCTTCCTCGTAGACGCGGATAAAGCCGTCGAAGAGCACGACCTGACCGGTGGCGCGCAACTCCACCTGGCTGTCCTTGGAGCCGATGTCGACGGTGGTCCGCTCGAGCCGCGCAGCCTCCATCTGGCAGGCCAGCGTGCGTTTCCAGATCAGGTCGTAGAGCTTCTTCTGGTCCTGGTCGGTCAGGCGCAGGGACGCAGCATCGGCGGCCATGTCCGTCGGCCGGATACATTCGTGCGCTTCCTGCGCGTTCTTGGCCTTGTTCTTGTAGATGCGCGGCGACGACGGGACGTATTCGTCGCCGTAGCGCGCCTTGATCGCATCGCGGGCGGCGTGCACCGCCTCCTGCGCCATGTCGATGCCGTCGGTCCGCATGTAGGTGATGTGACCTGCCTCGTAGAGGCGCTGCGCGGTCGACATGCATTGCTTGGCGCCCATGCCGAACTTGCGGCTCGCCTCCTGCTGGAGGGTGGAGGTCATGAAGGGGGCCGAAGGATTGCGGGTCGTCGGCTTGGCCTCGACCGATTTCACATGCAGATCGCGCGAGGCGACGGCCTGCACCGCCATCTCGGCCTGGGTCTCGTTCTCCAGGTCGTACTTGTTCAGCTTGTTGCCGGCGAGCATGGTCAGCCGCGCCTCGAACTCCTGCCCACGAGGGGTGGAGAGGAGCGCCTTGACCGACCAGTATTCGCGGGGATCGAAGGCCTCGATCTCGAGCTCGCGTTCCACGATCAGACGCAGGCAGACCGACTGCACCCGGCCGGCGGAGCGTGCGCCCGGCAGTTTGCGCCAGAGCACCGGCGAGAGGTTGAAACCGACCAGGTAGTCGAGCGCGCGGCGGGCGAGATACGCCTCCACCAGCGGAGCGTCGATCTCGCGCGGGTTCTCCATGGCCTCGGCCACGGCGGCCTTGGTGATGGCGTTGAAGGTGACGCGGCGAACCTCGGTGTCCTTCTTGATGGACTTGCGCTTGGTCAGCGCCTCCTTGAGGTGCCACGAGATCGCCTCGCCCTCGCGATCGGGGTCCGTGGCGAGGATCAGGGCGTTGTCGTCCTTGAGCGCGTCGGCGATGGCCTTGACGTGTTTCTTGGAGTCGTTGCCGATCTCCCACGTCATCTCGAAGCCGTGTTCGGGATCGACCGATCCGTCCTTGGCCGGCAGGTCGCGCACATGACCGTACGACGCCAGAACGGTGTAGTCCGATCCAAGATACTTGTTGATTGTCTTGGCCTTGGCCGGTGACTCGACAACGACGACGGGCATGGATTCAGGCACCTTCGGATCGGAAAACTTGGCACTAATGGCCGCCGAGCATGTGGGCTGCAAGGAAAAATTGTCAATCGGCAGGAACGTGGGCAGCGGTGCAGTGCCCGTGGCAGGCCCTGGGAAGAAGAACGCGAAGAGGCACTTCGACTGCCCGCCGGTCCGTTTTCAGGCCGCATGCCCGACGGGCCGGCAGATCAGCCGGTCCGCGCGAGCAAGCCCCCCGGTTCGCGCCTTATTTCGCCCGAAAGCTCGAGGTCGGTGAGGATCCGCGCCACCTGGCCGCGTCCGGCGCCGAGGTCGCGGACGAGTTGATCCTCGGCCACCGGCGAGGGGCCGAGCCGGTCTAGGATCGCGCGGTGCAGCGTCGCGGTGTCGCCGAGGGTGCGACCGGAGGTCCGGGGCGCGTCGGGCGCCGGTCCGGCATGCGGCGTATCCGGAACGGATGCCGGATACCCGGCGCCCTGAGCGGGAGGCGCGGCCGCCTGCCCTGCCGCGGCGCCGGGCACATCGAGCGGCAGCGCCGCCTGCGCCGGCGCCGTCGCCAGGTTCGGCAGCGCCTCGATCACGTCGGCGGCCGACCGCACGAGCCGCGCGCCGTCCCGCAAGAGCAGGTTGGTGCCGCCGGAGCGCGCATCGAGCGGATGGCCCGGCACCGCCAGCACCTCCCGCCCCTGGTCGAGGGCGGCCCGCGCGGTGATGAGCGAGCCGGACTTCGCCGCCGCCTCCACCACCACGACAGCCTCGGCGAGGCCGGAGATGAGGCGGTTGCGCGCCGGGAAATGCCGCGCCTGCGGCTGCAGGCCCATCGCCTGTTCGGAGAGACGAACGCCACCGGAGGGGGGAATGTCCTCCGCCAGGCGCGCGTTCTCTGTCGGGTAGAGCACGTCGACGCCGCCGCCCAGCACCGCGGCGGTTCCGGTGGAGAGGCTGGCGGCATGGGATGCGGCGTCGATGCCGCGGGCGAGCCCGGAGACAACCGTCACCCCGGCCTCCCCGAGCTCCCGCGCCAGTAGCCGAGCCATGCGCAGGCCGAGCGACGAGGCGTTGCGCGCGCCCACCATCGCCACGGCGGGACGGGCAAGGATCGCCGCCTCCCCCACCGCCCAGAAAAACGGCGGCGGGTCGGAGATCGCGGCGAGGCGGGCGGGATAGGCGGGTTCTCCGTAGCATATCATGCGGGCCCGCGCATGGCGCGCGGCGGCGATTTCGGCGCGGGCGACTCGTTCGGAACAGGCCTCGTAAGTGTCGAGCCCAGCTTCGCGGGCAATGTCCGGCAAGGCCGCGAGCGCGGCGGACGCGCTGCCATATTCGCCCATGAGGCGGAAGAAGGTGGCGTTGCCGACGCGGCGCGAGCGCAAGAGCCGGAGCCAGGACAGACGATCGTCTTCCGTGGTGGGTGGGAGTAGGGGGTGAGTGGAAGAAGTAATGTGTTCGACCATCCGCCCTGAGCTCCGAACTCTTGCAAGTCCGGTCTAGCGTACTCCAGGTTAATGCAGCGTAAACGGCGAAGGAAAAACCGCGGCATTCTGCGGCGGCAATGTGGCGGCGCGACCCGGCCGGACTCTCGGCCAGGCTTTCACATTACACGACAAAGCGTTGCAAGGAGCGTAACGCTTTGTCTACAAATGATGACAATCTCGGTCAGCAATACTCAGCCGCCGGAGCCGCCCACGGTCAGCCCGCCGATCAGCACCGAGGGCTGTCCGACGCCCACCGGCACCCACTGGCCCTGCTTGCCGCAATTGCCCATGCCGGGATCGAGCGCCATGTCCCCGGCGAGCCCGCGGATCTGCTGCAGCGCGGTCGCGCCATCACCGATCAGCGTCGCACCCTTCACCGGCGCGCCGACCTTGCCGTCCTTCACCCGGTACGCTTCCGTGCAGGAAAAGACGAACTTGCCGCTGGTGATGTCGACCTGCCCGCCTCCGAAACCGACGGCGTAGATGCCGTCCTTCAGCTCAGCGATGAGGTCCTCGCGGGTGGCGTCGCCGCCCAGCATGTAGGTGTTGGTCATCCGCGGCATCGGAATGTGCGCGTGGCTCTCGCGCCGACCGTTGCCGGTGGGCGCGGCTCCCATCAGCCGGGCGTTCTGGCGGTCCTGCATGTAGCCCACCAGGATCCCGTCCTCGATCAGCACGTTGCGGGCCGAGGGCGTACCCTCGTCGTCGACGGTGATCGACCCGCGCCGGTCCGGGATGGTGCCGTCGTCGAGCACCGTGACGCCGGGTGCCGCGACCCGCTGGCCCATCAGCCCGGCGAACGCTGACGACCCCTTGCGGTTGAAATCGCCTTCCAGCCCATGGCCCACCGCCTCGTGCAGCAGGATCCCCGGCCAGCCGGGGCCGAGGACGATATCGAAGACGCCCGCCGGCGCGGGCTCGGCCGACAGGTTCACCAGCGCGATGCGCAGCGCCTCGCGCGCCTTGGCCTGCCAGTCGGCGGGATCGAGAAGGCCGTCCAGCGTCACCCGCCCGCCACCGCCGGCGGTGCCGCTCTCGCGGCGCCCGCCCTCCTCGACGATGACGCTCACGTTCAGGCGGGTCATCGGGCGGACGTCCGTCACGAGCGAATCGTCCTCGCGCAGGATCGCCACCTCCTGCAGCGACGAAGCGACCGAGGCCGTCACCTGCACCACCCGGGAATCGAGCCCGCGGATGAAGGCGTCGATCTCGGCCAGAGTCTCGACCTTCACGGCGAAGGCGTGGCCTTCGATCGGGTCGGCATCGGTATAGAGCGTGCGGTTGGTGCGTGCCGGGCCCGGCGCCATCACCCCGCCGCCATCGCCGACGGCCAGCCGCGCGGTGTCGGTCGCGCGTTTCAGGGCGCTTTCGCTGATCTCGGTGGCGTGGGCATAGCCCGCCGCCTCGCCGCGGACGGCGCGCAGCCCGAAGCCCTCGGAGGCGTCGTAGCTGGCCTGCTTCACCCGCCCGTCGTCGAAAACCAGCCCCTCGCTGCGCTTGCGCTCTAGGAACAGCTCGCCGTCCTCGGCGCCGGCGAGCGCCGCGCGCAGCTGCGCAAGCGCCCCGCCCCGGTCGAGATGGGTGTCGAAAGGGCGGAAGGGAGCGTCGCTCATGAGGCCTCGCGAATTCGGTTGCGGTTTGATCCCGATCAACGACAAGCGTCTGTTTGCCGCAATGCAGGTTCTTTATCCGAAGCACAGAATATGGTTAGAGGCTGGGCCAGACAACGGGGGAGCCTTCCCCCGGCCACGGACCCGGCGCACCGGCGGCGCCGTGGCACCGGCCACGGACGATGCGTTTGAGAACGACAACCGATCAGGGTGAGACATGAAACTTAAGATGATGCTGCCCGCCGCGCTGGCGGCCCTCGCCGCGCCCGCGATGGCGCAGGACGCCGGCACGGACCTGCCGATCATCGGCACGCCGGCACCGGGCGGGATGGGCTTCCAGGCCGCCGCGACCGAACTGGCGCGTGACATCCATCGGCTGGACGGCATGGTCACCATCATCATGACCGCGATCGTGCTTCTCGTGACCGCACTGCTGGTCTTCTGCATCGTGCGCTACAACCGGAAATCGAACGAGACCCCGGGCAGCTTCACCCACAACTCCCCGCTGGAGATCGCCTGGACCGTCGGGCCGATCCTAATACTCGTCTTCATCGGCGCCTTCTCGTTGCCGGTGCTGTTCAAGCAGCAGGAGATTCCCGAAGGCGACATCTACATCAAGGCGACCGGTTACCAATGGTACTGGGGCTACGAGTACATGGATGACGGCTTCGCCTTCGACAGCTACATGATCGGCTCCCCGGCGACCGGCGGCGACAACCGCCTGACGCCCGAGGTCGAGACGCAGCTCGAGGAGGCCGGGTATGCGCGTGAGCATTTCCGCCTGGCGACCGACACCGCCGTCGTCGTTCCGGTTGGCCAGACCGTCGTGATGCAGGTCACCGGCGGCGACGTGATCCATTCCTGGACCATCCCGGCCTTCGGCGTGAAGCAGGACGCCGTGCCCGGCCGCCTCGCGGAGCTGTGGTTCACCGCCGAGGAAGAGGGCGTCTATTTCGGCCAGTGCTCGGAACTGTGCGGCATCGCCCACGCCTACATGCCGATCACCGTGAAGGTGGTCAGCCAGGAAGAATACGACACCTGGATCTCCGAGATGCAGGAAGAATACGCCGAGGCACCGGCCGCGGCGACCGACGAGGCGCCTGTGCGCCTCGCCTCGGCTGAGTGAGTCACGAGGGCGGCCCGCGCCGCCCCGCTTGATCGGCACGGCGCCCGGGCCGCGGGCGCCGGCGCCCGCTTTCCAGGACAGCCCCGTCAGGACCGACCCAGATGAGCGATGCCTCCCTCGACCCCACGCGCCTTGATGGCGAAGCGCAGTTCGGCGACTACTTCGCCCTGCTGAAACCGCGGGTGATGACGCTCGTGGTGTTCACAGCGCTCGTGGGGCTGCTGGCGGCACCGGTGGACGTTCATCCCTTCGTGGCGTTCTGCGCGATCCTCTTCATCGCCGTGGGCGGCGGTGCGTCGGGGGCGCTCAACATGTGGTGGGATGCCGATATCGACGCGGTCATGCGCCGCACCGCCAAGCGGCCGATCCCCTCCGGCCGCGTCACGGGCGACGAGGCACTGGCGATCGGGCTGGCGCTGTCGGGCTTTTCGGTGGTGTTCCTCGGACTTGCGACCAACTGGGTCGCGGCCGCGCTGCTGGCCTTCACCATCTTCTTCTACGTCGTGATCTACACGATGTGGCTCAAGCGCTGGACGCCGCAGAACATCGTCATCGGCGGCGCCGCCGGGGCCTTTCCCCCGATGATCGGCTGGGCCGCGGCGACCGGCGGCATCTCCGTGGAATCGGTGCTGATGTTCTCGCTCACCTTCCTGTGGACGCCGCCGCATTTCTGGGCGCTGGCCCTGTTCATGCGCAAGGATTACGACAACGCCGGCGTGCCGATGCTGACGGTCACGCACGGGCGGCGGTCGACGCGCACGCATATCTTCGTCTACACGCTGATTCTCGCCGCGCTGGCGATCGCCACCGCGTTCACCTCCGCCGGCGGGCCGCTCTATCTCTGCGTGGCGATCGTGCTCAACGCGATGTTCGTGAAAGGCGCCTGGCACATCTGGGCGCGGGACGAGATCATGGCCGAGACCGACAATTACGCGGTCGAGAAATCCTTCTTCAAGCTCTCCCTGCTCTACCTCTTCCTGCATTTCGGCGCCCTGCTCTTCGAGGCGACGGTGGACCGTGCTGGCATCCTCTGGGGGGCACTCTGATGGCCCTGCGACCGACGCACGAGATCCATGCGCGGCGTTACGGCCGCAACCTGGGTCTCGGACTGGTTCTGGCCGGCTTGATCGTGGTGGTCTTCGGATTGACCGTGGTGAAGGTGACGCGGGGCGACTACCAGATGCAGGACACGACCACGACAACGGAGGAACAGGGCTGATGGCGATGGAACGCAAGACACGGACGGTGGCCGCCCTTGCCGGCGTGGTGGTGTTCATGGGCGCGATGGCCTGGGCGGCGATCCCGATATACAACTGGTTCTGCGCGGTGACCGGCTACGGTGGCACGACCGGCGTCGCCGAGGCCGGCAGCGACAGCGTGATCGACCGCACCATCAAGGTGCGCTTCGATGCCAATACCGAAGCCGGGATGCCTTGGGAATTCAGGCCGGTCGAGCGCGAGATGGAGCTGAAGATCGGCGAGGACGGGCTGGCCTATTACGAGGCCTACAACCCCACAGACCGGCCCGTCGCCGGACAGGCCGGCTACAATGTCGCGCCCTTCGTCGCCGGCAGCTATTTCGAGAAGGTGCAGTGCTTCTGCTTCACCGAGCAGGTGCTGCAACCGGGCGAACGGGTGGAAATGCCGGTGTATTTCTACGTGAACCCCGACATCGTGGACGACCGCGACGCGAAGTACACCAAGACGATCACGCTCAGCTACACGTTCTACGAGATCGACCTGCCCGAGGGCGGCCAGCAGGCCGCGATCGAGGCCGGCGACGACACAGCCGTCAACTGACGACGCCATACGAAGAGGGACGAGACCAATGGCGCATGCAAAGAACCATGATTATCACATCCTGCCGCCGTCCATCTGGCCGCTGATCTCGGCCGTCGCGGCCTTCATCATGCTCTTTGGCGCAGTGCTTTGGATGAAGCAGGACAGCCCGTGGATGTTCCTGATCGGCCTCGTCGGCGTGCTCTACGCGATGTTCGCCTGGTGGTCGGAAATGATCACCGAAAGCGCCGTGGGCGACCACACGCCGGTCGTGCAGATCGGACTGCGCTACGGCTTCATCCTGTTCATCATGTCCGAGGTGATGTTCTTCTTCGCCTGGTTCTGGTCCTTCTTCAAGCACGCGATCTACCCGATGGGCCCCGAGAGCCCGGCGGTCGACGGCGTCTGGCCACCGGCGGGGATCGAGACCTTCGATCCCTGGCATCTGCCGCTGATCAACACGCTGATCCTGCTGTGTTCCGGCGCGGCGGCGACCTGGGCGCACCATGCGCTGGTGCACGAGAACAACCGCCAGGACATGAAGTGGGGCCTGATCATCGCGATCCTGCTGGGCCTGATCTTCAGCGTCTTCCAGGCCTATGAATACAGCCACGCGGCCTTCGGTTTCTCGGGCAACATCTACGGCGCGAACTTCTTCATGGCCACGGGCTTTCACGGCGCACACGTGATCATCGGCACGATCTTCCTCTTCGTGTGCCTGCTGCGGCTGATGAACGGGGCGTTCACGCCGGAGAAGCACGTCGGTTTCGAGGCCGCCGCCTGGTACTGGCACTTCGTCGACGTGGTCTGGCTGTTCCTCTTCGCGGCCGTCTACGTCTGGGGCGGCTGAGCCTGCTTCCATCGCGAACCACCCCGAACGCCCGCCCTCCCCGGCGGGCGTTTTTCGTTGTCAGCCCAGGGAGTGCAAGCCGCGCGTCGTCGGGCCGCGGCTTGGCGATCCGAAGCGTCGAGTGGCAGCGCTTCATGGCAGCCACCTCGGCAAGACCTCCGAGCAACGCGCCAAGCGCCACCCAATCGCCGGTCCGGGGGGTGGCCCGGCAATGCGCGGTGGCCTTCGGCCTTGATTCCGCGCGGGGCGCGTCCGGACGCCCTATGTACGCCCCCTATTCTGCCGCATACGGGGCGAATCGCCTTGCCAATGGCGGCCGGCCCTTGTAACGGGCAAGCCTCGCGCGGGGTGACAGCCTTGGAGGCACCCTGCGGCTTACACAGGAGAGACACATCATGGCTGGAGAAATCCCAGATCTTCACGCCCTGGAACGCACGGGGACGGGCAAGGGCGCCGCTCGTGCAGCGCGCCGCGCGCACCTGGTTCCGGGGATCGTTTTCGGTGGCGACAAGGACCCCTTGCCCATCAACCTGCCCTACCACGACCTGATCAAGCGCCTGAAATCCGGCCGATTCAAGTCGACGCTCTTCAATCTGAAGGTCGACGGGCACGAGGACGTCCGCGTCATCTGCCGCGACGTGCAGCGCGACATCGTCAAGGACTTGCCGACGCATCTCGACTTCATGCGCCTGCGCCGGACCTCGAAGATCAACCTCTTCATCCCGGTCGAGTTCATCGGCGAAGAGGACTGCCCCGGCCTGAAGAAGGGCGGCGTGATGACGGTTATCCGCCCCGAGGTGGAGCTCGTGGTCACTGCCGGCGACATCCCGGAGAAGGTGGTCGCGGACCTGTCGAAGCTCGAGATCGGCGACACGGTGACGATCTCCGCCATCGACCTGCCCGCCGGCGCCAAGCCGACGATCGACCGCGACTTCGTGATCTGCAACGTCTCCGCGCCCTCGGCGCTGGCGTCTGCGGACGACGAGGATGAGGTCGAAGAGACCGAGGTCATCGAACAGACCGATGACACCGTCGAGGAAGAGAAGGAATACGCGGAGGAGTGATCCCCGCCCCGACCCACCGACGAGAGCCGGCCCCGCATCCCTTGCGGGGCCGTTTTCGTTGCGAGGGGCGGGCACGCGGCCTATGTCGTGACGCGACGCGGAAGGAGCGGGACATGAAACTCTTCGTCGGCCTCGGCAACCCCGGCGCCCAATATGCCGGCCACCGGCACAATATAGGCTTCATGGCGGTCGACCGCATCGCCCAGGAGCATCGACTCGGCCCCTGGCGCGCGCGCTTCCAGGGGGAGTGCGCCGAAGGTCGGCTCGGCTCCGACAAGGTGCTGCTGCTGAAGCCAGGCACCTACATGAACCGGTCGGGCCAGGCGGTCGGCGAGGCGATGCGCTTCTTCAAGCTGACGCCGGAGGACGTCTGCGTCTTTCATGACGAGCTCGACCTCGCGCCCGGTCGGCTGAAGGTGAAGATGGGCGGGGGACATGCCGGGCACAACGGCCTGCGCTCCATCCACGCCCATATCGGCGAGGGTTACGAGCGCGTGCGGCTCGGCATCGGCCATCCCGGGCACAAGGACAAGGTGTCGGGCTACGTGCTGCACGACTTCGCCAAGGCCGATCAGGACTGGCTCGACGATCTCCTGCGCGGCATCGCCGACGGCGCACCGGCGCTGGCGGACGGAGATGCCGGGGGCTTCATGAACAAGGTCAGCCTGCGCACCGCGCCGGCGCGCAGTTCCACCAGCAAGCCGAAGCCGGCCGAGGCCCCGTCCACCCCTGCCCCGCCGCCGTCGAAAGAGCCGGAGACCGCCCCGGCGGCCGAGACCCGCTCACCGTTGCAGAGGCTCGCCGACAAGTTCCGCTGACCTCGCGCGGCCTTGGCCCGCGGGGCGCATCCAGAACCTGAAATGCGGGGCGCAACCGTCCGCATTCGTGACCGAAAGGGAGATCGCAATGGAGAAGGATCCCGAAATCAACGTCCTGGGCGAGGCGCTCGAGCCTTGCTCCACCGACCCGCTGACCGGTTACTTCCGGGACGGGCATTGCAACACCTGCGCGCAGGACCATGGCAGCCACACCGTCTGCGCGGTGATGACCGAGGAATTTCTCGCGTATTCCAAGTACGTTGGCAACGATCTGTCCACGCCGAGGCCGGAATTCCGCTTTGCCGGCCTGAAGCCGGGCGACAAGTGGTGCCTCTGCGCCGGGCGATTCCTGCAGGCGCATGACGAGGGCTGCGCACCCCGCGTGGCGCTGGCGTCGACGCACGCCAAGGCGCTGGAGGTCGTGTCGATGGAGACGCTCGAGGCGAACGCGCTGGAAACCGAGTGAACCGAAGGCCTTGCGCCGCTTGGTTCGCGCATCGCCCGAACGGCGCGGCGTGACCTCCCCTGCGGAATATCGCGGGGCCGCCAGCGCGGATCGCTTGACCTTTTGCGACATTCCGGCGCCCGGCAAGGGTGACGCGGGCGCCGCCACTTCACCTTTTCCGACCAATCCCCGGACTTATCCCATGTCGTGACCGAAGGCCTTGGCGACGGTGAAGATATCCTTGTCGCCGCGGCCGCACATGTTCATGCAGATGATGTGATCGGACGGCAGCTCCGGCGCGATCTTGGCGACATGGGCGAGGGCGTGGCTCGGCTCCAGCGCCGGGATGATGCCCTCGGTCTCGCAGGAAAGCTGGAACGCCTCCAGTGCCTCGGCATCGGTGATCGACACGTATTCGGCGCGCCCGATCTCGTGCAGCCAGGCGTGTTCCGGCCCGATCCCCGGATAGTCGAGCCCCGCGGAGATCGAGAACCCTTCGAGGATCTGCCCGTCGTCGTCCTGCAAAAGGTACGTGCGGTTGCCGTGCAGCACCCCCGGCCGCCCGCCGGTGAGCGACGCGCAATGCTCCATCTTGTCGTTCACGCCCTTGCCGCCGGCCTCGACCCCGATGATACGCACCGACTTGTCGTCCAAGAACGGGTGGAAGAGCCCCATCGCGTTCGACCCGCCGCCGATCGCGGCGATCAGGGTGTCGGGCAGACGGCCCTCCGCCTCTTCCATCTGGCGGCGCACCTCCTGGCCGATGATCGACTGGAAGTCGCGCACCATCGCCGGGTACGGGTGCGGGCCGGCCACGGTGCCGATACAGTAGAACGTGTCCTTCACGTTCGTCACCCAGTCGCGCAGCGCGTCGTTCATCGCGTCCTTGAGCGTGCCCCGACCGCTCGTCACGGGAATGACCTCCGCCCCCAGAAGGCGCATGCGGAAGACGTTGGGCTGCTGGCGCTCGACGTCGTGGGCGCCCATGTAGACCACGCATTTCAAGCCGAACTTGGCGCAGACCGTCGCCGTCGCGACGCCGTGCTGGCCGGCGCCGGTCTCCGCGATGATGCGTTCCTTGCCCATGCGGCGGGCAAGCAGGATCTGCCCCAGCACGTTGTTGATCTTGTGCGCGCCGGTATGGTTCAGCTCGTCGCGCTTCATGTAGACCTTCGCGCCGCCAAGGCGTTCCGTCAGCCGCTCGGCGAAATAGAGCGGCGAGGGCCGACCGACATAGTGCTTCCAGAGGAAATCCATCTCCTCCCAGAAGCTCGGGTCGGTCTTGGCATGGGTGTAGCATTCGTCGAGCTCGAGGATCAGCGGCATCAGCGTCTCGGACACGAAGCGTCCGCCGAAATCGCCGAACCGGCCCTTTTCGTCGGGGCCCGACATGAAGGAATTCAGAAGCTCGGTCATCGCTCTCTCCCCCGCGCGTGGTGACGAAGAGATGTAGGACAGACACGCGCCCGGCGCCACCCGGAATACGCTTGGTGGACGGGCGCGCGCGGCTTGGCTAGACGGGCGCAAACCTGCGCCGGAGACGGGATGACGAGACGGCTTTTCCTTCACGTCGGCATGCCCAAATGCGCCACGACCACGGTGCAGGGCTTCCTGCGCGCCGAACGGGACGCGCTCGCCCGGCGCGGCCTCGCCTACACGATGCCGGAGGCGGAGACCGACTGGAGCCAGGGCAACGGCGCAACTCTCGCCTCGCGCATCCTGCACGGCGACGAAAGCTGGCGCCCCCTGCTCGATACCCATTTCGAGACGGACGGCGACGTTGTCATCAGTTCGGAAGTGTTTTTCGGCCTCTTCAACGTCAAGCGCATGAACGACGTCGCGGACCACCTCGCCGCAAAGGGGGTGGAGACCTTCGTGATCGCCTATCTGCGGCGGCAGGATCTGTGGCTGGAATCCGACTACAAGCAGATGGTGAAGTCCGCCAATTCCTGGGCGACGCCGCTCAAGGCGTGGGTCGACAAGCGCGAGCAGCAGGGCTTTCTGAACTACGCGATGACGCTGACCTATTTCGGCGCCTTCTTCGGCCGCGACCACATCCGCCCGGTGCTACTGCGCGAAGGGCAAGGCCCGACCTTCGCGATCAAGGCGTTTCTCGATATCGTGGGCGTCGACGGCCTGCCGCGTCGCCGGCTGCGCCGGGCCGTCACACACAATGTCAGCCCGCCAACCGGCCTGATCGAGCCCGCGCGCCTCATCAAGGCGCGGATGCTGGAGGCCGGCGAGAGCCCGGAGCGGACGCATCGCGCGCTGCGCACCTTTTTCCGGGAGGCCCCGAAGGTGGTCGAGGTGCCCGCCCGCCGGTATCTGATGCCGGCGCAGAGCCGGTCGCGCGCGGCGCGGCTGCGCTTCGGCTCCAACGCCGACATGTGCGAGCGCTTCGACGTCGGGCCGAGCTTTGCCCAGGACATCGACGAGGATCCGGCGAGCGAGCCGCATCTGGGCCAGGAGGCCGCGCGCGTTCTCGACGCCTATCTCGCCCGGCGCGGCATGCCCGACCCCGACGCGCCGGAGCCACCCCCCGCGCCGGCCGGATCGCTGATCGCGCGCACGCTGCGGCGGCTCGGCCGGGGTTGAGGCGCGCATTCACATCGGCGGGCCGCATGGCTATCACCGGGGCGGGGCAACACGGAGGACCGCCATGAAAATGGCCGAACTGGGCGGGCGCCGCCTGCATTACCGCGACGACGGCACCGGCGCGCCGGTGGTCTTCGCCAATTCGCTGGGCACCGACCTTCGGCTCTGGGACGCGGTCCTGCCGCACCTGCCCGAGGGCCTTCGGATCATCCGCTACGACAAGCGCGGCCACGGCCTGTCGGACTGTTCCAAGGGCCCCTACAAGATGGGCGAGCTGGTCAGCGACGTCGAAGCGCTGCTCGACCATCTGGAGGTGCGCGAGGCGGTGTTCGTGGGGCTCTCCATCGGCGGGATGATCGCGCAGGGTCTGGCGACCAAGCGCCCCGATCTCGTGCGCGCGATGGTGCTGTCGAACACCGGCGCCAAGATCGGCACGCGCGAGATGTGGGGCGACCGGATCGCCGCCGTCGAAAAGGGCGGCATCGCGGCGCTCGCCGATCCGATCCTCGAACGCTGGTTCTCTGCCGGGTTCCGCCGGACGGACGCGTTTCACGCCTGGCGCAACATGCTGCTGCGCCAGCCGGTGGAGGGCTATCTCGGCTGCTGCCACGCCATCGCCGGCAGCGATTTCTACGCCACCACCGCGGCGCTGCGCCTGCCGACGTTGGGCATCGCCGGATCGGAGGACGGCTCGACCCCGCCCGACCTCGTGCGCGAAACGACGGAACTCGTGCCCGGGTCGGCATTCGAGATCCTGCGCGGCGCCGGCCACCTGCCCTGCGTGGAGAAGCCCGAGGACTATGCCGGGAAGCTGACTGCCTTCCTGCGCGCGCAGGGCCATGTCTGAGCGGGACATCCTGCTCGTCCACGGCTCTTGCCACGGCGCGTGGTGCTGGCGCGACGTGATGCCGGCGTTGGAGGCGCGCGGCCACGCTGTGCGCGCGATCGACCTGCCCTCGCACGGTGCCGACCGGACCCCGGTCGCGGAGGTGACGCTGGACCTCTACGGCCAGGCGATCCTCGCCGCGCTGGACCGGCCGGCGATGGTGGTCGGCCATTCCATGGCCGGCTACCCGATCAGCCGCGCGGCCGAGATCGACCCGTCCCGCATCGCGCGGCTGGTCTATCTTTGCGCCTACGTGCCCTGGCCTGGGCTCGGCCTCGTGGAGATGCGCCGCCGCGCGCCGCGCCAGCCGATCCTGAAGGCGCTGGAGAAATCGGCGGACGGGCTGAGCTTCTCCATCCTGCCCGAACACGCGCGCGAGGTATTTTACCACGACTGCCCTGACGAATCGGTGGAGTACGCGCTCGCGCGGGTCTGCCCGCAGCCCGTGCGCCCGCAGGAGACGCCGGTGACACTGGGCCCGCGCTACGCCTCGGTGCCGCGCAGCTACGTCGTCTGCGAGGAGGACGGCGCGATCCCGACGGAGTTCCAGCGGACGATGGCCGCGGACTTCGCCCCTGCCGACGTCCACGCCCTGCCCGGCTCCCACTCGCCCTTCTTCGCGCGGCCCGCTGCGCTGGCCGATCTTCTTCACGACATCGCGGAGCCCTGACATGCCCGACGCCTTTTCCAGCCATCTCTACGCCCGGCTCTTCCCGACCGGAGAGGTCGGGCGGCTCTTCACCGACAGCGCCGAGATCCGTGCGATGATGCTGGTGGAGGGCGCGCTGGCGAAGGCGCAGGGCGCCGCCGGCATCATCCCCGAGATCAGCGCCGCGGCGATCCACCGTGCGGCGATGGAGGTGCAGATCGACCCCGCCGACCTCGCCGAGGCGACGGGGGAAAACGGCGTGCCCGTCCCCGCGCTCGTCGCCGCCTTCCGCGCGGCGATGAACGCGCCGGAACACGCGCAGTACCTGCATTGGGGCGCGACCTCGCAGGACATCGCCGACACCGCGCTGATGCTGCGCCTGCGGCAGGTGATCGGCCATTACGAGGCGAGGCTCGACGCGGTGCTGCACCACCTCGGCCGCCTCGCCCGCGATCATGCGGACACGCCGATGGCCGCGCGCACCTACGGACAGCACGCCACGCCCACCAGCTTCGGCGCCGTGGCCGCGTCCTGGGGCTGGCCGCTCCTCAACCTGCGGCGGGAGACCGAGGCACTGCGCGCCGCCCTGCCAGTCTCCCTCTCGGGCGCCGCCGGCACGGCCGAGGCGCTGGAGCCCGAGGCGCCGGCGCTGCGCGCGGCGCTGGCCGAGGCGCTTGGCCTCGCCGATCCCGGCCGCTCCTGGCACACAGACCGCGCGCCTGTCACCGGCCTTGCCGCCTGGGCCGCGCGTGTCGCGGCGGCGCTGGCGAAGATCGGCGTGGATGTCACGCTCGGCACACAGTCCGGTATCGCGGAGCTGCGGCTCGGGCGCGCCGGCGGCTCCTCCACCATGCCGCAGAAGCAGAACCCGGTCGGCGCCGCGGCGATCGAGGCGCTGGCGGCTCAGGTGCAGGGCGCCAACGCGGTGCTGCAATCGGCCGGCACCCAGGCGCAGCAGCGCGACGGCGCGGCGTGGTTCACCGAATGGCTGACGCTGCCGCCCCTCGCCCTCGGCCTCGCCGCAGCGCTCACGCGCGCGGAGACCCTGCTGGGGAGCCTTGCGCCCGATACGGAGGCGATGCAGCGCATCCTGTCGCAGAGCCAGGGCCTGATGGCCGCCGAAGCGCTGGGCTTCGCTCTGACAACGCGGATGTCGCGCACGGAGGCTCAGGCGGAGGTGAAGGCGCTTGCCCGGCAGGTGATCGGTACCGGCGGCCACCTGCGAGACGCGGCGCTGGCAAGATGGCCCGAAATCGACCCCGCGCTCTTCGATCCGGCGCAGGAGATGGGCCAGGCCCCGGCCGAGGCACGCGCCTTCGCAGCGGCCCTGCGCCTCTGATCCGCCTCCCGGCCAATCCGGTGCGGAGCGCGTTCGACACCCCCGCGCCAACGCTCCGCCGCTCTTTCAACCGTCTTGAACGCAGGATGACGCCGGCAGGTGCGACCGTAGCAAGCGACGCCGCCGCGCGCCCATCGCATAGGCCGAAACGAATGTAAGTTTGGCCTTGGAACAAACCGGCATGGAATCTAGTATTACAGATACATGATATGCGACAACGAAGTCACCCGGACCGGAGGCGTATTCCCGTGACGATGGACGACGCATCCTCCAAGGCAGTCGCCGGCTTCGACGGTGTCGACGACGCCACATGCTACCTCAAGACGCTTGGGCACCGCGGGCGCCTTCTCATCCTGCATCATTTGCAGGGCGGTGAGAAGTCGGTCGGCGAGCTTGAGCACCTGCTGAATACCCGGCAGGCAGCGGTGAGCCAGATGCTCGCGCGGCTCCGTGACGATGCGCTTGTCCAGACCCGGCGTGAAGGCAAGACGATCTACTATCGCCTGCATGATCGCGATACCGAAGACGTGCTGAGGCTTCTGCGCAGCAAGTTCGCCTGAACCGCCACCCGCGCCTCGGGCAGCGGGGCCGAGGCGCAGCGCCCCGGCCGTATCGCCCCCGGGTCAGGCCGCAGCCGAAGCCGGCGGATCGGCCCGCTCCCACGGCCGTGTGAAGGCTCCCAGAATATCGCCGATTTCCTTGTCCGTCGCGCCGTGGCCTGTCACCTGCGCCACCAGTCCGCGCGTCTTGTCGTCGATCACCCAGGTGACCCGCGCCGGGCTGCCGGCGGTCTCCAGCGCCCCGTTGTAGACGCGGGCGATGGCAAGCTTGCGCAGATCCGGCTTGAACACCTTTCCCACCGCTGTCTTCGGCAACTCGTCGAGGATCGTCAGGTGCTTGGGATAAGCCGCCCGTTCATGCACATGCGTGCGGCAATGGGCCATCAACTCCTCCACGGTGACCTCGGCGCCGTCCACCAGTTCCACGAAGGCGCAGGGCAACTCTCCCGAATGCGCGTCCGGCTGACCGATGGCGCCGGCGAAGGCCACCGCCGGATGGGCCAGCAGCGCCTCCTCGATCTCTGCGGGGTCGATGTTGTGCCCGCCGCGGATGATCAGGTCCTTCGCCCGTCCGGTGATCCAAAGATAACCGTCCGGGTCGATGCGCCCCAGATCGCCGGTGCGCAGATACAGCCCCTCGTGAAAGAGGTCGCGGTTCTTGTCCTCCTCGGTATAGGTCGACCCGGCATAGACCCCGGGGTTGGAGATGCAGATCTCCCCGATCTCGTCCGGGGCACATTCCTTCGGCCCCTCCGGCGTCTGCCGAACGATCTTCACATGGGTATAGGGGAACGGGATGCCGACGCTGCCGACCTTCTTCTCGCCGCTCGGCGGGTTGCAGGAGACAAGGCAGGTCGCCTCTGTCAGCCCGTACCCCTCCACGATCGTCACGCCCGAGGCCTTCTCGAACCGCCGGAACAGCTCCAGCGGCATCGGCGCGGACCCCGAGAAGGCGGTTTTCACGGTCGAGACATCCGCGTCCACCTCGCGCTGCATGAGCGCGGACACCGCCGTCGGCACGGTGATGATGAAGGTGATCTTCCATCGCTCGACGAGCTTCCAGAAATTGTCGAAAACGCCCTCGCCGCGATAGCCCTGCGGCGTCGGGAACACCACATGCGCGCCCGACGCGACCGCCGCCATCAGGATCACGTGGCAGGCGAAGACATGGAACAGCGGCAGCGGGCACATGATGTTGTCCTCTTCCGAGAACAGCAGACGGTGGCCGAGCCAGCCGTTGTAGATCATCCCCGAATAGAGATGCTGTGCCACCTTCGGCATCCCCGTGGTGCCGCCGGTGTGGAAATACGCGGCGACCCGGTCCTCGCCCGGATCCTCGAATTGCAGGCTTTTCGGCTGGCGCGCGACCTCGCGCCCGAAATCCTTTACGTCGGCATGATCCTTGCCCCCGATCCGCGGGCGGATCAGAGGCACGAGCCAGGATTTCGGCGGCGACAGGTAGCGGTTGAGATCGACATGCAGGATCGTCGTCACGCCCGGCGCATGCCGCACCGCCTCGTGCACCTTCTGCGCCACGTCCGACTTCGGGAACGGCTTCAGCGTCACCACAACCTTGGCGCCGGTCTCGCGCAGGATCGCGCCGATCTGCTCGGGCTCCAGCAGCGGGTTGATCGGGTTGACGATTCCCGCCACCGCGCCGCCCAGCAGCGTCACCGTGGTCTCGTTGCAATTGGGCAGCACGTAGGCGACCACGTCGCGCTCGCCGACGCCGAGCGACCGGAACAGATTCGCCGCCTGCACGCTGCGCTCGTGCAGCGCCCGCCAGGTCAGCGTCTCGGCCCTGTCGCCCGGACCCGAGAAGATCTGGTAGGACACCGCGGGCCGGTCGGCGAACCGCTCCGCCGTGCGCGACAGAAGCCCGTAGAACGTTTTCGGCAGGTCGCGCTCCGCCCATGGCATCTCGGACTCGATGGCGTCGCGATCCGCGAACGAGGCGAAGGTCATCGGCAGGGTCCTCCCAGATTGTCTCCCGGACCCGAGTGTCGCGCGACATGCCGCGTCTTCGCAAGGGCGACCGACGCAACGACAGACCGATGATGACGCCACGTCCTCCACCCGCGCGTCCCGCCGATGGCACGGCCGCCCGCGCGCCCGCTTCTTTGGGACAGAAATACTCCGGAGAGCGCGAGAGGCAGCGCCCCTCGCCCGCGGCGCGCCGCCGCGCGCGCCGCGGCCTCGCCGGTGGACGCCGCCGGCGCCGCCCCGTACTCTGCCCCGGCCCGCAACGGAGTCGTAGATGACCGACAGTCCCGCCTACCAGGTGCTCGCCCGGAAATACCGCCCCGAGACCTTCGCCGATCTCGTCGGCCAGGACGCGATGGTCCGCACGCTGCGCAACGCCTTCGACGTCGGGCGCATCGCGCAGGCCTTCATCATGACGGGCATCCGCGGCACCGGGAAGACGACCACCGCGCGGATCATCGCCAAGGGCATGAACTGCATCGGCAAGGACGGCACCGGCGGGCCGACGACCGAACCGTGCGGCGAGTGCGAACACTGCCGCGCGATCATGGAAGGGCGGCATGTAGATGTGCTGGAAATGGACGCTGCCTCCAATACCGGCGTCGGCGACATGCGGGAGATCATCGACAGCGTGCATTACCGGGCGGCCTCGGCGCGCTACAAGATCTACATCATCGACGAGGTCCACATGCTGTCGACGAGCGCGTTCAACGCGCTCCTGAAGACGCTTGAGGAGCCGCCCGCCCACGTGAAGTTCATCTTCGCGACGACCGAGATCCGCAAGGTCCCGGTGACGGTCCTGTCACGCTGCCAGCGCTTCGATTTGCGCCGGATCGAACCCGAGACGATGATCGCGCTCCTGCGCCGCATCGCCGATGCCGAGGGTGCGGAGATCGCGGGCGATGCACTCGCGCTCATCACCCGCGCCGCCGAGGGCTCGGCCCGCGACGCGACCTCGCTGCTCGACCAGGCGATCAGCCACGGCGCCGGCGAGACCACGGCCGAGGAAGTGCGCGCGATGCTCGGCCTCGCCGATCGTGCCCGGGTCATGGACCTCTTCGAGCTGATCATGCGCGGCGATCCCTCGGGGGCGCTCACCGAACTCGGCGCGCAATACTCGGACGGCGCCGATCCGATGGCGGTGCTGCGCGATCTGGCCGAGATCACGCACTGGGTGTCGGTGGTCAAGATCACGCCCGAGGCGGCGGAGGATCCCACCATCGCCCCCGAGGAACGCAGCCGTGGCCTGTCGCTGGCCGAGGGGCTGGGCATGCGCCCGCTCACGCGGCTCTGGCAGATGCTGCTGAAGGCGCTCGACGAGGTCGCGCAGGCGCCAAACGCGATGATGGCCGCCGAGATGGCGATCATCCGCATGACCCATGTCGCCGAGTTGCCGAGCCCCGAGGAACTCGTGCGCAAGCTGCAATCGGAGGCGCCGCCGCCCCCCGGCCCCGCCGGTCCGGCTGCGGGCTCCGGCGCCCATTCCGCCGGCCCGCAGGCCGCAAGCGGCCCGGCGCCCACGCATCACGGCCCGGCCGGGCCCTCGGCCAGCGCCGGCGGCGCGGCTACCGCGCTCGCCGCCGACCAGGCGCTCGCCCGCTATCCGACCTTCGACCACGTCGTCGAACTCATCCGGGTCAACCGCGACGGCAAGCTGCTTATCGACGTCGAGGGCGGGGTGCGACTGGCCGCCTATCAGCCCGGCCGGATCGAGTTCACGCCGACACCCGAAGCGCCCGCCGATCTCGCGTCGCGACTCGGCGCTGCACTCGGCCGCTGGACCGGCAACCGCTGGGCGGTGAGCGTCGTCAACGGCGCCGAGGCGCCGACGATCTTCGAGACCCGCAACGCCGACCGCCTCGCCCGCGAGGCCGAGGCGTCGGAGCACCCGATGGTGCAAGCCGTCCTCGCCGCCTTCCCGAAGGCGAAGATCGCTGCCATCCGAACCGAGGCCGAGGTCGTGCAGGAGGCCGAGACCGAGGCGCTGCCCGAGGTCGAGGACGAATGGGACCCGTTCGAGGAAGACTGACGGCCCCCGGGCTCCCGCGAGGAAAGCCCGCAAGGGCTTGAGGAGCTCCCCGCCTGCCCGATAGCGCCCTCAGGTCGCGATCGCCTCCACGTCGGCCGCATCCTCTTCGCTGAGGCCGAGCCGGGTGCGCAGATCCTCCAGGTACCGCCGCTCCTGTTCGCCGTGCCCGTCCACGGCGGCACGGGAGGCGAGGTAGAATTCCTCCGCCGTCTCCTCGTCGTTTACCTC
The DNA here is from genome assembly GCF_900112685.1 of Roseivivax sediminis. Lineage (GTDB taxonomy): Bacteria > Pseudomonadota > Alphaproteobacteria > Rhodobacterales > Rhodobacteraceae > Roseivivax > Roseivivax sediminis. Next base: position 320,052 of record NZ_FOMS01000001.1, read on the forward strand.
GGTCAGCAACTCGTCGAGCGGTTTGGGGTTGGCGATCTCGCGCTCCATCGTCGCACGCTCTTCGGGCGTCGCGTCGGCGTCGCCGATCGCCTGCACGATGCGGGCACGTTCCTCCTGCGACAGGGCGCCGTCGGCATAGGCCGCGGTGATCATCGCGCGGATCATCAGCAGCGCCTCGTCGTCGCTGAAACGCTCGGCCGCGTCTTCGGCCTCGCGCAGATCCTGGTCCGGTGCGGCCGCCTCGGCCCTGCCGTCACCCTGAGACGTCGCGGACGAGGGTCCGGCGTTGAGAAACTCGTTGGCCTTGTCGCGGATCTTGTCGATCAGGCCGCTGGAGCCGGACGCGCCGTGACTGCCCGTCGATGACGCAGTCCCGGTCGCGCCGTGCTGCGACTGCGCGTGCGATTGTGACGACTGGCTGCTCTGGTAGGCTTGGTAGGCCATGTAGCCCAGCGCGGCGACGCCCAGCTTGGAGCCCAGGCCGCGCCGCCGCGGGCGCCGTGCGCCCAGAAGCCCCAGGGCGGCGGAGCTGCCGAGCGCCCCCTTGCTGTGGCCGCGCCCGGCCATCCGGCTCGCAAGCATCGTTCCGAGAATGCGCTTCATGCTCATGGCGGTCTCCTCCTGCCGTGGATCGCCCTTCGGGACGAAGGGACTTTTGGGTATGACGGCCCGCCGGTCCGTGTCTGCAAACGCCGGGGGGCCGCGACCGTTCCGAGGCAAGCACTGCCTGGGGCGGGTTGCCGCTGTCGCGCGTCCCGCTGGGGCAAATGCAGGGACGATCCCGCACGACGCGGCTCGCCCTCCCCTTGTGAGCGGCGATCCCCCCGCGTATCTCTGGCGGAACACCAGATCCACAGGAGATCCCATGTTCAAAGGTTTGGGCGGGCTCGGCGACATGGCCGGGATGATGAAGAAGGCGCAGGAGATGCAGACCCGGATGGGGGAACTGCAGGAAGAACTGCACAACATCACCGTCACCGGGGAATCCGGCGCCGGTCTGGTCAAGGCCACCGCCTCGGCCAAGGGGGACCTGAAGTCGCTCGACATCGACCCGTCGATCTTCAACGGCGACGACAAGGAGGTCGTGGAGGACCTGATCCTCGCCGCGATCAAGGACGCGCAGACCAAGGCGAACGAGCGCGCGCAGGAAGAGATGCAGGCGCTGTCCGAAAGCCTCGGCCTGCCCAAGGACATGAACCTGCCGTTCTGAGGCAAGCGTGATGCCGCCCCCCGGGGACCGCGACGACATCGAGGCGCTGATCGACCTGATGGCGCGCCTGCCGGGGCTCGGCCCCCGGTCGGCGCGGCGCGCCGTGCTGCACCTGATCGCCCGGCGCGGCCCGCTGCTGACGCCGCTGGCCGAGTTGACGCGGAAGGTGGCCGACACCGCCCGCGAATGCCTCAACTGCGGCAATATCGGCACATCCGACATCTGTGCGATCTGTCGGGACGAGCGGCGGGCGACGGGCCTGTTGTGCGTGGTCGAGGACGTTGCCGACCTCTGGGCGATGGAGCGTTCGGGCCAGTTCCGCGGTCGCTACCACGTGCTCGGCGGCACGCTCTCGGCGCTCGACGCGGTGGGGCCCGAGGATCTCGGCATACCCCGGCTGGTCGACCGGATCGCGGCGGAGGGAATTTCCGAGGTCATCCTGGCGCTCAACGCCACGATCGACGGGCAGACGACGGCGCATTACATCGCCGACGCGCTGGAGGGCCGGGTAACATTGTCCTCGCTCGCCCAGGGCGTGCCCATCGGCGGCGAGCTGGACTATCTCGACGACGGCACGATCACCGCCGCGCTGGCGGCCCGCAAGCCGCTCTGACCGGACGGCGTGGCGGATCGGTCGCCCGCCGAATTGCGGTTATCCGCCGCGCAATGACCGAAAGCCCCATCCGCGCGGACGCGACGATCCCGGGCCACGGCGCCATCGCCACCTCCCTCCCGTCGACGCGCGGCTTGCGCGCAGGCCGCCCGGACGCTCGCAAGAGCCTCAGCGGCGGGGATCGTCGCTGTCGTCCTCGTCCTCGTCGTCGTCCTCTGCGTCCGGCAGGTTGAAGAAGCTGTCCGCATCGGCATAGTTGCCGGACTCCGCCTCCTCGGCCTCCTCCGGCGCGACGCTGTCCTCGCCTTCGCGCGGATCGCTGAGGCTGAAGGTCTCCAGCCCCTCGATCGAGGACGGCAGACGCGGTTCGGGATCCATCTCCAGCGACTGCTCGGTGGAGACGAGCTTGCGACGCGCGTCGTCGTCCATCACCTCGCCCTGCTTCTTGGACGCCTTCTGGATCGCCTCGTCGAGCTCGGTCTGGCGGCACAGGCCCAGCGCCACCGGGTCGATCGGCTGGATGTTGGCGATGTTCCAGTGCGTGCGGTCGCGGATCGACTGGATCGTCGGCTTGGTGGTGCCCACGAGCTTGCCGACCTGCCCGTCCGACAGCTCGGGGTGGAACTTGACCAGCCACAGGATCGCCGCCGGCCGGTCCTGCCGCTTCGACAGCGGCGTGTAACGCGGGCCGCGACGCTTGTCCTCGTCGCGCGCGGCCGGGTTGAACTTCAGCTTCATCTTGCGAAGCGGATCCTTCTCGGCCTTGTCAATGTCCGACTGGTCGAGTTGGTTGTTGGCCACCGGGTCGAAGCCCTTCACCCCGGCCGCCACGTCACCGTCAGCAATGCCCTGGATCTCGAGCTCGTGCATGCCGGTGAAGTCCGCGATCTGCTTGAAGGTCAGCGTGGTGTTGTCCACGAGCCAGACGGCGGTCGCCTTGGGGTGCAAGAGCTTGGCCATTTTTCGTGTCTCCTGAATATACGTCTTTCGTCGGCCCCCGTGGCGTCTTTCGCGCCTCGGGAGCTCCCGGATCGGCCCGGGTCGGGTTACCGTTGTCGGGGAACTCGCCGCGTATATAATCGCCAGAGGCTCAGGAGGGAAGGGCAAATGCGGCTCGGTCTGGCACTGATCCTCGCCGCGTCGATGGCCCGTGCGGACGGCGAGACGGCGGGCGCATTCGACTATTACGTGCTGTCGCTGTCGTGGTCGCCGACCTGGTGCGCGCTGGAGGGCCGCGCGGAGGGCGCGGCGCAATGCGACCGCCCGCTCGGCTGGGTGCTGCACGGTCTCTGGCCGCAATACCATCGCGGCTGGCCCGCCTATTGCCCGACCGATGAGTCCCCGCCCTCCCGCGCCGCGGCCGCGGCGATGGCGGACGTAATGGGCAGCGCCTGGCTCGCCCGCTACCAGTGGGACAAGCACGGCACCTGTTCGGGTCTGCCGGCGGACCGCTATTTCGACACAGCCCGCCGCGCCTTCGAGAGCGTGACCCGCCCGGAGGCACTGCGCCGTCTGCCCGCCCCGGTGACCCTGCCCGCCAAGCTGGTCGAGGCGGCGTTTCTCGAGGCCAATCCGGGCCTCGCGCCGGACATGATCACCATCACCTGCCGCGCCGGCCGCATCCAGGAAGCCCGGCTGTGCCTGTCCCGGGAACTCGCCCCGGTGCCCTGCGGCGCGGATGTTGTGCGCGACTGCACAGCGGAAGACGCCTTGCTCGAGCCGGTGCGCTAGGTGGCGCGCGTCGGAACCGCCTCCGGCGGGAGTATTTCAGGCCCAAAGAAGCCGGGTGCGGGTTTCTCCGAGACGGTGCGCCCCTGCTGGAGCAGCGGCACCAGGCCCGAACGACGATCCGCCACCGCCCCGCAGGCGTGCTTCGGCAGCGGCGGATCGCCGGAAGCGGCCGTTGCGCGGCGGCTTCTTCGGGCACGGTCATCGGCGCTCCCGCCTGTACCGTGCCTCCATAATGGTGCCTTAATCTTAATTTTCGGTTTCTTTGGGCCTCAAATACTCCCGCCGGAGGCATCCGCCGGTCGCCGCTTCGCCCCGACGGCAGGCCGGTGCTCCCGCCGCCACCGCCGGGACCCGACGAAGACGCCCGGCAGGGCGGATGAGCTGCCGCCTGTTCAGATCTGCTTTTCCGGCATCTGCACCACCAGGCCGTCTAGCGCATCGCTCACCTTGAGCTGGCAGGTCAGGCGCGAGCGCGCCGGATCGGGCTCGTGCGCGAAATCCAGCATGTCCTCTTCCATGTCCTCGCGCGGAGGCAGTTTCTCCACCCAGTCGGGATGCACGTAGACATGACAGGTCGAACAGGCGCAGGCGCCGCCGCAATCGGCCTCGATACCCGGAATGCCGTTGTCCCGCGCACCTTCCATCACCGTGAGGCCGTTGGCGACCTCGACGACATGCTCGGTCCCGTTCCACTCGATATAGGTGATCTTCGCCATGGGGCTTTCTCCCGTGTCTCGCGTCGCCGCCTTCCCTAGACAAGCGGGCGCCGGGCTTCCAGCGATTTTGCGTCGCGGCACTGGACGCGCGCCCCAGTGTTCACTACCTGTTCTCATCATGCAGACTGTTCTGCCCCAACCCGGGCGCGGCACCTGGCCGCGCCCGCCCGCCTGCCTGACTGCGGCCCGGCTGTTCGAGCCGCCGGAAGGCGCGCGCGTCGCCGTCGCCGGCCTGGTGATCCTGCGCCAGCGGCCGGGGACCGCGAAGGGCGTGATCTTCATCACCCTCGAGGACGAGACCGGCGTGGTGAACGTGATCGTCTGGCGCGCGCTCTACGAACGCTTCCGCCGGGCGGTGATCGCCGGACGCATGTTGCGGGTGACCGGCCGGCTGCAACGGCAGAGCGGCGTCACCCATGTCGTCGCCGAAGAGGTGGAGGACATCTCTCCCCTCCTCGACCGCCTGCTGGCCGACCCGCAGACGCTTTCCCAAGGCGCGGCAAGCGGTTAAGCTCGCGCCGCATGGCGCCCGAGGGCCGCCCACCCCGAACGGACGGACGCGAGCAGGACATGACCGGACGCTTTCCTTTCCTCGCCGCCCTGGCGCTCGGCGTCCTCTGCGCCTGCGACGCGACCGAGGACCCGGCCTCCGACGGGCCGCCGCCCGACCTGGTGTCCCGGACCGAGACCGGCCCTGCCGGCAACTGCTTCGCGCTGGAGCCGATCCCGGCGATCTACGAACAGGTGCCCGGGCAGGTGCAGGTGGTGCAGGCCGAGATCGCCGAGGACGGCACCGTGATCCGCCCGCCGATCTACCGCAACGCCACCGTGCCCAGGGTCGTCCGCCCGCGCGGGCAGATGCGCTTCGAGGTGCCCTGCCCCGACCGGCTCACGCCCGAGTTCGTGTCCTCCGTGCAGCGCGCGCTGGAGGTGCGCGGGCTCTACGCCGGCCCCGTCAGCGGCCGGATCGGCGACGCCACCCGCGCGGCGATCCGCGCCTACCAGTCGGAACGCGGGCTGGAGAGCGACCGGCTCTCGCTGGAAACCGCCCGCAGCCTCGGCCTGATCGAGGTGGAACTGCCGGAGGTGGCAGATGACGAGGACCGGGCCATCCCCTGACAACGCGAAAGCGCGTCGCCTGGCCGGGCGACGCGCTCTCCTGCCCAAACCGGACGGCAGGGCCTATTCGTTTTCGTCGTCTTCCTCGAGGCTCACCGCCACGAAGCGCGGATTGCCGTCGCGGCGCACCAGCAGCAGGATCGACATGCGACCGGCCTCGCGGGCTTCGGAGATCCGGTCCTCGAGATCGGCGACCTCCAGCACTTCGCTCTGGCCCGCCTCGCTGATCAGGTCGCCTTCGCGCAGGCCCTTCTCGTAGGCCTCAGAGGACTCGTCGATGGCCGTCACCACCAGACCGTCGACATTGCCGGCGACGCCGAGTTCCTCGCGCATCTCCTCGGTCAGCGGGCTCAGGGTCATGCCCAGCACGTCGGCCTCTTCCGGCGGCTCGGGCTCGGCGCCCGGCATTGCCGGCTGCGCCGCATCGGCCTCCTCGCGGCGGCCGAGCGTGACGCGGAAGGTCTCCGTCTGGCCGTCGCGGTTGATCACCACGCGCACGGTCTTGCCAACGGCGGTATTGCCGACCTGACGGACCAGCGCGCGGGTGTCCTCCACGTCCACGCCGTCGAAGCTGACGATCACGTCGCCGGATTCGATCCCGGCTTCGGAGGCCGGCCCCTCGGGCACGTCGGTGACCAGCGCGCCGGTGGTCGATTCGAGGCCCATCGCCTCGGCCACGTCGTCGGTGACGTTCTGGATCGACACGCCGAGCCAGCCGCGCCGCGTCTCGCCGTATTCGCGCAGCTGGTCGACGACGCGGGTGACCACGTTGGACGACATCGCGAAGCCGATGCCGATCGACCCGCCGGTGGGCGACAGGATCGCCGTGTTCACGCCGATCACGTCGCCGTCCATGTTGAACAGCGGCCCGCCCGAGTTGCCGCGGTTGATGGCCGCGTCGGTCTGGATGTAGTCGTCATAGCTGCCCGACAGCGCCCGGCCCGAGGCCGAGACGATCCCGGCGGAGACCGAGAAGCCCTGGCCGAGCGGGTTGCCCATGGCCATCACCCAGTCGCCGACCCGCATCTCCTCGCTGTCGCCGAAGTTGACGAACGGCAGCGGCGAGTCCGCCTCCACCTTCAGCAGCGCGATGTCGGTGTTGGGATCGGTGCCCACGACCTCGGCGGGCAGTTCTCGGCCCGAGAAGAACTCCACCTGGATCTCGTCGGCGTTCTCGATCACGTGGTTGTTGGTAACGACGTAGCCGTCCTCGGAGATCACGAAGCCCGAGCCCAGCGCCGAGGAGCGGCGCATCGGGTTGTCGTTGCCTTCGGGGTTCTGGAACTCGCGGAAGAACTCCTCGAAAGGCGAGCCTTCGGGCACGATCCCCTGCGGGCCGGATTGCCGCGCCACCGTGGTGGCCGTGGTGATGTTCACCACCGAAGAGCTGATCCGGTCCACCAGCGGCGCGAGGCTTTCGGGGGCGCCCTGGGCATGGACCCGCACCGCCTGTGCGAAGATCAGCAGCAACGAGAGTGTCGCGATCAGGACAAGATGCAGCGGGGTCTGCACGGCCTGCGCGCGGGCGTCGGATCTCGGGGTCACGTCATACTCCTTGTCGCCGGACGGCGCCGGTCTGGGCGCACGCCACCATTCAATGTCGCAAGATAGAAGGTCCGCGGCAACTCTCAAAGACGGATCGCCGCCTTCAACCGCTCGTGACCGGAATGGCGCGGCATTGTGCCACCGCCAGCCCCGCCGCCTCGTCAGGGCGTGGAACGGACGATGAAAGACCTGCCCGAATCGGCACAAGGTATCCTCCGGCCCGAAAGCCGCGGGCCAGCGCCAGGCCGGGGGGCGGCGCTTCAGACCTCGGAGGTTCGCGCTTCATGGCGGCCCAATACGAACGTTGCACGCGGGCGACAACGCGGAGACGGGCCGCCGCTGGCCCGGGGCCATCGGCTTCTTCCGGGCCGATCAGCGCGAGGCTCGGCCGCCGCGCCGGACACGCAGCCGATGCGGGGAAGGCCCGCAGCCCCGCTATTGCAGCCGCCCCTCTCCAACCGCCAGGCTCTCTGCCGCCGATGCCGGCGAGAGTCCCGCGATCACCCGGACGCGCACGCCACGCAGCGCGTCGCCGTCGGATCGAGTTCCAGCCGCCGCACCGGTATCTCCTCGCCGCATTCGTCGCACCAGCCGAATTCGTCCTCGTCGATCCGCGCCAGCGCCGCCGCCAGCTTGCGCCGCTCCGCGTCGCGCCGGGCCTGCCCCGCCTTGGCCATCGCCTGCGATTGCAGCGCATCCATCCGGCTCAGCCGCCCGACCGATTGCTGGTCGAGCGTCACCACCGACTGCCCGTCCCGCCCAAGCGCGTCCTCGGCATCGAGCGCGGCGATCCGCTCCGCGATCAGCTCGCGGAAACGCGACCCCTCGTTTGCGTTCATCTTTCGTGATCCTCGCTTTCACGGGCTTTGAGTTTCGCGATCCGACCCTATTTGCTAAAGTGGACGTGTCAAAACGGTGTCGGTGTCAAAGGAGTCCCGTCATGGCTGAAACCCGTGCCAAGGTGGCCGAGCTCGATCCGGTCTGGGCCCGCGTCATGCGCGAGGCCGAAGAGGCAGTGACCGAGGAGCCGCTGCTCGGCGGGCTCGTACACCAGTCCGTGCTGCACCACCCGACGATCGAACGCGCGCTCGCCTACCGCATTTCGCTCAAGCTCGCCTCTGGCGAGATGTCCGAACAGATCCTGCGCGAGATCGCCGACGAGGCATATCGCACCGACCCCGAACTGGCGCTCGCCGCCCGCGCCGACATCGTCGCGATCTGGGAACGCGACCCGGCCTGCCACCGTTTTTTGCAGCCGATGCTGTTCTTCAAGGGCTTCCAGGCGGTGCAATCCTACCGCGTGGCCAATTGGCTCTATCGTCAGGGGCGCAAGGATCTGGCCTACTTCCTGCAGATGCGCTGCTCGGAGGTGTTCGGCGTCGACATCCACCCGGCCGCGAAGATCGGCCGCGGCATCATGATCGACCACGCCCATTCCATCGTCATCGGCGAGACGGCGGTGGTGGGCGATAACGTGTCGATGCTGCATTCGGTGACGCTCGGCGGTACCGGCAAGGAGGAAGAGGACCGGCATCCCAAGATCGGCGACGGCGTGCTGATCGGCGCCGGGGCGAAGGTGCTGGGCAATATCCGTGTGGGCAATTGCAGCCGCGTCGCCGCGGGCTCCGTGGTGCTGGAGGAGGTGCCGCCCTGCAAGACCGTCGCCGGCGTGCCCGCCCGCATCGTCGGGGAGGCCGGCTGCGCGCAACCGGCGATCAGCATGGATCACCTCATCACCGGCGGCGCCTGAAGCGCCACGGCGTCGCTGCGAGGAGAGGCCCCGGGGGCCTCGAGGAGCTGCGCCCGTTTGCCGTCAGACCTCGGGCAACCCGGCCAGAAGCGGTCCGGGCGCCTCCAGAAGTGCCGCGACATCGCCCAGAAGCGCCGCGGCGCGCGCCGTCGGCCAATGCGCCGGATCGGCCGTCAGGGCCAGCGCCAGGCTCTCGGCCCCGCAGGTGCAGTCCGCCCGCACCGCCCCGAGGCTCAGTGCCAAGGTGCAACCGTCCGGCAGCACGGCCTCCACGGCATCAAGTCCGAGCGGCCCGAGGTCGATTACCGCCACCTCCGCCCGCGCTGGGCCCGCCTGCGCCCGCAGCGCGCTGAGTGCGGAGGCTCCCGGCGCATCGACCCGGCGACAGCGCGACAGGTCCTCCGTCACAGACACGGCCCCGATCTCAGGGCAGGCCCGCGCCAACGCCTTGGCCGCGAAGGCCCAGAGCGGCACCGGTCCATGGCTCTGCGAGACCACGTCCCGTACAATGCGCAGAGCGCGCGCCGGGACCGTCCGGCGCAGCACCAGCGGCGCGGCCGGCGCCTCGTGCTCCGCCTCTTCCGCCCGCTCCGGCCCTGCCGCCGCCGGGCGCTCAGCGTCGGGCAGGTCGGCCTCCACGATCCGCCCGTTCGGTCCGCTGCCGGTCAGCGCAGACAGGTCGATCCCGCGCTCCGCCGCCAGCCGCCGCACGAGCGGCGAGGCCCGGACCCGCGGCTGCTCAGGCCAGTGATGCGCGCTATCCTCCATGACGCTCCCCCTCCCGCAGCGTGACAAGGTCGTAAGGCGGCCGCGGCACCTTGCCTGCCGCCCGATCTGCCACCGCCGCGGCGATCCGGCGGCGATGCCGGGCGATCCACTCATAAGCCTCCTGGTGGCTCGGCCGCTCCCCCGGCCGCAGCGCCTCCATCAGGCATTCCGGCACCTGCGCCTCGTACGCGCCGTCCTCCAGATGCGCCCGGACGCGGTAGGCCTCCGCCCCGGGGTCCCGGCCCAGAACCTCGACCACGCTCATCGGTAGCACGCATGCCGGGCAGCGGCGACCACGTCGGCGGCGCGCGGCAGCGCCAGTTCCTCAAGGGTCTCGGCATAGGGCATGGGAACATCCGCGCCGGTGACCGAACCGATCGGCGCGTCGAGCCAGTCGAACGCCGCCCGCGTCACCTCCGCGGCCAGATAAGCGCCGATACCGCCCTGCGGCCAGCCTTCCTCCACCGTCACGCAACGATGCGTCTTCCGCACGCTCGCCGCCACGGCCTCCACGTCCAGCGGGCGCAGGCTGCGCAGGTCGATGACCTCCGCCGCGATGCCCTCGGCCGCCAGCGTGTCGGCCGCCTCCAGCACCGCCGCCATGGCCGGGCCATAGCCGGCAAGCGTGACGTCGCCGCCCTCGCGCCAGGTCCGCGCCCGGCCCAGAGGCACGAGATGATCGTCGAGCGCCGGCACCTCGAAGGCGCGGCCGTAGAGCCGTTCGTTCTCCAGGAAGATGACCGGGTCCGGATCGCGGATCGCCGCCTTCAGCAGCCCCTTCGCGTCCGAGGCGGCGAAGGGATAGACCACCTTCAGCCCCGGCACATGAGCGGCCCAAGCCGCAAGGCACATCGCGTGCTGCGCCCCCACGCGCCCCGCCGCGCCATTCGGCCCGCGAAAGACGATCGGACAGGCGATCCGCCCGCCCGACATGTAGTGGGTGAAGGCGGCCGAGTTGACGATCTGGTCCATCGCCTGCAACGCGAAGGACATGTTCATGAATTCCACGACCGGGCGCTGGCCGGCGAAGGCCGCGCCGATCCCGATGCCGCTGAAGGCGGCCTCGGTCACCGGCACGTCGATCACCCGGCCGGACCCGAAGGCGTCGAGCAGCCCCTGCGTCACCCGGTAGGGCCCCTCGGCCGATCCGATCTCCTCGCCCATCACGAAGACGCTCTCGTCGCGCTGCATCTCCTCGAAGAGGGCCGCGCGCAGGGCCTCACGCACGATCAGCGGACCGCGATGGACATGCGCGGGCCAGCCCGGCTCGGCCAGCGCCGTACCGCGCCCCCGTCGGGGCGCCGGGCGCGGCGCGGCGTTCGGATCTGCGGTACCCGCCACGGCGGCATCCGCATGCAGCAGCGCGATGGGCGTGTCGACCTTCACCGCCTCGCTACCCTCCGGCACCAGGATCCGGCCGAGCCGCCCGGCCGCCACCGCCTCGAATTCCAGCGTCGCCTTGTCGGTCTCGATCTCTGCGATGACGTCGCCGGGCTCCACCGCGTCGCCCTCGGCCACGAACCACCGCGCCAGCCGGCCCTCCTCCATCGCGGGCGACAGGGCGGGCATGCGGATCTCGGTCGCCATCGTCTCAGACCTCCGCGTAGACATGCCGGTGAAGCGCGTCGTCCCCCGGCGCCTCGGCCGCCCGCGCGGCATCGGCGGCGGCGCTGACGATCTCCTTCACCTCGCGGTCGATGGCGCGCAGCGCGTCCTCCTCCGCGGCGCCCTCGGCCAGCAGGGAAGCGCGCAGCGAATCGATGGGATCGCGGCTCTCGCGCATCCGCGCGGCCTCGTCCCGCGTGCGGTACTTGGCCGGATCGGCCATCGAATGACCGCGATAGCGGTAGGTGCGCGCCTCGACCACGTACGGCCCCTTCCCCGCGCGCACGTGCAGCACCGCGTCCTCGGCCACGCCGCGCACCGCGCGCACGTCCATCCCGTCGACCCCCTGCACCGGCAGCCCGTAGGCCTTCGCCCGGTCGAGAAGCCCCGGCCCCGCGCCGGACAGCCCGCCACCGGCAGGGTACGAGTTGTTCTCGATCACGAAGAGCACTGGCAGGGCAAGCGCCTGCGCCACCCGGTAGGTCTCCGCCACCTGGCCCTGGTCGGCGGCGGCATCGCCGAAATAGACAAAGGTCACGTCGTTGGTGCCGCGCTGCTTCTGCGCCAGCGCGAGCCCCGCGCCGATCGGCACCTGCGCGCCGACGATGCCGTGCCCGCCCCAGAAGCCGCGCGCCGGATCGAACAGGTGCATCGATCCGCCCTTGCCGCCGGAGGCGCCACTCTCGCGCCCCAGCAGCTCCGCCATGATCGCGGCCGGCGCCATCCCGGCGGCGAGCGCGTGGCCGTGCCCGCGATAAGAGGTGATGCGCTGGTCGCCGTCGCGCGCGGCCGACTCCATCCCGGTCACCACGGCCTCCTGGCCGATGTAGAGATGGCAGAATCCCGCGATCAGCCCCATGCCGTAGAGTTGCCCGGCCTTCTCCTCGAACCTGCGGATCAGCAGCATGTCGCGGTAGAGACCGATATCGCCCGCAGGCGCCTCTCCCGTCTCGCGTGCCGCCATGGCCGCGCCCTCCCGTTTCGCCGCGGTTATCGCTCACATTGCGTCTCAACCTAGGGGAGGCGCAATTTTCTTTCAAGCGCGCCGGCGTCGTCGCGATTGCGGCCCGCGCGCCCCCTGCTATCGTCCGCGCGAACGCCCGTGCAAGCCGACAGGAAGACCATGATCCGCAGCTTCACCCTCGACGACGGCCGGCTGAATTCGGCGCCGCGGCTGCGCCGCGACGCGGTCTGGATCGACCTGATCGCCCCGACGGCGCAGGAGGCGGAGGAGGCCGCCGATCTTGCCGGAGTGCGCGTGCCGAGCCGCGCCGACATGGAGGAGATCGAAGTCTCCTCGCGCCTCTACCTCGCGGGCGGCGCCGCCTTCATGACGGCGATCCTGCCCGCGCACACCGATGGCGACGATCCCGACATGGCCCCGGTCAGCTTCGTTCTGTCCGAGGCGCACCTGCTGACCGTGCGCCACCACACTCCGCGCGCGTTCGAGACCTTCCCGGTCGCCGCCGCCCGCGGCTCCGCCGACCTGACCGATTCCCATGCGGTGCTGGTGGCGCTCCTTGAGGCGCTGGTCGACCGGCTCGCCGACATCCTGGAACGCGCGGCGAGCGACATCGACGCGATCTCGCGCCGCGTCTTCCGCTCCGGCGGCAACGGCGAGCGCGACTTCCAGGCGATGCTGGAGGAAATCGGCCGCAAGGGCGATCTGACCTCGAACATGCGCGATTCGCTTGTCACGCTCGACCGGCTGGCGCGCTTTCTCGGCCAGCTCACCGCGCGCCGCGACGCCTCGCGGGACATGCGCGACCGTCTCAAGGTCCTCAGCCGCGACGTCGGCTCGCTGCTCGACCACGCCGGCTTCCTGTCGCAGAAGATCACCTTCCTGCTCGACGCCACGCTGGGCATGATCTCGATCGAGCAGAACGCCATCATCAAGATCTTCTCGGTGGTGGCGGTGATGTTAATGCCGCCGACGCTGATCGCGTCGGTCTACGGAATGAACTTCGAGCATATGCCGGAACTCGGCTGGCCCTTCGGCTACCCGCTGGCGCTGGCGCTCATGGTGGTCTCCGCCATCGTCCCCTGGCTCTACTTCCGCAGGCGCGGCTGGCTCTGACCGCCGCGCCTCCGCGCCAACCGCCCGCAGCGCCCCCGGCACCTCTCCTGCCCCTGCCCCTTCTTCTCGTTGCAAATACTCTGGGGAGCGCGAGGGGCCGGCCCCTCGCACCTCTCCGCCGGACGCGCCGCCTCAGCAATTCGGCACGTTCACCGCGAGCCCCCCGAGCGAGGTTTCCTTGTACTTCTCGGCCATGTCCGCGCCGACCTGACGCATGGTCTCGATGCAGGCGTCGAGCGGCACGAGATGCACCCCGTCGCCGCGCAGCGCCAGCGATGCCGCCGACACGGCCTTGATCGCGCCGAGCCCGTTGCGTTCGATGCACGGCACCTGGACAAGCCCCTTCACCGGATCGCAGGTCATGCCGAGGTGATGCTCGAGCGCGATCTCGGCGGCGTTCTCCACCTGCGCCGGGGTGCCGCCCATGACCGCGCAGAGCCCCGCCGCCGCCATCGCCGCGGCCGATCCGACCTCGGCCTGGCAGCCGGCCTCGGCGCCCGAGATCGAGGCGTTGTATTTGACCAGCCCGCCGATCGCCGCGGCTGTCAGCAGGAATTCGGGGATCTTCGCGCGCGAGGCGCCCGGCACGTGGTCGAGCCAGTAGCGGATCGTCGCCGGCATCACGCCCGCCGCGCCGTTGGTGGGCGCGGTCACGACCTGACCGCCGGCGGCGTTCTCCTCGTTCACCGCCATGGCGTAGACGCTCATCCAGTCGTTGATCGTGTGCGGTGCGCTGAGGTTCGTGCCCCGCTCGGCCAGCAGCGCGTCGTGGATGCGCTTGGCCCGCCGGCGCACATTCAGGCCGCCGGGAAGCGTGCCGTCATTCTCGAGCCCCCGGTCGATGCAGGCGTCCATCACCGACCAGATCCGCGCGACGCCCGAATCCAGCGCCTCGTGGGTGCCGCGCGAGAGCTCGTTGGCGCGCTTCATCTGCGCCACCGAGAGGCCCGAGGCGTCGGCCATCGCCAGCATCTCCCGCGCGCTCTTGAACGGATAGGGCACCGGCGGGCCGTCGTCTGTGTCGCGGCCCGCGGCCAGCTCCGCCTCGGTCAGCACGAAGCCGCCGCCGACAGAGTAGTAGGTCTCCTGCAGGATCACGTCGCCCTGCGCGTCGGTGGCCATCAGCATCATGCCGTTGGCATGCCCCGGCAGGCTGCGGTCGTAGTCGAAGCGCAGGTCGGTCTCGGGGTCGAAGGCCAGCTCCGGCAGGGCGTCGGGAGTCAGGCGCTTGCGCTCACGGATCCGCGTGAGTTCCACCTCCGCGGCCTCGGCGTCGTAGGTTTCGGGCCGGAACCCGGCGAGGCCGAGGATCACTGCCCGGTCGGTGGCGTGCCCGACCCCGGTGAAGGCGAGCGATCCGTGCAGAGCCCCCTTCACCCCGTGCGGCGTGTAATCGGAGGCGCGCATCGCGCCCAGGAAGCGCGCCGCGGCCACCATTGGCCCCATCGTGTGGGAAGAGGACGGGCCGATGCCGACCTTGAACATCTCGAAGACGGACAGGAACATCAGGTTGCGCTTCCTTCTGGCGGGTCGGGCAGGATCGGTGCGGTGAACGGCGTCGGGCCGAGTCCTTCGGCGGCGGCGGCGCGAAGCGCACCCTCGCGCGCCTCGATACCGGCGGCAAGCCGCGACAGTGCGGGCGTGTCGGACAGGCGGAACCAGCCAGTACCGCCGGCCGGATAGAGGGCGCACCAGCGCAGGCAGCAGGCGAGGTAGAGACCGAGAACGCTCGGCCGGTCGGGAGCGAAGCCGGCCGTCCCCGCGGACGCGGCCCGGTCGAGCATGGCCAGGTGGCGCGTCAGGCTGGCGGGCAGCCCCTCCCGGAGCGCGCGCCGAGCCGTGTCGCCGTCGACGTATTGCCCGGGATAGAACATCATACGCATCTCCGCGTGAAGCGTGTTCGACACGAAGAAGAGATGCGACAGGAAGGCCGCGCGGCCCGGCGCGTCCGGCGCCGGCGCCAGCGCGCCGTGGCGGTCGGCCAGCCACAGAAGGATCGCCGCGGTCTCGAACATGGCGCCGTCCGGCCCTTCGAGCGCCGGGATGCGGCCGGCCGGGTTGATCGCGAGATACGCCGCGGAGCGCTGTGCACGCGCCCGCCGATCGACCAGCACGGTGTCGTGGGGCAGCCCCATTTCCTCCAGCGCCAGTCGCACGGCGAGCGAGGCGTTGTCCGGAGCGTAGTGCAGGCGATAGCTTGTCATGCCCCCACAGATAGGGGGCCGCGTCCGCCTCGCGATGCCTGATTGCGACGCGGCGCGTGGAAAATGCGCCCGGCGGCGCGCGCCCGGCTCCCGATTGCCCCTCGCAGGGGGCGGACGCTTTGCCTATAAGCGGCCCCGCAACCCAAAGCCGGAGACGCACCCCATGTCCGCAGAGCTCTCGCCCATCGACAAGGCCAAGTTCGTGGCCGCCCGCCGCGCCGCCGATTTCGTCGAGGACGGGATGCGCGTCGGGCTCGGCACCGGCTCGACCGCCGCGTGGCTCGTGCGCTGCCTCGGCGAGATGGTGCGCGAGAACGGCCTGCGCATCCGCGGCGTGCCGACCTCGTCGCGCACCGCGTCGCTCGCCCGCGACGAGGGGATCGAGGTGATCACGCTCGACGAGGCGCGCTGGCTCGACATCACCATCGACGGCGCCGACGAGTTCGACGGCGCGCTCAACCTGATCAAGGGCGGCGGCGGCGCGCTATTGCAGGAGAAGATCGTGGCGACGGCCTCCGACCGCATGGTGGTTATCGCCGACGCGGCGAAGGAGGTCGCGCATCTGGGCGCTTTTCCCCTGCCCGTCGAGGTGGTGCCCTTCGGCTGGCGCACGACCGAGGCGCTGGTGGCCGAAGCGCTGGAGTCGATGGACGTAATGGGCCGCGAGACGGCGCTGCGGATGAACGGCACAGAACCCTACGTCACCGACGAGGGCAACTATATCCTCGATCTGCGTCTGGGGCGGATCGGCAATGCAAGACAGCTGGCACTGGTGCTCAACCAGATGCCGGGGGTGGTCGAGAACGGGCTTTTCATCGACATCTGCGACACCGTGGTCGTGGGCCACGGCGACGGCCGGCTGGAGCTGCGCGACATCAATGCCGGCACGGTGACCGAAGACCGCGTGGACTTCGCCGACAACGAAAACCTGTTCCGGGATCTCGGGGAGTGACGGCCGCGATGTGACGACGCCGGGCGGCAGACGCTCCCCCGCGCCCACCCTGCCGTGACTGGCCAAGGCCGGCATCCTGTGGGATACCGGCCCGGGAACCAGACGGGGGCAATGCATGAGCGAGTTCGACTACGATCTCTTCGTCATCGGCGGCGGGTCCGGGGGCACGCGCGCGGCGCGCGTCGCCGCGGGCGAGGCCGGCGCCCGGGTCGGTCTCGCCGAGGAAAGCCGGTACGGCGGTACCTGCGTGATCCGTGGCTGCGTGCCGAAGAAACTGATGGTTTTCGCTTCGGAATACGGCGACGTGGCCGAGGACGCGCGCGGCTACGGCTGGACGCTGGAGCGCGGTTCCTTCGACTGGCCCGGCTTCCGCAGCCATCTCAACACCGAGCTCGACCGGCTGGAACAGGTCTACCGCAATCTGCTGGCCGGCTCGGGGGTGGAGACCTTCGACGCCCGCGCCCGGCTGCGCGACGCGCATACGGTGGAGCTGTCGACCGGCGAGGTGAAGACGGCCAAGCACATCCTCCTGGCGACCGGCGGGCGGCCGGTGCGCCCTGATCTGCCGAACGCAGAGATGGGCCTCGTCTCCGACGACATTTTCGGGCTGGATACGCTGCCGAAGAACATCCTGATCGTCGGCGGCGGCTACATCGCCTGCGAATTCGCCTGCATCCTGCACGGGCTCGGCGTCGAAGTGACGCAATACTACCGCGGCGCCCAGATCCTTCGCGGCTTCGACGAGGAGGCGCGCGGCCTGATCGCCGACGCCATGTGCAGCCGCGGCATCGACCTGCACACCGGCACCGACATCATCGAGATCGGTCACCCCGCGGACGATCCCGGCAGCACCGGCACCAACATGTCCTCGCCGCCCGCCTCCGAAGGCGGCGCGCCGCCCGCGTCGCCGAACCGCCAGGGGCCGATCCGCATCAAGACGTCATCCGGCCAGGACAAGGTCTTCGACGCGGTCTTCTTCGCCACCGGGCGCGCGCCCAATACTGCCGACATGAGTCTGGAAGAGGCCGGCGTGCGGCTCGGCCGCGGCGGCAAGGTGGAGGTCGACGCCTACAGCCAGAGTTCCGTGCCGTCGATCTACGCCATCGGCGACGTCACAAACCGCGTGAACCTCACCCCCGTCGCGATCCGCGAGGGGATGGCCTTCGTCGAGACGGTGTTCAAGGGCAATGCCACGCCGGTGGATCACGACCTCATCCCATCGGCCGTGTTCACCCAGCCAGAGTTCGGCACCGTCGGCATGACCGAGGAAGAGGCCGCCGAGCAGGAGGAGGTCGAGGTCTACTGCACCTCCTTCCGGCCGATGCAGACAGCCTTCATCGGCCGGCCCGACCGGGTACTGATGAAGCTGATCGTGTCGAAGGAAACGCGGCGCGTCATGGGCTGTCACATCGTCGCACCCGGCGCGGGAGAAATGATCCAGCTGGCCGGCATCGCGGTGAAGATGGGCGCTACGAAAGAGGATTTCGACCGCACCTGCGCGGTGCATCCGACCATGTCCGAAGAGATCGTGACCATGCGCAAGCCGGTGCGCAGCGGTTGATTTCAAACCGCGCACAACCAGCTATAACGCATGGCAACCGAAATGGTTCATCAAGGGAAGAGCTGAATGGCAGGCAATAGCGGCGGCCCGTGGGGCGGCGGCGGATCGGGAGGCAGCGGCGGCAATGGTCCGCAGCGCCCCCAGGGCGGCGGAGGCGGCGGCGGACGCCGCCCGGACGACAACCAGATCCCCGAGATCGACGAGCTGGTGCGCAAGGGGCAGGAGCGGCTGCGCGTCCTGATGGGCGGTCGCGGCAACGGATCGGGCCCCTCGGGCGGCGGCGGGCCGTTCATGACCCGCGGCACGCTGATCATCGGCGGGCTCGTGGTGCTGGCAATCTGGCTGTTCTCCAGCTTCTACACGGTCCGCCCCGAAGAGCAGTCGGTGGAACTGTTCCTGGGCGAGTATTCCTCGACCGGGCAGCCGGGCCTCAATTTCGCGCCCTGGCCGCTGGTGACCTACGAGGTCGTCAATGTCACCTCCGAGCGGACCGAGAACATCGGCATGGGCAACGGTCCGACCGAAGAAGGACTGATGCTGACCACCGACGCCAACATCGTGGACATCGAATTCCAGGTGGTCTGGAACATCCAGGATCCGGCGCGGCTGCTGTTCAACATCCGCGACCCGCAGCTGACGGTGCAGGCGGTGTCCGAGAGCGTCATGCGCGAGATCATCGCGGCGTCCAACCTCGCCCCGATCCTCAACCGCGACCGCGGACTGATCGCCGACACCGCGCTGGAGAACATCCAAGGCACGCTGAACGAGTACGAATCGGGCATCAACGTGGTGCGTGTGAACCTCGATGCGGCCGACCCGCCGGCCGAGGTGATCGACGCCTTCCGCGAGGTGCAGGCGGCCGAGCAGGAACGCGACCGGCTTCAGCGCCAGGCCGATGCCTACGCCAACCGCGTCCTCGCGGAGGCCCGAGGCGAGGCGGCACAGACGCTCGAACAGGCCGAGGCGTACCGCGCCCAGGTGGTCAACGAGGCGATCGGTGAGGCGTCGCGCTTCATCTCCGTCGCGCAGGAGTTCAATCAGGCGCCCGAGGTCACGCAGCGTCGCCTCTACCTCGAGACCGTCGAGCGCACGCTCGGCAAGGTCGACAAGATCGTCCTCGACGAGGCGACCGGCAACGGCCAGGGGGTTCTGCCCTACCTGCCGCTCAACGAGCTGAACCGCGGCCGGCCTCAGAGCGGCCAGTCCGGCACCCAAACCCAGACCAGCGGAGGGTCGAATTGATGCGCTTCGCCGCAATCCCCGTCATCGCCCTGATCGCGGTCGTCGTCGCGGTCTACTCGGCCATCTTCATCGTCGACGAACGCGAGAAAGCCCTGGTTCTGCAGTTCGGCCAGATCAAGCAGGTGCGCGAGGAGCCGGGCATCGGCTTCAAGATCCCGATCATCCAGGAGGTCGTCTATTATGACGACCGCATCCTGTCGCTGGACACCGACACGATCGAGGTCACGCCGGCCGACGACCGCCGCCTGGTGGTCGACGCCTTTGCACGCTACCGCATCGCCGACGTGGTGCAGTTCCGCCAGGCGGTCGGCATCGGCGGCATCCGGGCGGCCGAGGATCGCCTGAGCTCGATCCTCAACGCACAGATCCGCGAGGTGCTCGGCGCCGATCAGGTCACGTCGGACCGTATCCTCTCGGTCGACCGGCGCGACCTAGCGGTGCGCATCCGGACTCAGGCGCGGCAATCGGCCGAAAGCCTGGGGCTGCAGATCGTCGACGTGCGCCTGAAGCAGACCAACCTGCCGCAGCAGAACCTCGACGCGACCTTCGCGCGGATGCGGGCCGAACGGGAACGCGAGGCCGCCGACGAGATCGCGCGCGGCAACGAGGCGGCCCAGCGCGTCCGCGCCGCCGCCGACCGCACGGTGGTCGAGACCACGTCGAACGCGACCCGCGAAGCGGACATCGTGCGTGGTGAGGCGGATGCCGAGCGCAACCGCGTCTACGCCGAAGCTTTCGGCGACAACCCCGAGTTCTTCTCCTTCTACCGGTCACTGTCGGCGCTGGAGCGGTCTCTCCAGCAGGACAACTCGACGCTGGTGATCTCGCCCGACAGCGAGTTCGTCGGGCCGCTCTTCGCGGCGATCCGGGCCGAGGGCCTGTCGGCGGTCGACATCTCGGACACCGACGTGGAGCGGCTGCGCCAGCTCGCGCCGCAATCCGAGATCTCGCCCGACCTGCCCGACAGCGCCCGCGAGGAGATCGAACGGTCGACCGAGGAAGCCGAGCGCCAGATCGAGGAACGCGCGAACCAGGACCGTCCCCAAGGCATTGGCAGCGAGCCGGGCGCGGCCGAAGAGGATCAGTCCGCGGACGACGGGGCCGCGCCGGAGGACGACCCGAACGCGGACGGCGCCGCAGAGACGGGCGACGGCGAGGAGACGCCGGAGCAAGAGGCCGCACCGCTCGGGAACTGACCGATGGACGCGCAGATCCTGCTGGCGATGCTCGCCGGTGCACTGATCGTGGAGGGGCTGGCCTATGCGCTGGCCCCTTCGCTCGTGGAGCGGGTGCTAGAGGCGCTCGCAGCCATGCCACTTGAGGCCCGCCGCCTGCTCGGCGCGCTGACAGCGCTCTCCGGGGTCGTGGTGCTCTGGCTCGCTTTCTGAACACGGCGACGGCACGCCCCGACTGCCGTGCTCCCGGAATTCACCCTCGTCGTGCTTCTCAAGCAGCTCGGAGAGGGACATGTCGGACTTGGTCATCGGGGTCTCCGTGAGAGCCCGGTCGCAGTCGGCAAGCCCCACTCCGACCTTGCACCTCGATGCGCCCCGCTCAGACCGCGGCGACACGCGAAATTTCCACCTCCTCCTCCGGCACCAACCCAGCCGGCAGAGCTAGCGATCGCTCCGGACAGGCAACTCCGGACCGTCATGGCGGTGGCCCCGGAGTTGCGGACGAGCCCCGTCACGCGGCAACCGTGCGCGATGAAGTGGCAAAGCTGATTGCGGTCCATGTAGCCGGCGGCGCCGGTGATGAAGACGTGGCGCTCAGTCGTGGGTGTCTCCGACGTGCACCGCGCCTGCCCAGGCAGGCGGCACGATGTCCTCCTGTAACTCGACACGCTCCGCCTCGCCCCTGTCGTGAAACTCGAGATGCCGCCGGAGCTTCAGACCCTCCAGCGCCAGCCGGGCCGCACGTGGGGGGCTTGCCTGGTCCGGCAAGGCATGGCCCGGGGCGTTCCGATCCTCGCCAACGGTAGCGCGCAGCGCGGTGTCCTCCCTCAACGCCGAGACAGGGCTCAGCACCGCCGCTTTCCCCTCCGGCCCAGGCGGTCCGCGCGGGGCCGCCTCGATACGGCTCGCAGCGACGTATCGGGATCTCCGCCGAACCCTTCCGCACCGGCCGAGTTGAAGGCGTTGTCCGCCTTGATGATGCACTCCACGAACGCCGCGACGGGGTCGCGCTTGCTGGAATGCTCGTAGAGCACCGTGGTTTTCGAGACGCCCGCCTCCTTTGCCACCTCATCGACGGCCAGCACGCCGTCGCAGGCGTCGACGCGCCCGATGGCGTCGAGTGTCTGGCCCTGAGCGTGTTTTCTGGGAGACCTACGCCCGCCAACGCATTGCATGGCTGCAGAAGGCTAACCCCGGATCACGGCCATGACCGCCGCCGACAGGTCCTTGAGCGCGGCGTTCCGCGTGGCGAAGTCCGTGTCGGCGTCAGAGATGAAGATGGTGACAAGCCAGGGTGCCCCGTTCGATGGCGAGACCAGCGCGACGATGTTGCGCGTCTGGTCGCCGCTGCCGGACTTGTCGAAGATCTCCCAACCGGCCGGAGCATGGCTGCGGAGAAGATCCTGCGTCACGGCGCCATGGCTCATCCACGCGGCCAGTTGTTCGCGCGAAGCGACCGTCAGCGTCTCGCCCAGCAGAAGCTCGCGCAGCGTCGCCGCCATCGCAGCCGGCGTCGTGGTGTCGCGGGGATCGCCGGGCGTGAAAGCGTTGAGGTCGGGTTCCCGCCGGTCAAGCCGGCTGACCGGGTCCCCCGCCTGCCTGAACAGGTCGGTGACCGCCTCGGGGCCGCCGGCGCGATCGAGGACGAGGTTCGCCGCGGTATTGTCGCTCATGTCGAGGGCGGCCAGGCACAGTTCGGACATGGACATGCTTTCCCCGACGTGCTCGGAGGTCACCGGCGCGTAGGACAGAAGGTCGCTCTCGCGGACGGTCAGGGCGTCCGAGAGGGAGATGTCACCCTCGTCTCGCTGCGCCAGAACCAGGGCACAGATCGGCACCTTGGCGGTGCTGTTCATGAGAAAGCGCTCATCGGGGCGGTGGGACCAGGTTGCCCCGGAGCCCGTGTCCACGAGGGCGATGCCGACGCGCGCTTCGAGACGACCCTCGATCTGACCCACGGTCCGCGCGAGCGTCGATTGCGGGGTCTCGGCGGAGGCAAACGAGGCGAACGACAAGCCGAAAGTGATCCCTGCCGCGACGCACGAGAGGAGAGAGGCGGATATCCGCATTTGTATTTCCTTTTCAAGAGGGCACCGTCAAAGGCACCAATGGAGAGCGACATCAGTGGATGTCATGCCGGAGACCTATTCCCGCTTGCCAACTCGCCTCAAACGACAAATCTTATGACCTGCCATTAGCTGAGGTATTGCCCGTGGATCGTCCCGATCTTCCGCTCAACGCGCTGCGCGTCTTCGAGGTCGCCATGCGGCAGGGCAGCTTCACCCGGGCCGCGACGGAGCTCCGCGTGACGCAGGCCGCCGTCAGCCACCAGATCGCGCGGCTGGAGGACCTGCTCGGGACGATCCTGTTCCAGCGCACGTCGCAGGGTTTGGTGCCCACCGACGAGGGGCGCGCGCTCTTTCCGGTGCTCGAGCATGGTTTCGACGCCATGGCGCGGGTGCTGGACCGCTTGACGGGCAAGCGGGATGTCGAGGTACTCAAGATCGGTGTGAACACGACTTTTGCCCTCGGCTGGCTGATGCCCCGTCTCGACAGTTTCCGGAACGCCTATCCAGAGATCGACCTGCGGATCTCCACCAACAACAACCGGGTCGAGATCCTGCGCGAGGGTCTCGACATGGCGATTCGTTTCGGCACCGGCGGATGGACCGGTCACGACGCGGTTCAGCTCATGGAGACTCCCCTGTCACCGCTCTGTGCACCCGAGCTCGCCAGAGAGTTGAGACACCCCGCCGAACTTGCCCGGACGGTCCTTTTGCGCAGCTATCGCAGCGCCGAGTGGCCTGGCTGGTTCGCGGCGGCTGGCGTGGAATGCCCGGCCCTCACCGGTCCCGTCTTCGACAGCTCCGTCGCTCTCGCCGAGGCCGCCGCTTCCCGGGCCGGCTCGGCTTTGCTGCCGGTCGCCATGTTCGAGCGCTTCATCGCGCAGGGGCGGCTGGCGCAACCCTTCGGGACCGGCGTATCCGCCGGGCGCTACTATCTCGCCTGGCCCTCCGACCGCCCGGTGTCACGGGCTATGAAGACCTTCACCCACTGGATCTCCGGCGGGCAGGATCGTGGCATGGAACTGGACAGTAGACCCCGCACAGCGCGGCCTTGCTGACCGAGAGCAAGGAAATCAGGCTTTTCGCTGGATTTAAGTCCCACTCGGTCAGGTTGACCAGGATCTCGCGAACCTGCGTGGTGCAGGCGTCTTCATCGCCGTCGTCGGCAAAGGTGCATGCCTGGCCTAGCTGAGCGCGCGCCCAGTTCCGGCCGTTTACGGCGGCAGCGGCCTCTTCCGTGTCCGCGACGTACTCGGCGGCATGCGCCTCGAATTGATAGGAGCTCCGATCCTCGGTCTCCTCGTCGGTCGTGTCCACAGCTTCACGGGCTCTGCCCCCTGACCGCCCGACGAGGCCGAAACGATCAGACGCGGCGCGTCTTCGAGCAACTCTTGCAGGAAGGCGATGCGGTCCGCGTAATTCGCCGCAGCAGGTCCGGCGACCCCACGAAACTCGCCGCCGGAAGGATGTGTTTCAGGGTCATCGGCACACCTCAGCTGCGGAGTTGATCGGCCACCGGCAGGCGGCGGATGCGCTGCCCGGTGGCGGCAAAGATCGCGTTGGTAATTGCCGGGACCACCGGAGGCAGCCCCGGTTCGCCCACACCCCCCAGAGGCATGTCATAGCCGCCCGAGTTCACCAGATGCACGTTCATGTCACGCGGCGCGATCTCCATGCGAGGGATCAGGTAGCTGTCGAAATTGCCTTGCTGCGCACGCCCGTCATGAAATGTGATTTCGGTCGTGAGAGCCTGACCCACACCCATGATCACCGCGCCCTCCATCTGCGAGCGGATGCGGTCGGGATTGACATGTGCGCCGCAGTCGATGGCGATCTCGACCCGCGGTATACGCACTTGACCGTCCACGACCTCGACCTCGGTTGCCACGGCGACATGGCTGACGAAGCTGTAATGCGCCGCCAGTCCCAAGCCCCGGCCGGAGGGCATCTCGCGGCCCCATCCGATTGCCTCGGCTACCGTCTCGGTCACCTTGCGCAGGCGACCCGTGTCGATGGGATAGCGGTCGGGGTTCTCGCCATAGTTCCAGACATCGCCGATCTCGCTCGGGTCGATCAGGCGGGCGGGCCCGATCACCTCCAGCAGGTAGTCGCGCGGATCGCGGCCCGCCGCTTCGGCCAATTCCGCGATAAACGACTGGATGGCGAAGGCATGCGGGATGTTGGACACCGACCGGTACCAGCCGATCCGCACATGGGCCGGGGCCTGCGGGTTCTCGGCCCGGACATTGGGGATGTCCAGGGGCATGTTGGTCAGGCCCATGCCCAGCTCAAAGGGCAACTTCTCCTTCGGATCGGGCGCGAAGATCGAACCGATCGTGGGGGCGGCGGTGCGGTGCAGCCAAGCGACGGCCTTGCCGGCATCGTCCAGCCCCGCTTCCAACCGCTCGACCGAAACGGTGTGGTAGTAGCTGTGATGCAGGTCGTCCTCGCGCGTCCAGGTCAGTTTGACCGGGATACCCATCTCGCGGCTGAGCATCGCGGCCTCCAGCACGAAATCGGGCTTGGACTTGCGCCCGAAGCCGCCGCCCAGCAGCGTGACGTTCACGGTCACGTCCTCCTCGGGCAACTCCATCTGCTCCGCCAGACGCAGACGTGTCACTTGGGGGGCCTGCACGCAGGCCCAGACTTCGCAGGATCCGTCGCGGACATCGGCCACGGCGGCGGGCGGCTCCATCGGTGCCTGCGCCAGATGGGGGATGTAGTATTCCGCCACCACGCGGGTCGGCGCCTCGGCCAGCGCGGTCTCGACATCGCCCCGGTTCAGGATCAGCTTGCCGTCGCTGGTCCGTACCGCTGCCTCAAGCTCGGCTTTGTAGTCTTCCGAGGAATAGCCGCCATGGGGGCCGTCATCCCATTCGATGACCAGCGCCTCGCGGCCCTTGATTGCGGCCCAGGTGTTGCGGGCGATGACCGCCACCCCGCCAAGCGGCTGGAACTCGGCGGGAATAGCCGGCGGATCCAGACGGACGATTCGCTCGACTCCGGCCACCTGCAGGGCGGCTCTGTCATCCACACTGGCGACGCGGCCTCCGATGACCGGCGGGCGGGCGATGACCGCATAGAGCATCCCGTCGCGGCGGACATCGATCCCATAGGTCGTCGTGCCGCGCGTGATGTCATCATTGTCGACGAGCCCGATGTCGCTTTTCCCAATATAGCGGAAGCTTGCCGGATCCTTGAGGCGCAGCCCGTCGCGGTCGGGGACCGGCAAGACGGCGGCGGCACTGGCCAACTCGCCAAAGCTCATCGTACGGTCCGAGCTTGCGTGGCGCACGACATGGCCCTCGGCGCGCACCTCGGCCACGGGCACATCCCAGGCATTGGCGGCAGCCAGTTCCAGCATGGTGCGGGCCGAGGCCCCGGCACGGCGCATGGGATCGAAGAAATGGCGCAGGCTGCGCGAGCCGTCGGTGTCCTGGTTGCCATAGCGCAGCTCGTCGCCGGGGGCCTGCGTCACGCGAACCCTATCCCAGTCCGCCTCCAATTCGTCCGCCACGACCATGGCGATCGAGGTGCGCACCCCCTGTCCCATCTCGGCGCGGTGGACGGTCACGGTGACGATGCCGTCCTCGTCGATCGAGACGAAGACGTTTGGATCGTCGCGCCAACCGTTCGGCATCGCATCGGCGCCGAACTCGACCGGCGCCTCCTGAGAGCGACCCCGGGGGGGCAGGCCCACGGCCAGAACAAGACCGCCGGCACCCATGCCCAACACCAGGGAACGGCGGCTGACATTCACAATGCGCGTAGTCTGCATCATTCCGCCCTCGCTTGCGCGGCCTGCTTGATCGCAGCCCGGATGCGCGGATAGGTGCCGCAGCGGCAGAGGTTCGCGCTCATAACCATGTCAATGTCTTCGTCAGTGAGGTCGGGCGTGGAATCGACCAGCGCCGCCGCCTGCATGATCTGCCCGGCCTGGCAGTATCCGCATTGCGACACGTTCAGATCGCGCCAGGCCACCTGTACCGGATGGTCGCCGTTTTCGGTCAGCCCCTCGATAGTGCTCACTTCGGAACCTTCGGCCATCGAGATCGGAGTGATGCAGGCGAAGGTCGCATAGCTGTCCAGATGGATCATGCAGGCACCACATTGCGCCATGCCGCAGCCGAACTTGGTACCGGTCAATCCCAGTTCGTCGCGCAGATACCACAGCAGCGGCATCTCGGGGTCGCCATCGAAGCTGTGCTCCCTTCCGTTCACGGTAAGGGTGATCAATTTACATTCCTCGATTTCACGATGCGTTTCACTGGTGATGGCAGTGTCGCCACCGAACAATCGGAACGACGCCGTGGGCATGGCAACGTCTTCAAGAAGCATGGGCGCAAGCTACGCTTAACGTTTCCGCTTGCCGCACTTGTAGAAAGGGGGGCGGCATCGGCATGCGGCCAGTTGCAGAGACCGGCTCGGGTCAAGCGCTCGAAGTCCGCATCCGGCGCGGGCATCGCCACGCTCGCGCGCACCGCCGATGATCCACACAGGATCTCGCCCTGCGGGACGGCGAATTTATTGCCGCCCAGATCCGGATCGGATGTGTAGCGCCAGACATTTGCCGGATCACCACCGATCGCATTCTGCGGGCGTACTGCGTCTGAATTCTGGTCTGGCGCATGGGCCTTGCCTGCTTCGGTCAGCATCACCCGGCGCGACGCGCCCACGCTGAGCCGGCTGGCGAGAGCGGCACCGGCCGAGGCACCACGTACGACGACTACGTCGAAACCACTGCCGCTTGCAATCGCCGGTGAGGCTAGAGCCACGGTTGTCTTAACCGCGACGGCGCAGCGGACTACGGTCCCGCGGTCCCCGTCGAACATGGAATTTTCGTTGCCAATTGCCATGGCATCTTCCTTCCTGGCTGGCGTCTGGCCGATTTTGCCTGCACGCACGAAAGCGTCAGAGTATTGCTGAGCCGGCTGGCCAATTTCCCTCAGCCTAGCTGGCGCGCTCGCTGCCCGCGGCGCAGGACTTGCTGCCCAAGCGCCGATATTGCGGCGTTCATGCTGCAAAGCCGGATAACTGCGCGAGTACGTATGGCCCACTCCAGGTGCGAGCGCCGAGTGAATGTCGGTGTGATCAGTTTGCGCAAACGTATTTCGGCATGTCGGCGCAATGGCCGCCCCAAGGCGGAGACCCGCGCGTCCCGGCCCTCCCAGGGGAGCCGTCCTTGTCGGGCCATCTTAAGCCGGAGGCCCTCGGGACAGGTAGTGTCCCGGCATGGTGTACGAGCGCCGACCTTCGGAGAGGTCCGAGCCTGGGCAGGTGGCCATTGCGGGCAGCCTGATGCCGGGATTGTCCGTGAAAGACCCTCGATCTGGTTGAGATACAACTGGCCGAGACTCCGCACATCATTGCTCACGGCCATGTCTCCGTCCTCGATCACGTCCACAAGTCGATTGAGGTGGACACGCCTGCTGGCGGCCACCACGCCGTGCTCGGCCAGATGCGCGCGAAGGGCCGTGATCATCTCGGTGCGTTGGCCGACGCACATCTGCCTGTGCGGAACAGCCTCGCGCGGGCTTGCTGCTCTGCCGTCTTCAAGGCAACAAAGCGCATGGTGGGACGCAGCGCTGCCTCGGCATCACCTGCATCGTTCTCCTGCTGATTGACGAACGGCTTCTCGTAGATCGGCCGGATCAGACGAACCTCGTGTCCCATCTTCTTGAAGGTACGGCCCCAACCACGGGCTGTCGCTCAGGCTTCCACGGCGATAATGCACCTCGGCTGCTGGGCGATGAAAGCGCGCGACACGTTCTTGCGAAACGCGACAGAGCCGTCTCCGCGTGCCCCGTGCAGATGGAAAACCCGCTTTGCAAGATCAATCTCGGCGATGGTAATCTCGGACACGAATACTCCCTCTGTCTGTGGTGCCTTCAGCAAGCATCAACGTGGCATTTTGCGATACCGTCGGGAGGGGGCATCGATGCCATCAACAGAGCCGCCGATGGAGGAAAAATCTATCCGCAAGACCGGTGCCATCGCAGCAAATGCTGAGACGCGTCGCCGCGATCATCGACTAATTTGTTCATTTTGGGCGTGCCCGGTTTGCCCGAACAACAGAGTCTGCAAACACGAGGACAGGATTGACGATGTCGCTGACGAACGAGCCCCCGATTATGGACTCACGGCAAAACCTCCTGAATTCCGCCGCCATGGCTGTCGGCGTCCTGACCCAACAGTCAGGTCCGGCGCGCGCCGATGAGAGGAGCATCGTTCTCCTCCATGGCGCCAATGTCGAGGGCCGCACCTGGGGCGATGTCTATCACCGGCGGACGGCCTAGTGGTCACGGTTGCGCAGATGCTGCTCATTGACCATTCCTATGGCGCGTGGTGCTAAGCGAGATCGACCTAGCCCCGGACGTCAGGGGGCTCGTCTACGTCGCGGCGTTCCAGCCCGAGGTCGGGGAAAGCCGCGGGAAACTGCTCACCTCCTCCCCACCGCGTTCATGCGAGACAAGCTCGCCGTCTTCGAGAATGGCCATCGTCCACGACGATGCCTTCCTCTCGGTCGTCGGCGACCGCCTTTCGGAGGAAAACGCGAACTTTGTGGCGCGGTTGCAAGCTGCATCCAGTGCGGAGATCCTCGAATACCGAACTGAGGCGGCGGCTCGGAACGAAAAGCCGAACTGGTCGCTCATCGCGATCCTCGGGAGGCCCACCGCGCCCGTCCTGCAGCGTCGGATGTCGCGGGCGCCGGTTCGATCTTCGCGGATATCGAGAACGGTCACATGTTGCCGATGACAAATCCAGACGAGGTGGTCGATCCTATCCGGCAGGCAGCCAAAGCGGTGGACTGATCGGCATCTGTCGCGCGAAGTTGAAAGGAAGGCGATTGCTGTTGAGCAGGAAATCTGAGGTCGAGCAATCGGACCGCGGCCATGCAACGGGTGAGGTCCAGCGGCTTCTTCGTCTGGAAGCATCGGCGATTCTTGCCGCGAGCACCACTGTGTTCTTTCATTTTGGCGGTGAACTCTGGGTATTCGCGCTCCTGTTCCTCGCACCGGACCTGAGCCTTGTCGGTTATGCCTTGAGTAGGAAGGTGGGCGCCGGTTTCTACAACGCCGCCCACAGCTACGCCGCGCATGTCTTGCTGGCCGTCGCCGGTGTTCTGACCGGCCTTGCGCTTCTCTGGCAGGTCGCCCTGATATTTGCCGCTCATGCCGCCTTCGACCGAGGTCTCGGTTACGGCCTGAAATACGCGGCCGGCTTCCGCCACACACATCTCGGCACGATAGGAAAACCTGTCCGAGGCGATTGCTGAGTTGCGGTGGGTCGACACGACCAGCGGCCAGTACCGACTATCCTAGTCGGTTTCCGATCGCCCAACGATCAAATCGCAAGAACGGCCTCCTCGCAGCAGGATCAGAAACGTGACGCCGGTCCGCACACGCTAGGACAGTCTCATTGCAGGGCATTGTGCCCGAACTGCTGTCCGCCGACGGGATCGCGACTCGGGGCTCACCACAAGCCGGCGAACGGCATGGCCCGAACGAACAGGATTTACCATGACGACCAAAGGCACCCCGACACCGCGCCTGACGACCACTGCCGGCGCGCCAGTCGCCGACAACCAGAACAGTCTCACCGCCGGTGTGCGCGGCCCGGTTCTGATCCAGGACTGGCAGCTGATCGAGAAACTGGCCCACCAGAACCGTGAGCGGATTCCCGAGCGCGTCGTCCATGCAAAGGGGTGGGGCGCATATGGCACGTTGCGGATCACGGGCGACATATCGCACCTGACCTGTGCCGCCGTGCTGCAACCCGGCGCCGAGACGCCGATGATCGCGCGCTTCTCGACCGTGGCCGGTGAAATGGGCGCCGCGGACCATGAGCGGGACGTGCGCGGCTTCGCCCTCAAGTTCTACACGGCAGAGGGCAACTGGGATCTGGTCGGCAACAACACCCCGGTCTTCTTCGTCCGCGATCCGCTCAAGTTCCCCGACTTCATCCATACGCAAAAGCGTCACCCGCGCACCAACTTGCGCTCGCCCACCGCCATGTGGGATTTCTGGTCCCTCTCGCCCGAGAGCCTGCACCAGGTCACGATGCTGTTCTCGGACCGCGGCCTGCCCGTCAGCCCGATGCACATGAACGGCTATGGCAGTCACGCCTACAGCCTCTGGAACGAGAAGGGCACGCGGGTCTGGGTGAAGGTCCACTTCAAGACCCGGCAGGGTCATCGCCACCATACCGATGCCGAGGCTCAGGAGGTCGTGGGTCGAACCCGCGAAGGTTACCAGGAGGCGCTCTTCGGAGCGATCGAGGCGGGGGAGTTCCCGCGATGGACGCTGCAGGTGCAGGTCATGACCGAGGACCAGGCTGAGGCGTGCCCGTTCAACCCGTTCGACCTCACCAAGGTCTGGCCCCATGCGGATTTCCCGCCGATCGAGATCGGCGTCCTCGAACTCGACCGCAATCCCGACAACTACTTCGCCGAGATCGAGCAGCTCGCCTTCAGCCCGTCGAACGTCGTGCGCGGCATCGGCCACTCGCCGGACCGGATGCTGCAGGGCAGGATCTTCGCCTACGCCGACGCCCATCGCTATCGCCTGGGGACCCATTACGAGGCGCTGCCGGTCAACAGACCGCGCTGCCCGGTGCATCACTATCACAAGGACGGGGCGATGCGCTTCTTCGAAACCCTGACCGATCCGGATGCCTATTACGAGCCGAACAGCTTCGACGGTCCGCGGCAGGACGCATCCTTTGCCGAGCCTCCACTCGGCCTGCAGGGTCCGACCGGCCGGTTCGACCATCGCGACGGCACCGACGATTTCAGCCAGCCGCGCGCGCTGTTCGGGCTCTTCGACGAGGAGCAGAAAGCCCGGCTCTACGCCAACATCGCCAGGTCGATGCGCGGCGTTCCCGACGAGATCGCCGAGCGGCAGGTCCGCCTCTTCCAGCAGGTCCATCCGAATTTCGGCGCGGGCGTCTGTGCGGCGCTCGATGCGCTGGACCCGCAATTCTGATGGAATTCGGTGAGGAAAGCCGACACCCGCGACATGACTGCCGGGCCGCCCAGAGGACGGTCCATGATCGAATGACCGGCGCCCTCGGCGCGGACGGCGAAAGGAGAAGTCACGATGAGCAACCAATGGCCCCAACTCGACTACCTCGGATGGCACGAGACCTGCTCCGCCCTGCATCTTTACCTGCAGATCGTGGGAAAGTACCGGCTGGCGCACACGCCTTGGCTCAACCATTCCTGGAACGCGACGTTCTATGTCACGCCGACGGGCCTGGCATCCTCGCCGATCCCGGACGGTCCGGGTATCGAGATCCTGTTCGACTTGAAAGAGCATAAGCTCGTGGGAACCTGCGGCCACGGCCACCGGGCCTCGTTCGATCTCGCCCCAACCACTGTCGCGGCGTTTCGTGCAGAGTTCGTGGCGCTCGTCACCGAGCTCGGCGGGACGCCGACCTTCAACGACACCCCGAACGAGGTGCCCAACCCCGTTCCCTTCAGCGAGGACCATCGCGACCGGCCTTATGACCGGTACGCAGTGCATCGCTACCACCAGGCGATGGTGGCGATCGACCGGGTGTTCTATCGGTTCCGGACGTCCTTCCTCGGCAAGTCGAGCCCGGTTCACCTTTTCTGGGGCGCGCTGGATCTCGCGGTGACACGATTCTCGGGGCGCCGCGCCCCGCTGCATCCCGCCGGGATCCCGTCCCTGCCGGACGACGTGGCGCAGGAAGCCTACGACCGGGAAGTGTCCTCCGCCGGGTTCTGGCCGGGCGGCAACGGCATCGACTACCCCGCCTTCTATGCCTACGCCTATCCCACGCCTGCGGGCTATCGAACCGCACCGGTGCAGCCCGACGCTGCCTTCTGGCATGACGGCCTGTCGGAGTTCATGCTGCCCTACGATCACGTGCAGGCCGCACCGGATCCCGACGAGGCTCTGATGGCGTTCCTAGTGTCGACCTACGAGGCTGCGGCCGATCTTGGGCAATGGGATCGCGAACTTCTGGAATGTGACCACGGTCGCCCGCGCCGGGTGCGCGCGCCCTCTGCCGCACCCATGCCTGCAGCCTCAACGGTGGATGGCACGGTCTAGTGGGAAAATGGTTCATTGAAGGGCCGGTATCGGTTTGTCCTCGATGGCGCCGAGGCGGAGATGACCTACAGCCGCTTCGGCGCATGGCAGATAATCATCGACGTCACCGAAGCCTTGCTGGGCCGCCGCTAGGTCGGCGAACAACTGGTGCAACAGACGATAAAGAACGCGCAGCGGGACAAGGTGGTCATCATTCCGCTCTGCCCGTTCGCGAAGGCACTGATCGGTCGCCACCCGGAATGGCAGGATCTGCTGTTCCCGCCCCAGACCTGAGCGTCGTGGATCGCCCCTGCCGGGCCCCGACCGCTGGCACCTTGCGAGAACGAATTTCCATTGCCTGTATTTCCCGGAATCCAAGCGGCAAGCTGTACGAACCGCCCACCGCAGGACTGACGCGGCGGCGGAACCTGCAGGTTGGACGACGCCCGGCGCCCCCTCCTCGCACGGGCGTCGCACCTCGAAAGGAGCGGACGTATGGCCACAGATGGAATGGGGCCGACCATCGGCCCGGCGGTCGTACTCCTGGGCGCGGCGGTGGTTGCGGTGCCGCTCTTCCGGCGTCTGGGGCTGGGGTCGGTCCTGGGGTATTTCGCCGCCGGGGCGCTGGTGGGACCATCGGTTCTGGGGCTCTTCGCGGACCCCGACACGATCCTGCATGTCGCGGAACTCGGCGTGGTGATGTTCCTCTTCATCATCGGGCTGGAATTGCGCCCGCAGAAGCTCTGGGCGATGCGCGGGCAGATCTTCGGGTTGGGATTTGCACAGGTGAGCCTCGCGATCGCCCTTCTGACCCTGGCGGGCGTGGGGGTGTTCGGGCTGCCGCCCGTGACGGCCTTGATCGCCGGGGCGGGGTTCGTGCTGTCCTCCACGGCCGTCATCATGTCCACCTTGCAGGAGCGCGGCGAGATCGCCAGCGCCGAGGGGCAGAAATCCGTCTCCATCCTGCTCTTCGAGGATCTGCTGATCGTGCCGCTGCTCGTCGTGGTGGCGTTCCTGTCGCCGGTCAGTCAGGGCGAGGCAGGGCTGGGGGACGCGGTGCTGGCGCTGGCCGGGCTGGCGGCGCTTCTGGTGGCCGGGTATTGGCTGCTAGGCCCGTTCTTCGCCCTTCTGGCACGCGCGCGGGCACGCGAGGTGCTGAGCGCCGGGGCGCTGCTGGTGGTGCTGGGCGCGGCTCTGCTGATGGAGGCGGTGGGCCTGTCGATGGCGATGGGCGCGTTTCTGGCGGGGGTCATGCTCTCCGGCTCCAGCTATCGCCACCAGATCGAAAGCGATGTCGAGCCGTTCAAGGGCCTTCTGATGGGGCTCTTCTTTCTGGCGGTCGGCATGTCGCTGAACCTGGCCGTGGTGACCGCGGAATGGCCGCTGTTGCTGGCCATGCTGGTGGTCTACGTGCTCGTGAAGGCGGCGGCCATCTATGCCACGGCGCGGGCCTTTGGCGGCGCCAACCTCGCTGCCGTGCGCCGGACCGCCATGTTCGCCCAGGGCGGCGAGTTTGCCTTCGTCCTCTATACCGCCGCGCTCGGAGGCGGGGTCATCGACGCGCGGGAGAATGCGATTTTCTCAACCGTCGTGATCCTGTCCATGGCGATCACGCCGCTGATCCTGATCGCAGCCGACCGGTTCCTGCGCAAGCCGGGCATTGCCCTGGACGGGACCGAGACGGCCGACGGGTTACGCGGGCAGGTCCTGGTGATCGGCTTCGGGCGCTTTGGCCAGATCGCGCTGCAGATACTGCTCGCACGCGGCGCGCACGTCTCCGTTATCGAGTACGACCCCGACCGCATCCGCGATGCCGCCCGCTTCGGGTTCAAGGTCCATTACGGCGATGGCACGCGGCTCGATATCCTGCGCGCGTCGGGTGCGGGGCAGACGCAGGTGATCCTGATCTGCGTCGATGACCGCAGAACGGTCAGCGCCATCGCCGAACTTGTCCGGCACGAGTTCCCGAATGCGGCGGTGCTGGCGCGCAGCTATGATCGGGGCCATTCCATGGAGCTGATCCGCGCAGGTGTCGATTTCGAGATCCGCGAGACCGTCGAATCCGCGCTGCTGATGGGGGCGGAGGGCCTTCGCCGCCTTGGTCTGGACGAGGCTGCTGTGACCGAGGCACTGGACGATATCCGCCGCCGCGATGCGCAGCGCCTGACCGAACAGGTGCAGGGCGACATCATGTCGGGCCGGGACAAGATCCTGACCGCACCATTGCCGGAGCCCCTTGGCTCCCGTCGATCCCCTGCCGAAGAATGATCTTCTTGCGGATAGGGTTCTTGACCGTCAGGCGAGGACGCCGACAGGGAACGGATCGGGCTTGTCAGCAGGGCATTCAGGGCCATTGCTACCGGGGTAGACTCCGGCCACGGGATTGACCTGGAACGCGCGCTGCCTCGATTCCGGGGGCCGCCACGCCGACCGCGAACCCCCACGCCCGCCAGTCCGCAGCAGGTTCAGCACCGGCGTCACCATCACGGCGCCGATGATCCCCGCCGTCGTCGATTTCGACGTCAGCGACAACAGAACCTCCATCGGCAGACCGGAGGCACGGGCTAGCAGAATGGTCGATCCCGACGCGATCTGTCGTCGGCCGGCGGCCACCGCGTTCGCGGGGCCGGCAAGTGGCGTGTGCGGTGACCGAAACGGTCTGTCCCTTGACCGCCGCCTCGCTCATGGAACGCACACAATGGAGATCGCCACGAATTCGTGGCGCGGGGTACCGGCGGAACTGCGGCGCTGACCGCCTTCGGGCTGCTGCCGTTGCGCCGGTTCGGCGGCTGTTGCGTCTCTTACGTCGCCTGCGCTGCTCGCTCCTCGGTCAGGTGTTCTTCCAGCTCGGCGCTCAAGGCGGGCTCTGCCAGCGCCTTGGTCAACACCATGAGAACAGCGTCCAAAGCTTCGCCAAGCATGTCTTCGGCAGTCCGCGTTCAGCAAGCGAAGTCCGCGCTGGGCAAAGGCGACATCGTAGCAATTTCGGCTCTTTCACGGCAATTCCCGCGCCGCACCGCTCAGGCGTCTTCTCTATTCTCAGGCACAAGAGCTCGGCTCCTTCTCACATGCAAAGGATGGATCATGACCTTCCGCGACGGCCCCAACTCGCCTCATCGCCCCGAAGACTCGTCCCTCGTTGTGATCGACCACCAGCTTTGCCAGTTCGCGAACCTCGAGCGCAGCCGCGACGAGGTTGGCCGTGCGCGGCCACCCCGGCCAGCAGCCGCAACGGCGATGACACCGCTTGCCCACGAACAGAATCCAAGCGGCGTATTCTGCTCATTTGCGAAATGGCTCGCACTATGAAACAGGCACGCGCGGCCGTGATCGAGCAAAGGGATGGCCCCTTTGTCATGCACGATGTTGCTCTGGAGGCGCCGCGACCAGACGAAGTGCTCATCCGTATGGTCGCGACGGGCATTTGCGCGACCGACGCACATGTCCGGGGACAGTTGTTGCCGGCACCGCTGCCGGCGATCCTGGGACACGAGGGTGCGGGCGTCGTGGAAAGCGTCGGATCAAGCGTCACCCACCTGACGCCCGGGGACCCCGTCGTGCTTTCCTACCATTCGTGCGGACAGTGCAAGCCGTGCCACACCGCTCACGCGGCCTATTGCGACAAAGTGTGGGAAGCAAACTTCGCCGGTGCGAGACTGGACGGCTCCATCGGCGTGACGGGGCAAGGCCCGGAAAAGATACACGCCCACTTCTTCGGACAGTCTTCGTTCGCCACCTATGCCCTCGCGCACCAGCGAAACGCGGTCAAGGTAACGGCAGACGTTCCGCTGGAGATCCTCGGCCCCCTCGGCTGCGGCCTGCAAACCGGTGCCGGCGCGATCCTGAAGGCGATGAAGGTTCCGGTCGGCGCCTCCCTCGCAGTTTTCGGGGTCGGTGCGGTTGGCCTCGCCGCGATCATGGCGGCCAGAGTGGCAAGTGCCGCCACCATCATCGCGATCGACGTGAATCCTGAGAGGCTCGAGCTTGCAGGGGAACTCGGAGCAACTCACGTCGTCAATGCGGGCGGCGGGGCCGATGTCGCCGCGATGATCCGGGATATCGAACGAAGGGGCGTGGAGTTCGTCCTCGACACCAGCGGGCGCTCGACGAACCTGGATGCCGGGATCGCCGCGCTCGCGCCAATGGGACATTTCGGCTTCGTCGCCTTCGGCGAGCATTCGGGTGCGGTCGTGGACGCCTCGCGTTTGACGGTCGGACAGACGCTTCAGGGCATCATTCAGGGCGACGCCGTGTCCGCGCTTATGATCCCCGAACTCATCGAACTCTATCGCAGCGGCCGTTGCCCGTTCGATCGTCTGATCACGTTCTACGACTTCGCCGACATCAACGAAGCATTCGAAGACGTCGCCAAAGGTCGCGTGCTCAAGGCCGTCCTCCGCTTCGACACCCCGGCTGCCTAGTCGACCGGAATCCGCAACCAGCCAGGAAAGAAAGAAGCCAATGTGCGAAAATCATCAGAAGCCTATCACAGCATCGGACAAGCCGGAATTTTTCGGCATTGACCGATACGGATTTCCCGAAGCGGGCGAGCATCCGCTCGATCCCGCGGAATACTACCCGCCCTATTTCTGGAGCGACCGTTTCCAGAGGCTCGGCTACCACGTCGAGGAACTTCGCGACGGGTTCTACTGGGTCACCAGCGGAGGGTATGACGCCGCGTTCGTGGTGACCAGTGACGGCGTGATCGCAATCGATGCACCGCCCACATTGGGTGAGAACATGCTGGCAGCAATCGAGGATGTCACGGACAAGCCGGTGACCCACGTCATCTACAGCCACTGGCATACCGACCACATCGGGGCCGCCTCGGTATACGGGCCGAACGTCGAGATCGTCGCGCACGAGATCACCAGGGAACTGCTGGAGCGCTTCCCGGATCCGGGTCGACCGCTGCCGACGGTCACCTTTGCGGACGACTATACGCTGACGGTCGGCGGCGTGACGCTGGAGCTGTCCTACAAGGGCGAGAACCACTGCCCCGGCAACATCTTCATCTACGCCCCGGCGCACAAGGTGCTGACCTGCATCGACATCATCAGCCCCGGCAGCGCCACCTTCATGCACTGCGACGCCTCCCAGAACATCACCGCCTGGTATGAGGCCCAGCACCAGATCATGGAGTACGACTTCGACTACCTCGTTGCCGGCCATCACATGAAGTACGGCACGCCGGAGCTGGTCAAGGAGGCGATCGAGTACTTCGCTGACGTACTCGAAGGTGCCCAAGCGGCCATCGATATCTATTCGCGATCCGACCGGCTGATGGACATCCTGCTGAAACCGGGCCTCGACCGCATCTGGGTCGGGTCGGAAAACTGGATAAACTCGATGGCCAATTACGCGACCAAGCACGTGCTGGAGAAGAAGACCAGCAATGGCAAGCTCTGGTCCGAGCGTCTGGCCGGCGTGACGAGCATGACCAAGTATCACGCCTATACCGTCATGGAGTCGATCCGCCTGGAACGCCCGCGCCCCAACTACCGTCAGCGTGGCGAGAACCCGCCGCCGTTCCTGGCCTAGGCTCTGGCTCGCTCCTCCCGTCCCGACCATGCGGCGGGCGCCACGAAACTCGGCGCCGTTGCGCTGCGGCACGATGCCGGAACCCGCTGCGAGGCGGTAGGCCGGAGGCTTGCCAGCCGGCCGGAGGGACGTCCATGACCGGGGTCACGGAACCGATCCGCCAAGACCAGGTCGGCCTGCAACGACCGCGGGTTGAACAACACCGGGTTCTCGAAACCGCCTCTGATCCTGGTCCGATTCCGCTCGGATTTGTCGAGGCTTCTTCATCCTCCGCGAAATGAAACTCCTGACACGAAGGCCATGAACCATGCTTCAAAGATCAATCGACCGTGTCACCAGGATTCCCGCGCTCGGTCCGGGCTTTGACGGTGACCATCACAAGGCCGCCCTGGTGGTCGCGCCTGGTGATCTGCCCGCGACCGACCCTTTCTTCCTGATGGCCGATGACAACGTCACGCGGGCGGGAGCGTTCGGAGAGCCGCACCCCCACGCCGGCCTGGAAACCGTTACCTTCATGCTCAAAGGCTCCATGCAGGATACGGGCGGCAAGCTCGAGGAGGGCGATGTGGAGTGGATGACGGCGGGCAGCGGCATCGTTCATGCGGAAAACTCGATGGTCTCCGCCGGGATGCGGCTGTTCCAGCTTTGGCTGAT
The DNA here is from genome assembly GCF_900112685.1 of Roseivivax sediminis. GTDB lineage: Bacteria > Pseudomonadota > Alphaproteobacteria > Rhodobacterales > Rhodobacteraceae > Roseivivax > Roseivivax sediminis. The sequence goes on from NZ_FOMS01000001.1 coordinate 358,636, forward strand.
CCTTCCCGAGGCAGAGCGCAACATGCCGCCCAGGGTCCAGATCCTGCGCCGCGACGCGATGCCGACGCATACCGAACCCGGCGTCGCCGCGACGGTTTACAGTGGCAGGCTGGGGAACGCGGAGGCCCCGACGCGGAACGCCGTGCCGGTCACCCTCGTCGATATCGAACTGGAGCCGGGAGCAACGTTCGAATTGCCGCTGCCTGCTTCGTACAATGCCTTCGCAGTCGTCATCGATGGCGCAGTGGACGCCGGTGCCGAAGATCATCAGCTCGGCACAGGTTCGGTTGGGTGGAGTGGCCCCGCAGACGGAGAAGAAGGTTGCCTAAATCTGAAAGCGCTTGAAGGTGGCGCGAGAGTGCTGGTGTATGCTGGCCAGCCCCAGAACATCGAGGTGGTTGCGAAGGGACCCTTTATCGCCGGGTCACGCGAAGAACTCTCAGGCTATTATACAACTTATCGGAACGGGAAGTTCCCGCACGCCGGCACGATGCGTCCCGTGGATCATGCCGGTGAAGATACGGCGTAACGAACAGGGGGTACAGCCCGCTGCCGGTTTCGGGAACACGCGATCAAAGGTCCATCGTCACGGCCTGGAACTCCATCGGATAGCCCGGTTTCCTGTGGCGACGAATTTGGGTCGCACAAGCGTTTGATGGTGTCCTGAACCGAATGACAACGCCCCCTGGTCGCAGTGGCTCGCGGCCGGGGGCAGCGCCCGGACAGACGACGCGAAGAAATCACACCCGCCGACATTGATATATCGAGAAACCTCGATTACCTACCGGTCATGAAGACGCTGGATGTGTTCAAAGCCCTGTCGAACGAGACGCGCCTCAAGATCTTGAACGGGTTGCGAGAGCCGGAGAAGAACTTCCCCCCGCAGGACGAGGGGGATTTCCACCTGGATGGTGTCTGCGTCAGCAGCATTCAGGAGGCGGTCGGGCTGAGCCAGTCGACGGTCTCGGGCTACCTTGCCACTCTCGAGCGTGCAGGGCTAGTGCGGTCCAAAAGGATGGGTCCCTGGACCTACTACAAGCGCAACGAAGAGAACATTCGGCGCGTGTTGAAAGCACTGGAAGAGGATCTGTAACGCGGGGGCGAACTCCGCGCGACGTTTTCGCTAGGGTATCGTTTTTTCGAGATATCTAGATTTCCAAGAACGGAGAAACAACGATGCAAGCTCTCACGCTCCCCCGCTTCGGCGGGCCCGATGCCTTTACACTGTCGGACCTCGAGGTGCCTTCGCCCGGCTCCGGCGAAGTTCTGGTCCGGGTACATGCGACCTCGATCAACCCGCTCGACTACCAGGTGCGGCGCGGCGACTACGCCGATCTGGTCCCCCTGCCCGCGATCACCGGTCACGATGTCTCGGGCGTCGTCGAAGCCGTCGGCTCCGGCGTCTCGGCGTTCAAGCCGGGCGATGCGGTATGGTACACGCCGGAGATCTTCGGCGGACCGGGCAGCTACGCCGAGTACCACGTCGCCAGCGAGGCGATCGTCGGCCACAAGCCGGCCGGCCTGACGCACCTGGAGGCGGCCAGCCTCAGCCTCGTCGGCGGCACGGTCTGGGAGGCGCTGATAAGCCGCGCCGGTTTGCGCGTCGGTGAGAGCATCCTGATCCAAGGCGCCGCTGGCGGCGTCGGCCACATCGCCGTTCAGGTCGCCAAGGCCACCGGCGCCTTCGTCATCGCGACCGCCTCCGATTACAACGCGGACTTCGTCAGGAGCATCGGCGCCGACGTCGTGATCGACTACCGCGCGGAGGACTACGTCACCGCCGTGAACCGCGAGACCGCCGGCGCGGGCGTGGACGTCGTGCTCGACACCATCGGCGGCGACACGCTCGAGAAAAGCCCGCATGTGCTGGCGCAGCTCGGCCGGATCGTCTCCATCGTAGACATCACCACGCCGCAGAACCTGGTCGAGGCCTGGGGGCGCAACGCCAGCTACCACTTCGTGTTCACCCGCCAGAACCGCGGCAAGCTCGATGAGCTGTCGACTCTGGTTCAGCGCGGACTGCTAAAACCCCATCACGGTGCGACCTATCCGCTCGCCGGGATCCCCGACGCCCATGCGCTGCTGGAGACGCCGCGCAACGGACTGCGTGGCAAGATCGGCATCGCCGTCGCACAAGAGGACTGATCCCATGGATGACGCATTGTCCGGCGACCGCTCTGCGGACATCGCCCTGCCGCGCCATGACGCCTTCGACCGGGTCTTCGTGCCCGGCAGGACGACGCTCGGCCTGTTCTTTCCGATCGAGGCCTTCAAGGGCCTCGTGCCGACCCTGAAGGACCAGGCGTCGCTGGCGCAGAAAGCCGAAGACCTGGGCTTCACGGCGCTCTGGGCACGCGATGTGCCGCTCTTGGACCCCAGCTTCGGCGACGTCGGGCAGATCCACGACCCCTGGGTCTGGCTTGCCGCGATGGCGACCCAGACCAGCCGGATCGCCCTGGGGACGGGCGCCGCGGTCATCACGCTGCGCCATCCGCTGGAAACCGCGAAAGCGGCGGCGTCGGTCGATCTTCTGTCTGGCGGACGCGTTCTCTTGGGCGTGGCCAGCGGCGACCGGCCGGTGGAGTTCCCGGCCTACGGGCGCGACCACGCCACGCGCGGCGCGGACTTCCGCGAGGCGCTGGGCTTCCTGCGCCGCGCGTTGGGCGAAAGCTTTCCCGACATCAACTCGCCGCTGGGGCGGATGCAGGGCGTGGACCTTCTGCCGAAGCCGGTCCGCGGCCGCCTGCCGGTCCTGATCACGGGACGCAGCCAGCAGTCCCTCGACTGGGTTGCCGCCAACACCGATGCGTGGCTGACCTATCCCCGGCCCCCTGCGGCACATCTCAAGGCGATGCAGGACTGGCGGGCGGCGGCCGACCTTGCCGGCGTCGCGACGCCCCCGGTCGCCCAGTCGCTCTACATTGACCTGGCGGACGATCCCGGTGCGCAGCCGACACCCATCCACCTGGGCTATCGACTGGGGCGCCACGCCCTGACCGACCTTCTGCGCGGCCTCGCGGAGACCGGGGTCGGTCACGTCGCGCTCAACCTGCGCTTCGCGACGCGCGATGCACGCGACGTGGTCGAAGAGATCGGCACGCATGTGATCCCCGGGCTCGGCGCCGTCCAGGCGCCGGCCGTCGCCCATCCTTGATCAGCAACCGGAGGCACGTCGCCATGGTCATCGAACTTGCAAAATTCCGGCTCACGCCCGGCAAGGCCGGGGCGTTTCTGAACGCCATCGACGAGGCCGCGCCGCTCCTGCAGGGGGCCGCCGGCTATCGGGGTCACAGCGTCGGTCTCGGCGTCGAGGATCCGGGGACAGCGACATTGATCGTCGCCTGGCGAAGCCACGCCGATCACGTGGTGCGGTTCGAGCCGAGCGAGGCCCATCAGGCGCTGATCGACAGTCTCGACGGGCTTTACGAGGGCGACATCGACGTCCTCCACGTCGATGCGGAGGTGCCGCAGCCGCCCGCCGCCCCACAGGCCTGAGCCGTCCGGTGCATGCGGACGGCCGGTCCCGGGCCACCGGGGCCGGCGGCGTCATGGCGCCCGGATCGCGATGCGGGCGCCGGCGCGCGGGCCTCAACGGGCCAATGCGGCGGGGACATCCCGGTCCGGGCGGGGACGCATCGGGGGGCCGGTCACGACCGACCCTCACCGCACCTCGGTCGAAGACCCTCACCCCTTCCGGCGCATCACGATCATCTTCTCCTGCACCATCTCCCGCATGGTGTAGGGTATGCCCCCGGTTCCGTACCCGCTTTCCCGGCGCCCGGCGAACGGCATCCAGTCCGTGCGGAACGCGGTGGCGTCGTTGATCATCACCGCCGAGGCGTCAAGTCGATCGGCCGCGCGCAGCGCCAAGTCGATATCTTGCGCAAAGACGCTGGCCTGGAACGCCGTCGGAAGCGCGTTGGCACGCGATATCGCCTCGGAAAGATCGCGATAGCGCAGCACTGCCACTACCGGGCCGAACACTTCCTCGGTCACGATCCTAGCGTCCGGCGCCGGGTCCAGCAGGACCGCCGGGCGCAGCGTGGTCTCCGACAGCCGGTCGCCCCCGGTGGCGAGGACGGCACCGCCTTCCACGGCCTGTCGCGTCCAGTCCGAAACCCGGTCGGCCTCCCGCGGCAGGATCAGCGGTCCGACTTCGGTATCGCCCAGTGTCGGATCGGCGGTGCGCAGGGCCTCGACGCGCGCCACCAGCCGGTCGGTGAAGTCGTCGGCGATGTCCTCGTGCACGAAGATCCGCTGGGTCGAAACGCAGACCTGTCCGGCATGATAGAAGCCGCCCTTGACCACGGGCTCGATGATCGCATCCAGGTCGGCGCTGCGATCGACGATGGCGGGCGCCACGCCGCCATGCTCCAGCGCGGAGCGTGTGCCAGGAGCGAGCTTGTGATGCAGCGACCAGCCAACGCGGGCCGAGCCGATGAAACTGAGAAAGCCCACCCGCCGGTCCGTCGCCAAGCTCTCGGCCAGGGCGTTGCCGTCGGGAAGGAAGCTCTGGCACCACGGCTCCGGCAGGCCGGCCTCGTGGACCAGCGCGACGAAATCGAGGCACGACAGGGGTGTCGTGCTCGCCGGCTTGACGATGACCGGGCAGCCGACCGCGATCGCCGGCGCCACCTGGTGGACGATCAGGTTGAGCGGATGGTTGAAGGCCGAGATGGCCGCGACGATGCCGATCGGCTCCCTAGTGGTGAACGCCCACCGGTTCTCCGCCGCGGCCGAGAGGCCCATGGGGATTTCCCGGCCGGCGAAGCCACGCAGCTCGTCGGCCGCGTTGTGGACGCCGTCGATGGCACGGGTGGTCTCGACGATGGCGTCGGGCAACGGCTTGCCGCCCTCGCGCGCGATCTGCATCGCGAGGTGGTCGCGCCGGCCTTCCATCAACGCCGCGAGCCTGCGCAGGATCGCCATCCGCTGATGCGGCCGCAACCAGGCGTCGCGATTCCGGAACGTCCTTTCGGCGGCTTGAAGCTTGCGCTCCAGCGAGGCGGCACCATCTGTCGTGACCTCCGCGATCGGCGTGCGGTCAAACGCCTGTGAAACGGTCAGCATGACGGGGCCTTTCCTGCTGGATCATGCGCATTCGACACCGGGCGAGCGGTTCTTCAGCTCTTCGACCAACACGCGCGAGTTTTCGGAGTAGTCGATCGGCACGTCGATCAGATGGACGCCGCCTCCCGCAAAGGCGGCCTCCAGTGTCGGAACAAGATCCTCGACCGCCGTCACCCGCGATCCGCGCGCGCCATGGGCCCGCGCATATTGCACGAAATCGGGGTTGTTGAACGTCATGCCGAAATCGGGGAAGCCGTCGACCGCCTGTTTCCAGCGGATCATGCCGTAGGCGCTGTCGTTCAGGATCACCACCACGAGGTTCAGCCCCAGCCGCACCGCCGTTTCCATTTCCTGCGAGTTCATCATGAAGCCGCCGTCGCCGCAGATCGCCATCACGCGGCGATCCGGGTGCAGCATGGCCGCCATCATCGCCGAGGGCAGACCCGCTCCCATGGTCGCCAGCGCATTGTCGAGGATCAGCGTGTTGGCGACATGCGTGCGGTAGTTGCGGCTGAACCAGATCTTGTACATGCCGTTGTCGAGACAGACGATGCCGTCCTCCGGCATGACCTTGCGGACATCATGGACGACCCGCTGCGGCGTGATCGGAAAACGGTCCTCGTCGGCGCGGTCGTTCAGATGTGCGAGGATACGCTGGCGCAATTCGGGCAGCTCTTCATCGGACGAAAGCCGCCCCTGCAGCCGTTCGGCCAGCGCCATCGTCGAAGCGCCGATATCCCCGATCACCTCGAAGTCCGGGTGATAGACCTCTTCCACCGTGGCGGACTGGTAGCCGATGTGGATAACCTTCGGCCCGCCCGCGCTTCTCATCAGGAACGGCGGCTTTTCGACGGTGTCGTGGCCGATGGCGATGATCAGGTCGGCGCGTTCGATGGCCTCGTGAACGTAGTCGCCTTCCGAAAGCGCGGCAGTACCCACGTAGAGGTTCGAGCCACCATCGACGGCGCCCTTGCCCATCTGGGTGTTGAAGAACGGCAGCCCCGTGCGGACGATGAAGGCCGACAGCGGCTCGACCAGCGCCGGCCTGTTGCCGGCTGCGCCGACCATCACCAGCGGACGCTTCGCCTCCAGGATCATCCGGGTGGCGGTCTCGAGAGCGTCTCTGTGGGCGACGGCGCGTTCCGGGGCATGCGGTGGGACGAGGGTGGCATCGGCCACGGTCTCGGCGGCGACGTCCTCGGGCAGTTCAAGGTGCACCGGACCCGGCCGTTCCTCCATCGCGACACGGAAGGCATCGCGCACCGTCGTGGGGATGGAGCCCGCGCTGACGATCTGGCGCGCCATCTTGGTCAGTGGCCTCATGGAGCCCACGACATCCACGATCTGGAACCGTGCCTGCCGCGCGCTCATCACCGCCTTCTGGCCCGTCACGAGGATCATCGGCATCGCGCCGAGATGGGCATACGCCGCGCCGGTGGCGAAGTTCAGTGCGCCGGGACCGAGCGTGGCCAGGCAGACGCCGGGCCTGCCGGTCAGCCGCCCGTGAGTCGCGGCCATGAAGGCCGCGGCCTGTTCATGTCTTGTGAGAACAAGCTCGATGCCGGAGTTCCGTATCGACTCGAGAACGTCGAGATTCTCCTCGCCCGGAACACCGAAGACGCGCTGAACGCCCTCGCTTTCCAGCGCCGCGACAAGTATATCGGATCCCTTGTGCATGGTGTCGGGCCTGCCTTGCTACATTGATGGTTTGCCGATCGACCGCGCGGCGCTATGGGTCATACTGGCTCATCCGTTCTCGCGCCGTTGGTGCCTTGACGATTGTGTGCTGGTCCTCCTGGCTGCCCGGGAGGCAAGACGCAGTCGGAGGTGTTCAAGACCTTTCTGCCGAGATTTGCACATTCAGTCGATGTCGCAACGCCATGACATCTTCTCTCATCAGAGCATGGCCAGCCCCCGGGTAGACGCGCCGCGCGACAGTGGCGCCGAGACCGCGAAGCACATCGGCGCTTTCTTCGAACCGGGCCAGGGGAATGTGTGGGTCACGCTCGTGACAACTCAGTTCGACGTTCAGCCCGTGAAGCTCGGTAGCGTAGTCGAAGCGCTTGCCGCGATACCCATAGAGGTCTGCCTGGGGCCCGGTCATGGCGTCGTCGGTGCCGACCAGTGCACCCGAGAAGCCGAATACCGTACTCAAACCCTGTCCCTGCCGCGCGGCGAATTCGAGGCCGAGACAGGCGCCCTGGCTGAAGCCACAGATGGATATCGCGTTCAGCGGCAACCCGTCGGACCGGAGCTCTGCGACCGCTGCCGCCACAGCATCGAGGCCCCGGTCGAGCCATGCAGAGAGTTCGGAAAAGGGAGCAAGGAAACTCACCGGCCACCACGACCGTTCCGGGGCCTCGGGTGCGATCACCGCGACGTCGGGCAGAGCAAGCGTGTCGAACATCGACACCATGTCGGCCGCCGACCCGCCGCGTCCGTGCAGCAGGACGAGGCCAGCGATCGCCCGATCCTTTGAGGCACCCCCGCGCTTCACGACGCTAACTCGAGTGGCGGCAGCACCCGTTCGATCCGGGCGCGCAAGTGCTCGTATTTCGGCGGCAGCTTGAGCGCCGTGCCGAGCGAGCCGGGCGCTTCATCTACGGCGAAACCCGGTGGGTCCGTCGCGATCTCGAAAAGCACGCCCCCCGGCTCGCGGAAGTAGATCGCATTGAAGTACTGCCGGTCGATCACCGGCGTCACGTCGCACCCGGCCGCCAGCAGTCGTTCGCGCCATTCGAGCTGGATGTCATCGCTCTCGGCGCGGAAGGCGATATGGTGGATCGTCCCGACGCCGCTGCGCGGCGGTCCAGGCGCGTCGGAGGACACGATGTCGATGATCGATGCCGGCCCCTTGCCTTTTGCCACGAAGCGCAACCGCTCGGTCCGGCCAGTTTCGGAACCGGCCGCATCGTAGCCAAGATGCTCGGTCAGCAGTCGTGCGGTCGGCTCCGGGTTCCGCTCCCAAAGCGTGACTGAATGGAAACCGGCAAGCGCCTCGCCGTTGACCGAATCCGTCTCGATCAGTTCGACAGGGGCCCCGTCCGGATCGTGCAGCACGACGACACGCGCACCGAACCGCACCTCCGCCTTGTCGACGCTATCGGCGTCGAGCCTGCGACGGTCGACCCAGCCGTTGAGAGCCTCGGCCGACACCCGATACGCGACAGCGCTCGCCATGCCGGGCCCTGCCCGACCCGGTGCCGCGCCGACGAACGGAAAGAAGGTCATGATCGTTCCCGGCGATCCTGCGTCGTCGCCGTAATAGAGGTGGTAGGTTTCGGGGGCGTCGAAATTCACGGTCTTCTTCACCAGCCGTTGACCCAGCAGGCCGGCATAGAAGTCCAGATTCTCTTGCGGCGCGCCGCATATCGACGTGATGTGATGAAGTCCGGGGATTGCTCCTACAGGCATTCCGTCACCTCGAATCGGAGATGAAGCGTTTGGCGCGCATGCGCCGCACGACCAGGAGGTGCACCGGCGACCTTGCCGAGGCCCCGTCCGGCGCGTGCGCAAGGCTGCTTTGCTTCAAGAGGTCTTCTTCAGTCATCGCGTCTGCCTTTCAGCCAAGTTCGCCCACGAGCGTTGGAAGGAGTTCCGAGACGGTCGGATGGATTGGCATGCTCCGGCCGAGCACTTCGGCCGGAGCGCCTGCATTCATCAGATAGAGAATTCCGTGGATCGCCTCGTCGCCGCCCGGACCAAGGACGCTGCCACCGAGGATCAGACCGCTCTTTGCGTCGACGACGAGCTTCATCAGGCCCTGCGCCTCGCCTTTCTCGACCGCCCGGCCCACGCGGGACATCGGACGCGAGGCGACCCGGACGTCATAGCCCGACGCCCGCGCCTGCGCCTCGGTCAGGCCCGCACGCCCCAGCGGCGGATCGATGTAAAGGGCGTAGCCCGGAACACGGTCGCCGATGTTCCGGTCGCCACCGTCGAGCAGGTTTGCCGCGACGATCTCGTGATCGTCCCAGCTGGTATGCGTGAAGGCGCCACGGCCGTTGCAATCCCCAAGCGCCCAGATGCCCGGCACGGCCGTCTCGAGCCGTTCGTTCACCGGCACGAAGCCGCGCGCGTCGACTTCGAGACCCGCCGCCTCGAGGGAAAGGTCGTCGGTGTTCGGCGCCCGGCCGACGGCGAGCAGGACATCGCTGCCATGTATCTCCGGGGCGCCCTCCTCGCAGCCGACATGAACGCAGACACCGTCCGGACCAGGAGCGAGCGCGATGCACTTTGCCGCCGTTCGGATCGCGACCCCCTCCGCCGCGAGGATACCTCGGATCGCTTCGGAAATCTCCGGATCCTCTCGCTGAAGGAGAGCGGAGGCACGCTCGACCACAGTCACTTCGGCGCCGAAGCGGCGGTACATTTGTGCAAACTCGAGCCCGATGTAGCTGCCACCGACGACGACCAGGTGACGTGGAAGCCGGTCCAGATCGAGAATTGTGGTGCTGGTGAGGTAGGGGACATCGCGCACACCCGGCAGATCGGGACGAGAAGGACGCGCGCCCACATTCAGGAAAATGCGGGGCGCGCTCAAACGAATGCCCGCGACCTCCAGAGTGTCCGGCGCCACGAACCGTGCGTGCCCACGCAGCAGGGTAAGCCCCTCCATGCCCTCCAGCCAGCGTTCGAGCCCCTCCCCGGAGGCTGACACCACCTGCCGCATGCGCGTCCGAACGCGCGCCATGTTCGCCGTTGGCGGCAGCGTGTCGATACCGAAGTCAGCCGCCCGGCGGACGATATGGGCGGCGTGCGCCGAAGCGGCCAAGGTCTTCGTCGGCGTGCAGCCCGCGTTAACGCACGTGCCACCAATCAGTTTGCGCTCGACCAATGCGACCCGCATGCCCGCTCCGGTCAGCCGAGCGGCAAGAGCCGGTCCTGCCTGCCCCGCGCCGACGATGATTGCATCGAATTCAGTCACGCATCCTCCACCTGGGTCAAGCCTGCCGAACGGTTGGGCCATCGCCGTCAGCAACGGGTTTCCATACTGAGCCGAACGTCGTGTAGGGAGCACACGGGCTCCGGTCGCTTGGTGGACTTCGCGACATGGTCACGAACGATGAACGAGCATGGATCATTTGCCTACGGGACGGCGAAGCCTCTTCCCTCAGTTCCGGCGCAGATGGGCCGCCGAGCGGCATTGCCCCGAAAATAGGGAGGTGTTTCCGTCAGATAAGCGATGGCCATCGTCGCGTTGACGACCATCGCATTTGAATAACCGATCGGGAGCCCCGGCTCAGTTGTCCATTGTCATGCCGGCGGTGGCGGCCGTCAGGATGGAGGTTGCGCCTTCGTTGCTGCCGCAGATCGATCTCAGCCGCACCTTGGCGGAGTCGGGGTTCTGCCGCGAACCCAGCCGCGTGACGAGGTCCGTGGCCGCCTGGAGCTGCAGCGCGTCGTCGAAATCGCGGTACTGTGCACAGCTGACGCTCGACAGATCTTCGGAGTCAGCCTGGGCATGAGCCGCGGTCGCCATGACCGCGATGAGAGGTGTGACGATTGCGTAGGTTTTCAGGGCGTTCATAGAAGTGCTCTCCGTGTTTAGCGTTAATATTCCGTACAGATCTCGGGGCACGCCGCGGCATTTGAGCGTTGGCAGGCCCCGTTGATTGCAATGAAAGTTTTGCGCAGATCGACAGGCCGGATATTCTGAATTCTACCCAGACTTTTTCACGATCCGGGCAGTCGGCGCCCGCCAGTTGCGCGTTCTGCCACCAGGCGCGGGTAGATCGGTGTGCAAAATGAAAAACTGCGCGCGGAACCTGTAAGACAGCGGCGGCCTCACCCGGCAAGTTGAAGATCAGCGTCTGCCTTCCGGCAGCTGCCCAAGATGTCGCCGATCGGAAGACGGTCCTCGATACCGCTGCAGCGGCCTTGGAAAACATGGAGCACGAGATGACCGCAATACGCACCTCGATCGCCGGTACGATCCTCGCAGCACTTCTGACAACCACGGTGTCGGCGAATGAGGATGCCTCGCAGGTTCTGATCGAAGCCAATGTCACGCAACTTTCGACCCATATGGGCGAGATGCAGATGGGCGTCGACGTCCTCGGCCTCGTTGTCGACAATGCGCTTCGCTTCGAACCGTTTCAAAGCATCGGCGACATGTTCGGGCGCGACGATGTCGTCTACCTGATGCGGCACGGCCCGACGGACTGGAGCAAGCTCGACATGGCGGATGTCGCGCCCGCCGATTGCGGGAACCAGCGCGTCATGTCCCCGGAGGGACGCCAGCAGATGGCCGATCTCGGCGCGCTCCTGGCTTCGAACAACCTGGTGCCGTCGCGGATCGTTGTCAGCGAGTGGTGCCGCAACCAACAGACCTATGAGGCTCTCATGCAGGGCATGGGCGCCGTCGACGATCGCATCGCCCGTGACATGCCGATGGAGACTGACCCGGGTCTCAACCTGCTGCTGTCGCTGCAGGGCGCGAAGAGCGTAGAGCCGCTGCGCCAACGGATCGCCGCCTGGGACGGAGATCCGGAACGCAATGGGCCGCTGCTCCTGATCACACATTACACCAATATCGAGGAGTTGACACAGTTCCGGGTCTTCGAAGGCGAGGTTCTCGTGATCGATCCTGACCGGGAAAATCGCGTTCTGGGCTACATTCGACTGCGCTCGGCCTCGCCGGACGTGGGGCATTTCGCGGACGCCATGGCGTCGCCTCTGAACAAAGAGGAGATGGCATTCGATATGGTGGAAAGATACTATCGGGCCCTGAACACGCGCGATGCTGAGCAGTTCGCAGGCCTTCTGGCGGACGACTGGTTCATGCACGGAGAATCGCCGTCGCTGCCGTCGCAGGACATGGACACGTTCCTCGCCGAAGTCGGGATGTATGTCGAAGGCATCCCCGACATCGCTTACGAGATCGACTCCCTGCATTTTGCCGATGACGTTGTCACGACAATCGGAACGTTGAGCGGCACCCATACCGGGCCCATCCTCGGGATCGAAGGCACCGGGCGGCATGTGGAATTCGGTGCCATCGCCGTGCACCGGGTTCGGGACGGGGTGATCTACGAAAGCTGGCAACTGCCGGATCGGCTGGGTCTGCTGCAACAGATCCAGCAGGAGTGACCGGCGGGCGTGCTCCGGCTCCGGCGCCTCGACTGCCTCAGCAGCCGGTGCGGCGCAGCTGCCCCGGCGTTACGCCAAGCTTGCGTTGGAAAAGGGTTGTCATGTGAGCCTGGGACGAGAACCCGCAGTCGAAGGCAATCTGCGCAAGCGGCTCTTTCGTCTGCATGATCTGGCTCTGCGCCCGGTTCAGTCGGCGCTTCAGCACGTATTGATAGGGGCTCTGTCCGGTGGTGCGTTTGAACGACCGCGAAAAGCTGGTGCAAGACATGCCGGCAAGCGCCGCCAGCCCTTTGAGCTCGACCGACTCCTCGGACGTGTTGTCGATGTGGTCCTCGATCCGCCTGAGAAGCGTCGCCGGGAGGGTATGCGGATCGTGAATGGACGCGCCATGTTCCTCGGCAGCCTCCCGGCGCAGTTCGAGGATCAACGCATGGATCAGGGTATCGTCGTAGAGCAGGCCGAACGGCGCGTCGCTTTGGGCGTTCTTCAACAGGCGCACGCAGATGGCGAGCACCAGATCGGAATCGGCGGGAGCCTCGTGAAGCGGCCCGAAATCCGTCGCGGCGACACCCTCTTCTTCCTCGAGCACGGCGCCCAACACCTTGCGGGGCAACGACACCGCGATGGTCGCGCCGGGATCGAAACGCCGCGCGGCGCATGGCACGTCCGGCGGCGTGACGTCGAATTCGCCGCGGCGATAGACGTACGGTTTGCGACGTGCCCCACCGATATCCATAGCCATGGTGCTGGAACTCATCTGGATTTCCAGCACCAGTTCCGAGACTGCTCGTTCGACGGTTACGGACTCGGGATAGCTGAGGTCGGCGATGCCGACTTGGTTGCTGCCGGCGGTTGCGTAACTGCGCACATAGCCTCTGTGGTCGGTTCGGCGCACGCTTTCGCCGAAGCCGATCGGAGCGGACGTTCGTTTGGCGGCTCCCCGATCCGGGAGGCAGTGCTGCCCTTCGATCTGCAGGATATGCCCTGCCGGCTCGCGGCCAGAGTTCCCTCGTGTCTCGATTTTGATCCCGTGGTGCACGAGAGCGTGCGGTTTCTGCCCGCCGGCGCCGACCTGAAACGGGGTCCGGCCAGACGTCCAAATGGTGTTTTCGATCACTCTCGCCTCCTTTGGTCATATGGCTGCGCAGAGTATTTCACGGGCAGAGGGCCGGGTTCTTGACCTCAAGATGCGTGATTTGCACCGAATGATCGAAGAACGGAGGGAGGCAGACCCCGCACAGGTCCTGCGCACGAGCATCGCCGTCGATGGATCTTTCGCGGGGACATGCACGCGAGGGGAGTATTCGGGTGCATCGAGCTCCATTGCGCGGCGTTTGCGCACCGAGACGACGGTGCCAGCAGCAGGACGATGCGTGCACGGGCTGTTCGCGATGACGAGGCGCCGCGGAAACCGCGTGCGGTGTGCGGGCCTTTGCCGCATGATCCATCGCAGGCTCACCCACGCAATGACGTCAGGATCACCATGACCGAAGGCATGCATCATGTTACGGCGATCACGCGCAGGGTTCAGGCCAATGTGGATTTCTACGCGGGATTCCTGGGCCTGCGGATGGTCAAGCAGACCGGCGGGTTCGAGGATGCCGAGCAATTGCATCTGGTCTACGGCGATTGGGCCGGAAACCCCGGATCTCTGGTCACCTTCCTCGTCTGGGAGGACGGCGCGCCCGGCCGCGTCGGCAGCGGCCAGGTGTCCGAAGTCGCCTTCGCCGTGCCCGTCCGGTCGATCGGCACATGGCTGACCCGTGCACTTGACGCGGGGCTGCAGGTCGAAGGGCCGAACAGGGAGTTCGGCGAGCCGGTGCTGCGGCTCAAGGATCCCGACCGCATCATCGTCAAGCTGGTGGGCTCCGATATGTCCTCGGCCGCTCCGCTTCCCGATCCGGACGCGCCGACGCGGCTGAGATCCGTCACCATTCTCAGCGTCGTGCCCGATGAAACGTCGGCCTTCCTCGCCCGCTTCGGCTACCGCGAAGGTGCCCGCGACGGCGCCATCCGGCGTTGGACCTCGGATCGCGACGCGGTCGACGTTCGGGACGCAAGCGGATACGTCCCCGGCATTCCCGGCACCGGCATCGTCGACCATGTGGCGTTCCGCGCGGCCGATGGCGACGCGCTGCGGCGCATGCGGCGCGACCTCGCCTCCCATGACGGGATCACCAACGTCCACGACCGCAAGTATTTCCTGTCCCTCTACGTGAGGGAGCCCGGCGGCACGCTTCTTGAACAGGCGACCGACGGGCCGGGCATGGATGTGGACGAGGACATCGACCGCCTGGGCGAGACATTGTTCGTGCCTGACAGCGACCGGAACCGCGCCGAGGACCTGCGGGTCATGCTGCCGCAATTCGCCCGGCCGGGCGCGGCGCGGATCGTGCTGCGCGACCTTCCCTTCATACACCGCTTCCACACGCCGGAAGAGGCCGACGGGCACCTCATCCTGACCCTCCACGGGACTGGGGGGAGCGAGGCCGACCTGTTCCCGATTGCCGCGCGCATCGACCCCGCGGCCACGCTTCTGGGCCTGCGCGGGCGCGCGACGGAGGAAGGCGTGGCCCGCTTCTTTCGCCGGTTCGACACGGCGTTGTTCGACCAGGCCGACATCCGCGCCGAGGCCGAGGCATTCCAGGCGTTCTGGCAGCAAGCCGTGCGGTCCTACGGGCTCGACCCGGATCGGATCACGGTGATGGGCTATTCCAACGGCGCAAACTTCGCGGCCGCTGTCATGGCGCTTTACCCGGGGTTGGTCCGGCGGGCGATCCTGCTGCGCGCCGTGATGCCGCTCGAGGAGCCGCCGGAACCGGACTTGTCGGACGTGCAGGTGCTGACGGTGACGGGGGCCGACGACCCCTACTCCCGCCACGCGGCGCGACTGAACGACTGGTTGCAGGATTGCGGCGCGGCTGTCGATCCGCGCGAAATCGCTGCCGGGCACGGGCTGAGCGACGCCGACCAGACCATGGCGCGCGACTGGCTGGTCGGGGTCCGGGTGCCCGGCGGAATGGACTGACCCGGGAGCGACCGGGCGCAGCGCCGTTCAGCCCTTGCGCGGGCTGACGCGATCGAGTTCGGGCGTGATCGGGATGAACTCGTCCTCGTCGCCGGGCGGCAGACGGAACGGCCCGCCGGTCCAGTCGCCGGCCTTCCAGTCCTCCTTGGCCTGTTCGATGCGCTCGTTTGAGGACGACACGAAGTTCCACCAGATGTAGCGCCGCCCATTCATCGTCGCACCGCCGAGCGCCATCAGCCGCGCGCCCTGCGGCCCCGCCTTGACAGAGATGCCGTCGCCGGGGCGGAACACCATCATGCGGCCCGCCTCGAACACGTCGCCCGCAACCTCGATGCTTCCTTTCGTGACATAGATGCCGCGATCCTCCTGCTCGTCCGGCAGCGGGAACGCGACCCCCGGCGCCAGCGTCACGTCCAGATAGAACGTCTCGGACTGCATCGTGACCGGGCTCGTGGCGCCGTAGACCGAGCCTAAGATCAGCCGCGCTTCGACGCCGGTGTCGCGGATAACCGGCAGAGCTGTCTCGCCGTGGTGCTCGAACGCTGGCGTCATCTCCTCTCGGTCCTCGGGCAGCGCGATCCAGGTCTGGATGCCGAACTGCTTGTGCGGCCGGGCGCGCATTTCCGCACTGGTGCGTTCCGAGTGTGTGATGCCGCGCCCGGCAACCATCCAGTTGACCTCGCCGGGATAGATCATCTGGCGGGTACCGAGGCTGTCGCGATGCTCGAACTCGCCGTCATATAGGTAAGTGACCGTTCCGAGGCCGATATGCGGATGCGGGCGCACGTCGATTCCGCCCCCGGTCAGGAACTCCGCCGGGCCCATCTGGTCGAAAAAGATGAAAGGGCCGACCATCTGTCGCTGAGGGCTAGGGAGAGCGCGTCGCACTTCGAAACCGCCCAGATCGCGGGTGCGCGGGATGATCAGCGTGTCCAGCAAGGAGTTTTCAGCAGTCGGGCAGTCGGGATTGTGGGTCGGGTTCCAGCTCATGGAATGCTCCTTAGTGGATCAGCGGTCTGCGCCGTGGCGCGATGTGGTGCCGCACGACGGGCGGGGCCTCACCCTGGTGCAGCTTGCGCAATGTCGCGTGCAGCGTCATGTCCCTGACGCTGACGCGCCCGTGATGCTCCAGATGCTCGGCCCAGCTCGGCACGTGGAACGTCTCGACCCAGAGGTCGGGCTCCTCCACGCTTTGATGGATGTGCCAACTCGTTGCGCCGTTGCGCAGTCGCTCGTGGGACACGGGCGTCAGGCGATCGAGAAACGCCGGCACATCGGCCGGTAGGATGCGGTAGGTGACCGTGAGCATCGCGCGCTGATCGGAAACGTCGCCGACGACCGTCGGAGCTTCGGGCCAGATTGCCGCCGGGTCGTTGTCGAAGCCCTCGGCCTGGCCGACCGGCAGGCGCCGCGTGGCCAGCAGCCCGAGCGCCAGACCGCCCGCCGCAATGAGGAGCGCGGAAGAAACGGACGTGGCCGCCGCGACCTGGCCCCAGATGATCGATCCCGCCGCCATCGAGCCGGCGAAGACCATCAGGAACACGGCCAGACCCCGCGCGCGCACCCAGTTCGGCAGCGCGGTCTGGGCCGAGACGTTGAGGGAGGTCAGCACCGGGATCCAGGACAACCCGCCGAGGAACGCGGCGGGCAACAGAACAGCAGGACCCTGCGCGACGGCCAGCAACAGCAGCGCGGCCCCGCTTCCCGCGGTTCCGATCCACACCGTCGTGTCTGACGAGGCGACACGCTGCAGTCGCGGCAACAACATCGCGCCGGTCACCGCGCCGGCCCCGATCAGTGCCATGAGCGCCCCGTAGAGGGTGGATCCCCCGGCGTCGGCCCCCCGCGCGATAAGCGGCATGAGGGCCCAGTACGCGGACGCGAAGACGAAGAAGGCGGCGGCGCGCACCGCCGTCGCCAACATCGCCGGGTTGTGCCGCACGTGGCGCAGGCCCGTGCCCATCTCCGACAGAAGTGAGCCGGTCGGCGGATGCCGCTCGTGCGCCGGCGGGCGCCACATGACCAATGCACCGAGGATGACGAGAAAGCTCAATGCATTCACCGCGAAGGGCGCCGCCAGCCCGATGCTCGCGATCAGCGCGCCGGCGATGGCGGGTCCGATCGCGCGCGAGATGTTCACGCCCATCGAGTTCAAGGCGATGGCAGGCTTCAACTGCTCGCGCGGGACCAGTTGCGGCACAATCGACTGCCAGGCCGGGGCCATGAAGGCCGCGCCGGTGCCGATGGCCAGGCTGAAGGCGACCAGCAGCGCCGGCGTCATCGCGCCGGCCCAGACCAGGACGGTCAGCAGGCTGACCACCGCCAACAGAAGCAGGTTGATGCCGATCAGCATCCTCCTCTTGTCCAGCCGGTCCGCCAGCGCCCCGGCCAGGAGCGCGAAGCAGAAGACCGGAAGGGTGGTCGCGGCCTGCACCAGCGTGACCACCGCGGGATTGGGCGCGAGCGTGGTCATCAGCCAGCCGGCGCCCACCTCGTGCATCCAGGTTCCGACGTTCGACACCAGCGTCGCGGTCCAGAGAAGCGCGAAGGCCGGCTGCTTCAGCGGTTCCCAGGCGCTCGGCCTGGCGCCGACGGCGCTACCACTGGATGACATCGGCCAGTTCCTCACGGTGCTTCTCGGCATGGGCCCGGACGAAGGGGCAGAGCGGCACGATCCGCTGCCCTTTCGCGCGCGCATCGGCGATCAGGCGTTCGGCGAGCGCCCGGGCCACGCCCATGCCGCGCATGCTCTCGGGAACGGCGGTGTGATCGGCGATGATCAGCTTCGGGCTGACCTTGGAGAAGGTCAGCTCTCCCTCGCCGGAGATGTTCGGCCGCCGGGCGGCATACCAGCCCTTGGTGTCGGTATCGGTGTAGGAAATGGTCATGTCGGTCATCGTGGTTTCCTCAGAACGAAAAGCAGGAGCATCCAAGCGCGCCCCAGAAGGCGGACGTGTCGCGGATGGGCAAAGGCTTGGACCAGGCGATGCCGTGGTCGTGGCCGTGCAGGCCGCACCCGTTGGTGCAGCCCGAATGACAGCCGCGCATCTCGGCGGCGGCAGGCGCCATCGGCGCAGCGCGCTGGCCCGGGCTCGCGAAGGTCGCACCCACCGACCAGTCGGGGCTCGCCGGCGGGATCGGCGGGTCGTGTCGGGCGAAGTCGCCGTCGGCAAACACGATCCTGCCGCCCACCATCGTCAGCACCGAACGGATGGAGCGGATCGCGTCGTCCGGCACTGTCATCAGGTCCTCCGAGAGCACCGCGAGGTCCGCGTACATGCCCGGCGCAAGGCGGCCCTTGACGTCCTGCTCCCCCGAGAACCAGGCCGAACCGGTGGTCCAGATCGCCAGCGCCTCCTCGCGGGTCAGAAGGTTGTCGTCGCCGTAGAGCGGCATCCCCCCGACCGTCCTGCCGGTGGTCAGCCAGTAGAGTGCGACCCAGGGGTCATAGCTGGCAACGCGGGTGGCGTCGGTGCCGCCGCCCACGGGCAGGCCGGTGCGCAGCATCTCGCGGATAGGCGGCGTCGCACGGGCGGCCTCTGCGCCGTAGCGGTCGACGAAGTATTCGCCCTGGAACGCCATCCGGTGCTGCGTCGCGATACCGCCTCCGAGCGCCCTGATCCGCTCGATGTTGCGGGGGCTGACGGTCTCTGCGTGGTCGATGATGAAACGCGTGCGGAACGGCGTGCGGCCATTGACGCGCTCGAAGACGGTCAGGAAGCGGTCGATGGTCTCGTCGTAGGTGGCATGGATGCGGAACGGCCAGTCGTTGGTCGCCAGCAACTCCACGATCCGCTCGAGCTCCTCCTCCATGACCGGCGCGGGCGAGGGTCGCGGCTCGAGGAAGTTCTCGAAATCCGCCGCCGACCAGGCGAGGTTCTCCCCTGCCCCGTTCATCCGCAGCCAGTCGTCGCCGGCGCCCGGTTCGGTCATGCCGATCCAGCGCTCGTAGTCCGACAGCTCCTGCCCCGGCGTCTGGGCGAATAGATTATAGGCAATGCGGAGCGAGAGCTGGCCATCGCGGTGCAGCCTTTGCACCACATCGTAATCCTCGGGGTAGTTCTGTCCGCCGCCGCCCGCGTCGATCACCGAGGTCACGCCGAGACGGTTCAGTTCGCGCATGAAATGGCGTGTCGAGTTCACCTGGTCCTCGGGCGGCAACTTCGGCCCCATCCCCAACGTCGAATAGAGGATCAGCGCAGAGGGTCGGGCGATCAGCATTCCCGTGGGCTCGCCGCGCGCATCCCTCTCGATCTCTCCGCCGGGAGGGTTCGGCGTGTCACGGTTGATGCCGAGGACGCGCAGAGCGGCACTGTTCAGCATCGCGCGCGCGTAGAGGTGCATGACGAAGACGGGCGTGTCGGGCGCGGCCGCGTTGATCTCGGCCAGCGTCGGCATGCGCCGCTCGGCGAACTGGAATTCGGACCAGCCGCCGATCACCCGCACCCATTGCGGCGGGGGCGTGTTGGCCGCCTGCCGGCGCAGCATCGCCAGCGCGTCAGAGACCGACGGCACGTTTTCCCAGCGCAACTCCATATTGTAGCTCAGACCGCCGCGCACGACATGGGTGTGGCTGTCGTTCAGACCCGGGATCACACGCCTGCCGCCGGCGTCGATCAGTCGCGTGCGCGCATCCGCAAGGCCCATGATTTCGTGTTGCGTTCCGGTTGCCTCGATGCGGCCGTTCCGGATCGCGACCGCTTCGGCGTCTGGCCTTGCAGTGTCGAGCGTCGTCACGCGGGCATTGGTGATGATCGTGTCAGCCATACGAGAGCTCCTTCATCGGTCTGCATGCGGGGCCGCCGGCCCGCAAATCCGTCGGTCGGCTCTTTGCCGGATCAGGCGCGGCGATTGGCTCGCAAGGCTTTCCACCCGCCCGGGCGAGGCGGAAAACGACGGGCCCGCTGGGCACACGGGCCCGCCTACTGCGTCGGAAGGGATGGAGACGGCCAGGAGGAGTTCGGCCGTCTCGTCCGACGCAATCCTGAAAATTACTCTGCGGCGGCGGTGGTCGATCCGGCCGGCGCGGGATCGAGCCGGGGCCCGTGCGTTGTCCGCTCCGGCGCCTTGTGCACCATGGTATAGGCGTAATCGACGCCCATTCCGTAGGCACCGGAATGGGCCCGCACCAGCGCCATCACGTCGTCATAGGTGTCGCGGCGCGCCCAGTCGCGCTGCCATTCGAGCAGCACCTGCTGCCAGGTGACCGGCACCACGCCGACCTGCACCATGCGCTCAATCGCGCGGTCGTGCGCGTCCTGAGTGGTCCCGCCCGAGGCGTCGGCGACCATGTAGATCTCAAGCTCGGTGTCCTTCATGCAGGACAGCGCGAAGGTCAGGTTGCACACCTCGGTCCAGAGCCCGGACACGACGATCTTGGTGGCGCCCTTGGCCGCATGCCCGTTCAGCGCATCGCGCACCTTCTGGTCGTCCCACGAATTCATCGACGTCCGCTCCAGCAGTGGCGCGTCGGGAAAAATGTCCAGAAGTTCGGGATAGGTGTGGCCCGAAAAACTTTCGGTCTCGACCGTCGTGATCGTTGCGGGGATGCCGAAAATGCGTGCCGCCTTGGCGAGTCCGACCGTGTTGTTCTTGAGCGTCTGGCGGTCGATCGACTGGACACCGAATGCCATCTGCGGCTGGTGATCAATGAAGATCACCTGGCTGTTCTGAGGGGTGAGGACATCGAGTTTCGACATGAGATGGTGCCTGCTTCCGTGTTCGGGGTTCGATGGCCGCCTCGGCGGCGCGGCGTCGGAGCGGTGGGAATCCCGCGTGCCTTTCAGCTCTCGATGAAGTCCAGAAGGTCGGCGTTAAGCTGGTCGGCATTCACCGTCAGCATACCGTGCGACAGTCCCGGATAGGTCTTGAGCGTGCCGTTCGGCAGCAACTCCACCGCCTTCAACGCAGAGGCGGCGATCGGGACGACCTGGTCGTCCTCGCCATGCATCACCAGCGTCGGCACGGTGATCGCCTTGAGGTCCGCGGTCTGATCGGTTTCCGAGAACGCCTTGATACCGTCGTAATGCGCCTTGGCGCTGCCCATCATCCCCTGGCGCCACCAGTTCTGGATCATGCCTTGGTGGACCGTGGCGCCATCGCGGTTGAAGCCGAAGAACGGCCCCGACGGCACGTCGAGGAAGAACTGCGCCCGGTTTGCGGCGAGCGCCGCACGGAAGCCGTCGAAAACCTCCATGGGCGTGCCTTCGGGGTTCTCGTCGGTCTTGAGCATCAGCGGCGGTATGGCCGCGACGAGCACCGCCTTGTCCACCCTGCCCGCCGGTTCGCCGTGCTGCGCGACGTAGCGCGCGACCTCGCCACCACCGGTGGAATGGCCGATATGGACCGCATCGCGCAAGTCCAGCGCTTCCGCGACGGCGAAGGCGTCTGCGGCATAATGGTCGATGTCGTGACCACCGTCGACCTGGGTCGAGCGGCCGTGCCCGCGCCGGTCATGGGCGACGACGCGGTAGCCCTTCGACAGGAAGAAGAGCATCTGCGCATCCCAGTCGTCGGAACTGAGCGGCCAGCCGTGGTGGAACATGATGGGCCGTGCGTCCTTCGGACCCCAGTCCTTGTAGAAAATCTGCACGTTGTCGCTGGTGGTGACATAGCCCATGCCGTGTCCTCCTTCGGTTGCGTTATGGGGGTCGGGGCCCGCGGCCGTCGCGACCCCAAGGGGAAAGGTCATGCTTACGGCAAGCGCTGAGCCGAAGAGCAGCACGTCGCGCCGATCCGTCACCCCTACGTCGGGTACTCGCAGACCTGATCCTTCGCTCATGGTCGCCTCCTTGAATCGGTCGCCGTCCTTGGAAAAGAGATTTGCATTTCCGCAGCCGAGGCTCTTGTCGCGAAGGCTCCCGTTTTTGACGGGATGATCCCGAAATGCCGACGAAGCGAAACTCGGGCTATGCAGATACCGCCCGGGTCGGCTTGGTCGGCTCGCCGAGCCGTGGAAACGAGAACAAGGCATCGGCGGCGATTGGACCGCGATCGGCGAGCTACGAGGGCAATGCCCGGGGCACTCCGAAAGCACCCCAGCGCCGGTTTGGATAGTACAGCGCGTAGGAACGCTTCGGAGCACGAACCGCCCTGCGATAGTCGCTCGATCTCACGCGTGCATGTTTGAAGAAGACCCGGGCCAGCACCTGGCTCGACGCGCATCCGACCCGGAGGGCAACCCCCGCTACCGGCAGATCGGACGTCTCAAGAAGCTCGCAGGCGGGCTCGACACGCAGGCGTATCAGGTAGACCCGCGGCGGTACGCCGACACTCTGCTTGAACATGCGCGCGAAGTGATAAGGGGCAACTGTGTCACCGTTGCGAGTTCGTCGAGACTAATGTCTTCCGTCACGCCAACGGCGGCGACCATAGTGTGCGAAGTGAGCATTCTTTTCGGGGTCGGCCGATCCATTCCGGTGCAAATGTCAAACACTACACGAGCGGATTTCCATAGAACTTGTAAGGTCTTCGGCTCGCGTAATGAGGACCCGCGCATCTATCGCCGATGACAAGCTCGCCCCCCTGCCTCGACAAGAGCATTGTTGCCGAAATTGCGGGCTGCCGATCTCGATTGAGAATGGATGGAAGTGCCGATTTCGTGATGACGTCCGCTTGTCAGC
Organism: Roseivivax sediminis; assembly: GCF_900112685.1. Classification (GTDB taxonomy): domain Bacteria; phylum Pseudomonadota; class Alphaproteobacteria; order Rhodobacterales; family Rhodobacteraceae; genus Roseivivax; species Roseivivax sediminis. The sequence continues at coordinate 381,448 of NZ_FOMS01000001.1, forward strand.
CGGCCGACATGCCATGGGCTATCTTGCCGGCCTCGCGCGCAAGTACGGTCTGCACCGCCGGATCGGCGGCAATCCTGTCGTGCAGCAACTTCACGTTCGGGTAGTCTTCGAGTCCGGTTGGCAGGAGCTTGTTCGCCCATCGGATCATCGGAAAGGCGTATGCGTCGATCACAGATCGGTCTCCACCGAGGATATAATTCCTGCGCACGAGCTGGCGCTCCAGGATGCCGAACTGCTTTGCGACTAGCGTGTGTCCTGCCTCGACGACCGCCTGACGGGCCGCGGCGCTCTTGTCGCTCGTGTAGCGACCAGGCATGAAGATCGGCCAGAAGGAGGCGTGAACGTCCGAGGTAAGGAAGGCTGACCACCGGTGCGCCTCTGCCCTGGCGCGTAAGCCTTCGCCGCCGGCAAGCCCGGCCTCCGGGTGCTTGGACACCAGGTAATCAAGGATGGCGCCGCACTGTGTCAGGAGCCACCCATCGTTTTCCTGAAGCGTTGGCACCGCGCCGGCGGGATTTACCGCCAAGAGATCGCTGGAACCGTACTTGACCCTGACGGCCTCGTAGGGTGCGCCAATCCATTCGAGAGCGATATGCGGCGCCAACGAACAGGCGCCCACGGCATAGTAGAGTGTCGGCATGATGTTTTATTTCCTTTGCTGTTCAACATCCGGCCATGAGGCGACAAGGTGCGTTCCCTCGAAAGCGAATTGGGGTTTGCCGGGCAAGTCCGTGCGCTCGATTCGCTACGGCAATTCCCATTCGATAACCTCTAGGCCATATCGGACTTTTTCGTTTCGGAATCTCGTGCGGAGAAGGCAAAGGACTTTTCGTGCAGGACGGACTGAACGATGTTCGAGTGCCCCCTCAGCCATTGAACACCGGCTTCGCCTGCAAGCATGCCCAGAAGGCCGAGAAGCGCGATGATCGGTGGCGCCGGAGAACGAACGGCCAGAAGGCCGTAGATCACACCAATCCCGAGTCCGACGACCAAAGAAAGGATGTATGGTTGTATATTGCTCATTACTCAATGCCTTGCGGTGTTTCAGTTCGAATTTGAAGTTAGCGGGTGGTCTTCCTTTCCGCGTCGCAAAGGCTGCCGCACTGGTGCCAATCTTGCTGCTTTTTCGCTCTCCGTTTTCAAAGTCGGAACCGCGGAAATATTGCGGAAACGATCCACGACCCTGACAGTTGGCGTCGCTTCTTGCGCGACGGCGAACGTTCCGGGTCCCCGGCCGCACCCGACGCACCCGTGATCCCTGTCAAATTTCGGTCTGGTAAGGAGCGACTTGTGTCGTGCCTGCGCAGCCGGGAACGGCTGGGTTCGGCGCGGGCAGCCGTCTGCCCGCAGCTTGGTACGGCCCGCACATCTGCCAACACGATCGCGCGCCGCCCGACGCAACAGCAAGATCGGCACCAGCGCGGCAGCTTCTGCGCCGCGCGGCTCGGACGCGCTTGCTATCTATCTCTCGGAACCGGGCCCCGCCCCTTTGATGCAAGGACAACCCCCATGACCATCCGCAACGGCCTCGACTCGCTTCTTCGCCCCGAAGACTCGGTCCTCGTGCTCATCGACCACCAGCCCTACCAGCTTGCCAACCTGAACAGCCACGACCCGCACATGGTGGTGAACAACACCACCGCGCTGGCCAAGTGCGCCAAGGTGTTCGGCGTGCCCACGATCCTGACCAGCGTTATCGCCGACCGGGGCGGCGCGATCTTCCCCCATGTCACCGAGGTTTTCCCCGGCCAGGAGGTGATCGACCGCACCACGATCAACACCTGGGAGGATCCCAAGGTCGTCGACGCGGTCAGCGCGACCGGGCGCAAGCAACTGATCATCGCCGGTCTCTGGACCGAGATCTGCGTGGCGATGCCCGCGCTGCAGGCCGCCGGCGAAGGCTGGGACGTCACCGTGATCACCGATGCGTCGGGTGGCACGTCGCTCGAGGCCCACGAGGTCGCCATCCAGCGCATGATCGCGGGCGGCATCAACATGATGACGTGGCTGGCTCTGGCCTCCGAATGGCAGCGCGACTGGGCCCGCACCACAACCGCGACCGCCCTGAACGACGCCCTCCGGGACCATCTCGGCGGGAGCGCCATCGCCTATCTCTGGGAGCAGCAGCTGCTCAACACCCCGGTGCCCGCCAAGGTGGCGTGAGCTCCGGCCGGGGCGGGAGGCCGTGGGTGCGAAGTTCGGACCGGCCTTCGCCTTCCGCTCCGGCGCAAGCGGAACAAGTTCAGCGCGACACCGACGTCATGATCGCCAGGTCCCTGCCCTGTCCCGGAACTACGAACAGGTGCCTTGATTTGCCGCCGGTAGGCGAGCGCTCGATGCAGCGTTCGGGCCGTCCGGCTTCCTTTCCAAATCCTTGACTCGGAGCGACAATGGAAGTCCCTGCCTATGCCACCTTCGTGATAGTCAGCGCAGTCCAATCCGCGACGCCCGGCCCATCCACCTTGTTCATCGTGAACAATGCGATCGCCTACGGTTGGCGCCGCGCTCTGAGTGCGCTGAGCGGCGATCTGGTCGCGATCGCCACGCTCGCCACACTTTCCGTCCTGGGGTTGGGCGTTCTTCTCGAGACTTACCCAGCGGCCCTTCTCGCACTCCGCCTGGCCGGCGCGGCCTACATCATCTGGCTCGGGTCGACCTTCTTCCGCCCCAGGCCACTGCATGACCGAACCGAGGTTACCGAAACGGCGTACGTCCGGAGCGGGGTGGTGCTCTGGCTTCACTCATTCGGAGTGGGCATCAGCAACCCCAAGGCCGTTCTATTCTTCGCGGCGCTGTTTCCCCAATTTCTCCCGGCAGACAGCGGTACAGCTACCCTTGCGCTTCTGGTTCTCACGTTCGTGGTCGTGAAATTCGTGGTTCTCGGGGGCTACGCTCTCGGAGCCCGACACGTTCTCCGAATGATTCACAAGCCCGAACACGCCAGACGCGGACGCATGCTGACAGGCATCATCTTCATGGTGTTCGGAGCCCTGATGATCTGGTCCGCGCTTACGGCCGCATGACGCGACCCGACCCGGCCGGTCGGTTTTCCATGAACGCCGGCGCCGACGGGCCGTGCGGCCGGGACCCCGCCGTCTCAAAGGAGCTACACGGACATGACCCTCGATCTCTTCCCGGCAGGACTGGAAATGGAGGTGTCCTATCCGGATTTTCGGGCGCGCTTGAAGCTCCTGTCCGCAAAGCAACTGGAGTTCGAAATAAGCGAGGGCCCGTTCGCCCGAAGCGAAACCGTCGATATCGAGGTCAAGCCGCTCGGCAACGGCATATTCGCCGTCAGCTGGCAGGAGACGGACGGTGCGACCGTCACGAACGTTCAGGACTTCGATCGCGGGGCCGTGCACTCCTTCGCCACGCTGCCCGACGGCCGTTTCCTTCGCATGACAGGGACGCTGGTCATCACCAGGCCCGCCGACCGGAACACCGACGCACGCCCCCAACGCAACAAGGCGCTCGTGCTGGAGGCGATGACGTCGCTCTTCCAGCGCCACGACACCTCCGCGGTCAAGCGGCTGTATGTCAGGGAGTACATCCAGCACAATCCGAACATCCCCCAGGGCCGCGACGCGTTGCAGAGCATCGTCGAGTCCCTTTCGCCCGCGGTGCACTACGAGCCCGGCCTGATCGTCGCGGAAGACGATCTTGTCGCCATCCACGGCCGGATCCGCGGATGGGGCGACGCGCCCCAGGTGGTGATCGACCTCTTCCGGGTCGAGGGCGGCAAGCTGGCCGAACACTGGGACGTCCTGCAAGACGAGATCCCCGCACAGTCCGGGGCGGCGGGCCTCCCCATGTTCGATCCCGGCGAGGCCGTGCATCGTCCCGGACCGGTGCAGCCCTATTCCCGGGATGGCAGGTCCGGCCTAGACAGGTCGTGACCGGCTGGGAGGTTCATCGTGGCTTTCCCGTCGGTCCCGAGATGCAATTCTGCTGCCGCAAGGGATTGGTTCCACTACCGGACCGGCGACGGTCGCGAAGTCGCTGGGGTCGTCGTGTATCTCCGAGCGGCCGGACCGGACAACGCCGCTGCTTACCGAAAGACACGACTACGATCATCAAGAGATGAAAACGAACGAGGCAGTTTATGAATGCCACTGCGCGCCGTGCCCGAAACGCTGACCTGGCCGGAGCCCGATCGTATTCATTTTACGCCGGCGGCCGCCGTTCCTATCTCGTTCGGCACGGCACATCATTTCCCTTTCGCGCGCGGGCGTTTGCAGCCTGATGAAGTGGTGCTGGTGCAGGGTGCACCGGAGGCTTGGGTTCTGGCCACGATACAATTGGCAATGCATGCTGGCGCCAAGGTGATCGGCTTTGCAAGCGAGGCCTGCCGTGTGGCGCGCCTGACCGAGCTTGGCGCCGATCATGTGATCGATCACCGCAATGCGGAGGTCGCCCGAGCGGTGCTCGACCTGACCAGGATGCTTGCGCGGATCTCGTGGTCGATCCCTTGGGATCGACTTTGCCGACGTCGCTTAGAGCGCTTGTACCCGAAGTTCGAGCGATCTTTGTAGGCGATGCAGGAGGCGGAGACTTGCCCGTATTCCTCTGGCCGCGTTGCAGAGGAACCAGACGCTTTCTTGGCGTCTTCACGGGAACGCAGTTTGCCAAGCCAGCCAGAGTTTTCTTCCACGGTCGAGACGGTGCTTTCTGATGTTGCGGCCGGAAAGCTGTAGGTGCTGATAGCTCGGCAATTCTCCCTGCCGAAAGCTTCTGAAGCACATGACCATGCTGAACGCGGCAAGCCGCTCGTCCGTGTTGCGCTGGTTCCGTAGCGTCTGTGAGGCAGTCTCTCGCCACCCTCCAGCGACCCAGCTTATTGTCTTGCCCCTCTCCCGAAGCTTGGAACCGGCCAGAGTGAGCTTTTTCCGGCCAGGACGCGCCATCCTTGGAGGGGGCCTTGGCTGATACAGCGCAGGTCCCGGGGCGCGACCGTCGAGCTTGGAAGTTTCAGATCCGGGCGGCCTGGAGTTCGGGGCAGCCAAACATGCAGGACCAACGCCTACGAGGCACCTCATCCGATCCCGGTCTTCCTTGGCGTCAAGATGCGGAGCCGCCACGAATCTCGCCGAAAATGCGGATCCAGCTCCGTGTGCCGCGGTGTAAACGCTCGACATCGTAATGCTCGTCAGGCGCGTGGATTGCATCGCTTTCAAGGATGAAGCCCAACACCACGCAATCCAGCCCAAGCCCGTCGTTGAGCGCGCCGACAACGGGAATTGCTCCGCCCGTGCCCTTCAAAACCGCAGGCCGACCCCACTCCGCCTCAAGTCCACGCGCGGCTGCGACAAGGAACGGGTTGGACTCCGACAGATGAACGGCCGCATTGCCCTCCGGCCCTTCGAATTCGACACTGCACCCGTCGGGAACCCTGCCCGACACGAAATTGCGGAACCGGTTCCTGACCGTTTCGGGGCTCTGTCCGGCCACCAGCCGGAAGGTCAGACGCGCTGTCGCCGAGCCGGGAAGCACCGAACGCCCCCCGGGCCCCTGGTTCCCGCCCGTAATACCGTTGAAATCGACCGCGGGCCGGCCCCACATCGCCTCTATCGCGGTATAGCCGTCTTCAATGACGCCCCCGGCAAGGCTGACCCCTCCCGAAGCGTCAAGCTCGTTCGACAACTCGCGCCAGCGTGTGCGCTGGCTTTCCGTGAGGTCGGCGACATCATCGTAGAACCCGTCGATTGCCACCCGGCCCTTTTCGTCGTGGAGGGAGGAGAGGATCTTGCTGAGAATGCGGATCGGATTGGCGGCGGCCGCGCCATAGTGGCCGGAGTGCAGGTCGGGATTCGGCGCATTGATGGTCACGGTCTCGTGCACCAACCCCTTGAGCTGGGTGGTAATGGAGGGCCGGGTCGGGGACCACATGTCGCTGTCGCAGATGAACGCAACGTCGCAGTGCAACTCCTCGCCATGCTGTTCGAGGAATGCGCCGAGGCTGGGCGATCCCATCTCCTCTTCCCCTTCGAGCACAATCACGATCTCAGCGGGAAAGGCGCCGTTGGCCGCTTTCCACGCCCTGAGCGCCTCTATGAAGGACCAAAGCTGGCTCTTGCTGTCAGAGGCCCCGCGCCCGTAAAATCGGCGCGCGCCATCCTCTTCCACAATCTCGGGCGCGAACGGATCATGTGTCCACGCCTCGCGGGGGGCGACAGGCTGCACATCGTAGTGGCCGTAGAAAAGCAACCGTTTGCCACCCTCCTTCGCGCCCTCGGACCGTGCCAGCACAACGGGATTGCAGGCCGTTTCCACGACGCGGGAGGAAAAGCCGATAGCCGTCAGCGCGTCGTCCAGCCACGTGGCGGCGCGGGCGATACCTGCCTTGCCCGCGTCTTCGCCCGAAACGGACGGGATCGAAATCAGCTCCAGCAGATCGGCAACTGCAGTGTCGAGATTGGCGTCGACCTCCCTCAGCGCGCGTTCGATTTCCGACACGTCAAACGTCCTTTCCGCGTATCATTGCGGTGAGCGCCGCCGCGAAGCGACGTGACACCACTCGAATGTGTCGGCGAGCCCCCCTGTCACTCGGCCGCGTCCCCCGCGGCACTGAGGCGCCGCAGCGCGGTCAGCATACGCTCCAGATCCGCCCAGAGCTCCCCTTCGTCTTCCAGCCCGATCGATATCCGCAGGATCACGTCGGGCTCCTGCCAGCGCGTGGCGCTCCGGCTGGCCCCGATCGACATCGGCGCGGCCAGGCTCCGCGTGCCGCCCCAGGACGCGCCGATGGCGAACAGGCTCAGATGATCGAGCGCGCGCCAGACATGCGGGGCGACACATTCAGGGAAGGTCAGGGAAAAGACACCGCTGCTGCCCAGAAAATCGCGCTTGAAGATCTCATGTCCCGCCATCGTCGGAAGCCCCGGAAAAAGCACCCTGCCGATCGCGCGGTGGCCGGAAAGCCGCTCGGCGAACCGCTGTGCCACGGCCCCGCAATGCCGCAGTCGCATCCCCAGCGTCTCGAACCCTCTCAAGACAAGAGAGGCATCATCCGGTGAGGCACCTATACCAAAACGGCCGAACATCTTCTTCAGCGGCTGCGCCAGATCGGGATCGCGAACGGATATCGATCCCATCAGCACATCCGAATGGCCCGAAACGTATTTCGTAAGCGCCTCCGTGACGATGTCCGCCCCGAGCGCCAGAGGTTTCAGGTTCAGCGGCGTGGCCCATGTATTGTCTACCGCCAACAGGGCCCTGGCCTCGTGCGTCAGCGCCGCCGCTGCGGGAATATCCATCAGCTCCATCGTCGTGGAGCCGGGGCTTTCACACCAGACGAGCCGCGTTTCGCTTCGGATTCGCGCCTCCAGATCGCCGAGATCCGTCGGGTCGAAAAAATCGAGCGTGATCCCCATCCTTGCCAGGTCGGACAGGGCGAAATCCCGCATTGGCGGATAGACCGTATCGGCCAGCAGAATGTGGTCCCCCTTGTTCAGGAAGGCCACCGCTGCCAGCGCGTTGGCTGCCTGCCCGGAAGGCGCTAGAAACGTGCCCGCGGCCTGCTCGAGCTGCGTCAGTTTCTCCTCCAGCGTCCGCGTCGTCGGGGTCCCGTAAAGACCGTAGGAATACCCCTTCTCGCCACGCTCGCCCCTTTCGGCGTAGGCCGCAGCATCCTCGAAAAGGATCGTCGACGCGCGATGAACGCCAATGCCGATCGGCTCGAACCCCTCCGTCGCCACACGTGGGGTCAGGACACATCGTGTCAGATCGGTGGGTGCCATCGTTTCTTACCTTCTACAACGCGCAGTGTATGCGTTGACGTTATTGCCGCTATCGGTATTATTCGTTCCGCTCTTGATTGCCCGGAGGCTCTGGATCATGAACCTGCGTCAGATCGAGGTTTTCCGGGCCGTCGTGACCAGCGGCACGACCTCGCGCGCCGCCGAAGTGCTGAGGATCTCGCAGCCCTCCGTCAGCAAGACGATCATGGATCTCGAACGTTCGATCGGTTTTCCCGTCTTCGACCGGATCAAGGGCCGTTTGCGACCGACCGCCGAGGGTCAGCTTTTCTTCCGCGAGGTCGAGCACACCTTCCAAGGTCTCGCTCATCTTCGTGGCGCCGCCGCTCGAATCCGGGATTTCGGGTCCGGAGAGTTGCGTGTGGCGTCGCTGTCGGCCCTGTCCACCAACGTCATGCCCCACGCATTGTCCGCGCTGATGTCGAAAAATCCCGGTGTTGCGATCACCTTTCAGACGAACCTGTCCTCCGTGGTCAGGGACCACGTCGCATCCGGCCAGTTCGATGTGGGCGTCGTGTCCGACGAGATCGACAAGACCGGTGTCGAGATCCGTCCCTTCGCCCGCTTCCGCGCGTGGCTTGCGGTCCCCGAAGGCCATCCGCTCGAGGCGCACGCCGTCATCCGGCCGGCTGATCTCGTCAATCAGCCATTCATCGCACTTTCGCCCGAGGACACCACGCGTCAGCAGGCTGAAACCGCTCTCGCTGCCGAAAACGTCAAGCTGAGCATCATTCTGGAAACGCCCTATGCCACGACGATCTGCGCGATGGTGGCCGCGGGCCTGGGGGTAGGATTGGTCGATCCCCTGACCGCCGAGTTGTTCAAGGGGCGCGGGCTGGTACTGCGCCCGTTCGAGCCAGAAGTGCATTTCCGGACGCTCGTGATCCTGCCGCCGCACCGCCCCGCGTCGCGCATCGTCGAGGACTTCATCATCGAACTGTTCCGCACCCTGGAAGAGGACGGAAAGTTCGGCGGCGGCTTCTGCTGCTGACAGCATCTCTAGAGAACCTTTGACAGGAACGCTTGGGTACGCGTGCTCTTCGGCGCCGCAAGCATTTGCTTCGGCTGCCCCTCTTCCACGATGGTTCCGTGATCCATGAAGACCATGCGGTCGCCGACCTCGCGGGCAAAGCCGATCTCGTGCGTGACCAGGATCATCGTCATGCCGGAGGCCGCGAGATCCTTGATCACGTCGAGCACCTCCCCCACAAGCTCCGGATCGAGCGCCGAGGTCGGTTCGTCGAAGAGCATCACCTCCGGCTCCATCGCCAGCGCCCGCGCGATGGCGACGCGCTGCTGCTGTCCCCCCGAGAGCTGGTTGGGATAGCGGTCCTCGAGGTCGGTCAGCCCCACCCGGGCAAGCTGATCCCGCCCAATGCGCCGCGCCTCGGCCTTCGGAATGCGCTTCACTTGCACGGGGCCTTCGATCACGTTGCCAAGCGCGGTCATGTGCGGAAAGAGGTTGAACCGCTGGAACACCATGCCGGTCAGCCGGCGTTGCCGGTCAATGGCTCGCGGCGACAGCTCGTGAAGACGGCCGTTCCGCTCATCGTAGCCCTGCAGCGTGCCACCGATCCTGACGCGTCCCGCCGAAATCTGCTCGATCTGGTTGATACACCGCAGAAGGGTCGACTTGCCCGATCCGGACGGACCGATCACAACGCAGACTTCGCCCTTGGCGATAGTCAGGTCGATACCGCGTAGCGCGTGGTAATTGCCGAAGAACTTGTGGACGCCTTCAAGCAACACTGCGGCAGCCCGGTCAGGCGTGGCGTGTCGGGACATAATCCTGCCCCCTGCCGAAATGGCGTTCCAGGTAGTACTGGCCAATCATCATCACCGAGGTAATCGCCAGATACCAGAATGCCGCGACCATGAGCATCGGCACCGGAAGATAGATCCGGTTCGAGATCGCGTTGGTGGCGAACATCAGATCCAATGTGAACGGCACGGCAAGGACGAGCGCAGTCCCCTTAAGCATTCCGATCGTCTCGTTTCCCGTCGGCGGGATGATCGTACGCAAGGCCTGCGGCAGAAGGATGCGCCACCATATGCGCCCTTTCGACATTCCGATGGCTTGTGCGGCCTCGGTCTGCCCGCGGTCGATGGCCCTGAAGCCCGCTCGAAAGATCTCGGCCAGATAAGCGCTTTCACACAGGCCAAGCCCCAGGATTGCCGCAACGCCGGCGGTCACCACCCAATCTGTGGGCACACCAATGATTTCGGGACCGAACGGAACGGAAATCGACAGGCGCGGAAACAGGACCGCGAACAGGCCCCAGAACAGAAGCTGCGTGTAAAGCGGGGTTCCGCGGAAAAACCAGATCCACAGCCACGAAACCGTCCTCAGGATCGGGTTTTCGCTGTCACGCATCAGCACGAGGATGACTGCGCAGACAATCGCGACCAGCATGGCAATCACGGTCAACATCAGCGTCCACCCCACACCGGCCATGACAGTCGGCGCAAAGAGGTACTGCCAGAATACGTCCCAGTGAAAATTCGGATTGACGATGATGCCGTGCGCCACCTGCGCGACGACGACTGCCAGCAGGGCGACTGCAACCCAGCGCCCCGGGTGGCGGTGCGGCACCACGTCATTCAGCCGGACCTTCTGTCCTTCGTCGCGGGCGGCGTCGTCGTGTCCCGAAGCCATTGCTGTCGTGTCTGATTGCATATCAGTTCGACACTTCCGGATTGATGACGGATTCATCGACAAGGAAGTGTGACACGCCCCAGAACTCGTAGATTTCGGCATAGACGCCGTTGTCGATAAGGTGATTCAGCGTGTCCGCGATGAGCTGGGTGAGTTCCATATCATCCTTGGCCACGGCGATACCGTTCAGGCCGCGCTTTCCCATCGGCTCGACGGGTTCGAGGTTCTCCAGTCTTCCCCCGCTCTGCTTCACGGCATAGGCCGCTGTGCCGCCACCTGTCGCGGTTGCATCGGCGCCGCCTGCGGCGACCCGCGTGATCGCCTCCGTCTGCACTGAGAACGGCAGCTTCTCGATCGCCGGTTTGCCCGCGTCCAGGCATGCCTGGTTGTCCAGGTCCAGGTGCTTTTCGTAGTAGGTGCCCGACATGATGGCAACCTTGGCGCCGCAATAATCCGCCGGATCGAACCCGGTCGGATTCCCGGCCCGGACCACCCATAGGCCCTGAGTGTCCGAGTACGACACGAAGTTCACCACCTTCATGCGCTCGTTGGTGATTGAAAATGCGTTCAGTCCGATATCGTATTTCGACCCGAGCGCGGGCAGAATAGAGGGGAACGCCGCGGTGCGCGATTCGTATTCGAGCCCGAGCGTCTTCGCGATCGCCCTGCCGACATCAATGTCGATCCCCTGTGGCGATTGACCGTCATCGCCCGCCAGGAATTCCCATGGCGCATAGGCATTGTCGGCACCGCCGACGAGAATGCCGCGTTCGGCGATCTTCTCCGGCACGCGTTCGGCAAGTTCCGGAACCGCTTCAAGCCCGGACCGGTCAAAAACCTGCGCAAGGCTGGCCACGGGAATGTGAACTGAAACCGCGACGAGAGCTGCGGAATATCTGCATCTAAGTCGAAAGAAAGATGTCATCTGGTTATTCCCTGCCGGACACTTCAGAGGCGATCTTTTCATTAAATCTGTTTCGCGCGGCCGCGCGATCTTCTCAACGATACGCCCGAGCTGGGTATTCGTCCAATACTAGATTCTCAGGAACTCATTCACAAAGTGCATAACTTATCGTCCGACCTGCCAAAAACGAAGCCCGACGGGGATCTTGATCGTCAGGCAGAACTGGATCGCTCCTTCCGACAAGACCGGCAGCCGAGCGGGGCTCACTCATGCGGGGCGAGCCTCGTCATGTTCTGCACGAACCGGATCAGCATCTCACCGAACTTGCGAAGCACCGCGTTGTCAAAAGACCTGTCTGCGCCGCGCAAACGGGCAGGCGGGCGCCGGCCTCGGCATGACGCCCCACCGACTTTCTGGTTTCCGGTTGTGAATTCATGGCTCCCCAGGTTCTGTGACTACGTCGGTAATCGGTCGGGCTCATGAGCTTATTCTTGAGAAAGACCCGGGCGAGCACCTGGTTCGAGGAATACCCGACCTCGAAAGCGATCTCGGTGACCGGAATGTCCGTGTGCTTAAGAAGGTCGCAGGCCTTTTCCATTCTCAATTGCGTCAGATAAACCCGCGGTGGTACACCGAGGCTCTGCTTGAACATTCGGGCGAAATGAAACGGAGATAGCTTCGCCTCGTCAGCCAGTTCATCCAGACTGATGTCTTCCGAAAGCCGGGCATGCATAAGCTCTATGCAACGTCGCTTCGCCCAGGGCGAAAGGCCGCCCTTTACAGGGACAATTGCCGCACCACCCAGCCGACACAGATGCGCCATGATCTCGAAGCCTGCGGCGCGCGCCAGCAAACGTGATGGCACGCCTTCGTCTGCGCAAATTGCCCAGAGGCACCTTATCGCCGAACGGATTTCAGGCGATTTGAATGCCCCCCTGAAGACTTCAGGCCGGTCGAGTACTGCTTCGCCAACATTCGCTTCATCAAATACGCTTTGCCAATGCGACAGAGGCAATGCCAGACTGCGAACTTGAAGGCAGGAATCGACCATTATCTTGTTGGCGCAGTTCGGTTTCGCGAGGAAGAACCCGCCCTTTTCGCTTGTGACGTCGAAAGCTCCCGCGCCCAGATCGCCACTGAAACGCGTACCGCCATTCAGATCCTGATGCAGAACGAGGTCCGGTACCGCGGGGCCGGAAATGTCGCCAGCCGGTTGCTCCGCCTCGATCAGATCAAGTATTCCGCCGGCTGATCTTCTTGCCCGCACGTAGGATGCGAGATGACCTTCCTCATACCATTGCGCAAAAGAAGAATAAGCAGGGGATCTCATCCTTCGTTATCCTTTTCTCAGTTGAGCAAGATCTAAGATCGGTTGCCACGCGCACCGCTCCACCAAGGGCCACGGTACCCTTTTCCAATCTATTCGGAAAATACTGATCATTCAGCGGTCTATTCCAGAATGATATAGGCAGTGCCCATCCTCGGCCTGCGACGCTGTCGACCTCAACGAGGGCGCACGCTCGGGAAGCCGAGCGGGTCCCGGTCAAGTTCGGCATTTGCGACGCAGCGGAAGGGACGCTTGATGTTCCGAAGGCGGCCATGTGCTCGACCGCGGGCACCAGCCGTGAAGCTCGCGTGGGCTCTGGACGAACTCCGGGATCAGGTCGGACGGCATCATTATATCCAGGTGGGTGGACCACTTGGCGTAATCGCGGCTGAGCCTTCTCGCCGGCAGCGCCGGGATCTCCCACCCAGGTCGTCCAACGATCGGCGTTGAGGAAGAACCCGCATGCCGAGCTATCGCTCGCGCCAGCCCGCCACACGACCGCTTACCCAATGGGACCCTTGGTGACGCAACGCACGAACGCTACCTCAAGTCCCTCGCGCGCTGATCGTCGCGAGGGCAGATGCGTCTTCTCGAAGCGCGGCTTGGCTCTTGGTCCACGCGTCCGGCTCGATTGACAATCTGCTCCTAAGCCATGCCAGTGTCAGTCGCCGGGTGGCCTCAAGCGCCTCGGGCTCTTCCACGTCGGTCTCGCGTGCGTCGAACGCGGCGATCCCGCCCAACCCGTGGCCCACACCCTCGATCGTCAGAAGGGAATCCGCGCCCGGCGCGTCGCGGAACGCATCCGCATGCCATTCCGGTCCGCGCGGCGTGAAATGCGGATCGTCCTCGGCACCGCAGACCACAAGCATCGGCACGCCGATACCCCCGAAGTCCACATCGAAGAAGGGAAAGCGCGCGGCATGCTCGGGCGTGAGGTCCGAACCGCCGCGTCCTGGCGCTGCCAGCAGGATACCGCCGGCGATCCGCGGATCGGAGAAATCTTCCCCCTTGAGACGCCCTCCCAGTAGCAGGCTGCAGGTCTGACCGCCGAAGGAGTGCCCCGCCACGGCGATCCGGCCATGATCCAGCCGCCCCGCAATGGCAGGAGCCTGTCCTCCGATCTCAGCCAACCGGTCGAGGATCGCCCGCATCTCGGCGACCCGTTCGCGCCAGAAGAAAGGGCCACCGGGCAAGTCGGGATCGAGCCCGCCGGAGCGTGAACTGGCATGCGTCGGCTGAATGACGGCGATCCCCCGTTCTGCCCAGAACTGGGCGAGCGGGGCGTAACCGTCCTTCGATGGAATGTAATTCGAGGGCCCAAAGCCATGCGACAGGATCACGATCGGCACGGCGTCCCCGATGGCAGGTGCAGTCAAGCGCAGTTCCAGGGGTTGTCGGCCCGGTATGGTGAGCCGGATTGGCGAATAAGCCACGGTCGGGCCCGGCTCCGGAACGGGAAGGGCGCGGCTCAGCTTGATCAGTCGGTTCATCGGTCGATCCTTTCGGGATTGTGCGGGCGCGGCGCCATTGCCGCGCCCCGGAGAGCCGCCAGGATCAGGCCGCGCTCCGACCCGCTTCGCGAAACCACGTCTCGGCATCGGCACCGGCGGGAAGCTTCATCGGAGCGCTGTCGTCCGTGACGGCGCGCCAGACGACCTGCGCGACGTCGTGCGCCTGCGTCTTCTCCGTGGCCGATTGCAGCCTTTCGAAACAGGCCTGCACGAAGTCGCCATAGGCCTCGGGCACGTCCATGCCCATGCGCGCCACGGCATTGCGTCCGAAGGACGTCTCGGGCGCGCTGCCGGGCAGGACGAGCCGGGCGCGTACGCCGAATTCTGCTGCCTCCAGCGAGAAGCTTTCGGTGAACGCGTTGAGCGCTGCTTTGCTGGCAGAATAGATCGACAGGGCGGGCAACGGGCGAAGCGTCACGCTGGAACTGATATTCACGATCACGCCGCTGCGGCGCGCGCGCATACCGGGCATAACGGCGCGGGTCATTGCCATGGCCCCCAGCACGTTGGTTTCGAAAAGCTCGCGGGCCCGGTCGATCTCGGCGCCTTCCAGCACGTTAAGCATGCCGACACCGGCGTTGTTCACCAAGGCGTCAAGCGGACCGGCTTCCGCGACCGCATCGGCGATGCTGGACGCATCGGTGACGTCCAGCGGCAGCAGACGCAGGTTGTCCGAGGCGGGCAGGCCTTCGGCGGAAGGAGTGCGCATCGTGGCTAAGACCTCCCAGCCGCGGTCGAGGAAGTGCGAAGCGATGGCACGGCCGAAGCCGGAAGAGGTACCGGTGATGAGTATGCGGGACATATCTGTTCTCCTGTTGCGATGTGCGGGAGAGATAGACGGCGAGCCCCGTTCATCCTATATACGATAATCCATAATGATTCATCGAAAGTCCGGAAACATCCTCGATGGTCTCGAAGACCCCCTGTCGCGCGTCGTCGAGTTGCTCCGCCCGGCGATGTCCATCTCGAAGATGGTCGAGGCGGGCGGCCGGTGGCGGGTCGAGCGGCACGACATGTCCAACCCGTTCTACTGCGCGATCGTCGAGGGGGCCTGCCGGATCGAGGTGACCGAACGGCCGTCGGCGGTCACCTTGACGGCCGGCGACTTCATCCTGATCCCCGATCTGCATGGCTTCACCATGACCAGCGAGACGCCGCCGGAGGCGAAGCGGCCAGGCCGGCCGCTCACGATCGAACCCGGGCGCGTTCGGCTGGGCCCGGAGACCGATCCGGTCGAGATGCGTGCGCTTGTCGGGCATTGTCGTTTTCAGGCCCCCGCTCGCGACCTTCTGGTGTCACTTCTGCCCGAGATGATCCGTATATCCGGTCACGAGCGCCTGATGGCACTGGTGCCGGTGATCCACGAGGAAACCCGCGCCAGCCGGCCGGGGCGCGAGCTGATCTTGGAGCGGCTCCTCGAAGTGCTGCTCATCGAGGCGCTCCGCTCGGGGCCCGCCGCGGAGATGCCGCCCGGGCTCTTGCGCGGCCTTTCGGATCCGCGCCTGGCGACCGCGTTACAACACATTCATTCGGATGCGGGGGGCGAAATCTCTGTCGCCGGACTGGCAAAACAGGCAGGCATGTCCCGCTCCGGCTTTTTCGAGACGTTCCGCAAGGAGATCGGCCGCGCGCCGATGGACTACGTGACCGGCTGGCGCATGGCCATCGCCAAGACCCTGCTGCGGCAGGGCGGATTGACCAATGCCGAGATCGCGCACAGGATCGGCTACGGGTCCGCCAGCGCATTCGGGATGGCCTTTCTTCGACACGAGAAAATCTCGCCGGGGGCGTATGCAGTTGCCCACGACAGGTAGTGTAACGCCTTCGCCCGGAAGCTGCCGCACGTCGGATGCTGATCTGCCTCGCGGAGGAAGGCGTCCAACCGTGACGGGCGGCGATGAAGAGGTCGCTCCCGGGCACGCGCCCTAGGTCAATAGCATCACTCGGATCCTTCCCTGAACGGCATCATGCGTCGCTCGAGCCGTGACTGAGGACAGAAGCGATGAGCAAAGCGGACAGGACGACCGCAGAACGATAAGCACTTGACCAAGGCTCGGCGGACCAAGCCTGCCCATGCAGCCCGCAACCACGCCGAATTCGGTAGATGAAACTGGCGGCCGCTTGCCCAAAAAGGACTTCCAGTTCCCCTAACCCGATATCGCTCGAGGACTTGCAAACTTGACCGCTTAGCGATCGACGCAGCAGCAAGATCGGCACCAGAAAGGCAGTTTCTGCGCCGCGCTGCCCGGATGCACTCGCTATCTATGCCGGCAGAACTCGGCTCAGGATTTTTGATGCAAGTGACAGGCACAGACGCCGGGCGGCCGCCAACAAAAAGTCTGCAAGGAGCAATCATGGAAATCGGTATCGACAGTTTTGCGGCCATTCTTCCTGATCGGAAGACGGGTGCGCTTCCATCCGCGACCGATCGCATGGCCACGCTTCTTGATGAAGTCGAACTCGCTGATAGCGTCGGACTGGATGTCTTCGGCATCGGCGAACATCACCGTGCCGAATTCCTCGATTCAGCGCCTGCCATTATCCTGGCTGCAGCTGCAACCCGCACCGAGAAGATCCGATTGACAAGCGCGGTCACGGTGCTGAGCGCCGCAGACCCGGTACGGGTGTTTCAGGAATTCGCGACCCTTGACCTGATCTCGAGGGGACGGGCCGAAATCGTCGTCGGCCGGGGCTCGTTCGGAGAAGCCTTTCCGCTGTTCGGCCTGGACACGCGGGCCTATGACGACCTCTTTGCGGAAAAGCTTGAGCTGTTCCTCAAACTTGGCGAGGCGACCAATGTCACCTGGGAGGGCCGCTTCCGGCCGGCGCTTACCGGACAGGGCGTCTTCCCGCGTCCGCATCAGGCTCGCCTGCCGCTTTGGGTCGGAGTCGGCGGCACGCCGCAATCCTTCGCGCGCGCCGGTCAGCTCGGCCTTCCGCTGATGGTCGCGATCATCGGGGGCGACTTCGAGCGGTTTCGGCCGCTGGTCGATCTCTATCGCAAAACCGGACTGCAAGCCGGACATCGTCCAGAGACGCTTGCGGTGGGGATCCATGCGATGGGGTTCGTCGGCGAGACCGATGCGGCGGCGAGGGATTCCTTCTTTCCCGGCTGGGCACATCTGACGGCGACAATCGGGCGCGAACGCGGCTGGTCGGCACCGTCGCGCCAGCAGTTCGACGCCATGGCGGGGCCGGAGGGCGCGTTCCTGGTCGGAGCTCCTGCAACGGTCGCCGACAAGATGATTCATGCCAGCGAGACGCTTGGCGGTGTCTCGCGCATCACATTCCAGATGAGCACGGCCTCGCTCGAAACGGCAGCGATGAAGCGTTCGATCGAGCTTCTGGGGAACGAGGTCGCGCCGATCGTCCGCGCGGCACCGGAAACACCGGCACACCCGAACCACAATGAACGGCGCGCTGGCGCGCCACAGCACTGAACCTGCACATCCCGAAAGGACGCCACCGTGTCGAAACGCAGTGCGATTTTTCCCGCGAACCGCCATGCCCTTTATGAAATGCACGGATATTCCGCTGCCATCGCGTCGGGCGATCTGCTGTTCGTATCGGGGCAGGTGGGCAGCCGTTCCGACGGCTCACCGGAGCCGGAATTCGCAAAGCAGGTCCGGTTGGCCTTTTCCAACCTTGAGGCCACACTGGCCGCGGGCGGCTGCACCGTTGACGATCTCGTCGATGTGACGACATTCCACACCGATCCCGAGAACCAGTTCGAAACGATCATGGCCGAGAAGAGCCTGGTTTTCTCGCAGCCCCCCTATCCGAACTGGACTGCGATCGGCGTCAACTGGCTTGCCGGATTCGACTTCGAGATCAAGGTGATCGCCCGCATTCCGGGCCAGGGCTAGCGGCGGCGGGCGGCCAGTATGAACCAGTTGCGAAGACCGTGATCGAACTCAGAGCAGTCCTCGCACGGAAAATAGCAATCCGGAGGCAAGTCCGAGATGGAATCCAACGTCAAGCGAACACGTTACAAGTCCCTGACAGTCGGCGAAGCGAAGGTCTTCTATCGGGAGGCGGGACTGTCCGACGCGCCGGTCATCCTGCTGCTGCATGGTTTTCCGACTGCCAGCCATATGTTCCGCGACCTGATTCCCCTTCTGGCAGATCGTTATCGGCTCATTGCGCCTGACCTGCCCGGCTTCGGCCAGACCATGACACCACCACGTGGGGCGTTCGACTACAGCTTCGATCGGCTGGCCGATGTCGTCGAAGGTTTCACCGAGGCACTGTCGCTCGACCGGTACGCGCTATACATCTTCGATTATGGCGCACCGGTCGGGCTGCGTCTCGCCACGCGTCACCCAGAGCGGGTCTCCGCGATCATCAGCCAGAACGGCAACGCCTATGTCGAAGGTTTCAGCGACCAGTGGGGGCCGTGGGAGGCCTACTGGCAGGACGCGAGCGAAGCGAACCGGGAAGCTTGCCGCCCCTCGCTGTCTCCCGAAACGATCAGGAACTGGCAATACGGAACTGGCGCCGACCCGGAGCTGCTCTCGCCGGATGGATACGAACTCGACATAGCCTACATGGCGCGGCCGGATGCGGAAGAAATCCAGCTCGACCTGATCCGCGACTATCGCACCAACGTGGCGCTCTATCCTGAGTTCCAGTCCTATTTCCGCGAGCATCGTCCGCCGCTGTTGGCGACCTGGGGACGTCACGATCCGGCGTTTATCCCTTCTGGCGCCGAGGCCTACAAGCGCGACCTTCCTGACGCCGAGGTGCATTTGCTGGATGCGGGACATTTCGCTTTGGAGACCCATGCCGAAGAGATCGCGACGCTGATCCGTGATTTTCTCGGTCGTGTTCTGTCGAAGGGAGACAGGGGCGCGCAGACGCTCTCGGCGTGAGCGGTCGATGGGACCCGAATGAGATGAGGCCGGGACCGTCCAGGCCCCGGCCCCGAGCGGGGGCTTTCCTGGGCGGACGGCTCCGAAACCGACTGAAAGGGATATCGATATGAAAGTACTGATCGTTCTGACCTCGCACGACACCCTGGGCGACACCGGCCGCAAGACCGGCTTCTGGCTCGAGGAACTGGCGGCCCCCTATTTCGCCTTCCGGGACGCGGGCGCCGAAATCACCTTGGCATCGCCCAAGGGCGGACAACCGCCGCTGGACCCGGTCAGCAATTCGCCCGACTTCCAGACGGATGATACCCGTCGTTTCGAAGCCGACGCCGAAGCCACGGCTGCGCTTGCCAGCACCGTGAAACTGTCCGACGTCAACGCGGATGACTACGACACCGTCTTTTATCCGGGCGGCCACGGCCCGCTCTGGGATCTGACCGTGGATGCCGACTCGATCAGGCTGATCGAAGCCTTCAATGCGGCGGAAAAGCCGCTGGGTCTGGTCTGCCACGCACCCGGCGTGCTGCGTGACGTGAAGGGGACCGACGGCGCGCCGATCGTGCAGGGCCGCAAGGTCACGGGCTTCACCAACTCGGAAGAAGAAGGCGTCGGCCTGACCAAGGTCGTGCCGTACCTCGTGGAAGACACGCTCAAGGCGAAGGGTGGAGAGTTTGCGAAGGGCGATGACTGGGCTTCTTTCGTCGTGCAGGACGGTCTGCTTGTCACCGGCCAGAACCCCGCGTCCTCCGCAGAAGCCGCGCGGCGCGTTATCGCTGCGCTCGAGGCTCGGGGCACGAAATAATGACCGCTTACGTGGTCATGATCCGCGAAGAGACCAGCGATCCTGCCGAAATGGCCCTCTACCGCGAAAAGGCTCCACTAGCGCGGGAGGGTCATGACGTCTCTGCCGTCGCCTTCTACGGTGCGCAGGACGTGCTCGAGGGGCCAGAGTTCGAAGGGGCAGCGATCCTGGCCTTTCCGGATATGGATGCGGCGCGCGCCTGGTACGACAGCCCGGCCTATCAGGTCGCCCGCCAGCACCGGCAGGCCGGCAGCAGGACGCGGGTCTTCCTCATCGACGGTGTCTGAGCGCCAGCGCGGTGCTTATGCGCGTCCGGCCCCGGCCATGGTCGAAACGGCGGCCGCGATCGGGGTCGCCCCGTCGGTCACTTCCAGAATGATGCGGTTGACGTCCGGCTGGCGCAGAACCTCGACAACGGTCTCCGCCACGTCATCGCGGGTGATTTCCTCATGAACCTTCGCGAGGCCCAGATCCACAAGGCCGGTCCCGGGTGCGTTGCTCAGTGCTGAAGGGCGGACGATGACCCAATCCAGATCAGTGAGGACGAGTTCGACTTCGGCCTGCTTCTTCGCAACCATGTAGTGTTCGAACGCCTCGTCCATTCGCCGCTCCCGCCAAGCCTCCGGAAAGACCGACACCAGGACAATCCGGCTGACCCCGGCGATTTCGGCTGCCTTCGACAACTTGCCCGGACCGGCACCGTCGATCTGGTCGATGGCTTCAGGGCCGCCCTCCCCGCCCGCACCGGCGGTGAAGACGGCCGCATCGTAACCGCGTATGAACGCGGCGAGTTCCTCGGATGTCAGCGTCACGAGATCCCCGAGAGTTGCGGCAATTCCTTCTGCGGCCAGATCCTCGACCTGGGCCGATCTCCGCACCAGCCCACCCACCTGAACGCCCTGCGCGACAAGGCGTGCTGCAACGCGACGACCAACACCGCCCGCTATTCCGACAACAAATACTTTCATCGAGATACTCCGTCTGATCGGTCTCGCGGTCCGTATGGCTAAAGCGCGGAATGACTGCGTTGCCAGAAGACATGGAGACCCGACGTTACCGAACCCGCCTAGGCTCGACGGCGCTCAGGCTGCGGCGCCGGTGCTGATCTTGCTTTCTTTCGCCGTTGGGCAGACGAGTTGTGATCCTGCCCAGCTTGAGTGGACATCCCGATAGGTTTCCAAGCCAAAAGAAGAGTGTTCGAGATTTGGGCAACGGCCCTTCTGCGACGGATACGCCGGTTCGAATTGGCTGCCGAGAATGCCCGGCTGAAGCGTGAAACGCATCGCGGCCTGATCCCGTCCATTTTTACGGAGCAGGATCAGTCTGCGTACTCAATCACGAACGGCCCGGCGATAGTCGCTCGGGCTCACATGCGTGTGCTTGGCGAAGACGCGCGCCAACACTTGGTTCGACGAATATCCGACCTCCAGCGCAATCTCCGTAATCGAAAGGTCCGTCTGCTCGAGGAGCGTGCAGGCCTTCTCCATCCTCAACCGCGTGAAGTAGACGCGTGGCGGCACGCCGAGGCTCTGCTTGAACATCCGGGCGAAATGAAAAGGCGAAAGCTGCACCTCGGCCGCCAACTCGTCGAGGCTCAGATCCTCATCGAGTCGCGCCCGCATCAGTTCCAGGCAGCGCCGTTCGGCCCGGGGCGCGAGGCCGCCCTTGGCCGGCGCGAACGGGGCCCCGCCCAACCGGCACAGCTCGGCAAGGATCTCGCATCCAGCGGCTCGCGCCAGAAAAAGCGAGGGCGGCCCCTCGTTGGCACACAGGGTCCACAGGGTCCTGAGCGCCGACCGGATGGCCGGCGAATCGAAAGTCCCGTCGTAGACACCGGCAAGGTCGAAATTGAACTGACCATCGACGGCTTCATTCAGTATTGCCTGCCAATGCGACAATGGAAATGTTACTGCGCGCATCCGATGGCCGATATCGACGTTGGACGTAAGCGAGAAGTTCGGCGCACCCAGAAACAGCGCGCCTTGCCGACTTAATACATCGAAACGCCGCCCTCCGAGATGTCCGTTAACGCGGCTGCCGCCGACCATGTCTTGAACCAGCACAAGATCGGGAAGGCCCGAGCGAGACATGTTCCCGGCCGGTCGCTCAATCTCAAGCAGATCGAGCATTCCGCCTGCGGACTTCATCGTACGCAGATTGTATCCGCAATTGCCTTGCCGGTACCACTGGGCGGTGGCCGAACGGTCAGGCACAGTCATCGCCATGACCTTGCCGGGGCAAACGCCGCGCCCGGCATTCGAACAGGGATCTGTCGCACCGGATCACGCACCGCTCGACGATACTCGGTCGGACTCATGCGAATGTGCTTGTGAAAAATCCGCGCCAGAACCTGGTTCGACGAATATCCGACCTCCTGCGCGATCTCCGTGACGGTATGGTCGGTGTGCTCCAAAAGGTGGCAACTCTCCTCGACCCTCAGCCGTGTCAGGTAGACGCGCGGCGGCACGCCGACACTCTGCTTGAACATGCGGGCGAAGTGGTAGGGCGATAGCTGCGCCTCGGCTGCGAGTTCGTCGAGACTTATGTCGTCGGCGAGCCGCGCCCGCATCAATTCCAGACAGCGCCGCTCTGCCCAGGGCGCCAGGCCGCCCTTGGCCGGTGCGATAGGCGCACCGCCCAGCCTGCACAACTCGGCCAGGATCTCGCAACCCGCGGCCTGAGCCAGCAACCTCGATGGCGTACCCTCGTGCTCGCAGAGAGCCCAAAGGTTCCGGAACGCGGATCGGATAACAGGCGAACCGAACATCCGGCCGTAGACGAACGAACTGTCGAACGAGAACCGACCGTCGCCGGCGTCGTCGAGTGTGCTTTGCCATTGCGCTACCGGGAACGACAGACCGCGCAGCTGGTGGCTTTCTTCCATGACGGCGTCGGTGGCGAAGTCCGGCGCTGCCAGGCAGAAGTCGCCCCGCGTGCCCGTCACGTCGAATTTACCCCCTCCAAGGTCGCCGCGCACCCGACTGCCACCGAGCAGGTCCTGATAAAGCACGATGTCCGGCAGGCCTGGCCGGGACATGTCACCGGCCGGTCGCGCGACCTCGAACATGTCGAGGATTCCGCCAGCGGATCTTCGTGCCCTCATGTACTCCGCCTGCCGGCCTTCGCAGTACCACTCTGAGGTTGAAGCGTAGACAGGCTCAGGCATCATGATCGCTCCTCTAGGCTGGGTGCGCGGTTGATCAGCCACCGGTATGACACAGCGAAGCGATCGACCCGGGCCTCGCCCCGAACCACAGCCCGCGCGAAGCGATCGCGCAGCGATGCAGTCGAAGACTCCCTAGACGGTTCGTGACCACCCGACTGAATTGTTCAATCGGACGTCACACCGGTTCCACGCCTTCCATGCCAGTTTCCCGCAGGAGACGTCTCCTGCGCTCATCTGGGTGGCTCGAATTGTCGTCGAGGCGAAAATCAGCTCGAAATCTTTACGCAACACATCTCGAACGGCTGCCGCAGCATCCTCGTTCAACATCTCGATCGGCTTCGGTCGCGCTTCGGGGAGCCAATCCAACACCCGACATCGACCTTGGTGTAATACAGGATACCGCTCGGGCGGATGGCGCACCAGTGTTACAACCCGAGTAGGTGTGGCGCGGACGGGGGAACACCAAGATGGACATCGATGACCTACAGACATTCGTCGCCGTGGCCGATGCGGGCGGAGTATCGGCTGCAGCACGGAGACTTGGCGTATCGAAATCCATCGTCAGCCGGCGTCTTTTCCGGATAGAAGCCGAACTGGGTGCCCAACTCGTCGCGCGAACGACCCGCGGCGCCGCGCTGACGGAAGCCGGGATGATATTTCGGGATCATGCCGCAAGAGTCAGCGCCGAAATCGACACGGCGCGAGAGTCGATCCAGCCGGACGGCGAGTTGCGCGGCCGCCTGCGCGTTGCCTTACCGTTCACCTTCGGACCGACCCACTTCGCGCCCGTGGTCGCCGAGATGGCGCGACGCCACCCGCAGCTGCACATTCACGCGGCCTACCAGGATCGTCTCGTCGATCTCATCGCGGAGGGCTACGATTGCGCGATCAGGGTCGGGTCCCTTCACGATTCGAGCCTGATCGCCCAGCGCGTGGCGCCGATCCGCGGGGCGCTGGTGGCGAGCCCCGACTATGTGGAGACCCACGGCGCACCAGTGACGCCGGAGGAAGTCACCGAACACGAGGCACTCATGCAGGGCACTGAAACGTGGCAGTTCATGGATGCCGGTAGCGTGATCAACGTTCAGCCGCGTGGCAGGTTCAAGGCCGACAACGCCAAGGCACTTGCCGTCGCCGCCGCAGCAGGGCTTGGCATTGCATGGCTCCCCAACTGCGTCACGCAGGAATACGTGATCGCCGGCGCTCTCGTTCCGATCATGACGGAGTATCCCCCGCCGGACGCCGGCATATACGTGGTCCGGCCGCCCGGACGACATCCCGCCCGCAAGATACGGGTGCTGACCGAGATGCTGGGCGAAGACATCAAGTCGAACCCCAATCTCTGGGGGCTCGACCGCTGAGCGCTGCGGGGCGACCTGTGCACGATAGGCCCGGTGGGCAATACCGGCACTTGATGCATTGAATCGACGCTGAATAGTCCTGACCGCAACGCCGATGATCCTTCAGGTCATCCGAGCGCCGGGGCGTTCGGGGGCCCGGACTGCGCAATCTTGCGCACCCGAACTGTTTGAGAACCGGTGAGGCAGTCTCTGTTGACAGACGACTGCGAATGAATCCGCAAGAGCGATGCCATCGCAGCAGGGCGAGCAACACAAGCTCCTTCGGCACCGGCTAGTCTCCCTTCGTAACTTGGTACATCGCGGACGACGCTGAATCCGCCGCTGTGCCACACGGTTCGCAGTCCACTTGCAGGACGGCGAGAGCGAATAGCCGCGGCTTGAGGTCGCCAGGCTTCCGCCGCGCCGCCCCCGAAAGTCGGATCTGCGAACCTTATTGACAGGGTTGCCGATGCCGAACGATCAAATCTCGTCCAACACAACAATCTCCCGAGGGACCTGGCTGCCCTCGCAGCTCGACATTCCCTTCATGAGCGTGGGAAGGCTCCGCGAGAGAATTGGCGCTCCGACACGACGGATCGTGGGTGAAGGCGAACCTGGGGTACTGGTTCTGGTGGAACTTGGGCAGCGTCCCAGGCACGGGCTGCGCGCCTCGCAGACGGCAGCGACGTTCGAGATCTGCCCCAAGGCGAATGTCTCCATCCGCGATGTAAGGCATGCTTGCATCGTGGATGACACCGGTGGCGCAGATACCGTGCTTTTCTGGATCGGCAGCAATGCGCTCAGCGATTTCTCGATGCTCTCCGGTCGACCGGAGTTCACGGCGTTGCGCTGTGTCCAGGGCGTCAGCGATCCATGGTTGCAGGGGTTGGCACTGGCGCTTCTTCCAGCTCTGGAGCGGCCAGGCAAATCCAGTCCACTGTTCCTCGAACAATTGGCGCTTGCCGTGATGGCACACCTGACACAATGCTACGGCGGAATGACAGTCGCGCCGACCCGCAAAGGGGGGCTGTCGGCGCGGCAAGAGACTACGGCCGTCGAGTTTCTTGCCGCCCATTTGCAAGAGGAATTTACCCTGCAGGACCTGGCCGATGCCTGCGGTCTCTCCCGAAGCTATTTCAGCAAGGCGTTCAAGGCCACCTTCGGCAAGACCCCCGGCCGATGGCTGGCCGAGTTTCGCGTGGCACGCGCGTGCGAGTTGCTGCGCACCACCATGCCGATCTCGCAGATCTCGTTTGCCTGCGGCTTTGCCGACCAGAGCCACCTGACGCGTGTGTTCTCCGAGATCATGGGCGAACCCCCGGGCGGCTGGCGACGAAGCCTCCGCGAGATTTCGCACGACGGGCACGAGCCGGCCGGACTGCCGTCGAACGCGACGGAGCGAGACAACACACGCGCCGATCCGAAGGTCATTCGCGCGCTGAGACGGCACCGGTCGACGGCACTGGCCCGGTTGCCTCTGGAAACGCCACATCCGAAGCCAATGCCGCCGGCAGTGGTCTCGTAGCGGGCTGGTGAACACGATGCACGACCTGCTACTCGATCAGGAACGCCCCCTCGTCTACAATGCGATGCTCGCAGCGCCCGGCAGCAAGGGCATCATCGGGATGACGGGCTGCATTGTGCCCCAGTTCTCGGGCATGAGCTTCGTCAAGTTCCACTACCCGCCGGGTGAATTTTCCGGCATGTCCTTCGGCTGCTGGCTCATCGGGATCGTTCGCACCCCGCACTTGGTCAAGCACTCCGAATTCCAGGAAAAGTGCACGCGCGGACGCACCGTTACGGCCGGGGAGCTGCTGATCGTAGAGCCGGGCGCCGAGTATTCTTCGACGATCTCCATGCGAGCGCAGATCGATTTCCTGGTACTGACAAAGGACCGTCTGCACTCCGCCATGGACGCCCAGCACGCGAACCGTCCGGTCAAGAACACGTCGCCGGAATCGTATTTCGCCTCGCACCTCATAGCGCCGCTGGTCGACGCCGTGTTGTCCAGCGCTGAACGCCCCGATGTTTTCGAAGCTTGCCATTCCGACAATTTCATCAACGCGATCGTGTCGGGATTGTCCCAGCCCGAGCCGGACATGAGCGCCGGCCGAGACCGCTTTCACAACGGGTTATCCCCGCGCGATCTAAGAGTGATTGACGAATTCATCGACAACGCTGCTGGGCACGACGCGTCTTTCGATCGCCGAGATCGCCTACAGCTGCGGGTTTCCCTGGCAGAGCCACATGACAGACGTGTTCCGCTGCCGCGTCGGCGCCACGCCCGCGGCCGTTCGGAAAGCAGGTCCGGGCGCATGACGCAGCGGTATCGGGCGGAGTGTCAGGACTCGCGAGGCCGCACCGGTCCGACGCCGGGCGTCACCCCCGTTGAGCAGCTCGGTTGCCGGGATCTGACAACACCCGGCACGAAATCCGGAATATTCCACCCGGCCCGAGGTGCAGAACAGCAAGTGTTTCAGCGACAAAGGATGCGACGACATGACTTGTCCCACGATAGAGACTTACAGGAAACCGCGGCGGCGTGGTGACCCTGCCGGATCGGCGGACCGTGGACAGATGCCATCTTTCGCCGACCGGCCGGCGGTGTTGCCGCAGCCTGCCCGCGCCAACGCCCGAACCAGTGTACTCGTGACCGGCCGAAACACTACTATGGGCCGTACCGTCATTGCGG
The DNA here is from genome assembly GCF_900112685.1 of Roseivivax sediminis. Taxonomy (GTDB): domain Bacteria; phylum Pseudomonadota; class Alphaproteobacteria; order Rhodobacterales; family Rhodobacteraceae; genus Roseivivax; species Roseivivax sediminis. The sequence goes on from NZ_FOMS01000001.1 coordinate 408,471, forward strand.
AACTTCTGGCACGGGGCCTGTCCGTTACCGTGTTCGGGACAGGATACGAAGACGATTCCAGGGGCGTCGTGACTCTGATCTCGGATCTCTCCGATTCATTGGTCATTCGCTCTGTGGCCGGCCAGCTGGATGCGGTGATCCATTGCGACCGGTCCGACCGGGCCACGACAAAATCCGTCTCGGCTGCGCTCTGCAAAATGCTGGCGGCAATGCCGCCGCATGGCCGGCTGATTTCCGCGTCCGGCGCCTCATGTCCCGACTGCCCCGAGGCAGCAGAGACCGACCGCGCCGTGCTGTCCGCGGCCGAGTGTCGGCCGCAATCCGCCTATGTCCTGGCACCTGCATTGCGCTCGCCCGACTGCCTTGCGCGTACCAGCGTCCGAACCCTGACACCGTCGGCATCGAAGAGCGACCGCGTCTCGCGTCCATTGCCAACGAAGACGGTGGAAGACTGTGCAAGGCTACTTGCCTGCCTCGCCGAGAACGGTGCGTTCAAGGGCGGTGCGGTTTCCTGCCCGGCATCGGCCGCGCGCGTGCCGGCCGACTTGGTGCATCCGGTGAGACTCGGTTTCGGTGCGCCGATGAGTCCCGAGGAATTTGGGTTCCGGGCGTCGCCTGCCCCCCGGAAGCGAAGCTATGAGCCGTCTGCTGTCGCGGACCGGATGTCGGCACGTCGACCATTCATTCAATAGGTCGGCATTAACCAGACTATCTATCCGGCAGATCGCACGTTTATGCCGGTCGGTCTGAACGCACTGGCGCAGTTCGCCGTTGTCGCGCGGCTTCTCAACTTCAGGCGCGCTGCCGCCGAATGCGCAACGTTCAAGATCACTTCCCCTAAATCAATAGACCATGCCATTCTATCGCCTTTTTGGCCGACAAACGAGCGGTTGGCTCCAGCACGTTCCGATGCAGGAGCAACCCCGCGACCGAAGACAAATCAAACCGCGCTGCGTGGCAGCCCGCACCCGGACAACCTCTGCAACTCGGAGGCACCGAGATGCCCGAGCCCGGCGCCGACGAGATCCTCATCCCTAATGCGGCCAATTCCATCAATCCGCTGGATTGACTGCTGCAGGACCAAGTGTTGCTGCCTTGGCTCGACTACCCTGCGATACTGGGCCGCGATACCGCGGGCGAGGTCGCCGCGATCGGCCGAGACGTGACACGGCTCAGGATCGACGATCGCGTGATCGGACAGGCGGTCGGCCCAACAACGAACAATCCCGCCGAAGATACCCACCAGCACTATACGATCGCGTCCGAGCACATGGCGTCGACAAGGCCGGACGCTATGGCCTTCGCCGAAGCTGTGGCTCCACCGCTCGGTCTGGGCACCAGGGCTGTCGACGTGGCAGCCCCGCCGGCCAGGATCGCCGGTCATGGCCTCGAAGCGCTTCAGGAGGCGCTCGAACTATTAAAACCGGCGTGTCCGGCACCAAGATCGTCGTGAACCTGGGAAAATAGCCGGAAAGCTCCGGTTGACAGCGATCCGCGAGTAGCGGACCAGCAACGAGCCGTCACATCGTCAGGGCCACACGTGTTGCCAACGCGATCCCCTCGACCACAGCCGGATCGCGGGCAGCCTACTGCCGGCTGGCGTCATCCAGGGCGGCAGACATGATGTCGAGGCCCAGGTCGATCTCAGCGTCCGTGGCCGTCAGCGGCGGCGCGATGCGGAACACCGATCCCATCGCCGGAACCTTGACGATGTTCATACTCAATCCGCGCGCCATGGCCGCCTCCGCGATCCGGTCGCCCATGGCGAGATCCGGAACCTTGCTGCCACGATCCGTCACGATCTCGAGGCCGAGCAGCAGGCCACGGCCGCGCACGTCGCCGATGCATCCGTAGCGCTGCTGGAGGGCCAGCATCCCGTTCCGCAGGCGTTCGCCCGCCTCCGCCGCCCGGCTGATCAGCCCATCGCGTTCGACGACGTCGAGAACGGCAAGGCCCACAGCGGCCGGCAGCGGGTCGGAGACATGCGTGGTCAGGAAGATGAAGCCCCGCTCATGGGCCGCTTCCTCGATCTCGCGGCTGGTGACCAGCGCCGAAAGCGGCAGGCCGGCGCCGAGCGTCTTGGACAAAGTCAGGATATCGGGCGTCACCCCGTCGCGCTGGAAGGCGAACATCGTGCCGGTGCGTCCGATCCCGGTCTGCGCCTCGTCGAGGATCAGCAGCATGTCGCGCTCCTCGCACTTGCGCTTGAGCGCGGCGAGGTAGCCTTCGGGCAGGTCGATGACGCCACCCGACGACAGGATCGGCTCCGCGATGAAAGCCGCGAGGCTGCCCGTCGACTGCGCGTCGATCTGGGCGAACGCATCATCGAGCTCGGTCCGCCAGTCCAGGCTGCCGTCGGCATGTTTGAAGCGCGGCCGGTAGGCATGCGGCGCGGGGATCGCGAAGGCGCCCACGTTCGCCGGCCCGTAGCCCTTGCGCGCGGCGCTGTAGGTCGCCGACGCCGCGGCCCCCGTCATGCCGTGCCAGCTCTTGGAGAAGGCGACGATTTCGTGCTTGCCCGTGACGCACTTGGCAAGCCGTATCGCCGCCTCGTTCGCCTCGCCGCCCGTCGACAGCAGCATCGCCTTCTCGAGCCCCGGCACCATCCCGCCCAGGCGCGCGCAGAGATCGACCACCGGCCGCGACAACATCCCGCTGAAGAGGTGGTCGAGCCGGCCGATCTGCTCGCGGACGACGTGCACGATGTCGGGATGCGCATGGCCGAGCAGCGCACTCATCTGCCCCGACGTGAAGTCGAGGATGCGCGTGCCGTCCTCGTCGTAGACAAAACTGCCATCCGCCCGGTCGATGATCCGCTGTTCGAAGGCCGGGCCGTAGCGCATGACGTGGTTCGACACGTCGGACCAGAAGGTGTCGGGCTGATGGGTATCGGGCATGGCGGTCTCCGTTCCGGACTGCATCGCGAACCACGGTACCGCCGATCCCGATTCAAGGATAATTCATTCTCCTGCCACCGGAATCGAGGAATCCTCATACCCATGCCCGACCTCGACATCGCGCTGCTGCGCAGCTTCATCGCCGTCTCCCGCGCGGGGTCGATCCGTTCGGCGGCCGTGCGCATCGGCCGGACGCAATCGGCGGTCAGCCTCCAGATCAAGCGGCTCGAAGCCATCGTCGGCGAGCAGCTTTTCCACCGGACGGGGTCCGGCATCGCGCCGACCGCGGCGGGCGAGCGGTTCTTTTCCGGTGCGGAGCGGATCCTCGCCGCGCATGACGATACGCTCGAGGAGATCCGCTCGGAAGGCGTCCGCGGGTCGATCGTCTTCGGATGTCCCGAGGATTACCTGACGGCGTTCTTCCCCGACCTTCTAGGGCGCTATGGCGCCGCGCACCCCGGCGTCGAGATCGAATTCATCTGCTTGCCGACGGTCGAATTGCAGCCGCTTCTGCAGCGACGCCGGATCGACCTCGCGCTCGTTTCCCTGCCGAACTCGGCGCAGTCCGAAGACATCATCCGCTACGAGCCGCTGGTCTGGATCGCGTCGGCGCGGGTCCCTGCCCTGCTGCACGATCCGGCGCTGCCGCTGGCCCTCTCCGCGCCTGCCACGCTCGATCACCAGGAGGCACGCCGCGCGCTCGACGCGGCCGGAATGTCCTACCGGATCGCCCATGCCAGCAACGGCCTGGCCGGTCTGCTGGCCATCGCGCGGTCCGGCCTCGCGATCAGCGTGGCGACGCGGGCGGCCGTGCCCGACGACCTCGCCATCGTCACCGAGAGCCTGCCGCCATTGCCGGATATCGGGGTCAGCCTCGCCTACGCGTCGGCCAGGCCCTCGCGCGCGATCCGCTCGTTCGGCGCGTTCGTCTCCTCGAGCCTGAAATCGGCATGAGGTGCCGTCGAAGATCGACGCAGAAGCGCCCTCGTCGCCGGGGTCAAGCCTTCCGCAGGCGCAGCCGCGGCAGCGGCAGCGGCGCTGCCAGCCAGGCCACGCCCGCGCAAGACGCGAAGGCCGCGATCATGCTCAGAACGTCGCCCCCGATGAACGGTCCGGCCAGAGCGATCATGAGCCCTCCGGTCAGCATCTGCCCCGTGCCGCCGATCGAGGAGGCGAGCCCCGCGATGGCGGGATGCGGATCGAGCGCCACATCGCATCACGGCCCGGGGCCACGGCGCCGGCCACGCTGGCTCGACACGTCTCCGCACCCGCAACTCATCGACACTCTCAACCGCTTCGCCGCCTCCTGCTCTGAAGGTAGTCGACCAGCGCCGCGAGCGCGGCCGATTTCTGGTGCCGGCCGGGGTAGTACAGATGATAACCCGACCAGAGCGGGCAGAACGGCTCGAGGCAGGTCCGGAGGCGACCCGCCGCCAGATGCTCCGAGACGAACGGCTCGAACATGTAGGTCAGCCCGTGACCCGCCAGCGCGGCCTCGATCATCACGTGGGCATCGTCGGTGATCAGCGGCCCCCTGACCGCCATCTCGACCCGGCGCTCGCCCTGCCGGAACGACCAGCGGAAGAGGTCGCCGTGGCTCGGCTGACGGTAGTTCAGGCAGGCATGGTCGGCGAGATCCTCCAGCCGTTCCGGCACGCCACGCCGGGCGAAATAGTCCGGCGAGCCGATGACCACCGCGCGCAGATCGGGACCGAGCGGCACCGCCGACATGTCCTGTTCCAGATGTGCGCCCATCCGGATGCCGGCATCGAACCCGCCCGCGACAATGTCGGTCAGCCGGTCGCTGATCCGCAGATCGACTGTGACGTTGGGATATTGCTCCATGAATCCCGTCAGCGCGGGGATCATGATCGCCCTTGCCGGGTACTCGATGGAGGTGAGCCGCAGGGTGCCGACCACGCCGCCGCGGGCCTCCTGAAGCTCGGTAAGCCCCTCCTCGATCAGCCGCAGTGCCGGGTTCAGCGAGGTCAGAAGCCGCTGCCCCGCCTCCGTCGGGCGCACATTGCGCGTTGTCCGCGCCAGCAGCGGCACGCCGATCCGCCGTTCCAGCGCGGCGATCGCCTGACTGATCCCCGACTGCGCCCGTCCCAGCCGCAGTGCCGCGCGTGTGAAGCTGCCCTCCTCGGCCACGACCTGGAAGAGCAGCAGGTCGGGCAGATCGCGACGGTCCATTCATGTGCCCCACTGATAAGCGATATCACTTCGATCAGTATACTGATCGCTCACAGCCAAGGCTATCTCACAGCCCTGACACCGAGAACATATTCAACTGAGGCACAGACTATGACCAATCTCCGCACTCTCTTCTTGTCCGGAAGCGTGGCGCTCGGCACCATGATGGCGCAGCCGGGCATGGCCACCGCCGATGTCAAGAACATCGTCCTGGTTCACGGCGCGAACGTCGATGGCAGCACCTGGCGGGAGGTGTACGACCGCCTGATCGCACAGGACTTCAACGTCACCATCACGCAATTGCCGCTGACCTCAGTCGCCGACGACATCGCCGCGGTCCGGCGCAACCTGGACGGCCAGGACGGCCCGGTGCTGCTCGTCGGTCATTCATATGGCGGCGTGGTCATCAGCGAAGCCGGAACGGACCCTGACGTGAAGGGCCTCGTCTACGTCGCGGCCTTCCAGCCGGACGCGGGGGAAAGCGGCGGCGCCCTGCTGGCCTCGACATCGACCGAATTCACGCCCGACAAGCTCACGGTCTTTGATGACGGCCATTACCTGGTCAATGAGGACGCTTTCCTCTCTCTGGTCTCCAACGGTCTTTCCGACGACGACGCCATCTTCGTGGCCAGATCGCAGGCAATGTCCCATACGGCGATCCTCGCGCACGAGGCACAGGCCGCGGCCTGGAACGACAAGCCGAGCTGGTCGGCCATCGCCACCGAGGACCGGACCATCGCGCCCGAGCTCCAGCGCCGCATGGCCGAGCGGGCCGGCTCCACGGTCGTCGAGATCGAGAACGGCCACATGCTGCCGATGACGAGCCCCGACGAGGTGGCCGAGGTGATCGCGCAGGCCGCCGAAGCGGTGGAATGACCACGCCCCCGGTGCGGACCGGGAAACCGGTCCGCGCGCTCTTGTAACGACACGGCAGACGGACGCCGAAATCCGGATGACCTGTCACTCACGACAAAGCGCCGGGTGAAAATTCCGAATGACGGCAAGACTCCGCTACGAGTGGCAGGCGACCGCTTGCCGGTTCGATGACTTCGCACCCGGTCGCTTACCTGGTGAGACGAAGCTTACCACCTCGGCTGCGCCCGATAGCTCTCGTCTTGCAAGACGGATACACAGGGCAGAACTGCGGAAATGAGGGAGCGCCGTGAGAATTCTGCTTGTCGAAGACGAGCTTCGGCTCGCGGACGCATTGCGCGCGGTCCTGGAATGGGAGCGGTTCGTCGTGGCTCATGCGGACCGGTTCGAGACGGCGCGGGAAGCCGCAACGCTGGCATGCTGCCGGTGATACCGTTTAGCTCGAGCAACTCATCGAGAATGCGTCCTCGCTCTTGCCTCGAACTGGTCCGGTACCGCGCCTTAACCGCCAACACCGGCTCGGCACACGCACCCATGCTTTTCCTCCGAACAATCGCCGCTCCGCCCTTCGGTTTCCGTCCGGGCCGAAGTTATCCGCAACAGCGTCCGGTAGCATTTCAGGTTAGGCAATGCGGGGTCGGACCCTGATGTCGCCGGACATCCTACGCGACCTCGGTCCGCCATTGCTCGAGGACAGAATTGGTGCCGATACTGGCTGCCGGAGCCATTGCCGGCCAGTCGAGGCCGCTGCGCCCCTCCGCGATAGCCCGGCTGGCGGCTTCCGCCTCGAAGGCAAAGAGATGCTCCGGTTGCCGCAGTTCCTCGATGCGCCGGCCCTCCGCCTTGATCACATGGATCCGCACGTCCGCGGGCCCTCCGTCGCGCCCGGGCGTCCAGGGGTCCGGAAGCGAAAGGCTGCCTTTGTCGCCTTCGACGTAAACGGCATTCTCCATCGGCCGGCTGATGGCGCAGCCGATTTCCGCCGTGATGCCATCCGCGAATGTCAATGCCCCGCGGGCGATCTCCACGACCCCACTTCGCCCGATCGCGCCCGTGCCGGAGACCACCTCCGGCTGGGCGAACCGTCGCTCCGCGGCTCCGGCAAATAGGCAGGCGGCGGAAACGGGATAGCCGCCGACGTCAAGGATGGCGCCGCCGCCCAGCTCGGGCGAGAACAGGCGAGATTCTGGATCGAAAGGCGCCTCGAACCCGAAGGTCGCGCGTACGAGTCGAAGCTTGCCGATCTCGCCGGACCGCAGAATCTCAAGGGCACGCGCGATCTGCGGATGGCACAGGTACATGTAGGCCTCCATGAGGAAAACCCGCTCGCGCGCCGCAGCCTCGACGATCGTCCGTACTTCGGCGGCCGTGACCCCGGCCGGTTTCTCGACCGAGACGTGCTTGCCGGCGCGGATCGCCATCAGCGCCTGCTCGGCATGGAAGACGTGCGGGGTCGAGATGTGTACGGCGTCCACGTCCGGGTCGGCGCACAGATCCCGGTAATCGGTGTACCGCTTCGCCCCGTCCAGGCGGTAGCGATCGCCGAACGCGCGCGCTCTCGCCTCCGATCGACTCGCCACGGCGACGAGCGCGCCCGAAGGCGCTTCGGCCAGCCCGTCGGCAAAGTTCCGGGCGATGGCTCCGGGGCCGATCAAGCCCCACCTTGTCACCGACATCGAAGACTCCTCGGAACGGGCGCGCAACGACGAGGAGCGTCGGCGGACGAGACCCGGTGGGTCGAGCCATGGTAGCGGCAGATCATGCCGCGCCGTGCCGCTGCGCCTGCTGCTGGGTCTGGCCGGGGATCTTCACCTTCACATCGTAGGTGCGCCCGGGTTCGACCCGCCGGAGGACGTCTCCGTCGAGCGGTCGGCTGTCGATATCGATCATCCGGTCGGTCAGACCCTCCGCCCGTTCCACATCCACCTTGAAAGTGGCGCCGCGGAAGGTCCTGCGAAAGCGGCAGCGCTGCCAGTCCGATGGGATCTGGGGCGCGATCACGATCCCGTCTCGCGTCCCCCGCAGACCGCAGAGCTGCTCGATCACCAGGCGGTAGAACCAGGAGGCCGTGCCGGTATTGAACAGGTTGCTCGAGCGCCCCGCGGTGCGGGGATGCTGATGCCAGGCTCCGCGATAATAGTTGGGGATGTAGAGCGGCAGCTGGCCACGGACGGCGATGTCGTCCGCGTCGGGTTCGGTCAGCATCGCGCGCAGCACGCGAAACGCCCTGTCGCCCTCGTCGACATGGTAAAGAGCGGCGGCATAGAAGGCGGCGGCGTGGTTGTAGACCGAACCGTTCTCGGCACTGCCGGGCCATTTCTGTGTCAGGCGGCCCACATCCTCGCGCATCCGCGTATAGGCGGGCGCGAACATCGCGACGCCCCAGGGTGTTTCGAGCTGCTCGTCGATGGCGCGCAGCATCCGCGCCTTGCGATCCGCGTCTGCGGCCCCGCAGAGCATCGCCCAGCTCTGGGCATTGAGGTAGATCCGCCCTTCCGGATCGGACGAGACGCCGAAAGGCGCGCCGTCGTCGGTGATGCCGCGGGCGTACCAGTTGCCGTCCCAGAGATGCGCATTGATCCGTTCGACCATGGCGTCGGACGCGCGCTTCAGCCATCCGGCGGTCTCATGATCGGCCTCCGCTTCGCAGATATCCGCCCACAGCGACATCGCGTAGCTCGACGCCTCGGCCAGCCAGCCCGAGACGCCCCTGCCCTTGTATCCGACCATGTTCATAGGATCGTTCCAGTCGCCCTGCGCGATCAGGGGCAATCCGCGCTCGTCCACCTCGCCCGCGAGAAATCGCAGCGCGCGGCTGACGTGCTCATACAGGCTGTCGGATCCGGCGCCGTCGGCCCAGCCGGCCGGCGCGGCCAGGATGGAGCGGTCACCCGTCTCGTCCAGATAGGCGCAGGTTGCGATCACGAGCCACACCGCGTGATCGGTGTGCGGCACCTGGTTGATGTATTTCAGCGTCGCATCGGCGCGCAGCAGGATCCCGTCCGGAACCTTGCCGGAGACGAATTGCTGGCTCGCGGCGCGCAAAATGACCTCGCGGGTCGTCTCCGGCCGGATGAACACCATGCCGAGGGCATCCTGCAGGTAGTTCCGGGTCTGCGGATCGGTGGTCAATCGGTTGGTGTCGCCGTGATAATAGACCTGCCGAGGCAGCCAGTTGTTCACGAAGGCGTCGAACGCGCCATCGGGCGATTCGATCTCGAAGCTGCCGAGCCCGTCGGCGATGTACGCGCGGGAGGCACGCCGAACTGCCTCGGCATCGCCCCGCAGATATTTTCCGGTGAGCTCGGAGACCTCCGATGTATCCCGCGCCGGCCCGAAGAGGAGCCGGATGCACTCGCTTCCGCCGGCAGGCAGCGACAGGTCGTATTGCAGGATGCCTGCGGGCAGCTCGTAGCACGCATCGCCCCCCTTCAGGTTCCCGCCCGCCTGCAGCGCCGACGGATCGGCGAGCCCACCCTCACCCTCGAAGGCCTGCTGCGAGACCTCGAAATGGTCGGGCCGGCGGTCAGCGGCGAGGAACGTGATGTCCTTGAGGTGTTGGTTCCGGAAATAGTCCTCGACCGCCTGATAAGGCGTCACACTGGTGCACAGGACGGCGCCGAGTTCGGGGTCGAAATGCCCGCCCATGTTCATCCAGGACATGTACCCGGCCGGAAAATACGGCACGAACGACACGTCCCGGCCGGTCTCGCCGACATTGGTCACCGTCGCTGTCCAGATCTCCGCCACATCGTCGTCGGGCAGTTCGAGGCAGAGATCGACGCGCAGTCCGTCCTTCTCGACCGTGCAGCGGATGTCCGAGAGACCCGGCTCGAAGGCGAAGCTGTCCGGCCGCGCGCGCACCGGCTCGTGCGGGGCCGAGAACAGCGCCCCGCTCCGGTTGTCGCGGACATAGAAGAACCGGCCGGGATGGTGGGCGAAATAGCGATGCTCCGGCTGCATGAAGGTTTGGCCCGCGATGGTCGGCACATGCGCGTATTTCCGCGGCTCGGGATCCATGTACTGGCTCACCGCGTAGCCACGGCAGGTCATCTGGATCATCATCCGACGGTTCCACAGGTAGCCGGCGGCGGCCGGTGCCAGCGTGGGGTCTGTCAGGCGGAACCGGGTTCCGTTGTCGATGAAGTCGGCCATGTTCGTCTTTCGATACTGCAAGATCAGGGGGCGGACGGGGGCGGCGCGGTCGATTTGCGCGCACAGAGCGCGGGCTCGAAACGCTCCCGGAAGGGCAGGTCGAGACCGTATGTGAGGTTGAGAAGCTGACGGCAGGCCGATTGCGTCATCTCGACGATGGGGGCGTGGATCGTGCTGAGGGCCGGCACCATGTATTCGGCAAAATCGACGTTGTCGTAGCCCAGCACGGAAACCTCGTCGGGCACGCTGACGCCGGAGGCCTGAAGGCGGGACGCCACCACCATCGCCACCTTGTCGTTGCCGCAGAACACCGCGGTGAACTTCGCCGACGACCGCAGGAGCATGTCGGCGGCCCGCTCGCCGCCCGCATAGCTGAAGGCCCCCTCGATGATCCGTTCGGGCGCCACCGGATCGCCAAGCCGTGCCATCTCATCGACGAAGCCGCCATGCCGCTGCTTGGCGTCCTGCGCCGAGAGCCGGCCGGTAATGACGGCGATCTTCCGGTGGCCGAGTCCATGAAGGTGCCGCGCTGCAAGGCGGCCGCCAAGGTCGTGATCGATGGAAAAGGCCCGGCCGGGCAGGGCCTCGACCTCGCGATTGATGCAGACGAGGTTCGGATATCGCTCCGACAGGCTGGCGAGCTTGAACTCGCCGAGCCGCGAGCCCGACATCAAGATGCCGTCGCAATCGCGATTGATCAGGTAGTCGATGTGTCCGAGCCGGTCTTCGTCGGTCTGCGCGTCCTCGGCATTGGCCAGGATCATGTGCTTACCCTGCTGCCGAAGCTCCAGCTCGATGGCCCGGATCATCATCTGGTAGTAGGGCCCCTCGAGCGACGGCACCCACACACCCAGCAGATCCGAGCGGCGAGACGACAGCGACCGGGCGATGCTGTTGGGGCGATACTTGAGCTGGGTGATCGCGCGGGCGATCTTCTCGGCGGATTTCGGCGAAACTGAACCGTTTCCAGAAACGTATCTCGATACGGTACCGGAACCCACACCGGCGAGCCTTGCCACATCCTTCAGTGTCGCCATCTTTTGCTCCGCCATTCTGGATACCCGAATATCATTACGATTTTTTATTTTTATTTCAGCAACATGACAAGACGCGTAGCCGCTTGCGGCAGGCCACCGCAACTTGGTTGTCGCAGGAACGATTGACAAAATCAAGGTGTCGTGATTGGAATGGAACCGGTTCCAGTGGGGGATCTGGAGCATGGCACGGCCGCGCCATGCCATTCAGCGACGCTCGAATTCGGTGCATCCGGGAGGACACATGTTTCACAAGACGAAATCGTTGGCGCATACCGCCATGGCTCTGACCATCGGCGCGGGCGCGGCCCATGCCCAGGAGGCGGAGGTCATCCATTTCTGGACCTCGGGCGGCGAATCGGCGGCAATCTCGGTCATCGCCGAGGCGTTCGAGGAACGTGGCGGAAATTGGGTCGACAACGCCATCGCCGGCGGTTCGGCCGCCCGCGGCGCGGCCATCAACCGGATCATCGGCGGAGATCCGTCGACCGCCGCGCTGTTCAACACGTCGCAGCAATATCACGAGATAATCGGGGAAGGCCTGCTGAACGACATCGACGGCGTCGCCAACCGGAACGATTGGGACAACGTTCTGCCCGCCCCTATCGTCGATGCGATCAAGGTCGACGGCAAATATTACGCCGCCCCGGTCAACATCCATATGCCGCTCTGGCTCTGGTATTCATCGGACGCGCTCCAGGAAGCGGGCATCGAGTCGCCGCCCGAAACCATGGAAGAGTTCTTCGCCGCTCTCGACGCTCTGCAAGAGGCGGGTATCACTCCGCTCGCACTCGGCGGCCAGCGCTGGCAGGAGAACCTGCTCTTCTCCGCGATGATGACCAATGTCGGCGGGCACGACCTGTGGACAAGCGTCTACGCGGACAAGGACGAGGCAGCGATCAACTCGCCCGAATTCCGGGAGGTCATCGAGACCTTCATCCGACTGAAGCAATATGTCGATGACGCCTCGCCCGGCCGCAACTGGAACGACACGACAGCGATGCTGATCAGCGACGAGGCCGGATTTCAGTTCATGGGCGACTGGGCGAAGGGCGAGTTCAAGCAGGCCGATCAGGAAATCGGCGTCGATTACGGCTGCCTGCCCGGCCTGCGCGCAGATTCCCCCTACGTGCTGGGCGGTGACGTCTTCGTCTTTCCGCGCACCGACGACCCCGCACAGATCGAGGCGCAGACCATGCTGGTCGAGACCATTACCGCGCCGGACGTTCAGGTGTCGTTCAACAACCTGAAGGGGTCGATCCCGATCCGGTCCGACGTGGACGCCACCGCGCTGGACGAATGCGCCGCACTCGGCATGGAGATTCTGTCCGACCCCTCGCGCCAGGCCCCTGACGCCTCGCAGATGATGGAGGAATACGTCTACGGATCGGTCCAGGACATCATCACCGAACTCTGGAACACGGACATGAGCGTCGACGAGGCCGTCTCCCGCTTCGACAGCGCACTGCGCAACTGAACCTGCGACCGGCAAGGACCTGCGTAGGCGGGAAGGCGCGTCCTTCCCGCCGTCGAACGAGGGAGGACATCGTGCAGACCGCTCAACTCACCTGGCACGTGCGACGCAACGCCGTGGCCTACCTGGCCCTGCTGCCAATGGCCGCGATCGTCGTGTTCGCATATCTGGGCACGATGGCGTGGTCGATCCGCCTGTCGTTCTCCAGCTCCCGGCTGCTTCCCAGAAACGACTTCGTGGGCTTCGCCCAGTACACAGAGCTGTTCGGGACGTCGCGCTGGCTGACCTCGCTGGAGAACTTCGCCTTCATCGCTGTGTTCTTCCTTGCGATCTGCTTCGTCCTGGGCACGCTTCTGGCGATCTTCATCGATCAGAACGTGCGCGCTGAGGGCCTGTTCCGGACGGCCTTCCTCTATCCCTACGCCATGTCCATGGTCGTGACCGGCCTGATGTGGCAATGGATCCTCAACCCGGATCTCGGCATCGAGCGGACGATGCGCGATATGGGGTTCTCCGGCTTCGTGCTCGACTGGGTCGTCAACAGCAATACCGTCCTCTACGCCGTGGTGCTCGCCACCGTCTGGCACGGGGCCGGGCTGGTGATGGCGCTGCTGCTGGCCGGCCTGCGGGGCATCGACACCGATCTGTGGAAGGCCACGCGGATCGACGGCATCCCGGCCTGGCGCGTCTATGCCTTTATCATCCTGCCGATCCTGCGGCCGATGATCGTCACCTCGCTGGTGCTGCTGTCGATCAGCATCGTCAAGATGTACGACCTCATCGTCGCGATGACCAACGGCGGCCCCGGCAATGCCAGCGAGGTTCCCGCGAAGTTCATCATGGACAACCTGTTCGAGCGGGCGAACATCGGATTGGCGACCGCGGCCTCGACCACGATGCTGGTCACCGTCCTGCTCATCATCGCGCCGGTTCTCTATTCGCAATACCTCGGCAAGAAGGGATCCTCGGCATGAGTGTGGCCGAACTGATCGCCCCCGCCGCCCGGCGGCCCGTGACTTCCCAGCAGCTCTGGGGACGCATAGGGATCTACGCCTTCCTCGGCGCGATGACGCTGTTCTTTCTGCTGCCGCTCTACGTGATGGTCGTCACCTCGCTGAAGACGATGGACGAGATCCGGCTGGGACAGATCTTCGCCCTGCCCCGCGAGCTCACCTTCGACGCCTGGAAGGTGGCATGGTCGAGCGCCTGCACCGGGCTCGACTGTACCGGACTGCGCGTCGGCTTCTGGAACTCGGTCGAGATCCTGATCCCCAGCGTCGTGCTGTCGATCCTGCTGGGCGCGTTGAACGGCTACGCGCTGTCGTTCTGGAAGGTCCGTGGCGGGAATGTGCTCTTCGCCTGCCTGCTGCTGGGCGCATTCATGCCCTATCAGGTGTTCATCTATCCGCTGGTGCGCTTCTACGCCCAGGCGGGCATCTACGGATCGCTGCCGGGGGTCGTGCTCACGCATGTCATTTTCGGGATGCCGGTGATGACGCTCCTGTTCCGGAACTACTATTCGGGGCTTCCGACCGAACTCTTCAAGGCGGCACGCATCGACGGAGCCGGCTTCTGGATGATCTTCTTCACCATCATCCTGCCGATGTCCGTCCCGATCACCATCGTCGCGGTCATCATGCAGGTCACGGCGATCTGGAACGACTTCCTGCTGGGGCTCGTCTTCGCGGGCCGCGAGAACCTGCCGATGACCGTGCAGCTGAACAACATCGTCAACACCACCACCGGCGAACGGGCCTACAACGTCAACATGGCCGCGACCATCCTGACGTCTCTGGTCCCGCTGGCCGTTTATCTGGGCTCCGGCCGCTGGTTCGTCCGCGGCATCGCCTCCGGCGCCGTGAAGGGGTAAGCCATGACCTCCGTCTCCATCCGCAACCTTGAAATCCGCTATGGCCAGCACGCGGTCATAGACAAGCTCGACCTCGATATCCGGGACGGCGAGTTCCTGGTCCTCCTCGGGCCGTCGGGCTGCGGGAAATCCACGCTGATGAATGCCGTCGGCGGGCTCACTGACGCGAGCGCAGGCAGCATCCATTTCGACGGCAAGGACGTCACCTGGGCCGATCCGAAGGACCGCGGCATCGGCATGGTGTTCCAGTCCTACGCGCTCTACCCGACGATGAGCGTGCGTCGGAACATGTCCTACGGCCTGCGCATCGCCCGGGTCGATCGCGCCACGATCGACAGGAAGATCGAATGGGCGGCCGAGGTCCTGCAGATCACGCACCTGCTCGACCGCAAGCCCGCGGCGCTGTCGGGCGGACAGCGGCAGCGCGTTGCAATCGGTCGCGCCCTCGTGCGCGACGCCGACATCTTCCTGTTCGACGAGCCGCTGTCGAACCTCGACGCCAAGCTGCGCGCGGAGCTCAGGCTGGAGATCAAGAAGCTGCACAAGGCGATCGGTTCAACCATGATCTACGTGACCCACGATCAGATCGAGGCGCTGACGCTCGCCGACCGGATCGCCGTAATGAAGGATGGCGTCATCCAGCAGCTCGATACGCCACTGAATGTCTACAACAAACCGGCCAACGCCTTTGTCGGCGGTTTTCTCGGTTCGCCCGCCATGAACAAGGTCGAGGGGCAGTTTTCCACGCGCGACGGCACGCTCACGTTCGAAACCGGCGGTTTCGCCCTCGACATGGAGGCCTATCCTTTCGAGGAGCGCGTCGAGACCGGTCAGAAGGCGACGCTGGGCCTGCGGCCGGAGCATATCGTACCGGCCGACGGCACATCGCGGCAGCTCGAAGGCACTCTGTCACTGATCGAACCGATGGGCAGCGACATACTCGCCTGGTCGGACTTCGGGGGCATCAGCATGGCGCATCGACTGAGTCAGGAAGACAGCTACACGGTCGGCAACCCTTTTGCGGTGAACATCGACACCCGGAAGGCGTCCTTCTTCGATCAAGCGACCGGGAAGCGGCTTTGATGCGCGCCTCACAGCCACGATCCGCGTCACGGCACCCGTGACCGGAGCCCAGCTTTGTCCCAAAATTTTGCGAGGCGCGGAATGTCCTCGTTGAAATGGACGTTGGCAAATAGGATATTCGTCGCCTTCGGCCTGGATGTGTCCTTTCGACATGCGGCGCCACGCGGCTGAAGCGCGGGCTTCGTCCCGCCTCTTTCCGACGGTGGACGTGAAAGGCTCCGGAACCGCGGAACTTTTGGAGGACAAATCCGCGCTTCGTCAACTTGGGCGCGGGGGTCGACGGCAATCGGCTAACAGCAGTACCGCGGCTGCTCCCTCAATCGAAACCCACCGAATTTATGTGGTAAGCTTGTCATGGAAGAATTATTGTCGCCTCGATGAAAGCCAAAACGGCCGGAATGGCATTCAATTGGTGGCCGCCACAACCGCCTTACATATTTCAGAATGGCGACCCCGGCAGGATTCGAACCTGCAACCTGCCCCTTAGGAGTTAATAGAGTGATGTTGTGGATCGCCCGATATCACCCGGTATCATACTGAAAATAAAGGATAATTATCCTTCGTCAGATTTGAATCGGCCAATATCGTCTGTAACCGTCGCGGGTCGCAGGCGGTTCGCGAAACGGCACCAAACTGTTCGGAGGTTAACATGGCTGACTGGCTAAACGAGAAGAAAATCAAGGCCCTCACCTGGAGTGGCGAAGCACAAACTATTCGCGACGGAAAAATCGCAGGGTTCTTCGTTGCAGTGAACAAGACATGCAAATCCTACAAGATCCAAGCCGATCTTTGGCAAGGGCCCAGTGGGCGAAGAACTCTCGTCCGAACGGTCCGTCACACGATAGGAACAACAGAGACCCACAGCCTCGCCGAAGCAAGGAATATCGCAGCTGAACTACTGAGCAAGATCAAGCGGGGTGTGGACCCCTTCCCACCTAAGCGGCAGGCTCGCGACGGCGCGGACTTGATGGTTGTTAATGGAGACCCTGTTGGTTGGAACGTGGACGAGCTCATGATCAACTATCAGGCCGTGCTCGCAGCAGCAGAAAAATCCGAAAGGTCTATACACAACGTTGAGGAAACTCGAGTGCGTTACCTCAAGCGCTGGCGCGGCCGAATGATAGTAGACATTAGGAAAAAAGACGCTCGTGAACTCCATGCATATATCACAGCAAACCACGGAAAAATTGTTGCCAATCAGACAATGCGATATTTCCGTGCTGCGTATAATGTGGCTGAAGCTCTCTCCGACGATGAAGAAGCTTTCGAATACAACCCTGTTCAAGGCGTGATATTCCATAAGGAAAGGGCCAGCAAGAGGGTCATTTTACCGCAACTTATTTTCGATTGGTGGAGTCAAGTGGAGGCGCTTCCAAACCCTCTGAGGCAGGAGATGCACAAGCTACATATCTTGAGCGGATTACGCCCGGGAACAGTTATGACGATCAAAAGAGAATGGCTCGACCTTCAGTCATGCACTATACACTTCCCGAAAATGAAAACTTCGGAAGGCTTCGATCTCCCACTTTCGTGGCAAATGGTGGACTGCGTAAAACGTGCAGAGGAGATGTCCAAATTCCTGTACTCAGGATCAGAATGGCTCTTTCCCACAAGAGCCAAGGATCGCTCCATCACCCACACCAAGGTAATACGTGAAAAATCGATGCCGAGTGAGACGGGACACATTCTTCGACATACCCATCGGACCATCGCGCAATCGGTAGGGGTAAGTCCCATCAACGCGAAGCTACTGCTGGACCAAAAAATTCCAGGTATCGACGGCGTTTACATTCACGACGTAGCACTATTCGGGCCGCTTCTTCGTGATCAGCAAAAAATTAGTGACTGTATAACGAGTCTCGCCACAGACAGAGACGCAATCCTGCCGACACATGCCAACGCAGCGCAGATACTTCAACTCTCCCCAAATACAAAATCTGTCACGCGGCTTCGTCATGCGCAATAGTAGTGGGCTGAGGTGTAAACTGCAGGTACGAAAGGAACGGCGCCTAAAAGGGCACCCGGATGAGTTTGGGCTCGAGCAGGATATCTGTGATATTACCTTATGGTTATCCATAAGCTTTCGCGTGCACAAGATACACCTTTGGGTTGATCGCCATCACTTCCATCATGGCCGTCAGATTTCCGATGTAGAGGTATTCGGGGCAAGGCAGATTTCTTCTCAAATGTCAGCCGCTGCTCGCAAAGCTTTCGCTGCCCTTGGATACCGCATTCACGACACTGGTGCCGATGTATACGGCCATCAGCACTGCGATGGAAATCACTCGAAACATGATGCAATCCGCGCGTATTCAAGAATAGAGCGCGAGTTCAAGTTGGGTTGATACGGTCAGATTTACTCATTGCAAGAAATGCGAAGGGCGAACAACAGCCCGCCGCCCTTTTCAGGGTTAGAGGGCTTTCGCCAACTTCAATAACCCGGTGGTCAATGCGCGGGGAGGGTCATGTTGGGGGTCGGCCTTTGTCGATTGCATCTTTGATGCTTTGATAGAGTGACGATTTGAATGCCTGATCCTGTGCATGCAGCTTGTAGAGCTCAAGTTCTTCCTTGCGGCGGCGAAGCATCACGTCCTTCATGATTTTATCGAAGGCGAGGTCGCGGGAATACGGGTCAGGATTTTCGCTGAACTTCTCTTCGAAGTCTGGGTGAGCCTGAACGCTTTCCACAATATTGAGGAATTTGACCCGCTGCTCTTCAGGGGTTGCACTCCATCCTTGGAACCAACGTTCGTTGAAGCTGCGAATGATCTCTTCAAGCGGATCTTCCTGCGCATCTTCGCCGCGGTAGCCACGCGGGTTGGGGTTCGGGGGATCAAGCTCGGCTTCACCGGAATCCAGCTCGATGGATTGATTGAGCTTCGTGCGTTCAAGCCCGTAAGACGACAAGTCCACAGCTTCGAGCAGTTCGTCCAAGGCGTCCTGATTGGGGTCTTGAATCTTCAGCTTCGGCACCAAGAACTTCAGGAACCAGAAGAGCTTCTCCCAGTCGAGCACTTCGAACGGCATGATCGAGGCCATCTGGCCGTAGATCTTCACGAATTGCTTGGCTTTGACCTTGAAGTCGATCTTTGCCTCGTCCACCAAATCCAGTTCGTCGTTGAACCTCGCGGCAGCCGTATCAATCAGGGGGCTCAGTTTCTGCGAATCTTCTCCCTCGAAGAACCGGGTGCAGAACTCCTCAACCTCTGCCCACTCGTAGACGCCAGCGTCATCCAGCGTGCCTTTCAACTCATGCAGGACGTTCACGTCGGTCGCTTCGGACAGGGACGTCACAGTGAAGAACGGATCGAAGGCAGCCTTGATGTCCTCGGTTTCGTTGAAGAAGTCGAGGACGAAGAGGTCCTCGGTGCGTTTGCCGAGCTTGGGCGAGGACCGGTTCAACCGCGATAGTGCCTGCACCGCCAGCACCGATTGCAGTTTCTTGTCGACATACATTGCGCAAAGCTTCGGCTGGTCAAAGCCGGTCAAATACTTGTTCGCTACGACCAGAAGCCGGTATTCGTCCTTGTCGAACTCGGAACGCGTTTTGTCCTCGGCAAAGCCATTCATCTCGGCTTCGGTGCGCTTGATCCCATCGACCTCTTTCTCACCCGAGAACGCGATCAGCGCCTTAAAGGGCTTCCCGCGCTTCTCAAGCTCGGCCTGCACCGCATTGTAGTAGCGGATCGCCATCTCGATGTTCTGGGTGACGATCATACCCTTGCCTTTGCCACGCAGCTTCTTGGTGTTGACCACGTTGTCGATGAAGTCATCGACCATAATCTCTGCCTTGGTGTTGATCGTCTGCTGGCTGCGCTCGACATAGGAACGGAGCTTCTTCTGCGCCTTCACCGTATCGAACAGGGGGTTATCTTCGATCGACTTCTGGATCTCGTAATAGCCCTTATAGGTCGTGTAATTGGCAAGGACATCGAGGATGAAGCCTTCCTCGATCGCCTGCTTCATCGAGTATAGGTGGAAGGGCTTGAAACGGCCATCTTCCAGCTGCGTGCCGAACTTCTCCAAGGTCGTGTTCTTGGGCGTGGCGGTGAAGGCGAAGTAGGAGGCGTTGCCGCGCATCTTGCGGGCGCGCATCGCCTTCAGGATCTTGTCCTGGTTATCCTCCTCATCCGGATCCTCGCCGCCGCCCATGGCCTGGTTCATCTTGTCATGGGCCAGACCGCTCTGGCCGCTATGGGCCTCGTCGATGATAACGGCAAAGCGCTTGTCGCTCAGATCGGCGATCCCGTCGATGATGAAGGGGAACTTCTGGATCGTGGTGATGATGATCTTCTTGCCGTTTTCCAGCGCCGCTTTCAGATCGGCAGAGCGCATCGCCGGAGCGACGATGTTCTTCACCTCAGAGAAGTCGCGGATGTTGTCGCGCAGCTGCTTGTCCAGCAACCGGCGGTCGGTCACCACGATCACGCTGTCGAATAGCGGTGCATCCAGCGCACGGGCACCGGGCAGGTCCATGCTGTCCGGGTAGGTCTCGATCAGCTGATAGGCCGTCCAGGTGATCGAGTTCGACTTGCCGGACCCTGCCGAGTGCTGGATCAGGTAGCTATGGCCGACGCCTTGCCCGGCGGTGTGGGTCAGCAGCTGACGCACCACGTCCAGCTGGTGATAGCGCGGGAAGATCAGCGTCTTTTTCGCCAGCGGGTCGGTGGACTTGCCCTCGAGCAGGACGAAGTGTTGGATGATCCCAGACAGGCTCTGCGGCTGGAACACCTCTTCCCACAGATAGGCGGTCTTGTGGCCATTGGGGTTGGGCGGATTGCCCGCGCCCTCGTTGTGGCCCTTGTTGAAGGGCAGGAAGAAGGTCGAGCCGCCCGCCAGCTTGGTCGCCATCCAGACCTCGTCAGTATCTGCGGTCATGTGGACCAAGACGCGGCCAAAGCTCAGCAGGGGCTGGCTGGCGTCGCGTTCGCGATATTGCTTCTGGCCGTGGTAGCGGGCGGTCTGGTGGGTCCAGGCGTTCTTTAGTTCCAGCGTGATGATGGGCAGGCCGTTGAGGAACAGCACCATGTCCACGGATTCATTCGGATTGGAAAGGGAATGATGCACCTGCCGCATCACGCTCCAGATATTGGCGGCGAAGTTGTCGTGGACCTTTTGCGCTGAACTCGCCAGCGGCGCAGGATACATCAGCGTGAACTGCGCGTCATCGACGGGCAGGCCCTTTTTCAGGATGTGCAGCAGGCCCTTGCGTTTGATCAGCTTGTCGAATTGGCCGAGGATCTTGGCCTGCCAGTCGGTAGGGTTGCGGGTCTTGAGTCGCTCCAGCGCCTTGCCCTGAGTGGTTTCGAGGAATTCCCAGAACAGCGCGGTGTCGAGCGCGCGGGTTGCGTCGAAATCGGCGGGGCGGCCGATGCGGAATGGGCCAGTCGGCCCGGCGCCTTCGGCCAGCTCTTCCGAGATGGCACCGGCGAGACCACGTTCGATGGCCTGCTCCAGTGCGATTTCCTTGGTGTTGCTGACCGCAATATTCATGACGCGACTTTCAAATGTTCGGGTCGCAGGCCCCGTTCTGGGGCCCGCGCTTACATCACCTTGATCTTTCCAGTCACCGCAGCGTTGATCAAGCTTGTCTTGTATTCGCGCAAAGCGGTGATCTGGGATTCTTTCAATGCTATGGCAGCATCAATCCGTCGACTTTGATCGTCGATATGAGCCACGATTGCATCTTGCTCGTCACGAGGTGGGAGTGGCGTTTTGAAGGATGCGAAACTTTCCTTCGGGATCGTGTTGCGGAGCCCCTTATACATTCCACGCATTTTCTTTCCCGTATCTGCAAAGATGTAGAAGTGCATGAGAAAGCGAGAGTTCACGTCCTCGGCGGGCCGATAGACAGTGTATGCTCCAGTGATCATGCCGAAAAATTCTGATAGCCCAATCGTTCTCGGTGTCTCTTCGACATCGAAGTGACAGAACACAAAGTCGCCTGGGGTGACCTCTTGGTAGGTGTCGAATTCGGCAGGAAACTTACCTTCCGGGTTTTCCATGTCACGCTTTATGACACCTCGAAGGGTGAGTGACAGGAGGTCGAACTCTGGCGCGCGCTTCCCTACCAACCTTTTTGTCAAAGCAAAGATGAACTTGTTGTGGCGCGGTTCCCAATGCGCGGGGATTTGGCCGATCCAGTCGATGCCGCTGTCCTTCATGGGGGCGTCTTTGTTCAGGCCGCGGGTGACGGCCTGCTGGATCAGTATCTGCCTGCGCTCGCGCAGGAGCGTGATCTGCTCCTCCTTGATCCGCACCGCCTCATCAATCGTCGCGCATTTCCCATCCAGAAACGCCGCAATGGCGCGTTGTTCGGGGAGCGGAGGTGCGAAAAGATCCACCATGGAAAAGTTCTCAAACCGCAGCGCCTGACCGTCACGAACAAGGTTGGAGGTCGATTGAAGCGCCTCAATGTACCGGGTGCTCTTCAATAGGTACTTGTAGAATGGCGGGTGAACCTCGTCCTGAGGTTCCAGCGCGACGTATGCCGAACTCACGCATCCGGTGTGTTCGGAATATTCAAGGCCACCTTGGAAGCTGCGCATACTCATCACGAAGTCGCCTGCTTCGACATGCTTCAGAATAGTGAAGTCGAGAAAGACTTGGGTGATCCTCCGGCCTTCAAGCTCCATGAATTCTGCCTGCGGGATCACACCATACTTCTGGGTCGCCGCAAGCTGCGGCTCACCCTTGCGTGCTCGTTCCTTTCGGTCGTGGAATAGCCATTTGCTGCGCTCGACAAGCCAGTGGGAAGGTATCTCACCAATCCACTGAACACCGCTGTCCTTATAGCTGTCGTACCTTGGAAGTGTCGCAATGTTCATTCCGCCGGCTCCAGCTTGGTCGCGACTTCGACGCCGAGGATATCGGCGATCAACCCGTCGGCCTTCTCCTCCAGCGCCAGAATGTCCTGCGTGACTTCTTCGAGGCTGCGCAGCGGCTTGTGGCGGTAGAAATATTTGTTGAAGCTGATCTCGTAGCCGATCTTGACGCTGTCGAGGTTGATCCAGGCTTCCTCCACATGCGGCTTCACCTCCGCCAGGAAATAGCGGTGGATGCTGTCCTTGAGCGGCACGCTTTCCGCATCGCGCAGGTCGGTCGCGGTCTCATAGGTCAGGTAGCTGCCGTCGGGCTGCACGTACCAGCCGAAATCGCCCAGATCCCCGGTGGCACAGCCCAGATGGGTGGTCAGGTCGTTCAGATCGCCCGAGGACAGCTTGCGCCGCTTGGCGATGACCTTTTGCGCCGCCTCGTCATACCAGCTGACGGCGTTCAGAATGGCGTTCTTCTCCGTCACGCCCAGCTTGATCTTGCGAGCCTTGATCGCCTTGGTCACCGCGTCGCGGAAGGCGTTGAAGTCGTCCGTCTCCTCGGTGCCGATGTCGCCCATCAGCTGGGTCGCGACCTTGAGCAGGTCGCGCAGTCTGGTCCAGAAGCTGGTGTCGGTCAGCTTGCCCCGCTGCTTGGCGTTGAGCGTGATCCCCTGTTGCTCGCACCATGCGACGATGGCCTTCTGCTCGCCCTTCAGGAAGCCGGGTTCATAGACCTGTTCGCCATGCTCCGCGTAGAGCCATTCCATCGGCTCGCGCAGGGATTTGTCAAAGCGCAGGGGCGCAATGCGATCGGCGCTGAAAGCCGCGCGGCGGCGGTCGGGGCGTTCGATCGTGACCTTGTGATAGCCGAAGTCCTCGTTGTCGAAGACCTGCACGGCGATGCCGACGGGATCGTTGTTCGCGTCGATCTCGCGCTCGACAGGGGCGAAGTTCAGGTAGGCGTCTGTGATCGCCTTGATGTGCTCGGGCGCAAATTCGCAATTCTTGTCGCCAAGGTTCTTGCGCAGTTTGCGATAGAGCAGGTTGGCATCAATCAGCTGGACCCGGCCCTTACGGGCCTCAGGCTTGGCGTTGGTCAGGAGCCAGATGTAGGTGGTGATGCCAGTGTTGTAGAACAGGTTGTTCGGCAGCTGGATGATGGTGTCCAGCATGTCGTTCTCGATAATAAAGCGGCGGATGTTGGATTCTCCGCTGCCCGCATCACCGGTGAAGAGGCTGGACCCGTTGTGGACCGAGGCGATGCGCGAGCCGAGCGGGCTTGTGCCAGCGGGCTTCATCTTGTTCACCATTTCCATCAGGAACAGCAGCTGTCCGTCGGAGGAGCGCGGCGTGGCGTCCATGGTGTCCTTGTTGCCCCAGTAGTCGGTCAGTTCGACCTGAAAGCGGGGGTCGATGACGTCCTTGCCGTCCTTGATGTATTTGACTTCGCTGTTCCAGCTTTTGCCGTAGGGCGGGTTGGACAGCATGAAGTCGAAGCGGTTGGCCGAGAATTCATCGGTGGAAAGGGTGGAGCCGACGCGGATGTTCTCGGGGTTGTTGCCCTTGATCATCATGTCCGATTTGCAGATCGCGTAGGTCTCGTCGTTGATCTCCTTGCCGTAGAGATAGACGTCGCCTTTTGCCTGGATCGGGCCGTCGGGTTCCTTGATGTAGTTCTGCGCCTCAGTGAGCATGCCGCCCGAGCCGCAGGCCGGATCGTAGATCGTCATGACCGGGGGCAGCTGATCCGTGATCGGGTCGAACATGAGGTGGGTCATGAGGTGGATCACCTCGCGCGGGGTGAAGTGTTCCCCGGCTTCCTCGTTGTTCTCTTCGTTGAACTTGCGGATCAACTCTTCGAAGACGTAACCCATGCCGAGGTTAGACAGGCCAGGCAAGGTGTTCCCGTCAGGGTCCTCTTGATCGTGTGGTGTTAGGTTGATCCACGGCGACACAAAGTTTTCGATGACGTCCAGCAAGACCTGCTTTTTCGCCATGTGCCGCATCTGATCGAATAGCTTGAAGCGGGTGACGATCTCTTTGACGTTGTCGGAGAAGCCGTCGAGATAGTCCTCGATGTTGGCCAGCAGGATCTGCTGGTTGTTTGTGGCGGTGCTGTGGAGCTTCTTCAGGGTCCACTGGCTGGTGTTGAAGAACACGTATCCGGCGGCGTCTCTCAGCGGCTCATCGTCAAACTCGACCGCACCCATCTCTTCCTTCTGGTAACGGACTTCCTCGAGGACGGCGTCCTTGGTTGGCTCCAGCAGGGTGTCGAGGCGCCGGAGAACGACCATCGGCAGGATTACATCACGATACTTCCCTCGCACGTAGACGTCCCGAAGACAGTCATCGGCAATGCGCCAAATGAAGGATACAAGGCTATTGTGGGATGTTTGGTTCATTGCCTGCCCTCGTGGTGGTTGCCGTCTCGCTGGACAGAAGACTGTCGCGGCGAGGGTAGAAGCAGCAGCGCCAAAGCTCAACGATGTCCGAGGCTCAAATTGCAGGACAGATAGAAATTGGCCGCTTGAAGTCTGCGTCAGACTACCAACCCAGAAGAACGTGAAAGGGCTTCTTCGTGCCCTTAAAAAGCGGCACGAAGGAACTCAGACCTTCCACACGAGCGAACGCGCGACTAACGCCCGGCTTCCCGGTCACGCTCCATCCACTCGCGGACCTCATCCTCTCTATAGCGGACGTTGAAACCTTGGCGATAGAATGGAGGGCCTTGGCGCTTTGCCCGAAAAGCCTCCAGCGTAGCCTTCTTGTATTTTGTTATTTTAGCTACTTCTTGTGTGGTAAGGTATTCAGGGCGCTCATTTGGCTCGACCGACCCGATGATCTCGAGCAACTGAGCTACACTCGCCTCTATCATCGCGCCGATCTCTTCCAGATCCTTAACGGAAAGACGCGGCACACCACCGGCGGCTTGACGTGGATGAAAACTCATTTGTGACTCCTTGAAGGCTGGTGACTTTCTTCGGGCACTCGGACCCGTTCAAGGAGTGCGGCTCGGCCGCGCCATCGAGCTTAGATGTGTTGCTAAGATAATGTACACCACTAAGATCGCAACCTCATAGCGTCATGTTTTTTATAGTATTTTTTCTTCTGAATGGTGGAAAGTCGCTAATATCCCCTGGTTGAGCATCCGCACGCGCTGGTGCTTATTGTGTTTATGGAGTTTCGTGGCGGTGACTAAAAGCGCCGGCTGCTTCGAGAGCTGTGGAGGTCGAGCGCGTCGCCCAAGAACCGCTGATTGACCCTTGGTCGGCGAGATCCACGCCGCCAGATCGCCTATACAATCATACCTCCAAGATTCGTTGAAACCAGAGCCAAGGCCCTCCGCTCGCTTGGGTTAAGGGAGGCAAAACGAGCTATTCTCGGCCTTCGATTGACGGCAGCATGTGCCCCATTCCCTTGCCAACCAGACCGGCTATTTCGCTCGGGCGGTAAGAAGCAGCCAGAAGAAGGTTTTCATCTTCGCTCAACCCGTTCTCGAAACCGTCCCAACTCGTAGCAGCTACAACATCTGCGATTTTCGCGAGGCCGTGGACAAGCCGTTCGTCGGGAGGAGGTGCATCCCGCGCCAAAGGAAACCACTCAGCGTATTCAGGTCGCAAATGTCGAATAACGTCCAAGGTCGCGCCGCCGAATCCTCCAGCCAAATAGAGAGGCTGCCTACGTTCCAGAGCAAACATTACCTCTTCGAGGATGCCTGGCATAACTCCTTGAAACCCGGCGCGCTTGCCGCCGATTACTATGCGGGCACTTGTGCCGCTCGTTATATAAGCCCGCAAGGCCGACAGAGAGCGGGCGCGCTCTTCGGCTGGTGGATCATTGATTACCGGTTCATCAACTGGGCCGTCGAGCCTGTCCCCGTCACGCGAGAGAAAATGTATCTCCCCGAACAGCCCCAGCAGTTCTTTTTGCTCGGCTATCTGCTCTGGTGTCATTGCCCGATGAACCGTCCATGCAAGACAAACCTTGAGGGGGCGGTCGCGCCGCCCATAACGATGTAACTCTTCTATAAGGAAATTTGTGATGCCGCCGGGCTGAAGATGCCCGCCATAATACAGCGAGCCACCCGCGATGATCACCGTGCGTGCCAGCTCTCCGAGCGTCATACGAAAATGCGTATCCAGCAGCCCCAACCGGTCGAGGTCGGGACTGTCGGATACGGACAAGCCAAGTTGTTTGCCGCTCAGCGCGTTCGCCGGGAGCAGCTCGGTCCTGCGCTGTTCTGCGGCCATCCTACCCCCCTCTCGTCGCAAGCTGGCGCGGGGTCATGATATCAATCTCCCGTCCAAGGCGGGTCGTCCGCGCGTAGTTCATTAACACATTTCGCTCCTCGGGTCCCAGCGGCGGATCAGGATGCAGAATCCGAATAGCTTCGTCACTGGCGTCGTCGCCGTTCTGTTCCAGATAGGAATCGATCCAGCGTGACAAGGTCAGCGGT
Source organism: Roseivivax sediminis (assembly GCF_900112685.1). GTDB lineage: Bacteria > Pseudomonadota > Alphaproteobacteria > Rhodobacterales > Rhodobacteraceae > Roseivivax > Roseivivax sediminis. Next base: position 435,321 of record NZ_FOMS01000001.1, read on the forward strand.
TCCGGCGCATGTGGTGCCCACCACGCAACATCGAGTTCAGGGCGCTCATGCGAGAGATCTTTCTGGTGTATCCAGAGCGCGCGCTTCAGACATTCATCAACCAGTAGATTGAGGGCGCGATAAACGTCTTGCCGTCGCCAGCGCCCTTCCATTTTTCTGAGAGCGATCCGGGGGACATGGTCCATCAAGAACGAGCCGCGCTCCTCTCCAACGCCGATCGCGTCCATCATGATCACAGGCATACCATGTGTCTTGGCGATAACCACCTCACGCTGACACCATTCCCGGCTGGAATACAGATCCGTCCGCAGCGCAAGCATTGCGCTTGCACCGGACTTATCTCGGAGTTCTTGGTCCCAGTCGGTGCCTGGTTGCAAGTCATTGGCATCGAAGAACTCGTTCAGGCGCGTATTCCGGATAACCTCACGCACCAAATCGACAAGGTCATCGACATCTTGACCTTCGCCCAGGCTGTGCCGCTTGGTATGGCTGATAAATGCTGTCAGTCGGTCCATCTCGTCAGGGGAAATCATCTGCGTGATGCCCTGCGTCAGGTCCCGGCAAAGCATGCTCTCGACGTCTTCGCCCCTGCCGTCGGGATTACCCGCCGCTACGAACTGGTATGCCCCCAGGATGTCTTGAAGCTTTGTCCCGCGCGTAGCACCAGAATCCATTGCGTAGGGGAACACGCCGACACGTTCAGGCGATGCCTGGTGCAAGTCCTGAATGGCCTTTACATAGGCGTGCCATTGCGTGTTTTCGGCCTCGACGCACGCCGCCATTTCAATGCCGAGCAAGGGAACGATAGCCACGAAGCTCGCGGGACGGATGCCGTTCGGCGACGTATGGCCCTCTGCATAGATGGGCCTGGGCGCGTCGTCCTGACCTTCCCACCCCGCGCTTCGCAAGGAGACCTGCACTCCGCCGCCGATCACACCGGAGAAGGTTGTCCCCTTCATGAAGTGATCGAAGATTGTCTCAGCGAGCCCCGCGCCTTGCTGGTCGTCCGGATGCCAGATTACGAAGATTTCAAGGATGGGTGGTAACATCTAACTCCTTTCCACTCCAAGACGATCGAGGCTCGCACTTTGTGCCTATATGGTGTAGCCTACAAGGCGAGACACAGTATATGGTCAGACGGGACGATAGCACCGATGAGCAACAAGACCAAAAATGTATTTATCAGCCATGTCCATAAGGACGACAAGGGCCTGACCGACCTTAAAGACCTGCTCAAGAACAAGGGCATGGATGTGCGCGACAGTTCGATAAATTCGGATCGTCCAAATAACGCCAAGTCACCGGATTACATTAAAACTCAGATACTTGCGCCCCGTATCGATTGGGCCAGCACAATGATCGTCTATATCTCTCCGGAAACCAAGAACAGCGAATGGGTAAACTGGGAAATCGAGCGCGCGCACAAGCAAGACAAAACTATTGTCGGCGTGTGGGAGCGCGGAGCCAACGGATGCGAGGTTCCCGAAGCGCTCGACGAATACGGACATGCGGTTGTCGGATGGAACGCAGACAGGATTATTGACGCTGTGAATGGGGATTATGAGCAGTTTGAAGCACCGGACGGCACACCGGTCGAGCCCCGGTCTATTCGCCGACATCCCTGTTAGCGAGGGCCAGATGCCAAAAATGTATAGTTACGTGGTCGCCTATGACAGCGGGTTTGCTCCAAACCCGTTCAATGGTTTCTGCACGTTGGCCACTTGTAAACCAAAGATCAGGAAACACGCTTCGATCGGAGATTGGATTATCGGCACCGGGAGCGACAGGAAAGGAGTCCGCCGCGGTGGATTCTTAGTTCACGCTATGTGTGTCGAAGAAGATTTGACATTCTCAGAATACTGGCATGACCCAAGATTTTCCAAGAAAAAACCAAATCTCTTCGGAAGCTATCGCATGGCATGCGGCGACAATATCTACTGTCCAGATGGTGAAGGTTGGCTCCAACTGAATTCCTACCATAGCAACCAAGATGGAACCCAGCGCGCAGATCATACCAGGAAAGATACGTCAGTTGACCGTGTGCTTATTTCGCAGAAATTCGTCTACTTTGGTGCAGAAGGCCCCGAGCTTCCTGGCTATCTAAAATCAGCAGGACTCATTCACTCAGGTATAGGCGAACATAAAGTAACAGATGTCGGAGCGATAGAGATGTTCGAGACTTGGTTCGATGAACTCGGCGTCCGGGGATACCAGGGCAGGCCGTTCGACATGGTGGAAGCCGCGAGAAAGAGAGCAGCACAATGAGCGGATCACCAGCCAGTCCGCATGTTCTGCTATCCGAATACGAGCAAGCCATCGCACCCACGGACCGCTTTGCACACTCGGAGGTAACGCCGATCCTGCTGGGGCTGTTTGGTGAAGTCGGTAGCGTGATGAGCACTTCGAAGAAGCTTCACAGGGAAAAATCCGCGTTCACAGGTTTTCAGCGCGATGTCGAGGAAGAACTCGGCGATACGCTCTGGTATGTTGCCGCGCTTTGCAGGCGCTTGGACGTGAAGCTCTCGGATATGTTTGCACAGGTTTTGGGCGGGAGCGGCTACGCAGTCAGCATCGCGGCGAACGCTGATCCCGCGCATCCGGTTGCCCAGGTCATGACCACCAAAGATATCGCGCCCCTGGACTCTGTCCTGCTGCGGTTAGGTGAGCAGACATCCAGGCTTCTGCGCATCGACGTTGCTGATGATACAGCCAAGGACAAGGTGCTCAACTTCGTCCAAGTCTATATCGAGGCCGTACAAGCCGCCGGCGTCTCGTTTTCGGCCGTTTTGACGAACAACATGGCCAAAGCTTGTGGTCGCTTCATCACGCCGGATCCTGATGAGCTACCGGATTTTGATGCCGACTTCCCCATCGAGGAACAACTGCCGCGCACTTTCGAGATTGAAATTTCACAGCGAGCCGATGGCCGAAGTTATCTGCGGTGGAATGGCGTCTTTATAGGTGACCCACTTTCGGATAATATCGCCGACGAGGACGGATATCGCTTTCACGATGTCTTTCATTTTGCCAATTCGGCGATCCTACACTGGTCGCCGACTTTCAGGGCGCTGATCAAACATAAACGCAAGAGCCGGAAGGACGTCGATGAGGCTCAGGACAGCGGGCGTGCAATTGTCATTGATGAAGGACTGTCGGCCTACATTTTCTCCTACGCAAAATCTGTTAACTTCTTCGAGGACCAAAAGACGGTGTCCTTCGATCTTCTGAAGGCAGTGAGAAACTTTGTGCGCGGATACGAGGTGGAGGCCTGCCCGCTACACCTGTGGGAGCACGCTATCCTGCAAGGCTACGAAGTGTTTCGCGAAGTCCGAAAGAACAATGGCGGCATCATCGTCGGCAATCGCGATCAACGCACATTGCGCTACAAATTCGCCGGGAATCAAGGTGCATGACAGGGACACAAAAGATCATCCGGGCGCTGGAAGACATTCAGTTTGAGAACACGTTTAATCCGTATTTCGATCGCTGCCCTATCTATGATACGAAAGATGCGCCCGATTTGAGGCGGCACTATCTTGCAGAAATGCTGGATCGAGCATCCAAGACCGATCTGGATTCGATCTGGGTTGGACGTGACCTCGGATATCGGGGAGGGCGGCGGACGGGTTTAGCGCTGACTGATGACGTGCATTTTTCCGATCACTTGGAGCGTTGGGGGTTGGATGTGGAGCGGCCAACCTACGGAAAACCGGTCGCGGAACGGACCGCTACCGCGATCTGGGACATCCTATTGCGCGTCAGCGCACCGGTCTTCCTCTGGAATGTGTTTCCCCTTCACCCCTTCATCGGGGGCAATCCGTTCTCCAACCGCGCGCACAATGCCAAGGAGCGCAGGGCAGGAGCCGAGATTCTGATCCAAATCGTCGAATATTTGCAACCGAAACGGATAGTCGCCATTGGCAACGACGCCCACAACATTCTGTCCGGTGTTTTTTCTGAGCGTACTGTGTGTAAGGCAAGGCATCCCAGCTACGGCGGTCAGGCCGAATTTCTGACTACCATGCAGTCACTTTATGCTACGCAAATAGCTGCTGGACAGCCAAATCTGTTCGACCAAGAATTGTAACTTCGCCCCAAGCTCTCGCGAAACCGCGCTCTTATCCAGAAAACGTAACCACTCCACAAAATAGAAAGAGCCCCGGAAATTTCCGGGGCCCTTGTCCGACTTCAGCACTCGAGCGCACGAGATATTGTGACTACGGTATCCTGAAGCCGGGCTCCGGACCACCGCAGCCAAGCATCTAAATCCGTCGGAGCGCGCGCGTCGACCACGGCATCCGGCGAGATGGTCCACACATATTCCGTCAGGCGTTCGAGCGATACTTGAGCACGTTTGAGCATTCGGCGAGTGTCCGTCGGCGTGGAGGCCGCCTCGAGATGTAGCCCTCGGAGAACTGTGATGTCTTCTTTGGCATCTCCACAGCCAGAAATCTCGAGCAGCTCCTCGAGGGACCCCATCTCGACGTCGAGCCATGCACCGAGGCGATCCAGTGCGGCGTCCAGAATGAATTCGCCTTGGTCAGACGCGGCGACATGGGTAAGAATAATAGAGTTCATGATGAACCTCCAGATTATGTGGTCCGGGGGCAATCGTGCCCAATGGCCGCTTCCGGGAAAGAACGACAGCGATTCTGCCGCCACGACCGTCAATAATTCCGGGTGTTAGACCTGATTGTAGGAGGCTTTTGTTCTTTCCTTTCCCTTTACTCGAGTGGGATATTGGCCAGTCGCGCAATGAACGAAATAAAAAGTCTGCTCCCCAAGGGTAGCGTCATGCGCGAGGCGCGCCGCAAGCGGCGCGTAGGCACCTCAGCATCCGAATTTCATCGTGAGCCGAGGCCGGCCGGCTCGGCGCTACATCATAGACGTCTCGCCCGTGCTCAAGCTCTACGGTGTAGCCGAGCTCGCGAAGAAGGTTGTCAGCTTCGGTGCGGAGTCGCTGGCGCAGAACGCGGTCATCGCTCAAGCCATGAATTGCGACGAAGGCGATGTGTTTGTACGGGCCGAAATGCGATTGGGCGGTGATCCGAAGATGCGGCAGGTCGGGGTTCGCCACCCGAAGCGCGGTCTCGACCCATCCCAGATGTTCAGGGCGGGGATCCTGTGGGTACATGCATGAACTTCCTTTTTTCATCGGAAAGGAGTTTGGCCAAATCAGAATCTGGCGAAGAAAAAGGGGACGCTCTGCTGAAGCTCCGCGCTGTAAGGAAGTTTGGTCACCGTCGACCTCCTTGCGCCGCGACCGATAAATCTCTGGTTCAGCCTTCGTGGCAGCGTCCAGAAGTGCGCCTGGCTCCCAAGGCTCCATAGTATCTCGGGAACCGCAAACGGTTAGGCGACCGCGGGTGTTTCTGCATCCATGAGACGGAAAAATCACTTCGCACCGAAAGGGAATTCGCGGCAATTTTTCCGTCCAGACGCAAGGGCGGACGAACCTTTCTCTCCCCCCCTCAGACCAACATCGAAGGCACTGGAAAAGTTCTATCTTTCCGGGGCATAGAGTCATGAGTGTTTGGCGACCCTGGCAGGATTCGAACCTGCAACCTGTCCCTTAGGAGGGGACTGCTCTATCCAGTTGAGCCACAGGGCCGTTCAACACTGTTCGCATGAACGGTTCGCGTTCACTCGTAGACTTGGCGACCCCAACAAATCAAGGCTCCAAAGCCTCTTGACCTGCCCCTTAGGAGGGGGCTGCTCTATCCAGTTGAGCCACGGGGCCTCGCCCAGCGTCCTAGCAAAGCCGCCGCGTGATGTCTCGGTCAAATCGACTGCCGCAAGGACGTCCCCGATCAGCGCCCGGGGCGGGCGTCCCTGCCTTCACCTGGCCGGGTAAATCCTGGCGGGCACGAGGGGCGCCGCCCCATTGTCGCTCGGGCCGATGGCGTATCGATGGCGGCCCTCGCTCCGCACCGCAACACTCGCGCGGCGCCCGGATCTCAGAGCCGGATGCGGTAGCGGGCGAAACCGGCTTCGGTCTCGGCGCCGGTCTCCTCGATCTCGACGCCCTTCACATCGGCGACATACCGTGCCGCCGCGGGCCCCGTGTCGAACAGGACGGTGGTGTCCTCCATCGGGGCGAAGCGCCAGTTGCCGTCCGCGACCGGGGAAATCGTGCCGCGATCGACGATGTAGCGCACGATGACGTCGCGGTTGGTGTCCGGCGCCTCGAAGACCGTCGTCTCGGGCGACGCGCCGGGGAAATTCCCGCCGCCGCCCGCGCGGTAATTGTTGGTGGCGACGATGAATTCCTGCGCCTCGCCCACGGGCGCGCCCTCGAATGTGAGGTTGACGATGCGCCGCGCGTTCTCGTGCGCCACGTTGCCGTCGGCATCGTAGCGCGCCGGCTGCGACAGGTCGATCTGATACTCCACGCCGTCGATCACGTCGAAATTGTAGGACGGGAAGTCGAGGTTCAGAAGCGTCGCGTCGGTCGCGCCCGGCTCGATCCGGTTGAACATGCCGGCCGAACGCTCCAGCCATTCGCGCACGTCGACGCCGGTGATCTTCACCGCCCGCACGGTGTTGGGATAGAGGTAGAGGTCGGCCACGTTCTTGATCGCGATATCGCCCGCCGCGACATCGGTGTAGTAATCCGGCCCGCCGCGCCCGCCGGCCTTGAACGGCGCCGCCGCGGAGAGGATCGGCAGCCCCTCGTGCGCCGTCCCCTTCATCATCTCCGCGATGTACCAGCTCTGCGCGTTCGACACGATCTGCACCGACGGGTCGTCCGCGACCAACGCGAAGTAGGAATAGAGCGGCGCCTCGGTCTGGCCCACCGCGCGGCGCACATAGGCCAGCGTCGCCTCGTGCGCCTCGGCGACCGAGGCGAGCACCGCCTCGTCGCTCTCCACTACCGGGGTGACGGAGCGGTCCTCGCCCCGCTCGTAGATCGGCCGGGTCGCGACATCGGTCGTGGCGACTCGCCAGCCGCCGCCATCCCGTTCCAGCATGAGGTCGATCACGCCGAGATGGCTGCCCCAGAACCCGCCCATAACCGCCGGCTTGCCACGGATCGTGCCGGCCGAGATGTCGGTACCGGCAAAGCCCTCGTAATCCGGCGACGGGAAGACGAGGTGCGAATGCCCGGTCATCAGCCCGTCGATCCCGTCCACCCCCGCGAGAGGCACGGAGGCATTCTCCATCCCTTCCTCGTGCCGGGGCGCGCCAATGCCGGAATGCGACAGCGCAATGACGATGTCCGCGCCTTCCTCGCGCATCTGCGGCACCCAGGCGCGCGCCGCGGCGACGATGTCGCGGGTCTGCACACGGCCCTCCAGGTGCTGGCGGTCCCAGTTCATGATCTGCGGCGGCACGAAGCCGATGATGCCGACACGGATCGGATGCGCCTCGCCGGCGCCGTCGGTGACCTGTCGCTCGAGGATCACGTAGGGCTGCACCAGCATCGTGTCGGCGGTGGGGCTCGCAGCCATCTCCTTGACGACATTGGCGGAAACGACCGGGAAATCCGCCCCGGCGAGCGATTTCATCAGGAAGTCGAGCCCGTAGTTGAACTCGTGGTTGCCCAGCGTCGAGGCGTCGAAGTTCATCGTGTTCATCGCGGTGACGACCGGGTGCATGTCCCCCTCCCTCATCCCCCGCTCATAGGCGATGTAATCGCCCATCGGGTTGCCCTGCAGGAAATCGCCGTTGTCGAGCAGCATCGAGTTCGTCGCCTCGGCACGGATCGCGGCGACATGCGCGGCGGTCCGCGCGAGCCCCACCGTGTCCGAGGGGCGGTCGGCGTAGTAGTCGTAGGGATGGACATGCACGTGCAGGTCCGTGGTCTCCATCAGGCGCAGATGCACCTGCCCGGCCTGCGCGCGGGCCGAGAACGGATGCAACACCGTCAGCGCGGCGGCGCCCGCGGTGCTGGTCAGAAAGGTGCGGCGATCGATGGACGGCATGGCTCGGCTCCTGTGACGGGGGATGCGCTCAATGTCGGCGGGATCTGTGACAGTCGCGCTACATTCTACGCCAGCTCGCCGGCAGACGCACCGGCCGTTTCGCGGATGGCCTGCCGCGCTGAGGTGTGCGCAGCCGCTGCGGCATCGCTTACCGATCCCGAGCGCGTGACCCCGCCCCGCAACTCTCCCCCGCTTCTTTGGGCCGGTAAATACTCCGGGGTGAATTGGCCGCTCTGCGGCCAAGAGGGGCAGCGCCCCTCCCCGGGCGCTGCGCACCGGCGCGGCACCGCCGCCGCGCCGGCCCGCGATCACGATTCCCCGCCGAGCGCCTCGTCGGTGATGTCGTGCGTCCAGGCGCCCTCGGGCTCCTCGGTGATCGCCGGGTTCTCCTCCGAGATCGCGGAAAGGAGCGTCTCCACCGTCTGCCGGTAGTCCGCCTCGTCGAGCGAGCCGTCCGACCCTTCGGTCAGCTTGGCGACCTCACCCATCATGTAGACCTGGTGGTCGAGCGTCTGCGCTCCGGTCATGTCGTTGTCGACGACGATCTGCGCGGCCTCCTCGGGGTTCTCCTCGGCCCATTTCCAGCCCTTCATGGAGGCGCGGACGAAGCGCTCCATCCTGTCGCGGAACGCCTCGTCCTCGAGATCCTCCTCGAGCACGTAGAGGCCGTCCTCCAGCATCCCGACGCCTTCCTCCAGATAGTTGAAGTTCACCAGCTCCTCCTCGGTGTAGCCGGCGTCGAGGATCTGGCCGTACTCGTTGTAGGTCATGGTGGAGATGCAGTCCGCCTGCCCCTGCAGCAGCGGGTCGACGTTGAACGCCTGCTTGAGCACCGTCACCCCGTCCTCGTCCGCCCCGTCCGTGTCGATGCCGAGTTGCGCCATCCAGGCGTAGAACGGGTACTCGTTGCCGAAGAACCAGACCCCCAGCGTGCGTCCCGGGAAGTCCTCGGGGCTTTCGACGCCGGTCTCCTTGAGGCAGGTGAGCTGCAGACCGCCGGTGGCGAAGGGCTGGGCGATGTTGACGAGCGGCACGCCCCGCTCGCGCGCCGCGAGCCCCGCGGCCATCCAGGTGACGATGACGTCGGCGCCGCCGCCGGCGATGACCTGCTCGGGCGCAATGTCCGGCCCGCCCGGCTTGATCGTCACGTCGAGGTTCTCGTCCTCGTAAAAGCCCTGGTCCTCGGCCACGTAATAGCCGGCGAACTGCGCCTGCGTGACCCATTTGAGCTGCAGCACCACCTCGTCCATATCCTGCGCCGCCGCCGGCAGCGCGAGGCCGAGCGTCAGCGCCCCGGCGATGATCTTGGTCTTCATGTCGTACCTCCTTGTGGGTCCCGGCTTCGCGCCCGGTCTCTCAGGACCGGTGCGACGGGTGCCAGAACGTGACCCGTTTCTCGATGGCGGCGATGGCGCCGTAAAACAGCGTCCCCGCCAGCGCCGCCACCGCAATCTCCGCCCAGACCATGTCGAGCGCAAGCTGACCCACGGAGGTGGAGATGCGAAACCCCACCCCGCGGATCGGCGAGCCGAAGAACTCGGCAACGATGGCACCGATCAGCGCCAGCGTGGTGGAGATCTTGAGCCCGTTGAAGACGAACGGCATCGCCGCCGGCAGGCGCAGCTTGACCAGCGTCTGCAGGTAGCTCGCCCCGTAGGTGCGCATCAGGTCGCGCTGCATCGCGCCGGTATCGGCCAGCCCCGCGACGGTGTTCACCAGCATCGGGAAGAACACCATCACCACGACCACGGCGGCCTTCGATTCCCAGTCGAAGCCGAACCACATCACCAGGATCGGCGCGGTGCCGACGATCGGCAGCGCCGCCATGAAGTTGCCCACCGGCAGAAGCCCCCGGCGCAGGAAATCGAACCGATCGGCGACGATCGCCACCGCGAAGGCGGCAACGCACCCGATCGCGTAGCCCGACAGCGCGCCCTTGAGGAAGGTCTGCACGAAATCCTCCCACAGCGTGCCGGTTCGCGCCGCGAAGGTCTCGGCGATGACGCTCGGCGCAGGCAGGATCACCAGCGGCACCTCGAGCCCGCGCACGACCAGCTCCCACATGCCCAGAAGCGTCGCGCCGAAGATCAGCGGCACCGCCAGCCGCGCCGCCGCCGTGCCCCGCGCCGGCCCGTTCGCGAGCGCCGCGTTCGCTGCCCAGCCCAGGGCCCAGAGCAGGAGCGCCAGCATCACCAGCCCCACGCCGCCCCTCCTTCTTCTCGTCCCAAATACTCCGCGGGGGGCTGCCGCAGGCAGCGGGGGGCGCGCAGCCCCCCTCCCCGGCCCGTTGCCCGCGCCGCCCGCATCAGCGCATCCCCATCCGGCCGAGGAGGGCGCGTTCGAGCGCCCCGAGGAGGCCGACCGACAAAGCCGCGAGGATCGCCGCGGCGAAGAGCGCCGCCCAGATCTGCTCGGTCTGGCCGTAGTAGCTTCCCGCCAGCAGACGCGCGCCGAGCCCCGCCGATGCACCGGTCGGCAGCTCTCCGACGATGGCGCCGATGAGCGAGGCGGCGATGCCGATCTTCAGCGACGCGAAGAGATACGGCATCGACGCGGGCAGCCGCAGCTTGGTCAGGACCTGCAGCCGCGACGCGCCGTAGGTCGCCAGAAGGTCGAGCTGCATCGAACCGGGGCTGCGCAGGCCCGTCACCATGCCGACGACGACCGGAAAGAACGACAGGTAGGCCGAGATGACGGCCTTCGGCACGATCCCCTGGATGCCCACGGAATACAGCACGACGATGATCATCGGCGCGATGGCGATGATCGGCACGGTCTGGCTGACGATGGCCCATGGCATCACGCTCATGTCCATCACCCGGCTGTGCACGATCCCGATGGCCAGCAGCACGCCGAGTGCGGTGCCGAAGACGAAGCCCAGCAGCGTCGCCGACATCGTCACCCAGCCATGCCAGATGAGCGAGCGGTTCGAGCTTACCGGCTCGCCGACGGTGCCGGCCCAGAGCTCGGCGGCCACCTGGTGCGGCGCCGGCAGGCGGGCGCGGTCCTGTCCGTAGGCGCCGGCGACGGCCACGCCCGGATTGCGCAGAGCCAGCGCCAGCCCGCTCATTCCGCGCCGGTCGGAGGCGCTTTCGGGCGAAACGGCGACATCCGCACGCGCCGCGGTCAGCACCGACTGGCCGGCGTTCATCGGGATGCAGGCGAGGTACCACAGCGCCAGGATCGCCGCGAGGACGGTCATCACGGGCAGGAGCGTGTGCGCCATGCCCTTCGCCCGGAGCGCCACGCGCCCCGACCGGCCGACACCGGCGCCCTGCGCCGCGATGGGGGCGGCCCGGGTCATGCGCCCCCTCCGACGGAGGCGCGGGCGTCGCGGACGGACGCCTCCGGCGGGAGTATTTGGAACGAGAAGAAGCAGGGGGACCGCCTGCTTTCCGAACGTGGGCGCCTTGTCATGCCGCCTCCATGCCCGCGCGCAGGCCTTCTCGGACGCGGTGGGCGATCTCGATGAACTCCCGGCTGTCGCGGATGTCGAGCGGGCGTTCCTTCGGCAGCGGGCTCTCGATCACGTCCGAGATCCGGCCCGGGCGCGGGCTCATCACCACGATCTTGGTCGACAGGTAAACCGCTTCGGGGATCGAGTGGGTCACGAAGAGCATCGTCTTGCCGGTTCGTGCCCAGAGCGCCAGCAGTTCCTCGTTCAGCCGGTCGCGGACGATCTCGTCGAGCGCGCCGAAGGGTTCGTCCATCAAGAGGATCCCCGCGTCGAAGCTGAGCGCGCGCGCGATGGAGGCGCGCTGCTGCATGCCGCCCGAGAGCTGCCAGGGGTACTTCTTTTCGAACCCGGCGAGGTCCACCAGTTCCAGCGTCTCGCGCACCCGGCGCGCCTTTTCGTCCTCGGAAAAGCCCATGATCTCCAGTGGCAGCCGGATGTTGCCGCCGATCGTGCGCCAGGGATAGAGGCCCGCCGCCTGGAACACGTAGCCGTAGGCGCGCGCGCGGCGCGCCGCGTCGGCGCTCATGCCGTTCACCGCCAGGGTGCCGCCGGTGGGCGTCTCAAGCCCCGCGACGCAGCGCAGGAACGTGGTCTTGCCGCAGCCCGACGGGCCGATGAAGGACACGAACTCTCCCGCGCCGATGTCGAGGCTCACGTCCTTCAGCGCGTGGACCGCACCATCGGTGGTCTGGAAGGTGAGATCGAGCGCATGGGCCGAGACGACGGGTGTCATGCGTGCCTCCCACCGCCTGTGCCGGAGCTGAGGCCGGCCGCTTGCCGCACATGGCGCGACACGTCCCCCGGCGCCGCGCTCCGGAGGATCGCCGCCCTCCGCCGTCTTTGTCTCACTCGCACGGGTAGAGTACCTCCTCGGTCGCACCGTCCGGCATGGTGAGCACGATCCCCTCGCCGTCCGGGGATTTCGCGATGCCGAGGACGAGGTCGAACCTGCCGTCCTGTCCGGCGCAGGACGCCATGAGTGTGCCGGTCTGGATCCCCGCGATCTGGCATGTCGCATCGCGCCAGGCGAGGTGTCCGGGCAGGATGGCGATACGGTCCTCGGCCTCGGACCCGGCGCCGTCCACATGCGCACAGCCCGCCTCGGTGCCGAGGGCGGCCTGCGCCTGCGCCGTCGTCGCCGCGCAGAGCACCGCCAGCACCGCGAGCGCGCGCATCACACCCCCGCCGGAATGTTCATCGGATCGCGGTGGATCTGCTTGGGCGCGGTCAGGGCCTTCCACTTCGACAGCGCCGTGTGCGCCGAGGGAAAGGCCGGGCGGGGTACATATTTGCCGCGGCCGGGCTGCGGCTGCGAGTTCTGACCCCAGGCCCAGATCACCTCTCCGCGGGAGATCGTGTAGCGCGGCTGCGCGACCACCTCGAAGCCCTCGAACACGTTGTAATCGAGGATCGAATGGTGGTTCGAGGCGCTGATCGTCTTCTTGATCGACGGGTCCCACACGACGATGTCGGCATCCGCCCCCTCCACGATGGCACCCTTCCGGGGGTAGATGTTGAGGATCTTGGCGACGTTCGAGGAGGTCACGGCGACAAACTCGTTCATCGTCAGCCGCCCGGTCTCCACCCCCCTGGTCCAGAGCACGCCGAGCCGCTCTTCGAGGCCGTTGGAGCCGTTCGGGATCTTGGTGAAGTCCTTGAGCCCCATACGCTTCTGTTCGGTCGAGAAGGCGGCATGATCGGTCGCGACGACCTGGAGCGAGCCGGCCGCCAGACCGGCCCAGAGCCCGTCCTGGTGCTCCTTCGACCGGAACGGGGGCGACATAACCCGGCGCGCGGCATGGTCCCAGTCCTTGTTGAAATACTCGCTCTCGTCGAGCGTCAGGAACTGCGCCAGCGGCTCGCCGTAGACGCGCATTCCCTTCTGGCGGGCGCGGCGGATCGCCTCGTGTGCCTGCTCGCAGCTCACGTGCACGATATAGAGCGGCACGCCCGCGGCGTCGGCGATGGTGATCGCGCGGTTGGCGGCCTCGCCCTCGAACTCGGGTGGGCGCGAATAGGCGTGACCCTCGGGGCCGGTGATGCCCTGCTCGAGCATCTGCTGCTGCATGTCCGCGACGAGATCGCCGTTCTCGGCGTGCACCATCGGCAGCGCGCCGAGCTCCTTGCAGCGCTTGAAGGAGGCGAACATCTCGTCGTCCTCGATCATCAGCGCGCCCTTGTAGGCCATGAAGTGCTTGAACGAGTTGACGCCCATGTCCACGGCGTCCTTCATCTCGTTGAAAATTGTCTCGTTCCAGCCGGTCACCGCGCAGTGAAACCCGATGTCCGAGCAGATCTGCGGCCCCGACTTGCGGTGCCACTCGTTGATGGCGTTCTTGATCGAGCCGTCCGCGCCCGGCAGCACGAAATCGATGGTCATGGTTGTGCCGCCGCAAGCCGCCGCCCAGGTCCCGGTCTCGAAGGTCTCGGCGGCCGTGGTGCCCATGAACGGCATTTCCATGTGGGTGTGCGGGTCGATGCCGCCGGGAATGACATAGGCGCCTTCCGCGTCGATCACCTCGTCGCCCTTGAGGTCCGCGCCGATCTCCTTGATCGTCTCCCCCTCGATCAGGATATCCGCCTTCCAGGTGCGGTCGGCGGTGACGATGGTGCCGTTCTTGATGACCTTGGTCATGGTCTCTCCCCGTGATCTGTGGCGCGGTCTGGCGGTCGCCGCGCATCTCTTCGTCCTGTGCCGACCGGGAACTCCCCGGTCATTCGCCGACGCCGACGCAGACCGGGTTGCCGTCGGCGTCGCGTACCGGCTCGGCCACGCGCGCGCCTTCGGCCATCACCGACTGGCAGCCGTTCTCGTCGATCATCAGCGTCGCGCCCTCGGTGTCCGAGACCAGCGTGGTGCCACCGACCTGGCGGATGCCGGTCTCGGCGCCCGCACCGCCGCCGCCCGAGACGGAACAGCCCGCCGCGAGGGCAAGCGCAAGCGCGGCCGCGAGCTGCCTCACGAGACGATCTCCGCCGTCTCGACCACCGCGTGCATCAGCACGTCCGCACCGGCCGTGGCCCAATCCTTGCTGATCTCCTCGGCCTCGTTGTGCGACAGCCCGTCCACGCAGGGGCACATGACCATGGCCGTCGGCGCCACCTGGTTGATCCAGCACGCGTCGTGGCCTGCGCCGGAGACGATGTCGCGATGCGAATAACCCAGCCGTTCCGCCGCATCCCGCACGGCTCCGACACAGCCGGGATCGAAGGTCACCGGATCGAAATGGCCCACCGGCTCGATCTCGATCCCGAGGCCCAGATCCTTCGCGATAACCGCCGCCTCGTCCTCCAGCCGCGCCCGCATCGAATTGAGCTTGTCGAGATCGGGCGAACGGAAATCGACGGTGAACACCGCCTTGCCGGGGATCACGTTGCGCGAATTGGGGTAGACATTGGCCTGCCCCACCGCGCCCACCGCGTCGGGCAGATGGTCCATGGCGATCCTGTGCACCGCCTCGGTGATGCGGGCCATGCCGAGCCCGGCATTCACCCGCATCTCCATCGGCGTGGATCCGGTATGCGCATCCTTGCCGGTCAGCGTCACCTGCAGCCACCACAGGCCCTGGCCGTGCGTGACCACGCCGATATCCTTGCCCTCGGCCTCCAGGATCGGGCCCTGTTCGATATGCAGCTCGAAGAAGGCGTGCATCTTGCGCGCGCCCACCGGCTCGTCGCCGCGCCAGCCGATCCGGTCGAGCTCCTCGCCGAAGCGCTTGCCCTCGGCATCCTCGCGCGCCTCGGCCCAGTCCTGCTCGTGCACGCCGGCGAAGACGCCGGAGGCCAGCATCGCCGGGGCGAACCGCGTGCCTTCCTCGTTGGTCCAGTTGGTCACCACGATCGGATGCCGGGTCTTCACGCCGAGATCGTTGAGCGTGCGCACGACCTCCAGCCCGCCGAGAACGCCCAGCACGCCGTCGTACTTGCCGCCGGTCGGCTGGGTGTCGAGATGGCTGCCGACATAGACAGGCAACGCGTCGGGATCGGTGCCGTCGCGCTGCGCGAACATGTTGCCCAGCGCGTCGAGCCCCATGGTGCAACCCGCCGCCTCGCACCAAGACTGGAACAGCGCGCGCCCTTCGGCGTCGGCGTCCGTCAGCGTCTGGCGGTTGTTGCCGCCGGCCACGCCCGGCCCGATCCGGGCCATCTCCATGATCGTCTCCCAGAGACGATCGCCGTCGATCCTGAGGTTCTCACCCGGTGCTGGCCCTGTCGCTGGCCCCGATGCCGTCATGTCACATCCCCGTCTGTCGCGGCGCCGGCACGCTTGACCGCGCCGCCGCAGGTTTTTTACCAATTGGTAAAGCGACGATTGCAACCGGGTGCCAGCCTGTCAAGCGACCGTTCGGCCCCTCCGGCGCACCGGCGCCCGGCGAATGGGCATAGTGCCGCGTATCTCATCACGGGAAGGATCACCATGGCCGAGGACGGCTCCCGAGCGCTGGCGGACCGGCCCCGGAGCCGCATCCAGACACGCAACCGCCGGCGCATTCTCGACGCTGCCCTCGACGTCTTCTCCCAGCACGGCTTTCGCGGCGCGACGCTCGACCAGATCGCCGCGCAGGCGGGCATGTCCAAGCCCAACGTCCTGTATTATTTCGACAGCAAGGACGCGATCCATGTGACGCTGCTGAACGCCCTGATGGCCGAATGGCTCGCGCCGCTTGACGCGCTGGACGCCAGCGCCGATCCGCTTTCGGCGCTCATGGACTACGTGCACCGCAAACTCGAGATGAGTTTCGAGATGCCGCGCGAAAGCCGGCTCTTCGCCGGGGAGATCCTGCAGGGCGCGCCGCGTATGGCGCCGCATCTGGACAGCGCGCTCGCGCCGCTCTTCGTGGAGAAATGCGCGCTGATCCGGGGCTGGAGCGCGGCGGGCCTGATCGCGCCGGTCGATCCCGAGCACCTGATCTACTCGATCTGGGCGGTCACGCAGCATTACGCCGATTTCGAGGCCCAGGTCGCCGCGCTCACGCCCGAACCTGACGGCGCCCGGGCACGGGCGACGGCGCATGTCGACACGCTCTTTCGGCGGCTTCTGGCCCCCGCCGGTGACGCGGCGCAGACCGGCGCCCCCGATTGATGATTCTTCTATACACCGTTAACTTCTCTGCGATAGCAGTGGCTACTGGGTCACAAAGGTAACGATCATGCAGGCTGTTGCGACTTTCGAGGATGCGCCCATCACGCGCGACCGCGACGTGTTCGTGCGCGAACTCCTGAGCGAATTGGCCACGCTGCTGGAAAGCGGCGTCGGGCTTGAACAGACCGCATCGTACATTGCCCGTGTGGGCGACAGGATCGGCTCGGAGATGAACTGCGAATATGTTGGCGCCGCCGGGAACGGCAAGCTGTCCGTAGACCAGGTGGCCGCCGCGCTCGTGGACCTCAAGAGGCGGATCAACGGCGGCTTCTCGGTCGAGAGCATCGAAGAGGATTGCATCGTGCTGGTGAACACCGCCTGCCCCTTCGGTCGCTACGTGAACGGACGGAGGTCGCTTTGCATGATGACCTCCAGCGTGTTCGGCCGCCTCGCGGCGGACAATCTAGGCTATGCGCGGGTTGAGATCGACGAAGCCATCGCCCGGGGCGATCCTGGCTGCCGCGTGCTCGTGCATCTCAGTCCCGGCGACGCGGGCTTCGAATATCACGGCTGACCCGCCGCCGCTCCGGCGGTTTACCATCCATTAACCCGATCGGGTGACGATCCGCTGGATGGCACAGATCCTTATATCCACCGCCCCCACGGCGCGTCCCGGCCCGGGCCGGGAGCAATGGCTTCAACAGCTTTTCGCCGCCAAGGCGGTAGACCGCGGCGGCGTGGTGCGCCGCGCCGTGCGGGACGTGGAGCGGATGGTTGGCCGCGACCGCTTCATCGAGGCGGTCGCGGAGCGGGGCTTCCACCTCGTCGAAAGCGGCGGCCAGTTCGTGGTGATCTGCAATGCCGGCCGGATGCAGGTCCACCTCTGAGCCGGGCGCCGGCACAATATTGGCCCAAGATTGTGCCCGGATCCTTGCCTTAAAATCCGTACCCGCCCTACTCCGCCGCCGTTACCGCGGCCGGATTGTTGGGGTGCGTGGTCCAGTTGGCATATGCGTCCTCGACCGTACGCCCGGTGCGCGGATCGACGCTGCCCGACGCCAGTTCCACCATCGTGATGCACTCCTCGACCGGGCAGACATCGACGCAGAGGTTGCAGGCCACGCATTCTGCGTCGATCACCTCGAACACCCGTCCCGGCTTCATAGCGATGGCCTGGTGGGAGGTGTCCTCGCAGGCCGCGTAACAGCGCCCGCACTTGATGCAGGCCTCCTGGTCGATGCGCGCCTTGGTGACGTAGTTGAGATTGAGATACTGCCAGTCGGTCACGTTCGGCACCGCGCGGCCGACCACGTCGGCGACCGAGGCATGCCCCTTCTCGTCCATCCATGCCGACAACCCGCGCTTCATCTCCTCCACGATCCGGAACCCGTAGGTCATCGCCGCCGTGCAGACCTGCACATTGCCGCAGCCGAGCGATATGAACTCCGCCGCGTCGCGCCACGTCGTCACCCCGCCGATCCCGGAGATCGGCAGCCCGCGCGTGACCTCGTCGCGGGCGATCTCGGAGACCATCGACAGCGCGATGGGCTTGACCGCGGGCCCGCAATAGCCGCCATGCGATCCCTTGCCGTCGATCGACGGCTCCGGCGACATCGTGTCGAGGTTCACCGAGGTGATCGAGTTGATCGTGTTGATCAGCGACACCGCGTCCGCCCCGCCGTTCCGCGCCGCCGCCGCCGGCTTGCGGATATCGGTGATGTTGGGCGTGAGCTTCACGATCACCGGCCGGTCGTAGTACTGCTTGCACCAGCGCGTGACCATCTCGATGTATTCCGGCACCTGCCCGACGGCCGAGCCCATGCCGCGCTCGCTCATCCCGTGCGGGCAGCCGAAGTTGAGCTCGATCCCGTCCGCGCCCGTCTCCGCCACGCGCGGCAGGATCGCCTTCCACGCCGCCTCCTCGCAGGGCACCATGATCGAGGCGATCAGCGCCCGGTCGGGCCAG
The DNA here is from genome assembly GCF_900112685.1 of Roseivivax sediminis. GTDB lineage: Bacteria > Pseudomonadota > Alphaproteobacteria > Rhodobacterales > Rhodobacteraceae > Roseivivax > Roseivivax sediminis. The sequence goes on from NZ_FOMS01000001.1 coordinate 453,752, forward strand.
TCGGCCTTCACCCGCGCCATCTCCTCGAGGTTGGTCTCCAGCGGCCGGTCGGTGATCAACTCGATATTGTTGAGCCCCAGAAGCCGCCGGTCGGCGCCATGAATCGCCCCGTAGCGCGGCCCGTTCACGTTCACCACCGGCGGACCCTCGGACCCCAGCGTCTTCCACACCACACCGCCCCAGCCTGCCTCGAAGGCACGGCGGACGTTGTATTCCTTGTCCGTCGGCGGCGCCGAGGCGAGCCAGAACGGATTGGGGCTCTTGATGCCCACGAAGTCGGTCTCGAGATTGGCCATGCCGCTGATCTCCCTGTTGCCGCCGGATCGTCCCGGCTCTTCCCGGCGCCGCCTAGGGTGGGCCATCTGCCCACCCCGCACCGCTATCCGTCCGTGTCCAGCGCGGCGTGAATGTCCGCCGCCGCGTCGCGCCCCTCGGCCACCGCGACCACAGTCAGGTCCTCGCCGGGCGTGCAGTCGCCGCCGGCCCAGACCTTCGCCATGGACGTGCGCCCGGCGCCCGTGACCTTCAGTTTGCGGCCCTGCATCTCCAGCCCAGGTGCCGGCACGAACGTCTGGCCGATGGCGCGGAACACCTGGTCGGCCGGCAGGCGCATCGTCTCGCCGGTGCCGCGCAGGCCCCCGTCCCCGTCCTCCGCGGTGTATTCCAGCTCGATCTCCGCCGCGGCGCCGTTGCCGTGGATCGCCTTGGGCTGCGCGTTGCAGACGATCCGCACCCCGCGCGTCGCCGCGAGGTCCTGCTCGTAGCGTGAGGCGCCCATGCGGTCCTGCGACCGCCGGTAGGCGATGGTGACGTTCTCGGCGCCCAGAAGCTTGGACTGCACCGCCACGTCGATCGCCGTCATGCCGCCGCCGATCACCACCACGTTGCGCCCCACAGGAAGGGTCGACAGGTCGGAGGCCTGGCGAAGCTCCGCGATGAAGCCGACCGCGTCGTCGACGCCCTCCCGATCTGCCCCCTCCACGTCGAGCCTGTTCACGTCGCCCAGCCCGACGCCGAGGAAAACCGCGTCGAACTCCGCCGCCAGCCCCTCCAGCGTCAGGTCGCGGCCGAGCGCCCGGCCGTAATCGAAGGTGATTCCGCCGATCTCGGCCAGCCAGGCAACCTCGCGCGCCGCGAAATCGTCCACCGACTTGTAGGCGGCGATGCCGTATTCGTTGAGCCCGCCGGGCTTCGGCCGCGCCTCATAGACCGTCACGTCGTGGCCGCGCCGCGCCAGCCCGTGCGCGCAGGCGAGCCCCGCCGGACCCGCGCCGACCACCGCGATCCGCTTGCCGGTCGGCGCCGCACGATCGAACGGGTGCCCCTGCCGGGCCATCACGCTGTCGGTGGCGTGGCGCTGCAGCCGCCCGATCTCCACCGGCTTGCCCTCGGCGGTCTCGCGCACGCAGGCGCCCTCGCACAGATCCTCGGTCGGGCAGACTCGCGCGCACATGCCGCCGAGGATGTTCGCCTCAAGGATCGTGCGCCCCGCCGCCTCCGGCTGCCCGGTCGCGATCTGCCGGATGAAGAGCGGTATGTCGATGTCCGTCGGGCACGCCTCCACGCAGGGCGCATCATGGCAGAAGTAGCAGCGATCCGCCGCCACGGCCGCCTCGTGCGGCGACAGCGGCGCATGCAGGTCCTCGAAATTCGACGCGATCTCCTGGGGCGACAGGCGGGCTGGCGCAATGCCTGGGGTCAGCGGGTCGGCCATGACGTCCTCCGGCTCTTGATGTCGTCGAAGACTGCCACGATCGGATTTTTTATCAAACGGTAAAATTCCGTTTTGCCGATGCGGTCCGGAGTTCGCGTGCCCGGCGCACAGAAATTCATCGCGCGGAGCCCGACATGCCGGGACGCCGCATCTTGGGCACGCCGCCTCGCCATCCACAACTTAATGCCTGAGTCACGAAAATATCGCTTTACACTCAGCTTCGGACACAGGCACGATATGTGGTAAGGGCGGCGCGTCAGATCGCTTGCCCTAGAGCAGGCACCAAGCGCTTGGGGGCGCTGCCAGCCCCGGGCGCGACAACAGCAGAGGTTGGCGCCATGGCATTGTCCGAGCAGTTCCTGGAAGACGACATCCACCCGATCGACATCACCCAGCACCTGGCCGAGCACAACGACTGGGATTTCGACCGCGTGGGCGACGACCAGATCGCCATGGCGGTGGAGGGGCAGTGGCGCACCTACTCGATCACCCTCGCCTGGTCGGGCTACGACGAGACGCTGCGCCTGATCTGCACCTTCGAGATGGAGCCGCCCGAGGAGCGCATGGGCGCGCTCTACGAAGGGCTAAACCGCGTCAACGACCAGTGCTGGGCCGGCGCGTTCTCATACTGGGCGGAACAATCGCTCATGGTCTACCGCTACGGCCTGGTGCTCGCCGGCGGCCAGGTGGCCAGCCCCGACCAGATCGACACGATGATCGCCGCCGCGATCCTCTCGGCCGAGCGTTACTACCCGGCCTTCCAGCTCATCGCCTGGAGCGACCAGACCCCGAAGGCCGCCCTGCAGGTCGCCATTGCAGAGGCCTACGGCCGCGCGTAAACCTGTCCCCCGGTGATCGAACGCGAGCCGGGGAGACATCATTCATGCAGGACACCGACATCGCCCGCCGCGGCCTTCTGCTGCTGGGCTGCGGCAGGATGGGCTCGGCCATGCTCGAGGGCTGGCTCTCCCGCGGCCTGCCCGCGGAGGCCGTCTGGGCGCTGGATCCGCATCCCTCCGACTGGCTGCAGGCGCAGGACGTGCATCTCGACGGCGATCTGCCCGTCGATCCGGCCATCGCCCTCGTGGCCGTGAAACCGCAGATGATGCGCGACGCGCTGCCCACGCTGACCACGCTGGCGGGCGGCCGCACGCTTTTCGTGTCGGTCGCGGCCGGCATCTCCATCGCCACGTTCGAGGCGCTGCTCGGGCGGCAGACGCCGATCGTGCGTGCCATGCCGAACACGCCGGCGGCCATCGGCCGCGGCATCACCGCGCTGGTCGGCAATGACCAGACGACCGAAATGCATATGCAACAGGCCGAACTCCTGCTCTCGGCGGTGGGGGAGACCGTGCGCCTCGACACCGAGGACCAGATGGACGCGGTCACCGGCACCTCCGGCTCCGGCCCGGCCTATGTCTTCCACATGATCGAGGCGCTCGCCGCCGCGGCCGAGGCCGAGGGCCTGCCCTCGGAGCTCGCGCTCCGGCTGGCACGCGCCACCGTCGCCGGCGCGGGCGCGCTGGCCCAGGAAACCGGCACGGACCCGGCCGAGCTGCGCCGCAACGTCACCAGCCCGAACGGCACGACACAGGCCGGGCTCGACGTGCTGATGGACGAAGAAACGGGCCTGCGCCGCCTCATGCACGACACGGTCGCCGCCGCCGCGAGGCGCTCGCGGGAGCTTGGCCGTGACGGATGAGATCGCCTTCGACGACTTCCTGAAGGTCGACATCCGAGCCGGCACGATCCTGCGCGCCGAACCCTTCCCCGAGGCCCGGAAGCCGGCGATCAAGCTCTGGATAGATTTCGGCCCCGAGATCGGCGAGAAGAAATCCTCGGCCCAGATCACCACGCATTACACGCCCGAGTCGCTTGTCGGCCGGCAGGTGATGGCCGTCGTCAACTTCCCGCCCCGCCAGATCGGCCCGATCCGCTCGGAGGTTCTCGTCCTCGGCGCCTCGGATACCGAAGGCACCATCGTCCTCATCGCCCCCGACCGAGAGGTCCCGAACGGCGCCCGGATGCACTGAGCCCGCCCCTTCTTCTCGTTCGAAATACTCCGGGGAGCGCGAGGGGCAGGCCCCTCGCCGGCGAAACGCGGACGCGCGCGCAGCGGAAGCGCTTGACCCGCCCGCCCGGACCGCCCATGTCCCGCCAACGCCCCGGAGGAGAGCCATGACCCGCCCCGCGATTACCGGCACCGGCGTCTTCACGCCCGCTCAGACGATCACCAACGACGAGCTCGTCGTCGCCTTCAACGCCTATGCGGAGCGGTTCAACGCCGCGCACGCCGAGGAGATCGAGGCCGGCACCGTCGCCGCCAAGCCGCTCTCGAGCTCGGATTTCATCCTCCAGGCCTCCGGCATCGAACGGCGCCATGTGCTCGACAAGGCGGGCGTGCTCGACCCCGACCGGATGTATCCCCGGCTCGACCCGCGCCCCGACGAGGCGCCGTCGATCATGGCGGAAATGGCGCTCGACGCGGCCCGCACGGCGCTCGCCGATGCCGGACGCGAGGCCGCGGAGATCGACCTGGTGATCTGCGCCGCCTCGAACCACGAACGCCCCTACCCCGCCATCGCCATCGAGATACAGCAGCTCCTGGGCGCCGGCGGCTTCGCCTTCGACATGAACGTCGCCTGCTCCTCGGCGACCTTCGGCATCCAGGCGGCGGCGGACATGATCCGCGGCGGCTCCGCACGCCGCGCGCTGGTGGTCAGCCCCGAGATCTGCTCGGGCCACCTGGAATGGCGCGACCGCGACTGCCACTTCATCTTCGGCGACGTCGCCACCGCCGTGGTGATCGAACCGTCCGACGAGGCGCGGGGCGCCCGGTTCGACATCCACTCGACCCGCTGCGCGACGCAGTATTCCAACAACATCCGCAACAATCACGGCTTCCTGCGCCCGGTGCACGACCAGATGGAGGACCGCCGCGACATGCGCTTCATGCAGAACGGCCGCAAGGTCTTCAAGGAAGTGCTGCCGCTGGTCTCCGCGCATATCGCCGGCCACCTGGACCAGGCCGGCTGGACAAGGGATGACCTCAAGCGGCTCTGGCTGCACCAGGCCAACAAGGCGATGAACGACTTCATCGGCAAGAAGGTCCTCGGCCGCACGCCCACCGCGGCGGAGCAGCCGAACATCCTGCAGGACTACGCCAACACCTCCTCGGCCGGCTCGATCATCGCCTTCGCGCAGAACTCCGGCGACCTCGCCCCGGGCGACCGCGGCGTGATCTGCTCCTTCGGCGCCGGCTATTCGGTGGGTTCGGTGCTGGTGGAGCGCGCCTGACCGGATGCGAAGACGCCCGCAAGGGCGGATGAGCGGCGCCGCTCAGCGCTCGCCCATCGCCTCTCGCCAATGCCTGCGGCAGAGGCTCACATAGGTCTCGTTGCCGCCGATCTGCACCTGGTCGCCTTCGCGCGCCGCCGCACCGGCGGCGTCCCGGCGCACCACCATCGTCGCCTTCGCGCCGCACCAGCAGATCGTCCGCACCTCGCACATCCAGTCCGCCCAGGCCAGGAGGGCGGCAGAGCCCGGAAACAGCGCGCCGCGAAAATCCACCCGCAGACCGTAGCACATCACCTGCAGGTCCAGATCGTCGACCACCCGGGCCAGCTGCCAGACCTGCGCCTCGGACAGGAACTGCGCCTCGTCCACGAAGAGGCAGGCCAGCGGATCGGCTGCGTGCCGCGCCTCGATCGCGGCAAAGAGGTCACTGCCGGCGTCGAACGGCTCCGCCTCCCGCTCAAGCCCGATGCGGGAGCCGATGCGCCGCGGCCCCGCCCGCCTGTCGAACGCCGCCGTCAGCAGCATCACCCGCATCCCGCGTTCCTCGTAGTTATGCGCCGCCTGCAACAGCAGGGTCGATTTTCCGGCGTTCATCGTGGAATAATGGAAGCAGAGCTGGGCCATGCCGGCCTGATGCCCCAGCCCGTGGAGCAAGGCAAGACGACGCGGCAGTCGCCCCCGGGAGGCGCGGCCGCCGCTCGGATACCGGGGAGGAGGACGATGAGGGGGGATCCGACTGGTCGGCGCGTGCGGCGTGCGATGATGCCGGCCGAGTGTCATACGCCCGAAATCCTGCACGACGTCCTCGCGCGGCTGGAGGCGACGTGCCATTCGCGCGAGGTCTGGCAGCTGATCGTGGAGACCGGGCGCGCGGTCGGCCTGCCCTTCGTCGACTTCGTCTCCGCCTCGGGCCTGCTCGACTGGCGGCGCACGCTGTTCCTGCGCACATCCTACGACGCCGACTGGCTGATGGACCAGTACCGCGATCCCGATCTGCGCAAATGGTCCTATTTCCGGACCCATGCCTGCCATCACCTGACCCCGATCCTCGGCGGGCTGGAGTTCATCGACGACCACCCCCCGGTGCCGCCCGGCCGGCGCGCGATCCTTCAGGAGGCCGCCGCGCGCGGGCTCCGGGCCGGGTTCTCGATCCCGCTGCGCCAGAACGCGCCGCCGCAGGCCGCGCTTCTGACGTTCTCGGGCGATCACGGGCGGCGCGAAATGCGGGCCATCGTGCAGGCCCATGGATGGACGCTGCACGCCGTCGCCCTGATCGGCCACCAGCGTTACCTCCAGCACTTCGCGACCGAGTTCACGGAGCGCAACGAGATCACCGACAAGCAGTGCGAGCTTCTGGAGCTGATCGGCCACGGCCTCCAGGACAAGACCATCGCCGACCGTCTCGGTGTTTCGGTGTCGGCAGTGCGCCAGCGGATGAACGCCCTCTGCGCCAAGACCGGCCTCGGCTCCCGCGCCGAACTGGCAGCGCTCGCGATGACGCTCGGCCTCCTCCCCGATCCGATCAACCGCGGCGACGCCGAGGAGTACACCGACATGCTGGTCGAGATGGACGAGACCGGAATCCGTCGCACGGTCGCGCTGATGTGACCCGCACCGAAAAAGGCGCCCCCGACGGAGGCGCCCGATATCGCATCAAATGCCAAGTCGAAATCCTTCGCTCCCCCGAACAAAGGGAAAAACTGTCGGCTCGGAAGCCCCACGCCACCCAATGACGACGCGACCACACTCGGAGGTCCTCTTCCGATCCGTGGCGCCGCGGCCCAGCGGAACGCCCTTGGAATGAGACCATTTTAACCCAACGTAAACGTCTTGTCGCGCACGGCGTGGCGGGACCCCGCCGCCGGCCCGGCGGGAATCGCCAGGTATGCCCATTCGACCTGTTAGAATCGGCAGATCGGGGCACCCCGCAAACATGGCGCGGCGCGCTTCCCGAATCGCCCTGGCCTCAGAGGCGCGCGCCCCATAGGTCATAGTCGGACGCCTCGTCCACCTCGACCTCGATGATGTCGCCGGGGGTCAGGCCCTCGAAGCCGCGGTCGACGAAGAGATTGCCGTCGATCTCGGGCGCGTCTGCGGTCGTGCGGCAGGTCGCGCCATCGTCGTCCACGTCGTCCACGATGGCGTTAACGCGCCGGCCCACCTTTGCCGCCAGCTTCGCCTCGGAAATCGCCTGCGCCTTTTCCATGAACCGCGCCCAGCGCTCGGCCTTGACCTCTTCGGGCACGTGATCGGGCAGCGCGTTCGACCGCGCGCCGGCGACGTTCTCGTACTGGAAGCACCCCACGCGGTCGAGCTGCGCCTCGTCCAGCCAGTCGAGCAGCGTCTGAAACTCCGCCTCCGTCTCGCCGGGATAGCCGACGATGAAGGTCGACCTCAGCGTGATGTCGGGGCAGGTGCGGCGCCAGGCGGCGATCTCCTCGAGCGTGCGCTCGGCCGCGGCGGGCCGCGCCATGCGCTTGAGCGTATCGGGATGCGCATGCTGGAAGGGAATGTCGAGATAGGGCAGCACGCCGCCGTCGGCCATCACCGGCACGAGATCGCGCACGTGCTTGTACGGGTAGACGTAGTGCATCCGCACCCACACACCGAGTTGCCCCAGCTCGCGCGCCAGATCGAGGATCGGGAATTTCGACGGCCGGTCCGCCCAGTCGGTGCCGTAGGCCGAAGTGTCCTGGCTGATCACCAGGATCTCCTTCACGCCGCTCTCCACCAGCTTCTCGGCCTCTCGCATCACCGCCGCCATCGGGCGCGAGGACAGGCGCCCGCGCATGTCGGGGATGACGCAGAACCGGCACTTGTGATTGCAGCCCTCGGAGATCTTCAGATAACTGTAATGCCGCGGCGTCAGCTTCACCCCCGCCGCCGGCATCAGGTCCACGAAGGGGTCGGGATCGGGCGGCACCGCCCCGTGCACCGCGTCGAGCACCTGCTCGTATTGATGCGGGCCGGTGACGGCGAGCACCTTGGGATGCGCCCCGGTGATGTACTCCGGCTCCGCCCCCAGACACCCCGTCACGATGACCCGGCCGTTGGCATTCAGCGCCTCGCCGATGGCATCCAGGCTTTCGGCCTTGGCGCTGTCGAGAAAGCCGCAGGTGTTCACGATCACCGCGTCGGCGCCGCCGTATTCGGGCGAGATCGCGTACCCCTCCGCCCGCAGACGCGTCAGGATGCGCTCGCTGTCCACCAGCGCCTTCGGACAGCCCAGAGAGACCATCCCGATCGTCGGCTGCCGGCCGGGCCGCACGGTACCGAGATCCCGTTCGAGACGGGCATTGGCGCGGTCGGGGCGAAGGTCTGGGGGGTTCTGAGCCATGACGGCGGGATATAATGACGCGGCCCCCGGAAGGAAAGAACCCTGCCGCTTCGCCGTTACGCCATGGCGGGCACAAGCCAGCGCGTGACGGCCGCCCCTACCGCCGCCGGTCGCGGCGGGAGGACATGGGCTGGAACGCCACGCCGACATGCGCCTCGCAATAGGGTTTGCCCTGCTTGACCGGCAGTCCGCAGAACCAGAAGTCCTCCGTCGCCGGGTCGCCGACGGGCCATTTGCAGGTCCGCTCCGTCAGCTCCATCAGGGTCAGTCTCTTCGCCTTCTTCTCCACTTCGCTCACCTTTGCGAGAGCCTCGGGGCTGATTTCGTTGGCCGAAGGCTGGGGTGGCAGGGGCTGGCCCGCGGGCACGATCTTGCCGCGCAGGGCCGGCTGGGTCGATTTCGTCTCGGGCGCCGGCTCGTTGTCGGGTTCGGCGGTCATGTCGGGTTCGGGTTCGGGGCGCGGCGCAGGCTGCGCAGCGGCGGGACGCGGCTTCGGTTCGGGCTTGGGTGCGGGCTGTTCGACTTCCGCCGCAGCGACGGCTTCGGCTCCGGTGCGGTTCGACAGGCCGAGGCGGTGCACCTTGCCGATCACGGCGTTTCGGGTCACGCCGCCGAGTTCCTTGGCGATCTGGCTTGCAGATTGCCCGTCGTTCCACATCTTCCTGAGAAGCTCCACGCGCTCGTCGGTCCAGGACATCGGGCTGCCTTCCTCAGTGAAAAAGCGGCCGCGTTGGTTCGGGCCGCCTGACTATTCCGGTTGTCCACCTATTCTAATCACAGGCCACGCAGATACAAGCGGCACCACACGCACGAAGACGAGGACGACATGAGCGACATCGCGTCATACGACCAGGGCACGCGGAGATTCGGACGGGTCAACTGGATGGGGCTCTACACGCTCTGCCAGCGCGAGGTGCAGAGATTCATGAACGTCTGGACCCAGACGCTGCTGGCGCCGCTGGTGACCGCCGGGCTGTTCATGGTGATCTTCTCCATCGCCATCGGCCCGCGCCGCGGGGACGTCATGGGAATGCCCTTCACCACCTTCATCGCGCCGGGCATCATGATGATGACAGTGATCCAGAACGCCTTTGCCAACACCTCGTCGTCGATCGTGATCGCAAAGGTGCAGGGCAACATCGTCGACACGCTGATGCCGCCCCTCTCGGGCGGAGAGATGGTGATCGGCTACCTCGCCGGCGGCATCGCGCGGGGTCTCGTGGTTGCCCTGGTGATCGCGCTCGGCGTCGGGCTGGTTCTGGGCATCTGGCCGCAGCACCCGCTGGTGATGCTGGTCTTCGTCCTTCTCGGGGCGGCGTTCCTGTCGGGGCTCGGGCTCGTCGCCGGGATCTTTTCCGAAAAGTTCGACCAGATGGCGGCGATCACCAACTTCATCGTCACGCCGCTGGCGTTCCTGTCGGGCACCTTCTACTCGGTCAGCGCGCTGCCGCCGGGGATGTACGAGCTGACGCACGTGAACCCGATCTTCTACCTGATCGACGGCGCGCGCTACGGCATGATCGGGGTCTCGGACAGCTCCCCGCTTCTGGGGTTCTTCATCGCGCTCGCGGCGGTGGTGGCGATCAACCTCGTCGGCTGGCGGATGTTCGCCCGCGGCTACCGGCTGAAGGCCTGAGCGGATGTCGGAAGCAGCCAAACCCAGTGCGGTCATCATGGGCGTCGGCGACGGGCTGTCGGCGGCGCTCGCCCGCCGCCTCGCGCCGGACTACGCGCTGCATCTCTGCGCGCGCAGTCCGGGCCGCATGAACGCCGTGGCCGAGGAGACGGGCGCCGCGACGCACCTTCTGGACGGAACCGATCCGGGCGCGACGCGGGTGCTGTTCGAGGCGCTCGACCCCGCGCCGCGCGTGGCGATCTACAACCCGTCGGCGCGCGTGAAGGGGCCGATCACCGATCTCGACCCCGAGGAGGTGCGCAAGGCGGTGGAGGTCACCGCCTTCGGGGCCTTCCTGATGGCGCAGGCGGCGGCGCGGCGGATGCTGGCGGCCGAACCCGACGAACGCGGCGTGCGCGGCACGATCCTCTTCACCGGCGCCTCGGCCGGGGTGAAGGGCTTCCCGCGCTCCTCGGTCTTCGCGATGGGCAAATTCGCGCAGCGCGGCCTTGCCGAAAGCCTCAGCCGGGAGCTGCACCCGCAGGGCGTCCACGTCGCATGGATCAACATCGACGGCGCGATCCGCAACCCGGGCCGGGAGGAGCCGGAGGACAATCCCGACTCGATGCTCGACCCCGGCGCCATCGCGGAGGCCTATGCCACGCTCATCCTGCAGGACCGGTCAGCCTGGAGCCACGAGCTGACGCTGCGCCCTTGGGTGGAGGATTTCTGAGGCGCTATTCCGCCGGCGCCTCGACCGGGCGGCGGACCGGCACGAGCTGCTGCACGCCGCCCACCAGCACGAGGTAGACGGAGCTCGCCACCAGCCCCCAATGCGCCCAGCTGTCGGGGTGGAAATCGACCCAGGCCGCCCATCCGGCGCAGAGCACCCAGGCCGCCGCCACCGGCAGCGACACCTGCCGCCAGCGCTTCGTGCGCACGGGGTGGATGAACTTGATAGACAGGAACATCGCAAGGCTGAGCGCCGCGATCAGCACCAGCATCACCGCCACGGGGGGCTTCACCGCAAAGAGCACCAGCACAAGCATGTTCCAGCAGCCGGGAAAGCCCATGAAGGAATTGTCCTCGGTCTTCATCCGGCAGTCGGCGAAATACATCGCCGAGGCGAAGGTGATCAGGAAGATCGCCCCCCACCCGGACCACCCCGGCAAGAGCCCCGACTGGAACAGCGCGAAGGCCGGGATGAACACGTAGGTCAGGTAGTCGATTATAAGGTCGAGCAGTACGCCGTCGAAGCGTGGCGCGTTCATCTTCACGTCGTATTTCCGCGCCAGCGGGCCGTCCACGCCGTCGACGGCGAAGGCCACGACCAGCCACAGAAACATGACCGCCCATTGCTCCTGTGCCGCGGCGAGAAGCGCCAGCATCGCAAACACCGCCCCGGTGGCGGTCAGGAGGTGAACGAAGAGCGCACGTGTCTGCTGTGTCATCGACCCGTCATGGAGGAAAACGGGCTTCGGATCAATGCTCGCCGGGCTTGGCTACGTCGCGTTCCCGCCTTTGCGGCGACGCGCGGAACGGGCCTCAGGCGATCAGCGCGTGCCCGTCGTGGCGCCGGGGAATGGCGGTGACGATCTCGCCCTCGGCCTGCGGATCGGCGAAGCGCACCTCGGCGAAATGCTCCGTCCGGCCCATGTCCGGCGCCTCCATCAGGATGCGGTGCGCGCGGCCGGTCTGCGCCGCAAGGTGGCGCGCGACCGCCGCCTGACCTGCCTCCCGCAGCCGCTTCGCTCGGTCTTTGATCGCCGCGCCGTGCACCTGCGGCATCCGCGCCGCGGGCGTGCCGGGCCGGGGCGAATAGGGAAAGACGTGCAGCCAGGTCAGGTCGCACGCCTCCACGAGACGCAGGGAGTTCTCGAAGGCGGCCTCCGTCTCGGTCGGGAAACCGGCGATGATGTCGGCGCCGAAGGTCATGTCGGGGCGCAGGCGCCGCGCCTCTTCGCAGAAGCGGATCGCGTCGCCCGAAAGGTGCCGCCGCTTCATCCGTTTCAGGATCAGGTCGTCGCCGTGCTGCAGCGACAGGTGCAGGTGCGGCATCAGCCGCTCTTCCTCCGCGATCGCCTGCAGGAGCGCCTCGTCCACCTCGATCGAATCGATGGAGGAGATGCGCAGGCGCGGCAGTTCCGGCACCAGCCTGAGGATCCGCAGCACCAGATCGCCCAGCTTCGGCTGCGCCGGAAGATCGGCGCCCCAGCTCGTCAGGTCGACGCCGGTCAGCACCACCTCGTTGAAGCCCTTCCGGGCCAGCCGCCGGATCTGGTCCACGACCACGCCCGCCGGCACCGACCGCGAATTGCCGCGCCCGTAGGGAATGATGCAGAACGTGCAGCGGTGATCGCAGCCGTTCTGCACCTGCACGTAGGCCCGGCTGCGGGTGCCGAAGCCGTCGATCAGGTGGCCCGCGGTCTCGGTCACCGACATGATGTCGTCGACCATCACCCGTTCGGTGGCGCCGATGAAATCGGCAGCCAGCCGGCCCCAGGTCTCGGGCGCCATCTTCTCGGTGTTGCCGACGACGGCGTCGACCTCGTCCATCGCGGCAAAGGTCTCCGGTTCGGTCTGGGCGGCGCAGCCGGTGACGATGACGCGGGCCTCCGGATTCTCGCGCCGGAGACGCCGGATCTCCTGCCGGGCCTTGCGCACCGCCTCGGCCGTCACCGCGCAGGTGTTGACGACGACGGCGCCCTCGAGCCCCGCCTGGCGCGCGAGATCTTTCATCGCCTCGGTCTCGTAGGCGTTGAGCCGGCAGCCCATGGTGGTGAAACGCGGCGCCGTCATGCCAGTGCCCCCAGCCAGTCCGGCGTCAGCACGCCGTCGAAGACATGCGCCGTCGCGCCGGTCATCCACACGCCGTCCTCGCGCCAGTCGACCTCCAGCGCGCCGCCGTCAAGGTCGATGGTTACACGCCGCCCGGTCAGGCCGCGCCGCGCCGCCGCCACCGCCACCGCGCAGGAGGACGAGCCCGAGGCGAGCGTCACGCCGACGCCGCGTTCCCATACCCGCATGCGCAGCCGGTCCGGTCCGGTCACCGACACGACCTGCACGTTGGTGCGCTCGGGGTAGAGCGGGTGGTGCTCGTAGCGCGGCCCGAAGGTCTCCAGCGACACTGCCTCCGCGTCGTCCACGAAGAAGGTGCAGTGCGGGTTGCCCATGCCGGTCGCGGTCGGGCTGCCCTCGATCGGCAGCTCCAGCGTGTCGATCGCTTCGGCCAGCGGGATCTCGGTCCAGTCCGTCTGCGGCGCGCCCATGTTCACCGAGGTGCGCCCGTCCCCCGCATCGACGGCGTGCAGCACGCCGCGGGCGGTTGTCAGAACCAGCGCATCGCGCCCGGTCTCGTCCATCAGCATCCGCGCGATGCAGCGCGTCGCGTTGCCGCAAGCCGCCGAGGCCGAGCCGTCCGCGTTGAGGAAGGTCAGATGCGCGTCGCCCCCGCCCCGCCCCGCGCGTTCGATCACCGCGAGCTGGTCGTACCCCACGCCGCGATGCCGGTCGGCCAGCGCCGCGGCCAGTGCCGGCGACACGTCGACGACGCCCGCGCGAGCGTCGATCACGACGAAGTCGTTCCCCAGCCCGTGCATTTTCCTGAAGGGCAGCCCGTCTGTGCGCAAATCGGTCATCGGCGCGCATATACGCGCGCGCGACGGCTCTGACCAGTGGGTCCGGGATCACACCGCGACATGCCGCCACGACACGGCCTCGCCCCCCGGATTTTTTGGGTTGACCTTCCAGAGGGCTATTTCTACTTAGCGCGCCAGTGGGCCGTTAGCTCAGTTGGTAGAGCAACTGACTTTTAATCAGTGGGTCGCAGGTTCGAATCCTGCACGGCTCACCACTGTATCCCGGACATTGTCAGGGGCCGTCTTGAGAAGGCGGACTTGTCATCGCTGGCGCGTGAGAGTGCGTCTGGCGGGATGGTGGCGGCAGGATGATGCGATCATCCATGCCCGCGGGCTCTCGGATGCGCGGCACCGCCCCACCCCGGCGGTTTGCGGGCGCCTCCCCGCTCCCTGCCGGCGACGGTTCGATTGTCCGCGGACGCCCGGATGCCGTGCCCGAAGGCGACCCGGCGTCGATGTGCAATCGAGTTGGCGTTCGCGTCCAAGACGCTATGCTGAACGCGGAACGATCGGACGGCCAGTTGACCCTTCTCCCAGACCCAGAGCGCTACAGCATTCCGGCCTTGGCGGGGCGGCGATGACCGCGCCGGCCGCGCTCGACCGGTGGGGCGGCGTGCTGATGATCGGCGCGCTGGCCTTTTCCGTGCCGCACGAATTCACCGGCGCACCGATTTTCTCTCATCTCGCCGCCGCCTGCGCCTTCGGCGGGCTGGCGCTGTTCGCCCCGCGCGTTTCGCGGGCGGCACGGCTGTTCCTGGTGCTCGGCCCGCTGGTGCTGCTGGCGGCGACGATCACCCTGCCCGATTGGCCGGACGCCACCCTCACGGCGCTGGCGCGCGGCGCCTTCATCGCCGCCTTCTTCACCGCGCTGACCGCGATCCGCAGCGCCGCGATCACCGATCCCGGCATCCTCGATTGCGGCCGCTTCCTGGCCGCGCAGCCGCCCGGACGACGCTACCTCGCGCTGACGCTCGGCGGACATCTCTACGGGCTCGTGCTGATGTACGGCTCGATCGCGCTCCTCGGTGCGCTGGCGACCGAGAACGCGCGGCAGGAGCCAAATCCCGAGATCCGCGGCCACCGCAGCCGCAGGATGCTCGTGGCGGTCCAGCGCGGCTTCATCTCCACCCTGCCATGGTCGCCGCTGACCTTCGCCTCCGCGATTTCCCTGTCGGTGGTACCCGGTGCCACCTGGGCAGCGGCACTGCCGCTCTGCGCCGTAAGCGTGGCGCTGGTCAGCGGGATCGGCTGGGCGCTCGACACGCTCTTCAAGCCGCGCCTTTCGGCTCCTGCCCCCGCCCGCGGCCCCGCGGAGGGCGCCTGGCTGAGCCACCTGCGGCCGCTCTACACCCTGCTGGCGCTTCTGGGCGCCGCCGTGGCGACGTTGCACATCACGACCGGGGTGCGCGTCTTCGGGGCGGTGATGGCGATCGTGCCGCTGATCGCCCTCGTCTGGGTGACGCTCCAGCCCGGGACGCGGGGCGCACGCGGCGCCACGCTCGCGCGGCGCGCGGGAGCTTTCGCGACGCAGGAAATGCCGCAGCTTCGCAGCGAGCTGTCGCTCCTCGTGATGGCGGCGTTCATCGGCACGCTCGGCTCCGCGCTGGCAGAGCCCCTGGCGGCGCGAGCCGGGCTGGACCTGACCGCCGTACCGACGCCGCTGCTGCTTCTGGCGGTGTTCTGGCTGATTCCCGTCACCGGACAGATGGGGATGAACCCGATCCTCGCTGTCTCGCTCTTCGGACCGCTCCTGCCCGCCCCCGAGACGCTCGGGATCTCGCCTGCGCTCATGGTCTGCACGATCACGAGCGGCTGGGCGCTGAGCGGTGCGACCTCGCCGTTCACCGCCTCGGTCCTGCTCATCGCCAATTACGGCGGCGTCTCGCCGCTGCGCGTCGGCATCGGCTGGAACGGGACCTACGCGCTGATCTGCGGCGCGGCGCTGTCGCTCTGGATTCTGGCGCTCGCGGCGCTGGCCTGACCTGTCGGATCAGCCGCCGGCCGACCGCCGCCGCCAGTCCTGACACCTACGGCGTGCCGGGCCCGGCGCGGGAGCGGGCGAACCGCTGCGCCGCAAACGGCGCCCGCGACCGTCCGCCGGCCACTCTGACGTGCGTTGCGCCGGGCGCCGCTTCTCCCTACCTTTAGGTCACGCAATCCCAGGCAGAACCCATGTCCGTCGCCGAGATCCGCGCCTCCGAGATCCGGGCCTTCGTCCGCGCCACGTACGGGTTGCGCGGCACCCTGGCGCTGCACCGTGCGGCACTCGGGCTCGACCTTCTGCGCGCCCCGATCAACGTGGCGCTTGCGACGGTCTTCCTGCTCAGCCGCCTGTTGATGCTGATCCTGCGGCTGGTGCGCCTGCGCGGCGCCGCGGCCTGGCTCGGCCGCCGCCGGATATTCCTGCGCACCGCCGTCGCGCAGGCCGTCGCGCTCCGGCTCGAGGCTTTCCTGGCCCGGCTCGACGGTCTCGGCGCAGGCGTGACCGCCGGGCCGGAGCGCCGCCTCCACGCCATCGACGAATACGTCGGCGTACGCAGCGCGGTGGCAGAGATCACCACGTCGCTGATCGTCCTGGCGCTCGGCTACGCCATCTTCCACGCGGCGACGCCGGGCATCATGTCGCTGGCCCCGAACGTCGCGGACCGGATGACCCACGCGGAGGCCGTGCGCGGCTTCTGGGCCGGCGACGGGCTCGGCCGGATGTGGTACGGTGCCTTCCCGCCCTCGATTTCGCCGGAGCGGATCGTGCTGACCGGCATGATCCTCGCGATGCTCGCTTCGGTCGTCACAACGTTCGCGGGCCTCGTCGCCGACCCGGTCCAGCGTGCTCTCGGAATCCACCGCCGCCGCCTCGACCGGATGCTCACCCGCCTCGACGGCGACCGCCCCGAAAGCCTTGCCCCCGAGCACCTCGCCGCACGCACCGGCGATCTGATCGACGTCCTTTTCGCCGCCCTGCGCGCGCTTCGCGGCTGATCCACATCCCTGCTTCTTTGGGCCGGCAAATACTCCGGGAGCGCGAGGGCAGCGCCCTCGCACCGGGAGTTCGGAGCTTTCTCCAGGGGCCGCCGATCGCGGACGCGGCGGCGAGAGGTCGGTTCGGCAAGGCGGGAACGTTGTCTTGAACGGCGAAGCGGGCAAGTCTGCGGGATCAAAGCAACCTGGTATCGAGCGGTATCTCGTTTCGATACCGCGATCGGCCTCTACCTGCGCCGTCTCATCGGCTCGCACGGATTTGCACCAGGGGATGGGGATCTCCCCGGTCCGCCCCCCGCAGGCCATCTCAGGCAAGACATCCGGAACGAGGAGGAGGATGGATGCTGGCCCCGACCCGGAGGAAAATTCGACAAGCGAGCACGAGCGCCATGATGCCGGCGCCTCGACCCATCCCCCGAGTTCACGGAGGCGATACGGGCGGGAAAACCTTCCGGGCACCACGGGGACGAACGCCCGGGCCCGGCTCGGTGTCCGGTCGGGATCCAAAGCGCGATTGATGAGTGGCGGAGGCGCGCATGGGGCCCGCGGGACGGGTCACGGCGCGGGACGGTCTCCCGCCCATGCGTGCTGAAGCAGATCCCGTATCGCGGCGCGGTCGAAGCGGCGCGGGTTGGGATAGGTGTTCTTCACCGCGATATCCGCCGCACGATCGAGATCCGGTTCGGCGATGCCGATATCCTGCAGGCTGCGCGGGGCGCCGATCTCGCCGGCGAAGTCCCACAGCCCGGCCCCCGCCGATCCGCCGCCGAAGGTTTCGGCGATCGGCGCCAGAAGCTCGGGCACCGCGACCTCGTTGAAGGCGGTCGTGTAGGGCAGCAGGATGGCGTGCGTGTCGGCGTGAGGCGTGTCGAAGGTCCCGCCGAAGGTGTGCGCCAGCTTGTGATGCAGCGCCATCGACACATGGCCGAGCGCCGTCGAACAAGCCCAGGCACCGTAAAGCGCCCGTGTGCGGCCCTGCAGGTTTTGCGGATCGCGGATCACGGCCGGCAGCCCGTTCCGGAACGCCACCAGAGCGTCCTTGCACAGCAGCTCCAGCACCGGATTGAGGTCCGGCGCGTAAAGCGCCTCCATCGCGTGGGCCAGCGCATTCATTGCCGAGGCGACCGTCATCTCGACCGGCAGGTCCAGCGTCAGGTCGACATCGTAGATCACCGTCTCGGGGCGGATGTCCGGAGAGCGGCGGGTGGTCTTCTCCCCGCCCTGGGTCTCGCCCAGTATGTCGGTCATCTCCGAGCCGGCATAGGTGGTAGGAATCACAACCTGGTCGGCCCCGCTGCGCGCCGCGATCGCCTTGGCCAGTCCGACGGTGGAGCCCCCGCCGAGGCCGACCACCGCGGTGGCGCCGCTGGCACGGAACTCGGCCATCGCAGTCTCGGTCACCTCGACCGGAGTGTGCATCGCGGCGCCGGCGAACACCCCCGCCGAGAGCGCGCCGAGCTGCGCGGCCAGCGCCTCGGCCGCGTGCCGCTGGTTCGGCCCCGACAGCACCAGGGCCTTGTCGTGACCCAGGCGCTGCACCTCTTCGGCGGTCTGCGTCAGCGTTCCAGATCCGAATATGACCCGCTGGGTGATGCCCGGGAACGTGAATGTGTCCATCATCTGGGGGCCCCCATGGCCGGATCGCGCCCGGCCGCCATGTCGTGCAAGACAGCGCGCAGGATCGCGATCTCTGCGCCGGAGACCTCGTGCGGCCGTCCGGGGAAGACGTCACTGCGCAGAGCGGCGCCGCCGCGCGCGAGATCGAGCGCCGCATCGGCCATCGCCTCGACCGGGATCCAGGGGTCCGCGTCACCGCCACTGAGATAGACCGGCAGTCCCCGCGGCACTGCCTGGGGCCGGCCGTCGGCCGACACGCCCACCCGGCAACCGGTGAGCGCGGCGAGCGCATCCGGTCCGGGGCGGCCGGAAAAGGCGTATTCCAGCGCCAGGCAGGCGCCCTGCGAAAACCCCGCGAGAAGCAGCGGCAGGCCGGGATGTTCTGCCCGGGCCGCAACGATGTCGGCCTCCAGCACATTCAGCCCGCGTCCCAGTTCCGCACGCGTGTCGCATGTCAGCGGATCGACGGCGCGGGCGGCGTACCAGACGCCTCCCACAGCGCGTGGCAGAACGAAGGCCGTGGCGGTCGTGTCGAGCCGCGCCAGCACGTGCGACTGCATCTCTTCGGGGGACTGGCCGCGGCCGTGGACGAAAACGCAGACCGCCTTCACCCCCGCGCCGCCGCCGACCCGGAGCGCGCGTTCGGTCATGCGAACTCCGCGTCTTCGAGCCCGGCGCGCAATTCGTCCTCGCGGTCCTTGAACCAGGGCGGAAAGACCAGCGTCTTGCCGATCTCGCCCGGCGCCTCGTCGCGGGCCCAGCCCTCCGGCGTGGTCCAGGCCAGTTCAAACAGCGCGCCACCCGGAGAACGGACGTAGCAGGACTTGAAGTAGTTGCGATCCTTCTGCTCCGAGATATCGGTAAAGCCGAGGCCTTCGATATGGGCGCGCAAGGCCAACTGGTTGTCCTCGTCACCCGTGTTGAGCGCGAGGTGATGGATGGTGCCCCCCGACAGCGTCCATGTGCCCTGGTCGCTGTCGCGGTCGGTGATGACCTCGACCCGCTGGATCACGCCATCCGCATCCGGCACCCGGTAGACGGTGCCCTCGTCGCTGTCGGCTTCCTTGGTCATCGGCAGGGCGACGGTCAGAAAGTCTTCCATAGCGGTGCGATCGAAACAGGCGACCAGTCCGCCGTAGATCCCCTTGATCCCGTGATCCTTGCCGATGCCCTGCGCCGCGTTGGTGATCGGCTCGCGCGGGTCGCCGTCGCTCTCGACCAGCTCGTGCGGAATGCCGCAGGGATGGGCGAACGCGACCCGGTCGGCGCCGAAGCGACTGAGCTTCTCGGCCGCAATACCGCGTTCGTTCAGCCGCCCGACCCAGAAATCCGCCGCGCCCTTCGGGATCGACTGCATGATCGTGCGCGACTGGTTTGTGCCGCGCCGGCCGTAGATTCCGGGTTTGCGGAACGGGAAGGTGGTGATGATCGTCGAGGCGTCGCCGTCGGGCGAGCCGTAATAAAGATGATAGACCGGGATCACGCCGTCGAAGAGCACGGTGCGCTTCACCGAGTGCAGCCCGAGGGTTTTTGTATAGAAGTCGAAGTCTTCCTGCGCACCGTCGGTGGACAATGTAAGATGATGGTAGCCGCTGATCTGTGCCATTCCTATTTCCTCCCGTTTGGCTCAGTGTCGCCGGCCCGCGCGGGGCACAGCACGAATTCGAGGTCGAGCGCATGGCACGGACGTCCGCCTCGGGGCGGCAGCGCACGGAACTCGGCCAGCAGTTCGGGTTTCACCCCGAAGACGGCGTCGCGATCGACGGCAGGGTCGGCGCGATCGAAGACATGGGTTGTAAGCGTCTCGTAGCCCTTACGGCAGACGCGGAAATGCAGATGCGCGGGCCGGACCGGCGGCAGCCCGAGAGCAATCATCAGCCGACCGGCGGGTCCGTCGCTTGGCAACGCGTAGCCGGCGGGCTTCACGGTCAGGAAGCGGAACCGCCCCTGGGCATCGGTACGGAACCGGCCACGCAGGTTGAACTCCGGCTGCAGATGCGGATCCTGGTTTTCGTACACGCCCTGGTCGTTGGCGTGCCAGACTTCGACCCCGGCGCCCGCGACGGGCCTGCCGCCCAGCGCCTGGATGCGTCCCGACACCTCCAGCGGCTCCCCCTTGCCGTCGCGCGATATATTGCTGCCCGCGAGCATTTCCGGCACATCCTCGCGGTAGAAGGGGCCCGGTATGGTGTTCGGCGTCGCGCCGGCAGGACGCGCGTTGCTGAGGTCGTGGACCAGCGTCGATACGCCCAGAAGATCGGCAAGCAACACCCATTCCTGGCGGCGCCGATCGACATGATGGCCGACCTCGGTCAGAAAAGCGACGATCGCGAGCAGCTCGTCGCCGGAGAGACGGATGTCTGCGATGATCCGGTGCAGCCCGACAATTCCCTGACCGAGGGCCGTGACCAGCCGCGAACGCGGCAAAGCCACCAGACGTTCGGCGATCTCGGCGGTGACGCCTGGATCGGCCGCCGCGGGCATGCGCTCCAACGATTCGCTCCGGGACATCATCGCCGGGGCCTCCCTTCCCCTCGGCATAGACGTAAGCCGGCGAAGCCGGAATTTGTTTGATTTCTGAGTCAGGGATTATAGCGATTCGTTATGGACCTGAATGAGCGACACCTGATGCAGCTTGCGGCGGTGCTGGAAACGGGCAGCGTCTCCGAGGGCGCGGCGTTCCTGGGCCTGACCCAGCCTGCGGTGAGCCGGTCGTTGTCGATGCTCGAAGCGCGGGTCGGCGCGCCGCTCTTCGTCAAGGGGCGCAGGCCGCTTCAGGGCACGGCTCTGGGGCTGCAACTGGCCGCGCAGGGGCGCATCATCATCAACGCGTCGCGGCAAGCCTCCCAGGCGGCCCAGGGATTCGTGAAAGGAACCAGGGGCGTTGTCCGCGTAGGCGGTGTGCCGTTCTTCATGGACGCAATCGTCAGCCAGATTTTCGGTGAGTTCCAGATCCAGGAACCAGACATCACGATACAGCAGAGCTACATGAACCTGCCCGAGGTCGTCGCCGCGCTCAAGGCTGCGCAAATCGACCTCGGCATCGTTGCCATCGGCGACGCGTCCTCCGGGACGGACTTCGAGTTTACCGAGCTCTTGCCCGGCCGCAACATCGTCGCCTGCCGGACCGGCCACCCACTGATGCGCAAACGCCCGCTCCTGACCGGGGATCTGACAGCTTATCCTTGGGTCGCGCCCCTCCCGGGATCGCCGCTGATGTCCGATCTGCAAATGATCCTGATGAGCATCGGCACGTCGGAACTGAACATCCGCTACTCGGGCGGCTCATTGATGAGCGTCGTGAATTTTCTCGCTGAAACCGATGCGCTTGCGGTGCTACCGTTCTCGGTGGTTTTCGCGCTGCGCAAGGAGAACCGGGTGACCGTCCTGCCCTACGACATCCCGCAGCCGAACCGGTCGCTGGGCATCATGCGGCAATCGGAAACCACACTGAAACCGGCGACGAAGCGTCTGAGCGCCCACCTCGTCCAGACGTTCGACCGACTGAAACACACGATCCAACGGCACGAGAACGCGGTGGTGTGGGGAACATGAAGAGGCCGGGCGGTCCCTTCCCGGCACCGATCGCGAGCTTCAGGCCCATCGCTACATGCCTCACCACCCGCCATGCTGCTTACTGCCAGCGTGAAAGCCGGAGCGTCTCGTGCTTGACCGGATTGGGGACACTCGCGATCCCGGCCGTCGAGGCAGATGTCGGGATCACGACGGGCGAACGGCATTCCGAGGCGCTTCGCGCGCGTCCCGTGGCACGTGTCGGGTGAGAAACACCCACACCGCAGCGGCCAGGCAACTCCGCGTCAGCGGCGTGCGCGTCACCGACATGCTCCGGCACAAGCGCAAGAGCGGGACTCTCGAACCGGCGCGGCGCGGCGATCCAAGAGCGTAACCTCTCTGGTGGGCAAACGGTCCCGCCAAAACGCCGAGAGCAGGCGGCAGCGCGTGCCGCGCGACACGCTCTCAGAGGTTGTCGAACTGCGGCATGCCGAGGACGTGGAACCCGCCGTCGACATGGATCACCTCGCCGGTGGTGAAGGCGCCGGCATCCGAGGCCAGCCACACCGCGGTGCCGCCCACCGCCTCCAGCGTCGCGTTGGAGCGCAGGGGCGCGTTCGCCTCGGTGTGCTTGTAGCTGCGCCGCGCGCCGCCGATTGCCGCCCCGGCGAGCGTCTTCATCGGCCCGGGCGAGATCGCGTTCACGCGGATCCCCTCGGGGCCGAGGTCGTTGGCAAGATAGCGCGTCGCCGATTCGAGCGCGGCCTTCGCGACGCCCATCACGTTGTAGTTCGGCACCACCTTGTTCGACCCCTGGTAGGTCAGCGTCAGGATCGTGCCGCCATTGTCGACCATCAGCGGATGCGCGCGACGCGCGACCTCGATGAACGAGTAGCAGGAAATCTCCATCGAGTGCTTGAAGTTCGCCCGCGAGGTGTTCTTGAACCGCCCCTGCAATTCGGACTTGTCCGAAAAGGCGATCGCATGAACCAGGAAGTCGATCGTCGGCCAGTGCGCGGCGAGCTGCTCGAACGCCGTGTCGAGCGAGGCGTCGTCGCAGACGTCCACGTCGAACAGAAGCTCCGACCCGACGCTTTGGGCCAGCGGCGCGAGGCGCGCGCCGAAGGCTTCGCCCTGGTGGGTGAAGGCAAGCTCCGCCCCCGCCTCGTGCATCGCCTTCGCGATCCCCCAGGCGATAGAGCGTTCGTTCGCGACGCCCATGACCAGCCCGCGCTTGCCCTTGAGATCTACCATATGCGTGTCGTCCGTCTGTAATGCCGCGGCGCCGCGCGCCGGCTATTCGGAATAGCGGCTGAGCAGCATGGACCCGTTGGTCCCGCCGAAGCCGAAGGAATTGGTCATCACCGTGTCGAGGCCGGCCGCGTCCACCCGCGCGGTCGCGATCTCCTCGGGCTTAAGCGCGGGGTCGAGCGTGTCGACGTTGATCGAGGGGCAGATGAAATCGTGCTCCAGCATCAGAAGGCAATAGACCGCCTCCTGCGCGCCGGTCGCGCCCTGGCTGTGCCCGGTCATCGACTTGGTGGAGGACACCGGCGGCGTGGTGCCATCGCCGAAGACGCGGCGGACCGCCTCGATCTCGCCCACGTCGCCCACCGGCGTGGAAGTGCCGTGCGCGTTGATGTAGCCGACGCTGCGTCCCTCGGGCAGCGTCTCGAGCGCGATGCGCATCGCGCGCTCGCCGCCCTCGCCGGATGGCGCGACCATGTCGTGCCCGTCCGACGTCGCGCCGTAACCGGTGACCTCGGCGTAGATCTTCGCGCCGCGGGCCTTGGCATGTTCGAGCTCCTCGAGCACCAGTATCCCGCCGCCGCCGCCGATGACGAAGCCGTCGCGGTCCGCGTCGAAGGCGCGCGAGGCTTTCTCGGGCGTGTCGTTGTATTTCGAGGACATCGCGCCCATCGCGTCAAAGAGGCACGACAGCGTCCAGTCGAGCTCCTCGCCGCCGCCGGCGAACATCACGTCCTGCTTGCCCATCATGATCTGCTCGGCGGCGTTGCCGATGCAGTGCAGCGAGGTCGAGCAGGCCGAGGTGATCGAGTAATTGATGCCCTTGATCCGGAACGCGGTCGAAAGGTTCGCGGAGATCGTCGAGGACATGCACTTGGGCACTGCCGTCGGCCCGATCCGCTTGGGCGCGCCCGTTTTCAGTACCGTCTGGTGCGCCGCGAACATCGCGGAGGTGGACGGCCCGCCCGATCCGGCCACGAGACCCGTGCGCGGATTGACGATGTCGCTCTCCTCGAGGCCCGCATCGGCGATCGCCTGGGTCATCGCGATATGGGCATAGGCGGCGCCCGGCCCCATGAAGCGCAGCGTGCGCTTCTCGATATGCTCCTTCAGGTCGAGCTTCACGTCCCCCGCGATCTGGGAGCGGAAGCCGTGCTCCTTCATGTCTTCGTTGGCGGTGATCCCGGAGCGGCCGGCTTTCAGCGCGGCAAGCACTTCCTCGGCATTGTTGCCGATGGACGACACGATCCCCAGTCCGGTGACGACGACGCGGCGCATGGCGCCTCCCCTCGATTGAATGCGGTGCTCAGCTCTCGGAGAGAGCGACCTTCATGTCCTTGACCTGATATATCGTCTCACCGTCGGCTTCGACACGCCCGTCGGCGACCCCCATGGTCAGGCGGCGGGTCTGCACGGCCTTGGTGAAGTCGACGTAATAGGTCAGCATCTTGCGGTCGGGCCGGACCATGCCGGTCAGCTTCACCTCGCCCACGCCAAGCGCGTAGCCCCGCCCCTGCCAGCCGCGCCAGCCGAGGTTGAAGCCCGTAAGCTGCCACAGCCCGTCGAGCCCCAGGCAGCCCGGCATGATCGGGTTGCCGGGAAAGTGGCACTGGAAGAACCACAGGTCCGGGTGGATGTCGAACTCGGCCACGACGTGGCCCTTGCCGTGCGGACCGCCCTCGCCCGAGATGTCGGTGATGCGGTCCATCATCAGCATCGGCGGTTCGGGAAGCTGCGCGTTGCCGGGGCCGAACAGCTCCCCGCGCGCACATTTCAGGAGGTCGTCCTTGTCGAACGTGGTCGGATAATCGGCCATCTGCGCGGGGCGCCCTCTTCCTGGCAAGTCGTCCGCGTCCGTCTATCACCGCGCTCGCGCCGCTTGCAAGCCTGCGTGATCGGTCGCGGCGCGGGTGGCCTCGTGGCGGAATCCGATTGAAAACATGGGGTATGACACCCTATATCTGGTTCAAAGCCATCAAGCGGCATGCGAGCGAGTGATGACGCCTGAAGCAATCGACCGGGGAACGAACTGGCTGGGCCAGGCGGGGCTGCGTCCGACGCGGCAGCGCGTGGCGCTGGCCGCGCTGCTCGTGGGGGACGGTGACGACCGCCACGTGACCGCCGAGAGCCTTTTCGCAGCGGTCAAGGAAACCGGCGAGAAGGTGTCGCTGGCCACCGTCTACAACACGCTCAAGGCCTTCTGCGACGTGGGCCTGATGCAGGAAGTAACGGTCGACGGCTCCAAGAGCTATTTCGACACCAAGACGCACGATCACCCGCATTTCTTCTGGGAAGAGGACGGGCGCCTTACCGATGCGCCGCCGCACGAGCTCAAGATCGCGCAGCTTCCCGACGCGCCCGAGGGCGCGGAGATCGCGAGCGTCGACGTGGTCATCCGGCTGCGCCGCAAGGGCTGAGCGCCGCTAGACCGGCGCGCCGCGCTGCCACGTCCCCAGCAGGTCCAGATCGTCCGACAGATGCACGAGATCGGCGCCGGCCCCCGCGGCGAGGCGCCCGATATCGCGCCGCCCGATGGCGTCGGCGGGCCGCGAGGTCGCCATCGCCAGCGTCTCCTCCAGCGAAAGACCGAGCGCGCGCACCAGCCGCAGCGCGCGCGGCAGGTCGAGATCGGCGCCGGCCAGCGTGCCGTCTGCCAGCGTGAGCCGCCCATCGGTCCGTCGTATCTCCCGCCCGTTCAGGGTGAAACTGTCGAGGTCGGTTCCCGCCGGGGCCATGGCGTCGGTGACGAGGAAAAGCCGGTCGGGCTTGGCCCGGCACGCGAGGCGCAGGGCAGCCGGGTGAACGTGAACGCCATCGGCGATGATCCCGGCCCAGGACTGGCCGTCCAGCGCCGCGCCGACCAGGCCCGGCGCCCTATGGCCGAGCGGGCTCATCGCGTTGAAGAGATGCGTGACCATCGTCGCCCCGGCGGCCTCGGCCCCCCGCGCGGTGTCGTAGCAGGTGCCCGTGTGGCCCAGCGAGACGATTGCGCCCGCCTTGCGCAGCGCGGCGATCTGCCCCGCGCTCGCCGCCTCGGGCGCGAGGGTGATCAACAGCGTCGGCAACCGGCGCGCGGCGTCACTAAGCTGCGCGAGATCGGCGTCGGTCATGGGCCGGATCAGCGCCGGATCGTGCGCGCCGGCGCGGCGCGGATCGAGATGCGGCCCCTCGAGGTGCAGCCCGCCGATGCCGGGCACATGGCCCGCGGCGTCCACGGCCGCCGCGATCGCCGCCCCGGTCTGCCCGGCGGTATCGGTGATCAGCGTCGGCAGCAGCGTGGTGGTGCCGAGACCCGCATGGGCACGGGCGATCCGTGCCATCGTCTCGGGCGTCGGCGCCTCGTTCAGCATGAGCCCGCCGCCGCCGTTCACCTGAAGATCGACGAAACCCGGAGCGAGGAGGCCATCGAGCGGCGTGCGCGGCATCTCCGCCGGCAAGACCGCCTCGGGCGTGAGCGCGGCGATATGGCCGCCATCCAGGATAACGGCGTGATCGGCCAAGAGCCGCGTGCCGTCGAACACGACGGGGGCGGTGAGGGCATGCAGGCTCATGCGCCGGTCTCCGCGAGCCGCCGCGCACGGGCGAGCGCACCGTCGAGCGCGCCGCCCTTCGGCGCCACACGCGCCTCGGCGAGCGGGGCGGCGAGGCGCGGCGCGTAGGTCCCGGCCAACCCGCCGGACAGGCAGAAGGGCTCCCCCGGCTGCCAGCCGAGGGCCGCGGCGGCGCGGTGCAGGTAGGCCGCGCCGTCGGTGAGGATGGCGTGGCCGAGCGGGTCGCCTCCGGCCGCGGCCACGCGCGGGGCGAGCGCGGCGAACGCCTCCGCCGTCGCGGTGCGGGCGAAGGCGACGATGCCGGGGATGCCGCCGAACTCCGCCAGTGTCGCATCGGCGAGCGGGGAGCCGGGGACGAGCCCCTCGGCCGCGTGCAGCGTGCGGGACAGAAGCTGCCGGCCGATCCAGGCGCCCGAAGCCTCGTCCCCGAGCACCGCGCCATGCCCGCCAATGGCCCATGCCTCCGCCCCCTGCCGCCGCGCAAGGAAGGAGCCGGTGCCGATTCCGGCGAGTGTACCGTCCGCGCCGTCGAGGGCGCCGTCGAGGGCCGCGCGCCAATCTTCCTCCACGACCACGCGCGAGAGCAGCAGGGCGGCGGCGACGCGGGCGC
Source organism: Roseivivax sediminis (assembly GCF_900112685.1). Classification (GTDB taxonomy): domain Bacteria; phylum Pseudomonadota; class Alphaproteobacteria; order Rhodobacterales; family Rhodobacteraceae; genus Roseivivax; species Roseivivax sediminis. Next base: position 480,871 of record NZ_FOMS01000001.1, read on the forward strand.
AGGTCGCCTCGTCAATCGCGCCGGCAAGGGCGAGGCAGGCGGGAACCCGGATCAGCGAGACGCCGGAGGTGGCCTCCAGCGCCGACAGGCCGTCCGTCAGGACCGCGACGCTGCCGTCGAAATCGGAAAAGACGTTGGCGGCGCCGCGCTCGATCCGGTGGGTGCCGTCCGCGGCGACCAGCAGGAAGCGGCTGCCGCTGCCGCCGCCGTCGACCGCCAGGAAATGTGCCGCCATTGCCGATCCCTCGTTGCCCTCTGCCACGCCTGCATCGGCGGGGCGCGGTGTCAAGCTGTGGAGGCGGTTGCGGCCCTTGTCTGCCGCACGCGCCGCACGAAGGCGAGAACGAAGAGCGCGGTCAGGATCAGCACCACTGTCGGCGCTGGCGCGCTGTCGAGCCAGAAGCTCGCGTAGCTGCCGGCGGTCATCGAAACGGCACAGACCGCGACCGCCACAGCCAGCATCGCGCCGAAGCGGCGCACCACCAGAAAGGCGATGGCCCCCGGCGCGATCAGGAGCGCCACGGCGAGGATCAGCCCCGTCGCGCTGAGCGTCGCGACCACCGTCAGCGACAGGATCGCCAGAAGCGTGTAGTGCAAAAGCCCGACGCGCAGGCCCGAGGCGCGCGCCTGCGCCGGGTCGAAGGCGTGCAGGAGGAAATCGCGCCATTTCAGCAGGAGGATCGCCGAAACCGGCAGCGCGATCGCCCCGGCGGTCCAGAGATCCTGCGCCCCCACCCCCAGCATGTTGCCGAAGAGGATGTGGTCGAGATGCTGGTTGGTGTTCACCTGCGTGTAAAGCACAATGCCGAGACCGAACATGCCCGAGAACACGACGCCCATGACGGTGTCGCGCTTCACGCGGGAGTTTTCCGCGAGGTAACCGGTCAGCAGCGCGCAACTCATCCCGGCGGCAAAGGCGCCGAGGATCAGGGGCAGGCCGGTGAGCCAGGCGATGACCACGCCCGGCAGGATCGCATGGCTGACCGCGTCACCCATCAGCGCCCAGCCCTTGAGCACGAGGAAACAGGACAGCAGCGCCGTCGGCACCGCGACGATCAGCCCGATCAGGAAGGCGTTCTGCATGAACGGGAAGGTGAAGGGCAGAAGGAGGTCGGTCATTCGGCGGGCGCCTCGGGTGGTCGTTCCAGCACCGCGGCGCTGCGGGCGCGGGCGGCGAGAAGGCCGTGCTTGGGCGCGAAGACGAAGGCGAGCAGGAACAGGACGGTCTGCAGGCAGACGATGACGCCGCCCGTGGCTCCGTCGAGGAAGTAGCTCGCATAGGCGCCGGCGAAGCTCGTCCCCGCGCCGATCGCGACAGAGGTCACGAGGAGCCGCGGGAAGCGGTCGCAGAGCAGGTAGGCGGTGGCGCCGGGCGTGACGACCATGGCGATCACGAGGAAGGCGCCGACGGTCTGCATCGCCGCGACCACGGCGAGCGACAGGAGCGTGAAGAACATCAGGCGCAGGCGCCCGGGATCGAGCCCGATGGAGCGCGCGTGTGTCTCGTCGAAGAAGACCGCGAGGAGGTCCTTCCACTTCGCCAGAAGCACGACAAGCGACACGACGCCGATGAGGACGAGCTGGACCGTGTCGCCTGGAGAGATGGCGAGGATGTTGCCCATGGTGATGGTCTGCACGCTGACCGCCATCGGGTTGAGCGAGACCATGAACAGGCCGAGCCCGAAGAAGGCGGTGAAGATGAGCCCGATGATGACGTCGATCTTGAGGCCCGAGCGCTCGGACAGGAACAGCATCGTACCGGCGGCGAGCCCGCCGGCGATGAAGGCGCCGAGCGCGAAGGGCAAGCCCAGCATGTAGGCGCCGGCGACCCCCGGGACCACGGAATGCGAGAGCGCGTCGCCGATGAGGCTCCAGCCCTTGAGCATGAGATAGGCCGAGAGGAACGCGCAGACGGCCCCGACGAGGGCGGAGACCCACATCGCGTTGGTCATGTAGCCGTATTGGAAGGGTTCGAGCAGGATCATGGGGCGGCTCCCGGCCCGCTCATCCGCCCTGTGCGGGCGTCTTCGCTATGGCTCATGTCCCGTCCCCGGTGGTACGTGCGCGGTCGCCGTAATGAACCAGCGGGCGTTCGTCATCGGTGAAGATCGACACCGCGCGGTCGTCGTCGTCGTGATCGTCGTGCAGGTCGGCGCCGCCGAGCGTGAACTGGCGCAGGACACCGCCGAAGGCGCGTTCGAGGTTGGACTTGGTGAACACCTCCTCGGTCGGGCCGTGGGCGAGGACGGTGCCCTTGACCAGCACGGTGCGGTCGCAGAATTCCGGCACCGAACCGAGGTTGTGGGTCGAGACCAGCATCACCCGCCCCTCGTCGCGCAAGTCGCGCAGAAGCGCGATGATCTGCTCTTCCGTGGTCACGTCGACGCCGGTGAAAGGCTCGTCCAGAAGGATCACCTGCCCCTCCTGCGCAAGCGCGCGGGCGAGGAAGACGCGCTTGCGCTGGCCGCCCGAAAGCTCCCCGATCTGGCGATGGCGGAACTCGGTCATGTTCACCCGGGCGAGCGCGGCGTCGACGGCGTCTCGGTCTGGCTGTTTCGCGCGGCGCAGGAAGCCCATATGGCCGTAGCGGCCCATCATCACCACGTCCTCCACGAGGACGGGAAAGGCCCAGTCGACCTCCTCGGCCTGCGGCACGTAGGCGACGAGGTTGGCGCGCAGCGCGTCGCGAACGCTGCGGCCGAGAAGCGTGATCGACCCGCGGGCGAGCGGCACGAAGCCCATGACCGCCTTGAAGAGCGTCGACTTGCCCGCGCCGTTCACCCCGACGAGCGCGGTGATCGTGCCGCGGGGGATGGCGAAGGTCGTGTCTATCAGCGCATTGTGGCCGTTGCGATAGGTGACCGCGACGTCCTCGGCGACGATGCCGTCCGCGCTGTCGGCGGCGGCGTCCTTCATGAGCCGTCCGTTTCGGGGGCGAGCCCGTCGGCAACGGTCGTCGCGGTCTCGCGCAGAAGGTCGAGGTAGGTCGGCACCGGCCCGTTCTCGGCCGTCAGCGAATCGACGTAGAGCTCGCCCCCGTAGCGCGCGCCGGTCTCGCGCGCGACCTGCTTGGCGGGCGCGGTGTTCACGGTGCTTTCGCAGAAGACCGCCGGCACCTCATTGTCGCGTACGCCGTCGATCACCGCGCGGACCTGCCGCGGCGTGCCCACCTGATCGGCGTTCATCGGCCAGAGGTACAGCTCCTTCAGGCCGAAATCGCGCGCGAAGTAGGAGAACGCGCCTTCGCAGGTGACAAGCCAGCGCTGGCCTTCGGGGATCTCCTCGATCCGGGCGCGCAGGGGTTCCAGCGTGCCGCGGATCTCGTCCTTGTAGGCCTCGGCATTGGCGGCATAGGTCTCGGCGTTCCCGGGGTCGGCCTCGGAGAGCGCGGCGGCGATATTGTCCACGTAGGTCAGCGCGCTTTCGAGACCCATCCAGGCGTGGGGGTTCGACTGGCCCTCGTAGGCGCCCGCGGCGATCGGGATCGGGTCGATCCCCTCGGAGATCGTGACCGACGGCACATCGCCGAGATTGGCGAGGAACTGTTCGAACCAGAGTTCCAGGTTGAGCCCGTTCCACAGGATGAGATCGGCGCCCTGCGCGCCGACGATATCCTGCGGCGTCGGCTCGTAGCCGTGGATCTCCGCCCCCGGCTTGGTGACGGACACGACCTCCGCCGCGTCCCCGGCGACATTCCGCGCCATGTCGGCGATCACCGTGAAGGTGGTGACGACCTTGAGCGGGTCGTCCTGGGCCTGCGCGCCGCCGGCGGCGAGGCCAAGACAGAGCGAGAGGATCAACGGGCGGGACATGCGGGTCTCCTTCGGGTGCGGGCCGGTCGAAGCGGGTGACCTCGGCATCGGGCCCCAGTTGCGAACGATTCGCAACTGGGGCAGGAATGAGCGCGTCCGGCGCGAAATTCAAGAGCGCGCGTGCGAATTTTTCGTGATGGAAGGGGCGGCGCCCGTATCGGCGGCAGGCTGGTGGAGCGAGGCCGGATGGACGTGTCGCGTGAAGAGCGCCGTGCTGCCCGGGTGCACGGCGCGCGCGTGGGGGCTCTGCCCCCACACCCCCGGGATATTTACGGGCAGATGAAACCAGGGGAAGCGGTGGCAAGCCGGGTGCGGCGTCGTCGGAGGGGTGCGCCCCGCGGGGCTCGCAGGCGCTCAGGCCGGGCGCAGCCCCAGAAGATCGCGCGCCTCGGCCGGGGTGGCGACGGGCCGTTCGTACCTGGCGCAGAGCGCGGCGGCGCGCGCGATCAGCGCCGCGTTCGAGGGCGCGAGCGTATCGCGGTCGAGGCGCACGTTGTCCTCGAGCCCCGCGCGGGTATGCCCGCCCGCCGCGATGGCCCATTCGTTCACCACCACCTGGTTCGCGCCGATCCCCGCAGCGCACCAGAGCGCGTCGGGCGCGCGCACCCTCATCGTCTCGACGTAGAAATCGAAGACGGTGCGGTCGGCCGGCATCGCGTTCTTCACGCCCATCACGAACTGCACGTAGAGCTTGCCGGGCAGCTTGCCGGCGTCGTGCATCGCGATGGCCTGCAGGATGTGGCTGAGGTCGAAGGCCTCGATCTCGGGCGTGACCTCGTAGGTGTGCATTTCGCCGGCGAGCCAGTCGACGAGGTCCGGCGGATTCTCGTAGACGCGGGTGGGAAAGTTGTTCGATCCGACGGAGAGAGAGGCCATGTCGGGGCGCAGCGGCAGCATCCCGCCGCGCGCCTTGCCGGCGCCGGAGCGCCCCCCGGTGGAGAACTGCACGATCATGCCCGGGCAGTGTTTTTCGATGCCCTCCTTCAGGCGGGCAAACTTCTCGGGGTCCGAGGACGGCGTCTGATCGTCGTTGCGCACGTGGCAGTGGGCGATGGCGGCGCCGGCCTCGTAGGCTTCGTGCGTGGATTCGACCTGTTCCGCGACGGTGATCGGCACCGCCGGGTTGTTGTCCTTGGTCGGGAGCGATCCGGTGATCGCCACGCAGAGGATGCAGGGTTTGCCGGACACGTCAGACATCGAAGAACACCGTTTCGTTGTCGCCCTGAAGGCGGATATCGAAGCGATAGCCGCCGTCCTGCGGCACCGCCATCAGCGTCGGGATGCGGTTCTTGTGCTCGATCCGCGCGAGGATCGGATCCTCGGCGTTCGCCTCCTCCTCGTCGGCGAAATACATGCGGGTGTGCAGGCCGATATTGATGCCCCGCGCGACGATCCAGACCGTCACGTGCGGCGCCTGAAGGCCCCCGTCGGGCATCGGCACCCGGCCCGGCTTCACGGTGTCGAAGGTCCATTCGCCGGTCTCGGGATCGCCGGCGAAGCGCCCGAACCCGCTGACACCCGGATCGGCGGGTCCGCGCGGATCGTTGCCGGGGTACACACCGTTCGCGTCGGCCTGCCACACTTCGATCATGGCGTCGCGCAGGGGCGTGCCGGTGCCGTCCCAGACGCAACCGGTGACGGTGATGTGGGGTCCCTTCGCCTGATCCGTGCGCATCACCTGCCCGAGATCGTCGGGATAGACGCCCGTGATGCCGCAGACATTCGGCACGCAGCCGATATGCACATAGGGTCCGGCGGTCTGGCTGGCGGTTTCCTTGAGGTAGGGAAGTGTCTGCATCTTTCGTCTTCTCCGGCGCTCGGGCTCAGGTCCCTTCCGGGCGGTTCTCGAACAGCGTGGCGCGGCGCCCGCGCAGCACGATGTCGAACTTGTAGGCGCGCGAATCCATCGGGATCGTCGCGTTCATGTCGAGCGGCGCGATCAGCTGCTCCACCGCCTCGCGCGAGGGGATCGTCGCCACGATCGGACAGCGCCAGATCAGCGGGTCGCCCTCGAAATACATCTGGGTGATGAGTCGCTGAGCGAAACTCGCCCCGAAGACCGAGAAGTGGATATGCGCCGGCCGCCAGTCGTTGCCGCCGTTCGGCCAGGGATAGGGGCCGGGCTTGACGGTGCGGAAATGGTAGCTGCCGTCCTCGGAAGTGATCGTCCGCCCGCAGCCGCCGAAATTGGGATCGAGCGGGGCGAGGTAGCCCTCCTTCTTGTGCCGGTAGCGCCCGCCGGCATTGGCCTGCCAGAACTCCACCAGCGCGTTCGGCACGCCACGGCCGGTCTCGTCCAGCACGCGGCCATGGACGATGATGCGCTGGCCGATCGCGCTTTCGCCCGGGGCGGCGAAGTTGTGCAGAAGATCGTTATCGAGCGGACCGAGGACATCGTGGTCGAAGACCGGCCCGGTCTCTTCCGAGAGAGTCGGCGGGAAGGAGACCAGCGCCCGCGAGGGCGCCCGCGTGACCGACGTCTTGTAGCCCGGCGTGAAGGCCGGCGGATGCCACGTGCGTTCACGGGAAAAGAGCGGGCCGTCACTCATCGCCCGCCTCCATCTCGGCATAGGTCGCCTTGGCCAGCTTCAGCGCGTGATTGGCGCGCGGCACGCCCGCATAGATCGCAACGTGCTGGAACGCCTCGAGCACGTCGCGCTTGGAGGCGCCGGTGCGCGCGGTGGCCCGCACATGCATCGGGATCTCCTCGAAATTGCCGGTGGCGGCCAGAAGCGCCAGCGTCAGCATCGAACGTTCGCGCGGCGCGATCCCGTCCGAGGCCCAGACCGTGCCCCAGGCGGCTTCGGTGATCATCTCCTGGAAGGGCTCGTCGAAGGCGGTCTTGGCCGCTTCGGCGCGGTCCACATGGGCGTCGCCCAGAACCTGCCGCCGCATCTTCATGCCGATATCGTACCGCGCCGTCACGTCGCCCTCCTCCGATCCGCCTTCCATGAATACAGAACGGGCGCCCGAATGAAATTGCGAAATTCCGGACGGAAACCACCCGCAGGCGGCGAGCCCGGCCGCCGCGCGCGCCGACGTCGAATCACCGCCGTCCTCGCGACCGTGGCGCCGCAGCAGAGGGGGTCCGCATGACGCGGCCCCGAGGCACCCATGCCCGCGCCGCGCAGGCAGCGGCCTGCGCGCCTCGTCGGCCCGCACATGCCGCCCCCAACGGCCCGGCGCCCCTGCTTCTTTGGGCTTGAAATACTCCGGGGAGCGCGAGGGGCTGGCCCCTCGCTCCCGCCCGCGCAGGAAGCCCTGCGCGGGGGAGGCTTTTCCCGGCGCTCCGCTCAGCCGATGATCTTGTTGAGCGTCGCGGAGGGGCGCATCACCGAAGCGGTCTTGTCCGCGTCCGGGTGGTAATAGCCGCCGAGATCCGCCGGCTGGCCCTGCGCTTCGGCCAGTTCCTGGGTGATCTTGTCGGCGTTCACGCGCAGCGTCTCCGCGATCGGCGTGAAATGGCTGGCGATATCGGCGTCGTCGGTCTGCTTGGACAGGGCGTCCGCCCAGTAATACGCGAACCAGAAATGGCTGTCGCGGTTGTCCGGCTGGCCGACCTTCCGCGACGGCGAACGGTCGTTGTCGAGGACGCCTTGCGTGGCGACCTCCACCGCACGGCCGAGGACGCGCGCCTTCTCGTTGCCCTGCTGGTCGGCGAGGAACTTCAGGCTCTCGCCGAGCGCACAGAACTCGCCCAGGCTGTCCCAGCGCAGGTGGTTCTGCTCCTGCAGCTGCTGGACGTGCTTGGGCGCCGAGCCGCCCGCGCCCGTCTCGAACAGGCCGCCGCCGTTCATCAGCTTGACGATCGACAACATCTTGGCCGAGGTGCCGAGCTCCAGGATCGGGAAGAGGTCGGTGAGGTAGTCGCGCAGCACGTTGCCGGTGATGGCGATGGAGGTCTCGCCCTTGCGGATCGTCTCCAGCGTCTTGCGGGTCGCCTCGCGCGGGGCGAGGATCTCGAACTTGTCGGCGACGCCCTGCTCTTCGAGGATCGGCTTGACGAAGCTGATGAGCTGGGCGTCATGCGCGCGGTTCTCGTCGAGCCAGAAGATCGCCTGGCAGCCCTCGGCCTTCTGCCGCGCGATGGCGAGCTTCACCCAGTCCTCGATCGGCGCCTTCTTGGCGGAGGCCGACCGCCAGATGTCGCCCGCCTCGACCGCGTGCTCGTGCAGCACGTCGCCGTTGGCGAGCACCAGCCGCACGCGGCCCTTGGCCGGGATCTCGAATGTCGTGGGGTGGGAGCCGTATTCCTGCGCCTTCTGGGCCATCAGGCCAATGTTCTGCACCGTGCCGGAGGTCGTCGGATCGAGCGCGCCGGTCTCCTTGAAGTACTTGATCGTCTCGTCATAGACGGGCGCGTAGCTGTTGTCGGGGATCACGCAGTTGACGTCGTGCTGCGCGTCGTCCGGGCCCCAGCCCTTGCCGCCGGCGCGGATCACCGCCGGGATCGAGGCGTCGATGATCACGTCGGAGGGCACGTGCAGGTTGGAGATGCCCTTGCCGCTGTCGACCATGTACATCGGCGGACGCTCGTTCATCACGCGGTCGATCTCGGCGCGGATCTCGTCTTCCTTGCCGGTCTCGGGCAGCCGCGCGAGCAGGTCCTTGATGCCCGAATTGGGGTTCGCACCCGCGGCCTTGAGTTCATCGCCGTACTTCTCGAAGACCGGCTTGAGGAATTCCTTGACCGCGTGGCCGAAGATGATCGGGTCCGACACCTTCATCATCGTCGCCTTGAGGTGGATAGAGAACAGGATCCCCTCGTCCTTCGTCTTCTCGATCTCGTCGGCGAGGAAGGCGTCGAGCTTGGCCGCAGACATGAAGGTCGCGTCGACCACCGTGCCGGCGGGCAGTGCCACGTCCGATTTCAGCACCGTCTCGGTGCCGTCCTCGGCGACGTGCACGATCTTCGCGGTGCCGGCCTGCGCATCGCTCAGCGTCGCGGAGACCTCGTTGGAGTAGAAGTCGCCGTCCGGCATGGACGACACGCGGGTGCGGCTCTCCGGCGACCAGGAGCCCATCGAATGCGGGTTGGCCATGGCGTATTTCTTCACCGCGGTCGCGGCGCGGCGGTCGGAATTGCCCTCGCGCAGGACCGGGTTCACCGCCGAGCCCTTGATCGCGTCGTAGCGGGCGCGTGCGTCCTTCTCTTCGTCCGTCGACGGCTCGTCGGGATAGTCGGGAATGTCGTAGCCCTGCGATTGCAGCTCGCGCACCGCGGCGACGAGCTGCGGCACCGAGGCCGAGATGTTCGGCAGCTTGATGACGTTGGCGCGCGGCTCCTTCACGATGCGGCCGAGCGCGGCAAGATCGTCCTCCTGCTTCTGCGCGTCGGTCAGGCGCTCGGGGAAGGCCGCGATGATCCGCCCGGCGAGCGAGATGTCCCTGAGGCCCACGCTGACGCCCGCGGCCTCCGTGAAGCTGCGGACGATCGGCAGGAGCGAGAAGGAGGCAAGCTCCGGCGCCTCGTCGACCTTGGTGTAGATGATGTCGGGAATGGGCTGATCGGCCATGTCGGTCTCGTCCTTGTCCTGTCGCGGCGTCGTATACCCTAGTATACCGTGAAGGTCCACTGACCTGCTGCGGCAGCGGACCGGGGCGCAAATCGGCGCGTCGGTGGCAGTTCAGGATCAACATAGTCGCCGAATGCCGGCAAGTGGAGTGTCCGGACGCGCGAACGCCCGACCGCCGTGTGGCGGTCGGGCGGAACGAGGCGGATCGACGGGCCGAAAGACTTACGGTGCGGGCACCGCCAGCCGGGCGAAGGGGCCGGGTCCGAAGCGGGCGGAGATCTGCGCCACCGCGACGGTGACGTCGCCGCCGGCGAGGTCTTCGGCGAGGGCGGAGGCCGGATAGCGCCAGTCCGGGCCGCCGCGCGTGGTCTCGCGCAGGACGTCCTGCCCGCGCTCGATGCGGACGACGTATTCCTCGCGTTCCTCGCCCAGCGGCACGTCGGGCAGCGACCAGTCGTCGCCGTCGATGCGCGTGCGCCGGATCCAGCTCAGCCCGAGCCCGCCGCCGTCCGGCACGGCCCGCAGATGCGCCGGCGCGTAGGGGCGCAGGCCCACGCCGTCGAAGGCCTCCACCCGTTCGACATAGGACGGATCGTCGTAGGGGCGCAGGGCCGGCCCGATCCGGTAGTGGCGCGCCTGCCGCCGGTCGCTGGCGGCAAGGGCGATCTGCACCGGGCGGCCGTCGAGCTTCACCACCCGCGATCCGGCCGGCCAGACGGGCGGCATCACGCCGTCGGTGCCGTAGCGCCCGCGCAGCCGGTGCGACAGGAGCCACCGCCCCGGCCCGATCATCTGCACGTCGCGCGCCTGGATCAGCTCCCACGCGCCGGGCGTGCCGTCGCCAATGGCCAGAAGGTTGCCGCCGTTGAGGAGCCCTTCGTCGTCGATCCCCTCGAACGCGCCGGAGAAGAGCCGCACCTGCAGCGCCGCGCCACGGTCAATGCGCCCCGCCGGCGCCTCGATCAGGGCGCTTTCGGTGCGGCCGATGGCAGACCGCGCCGCGATGATCTCGTTCAGCGCGTAATCGGCATCGGTGGGCGCGTCGTAGACCGCGACGGTCCCCGGCCAGGGCGTCGCGGTGATGGCGATGTGGGGCGCATGCGGCGCCTCGTCCCCGGTGATCAGCGGCAGATCGAGGAAGACCGGCAGCACCGGCACCGCCGGCACGAAGGGGCGCAGGTTGGCGGCTGTGTCCGGAAATTCGGACGGCACGTAGGTGCCGGGGTCGATGCGCACAGCCTCCAGGATCTGGCGGTCGGTGACCTCCACCCGGTCGATGCGAAACCGCGTGCCGGACAGCGAGACCACGTCGCCCGCGCCCAGCGGCAGGCGCGAGGGCGGCAGCGCGAAGCGCACCGATTCGCGGGCGAGCCGCGCCTCCACCAGCCAGCGCTCTGCGATCTGGCGCCCCTCGGCACGGGTCAGCGACACTGCCACGTCGCTTTCCGATATCGCGTGCGTGGCGTCGTCGGGCAGGATCGCCTCTTCGGCTACCGTGTCGTGGTCGCCGTCCGCCTCGAAGAAGCGCAGGCGCACGCGGCCGGCCATCTCGGCCTCCGCCGCGCGCGTCTCGATCAGGCGGGCGTCGAGGTCCGCCGACAGGGCCAGCCCGCTTTCGTCGATCTCGGTGGCGGGTGCCCCGCCGCGCATGCGGAAGACCAGCGTGCCGCCGCGCTCGATCGCGTCGAAGCCGTAGGCGAGCATCAGGGGTTGCAGCGCACGGCGCGCGTCGCCGACCTCGGGCACCGCGTAACCGCGCACGAAGCCGTGGAGCGCGGAGGTGTCGATGTCGGTCAGCCCGGCGCGCGCGCAGATCGCCGTGACCACGGCGGCCAGCGTCTGCGCCGAGGCGCGCCCGGTGATCCAGTGCCCGCGCCGCCAGTTGCCGCCGTCGGCCCAGGTGTCGCCCAGCGCCGGGAACCACGGATAGGGGCGTGCATCCCAGGCCCAGACGAAAGTGCGCGACAGGTCGATCATCCGCCCGCCGTATTCGGGCGAGACGGGGTTGTGCCCCGGATCGCCCCAGTAGAGGTGCAGCGCCTGCAAATACTGGTGCTGGATCAACTCATCCCGAAGTCCGTTCGAATGGCGCGGCAGGAAGCTTTCGGACGACTTCGGGTCAAGGAACACGTTCGGCTGGTTGGTGCCCTTGTCGACGGCGGGGCAGCCGACCTCGGTGAACCAGATCGGTTTCGACATCGGCTCCCACGCGGTCGGGGTCGCCGCGCGTACACCGCCGGGGCGATTGTGGTGCCGCCGCGACCACCAGTTGCGCAAATCCTTGTAGCGGTAGACCCACGGCTCGCCATGAGCGCCGTCGGTGATCGGCACCCGCCGCTGGGCCGCGCGCGCCTCGGGCGTGGGGTAATACCAGTCGTACCCCTCGCCGCCCGCCACGCCGGCCAGCAGGTAATCCAGATCGTAGATCGAACCGTAGGCGGCGGCGTGATCCTCTTCGTCCCTCCAGTCCGATTGCGGCATGTAATTGTCGATGCCGACGAAATCTATCTCGGGGTCCGCCCAGAGCGGATCGAGGTGGAACCACACGTCGCCAGAGCCGTCCTGCGGGTGGTAGCCGAAATATTCCGACCAGTCGGCGGCATAGCCGATCTTCGTCTCCGGCCCCAGCAGCGCGCGCACCTCCGCGGCGAGCGTGCGCAGGTGCCGGACCGAGGGGAAGCCGGTATCGTCGCGGATCTGAGTGAGCGCGCGCATCTCCGAGCCGATGCAGAAGCTGTCCACCCCGCCCGCCGCGGCGCAAAGTGCGGCGTTGTGCAGGATGAAACGGCGAAAGCTCCATTCGTCCGGGCCGGAATAGGCCACGCGGCCCTCCGCGACGTCGAAGTCGGCCGCGGCGGCGGTGCCGAAGAAGGCGTCGACCTCGGCCCGCGCGGCGGCGGTCTTGTCGGGCGTGCCCTCCCGCCCCGGCGCGACCGACAGCGTGATGCGTCCGCGCCAGGGCAGCACGGCCTGATCGTCGGCCCCGGTCCAGGGGTCGGGCAGGCCGTTGCACTCGAGCTGCTCCATCAGGATGAACGGGTAGTAGAGGACGGCCTGCCCCTCTTCGCGCAGCTTTTCGATCGCCTCGATCACCGCGTCGTCTGCGGGGGTGCCGCCGTAGATCACGCGGCCGTCGATCTTCGGCACCTCTTCGGCGGTGTCGCGGGTGAGGCCCGAGACCCGCCACGGCATCTTCTTGGCGTCGAACTCGGTCTGTTCGACCTTGGGGCGCAGGCGGCACGTCCCGCAGCGCAGGTCGTCGCCGAACCAGCTGACCACCAGCGACACCGCGTCGTTATTGGGCAGCTCGTCCCGCATCATGCGAAGCGAGGTGTTGAAGTCGGGCTCTTCGGACGGCGAGTTGACGTTGACGAGCTGCGACGACCCTTCCCCGAACACCAGATGCTGCTGTGTGGCGGCGAGGGAATACTCGCCCGTCCCCGGCAGCATCGCGACCCCGCGGATGAGCTGCGGCACGTCATCGGCCGCGACCGAGGGGCGCACCACCTCGAAGGAAAACTGCGGCACCCGGTTACCGAAGCGGCCGAGACCCAGATCCTCGATCACCACGTAGGCGGTGCCGCGATAGGCCGGCACGAAGCCGACGCCCTCGATCGCCTCCATCTTCGGGTCGGGAAGCTGGCCGTGCGTACCGGTATAGACGCGCATGTTCAGATCGCGGACCGGCATCTCGGCGCCGTCGGCCCAGACGCGGTTGATACCGCCGATCTCGCCCTCGCAGACGGCGAGCGCGAGGCTCACACTGTAGCTGTATGTCTTCACCTTGGGCTTGGGCGGGCCGCCCTTGCCGCCGCCCCCGCCCGAGGTCTTCACGTGTTCCTCGAACTCCGAGGCCCAGATCACCTGCCCGCCGACGCGCATCCGCCCGTAGACCTGCGCGATGGGCGCGCCTTCGGAGGCGCCGGTGAGGCGGAAACGCTCGATCCGGCCGGTCTCCACCGTCTCGGCGCCCTGGCCCATGATGCGCTTGTCGATCACGCGGCCGAGCGTGGCGCCGGCGAAGCGGCCGATGGCGGTCATCGAGAGGCCGAGCACCGAGCCGCCGACCGACGATCCGATCGCCGCGCCTGCGGCAGAGAGAAGAAGGGTCGCCATCGGTCAATCTCCTGGATCTTTTGGGGGCAGAGGCGGCGGCACGCCGCTCAGCGCGGATCGGGAAAGGCGAAGCGCGCCACCACGCGGCGCGCCCAGGGGCGCGACAGCGCGCTTTCGATCACGCCATGGCCTGAATAGGCGTGGAGGAACGCCGCCGGCCCCGTCGCGATGCCGAGATGCTTGGCGACCGATCCGTCGCGCATCCGGAAAAGCAGCACATCGCCCGCCTCGGGCGCCCCGCGCGGGCGCGGCGACAGGTGGCGCAGGGCGGCGGCCCAGAGCCGTTCCTCCCCGGCAGGTTCGGACCAGTCGCGGGTATAGGCCGGCGGGCGCTCGGGCTCGGGCCCCTGCACCTCGCGCCAGACGCCGCGCAGAAGGCCGAGGCAGTCGCATCCCGCGCCCTTCGCCGCCATCTGGTGGATATAGGGCGTGCCGATCCAGCCGCGCGCGGCGGCGACGATGTCGGCCCGCCCGCTCATCGCCGGCTCCCGCCGCCGAGCGCCTTGGCCTCGGTCGGATGCACGGTCAGCCAGTCCTCGCCGGGGATGTCCGGGAAGCCCTGGAAGTTCAGAAGGTTGTTGAATTTCAGACGGCAGGTCTCCATCCGCTTGTCACAGCCGGCCTGAACGCGCACGCGGTCGCCCGGCCGGATCTCCGCCCGGATCGGCTCCCACAGCTCGATCACGCGCGCGCTGCCGCGCGTCTCGTCGCGCTTGACCCAGCCGAAAAGGCCGGCGGCCGGCCCCTCCAGCACCTCGAACCGGCCGCGGCGGAACCAGTCGGGATCGAAGCCGCCGATGGCCCCGAGCGAAAAGCGGCGCCCGTCCTCGGCCGACGCCAAAGGGCCTTCCCAGAGATAGCCCGGCTGGGCGAAGTCGAAGCCGCAGGCGGCATCGCCCAGAACCGCGGTGCACGGCGCCTGGTAGACCCGCCCGATCGGGCGGTTGAGCTTCTCGGCCAGCCCGCGCAGCTCGGCGTGAAAGGCCCCTTCCTCGCGCCGGATCTCTCCGATGAAGCCGCGGAACAGGATCTTGCGCGCCGAGGTGTCGGCCCAGTTGACGAGCCAGGCGACCACCTCGGCGTCGTCGAAGCGGCCGGCCTCGATATCGGCCTCGGTGATCGCATCGGCCGACAGAGCGCCCAGCGCCTCGGTGTTGTCGACCGACAGGCCCGTGCCTTGCTGCAGCGCCAGCGCCGTGAGGCCGCTATCGGCGCGGAAGGTGCGGCCGGCGAAGGTCAGGTCGCGGTCGTGATCGGTGAAGCCGAAGCTCACGCCGTCGGTGCGGTTGACCTCCCACGCGCGGGCCACCGTGGTCAGCCCGGTTTCGAGGTGGTCGTGCAGCGCCGCCTCGCTCATGTCCGCACCTCGATCACCGGAACCGAGGGCGCCTCGCCGGCGCGGAAATTGGCCACCGAGGTTTCGATCCGGTCGGCGTCGAAGCGTACCGGCACGTCGAATTCGAAGCCCGCGGTGATCGCGGCACCGACGAACGGCGCGACCTCGAAGGTCACGAGGCCGGTCGCGGTATCGATCTCGAAATCCACCGCCTCGCGCTGCTCCACGCTCTGCACGCCCACCGTGACGGTGCCGGCGACCGGCTTCTCGATCGGCCTCCGGTAGGTCTGGTCGCCCGAGCGGTAGAGCTTGCAGAGCGGGAAGGAGACGGTCCGCCCGTCGCCGCGCGCGATCACCTGGTCACGGTAATCGGGCTCGCGCGAGGGCAGGCAGGACTTGTAGTCGGCCCAGTCCTTCCAGCGAAAGCCGTGCAGCTTGCCGCGCCGCGCCTCGAAGAAGGCCACCAGCGCCTCGATATCGTCGAGCGAGCGCAGGCCGACGCCGGCGTCGTAGCGCCGCCGCGAATGCGCCCAGGGCGTGTTGCGCTCCTCCGCGCCCGAGGCGAGCGTGACCACGTCGGTCTTGCGCTCCGGCCCGCCGACGGAGCCGAAGCTGAGGCGCGCGGGAAATCGGATCTCGTGAAAGGACATGGGGCCTCCGGTCTCAGCGGTTGCGTTGGCCGCGCGCGAGCATCCGGCCCATCTGCGCGGCGATCTGGGTCTGGCTGCGGCGGAAGCCCTCGACGTCCGGGGTGGTGATGTTCATCACCACGCTCACCGGCTGGTCGCCGCCGCCCTCGGCGCGCACGCCGAGCCGGCCGTCCGAACCGCGGGTCAGCGGCATGATCGCCTCCGGCCCCGCCTCCCCCATGAGCCCGGTGCCGCCGCGCATCGGAAAGGCCGTCGCCTGCGACACGATCCCGCCATTGGCGAACGGCGTCACGCGCCCCTGGGTGAAGGCGCCGCCCTTGGCGAAGGGGGCGAAGTCGCCGAAGATCGACCCGACGCCTTGCCTGATCATGCCGCCGAAATGGTCCGCGACCGGCTTTACCGCCGCGCGCCAGGAAGCGTCGATCATCGACTGCGCCACGGTGCGCAGCGCATCCGACAGCTTCATCCCGTCGAGCACAACGCCGTCGATGGCGCGCGACACGCCCCGGCTCATGGCGTTCTCGAAGCGCCGTGCGCCGGCGCTCGACTGCTCGAACGTGGCGCGGATGCGCTCCATCTCGCCGTGAAAGGCGCTGGCCATGGTGCCGGCGCCGGCCATCGAGGCCTCCAGCGCCTCGATCTCTTCGTCCAGTCCGTCGAAGTCGGTCATTCGGGATCCTCCGTCATGTCGGGAAAGGCGGCCATCAGCGCGTCGAGCCGGGAGCGGTCCATCGCCCGCGCACCGCCGCCCGCCCCCAGCATCACCCGCAGCTCCGCCGGGGTGAGCGCCCAGAACTCCTCGGGCCTGAGGCGCAGGCCGTGCAGGCCCGCGTGCAGAAGCTCGGCCCAGGCGACGCGCATCTCAGCCCTCGCCCGGCAGGGCGAAGGCGCGGGCCAGAAGCTCCGCCGCCGCGCGCGCCGCCGCCATCGGGCCGCCGGCGATATCGGCGGCCAGAAGCTCCTGCGCGCCCCCCGGCCAGCCGCCGCCGCGCAGGCCCGCGACGATCACCGCCAGCACGTCGCGCGAGGTGAAGCGCGCCGCCTCGAACCGCACGGCCAGCGCCACCAGACTGTCCTCGCCAAGCTCGGCCTCCAGTTCGGCAAGCGCCCCGAGGGTGAGGCGCATCACCCGCGTCTCGCCGTCGAGGACGATCTCGACCTCTCCGCGCCAGGGATTGACCATCAGCTTGCCGCCGCCACGAAGCTCAGCGCCCCCGCCGAGGCGAGCGAGACCTCGTAGGTCGCCTCCCCGTCGTGGTTGCCGGCGTATTCGATGGCGGTCACCTGGAACGCCCCCTCGACGGTGCCGAAATCGGGGATCACCACCTGGAAAGCCGGCGTCTCTCCGTCAAAGAAGATCTGCCGCGCGCGTTCGTCCGTCGCCTCGTCCTTGAAGATGCCCGAGCCCGAGATCGCGGCCGACCGCACCCCGGCGCCGCTGAGAAGCTCGCGCCAGCCTCCGGCACTGTCGAGCGTGGTGACATCCACCGTCTCGGCGTTGAAGCTCACGCGGGAGGCGCGCAGCCCCGCCATGGTCTGGAACTGGCCGTCACCGGTCAGGTCCACCTTGATCAGAAGATCCTTGCCGTTCTGGGCTGGCATATCGGTCACTCCGTTCGCTGGGTTGGGTCAGTCGGCTTCCACGCGGGCGCGGAAGGTCAGGTCGATGCGCCGCGTGCCGTCGCTTTCGCGGCGGGCGCGGGCCTTGAGAAAGCGCAAGGAGACAAGCCGCCCCCGCGCCATCGGCAGGCCCGCGCCGCACAGCGCGTCGCAGGCGGCGGCGGCGGCGTCCTTGGCCGCCTGAAAGCCGGCCGCTGCGGTGACGACCGACACGTTGAGATCATGCCAGGCGCCATGGCCCGTCCCGTCCGAGGCGTCGCGCACCCGTTCGGCGCCGAGCGTCATGTAAAGCGCGGGCAGCGTCCCCGAGGGCACGGCGTCGTAGACATGGCCCCCCGTGGCGGCGGCCACGGCCGCATCGGCGGTCAGCGCCTGGTAGATCGCGGCCTGAAGGGCCGGCGCGGTGGCATAGCTCATGCGGCGATCTCCTCTTCGGCAAAGCAGGTCAGGTAGCGGCCCGCCGGGTCGCGCTCGGCCACCGCCTCGATCACGAAGCGGCGGGTCTCGAAGACGAAGCGCTGGCCGGGAGCGGGGCGCGCGGGATCGCCCATCGGGGCGCCGCGCACGATGATCCTGTAGGAGGTGAGCGCCACCGGCCCGCCGGCGCTCCCGCCATCGCGGCCCGACCGCGCCTCCACCGCCCCCCAGAGCGTGCCGAGTGCCTGCCACGTCTCGGCGAAGCCGCCGGCCCCGTCGGGCAGCTTTTGCGGCGCCTCGAGCGTCAGCTCGCAGGTCAGTCGCGGCGCGCTCATGACGTGAACCCCACGCGCATCTGGCGATAGCGGGCAACGAGGGAGGTCACGCCGAACGGCATGCAGCCCTCGCCCAGCGCGGTCGCGTCGCGGTATTCGTAATAATGCGCCGCCAGCAGCATCACCGCCTGCACGAGGTCGGCGGGCAGGTCGTCGCAGGTCTCGCCGTAGCCGGCGGTAAAGCGAATCTCGGCGCTGCCGCCCTCGGGAATGCGGGGCAAAAGGCGCTGCTGGTAGCGCAGGCGCGGCGCGTGCATGTCGGCCGTCGTCCGGAACCGGAAGATGTCCGGATACTCGGCGGTGCCGGTCCGGTCGGTGATCGTCACCTGGCTCAGATGTGCGATCGGCGCGATAGGCAAGGGCTGCGCCTCGGGATCGTCCCAGCGCTCCAGCGTCAGGACAAAGTCTCGTTGCAGCAGCGCCTTGCCGGTGCGCGCCTCGATCGCCGCCATCGCCGCCCGCAGGAAAGACGTCAGCACGGGGTCCTGCACGGTGCTCGCCGCAAAGCCGGAGCCGAGCCGCAGATGGTGCTTCAGCGCATCGACTGGCAGCGCCGCGTCCGGCACGGATGTTTCTTTGGTCAGGATCATGGTCGTGTCTCTCCGCTCACCGGGACAGGCCGCCGCGCGTGTCGTGCAGCCGGGCCGGGGCGGCTGGCCGCCCCGCCAATTCGGGCCATGGGGCCACGGCGCGGGGCGGCGAACCGCCCCGCGCGGCGCCTTACGAGCTCGCGCAGCGCAGCAGCTTGATCGCCGCGAAGTCCGACACGTCGCCGCCCACGCGCTTGGCGGCGTAGAACAGAACGTGCGGCTTGGCGCTGAACGGATCGCGCAGAACCCGCAGATCCGGGCGCTCGGCAATCGTGTAGCCCTGGCCGAAGTCGCCGAAGGCGATCGGGAAGGCGCCTGCGCCCACATCCGGCATGTCCTCGGAGATCAGCACCGGGTACCCCAGAAGCCGCGCCGGCTCCGCCGCGGCGAACCCGTCGGCCCACAGATGCCGGCCGTCGACGTCCTTGAGCTTGCGCAGTGCGCCCGCGGTCTTGGAGTTGCACACGAACGTGGCGTTCGCCCGGTAGGGTGCCGGCAGCGCGTAGACCAGTTCGATCAGGCCGTCGCCGGTGCCCAGATCCGCGGTCGACCCGCTCTCCACGTAGCCGAGCGATTCCCACGCCCAGCTGTCGTTGGCGACCGCGGGGTGGTCGAGAAAGCCGCGCGGCTTGTCGGCGCCGTCGCCGCTGACGAACGCGGCCGCCTCGGCGCGCGCGAACTTGTCGGCGATACGCCCCGCCAGCCACGCCTCGATGTCGAAGGCGCTGTCGTCGAGCAGACGCTGCGAGGCCTTCGGCATCGCGTTGAGCTCGTAGAGCGGGATCGAGATGCGCTCGATCGTCGGCGTGCCGCTTTCGGCGGTCGGATCGGTCTCGTTCGCCCAGCCGGCGCCGGCGTCGTTGCGGTCGATCAGCACGTCGAAGGACGTCGCCTCCACGTTCACCACGTTGGCCACCGCGCGGATCGACGCGGTCGAGGCGAGCGTGGAGCGGATCATCTCCGAGGTCGCCGGATCGACGAGGTAGCCGCCGTCCGAGTTGATCGCGGTGGAGAGCGCCTTGCCCTCCAGCTCGACGCCGCGCAGGGCGTCGTCGTCGCCGGTGCGCAGGTAGGCGTTGAACGCCTTCTGGTGCGGCGCTTCGGTCTCGGCCGAGGACGCCAGGGCGGGGCGGCGGGCCGCCGCCACGGATTTACGATCAAGCATGGTCACTCGCTCTTCCTGTGCTTCGAGTTTCGCGTAGAGGTCGGCCCGCATGGCCTTGACGTCCTGGACGAGGCCCGCGATCGCGGTCCCCACCCGGAGGGCCGGAGACACGTCTTCCCCGGTCCGAGAACGGGTCTCGGTTTCACTCATTGGTCTCTTGGTCCTTCGGTCTGGTCGGGGCCGCGTCAGCCGCCCGTCAGGTCAAGGCGCGCGGCCTCCAGCGCCTGCGCCATCTCGCGCAGGGCGCCCGCCTCGGGGCTTTCCTCGCCCTTGGCCTGCACCCGCGCACTGGAGAGCATCGGGAACGTCACCAGCGACACCTCCCACAGCTCCAGTTCGGTCAAGAGCCGCCGGCCCTTGTCGGTCTTGGTGGACTTCAGCGTCCGGTAGCCGATCGACAGCCCGTCGATGGCCCCCGCCGCGATCAGCGCCGCCGCCTCGCGGCCCTTCTCGATGCAGTCGAGGATGCGGCCCTTCACGTAGAGCCCCCGGCTGTCCTCGCGCACCTCGTCCCAGACGCCGATGGGCTGCGACGGATCGTGCTGCCACAGCATCTTGACCGCGCGCCCCTCGCCCGAAAGCCGCTTCAGCGACGCGGCATAGGCGCCCTTGGCGACCACGTCGTTGCCCTGGTCGCAGGCCCCGAAATAGGAGGCATAGCCCTCGATCCGGGCGCCCTCGGCGACGGTCAGGTCCGCCTCGAAGCTGCAGAACTTGGTTTCCAGTTGCATCATCTGCCCCTTTTCCCGCCTCACGGCGCCACGCTGAGTATGGATTGGAAGGCCTGCGCCAGGATCACCGCGCAGACGCCGTAGACCGCCAGCCAGAGCCGGCGCTCGAGCCGCTCCATCAGCGCCTCGATCCGGTCGAGCCGGTCGGAGATGTTGCCGAACTGCAGGTCCGACAGCCGCTCGTGCGCCTCCAGCCTAAGCCCCGGCGCGCAGGCGAAGGGCTCATAGTCGCCGCGCGGCTCAGCCATCGTCCGCGTCCGCATCGGTTGCGCCTCCTTCGCCGGTTTCGGGCGCCGGCAGCGGCGGCAGGCCGAGAAGCGCGCGCTTCTCCGCGTCGGTCAGAAAGCTCGCCCCGGCGACGCGCGCCCATTGCGCGTCGCGCTCGGCCGACAGCGCCGGCACCTGGTCGAGGTCGGGCTTGAGCTCCAGCACCTCGCCGGTGAACTGCGACAGCCAGTGGCCAAGGCAGGCCGCCACGCGCGTCGCCAGCGGCAGCACCGTCAAACGATAGAACGCGCGGTGCGCCTCCTGATAATTGGCGTAGGTCGCCTCCCCGGGGATGCCCAGCAGCATCGGCGGCACGCCGAAGGCCACCGCGATCTCGCGCGCTGCCGCCTCCTTGGTCTTCTGGAACTCCATGTCCGCGGGCGAGAAGCCCATCGGCTTCCAGTCGAGCCCGCCTTCCAGCAGCATCGGCCGGCCGGCATTGCGCGCGCCCTGGTGGTACGCCTCCATCTCGTGCACCAGCCGCTGGTACTGGTCTGGCGAAAGGCCGCCTGCCCCGTCCGCGCCGGTATAGACGATCGCGCCCGAGGGCCGCGCCGCATTGTCGAGAAGCCCCTTGGACCAGCGCGAGGCCGAATTGTGCACGTCCATCGCCGCGGCGGCGGGCTGCATCGGCGACAGGCCGTAATGGTCGTCCTGCGGGTGAAAGCTGCGCACGTGGCAGATCGCCGGCACCTCGGTCACGTCGAAGCGCGCCTTGCGCCCGCCGACGCTGTATTCGTAGGCCACCGGCCAGCCGTCCGCCCCCGGCACCAGACGCATCCGGTCCGAGCGCAGCACGTGCAACTCGAAAGGGGCGCCCGCCTCGCCCGCGACCGCCTCCACATAGGCGTCGCCCGACAGCAGGAGCTGACCGAAGAGGGCCTCCAGCAGCTCCGCCTTGCCCTGGCCGGGGTTCGGCCGCGCCAGCAGCGACAGGACGGGGTGCGCCTCGAAGCGCTGCTCGGCGTCCTGCAGGACCAGCGGCAGCGCCGCGGCGGCCTCGGCGATGAGCTTGACCGCGCGAAACCCGACCGGATTGCCCGCGAACCCCGTGCGGGTCAGCGACACCGTGTCCCGCGGGCTCCAGGCGACGCGCCCGGCGGTGGCGTAGGCGACGACGGGACCGGTCGCGCTCGCCTTCGCCTCGGGGGCCTCGCCCGCGTTCCGGTGGAAGAGCTGAAAGACCATGCGCACCGTTCCCTTTGTTCGTCCTGGCGTGGTCCGGGGGCTGGGCGCCTGCCCGCTCCCGGATCGAAAACCAATCTATGACCGGCCCTTTAAGATGCGGATGTCACAGCGTACGCAGCGCCGGGCGCGAGCGCGGCGCGCGCAACACCAGATCGGTCAGCGCCCAGACCAGCGCGTCCACCCGGTCCGGCGACCCCGCGCCCTCGTAGCCCTGCGCCGTCATCCGGCACATCTGCTCTTCCAGCAGTTCGAACCCCGGCGCATGCGCCACCCGCCCCTGTTCGTAGAGCGCCGCCACCGGCTCGGCCCGCGCCGCCTTGCCGCGACTGGCATGGACCTTGGTCAGCGGCACGTGCGGATCGAGAGAGCGGATCACCGCCTCCACCATGTCGCCGCCCTGGTTGACCTCGGCCACCAGCCGGTCGCCCTGCCAGCGCGCCATCGCATCGAGAGCGGCCTGCGCCCAGCCGGACGGCCCCAGCCCCTGAACGCTGGCATCCTCCAGCACCACGGCGCGCAGATCGTCCGGCCCCTGCCCGCCCTGCCGCAGCCCGGCGACGACGATGCCGCAGGTATCGGCCTTCGCGCCCGAAGAGGCCGGCGGATCGACCGCCACGACGATGCGGCCGCAGACCGGCACGTCCTGCCCCCGCGCCCCGTCGAGCAGATCCTCGGTCCAGAGCGCCCCCTCCACGTCGTCGAACAGAACGCCGTCGAGTTCCTGCCGCCCCAGCCGCGTGCCGGCATAGCGCGCGCGCACCTCCTGAAGGAAACTCTCGGCAAGGTTGGCGCGGTTGGCCTCGGTCGGCGCATGGGTGCTGACCGTGGAAGGCGCCTCCAGCAGGCGCTTGAGCACCGCGACGTTGCGCGGCGTCGTGGTCACGCAGACCTGCGGGCGTTCCCCCAGCCGCAGCGCGAATTGCAGCATGTCCCAGGTGTCCTGGCCCTTCCTCCACTTGGCCAGCTCGTCCACCCAGGCGCCGTCGAATTGCGGCCCGCGCAGCCCCTCGGGCTCGTGCGCCGAGAACGCCATCGCCTCTGCCCCGTTCGGCCAGACCAGGCACTTGCGCGAGGCTTTCCATTCGGGCCGCCGGTCGGGCGGCGAGCAGGCCATGATCCCGCTGTCGCCGAAGATCATCACCTCGCGCACCTGGTCCTGCGTCTCGCCCACCAGCGCCAGCCGCCGGCACCGACCGTGATCGAGGGGTTTGGACCCCTCGACCACGCTGCGCACCCATTCGGCGCCGGCGCGGGTCTTGCCCGCGCCGCGCCCGCCCAGGATCACCCAGGCGCGCCAGTCGCCCTCGGGCGGCAACTGGTGCGGCATCGCCCAGACCTCGAAGAGATAGGGCAGCGCCAGTTCCGCGCCCTGCCCGAGCCCCGCCAGCCAGCGCTCAAGACTTGCAGCATCGCTTGAGGCGATGGAGCCGGCAGCGAATTTCGTTTCGGGCAGCTTCGAGGTCGACGGCGTATGCATGGGCGATCCCTGCCTGTTGCTTGCGGACGGTGTTGATCTCGGTCTCGGTCTCGCGCGCGGCCTTGAGCCAGTAGCGCACGTCCGACAGAAGCTTTCCGGCCTCCGTCCGCTAACCCAGTTCCCCAGCTTCCGCCCGGGCGCGCAGATCGTGAAGTTCGGTCTGGATCGAGCGCAGCGTTTCCGCGATGGCGTCACGATCCCTTTCGAGATCGGACAACCGATCTTCCAACGTTATCAAAGCCATGAACCCACCTTTCCTGAACCGCGCCGGTTAAGGCCCCGCCGCGGCACATGACCGGGTACGGGGCAGCGCGAAACGGAAAGCTAGCGGAGGGAGCGTAATGCCGCCTTGC
Source organism: Roseivivax sediminis (assembly GCF_900112685.1). GTDB lineage: Bacteria > Pseudomonadota > Alphaproteobacteria > Rhodobacterales > Rhodobacteraceae > Roseivivax > Roseivivax sediminis. The sequence goes on from NZ_FOMS01000001.1 coordinate 504,444, forward strand.
CCTGCGGCACCGGTCCGTAATCATTCATTCAGAATACGCCATAGGCGGCCTTACGGCGCCCGGGATCCGGCTCAGAGCGGCCAGATCAGCGGGATCAGCAGCGCCGACAGGATGCCGACGCTCAGGTTCAGCGGGATCCCCACCTTCATGAAGTCGACGAAACGATAGCCCCCAGGCCCGTAGACCAGCGTATTGGTCTGATACCCGATGGGCGTGGCGAAGCTGCACGAGGCCGCCACCATCACGGCGACGACGAGGCCCCGTGGATCGACGCCCAGCGCCTCGCCCAAAGAGATCGCGATCGGCGTGACAACCACCGCGACCGCGTTGTTGCTGACCATCTCGGTCAGCACGCTCGTCATCAGGAACACCGCCCAGATGATGAACACGCCGCGCAATTCTCCCAGATATGGCACCAGCGCCTGCGCGATCAGCTCCACCGCGCCGGTACTCTCCAGCGCCGCGCCGATGGCGAGCATGGAGAAGATCAGTGCCAGCAGGCGACCCTCGACGAAGGAAAACGCCTCGTCGGCGTCGATACAGCGGGTCAGCAGCACCACCGCCACGGCGATCACCGCAAGCGCCAGGATCGGCGCCATGCCCAGCGCCGACAGCACCACGATCCCCGCCAGAGCGCCCAGCGCGATCGGCGCGTGGCCGCGCCGGAAGGCGCGCGCCGTCGGATGCGTGACATCGACCAGCGCCATCTCCTCGGCGAGGCGGGAGATATCCGCCGGCGACCCCTCCAGCAGCAGCGTGTCGCCCACGCGCACCACGAGATCGTCGAGTTGTCGGCCGATATTCTGGTTCCTCCGGTGCACCGCCAGCGGATAGACCCCGTAGCGGCGCCGCAGCCTGAGCGCCCCCAGGCTGCGCCCGACCATCTTGCACCCCGGTGTGATCAGGACCTCCACCGTGGTGGTCTCCACCGAGGACACCTGGTCGACGCGCTTCAGCGACTTGTTGCGCTGCAGGCTCAGAAGCTCGGTCATCTGCGTGCGCAGCACCACGCGGTCCCCGACCTGCAACTGGACCCCTTCGAGGTCGCGGCGCAGCGACACGTCGCCCCGGACCACGTCGATCAGACGCACGCCTTCACGCTTGAAAAGCTGCACGCCCAGCACGTCGCGGCCGATCAGGTTGCTGTCCGGGGGGATCACCGCCTCGGTGAAGAACTTCATCCGGCTGCGGTCCGACAGCATCCCCGCCATGCTTTCGCGCTCGGGCAGCAGGAACGGGCTGACGAAACGCAGGTAAAGAACGCCCCAGACCACCAGGACCAGCGCCAGCGGCGTGACCTCGAAAATCGTGAAAGGCTCCAGCCCTCGCGTGCGCGCCACACCGTCTACGAGCAGGTTGGTGGAGGTGCCGATCAGCGTCGTGGTCCCGCCAAGGATCGCCACGTAGCTCAGCGGGATCAGAAGCTTGGAGGGCGACAGCCCCAGCGTCTTCGACAATTGCACGAAGATCGGCAGCATCACCACGACCACCGGCGTGTTGTTCATGAAGGCGGAGGCTATGACGACCAGCGCCAACAGTCCCACGAGCGCGAGCCGCGGCCGCTTCTCCGCGCCGGACTGCGCCACCGACGTGACCGCCTCCAGCGATCCGGTGCGCACCAGCGCGCCCATGACCAGGAACATCGCCGCAATGGTCCAGGGCGCGGGATTGGCCAGCACGTCGAGCCCCGCCTCATAGGGCAGAACACCGGTCGCCAGCAGGGTCGCGACGCCGCCGAGCGCAACGACCTCGGTCGGATAGATCTCGCTGACGAAAAAGCCGAACATGACGACGATCACGGCGATCGCAATCAGGGCATCGGTATTCTGCCCGAGGCTCATCAAGTCCATTTTGCCCGCAATCCTGCCGCCTGCGGCCCGTTGAAAGGCCACTGGTCATATTGTCGAAGCCGAACGGGTGGCACAAGCGGGCCGTTGCCGCCCCGTGGCCTCCGGGTCACGGTGTCGCGGGCTGAAGCCGTCCGCCGTCGCGGATCATGTGCACGGCGCTGGCGCGGCCGGTGCGGTCGTCCGTCTCCACCAAGACGCCCGACAGGGTCGCCGGCCCTCCGGCCGGCTGGAACCGGCCCTTGGGCATTCCGGTGATGAACCGGCGCAGCGGCTCCGCCTTCTCCATCCCGATCACTGAATCGTAGTCGCCGCACATGCCCGCATCGGTCAGGTACGCCGTCCCGCCCGGCAGGATCTGCGCATCGGCGGTGGGCACATGGGTATGCGTGCCGACCACGAGGCTCGCCTTGCCGTCACACACGTGGCCCATCGCCATCTTCTCGGAGGTCGCCGCACAATGCAAAACAACAACGATGGCCTGCGCCTGCCCGCCCAGCGGATGCGCCTTCAGCGCCGTCTCCATCGCAGAGAACGGATCGTCGAACGGCCGCTTCATGAACACCTGGCCGAGCACCTGCACCACCAGCACCTTGCGTCCGCGCCCGTCGGTGAACAGCCGATGGCCACGCCCCGGTGCCCCCTTGGCGTAGTTCAGCGGCCGAACGATGCGGCTTTCGCCCTCGATGTATTGCAGCATGTCCTTCTGATCGAAGGCATGATCGCCCAGAGTGACGCAATCGGCGCCCGCCTCGAACAGGAGCTTGGCATGATCGCCGGTGAGCCCGGCGCCGTTCGAGGCGTTCTCGCCGTTGATGATGCAGAAATCGACGCGCCAGGCCTCGCGGAGGGCCTTCAGCCGCTCCGCCACGGCCTCGCGGCCGGCCCGGCCCATCACGTCGCCCAGAAACAGAATTCGCATGGCCCCGCCCCTTAGTCGCGCCGACGCCAAAAGCAAAGCGCAAACCGGCGCAGTACCGCGATGACGGTACCTTCGGCCGCCCGTGACGCGTCCCTGTCCCCTGAAAGCCGTTTTCGCCGCGAACGCCCACGGACGCGCCCGAATGACGCTCGTTCAGGGCCGATCGCCCCCCTTGCCAAGCGGCCGGATCGGGGGGACAAGAAGGGCCATGGCGAAGAACTCCGACAACCCGGCCGATCCGTTCAAGAAGGCGCTCGCCGAGGCCACCAAGGTCATGGCGCACGATTCCGAACTCACGGTCAGCTACACCGTCGACCCATCGGGCGTCTCCGGCGACGCGATGCGCCTGCCGCAGATCTCGCGCCGCATGGGCGTGGACGAGGTACTGCTGGCGCGCGGCACCGCCGACGCGCTGGCCCTGCACCGCCGCTACCACGACGCCGGCACGCATGCGCGCTACGCCCCGCAGGGCGACATGGCGCGCGAGATCTACGAGGCGATGGAGGTCGCGCGGTGCGAGGCGATGGGCGCGCGCGACATGCCCGGCACCGCCGGCAACATCGACGCCAAGATCGGCCACGAGGCCGCGCGCAAGGGCTACGCCGAGGTCACGGACGCCTCCGACGTGCCGCTCTCGGCCGCGGCGGGCTATTACGTGCGCCACCTCGCCACCGGGCGCGACCTGCCGGAGGGCGCGCGCAACGTCATGGAGCTCTGGCGCGGGCACCTCGATTCGCAGGCCGGCGGAGCCCTCGGCGATATCGACGCGGCGCTCGCCGACCAGACGGAATTCGCGCGGCTGGCCCGGCGCGTGATCACCGATCTCGGCTACGGCGACCAGATCGGCGACGATCCCGACGAGTTCGACGACGACGCGCAGGACGACGCCGAAGAGGGCGCCGAGGACGAGCAGGACACCGATTCGACCGGCGACGACGAGTCGGGCGAGGACGATCCCGACGCCTCCCCCGAACAGAGCCAGGACCAGACCGACGAGGCCCAGCAGGCCCAGGTCTCGGCCGACGAGATGGCCGACCAGGAGATGGGCGAGGAGACCGAGCTGCCCGAGGGTGATGCGCCGATGGAGCCGCCGCCGGCCCCCGCGCCCTCCGAGGCCGATCCCAACTACACCGTCTACAACTCCACCTTCGACGAGGAGATCCGCGCGGAGGACCTCGCCGACCCGGTGGAGCTCGAACGTCTGCGCGCCTATCTCGACCAGCAGCTCGATCCGCTCAAGGGCGCGGTGTCGCGGCTGGCCAACAAGCTGCAGCGGCGCCTTCAGGCGCAGCAGAACCGGTCGTGGGAGTTCGACCGCGAAGAGGGCATCCTCGACGCCGGCCGGCTGGCACGCGTGGTCGCCAACCCGACGACGCCGCTGTCCTTCAAGGTCGAGAAGGACATGGAGTTCCGAGACACCGTCGTGACGCTCCTGCTCGACAATTCGGGGTCGATGCGCGGCCGGCCGATCTCGATCGCGGCGATCTGCGCGGACGTGCTGGCGCGCACGCTGGAGCGCTGCTCGGTCAAGGTGGAGATCCTGGGCTTCACCACCCGCGCCTGGAAGGGCGGTCTCGCCCGCGAGGCCTGGCTCAATGCCGGGCGCGAACAACAGCCGGGCCGACTCAACGATCTGCGCCACATCATCTACAAGGGCGCCGACGCGCCCTGGCGGCGCACGCGCGAGAATCTCGGCCTGATGATGAAAGAGGGCCTGCTGAAGGAAAACATCGACGGCGAGGCGCTGGAATGGGCGCACCGGCGGCTTCAGGGCCGGCCCGAGGCGCGCAAGATCCTCATGGTGATCTCGGACGGCGCACCGGTGGACGATTCCACCCTGTCGGTGAACCCGGCGAACTTCCTCGAGAAGCACCTGCGCGACGTCATCGCCATGGTCGAGCGCAAGAAGGCCGTGGAACTTCTGGCCATCGGCATCGGCCACGACGTGACGCGCTATTACGACCGCGCGGTGACGATCACCGACGTCGAACAGCTCGCCGGGGCGATGACCGAACAGCTGGCCTCGCTCTTCGATAGCGATCCCCGGGCGCGGGCGCGCGTCATGGGGATCCGGCGCGCCTCTTGAGCGCGGTTTCGGATCGGCCTGCGGCCGATCCGACCCGCCGGGGGGCTCTGCCCCCCGGACCCCCCGGAGTATTTCCAGCCCAAAGAAGCAGGAGGACGGCGTGAGAGGAGACGGGGACGCTCCGCTTCAGAGTTTCGCCGAAAGCGCGCGGCCCGAGCAGGGACCCCCGCGGCTCGCGGCGCTGCGCGCCGAGATGAAGCGCGAAGGGCTGGACGGGACGATCGTGCCGCGCGCCGACATGTATCAGGGCGAATACGTCGCGCCGCGCGACGACCGGCTGGCCTGGCTGACGGGGTTCACCGGGTCGGCGGGCCTGTGCGTCGTGCTGGCGGATCGCGCCGGAGTGTTCATCGACGGGCGCTACCGGCTGCAGGTGCGCGGCCAGGTCGCGGAGGACTTCACGCCCGTCGACTGGCCCGCCACGCAGCCCTGGGACTGGATCGCCGAGGCGCTGCCCGACGGTGGCCGCGTCGGACTCGATCCCTGGCTGACCACGGTCGAGGGGCTCGCGCGCCTCGAGAAGGGCGCTCCAGGCGTGACCTTCGTGCGCGGCGACAACCTCGTCGACCGGATCTGGGAGGATCAGCCGGAGGCGCCGCTCGGACCGGTGAGCGCGCAATCCGAAGCGCTGGCGGGCCGTGCCCATGCCGACAAGATCGAAGCGCTCGCCAAGGACCTGGGGACCGCCGACGCGACGGTGATCACCCAGCCCGACAGCATCGCCTGGCTCCTGAACATCCGCGGCAGCGACATCCCGCGCAACCCCGTGCCGCACGCCACCGCCATCCTGCACGCGGGCGGGCGGGTGACACTGTTCATCGCCGCGGACAAGATCGCGGAGCTTGGCGACCATCTCGGCGAGCGCGTCACCGTCGCCCCGCCCGACAGCTTCGCGGATGCCCTCGCCACGCTCGAGGGCCCGGTACGGATCGACCCGGCCACCTGCCCCGTTGCCGTCGCGGACATCCTGCGCGCCGCCGGCGCCGCGATCGAGGAGGCACAGGATCCCTGCCTTCTGCCCAAGGCGAAGAAGACCGAGGCGGAGATCGCCGGCGCCCGCGCCGCCCATGCCCGCGACGCCGCCGCGATGGTGCGTTTCCTCGCCTGGCTCGATTCGCAGCCGCCCGGGAGCTTGACGGAGATCGACGTGGTGCGCCGGCTGGAGGCCGAGCGACGCGCCACGGGCGCCTTGCTCGACATCTCCTTCGACACGATCTCGGGCTCCGGCCCGCATGGTGCGATCGTGCACTACCGGGTGACCGAAGCGACCAACGCGCGCGTGGAGGATGGCCAGCTGCTTCTGGTCGATTCGGGCGGACAGTACCGCGACGGCACCACCGACATCACCCGCACCATGCCCGTCGGCAGTGTCGGGGCGGCCGAGCGCGCCGATTTCACCCGCGTTCTGCGCGGGATGATCGCCGTCTCGCGCCTGCGCTGGCCCCGCGGTCTCGCCGGCCGCGATCTCGAAGCGGTGGCGCGCGTGCCGCTGTGGGAGGCGGGGCGCGACTACGGCCACGGCACCGGCCACGGCGTCGGCGCCTATCTCAGCGTGCACGAGGGCCCGCAGCGGCTCTCGCGCAGCGGCACGGTCGCGCTCGAACCCGGCATGATCCTGTCGAACGAGCCGGGGTTCTACCGTGAGGGCGCCTACGGCATCCGCATCGAGAATCTCGTGGTGGTGCAGCCCGCGCCCGAGATCCCGGGCGCCACCGTGAGCGAGATGCTGACCTTCGAGACGCTGACCTACGTGCCCATCGACCGCCGGTTGATCGTGGCCGAGATGCTCACCCGGGCCGAGCGTGACTGGCTCGACGCCTACCACGCGACCTGCCACGCGCGACTTGCGCCGGAACTGGACGCCGAGACGCGCGCATGGCTGGACACGGCCTGTGCGCCGCTGTGACACAATCCTGTGACCCCGCGCGGGGCATAGAGAACATCCAACGAGGGAGAAACCATGAGCGACGATATCAAGATCCGCCCCGCCGACGGCACATGGGTGGTGCGCGCGGGCGGCGCCGTTCTGGGCGAATCCGCGAACGCGCTGGAACTGAGCGAAACCGGCTATCCGGACGTGATCTACTTCCCACGCGACGACATCGCGATGGCGCTTCTCGACCGGACCGACCATGTGTCGACCTGCCCCAAGAAGGGTGAGGCCGTGTATTTCTCCATCATGTCCAAGAGCCGGACCTACCTGAACGCCGTCTGGAGCTACGAGAGCCCGCACGAGGCGGTGTCCGCCATCAAGGGCTACCTCGCCTTCCAGGAACAGGACGGGGTGACGGTGGAGCAGCTCTGACCGGCGCCGCACCATCGTCGGGGCGCGGCGGCCTTCGGCCTTGGCTCCGCGCCGTGACCCCGTTCACATGTGGCGCGGGGCCGCGCAGCGCCGGGCCGCGGACCGGCGATCCCGCCGTCCGAGCAGCGCGCTTTACCGCAGCCACCTCGGCAAGACCTCGGCGCGCCGCGCCAAACCTACCAAATCGCCGGTCCAGGGGGCGGCCCGGCGATCCGCGGCGGCCTATCGGCCTTTATTCCGCGGTTGGACAACGATCACGAGAACCGCATGGCACCCGCTCCACGCCGAGGTCAGCTGTGCTCTTCCTCCGCCGTCGCCGCCAGCGCCCGGTTGTAGGCCTTCAGCGCATCCACGTGGAACAGCGCCCCCTGTAGCTCCAGCGTCCCTGTCTCCGGCGACCGGCGCACGACCGGCAGGAACTCCGCGCTGGTCTCCTCGAACCGAGGCAGCGCTGTCTCCAGAGTCGCGGAGACGTTTACCGAAACGCCTTTCTCGATCATCTCGAGACAGACTTCGGTATCCGCCGCCCCGAGGTCGGTCGGCTTGCGCATCAGCCCCTGCACCCGGAACATGCACAGAAGATAGGCCTGCGGCCCCGCGGCCAGATGCACGTTCCGCCGCTCGACCTGCGTGAGGAAGAACGACCGATCCACCAGCCGCGAGGCCACCGCGATCGACATCGACACTGACACCATCACGGCAAGGCCGGTCTGCCAGTCGCCCGTCAGCTCGAACACGATCAGCGTGGTGGAGATCGGCGCCCCCAGCACGGCCGCCGCCACCGCCCCCATCCCCGCGAGCGCATACAGCGTGTGCGACCCCGACTGGTTCGGAAACAGGCCCGTCGCGATCAACCCGAAGGCCAGCCCGGTCAGCGCCCCGATCATCAATGAAGGCGAGAACACCCCGCCGCCCATGCGACCCGCCATCGTGATCGACAGCGCGGCGACCTTGATCATCACGAAGATCACCGCCTGTTCAGCCGACAGGCTCCCGGTCAGCGCCAGCGACGTGGTCTCGTAACCGACCCCGATGATGTGCGGGAACCAGATCGCAATGACGCCGAGCATCAGGCCCGCCGCCGCCGGCCGCAGGAAGTTGGGCAGGCCAAGCCGATCCTGCCACGCGCTGGCAAGGTCGTCCGAATAGAAGATCGCCCGCATCGTCACCACCGCCACGACGCCGCAGACCAGGCCGAGGATCAGGAAAGCGGGAAGCTCCAGGTAGAACTCCACCGTCGTCGTCCCGGGCAGCCGGAACTCCGTGACGTCTCCGAAGGCGAGCCGGTTGATCACCGTGCCCGCGGCCGAGGCGATCACGATGGGCGCGAAGGCGTGCAGCGCGAAATGCCGCAGGATCACCTCCAGCGCGAAGATCGCCCCGGCGATGGGGGCGTTGAAGCTGGCCGACACCGCCGCCGCCACCGCGCAGCCCAGAAGATCGCGCCCGGTGATGCCGTCGGCATGGATGAGGTTCGCGACCCGCGACGAGATCATCGCGGCGATATGCACCACCGGTCCCTCGCGCCCGGTCGATCCGCCCGTCGACAGCGTGATCCACGAACACAGCGCAGAGGCCATCCCGGCCCGTCCCTCGAGCCGGCCGTCGTTCAGCGCCGCCCCCTCGATCACGTCCGAGACCGAGCGGATGCGCCCGTCCGGCGTGAAGAAATGCACGATGATGCCCACCGCGATACCGCCGAGCGCCGGGATCGCGATGAGCCAGGGCCAGTAGAGTCGCGCGGCGAAACTGGCCAGCAGGCTGGGGTCGTCGACCCCGTAGAGCGTCGATTGCAGCCATTCGATCCCGAGGCGGAAGATCAGCGCGGCGACACCGGCGGCGATGCCGATGGCCAGCGCGATGAACCAGAACTGCACCTGGCTCGGCCCGGCATGGCGCAGGAAATCCCACCCCCGCCGCACACGGCCCATGGCGTCTTTCACCGGTCGCGGAATGCCGTCCCTGCCGTCCATGCTTCCCCGGGCCAAGCGGCGCGATGCCCGCCGCAGCGGCCCCGGCTTAGGACGTCTCGCCCGCCCGGCCAAGGCCCACGCTCGCGAAAACCACGCAAAGCCTGCGACGAAGCCGCGAAATTGCGCGCGTTCAGCCGGCCAGAAGTGCCCGCGCCGCCGCCCGCGCCTCGTCGGTAACGGTATCACCCGACAGCATGCGCGCGATCTCTCCCTCGCGCGCGGCGCGGTCGAGCGCGGTGACCGTCGACAGCGTCGTCTCGTCCGCCACCCGCTTCTCCACCCGCCAGTGATGCGCGCCGAGCGCGGCGACCTGCGGGCTGTGGGTGACGACCAGCACCTGCCCTCCGGTGGCCAGGTCGGACAGGCGCCGCCCCACGGCGTCGGCGGTCGCGCCGCCGACGCCCCGGTCGATCTCGTCGAAGATCATCGTCACGCCGCGGTCGCGCTCCGCCAGGCACACCTTCAGCGCCAGCAGGAACCGCGACAGCTCCCCGCCCGAAGCGATCTTGTCGAGCGGCCCCGACGGCGCGCCGGGGTTGGTGGCCACCGTGAAGGCGACCCCGTCGCGCCCCTCGGGCCCCGGCGCGGCCTCCGCGATCACCGTGCGGAACACCGCGCGCTCCATCTTCAGCGGCGCCAGCTCCGCCGACACCGCCCGGTCGAGCCGTTCCGCCGCCGCGCGCCGCACTGCGCTGAGCCGTTCGGCCTCCGCGTCATAGGCCGTCTCCGCCTCGGACAGCGCCGCCTCCAAAGCGCCGAGCCCCTCGGCGCCGCGGTCGAGCGCCTCCAGCCGGCCCTCCAGCGTCTCGTGCAGCTGCGACAACTCGTCCGGCGCCACCTGGTGCTTGCGCGCCATCGCCCGGATCGCGAACAGCCGCTCCTCCGTGGTCTCCAGATCGTGCGCGTCGAAGCTCAGCCCGTCGAGGCAGGCCTCGATCCCCGACACCGCCTCACCCAGCTCCGTCATCGCCCGGTCGAGCGCGGCCAGCGGCGCATCGAGCGCGCCATCCGCCCCCTCGACCGCACCGTCGAGCCAGCGGGACGCATCGCCCACCGCCTGCTCTGCACCGTCGGAGAGCGCGGCATGGGCGCGAGCGATGTCCTCGCGGATCCGCGCGGCCGCCTGCATCCGGCGGCGTGCCACGTCCAGCGCCTCCTCCTCGCCGGGCTCGGCGGCCAGCTCGCCCAGCTCCTTCACGGCAAAGCGCAGGAAATCCTCCTCCGCCCGCGCGGCCTCCACAGCCTCGCGCGCCTCGCTCAGGGCCCGCTCCGCCGCCGCGCGCTCGGCCCAGGCGCGGCGCACCGCCGCCCGCGCCGCCCCGGCCTCGGCATACTCGTCAAGAAGCGCGCGATGCCCCTTCGGATTGAGCAGCCCGCGATCGTCATGCTGACCGTGCAGCTCCACCAGCCGGTCCGACAGCCGCCGCAGCACCTCGCCCGAGGCGCGGCGGTCGTTGATCCAGGCAGTCTTGCGCCCGTCGCGCCCGTTCACCCGCCGCAGGATCAGCGTGTCCTCCACGGGCAGGCCCGCCTCCTCCAGAACCTCGCGGGCCGGGTGCCCGTCCGGCAGGTCGAACTCGGCCGTCACCTCGCCCTGCGCCGCCCCGGTCCGGACAAGGTCCGCCCGGCCGCGCCAGCCCAGCACGAAGCCGAGCGAATCGAGCAGGATCGACTTGCCGGCCCCGGTCTCGCCGGTCAGCACGTTCAGGCCCGGCTGGAAGACAAGCTCCAGCCGGTCGATGATCAGGATGTCGCGGATCTCGAGCGCGCGCAGCATGACCGAGGATGTAGAGCGAAACCGCCCCCGCCTGCAACGGCCCGCGGTCACCCGCACCGGCTCCGGCTTCTTTGGGCCGCAAATACTCCGGGGTGAATTGGCCGCCCCGCGGCCAAGAGGGGCAGCGCCCCTCAGGGATCCGACCGCATTCGCGGGCTCTGGCCGGCGCGCCCGCGCAGGGCGGGCAATCTGCCTCCCGGGCGCTCAGACGCCGCCGCTCAGAGCCACTCGCCCTTCACCATCTGACGGTAGATCGCCGACAGCCAGTTGTCGCCGGCGGGCCGCATCTCCAGCCCCTGACCGGTGAGAAGCGCGTAGCTGTCCTCGTACCATTCCGTCGACTGGTAGTTGTAGCCCAGGATCGCGCCGGCCGTCTGCGCCTCGTCGGTCAGGCCGAGCGACAGGTAGGCCTCCACCAGCCGGTGCAGCGCCTCCGGCGTATGCGTCGTGGTCTGGAAATCCTCCACAACCACGCGGAAGCGGTTGATCGCCGCCGCGTAATGCTGGCGCTTGAGGTAGTAGCGCCCGATCTCCATCTCCTTGCCGGCGAGGTGATCGAACGCCAGGTCGAATTTCAGGATCGCCGTGCGCGCGTATTCGCTCTCGGGATAGGTCTCGATCACCTGCCGCAGCGATTGCAGCGCCTGGAATGTCAGGCCCTGGTCACGGCCGACTTCCTCGATCTGATCATAGTAGCTCAGCGCCAGCAGATACTGCGCGTAGGCGGCATCGTCGTCCAGCGGGTAGAAGTCGATGAAGCGCTGCGCGGCGGCGCGGCTGTTCTCGTAATCGCCGTCCTGGTGATACGCGAAGGCCTGCATGATAAGCGCCCGCTTGGCCCATTCCGAATACGGATACAGCCGCTCCACCTCGCCGAAATAGGTCGCCGCGTCGTCCTCGCGATTGCGCTCGAGTTCGAACTCGCCCCGCTCGAAGATCTGCTCGGCGGTGAAGTTCTCGAGCGGCACGCCGCCCGGTCCTGTGCCCGGCCCGCTGCCGTCGCCGCAGCCCGCGAGCAGACCTGCCACCACCGCGAGTCCGACCCAGGAAAACCGCCTGTTGCCCCCTGTCATACCGGATCACCTCAGCCCTCTGCGGAGCCTGCCGCCCCTTCTTCCCCACGCCTCTAGCATAGAAAATTTCGGTGCAAAACGGCTTTGGGTCACTTCACCGCGCGCGGCGCCCCGGCGCCGATGCGAAAATCGCCCCGGCCTTGCAACCAGGGCGATCCTGTCGCGTCTATTGAAACGGTTCCTGCCGTCACGCGACGGCGGGAATCTCTTCGGGCTGGATGCCCACGCCCGGCAGACGCGCCCGCGCGTCGCCTGCGACTTCCACCAGCCGGAACGCGGCCGGATTGCGGAACAGCGCGTGCAGCAGCAGGTTGGTCATCGCGTGACCCGCCTTGTAGCCCTCGTAATGGCCAATGATCGGCCGTCCGGCGAGTGCGAGATCGCCGAGCGCGTCGAGCATCTTGTGACGCACCGCCTCGTCGGCGTGCCGCAGCCCTCCGGGCGACAGTACCTCGTCGCCCTCGACCACGACGGCATTGTCGTAGGTGCCACCGAGCGCCAGCCCCTGCGCGCGCATCGCATCGACATCGGCGCGGCGGCAGAAGGTGCGGCTGTCCGACAACTCCCGCACGAAGGTGCCGTTGGAGAGGTTGAGCGCCTTTTCCTGCGTGCCGATCGCCGCATCGGCAAAGCTGATGTGGAAATCCATGGTCAGCCCCTGCCCCGGGGACAGGCGTGCCCAGCCGTTGTCGGTCTGCACGGTGACCGGCTCCAGCACCTCGAGCGCGCGCACCGGCGCGTTCAGGCTGCGCAGCCCGCGCGACAGGATCCCCCGCACGAAGGGTGCGGCCGAGCCGTCGAGAATCGGCACTTCCGGGCCGTCGATCTCCACCAGCGCGTTGTGCACGCCGCAGCCGGCCAGCGCGGCCATCACGTGCTCGATGGTCTGAACCTCGACGCCGGCCGCGTTGCGGATGCGGGTGCAGAGCGGCGAGCGGTCCACCGCGTCCCAGATCGCCGGCACCATCGTATCGCCGAGCCGGATGTCCGTGCGCTTGAACCAGATACCGTGCTCGGCGCCGGCGGGGCGGATCGTCAGACGTGCGTTGCGACCGGAGTGGAGCCCCACTCCGGCGAAGGCGATCGGTGCGCGGACAGTCGTTTGCACGGCTCGGCTCCAGTCTGACTCATCGCAAGAGGCACCACGCCCCCTGCCGCTACACCGGAGATAGAGACGGGCAGGGTTTCGCTCAAATCAAAGATTGCAACGCTCTGAAACATGCCGCGGCCCAGCGCGGCGGCCCGCAAATAACCATCCTACAACAAAAAACGCCCCCTCCAAGGAGGGGGCGCCGATCGTCCGCTGGGCCGCGGTGTTCAGTTTGCCTGGCGCCGCAGGAAGGCCGGGATCTCGATCTTGTCCTGATCCTCTTCGACGTGCTCGTCCTGCACCGGCTCGGGCCGGCGGGACTGCACCGGGGGCTGGCGGCGGGCCGTCGCGGCGGCGGGCGCCGCCTCCTGCCCGTGGCCGGTCATCCGGTTGATGAGGGAATTGATTCCGAAGCGTGTCTTTTCGTGCTCCGCAGCGCTTTGCGCGGCGGCGCGCTGCGGCGCCGGTTGCTGCCGTTGCGGCTGCTGCTGTTGCGGCTGGGACGCAGCGCGGCCGGCAGGCGCCTGAGTGCGGGCTGCCGCGGCCTGCAAGCGCGCCAGCGCCTCGGGCGACGGCGTGCCAGGCGCCGGGGCACGCGGCGCCACGTAGCTCTCGGGGCCTTCTTCGGGTTCCACTTCGACGGCGCGCGGCTCGAACTCCGCGACCTTGGGCTGGTAAGCCGGCGGCGGCAGACCGTCGTCGTCCTGCCGGCCGTCTTCCTCGAACACGTTGCCCATACCGTCGTCGGCGCGCTCGGCGTTCATGTCCTCGAACAGCGTCGGTTCCTGCTGCTCCGACGCGCGGGCGGCCGGGGCTTCGGGCTGCGGATCGGCGACCGGGGACGGGCGCGACGGCGTCTCGGAGATCTTCGGTGCCGCGTGGGCGACGTCTTCGGCCTCCACGTTCTGACGCAGCGGCTCGCGCAGACTGCGGCGCGGCACCGGGATCTCGGTGTTCACGTCGGTCGCGTCGATGCCGGTGGCGACGACGGACACGCGCATCTGGCCTTCCATCGTCTGGTCCAGCGTCGAGCCGACGATGATGTTGGCATCCGCGTCCACTTCCTCGCGGATGCGGTTGGCCGCCTCGTCGAGTTCGAACAGCGTCAGGTCGTGGCCGCCGGTGATGTTGATCAGCACGCCCTTGGCACCGCGCAGGCTGATCTCGTCGAGCAACGGGTTGGCGATGGCCTTCTCGGCGGCCTGGATCGCGCGATCCTCGCCGTCGGCCTCGCCCGTGCCCATCATCGCCTTGCCCATCTCGTCCATCACCGCGCGCACGTCGGCGAAGTCGAGGTTGATGAGGCCCGGACGCACCATCAGGTCGGTCACGCCCTTCACGCCCTGGTACAGAACGTCGTCGGCCATCGAGAACGCCTCGGTGAAGGTCGTCTTCTCGTTGGCCAGGCGGAACAGGTTCTGGTTGGGGATGATGATGAGCGTGTCGACGACCTTCTGCAGCGCCTCGACGCCGTCCTCGGCCTGGCGCATGCGCTTGGAGCCCTCGAACTGGAAGGGCTTCGTGACGACGCCGACGGTCAGCACGCCCAGCTCGCGCGCGGCCTGCGCGATGATCGGCGCGGCGCCGGTACCGGTGCCGCCGCCCATGCCGGCGGTGATGAAGCACATATGCGCGCCGGCCAGGTGATCGACGATGTTCTCGATCGACTCCTCGGCCGCAGCAGCGCCGACGGAGGCGCGCGCCCCGGCGCCCAGACCCTCGGTCACCTTCACGCCAAGCTGGATGCGGTTGTCGGCCATCGACTGCTGCAGCGCCTGCGCGTCGGTATTCGCAACCACGAAGTCGCAGCCGTCGAGCGCCTTCTCGATCATGTTGTTGACGGCGTTACCGCCTGCCCCGCCCACGCCGAAGACCGTGATCCGCGGCTTGAGATCGTCCTGACCGGGCACCGTAAGGTTGAGTGTCATCTGGTTTCCGCCTGCTTGCTCTGGGCTTCGAAACAGCCCTTTTTCCGCCTGTTTCCCCCGATTCTATCGTCAGCAGCCTCTGACGTCACGCAAAAAACACGCAAATCATACCAAATGCGGCCATTCAACCGGCTTGATTCCGCCCGATATACGCGCTCACCGCATATATGGCGTCTACCAGTTATCCCGGAACCACCTGACAGCCCGCCCGAAGGCGCGGCCGCTCAGCCGCTCCACCGGGATCTCGAAGTCCCACCATTCGTCCTGCGGATGCGCCGCAAAGAGGCACAGGCCCACCGCGCTGGCAAAGCCCGGCCCCGTGGCCGCCTGCGGCAGGCCATGCACGCGCATCGGCCGGCCCAGCCGCACCTGCTGGCCGAGGATCTTCGAGGCCAGCCCATCGAGCCCCGGGATCTGGCTGCCGCCGCCGGTCAGCACGATCTGCTGGCTCGGCAGGTATTCGAAACCTGCCGCGTCGAGCCGCGCGCGCACTTCCTCGAGGATCTCCTCGACCCGCGGGCGCATGATGCCGATCAGCTCGGCGCGGCTCACCGTGCGGCGGTCGTGGTGCCAGTCGCCGGTGTCGCCGCCCATCTCGATCATCTCGCGGTCGTCCATGCCGGTGGCGACGACGCCGCCGTAGAACGTCTTGATCCGCTCCGCCGTCGCCATCGGCACTTGCAGGCCCATGGAGATGTCGCCGGTGACGTGGTCGCCGCCCATCTTCACCGCGTCGGCATAGATCATATGCTTTTTCATGAAGATCGACACGCCGGTCGCGCCGCCGCCCATGTCGATGCAGGCCGCACCCAGCTCCTGTTCGTCTTCCACCAGGGCGGAGATCCCGCTGGCATAGCCCGACGACGCGATCCCGGCGAGTTCGAGATCGCATCGCTTCACGCATTGCGCGAGGTTCTGAACCGCCATCGCGTCAACCGTCAGCATGTGCATGTCGGTGGCCAGTTCCTGCCCGATCTGTCCGCGCGGGTCGGACAGCCCGGACCGGTGGTCGAGCGCAAAGTTCACCGGCTGGGCGTGCAGCACTTCCCGGTCGTGGCCGAATTCCGGCACGTCGCAGGCCGACAGGACGCGGGCGATATCCTGCTCGCTGACGGTGGTGCCGTGCAGCTCCACCTTGCCGGTCAGCCCGTAGCTGCGCGGCTCGGCGCCCGAAAAGCAGGCGATGACATGGTCGACCCGGATCTGCGCCATTTTCTGCGCCGCCTGCACGGCGGTGCGGATCGCGCGCTCGGTCTCCTGCATCGCGCTGATCTCGCCGAAGCGGACCCCGCGCGAACGCGTCGTCGCCGCGCCGATCACCCGGAAGCCCGACTGACCTGCCAGCGATCCGACACCGTCGATGTCGCTGAATTTCTCGCTCCCGTCGAAGCGCAGCACGAGGCACGCGATCTTGGAGCTCCCGACGTCCAGGATGGCGACCACACCGCGCTGCATGGCTGCCTTGCGCATGTTGCGCATCGCCCGCTGGGATTCGTAGAGCTCGATCATCTCAGTTCTCTTCCCCCGTCTCTATCGCCTTGATCCGCCAGAGTTCTTCCAGCGCGTGATCGGTCATCCGAAGCGTCGGCCGCTGCGCCAGGCGCAGGTCCACCGCCACCAGGTCGCGCGCCAGAAGGTCGACCGCGTCGTCCATCGCGATGGCGCGCTCGAGGGCGCTCACCGCACCCTCTTCGGGCAGCATGATCCGCTGGCCGCGATCCAGCACCACGTCCCAGCGCCGCTCGCCCTTGCGCACGAGGCCGCGCAGCCGATCCCTGATCGGCGCCGCCGCCTCGAAAAGCGCGATCGCCTCGCCCACCGCCGCGTCAGCGCCCGTGCCGGCGATCACCGGCAAGCCGGGATGGGCGCTGCGGGCGACGGCCGGGCCGACCCCCACGCCCTCCTCGTCGACGAGCGTCAGGCCCGTCGCGGTCCGCCACAGCACCGCCGGCACCCTCTCGGTCACAGCGATCTGCAGCGTCCCGCCCTGGCGGATGCGCAGATGCGCGGACTTCACCGCCGGCAGCGCAACCACCGCCTCGCGCATCGCGTCGAGATCGAGGTGGAAGGACGAGATCGGCAGGTTGACCGCGAGCGCGTCGCGCACGTTCTCGGCCAGCGCGTCCGAGGCGCCGTCGACGGCCATCAGCTTGACCATGAATTCCGGGCGCTCCTGGACCACAGCCTTCAGGTCGCTCCAGGCAAGCGCGATGCGCTCCTGCGTCGCCGGCTGGCTGAGCCACAGCGTCGCCGCGCCGAATGTCACCGCCAGCGGAATCCCGACGCGCAGGATCAGCCGGTAGAGCGGCGTCAGCATCATCCGCTGCATCCGGTAGCGCAGCCGCGACGGCGCGGGATCGGTCCGGGTCACCTGTTGCACGAGGCGTCCTCCACCAGATGACGGCACATCTGCCCGAAGGAGATACCCACCGACTCGCCCTGTTCCGGGGTGAGCGATGTAGGCGTCATGCCCGGCTGCGTGTTGGTCTCAAGCAGGATCAGCCCGTCCCGGCCGCGGCTCTCGTCCCAGCGGAAATCGGTGCGGCTGATCCCGCGGCAGCCGAGCGCGCGATGCGCGCGCTCGGCGAAGCCCAGACAGGTCTCGAAGATGTTCTGCGGGATCTCGGCGGGAACGACGTGGCGCGACCCGCCCGGCTTGTACTTGGCGTCGTAATCGTACCAGCCGTCTGTGATGATGTCGGTCACGCTCAGTGCCCGATCGCCCAGCACGGTCGTCGTCAGCTCGCGCCCCGGGGCGAAGGCCTCGACCATCACGATCTCCGGCATCGTCTCGGCCAGTTGCGGCGGCCCGTTGGTGCCGTCCGTCACAAGGTAGACCCCGACCGACGAGCCCTCGTTGTAGGGCTTCACCACGTATGGCGGCTCCATCACGTGCCCCGCGACGACCTCGGCCTTGCCGGCCTGCAGGCTCTCGACCACGGGCAGCCCTTCCCGGCGGTAGATTTCCTTGGTGCGGATCTTGTCCATCGCGAGCGCGGAGGCGAGCACACCGGAATGGGTGTAGGGGATCCCCATCCATTCGAGCAGGCCCTGCACCGCGCCATCCTCGCCCAGGGGGCCGTGCAGCGCGTTGAAACAGACGTCGGGGGAAATCTCGGACAGGCGCATGGCAAGATCGCGGCCGCAATCGACCTCGATGACCTCGAACCCTTCGCTCCGCAAAGCGGCGGCACATTCGCGCCCGCTCGACAGGGACACCTCGCGCTCCGCCGAGATGCCACCCATCAACACTGCCACTTTCGGGTTTGTCCTGCTCGACATCCCCAAAACGCCTCATGTCTCGCGCCTCCGCCGCGCGGCTGCGCGCGGTCGGGACCCGTTGTTATATCGTGCAACCTGCCTGCGGTCGCTCTCGCCGGTTACCCGGTCTGCTCGGGGGTGGTTCCGGGGCACCGAAGCGGCCCGTCCACCCTCAGTCGCGCGCCGGTTCTCCGACGCGCATGATTTCCCAGTGTAGTGATATTCCACTGGATTGAAAAACGTTTTTTCGCACTTCCTCGCCCAAACCTTCGAGATCGGCCCCGGTTGCGCCGCCGGTGTTGATGAGGAAGTTGGAGTGCTTTTCCGACATCTGCGCGCCGCCGCGAGTCGCCCCGCGCATGCCCGCATCGTCGATCACCTTCCACGCCTTCAGGTCGTGCACGTCGTCCGCGCGGCCGGTGGAGGAAAAGCCCGCCGGGTTGCGGAAGGTCGACCCCGCCGTGCGCTCCTTCGTCGGCTGGCTGGCGTCGCGCCGGGCGAGCTGGTCTTCCATCTTCGCCTCCAGCGCCTCGGGCTCGCCCGGAGGCCCTGCGAAGGTCGCCTCCACGATGACCGCCCCCTCGGGCAGGTCGGTCTCGCGGTATCGGAAGTTGAGATCGGCCGCCGTCAGCGTCGTCAATGAGCCGTCGCGCAGGACCGCCCTGGCCTCCACGAAGGCATCGGCGACGTAGGTACCGTAGCAGCCGGCGTTCATCCGCACCGCGCCGCCCACCGCGCCGGGAATCGTGCGCAGGAAGGTCAGGTCGAGTCCCGCCGCCGCCGCCTTGCGCGCGACATGAGCGTCGAGAGCGGCGGCCCCGGCGACAACGCACCCATCACCGGGCTCGATCGAGTTGAACCCGCGGCCGAGCCGGATCACCACGGCGCGCAAGCCCCCGTCGCGCACGATGAGATTCGAGCCCACCCCCATCGGGAACACCGCTACATCGGGATCGAGCGCGCCGAGGAAGTCCTGCAAGTCCGCGACATCGGCGGGCTGGAAGAGCCAATCCGCCGGCCCGCCCACGCGCAGCCAGGTCAGATCGGAAAGGAGGCGATCCGGCGTCAGCCGGCCGCGCACGTCAGGTAGCGTGATCGTCATGCACCGCCTCCTGCCCGTCCCGTCGCCGGTGGTAAAGCCCCGTCAGCACCCCGATGCCGGACCCGACCATGGCCGGCAGGCACATAAGCGCCGCCGCGACCGTGTAGCCGAGGCCGTCCCAGTCCGGAAGCCGTCGGGCCTGCCAGATCAGCCACGCCATCAGCAGACCGAGCAAGGCGGTCCATATCGCCACCAGCGGCCAGCGGCCGGACCGATCTGCGACATGCGCCGCAAGGACCCCGGCGCCGAGGCAGGTGATCGGAACGACGTAGACCATCGGAGGGCGCCCTCACGCGACCGGGCCGGCGTCAGGCCTCGGGCGCCACTTGCCGCCGCGCCCAGCGACCGAAAGAGCGCACCGGCCAGCGCAGGACGCTCATACCCGCGGCAAGCGCCAGCAGACCGATCCAGGGGCCGTTTTCGTAGGTGACAAAGCCCAGAAGCGGAATTCCGACGGCAATGAGGATATAGGCCCGGGTCCAGTGGCTGTCACGTGACGGTATCATCGCCATCACGTTGGCGGCCACCACCCAGATCAGTGCCAAAACCAGCGACAATGTCATCTCAGCATCTCCCCGATCCGCACGACTTTCCTTAAGGTTGTATAGCACACTGGGGGCCGAAACCCAGCGGCGGAGACCGCCATTGCACAAATGGCGTGCACAACGCTCATGCCGCCGCCTCCAGGCGCCGGGTCAACCCGTGTGCCCAGGCGCTGATCGTCCCCGCGCCGAGGCACACGACCATATCGCCCGGCTGCGCCTGTTCGCGCACGAGCCGCTCCAGGTCGTCCTCGTCGCGGATTGCCCGCGCGTGGCGGTGGCCATGCCGCACGAGCCCCGCCACAAGGTCGTCGCGTCCCGCCCCTTCGATCGGATCCTCGCCGGCGGCATAGACATCGGCGATGGCGACCACGTCAGCTTCGTTGAAGCAGGCGCAGAAATCGTCGAAGAGGCTTGCCAGCCGCGAATAGCGGTGCGGCTGGTGCACTGCGATCACCCGGCCCTCGCAGGCCTGCCGCGCGGCCTTCAGCACCGCCGAAATCTCCACCGGGTGGTGGCCGTAATCGTCGATCACCGTCACCCCGTCAATTTCGCCCACCCGGGTAAACCGTCGGTTAACGCCGCCGAAATTGGCCAGCGCCGCGCGGATTTCCTCGCGCTTCATGCCCAGGTGGCGGGCCACCGCCACCGCCGACAGCGCGTTCGACACGTTGTGATCGCCCGGCATCGGCAGGGTGCAGCCCTCGATCACCGCGTCCTCGGCCTGCAGCGCCACGTCGAAATGCGCGATGCCGCGCTCGTAGCGCAGATTCACCGCGCGCACGTCGGCCTGCGTGTTGAACCCGTAGGTCAACACCCGCCGGTCGGTGATCTTGCCCACCAGCCGCTGCACCTCCTCGTGGTCGGTGCAGCACACGGCGAGCCCGTAGAACGGGATGTTCGACACGAAGTCGAGGAAACCTTGGCGCAGCTTCTCGAAATCGCCCCAATGGTCGAGGTGTTCGGGGTCGATATTGGTGACGATGGCCACCGTCGCGGGCAGGCGGTTGAAGGTGCCGTCGCTCTCGTCGGCCTCCACCACCATCCATTCGCCCTGCCCCATCCGGGCGTTCGAACCGTAGGCGTGGATGATGCCGCCGTTGACCACGGTCGGATCGTAGTCGCCGGCCACCAGTAGCGTCGCCACCATGGTCGTCGTCGTCGTCTTGCCGTGCGTGCCGGCGACCGCGACGTTGGATTTCAGGCGCATCAACTCGGCCAGCATCTCGGCCCGGCGCACCACCGGCAGTCCCTTGGCACGGGCGGCGTCAAGCTCCGCGTTGCCCGGCTTGATCGCCGAGGAAATCACGATCACCTCCGCGCCCTCGAGGTTCTCGGCGCTCTGGCCGACGAAGATCCGCGCGCCGAGACCCTCAAGCCGCTCGGTGATCTTCGAGGATTTCAGGTCCGACCCCTGCACGTTGTAGCCGAGGTTCAGCAGCACCTCGGCGATGCCGGACATGCCGATCCCGCCGATCCCGACGAAATGGATGGGGCCCACGTCGGTGGGCAGCTTGGTGGCGGCATTCATCTGCTCTTGTCCTTTTCTGCCAGGTCTTCGACCAGCGCGGCGAGCTCTTCGGCCGCCTCGGGCCGGCCAACACTCAGCGCCGCGCGGTGCATCTGCAACGCGCCGTCGGGGTCCTCGA
Organism: Roseivivax sediminis; assembly: GCF_900112685.1. GTDB lineage: Bacteria > Pseudomonadota > Alphaproteobacteria > Rhodobacterales > Rhodobacteraceae > Roseivivax > Roseivivax sediminis. Next base: position 525,999 of record NZ_FOMS01000001.1, read on the forward strand.
GCACGGCGCGGATCGCGTCCGTCATCGCCTCGACGGTCAGTTTCGATTCGGGAATGCGGATCGCGGCGCCCGCCTCGGTCAGTTGCCGCGCATTCGCGGTCTGGTGGTCGCCCGCGGCGGCGGCGAAGGGGATAAGCACCGATGGCCGGCCGATCACGCTCAGATCCGCCACCGACGACGCGCCGGAGCGCGAGATGACGAGCTGCGCCTCGCTCATCCGCGCGGGAATGTCGTGGAAGAACGGTTCGACCTCGGCATCGACCCCGTTCTCGGCGTAGTATGAGGCCACCCGCTCGCCGTCCTCGTCGCGGGCCTGGTGGCTGACGCGCAGGTGGCGCAGCGTCTCCATGGGCAGCGACGCGATGGCCGGCGGCACCACGTCCGACAGGATTCGCGCGCCCTGGCTGCCGCCGATGACGAGGATCGACATCGGGTAATCGCCCGGCACGATATAGCCGGCGCCGGCCCTCTCCCACACCGCGCGGCGCACCGGGTTGCCGGTATGCACGGCCTCGACGCCCTCGGGCAGCTCGGTCGGCCAGGTGCCGCAGGCGACGACGTCGACGCGCTTCGCGAAAATCTCGTTCACACGGCCGAGAATGCCGTTCTGTTCGTGGATCATGCGCGGCAACTTGAGCAGCGTCGCCGCGCCCAGCGCCGGGATCGACGGGTAGCCGCCGAAGCCGACGACCACGTCCGGCCGGTCGCGCCGCATCCGCGCGGCCATCGACAGCACGCCCCCGGCAATCCGGAACGGCGCGGCCGCCTTGGCCAGGATCCCGCCGCGCGCGAAAGTGGCCGACGACACCTGCTCGACCTCCACCGCGTGGGAGAAGCCGCCGGTGTAGCGCGCGCCGCGCGCATCGGTCGACAGCTTCACCCGCCAGCCGCGCGCCAGGAGCGCCTCGGACAACGCCTGTGCGGGGAACATATGCCCTCCGGTGCCGCCCGCGGCGATCACGATGAGTCTCTGTCGGTCGGTCACGGCCATGTCTCGCACCGGCGGAGCATCCCGCCCTTCGGGGGTGGTCAGCGGATCCTGCCGCGCAGGATGTCGCCTATCTCGCCCTGCGGGCGGGTGCGTGTAAAGGCCAGCAACATCCCCACGGCAAGGCCGCCCGCGATGAGCGAGGAGCCGCCGTAGCTGACGAAGGGCAGCGTCATGCCCTTGGCCGGCAGAAGCCGCACCGCGACGCCCATGTTGATCATCGCCTGCACGCCGAACATGCAGGCAAGGCCCGTACCGGCGAGGCGAATGAACGGGTCACGCTCCCGCATCAGGCGGGTCAGGGACCGGATCACGATGGCGGCGTAGAGAAGGATAATGCAGATCACCAGGATCAGGCCGTATTCCTCGGCCGCGACGGCGATGATGAAGTCGGTATGCGCGTCCGGCAGCGACCATTTCACCTGCCCCTCGCCGACGCCGACGCCGAAGAATCCGCCCTCCTGGATCGCGTTGGTGGCAAATCCGAGCTGCGTGTTCGGGTCGACCTCGGGGCTCAGGAAGCCGTCGATGCGGCGGGCGAAGTGCTCGGAGTTTTCGTAGGCGAGCGTGCCGGCGAAGACGACGGCCCCGGCCATGCCGATCAGCAGCAGCATTGGCGCCCCGGCGACGAAATACATCACGCCCCAGCCGAAGAGAACGAGGCACGCCTGCCCGAAATCGGGCTGCAGCGCCAGCATCAGCACGATGGCGATGGCCAGCGCGAAGGACCACAACCGCCCCGGGGGGCCGCCGATCTCGAGGCTCGCGGCCATCATCCAGGCGGTGACGATGACGAAGGTGGGTTTCAGGAATTCCGACGGCTGCACCGAGGCGAAGCCGAGGCTGTACCAACGCACCGCGCCCTTGCCGAAATCGGTGCCGAGAAACGGCAGCAGCGCCAGCGCCACGAAGGCGCCGAGAAAGCCGACCACCGCCAGCCGCCGCACCAGAGTCGGCGAGGCCAGCGACGTAAGGAACATCGCCAGGAGCGCCAGCCCCCCGAAGAACACCTGCCGCTGCACGTAGTGGAACGGGTCGAGCCCGTTGCGTTCGGCCAGCGGCGGCGACGCGGCGAGGCCGAGCAGCAGGCCGATGCCGAAGAGCACCAGGATGCAACTCAGCGACCACTTGTCGACGGTGCGCCACCATTTGGGAAGAACCGGCTCTCCCGCTTTCACGGGAGCCGCGCCATACACCATTTCCGTCATGGGAAACTGCCTCGATCCGCTCGATTTTTTTCGTTGGTGCTGCCTGCATCGCCCGGTTTTCCGGGTCTGATTTCACAAGTGTAACGAAATTCGCGCCTTGTCGCCAGCACAAACGGATCCGGCGCAAGCCGGCGTCAGCCCTTTCGCAGCATGATCTGCATCCACACCGCCCCCGGATCGTACAGCGTCCATTCCCGGCGCAGTCCCTCCGGTCCGAATTCGGCCTGCGACAGGCCCATCACGTGCACCTCCGCCCCGGTCGGGGCGCCGAACGGGCCCCAGCCGTCGTGCCGCCCGGTCAGCGACCAGCGCAGGGCCGCGCGCGGCGGCAACAACGGCGCCTCCGCGCCCATGGCGTGGTGCACCTCGAACTGACCGTCGGGGAAGGCCGCGCGCAGGCCCATCCAGAACCCCCGCGCCGCCGCGGGTCCGTGTGTGCTCTGCCCGCCGGGATAGCTCAGCTCGGCCCCGGGGGCATACTGCGCCTCGAAAAGGCCGAAAGCCCCTTCCATCGCCCGCTCCACGAGGTCGGCCCAGACCGCGCCCCAGCCTGACGCGGCGCCCCGGCCCGCATGCGCCGCCGGCAGATCGAGCGCCGGAGTCAGCGGCTGCGCCTCCGGATCGCGGGCCTTGAGCGCGGCATGGGCCCAGCCCTCCGGCGTCTGGCCAAGCGCCGACAGGAGCGCGGCGCGATCCGTCACCCGCCAGATATCGCTGATACGCCCGTCCCGCTCCGCCGTCTCCGTCATTACCCGGACGCGCACGCGCCGCCCTGTCGGTGCCCCGAACAGGCCCGCGCCGTCGTGCCGCGCCTCCACCACCCGGCGCAGGGCGGTGACGATGGCCCCGCCCTCTGGCCGGTCGAGGATCGCGTCCTCGGGGTACCAGGTCTGATCCGGCAGCGCCGCCAGCAGCGCGAGCGCGTCGGTCGCCACCGCCATGCGGCCCTGCACCACCGCCTCGGGTGCACGCAGGACGACATTCTTGGCCAGGTGCGCATCCACCGGCGCGGCGAAATCCGCCTGCCGCCAGATCGCCTCCGCCGCGTGGGCGGCGACACCTTCGGCCGCCGCCTCGGTCCAGTTGTCCTTCACCTCGACCTCCGCCAGGCTTTGTTCGCGCCCTGTCTAGCGCGCGGCCCTTAAGCGGTGATTAACGTTAACGCGGGCGTTCCTGAGCCGAGCTACGGCGCCGGCAGCGCCTCGGCCCAGCCGAGGATCCGCGCGGCCACCGGATCGGTCAGCCCCGGCGACAGGATGTCGCCGGCCAGCACATGCGCGAACGGATCGTCCTGCGGCCCCGGGGTGACGATCTCCGTCTCCGCCGGTCCGCCCCAGGCTTGCGCGACGCGCGCCGTCGTCGCGGCGTCGACCACCCGGTCACCCTCGGCGTAGACGAAGAGCGCCGGCACCCGGATCGCCCCGTGATCGAGGCCCCGCGCCACCGCGACGCTCGCCGCCATCGGCAGCGTCGCGACGATGGGATACCGTTCCGTCCAGTAGCGCGCCTGGGCCTCGTTGACCGGGGTAAAACCGCGCTCGCGCCCGGCGATCAGCGGCCCCCAATACCTGGCGCCCGGCCATGTGAGCACGCGCGCCGCGGGACTTTTCACCCGGTAATTGGGCGAGAGCAGCGCCAGCCCGGCGAGCCCTTCGGACATCTGAGGATCGGCCGCCGCGATGGTCGCAAGCGTGCCGCCGGTCGAGGTTCCGATCACCAGCACCCGGCGGCCGATACGCCGGCCGATCGCCATCGCCTCGGCCATGTCGCGCATCCAGTCGGCGAGCCGCGGCTCGGCCATCGCCGCGCCACCGCGCCCGTGTCCGGCAAGGCGGGTGAAGAACAGGTTGGCGCCCAGCCCCTCCGCCACGCGGTCGGGCAGCGGCCGCGCCTCCTCGGACGAGGCCGAGAAGCCGTGCACGTAGATCACGGACCACTCGGTCGCGGCCCCCGGCTCTCCGGCCCAGATCACGCGCTTTTCCGTGCCGGGCACGATATCGTCGAAGCGCGCTTCCTGCGCCGCGAAGTAGGCGTCCAGGTCGGCGCCCAGCGCCGCGTCGTCGAAACTCACCGCCACCTCCCGCGATTCGCGCGGCGCGAAGACCCAGACCAGCGCGACCGCAAGCGCCAGCCCCAGCACGAGTCCGAGGATCCAGCGCAGGGCCAGTTTCATCGCGCCGTCTTCGCGCGCGGCGGCACGGCGGGCCGCGCATCCGCACGGGGCGGGCAGCTCACCCGCCCACCTCCGTGATCGCCTGCTCCACCAGCGAAAGGCAGGCCGGGGTGGAGAAGCGATGATCGGCATCCTTCACCAGCGTCAGCCGCACGTCGTCGCCGTCGATATGGTCGAGAAGCCGCAGCGGCACGTCGCCGGCGACCGCCTCGTCCTTCGTGCCCTGCAAGAGGCGCACCGGGAACGGCATCGGCAGCGCCGCGCGCATCACCAGGTTCTCGCGCCCGTCCTCGATCAGCCGGCGCGTGACGATGTAGGGCTCGCCGTAATCGGACGGCAGCGACAGCGCCCCGTCCTCCATCACCTTCCCGCGCTCCTCGTCCGAGAAACCGGCCCAGAAGCTGTCCTCTGTGAAATCGGGCGCCGCCGCGATGCCGACAAAGCCCGCGACCCGGGTCAGCCGCTGCGTCAAAAGACAGCCGATCCAGCCGCCCATGGACGATCCCACGAGCACCACCGGCCCGCCGGTCGCGGCCTCGATCACCGCCTGCGCGTCGGCGGCCCAGTCGCCGATCGCGCCGTCCTCGAACCGGCCCGCGGAGGCTCCGTGCCCGGAATAGTCGAAGCGCAGGAAGGCGCGGCCGCGCGCCTGCGCCCAGGCCTCCAGGTGCACCGCCTTGGTGCCCTCCATGTCCGATTTGTAGCCCGGCAGGAAGACGATGCAGGGGCCGTCCCCGTCGCTCTTCACATAGGCGAGCCGCCGCCCGCTGGGCCCCACCACAAAGGATGTTGGTGCCATGTGTCCCCCTTCGCTGCCATCGCGCCCGCGCACCCTAGCCGCGCCCCGGCCCGACTTGCCACCCCCGGATCATCTTCGCCGGATCTTCCGACTTGGTACGGGGCCCCTTAGTTCGAAAGGTCGGAATGCCCGGAGCGCGGGAGCGAGGGGCCAGCCCCTCGCGCTCCCCGGGATATTTAGGGGCAGATGAAACACGAGCGCGGGGGGCGGCCGCCTTCAGTCGGGATCTTCGGATTTCTCAACCTCGTGCAGGCCCAGGGCGATCCAGGCGCCGATGGCCGAGAGCAGTGCAAACCCCGAGAGCGCCCAGATTGCACCGCCGACGGTGAGCGCGCCGCCGAGCGCACCGGCGGCGAGCAGGAGAAGCCCGATGGAGGTGTTGGCGATGGCGGCATAGGTCGACCGGGCCTCCTTCGGGGCCATGTCGACGAGATAGGTTCCGCGTGCTTCGCGCACGCCCTGGTAGGCGATCTGCATCACGAAGAGGATCAGCGGCGCCGCCACCAACCCCTCGGTCCAGCCGAACGCGCCAGCGAGGGCAGCGGCCGCCATGGACAGCGCACCGGCGAGCCCTGCGACGATCAGAACCTGGCGCGAGGACCGGTCCGACAGCCGCCCCCACACATAGGAGGATACGAAGGCCGCCGCCGCGGAGGCAAGCAGCAACGCCCCAAGCCGCTGGAGCGCACCGTCGCCCCCGGTCAGAAGGACAAGGTAGGGCGGCGCCAGCGCCGTCGCCGTCAGCGCCCCGCGCGCGGCAATGAAGCGGCGGAACTGCGGGTCATTTCGCAAGGGCGTGAGGTCGAGCGCCTGCCGCGCCTGCGGCTCGGAGGCGCGTTCCTCAAGCGTCGCGAAGACCAGCGCCGCCAGGAGCCAAAGCCCTGCCGCGAGCGCGACTGCCGCGATCAGCGGCCCGGTGTCCTGCAACAGGCCCGACACCAGCAGCAGCGCGAAGACCACCACGGCGGCCGAGGAGGCCGAGCCCGCGACGCCCTTGACCGCGCCGCGCCGCGTCTTCCCGACCGACTTGCCGAGGATGTCCTTGTAGCTGACCGAGCAGGCCGCCCGCGCCAGTGCCAGCACCGCAAGGCAAAGGCAGATCGCGATGCCCGCGGCCCAGCCCTCGAACAGGAGCGCAGAGGCGGCGATGCCGGCCGCGCCCACGCCCTGCATCGCGCATCCCGCGACCCAGACCCACTTGCGTATCCTGCGGGCCTCCACCACGCCGGCGAGGAAGACCTGCGGCAGCAGCGCCCCCGCCTCCCGGATCGGCACCAGCGCGGAGACGAGGAAGGCGGGCGCGCCCACCGCGTTCATCAGCCACGCCAGCACCAGCTTGGGCTCGATCAGCCCGTCGGCCACCTTCTGCACCGACAGCGACACCATGTGGCGCAGCCCGTTGCGCGCCTCGCGCGCATCCGCGCCCTCCTCGGCTCCGGTAAGCGTTCCGTAGACCTCGCGGACCTCCGCGTCGGGGGCATCGACCATGTCTCGTCTCCTGGGGTGTCCACCTGGGATCGGCGCGGCTTGACAGGCCGGGCACCGGGCGGCACATAGCCCGCGTTACATAACCCGCAACCGGGCGTTCCGTGGGCGCCAAACCGACGAGGAGCAAGGCCGATGGCCGACGAGCTTTCCGAGAATCTGTCGAACGGCAATGCCGTTCCCGAGACGATGGTCAAGGGCGGCAGCAGCGTCACGCTGACCTTTCCCGATGGCAATGCGCGCGAATTTCCTGCCGGCATCACGCCGGGCGAGGTCGCGCAGGCGATCTCCACCTCTCTCGGGAAAAAGGCGATCTCTGCCACCGTGAACGGCGCGCACTGGGATCTCGCCTGGCCGATCGAGGGCGACGCCGAGATCGCCATTCACACCATGCAGGACGACGAGCAGGCGCTGGAACTCATCCGCCACGACTTCGCCCACGTCATGGCCCGCGCGGTGCAGGAGATCTGGCCCGACACCAAGGTCACCATCGGCCCTGTCACCGAAAAGGGCTGGTTCTACGACTTCGACCGCGCAGAGCCGTTCACGCCAGAGGACCTCGGCCGCATCGAGGCGAAGATAAAGGAGATCGTCGCCGCCCGCGATCCCGTCACCACGGAAATCTGGGACCGCGACCGCGCCATCGCGCATTACAAGGAACGGAACGAGCCGTTCAAGGTGGAGTTGATCGACCGCATCCCCGAAGGCGCGCCGATCCGCATGTACTGGCACGGCGACTGGCAGGATCTCTGCCGCGGGCCTCATTTCCAGCACACCGGGCAGCTTCCGGCGGACGCGTTCAAGCTGATGGGCGTCTCGGGCGCCTACTGGTTCGGCGACACCTCGCGCCCGATGCTCCAGCGCATCCAGGGCGTCGCGTTCAAGAACCGCCAGGACCTCAAGGCGCACCTGACCTTCCTCGAAGAGGCAGCCAAGCGCGACCACCGCAAGCTCGGCCGCGAGATGGACCTGTTCCACATGCAGGAAGAGGCGCCGGGCCAGGTGTTCTGGCACCCGAACGGCTGGACGATCTACACCCAGCTTCAGGACTACATGCGCCGCAAGCAGCGCGCCGGCGGCTATCGGGAGATCAACACTCCGCAGGTCGTCGACCGCAAGCTCTGGGAGGCGTCCGGTCACTGGGAGAAGTACCAACACCACATGTTCATCGTGGAGGTGGACGAATCCCGCGACGGCGAGAATGACGACGCGGCGGTGAAGGACAAGGCGCAGACGCGCATCAACGCGCTGAAGCCGATGAACTGTCCCTGCCACGTGCAGGTCTACAACCAGGGGCTCAAGTCCTACCGCGATCTGCCGCTCCGGCTGGCCGAATTCGGCTCCTGCGCGCGGTTCGAACCGTCGGGCGCGCTGCACGGCATCATGCGGGTGCGCGGCTTCACCCAAGACGACGCGCATATCTTCTGCACCGAGGACCAGATCCAGGAGGAATGCGCGCGCTTCATCGACTTCCTCGCCGGGGTCTACCGCGAGCTCGGCTTTCCGGACTTCGAGATCCGCTTCGCCACCCGCCCCGAGAAGCGCGTGGGAACCGAGGAAAGCTGGGACTATGTCGAGAACGCGCTCGAGAACGCCATCAAGGCGGTCGGCCGCGACTACGTGCTGGAGCCGGGCGACGGCGCCTTCTACGGGCCGAAGCTCGACTTCTACCTGACCGACGCGATCGGCCGGGTCTGGCAGTGCGGCACCTTCCAGGTCGATCCGAACCTGCCCGAGCGGCTGGACGCGACCTATATCGGCGCGGACGGTGAGAAGCACCGTCCGTTCATGCTGCACCGCGCCGCATTGGGATCGTTCGAACGCTTCGTCGGCATCCTGATCGAGGAACATTCCGGCAAGCTGCCGTTCTGGCTGGCCCCCCGGCAAGTCGTCGTCGCCTCGATCGTGTCGGAGGCGGACGACTACATCCGCGAGATCGTGGCCGAGCTGCAGAAGGCCGGTGTGCGCGCCGAGGCCGACCTTCGGAATGAGAAGATCAACTACAAGGTGCGCGAGCATTCCGTCGGCAAGGTGCCCGTGATCCTCGCCATCGGGCACCGCGAAGTGGCTGACCGGACGGTGACGGTCCGGCGCCTGGGCGAGAAGGCGACGGATGTGACGTCGCTCGAGGAAGCCGTGAGTACGCTGGCGCGCGAGGCGACGCCGCCGGACCTTCTGTGATATTCCACTTATGGAACGCTTCAAGGACCCCGGCCCAGGCCGGGGTCTTTTGGTGAGTACGCCGGATTTCGCCCGCGTTCAGGCCTAGAGACCGAGCGCGCGCTGGACCTCGGCGCTCCAGCCTAGGTGCAACGTGCCGCCATCATCGATCAGCGGGCGCTTCATCAGCGCCGGATGGGTGCCAAGCTGCACCTCCGGCGCGTCCGCCCGCTCCGCCTCCGTCATCCCGCGCCACGTCGTCGAGCGCGAATTGACCAGCGCATCGCCGAAGGCCGCGATGGCGCGGTCCCGCACCTCCTCGGGCAAGCCTGCCTCCCGGATGTCGACGAACTGCGCCTCGGGCAGCGCCTTGCGCGCCTTGCGGCAGGTGTCGCAGGTCTTCAGTCCGTAGATGATCATATCGCCCCCGCCGGATCGCTTCGTGACCAAATCGCCCGACGGGCCGGCGCTGCCAAGCGCTTTCTCTTGCTTTTTACATAGACCGTGTAATCGTGAATGTGTGACCTTCGAGACGAACGGGCCGGTTTACGCCGTGGCGCTGCCCCGACTGCCTTTCCGAATCGAACGTGACGCAAGGACCCCGCAATTTCGGCGGGGGGAACGAACGACGACAAAGGAGACACGGGACATGCCGAGCGGCACCGTGAAATGGTTTAACACGACCAAGGGTTACGGGTTCATCGCCCCCGAAGACGGCGGCAAGGACGTGTTCGTACATATCTCGGCTGTCGAGCGGTCCGGTCTGACCGGCCTCGCCGACAACCAGAAGGTCAGCTACGAACTGAAAGAGGGACGCGACGGCCGGATGATGGCCTCCGACCTCAAGACCCTCTGAAAGACGCCCTTCGGGCGCGAATCGCGAACGACGGCGCATCGCGCATGCCGCCTCAGGCGGCCTGCAGGCGGTGTGCCTCGTCCTGCGCGAGCCCGATCAGGTCGGTCACGTAGGCCTTGCCGGCATCTGCCGTCCGTGTCGCCGCATAGAGCCGGCGTGTCAGCCCCGTCTTGGTGAGCGGGCGGGTGACGTAGTCCGAATTGTACTTCACTTCGCGCACCACCCAGTCGGGCAGCACCGCGACCCCGCGGTTGGAGGCGACGAGCAGCAGGATCACCGCCGTCAGCTCGGCCTGCCGCACCGCCGCGGGTTCGACCTTTGCCGGCGTCAGGAGCTGGTTGAAGACGTCGAGCCGCGTCCGCTCCACCGGGTAGGTGATGAGCGTCTGGCCGCGGAAATCCTCGGCCGAGATCCACTCCTTCTGCGCCAGCGGGTGGACGGAGGCGGCGACGAAGACCGGCGAATAGTCGAAGAGCGGCGTGAAGCTGACCCCGGGCAGGTCCTCGGGGTCCGACGAGACCACGAGGTCGACCTCCTCCTTCATCAGCGCCGGCAGCGCGTCGAAGGCAAGGCCCGGCTTGATGTCCACGTCGACGTCGGGCCAGTTCTTGCGGAATGCCTCGAGCACCGGGAACAGCCATTCGAAACAGGCATGGCACTCGATGGCGATGTGCATCCGTCCCGACGACCCCTTGCGCAGCCCCTCGAACTCGGCCGCCAGCGCCTCCACCTGCGGCAGCACCTGTTCGGCGAGCTTCAGGAGCCGCAGGCCCGCCGGCGACAGCCGCATGGGCTTTGATCGGCGGATGAAAAGCTCAACCCCCGCCTGCTCCTCCAGGCCCTTGATCTGGTGGCTGAGCGCGCTTTGCGTTATGTTCAGGCTCTCGGCCGCGCGGGCGACGCCGCCCAGATCGTGGATCGCCTTGATCGTGCGAAGATGGCGGAACTCGATGTGCATATGCGTGTTCGCCTCATGATGGTCTTGAGATTTATGAGTTTGTCTCACGACGCCCCACGTGGCACAAGAGGCTCAACCGAAAACGAGGAAGGCATCCTATGCAGCGCCCCGACATTTCTCTGGAATTCTTTCCGCCGAAGTCGCTCGAGGCGTCGTTCCGGCTGTGGGACACGGTGCAGAATCTCGCACCGCTCGGCCCGCGATTCGTGTCCGTGACCTACGGCGCCGGCGGCACCACGCGCGAGCTGACGCGCGACGCCGTGAAGGCGATCCACAAGCATTCCGGTCTGCGCACCGCCGCGCACCTGACCTGCGTGAACGCCACGCGCGAGGAGACGCTGGGCATCGCGACGGAGTTCTGGGACGCTGGCGTGAAGGACATCGTCGCCCTCCGCGGCGACCCGCCGAAGGGTCAGGAGCGCTTCACCCCGACCGATGGCGGGTTCGAGTCCTCGCCCGAGCTGATCGCCGCGCTCAAGGACACGCGCGATTTCACCGTCCGCGTCGGCGCCTATCCCGACATTCACCCGAACGCCGGGTCGATGGACGACGACGTTCAGTTCCTCAAGCGCAAGTTCGAGGCCGGCGCGGACGAGGCTCTGACCCAGTTCTTCTTCGAGGCGGAGACGTTCTTCCGCTTCCGCGACGCCTGCGAGAAAGCCGGCATCGACAAGCCGATCGTGCCGGGCATCTTCCCGGTCGAGAACTGGAAAGGCGCGCGCCGCTTCGCCGAGGGCTGCGGCACCAAGATCCCGCAATGGGTCATCGACGCCTTCGAGAAGGCGGAGCGTGACGGTCACACCGACCTTCTGGCCAAGTCCCTCTGCACCGAGCTCTGTTCGGAGCTGATCGATGGCGGTGTCGACAAGCTGCACTTCTACACGCTCAACAAGCCCGAGCTGACCCGCGACGTCTGCCACGCCATCGGCGTGACGCCGGAGACGCGGCTGGAGAACGTTGCCTGAGCCAGCGGCTGGTTCGGTAACGTCACCGAAGCGCCGGACCTCCATTAGAGGTTCGGCGCTTTACTTTTGCGGGGCCGCGGTTTGCCTGGCTTCGGTGGGTCCACGCACCCGCCCCGCCCGAACAGCACCGAAGGTGCCGGGCCGGTGCGATGTCACCCTCGTGCGGCGTTCATATTTCGGAGGAACGTGGCCGGGATAAAGCGGTGACCTCGGAAGTCGCAGCGCCAGTCTCCGGTCCGGCGCGCGTCCGGCACCACGCCGCCCCTTGCACCTGCCGAAAATCTGACCAAACGTCCGCGCACCTATGACCGGCGGAGGCTTTCCCATGCGCATCGCGATCAACGGTTTCGGCAGGATCGGCCGCACCGTCCTGAGGCAGATCCTGACGCGCCCGGGCGACGCCGATATCGAGGTCGCGCTGATCAACGACATCGCGCCGCTCGACACCTGCGCCTATCTCTTCCGCTACGACAGCGTCTTCGGCCCCTACCCCGGCACCGTCACGGCCGCGCCGGGCGCGCTCGACATCGACGGGCGCCGCATTCCTGTCCTGTCGGAACGCGATCTCGGCCGCCTGCCGCTGGAGGGCGTCGACGTGGTGATGGACTGCACCGGCACGATCAAGACCCGCGCGCAGGCGCAGGCCGGGCGCGACGCCGGCGCCGCCAACGTGCTGATCTCCGGCCCATGCGACGAGGCCGAGGAAACGCTCGTCCTCGGCGCCAACGAGGACCGGCTCGGCTCTGCGACCCTCGTGTCGAACGCCTCCTGCACCACCAACGCACTCGCCCCGCTCCTGAAGGCGATCCACGCCGCGCACCCGATCGCGCAAGGGCACATGACGACGATCCACTGCTACACCGGATCCCAGCCGACGGTGGACGCGCCGCGCGGCGACCTCGCCCGCAGCCGCGCCGCCGCCGTCTCCATGGTGCCCACGACCTCGAGCGCGACACGCCTTCTCGGCACCGTCCTGCCGGCGCTCGAAAACCGGATCACCGGAGCGGCCGTGCGGGTGCCGGCGCTCAGCGTCTCGGCGATCGACGCGGTGCTGACCTTCGAGGGCACGCTGCCCGACGATCCCGCCGGGTTCCTGCGCAGGCTGGCCGAGGCGAGCCCCGTGCTCGGCGCGACGGACGACCCTTGCGTCTCAACCGACATGCGCGCCCGCCCCGAAAGCCTGGTGATCGCCCTGCCCGAAACGCTGGCCGCCGGCCCGCGTCAGCTGCGCATCTTCGGCTGGTACGACAACGAATGGGGCTTCTCGGCGCGGATGATCGACATGGCCCGGCTGATGGCCGCGCGCTAGCGTACCAGCCGGACGAGTTGATCGGCGGCGGCGGTCGCCGCCTCGGTCTGCCCCTTGTGCAGGAGCCCCGACAGCGCCTTCAATCCGTCGCCCAGGCTGGAAGGGTCGAAGGTCGCCGCCTCGCCCCCCTGCCGCCGCCGGATCGTCAGCGCCGGCGTCTCGCGGTCGCGCGCCCCGAAAGCGTGATGGTAACGCGCCGCACCCCGGCCGAAATCGTAAAAGGCAAAACCCTGCTCGATCGCCCAGCGGATCGCCTCGGCATGCAGCAGGACGCCAATGGAGGCCGCCTCCTCGCCCGGCACCGCGCCGCCCTGCACCACGTGCACCCGGTCCATCTCGTGATCGAGCACGTGGGCCAGCCCACCGAGCGGGCGCTCGCCCTCCCAGAGCGTCAGGACGAAAAGGCTCCGCGACGTTTGCGCATTGGCCAGCACCGCGCGGCCGTCCGCGACCATCCGCTCGGTCATCGACGCCCCGTGCGCTTCCGTCCAGGTGGCCTGCGCCGGGGTGAGCACGATTCCGGCATCGCGGGCGAAGGTATCTTCGCTGCCGACGAACACCCGGCGCGCACCGGAGCCCAGGAACCGCCGCTGGAAGCGCCGGATGCGCTGCGCGAATTGCGGCGCGGGGCCGGTCTGCAGCCAGCTTTCGTAGCTGTCGGGCAGCGCCAGCACCGGCCGCGTCGCCGGCGCCTCTGCCGGCTCCAGCGTCTCGAAGACGCCTGCATCGAACGCCGCGGCGAAGCGGCGCGCGCGGGCCGGGGCCGTCTCCGCCAGCAGTGTCAGGTCGGCCCAGGGGCGCGCGCCGAGCGCCCGTGCAAGCGCCCGCAGCGCATCGACCTCGTGTTCCGGCGCCAGGAGGAGGCCCGTCAACTCGCTCAGGATCAGCCGCCCGGCCGAGACCAGGCCGGTCTCGAGCCGCCCCTCTGCCGCGTTCCAGCGCGCCCGCTGCATCACCGGGAAGATCGCCACCGCCGCGCCGCGCTCGGCCGCGCTGCGCACCACGAAGACGCGCCAGCGGCCCGGATTGTCGCGGAACGCCCGGTCGAGCCAGGCCCACGAGAGGAACACCGTCATCTCCGGATCGCGCGCCTCGAGCGCCTGCCAGTCGCGTTTCAGCCGGCGAAAGGATTCGTGGCCCTCGACCACCTGAACGCTCATCTGCGTTGGTGCCACGGCCGGATCGGCCTCTTGCTGGGTCGTCGTCGAATCGAGCATGGGGCGCTCCGTCGGATCTGCCACGCGCCTCTCTTGCGACGCTTCCGACATGGCTATGCTCCGGGATTGGGGCAATTTTAGGGAGTGGTCGGTCACGCCCCGAGCGCCACCGACAGCGCGCCCTCCAGCTTGTCCACCAGTTCCGCGATCTCGGCGTCCGCGATGATGAAGGGCGGCGCCAGCAGAACATGATCGCCGCTGCGCCCGTCGATCGTGCCCGACATCGGGTAGCAGATCAGCCCCGCCTCGAAGGCCGCCGCCTTGAGCCGCGCCGCCAACCGCTCGCCTGGCTCGAACGGCGCCTTGCTTGCCCGGTCCGCCACCAGTTCCAGCCCGAGGAAGAGGCCCCGCCCCCGGATGTCTCCGACATGAGGATGCTGGCCGAACCGCGCCTCCAGCGCCGCGCGCAGCGCCGCGCCCTGACTGGCCGACCGCGCCACGAGATCGCGCTCGATCAGGGCCTTTACCACGGCATGCCCGGCCGCCGCCGCCGCCGGATGGCCGAGATAGGTATGCCCGTGCTGGAAAAACCCCGACCCGTCCCGGATCGCGCCGTAGATTTCGCCGGAACACAGCATCGCCCCGATCGGCTGGTAGCCCGCGCCCAGCCCCTTGGCGATGCACAGTATGTCCGGCGCGACGCCGTCCTGTTCGCAGGCGAACAGCGTGCCCGTGCGGCCCATGCCGCACATCACCTCGTCGAGGATCAGCAGGATGCCATATCGGTCGCAGATCTCGCGGATGCGCCTGAAATAGCCCGGCGCCGGCGGCACCGCCCCCGCGGTCGCGCCGACCACCGGCTCGGCCATAAAGGCCATCACGGTCTCCGGCCCGACGCGCAGAAGCTCTTCCTCCAGCGCATCGGCGGCGCGGCGCCCGTAGGCCTCCGCATTCTCGCCATCCTCGCGCAGGCGGTACTCGTAGCACGGCGCAATATGACTGACATCGAGGAGGAGCGGCCCGAACTGCCGGCGCCGCCATTCGTTGCCTCCCGCCGACAGCGCACCTATCGTGTTGCCGTGATAGCTTTGCTGCCGCGCGATGAGCCGGCCGCGCTGCGGCTCTCCGCGCTCCACGAAATACTGCCGGGCAAGCTTGATCGCCGCCTCGGTCGCCTCCGAACCGCCCGAGACCAGGTAAACCCGGTCGAGCCCTTCGGGCGCGTGCGCGATCAGAAGGTCCGCCAGCGCCTCGGCGGGCTCGGAGGTGAAGAACCCGGTATGGGCAAAGGCCACGCGATCGAGCTGCGCCTTCACCGCGTCGATCACGCCCCGATCGCCGTGCCCGAGACAAGACACCGCGGCGCCGCCGGAGGCATCGAGATACCGCTTGCCGGCGGAGTCGATCAGGTAGCAGCCCTCTCCGCCGACGCAGACGGGCGGCGCTTTCGCGGTGTGACGGGGAAAGACGTGAGACATGGACCACTGCTCCTGACCGGCGGGCTGAGATCTTGGGCCGCGCGACCGCGATCACAACCGGCATGCGGCTCGCATGTCGCGGACAAGGCCGACCCGCGCCCGGGCATTCATCTGCCCGGAAATATCCCGGGGGTGTGGGGGCTGGCCCCCACTCCCGAACGCGCCGCCCGGGCGCCGGACCGGAGGGCTCAGCCCTTGCCGCCGCCCTCGAGCGCCGCGATGCGCGCCTTCAGCGCCTCGTTCTCCTCGCGCGCCTTCTGCGCCATGGCGCGGACGGCGTCGAATTCCTCGCGGGTGACGAAGTCGCGGTCGGCGAGCCAGCGGTCCATCATGCCCTTCACGGCGGTTTCGGCCTCCGACCTTGCGCCCTGGGCGACACCCATCGCGTTGGTCATCAGCTGGCTCAGATCGTCGAAGACCTTGTTGCGGGTCTGCATCTCGGGCCCTTTCCTGTCTCAGGCGTGTGACGTTCCGTGACTATATGGCCCGCGCCGGGCCCGGTCTCAAGGTTGACACCGCGCGCGCCGGCTCGCAAAGGAGGCGCCGATGATCACCGCCGCGATCCCCTTCCCGCCGCTCTCTCCCGAACTCGTGTCGATCACCATCGGCGGGTTCGAACTGGCTTTGCGCTGGTACGCGCTGGCCTATATCGCCGGCATCCTGATCGGCTGGTGGCTGGCGGTGCGCGTGCTGAAGCGGCCCGGGCTCTGGCCGAACGACACGCCCCCCATGGCGCCCGGCCGGGTCGAGGACCTGATGACCTGGGTGGTGATCGGGGTGATCGTCGGGGGGCGGCTCGGCTTCGTGCTGTTCTACCAGCCGGGATATTACCTGGCGAATCCCTGGCAGATCCCGATGATCTGGACCGGCGGGATGTCCTTCCATGGCGGCCTGATCGGCGTCACGCTCGCCTTCCTGCTCTGGGGCCGGCGCACCGGCGCGCCCTACCTGCCCACCGCCGACATGATGGCGCTCGCGACACCGCCGGGGCTGATGCTCGGGCGCATCGCCAACTTCATCAATGCCGAGCTCTGGGGCCGCGCCACGGACGTGCCCTGGGCGGTGATCTTCCCCGGCGCGGCAGCGCAGGATTGCGGCCAACCGGCCGGAGAGCTCTGCGCGCGTCATCCCTCGCAGCTCTACGAGGCGGGGCTCGAGGGCCTGCTGCTCGGGCTTGTCCTGATCTGGCTGGTCTTCGCGCGAAACGCGCTCAAGCGGCCCGGCCTCGTCACCGGCGTCTTCGCCGCGGGCTACGGCATCGCTCGGTTCATCGTCGAGTTCTTTCGCCAGCCCGACATGCAGTTCCAGAGTCCGGGCAACCCGCTGGGCCTCGCACTCCACCTGGGCGGCTGGGGCCTGACCATGGGCCAGATCCTCTGCCTTCCGATGATCGCCCTCGGCGCGGCGCTGATCGTGCGCGCCCGCCGCCGCCGGGCCGAACCGCGCCCGGCATGACTCCCCTGCACCGGATCATTGCCGGCCGCATCGCCGCCGAGGGACCGATGAGCGTGGCCGAATACATGCATCTCTCTCTTCTGCACCCCGATCATGGCTACTACGCCACGCGCGACCCGCTGGGCCGCGCCGGAGATTTCGTCACCGCGCCCGAAATCTCCCAGATGTTCGGCGAACTCATCGGCCTCGCGCTCGCGCAGGCTTGGTTGGACCAGGGCGCCCCCTCCGGCGCGGTGCTGGCCGAGCTCGGACCCGGCCGGGGCACGCTGATGGCCGACGCCCTGCGCGCCACCGCCCGCGTGCCCGGGTTTCACGCCGCGGTGTCGCTGCACCTCGTGGAGGCCTCGCCCACCCTGCGCGACCGCCAGGCGGAGGCGCTGTCCGGCCACGCCCCCACCTGGCACGACCGTGTGGAGGCGCTGCCCGACGGACCACTCTTCGTCATCGCCAACGAGTTCTTCGACGCCCTGCCGATCCGCCAGTTCCAGCGCGCCGAGAGCGGCTGGCGCGAGCGCGTGATCGGACTGGAGGGCGAGACGCTGGCCTTTGGTGGCACCGAGGCGCTGCCGCGCACGGATCTCGGGCACCGCGAGGCCGACACCCGTCCCGGGGATCTCGTGGAGACCTGCGCGCCCGGGGCCGCCATCGCAGCCGCGCTCGGCGCGCGGATCGCCGCAGAGGGCGGCGCGGCCCTACTGATCGACTATGGCGACTGGCGCAGCCTCGGCGACACGCTGCAGGCGGTCCGTGCGCACGAAACCGCCGATCCGCTCGTCGCACCCGGCGAGGCCGACCTGACCGCGCATGTCGACTTCGAGGCACTCGCCGCCGCCGCCGCGCCCGCCCGGGTCAGCCGCCTCACGCCGCAGGGCGTGTTCCTCGAGCGGCTGGGCATCACCGCTCGCGCGCAGGCACTGGCCGCCGGGCTGACCGGCGAAGCGCTCACCGCGCATGTCGCCGCCCATCGCCGGTTGACCCACCCCGAGGAAATGGGAACGGTGTTCAAGGTCCTCGGAATCGCTCCTGGGGACGCACCACCCCTTCCCGGTCTGGACACGTGACGCTCGAGATCATTACCGCCAAGGCCCTGCAGCCCTTTCGCCACGGCTTCTTCACCCGCCGGGGCGGCGCCTCGTCCGGCGTGTTCGCGGGGCTGAATTGCGGCACCGGCTCGACCGACCAGACCGAGATGGTGCAGATCAACAGGATGCGAGCCGCCGACGCGATGGGCGTGGCGCCGGAAAACCTCGTGACGCTGAACCAGGTTCATTCGGCCGAGGTTGTCCGCGTGCAAAGCCCACTGAACGGCGCCCGTCCGCGCGCCGACGCGATGGTCACCGCGACGCCGGGCCTCGCGCTCGCGGTGCTGACGGCCGATTGCCAACCGGTGCTCTTCGCCGATGCCGAGGCGCAGGTGGTCGGCGCGGCCCATGCCGGCTGGCGCGGCGCGCTCGACGGGGTGCTGGAAGAGACGGTCGAGGCGATGATCTCGCTCGGCGCCCGGCGCGAAAACATACAGGCGGTGATCGGCCCGTCGATCAGCCAGCGCGCCTACGAGGTCGGGCCGGACTTCCTCGACGCGTTCATCGCCGATGCGCCGGAAAACGCCCGTTTCTTCGCCGGCGGCCACGGCGACCGGCTGCATTTCGACCTGCCCGGCTTCGGGATGGAGCGGCTGCGCCGCGCCGGGGTGGAGGCGGAATGGACGCGCCACTGCACCTATTACGATGCTGAACGCTTCTTCTCCTACCGCCGCGCCA
The DNA here is from genome assembly GCF_900112685.1 of Roseivivax sediminis. GTDB lineage: Bacteria > Pseudomonadota > Alphaproteobacteria > Rhodobacterales > Rhodobacteraceae > Roseivivax > Roseivivax sediminis. Next base: position 544,750 of record NZ_FOMS01000001.1, read on the forward strand.
CCCATGCGCGAGAGGCCGATTACGGGCGTCTGATCTCCGCTATCCGGGTCTGACCCCGGCCCGCACATCGGCCACGCACTTGACCAGAAGCCTGAATGAGCACGGAACGCCGGAATGGCGCCGCCGCGAGTGTATCGTGCACCTTTCCATCGAGTTCCCCCGGATCGGGCAGGATGCGGCCCCAAACACCCGGCAACCTGGCGCCGGACCGGCAGAACGCACCCGGCGCACCCAGAAGGACACAGCCCCTGAGAACCCGTTTCACAGCCTCCGCCGTTGCGGCCTCCGAGGCGCCCGCCCCGGCCCTGCCCTATCAGCGCGGCCAGCGCCGGGCGCTGGCGGAGCGCCGCTCAGCCCCCTGGCCCAGACGTTGAAGCGCGCCCTGACCGGCGGCAGCGATTCGAAGTGGTCCGACCGATTGTGGCGGGATCGATGCCTGCGCCGGGGACAATCGCGCGCGGCTCCCCGGATTGACGCGCCCCCACCCGCAATCCGCGGGTTTTATTGACAATCCTGGCAAATTGCGGGCATCCCTGCCTGACAAGCAGCCGCAAATGTCCGTCTGTCGTTGTTGGTGGGGGCCAACACGGATGTGACCCAACCCGTTGGGAGCATCACATGCAAAGCCCCGCCACCGCCCGGCCGGACCCTCGCGACTCTCTCTCTCTCCAGGTCCCGCGGGACCCGTTTGCTCGCATCGACGGGCGGCCTCGTCGCGCTCCTTCTCTCATGCGCCGCTACGAGGCCGCCGCCCTCCTGCCCGACCTCTCCGTCAGCCGCGTGTCGGTCACAGCGCCGGCGATCCCGGTGTTCGAGGATGCCGCGTCCGCCTTCGCACGGGGCACATTGATCCGCACGGTCGGCGGCCCGGTCGCGATCGAGGACCTTCTGCCCGGCGACTACGTGGAGACAGAGCGCGGCGCCGAACCCGTAGTCTGGATCGGCTCGACCACCTTCGTGCCCGGCCTCGACAGCGAAGCCACCGGACTGACTCGGCTGACCCGGATCGTGACCGACGCGATGGGGCCCGGGAATACCGGCTCCGACATCGTCACGGGCCCGGCCGCGCGTATGGTCGTGGACGTCCCCCGGCTGAAATCACTGATCGGCCATTCCCGCGTGCTGGTGCCCGTGGCGGAATTCGCGGACGGCGACCGCTTTCTCGACATCGCGCCGGCGGGGGCGGTGCAACTTTATCACCTGGCGCTGCGGCGGCATGCCACGATCCGCGTCGGCGGCATCGAGGTGGAGACCTATCACCCCGGCACGTCGATCCGCCGCCAGCTCGGCGACGCCCATGCCGAGCGGTTTCTCAAGCTCTTTCCGAACGTAGGCGGGATCGAGGATTTCGGCGAACTCGCCCTGCCGCGCAGCACGCGCGACGTGCTCGACAATCTCGGCTCACGCTGACCGCGAGAGCCGCTCCTCCAGCACCTCGAAGGGCACGCCCGGATCGTCCTTGGCGCCCCGGATCACCAGCGAGGTCTTGACCGATCCCACATTGGGGGCGGTCAGCAACTCTCCGGTCAGGAAGGCCTGGAAGGTCGACAGGTCCGGCGAAACGCATTTGAGGATGAAGTCGACCTCGCCGTTGAGCATGTGGCATTCGCGCACGAGCGGCCAGTTGCGGCAGCGCGTCTCGAAGGCCGAAAGGTCCGCCTCGGCCTGGCTCTGCAGGCCGACCATGGCGAAGACCTGCACTTCGAAGCCAAGCTCGCGGGGATCGACCTCTGCGTGGTAGCCGCGGATGAAGCCCTGCTCTTCCAGTGCGCGCACCCGGCGCAGACAGGGGGGCGCGGAGATCCCCACCCGCTTGGCAAGCTCGACGTTGGTCATTCGCCCGTCCGCTTGCAGCTCCGCGAGAATCTTGCGATCTATCGCATCGAGCCGGTGGCTTGGCATTGTCATGTCTCCCTTGCGCGTGTGTAGATCCTTACTTCGCACTCCGGGGATACGCAATAAAGTTTCACAACTTCACAACATTATTGCTGAAAACTCGTTCCACACGGACATGCCGCTGCGGCGGAGCGGCGCCCTTCGCCCCGGTCCGGCGTCGCGACGGAGCTCAGGAAAACCGCTTGCGCGCTTCGGCCGCAGCGTCGTGCATGCTGCGCGCGAACAGCAAGACATCGATATCCGTTGCGATGTAGGAGGCACCCGCAGCGCGGCAGTCCCGCTGGAAGCCGGGGTCGAGCGTCAGCACCCCCGCCGCCTTGCCGGCCGCCGCGATCTTAGCCAGCGCGTCGATGACCTTGCGGCGGACCTCGGGCGCCTCGGGCTGACCGATATGGCCCAGATCGGCCGCCAGGTCGGAGGGGCCGATGAATACCCCGTCGAGGCCGTCGACCTCCAGGATGTCGTCCAGCGCCGCGAGCCCCTTGCGGTTCTCGACCTGGACCAGAAGGCAGATCTCGTCCCGCGCGGTCGTGAGGTAGTCGGGAATGCCGGAGAAATCCGAGGCCCGGGCCAGCGCCGCGCCGACACCGCGCACGCCGTGGGGCGGGTAGCTCACTGCCTCGACCAGCGCGCGGGCCTGATCGGCGCTCTCGACCATCGGGATCAGCAGGCTCTGCGCACCGGCATCGAGCAGTTGCTTGATCATCCATGCCTCCCCGATCGGCGGGCGCACTACGGCATGCGTGTCGCGTGTCGCGATCACCTGCAATTGTCCGACGATGGAGCGCAGGTCGTTCGGGGCGTGCTCGCCATCTACCAGCAGCCAGTCGAAGCCGGCACCGGCGCTGATCTCGGCCACGTAGGGGTCAGCGAGACCGAGCCAGCAGCCGAACTGGAGCTGTCCCTCGGCGATGGCGTGCTTGAACGGATTGCGGGGTGCGGGCATGAAACCTCCTGAGGCAAGAAAAATTTCGGCGGCATCCGGACGGGTGACGCAGCCCGGCAGGATGACATGACCCGGCTCGATGCACGGGTCGCGATCCGCCATCCTGCCCGGCCGGCGAGCCGATGGCGATGATATCGCCGGGTTCCCGCGTCATGAAGATGCGAATGCAGACCCAGGAGGGCCGCCGCCGGAGTGGTCCGCTCACCGGGAGAACAATGACATGATCCTTGCGAGAGCCCGGGAATGGCCGGGAAGCGAGAAAAGCCGCCGGATATCGTCTTGAAGCTGCGGCTGGTCGGGCTGCTGCTAGGCCGTGGTCTGTCGGTTGGTGATGCGGTGCGCCTTCGCACCGGCGCGACGTAGCCTCGATGCCATGAGGCGGCCCCTCCCGAACAGACCCGCATGCGGTGCCCGGACTTGGTTGACGAGGGACATGTATCATTTCGGCCGGAAGCGGCACGCAAAAAAACCTGGCGAACCCGAATTGGAGTGCCGCGGCTGCAGCGTCGTTCTTCAGAGTGACATGCGAAAGAGCTTACAGAACGCGGCAGCAGACAAACGCTTCGCGTATGGACGAGTACACGTCGCGGCTCGAAACGGCATCGCCGATGCGGTGCAATTCGCATCGTGGCATCGGTTTGCCGGCGTCATCGCCGGCGGCCTGCGCGCCGGACAGCAAGGCATCGTAAAGTGAATCGTCAGGCAATGTTCCGTGTTCGACCACCACACGATTCGCGCTGAACTCGACCTCCGCGCCGGTCAGCTCGTGTACGAACGTCGCCGAAAGACCCTTCGCCTGCCGCTGGACTTTCACCAAACGCAGCTCCGGGCGACGATCGACGGTCATCTCGGCCAGTCGCTTCCGGAACCCCACGCGGTCCGGATAGGGCATTTCGACCGCTACGGCGTCGTCCGGGGTCACGAACGTGACCGATGTTCCGGCGCGCGCCAGCGCCAGCGCGGCGGACGGTGCCGGCTGGCGCCCGGTGCCGTCGTAAACGATCGCTGTTTCAGCAGCCGCGACCGAGCCGCCGAGAACGTCCCATGTCGTGTCGCAAAATTCTGCGCCTCGCAGCCAGTCGAGATCGGGCAAACCGCCGCTGGCGATCACGACGACATCCGGCGCTTCCGCCATGACGTCGTCGGCCTCGACATAGGCATTCAACCGGATATCCACGTCGAGACGGGCCAGTTCCGCCTCGCGCCAGTCGACGATGCCGATCAAATCGCGCCGTTCCTCGGCGCGGGCGGCGATGCGCACCTGCCCGCCGAGCTCGGCCGTCGCCTCGAAGAGGATCACGCGGTGCCCACGCTCCGCGAGCACGCGGGCCGCCTCCAGCCCTGCCGGACCGCCGCCGACGACCACCGCCTTGCCCGGGTGTTGCGCCGGCTCAATACGGTCTGGGACGTCCAGTTCGTTACCGGTCGAGGGGTTGTGGATGCAATTGACCTTCCGCAGCAGACAATAGCTTGCGCCGACGCAGGGGCGGATGCGGTCTTCCTCGCCCCTTGCGAGGCGTGAGACGATGTCGGGATCGGCGAAATGCGCGCGCGTCATACCGACAAGATCGACGATACCCTCGACCACGGCGTGCCTTGCCGTCGCGGTGTCGCGGATCGCCGCCGCATGAATGAGCGGCAGGGAGATCTCTGACCGGAATGTCTGCATGCGTTCAAGGAACGGCGCGCTGCGCTGGAAGAGGCCGGGCATGTTGTGCTCGCTCAGCCAATGGTCGCTGTCCATGCGTCCGTAGATCGCGTTGAAGAAATCGATATGGCCTTCGGCTTCGAACAGGCGCGCGATCTCGATGCACTCCTCAAGACCGAGGCCGTGCTCGTCACCCTCGTCGATGACGAAGCGGATACCGATCAACATGTCGTCGCCGACTGCGCGACGTATCGCTTCATGGACCCGCAGGCCGAAAGCGGCGCGGTTCGCCACACTCCCGCCCCATCGGTCGGTGCGCTTGTTGCTGGCGGGCGACAGGAACTGACCGATCAGGTGCCCCCCGGTCACTGTCTCCACCCCGTCGAGCCCGCCGTCCCGGCAGCGCCGCGCGGCGCTGGCGTAGTCGGCGACGATCCGTTCGATATCGGCCTCGTCCATCGCCCGCGGAAAGCTTCGGCTGCGCGTTTCGCGGACGGGCGACGGCGCCAGGACCGACGCCCCCCGCATCGCGGCGGACGAGGCCCGACGCCCCAGGTGAGAGACCTGCGACATCACCAGCGTCCCGTGCCCGTGCACCTCTTCGGCCAGGGTCGTCAGGTAGGGTATCACCCGGTCGTCGGTGAGATCGAGCTGCCCGCCCCCCCAGGTGCTTTCCGGCGACGCCATGGCCGAGCCGCCGATCATCGTCATGGCCAGCCCTCCCCTTGCCTTGCGCGCGTGGTAGGCCCGGTAGCGATCGGCCGGCATGCCCTGATCGTCGAGCATCGCGGCGTGAGAGGTGCTGACGATCCGGTTCCGGAACCGGTGGCCACGGATCGCGAAGGGGCGGAGCAAGGGATCCGAAACCGCCGATCGTGAATGGCCGTCCATCTCACAATCCTCCGATATGGAAGGCCTTCGTCTCCAGGTATTCGTCGATGCCCTCCTGCGCACCCTCCCGGCCCAGGCCGGACATCTTGACCCCTCCGAAGGGGGCGACCTCGTTGCTCAGGACGCCGGTATTGAGCGCCACCATGCCGGTCTCCAGCGCTTCGCCAAAGCGGAAGGCGCGCGCCATGTCGCGCGTGTAGAAATAGGCGGCAAGTCCGAACGGCGTTCCGTTCGCGATCGCGAGTGCCTCTTCCTCGCTGTCGAACCGGAAGATCGGCGCGACAGGGCCGAAGGTCTCCTCCTCGGCGCAGCGCATATCGGTCGTCGCGCCGGTGAGCACGATCGGTTCGGCGTAGTGGCCGGGAAGCTCGCGCGATGCCGTCACGCGTCGGGCGCCCTTGCCCATCGCATCCGCAACATGATCGCGGATCTTCGCCGTCGCGGCGTCGTTGATCATCGGGCCGATGGCGACCCCGTCTTCGGTGCCCGGCCCCACCTTCAGCGCGTCCACGCGCTCGGCCAGCTTCGCCGCGAACGCATCGTGGATGCCGCTCTGCACGAGGATGCGGTTCGCGCAGACGCAGGTCTGACCGCCGTTGCGGAACTTGGACGCCATCGCCCCCTCCACGGCGAGGTCGAGATCGGCGTCGTCGAAGACCACGAACGGCGCATTGCCGCCGAGCTCCAGCGACAGTTTCTTGAGCGTCGGCGCGCATTGCTCGGCCAGCAAAGCGCCGACGCGGGTCGAGCCGGTGAACGACAGCTTGCGTACGGTGGCCGAGGCGGTGAGCGTGCGGCCGATTTCCTCGGGACGGCCGGTCAGCACGTTGAGCACGCCCTCCGGCAGGCCCGCGCGTTCTCCCAGAACGGCGAGGGCGAGCGCCGAATAGGGCGTGAAGTCGGAGGGCTTCACCACCATCGTGCATCCCGCCGCGAGCCCTGGCGCCACCTTGCGGGTAATCATCGCGATGGGGAAGTTCCAGGGCGTGACGATCGCGCAAACGCCGACCGGTTCTTTCAGGGCGAGGATGCGCTTGGAATTGTCCGGGGCGGGGATGACCTTGCCGTTGATGCGCCGCGCCTCTTCGGCGAACCAGCGCACGAAGGATGCGCCGTAGGCGACCTCTCCGCGCGCCTCGGCCAGGGGCTTGCCCTGCTCGGCAGTCAGGATCTGCGCCAGATCCTCGGTATTGTGAAGGATCAGGTGGTACCAGCGCATCAGGACGTCCGCGCGGTCGGCATGGGTGCGCGCGCGCCAGTCGGTCATGGCCCGGTCGGCTGCGGCGATGGCCGCTTCGGTCTCGGCCGCGGTGATGTCGGGCATGGTGCCGAGCGACGCGCGGGTCGCGGGGTCCGTGACCTTCATGTCGGCGCGGTCGATCCAGGCGCCGTCGATCAGCGCCGCCTGGCGGAAGAGATCGGGATCGGAAAGGTGCATGCTCATCCCTTCAGCGCCTCCAGCACGGTGTCGGTGATCTCCGCCGTGGAATGGCTGCCGGGGCGCACGCCGATGCCGCGGCCGGTGGCGGTCTCGATCGCCGAGAGGACCGCCGCGGCGGCCTCCGCCTCGCCCAGATGATCGAGCATCATCGCTCCGGACCAGATCGCCGCGATGGGGCTGGCGATCCCCTGCCCCGCGATATCGGGTGCCGAGCCGTGCACCGGTTCGAACATCGAGGGCGCGGTGCGGTCGGGATTGATGTTTGCCGAGGCGGCGAAGCCCAGTCCGCCCTGAATCGCCGCGCCGAGGTCGGTGAGGATGTCGCCGAACAGGTTGGAGGCGACCACGACGTCGAGCGTCTCGGGCGCCATGACCATCTTCGCGGCCATCGCGTCGATGTGGATCTGGGCGACCGTGACGTCGGGATACTCGGCCGCGAGCGCGCGGGTGATCTCGTCCCAGAAAACCATCGAGTATTGCTGTGCGTTCGACTTGGTGACGGAGGTCAGATGCCCGCGCCGGGCCCGTGCCTGTCCGAAGGCGAAGCGCAGGATGCGCTCCACCCCCATGCGCGTGAAGACGGAGGTCTCCGTGGCGACCTCGTTGGCCGTGCCCTGATGGACGCGCCCACCGGCACCGGCATATTCCCCTTCCGTGTTCTCGCGGATGCACAGGATGTCGAAGCCGTCGGTTCTCAGCGGCCCCTCGATACCCTGCAGCAGGCGATGCGGCCGGACATTCGCGTACTGGTCGAAATGCTTGCGGATGGGCAGAAGCAGCCCGTGCAGCGACACCGCGTCCGGCACCGTGTCGGGCCAGCCCACCGCGCCGAGGAAGATCGCGTCGAAGCCGCGCAGGGTCTCGATCCCGTCCTCGGGCATCATCGCCCCGGTTTCGTGGTAATGCGCGCAGGACCAGGGAAAACGCGTCGGCGCGAGCGAGAAGCCGAAGCGGCTGGCGGCGGCCTCGAGCACGGTCATGGCGGCGTCGGTCACATCGACGCCGATCCCGTCGCCCGGAATGACGGCGAGGCTGTATTCGGTCATGGTGTTTGTCCTCAAAGGTCGATCAGGACGGACTTGGTCCGCCGGTTGGCGAGATACGCTTCGCGCCCGAGATCCTTGCCCAGCCCGCTCGCCTTCCAGCCGCCGGTGGGCAGGATATGGTCGCGCGACCGGCCGTAGCGGTTGACCCAGACCGTCCCGGCTTCGATCCGCCGCGTGACGCGAAGCGCGCGAGACAGATCGCGGGTGAACACGCCCGCGCAAAGTCCGTAGGTCGGGTGGGCCGCCAGGCGCAGAGCCTCTTCCTCGTTCTCGAAGGTCTGGAAGGTGGCCACGGGGCCGAATATCTCTTCGGTGACGGCAGGATTGTCAGCGGTCACTCCGCCGAGCAGTGTCGGACGGTAGAAACTGCCCTCGCGGTCGAAACGCCCGCCGCCGCAAAGCACCTCGGCACCGTGGTCGCGCGCGGCGGAGACGATGGACTCGATCCGCCCCAACTGACGTTCGGAGATGATCGGCGAGAACCCGGGCTCGGCCTCCCATGTGGCGGCCGGCTGATGCCCCGCAAATCGCGCAGCCAGCTTCTCGGCCAGCGCCTCGGCGATCTCGCGCGCCACGAGGATGCGCGAACCGGCGACGCAGAACTGGCCGGCATTCGGCGTGATCCCGCGATCAAGGCATTCGGCCGCGAGATCGAGATCGGCATCGGCGAACACCACCATCGGGGACTTGCCGCCCAGCTCGAGCGTCATCGGCTTGATTCCGGTCCGCGCGATGCTCTCCATGATCTGTCCGCCCGCCCGGGTGGAGCCGGTGAAGGAGACCTTGTCGACACCCGGATGTTCCACGAGCGCGGCACCGGTCGTCGGCCCGTCGCCGAGCACGATGTTGATCAGCCCCTCCGGAAGGCCCGCGCGCTGCGCGAGCTCGGCCATGTAGAGCACCGAATAAGGTGTCATCTCCGAGGGTTTCAGCACGACGGCATTGCCCGCCGCGAGCGCCGGCCCGAGCTTCCAGCCCGCCATGGAGATCGGGAAGTTCCAGGGCGTGATGGCACCGACGACGCCATAGGGCGCCTCGTCGATGAAGCCCATCTGCTTGTCCGAGGTCGGCACCGTCCGCCCACCCTCCTTGTCGGCGAACTCCGCGAAGAATCGAATCTGCTCGGCCGTGACCATCACGTCGCCGGTGCGCGCCTGCGCCACGGGACGCGAGGAGCAAACAGCCTCGATCCGCGCCAGTGTCTCGGCCTCGGCCTCGATCAGCGCCGCCCAGGCGTGGAGCGCGCGAAGGCGGTCGCGCGGCGTGCAGCCTGCCCAGCCGGAGCGGTCGAGCGCGCCGCGTGCCGCCGCGACCGCCCGGTCCACAAGGTCCGCATCGCCGTTCGGGATCGGCGTCAGCCGCCGGCCGTCCGATGGCGCGTGCACCTCGATCGCGCCGGGCCCCTCGACATAGGCGCCGCCGATGAAATGGCCCGAGGGCAATGCGATGTGCGACGGATCGAATGCCGGCATTCTCCAGTCTCCTTTGCTTGCGAGAGGACCCTGCCCCCTGTCCAACCGCGCATGGTGCCGATTGCGCGCGGCCTTCGGCAGATTACGCTTCCCGGCCGTCTCTGCGTGGCACGGAATGTTGCGCTCTCACGATCCGCGCGGTTCCGCCAGCGCCTCGATCGAGGCCGGGCGAACGGGCGGCTGCGCGCGCAGACGGCCCATCCTTTCGGGGCCGACGCCGCATGCGCCGGCCATGATCTCGGCGCCCGCAAGCTGGCAGAACCGACCCTGACAACGCCCCATGCCGACACGGGTCACCGATTTGGCGCGGTTCGCGTCCTGGCCCGAGCCGGGCAGCGCGGCGCGCAATTCCCCCGCCGTGATCCCTTCGCAGCGGCACAGCACCGCCTCGTCCGGCAGCGCGCGCACGGCCCGCGCTGGCCACGGGAAGGCACGGGCGATCCCGTCGGCAAAGCGCCGCATCCGGCGCATACGTCGAAGATCGCGCAAAGGGTCCGGCGCCGACAGGCCCAGATCCGCCAGGCAGGCGATCGCCGCAAGACGACCGGCGATTTCGGCCCCGTCCGCGCCGAGGATCGAAAGGCCGTCGCCGGCAAGGTAGACGCCCCCGCCGGCCCGCCCCATCTCGTCGGCGCGCGGGAGCCATTGCGCCCAGGTATCGGACCAGTCGAACGGGACACCGGCGAGATCCGCAAGCGCCGTTTCGGACCGCAGATGCCAGCCCATCGCCACCGCGTCGCATGCGGTGCGGTGCGCGCCGCCGCGCCCGTCGCGCCAGCTTAATTCGAGCTCACCCTCCGCACCCGCGTCGATCCCGTCGAGGCGCACGCCGGCGCGGTAGGTACCACCCAGCCGCGCGCGCATCGCCAGCCCGCGTGCGGTGACCCGGGGCCGGGCGGCGGCCATGCGTAGACCTCCTGCAAGCTGTGTAGAGAGGCCGGCCGTGTCGAGCACCGCCTCTACCGACGCTCCGGCGGCCCGGTACTGCGCGGCGACGAGCGTCAAGAGCGGCCCGGTTCCGGCCAACACGACGCGCCGTCCGATGGCGACGCCCTGCGACTTCAGCGCGATCTGTGCCGCGCCCAGCGAATACACCCCTGCCGACTGCCAGCCGGGCACCGGCGCCAGACGATCGCTCGCCCCCGTCGCCAGGATGAGCCGGTCGTGGTGCAGACTTTCAACCCCGTCGGGTCCGAGAACTTGCGCCTGCCCCCTGTAAAGCCCCAGCACCGAAGATCGCGGCAAATGCCTCACCCGCCCCTCGGCCACGAGTGCATCAAAGACCCGGTGCAGGTCTGCCGCCTTGCCCGCCTCGCTGCCGTACAGCTTTCGGCCCGGTCGGCTGAAACCGTCCGGCGGGCGCCGGTAGATCTGCCCGCCTCCGCGCTCCGCCTCGTCGACAACGACCGGCTTCACTCCGGCCGCGGCGAGCGTCTCGGCCGCGCGGATGCCCGCGGGCCCCGCCCCGACGATCAGAACATCTGTCATTCCGACCGCTCCGGCCATGACATCGGCGCGGTGGAGCGCAGGCGCATACCCTCCGCGACAGGGGTGGTGCAGGCGCGGAGCCGCGCGCCGCCCTCCTGCCAGAGCCAGCAATCCTGGCAGGCACCCATCAGGCAGAACCCCGCCCGCCGCTCCGACCCGAACTCCGCCGGGCGCAGGTGGTCCCTCGCGCAGAGGACAGCGGTCAGCACCGTATCGCCCACGAGCGCCGAGAGATCCTCGCCGTCGAAGCGAAAGCGCACCGTTGGACGCTCCTGTTCGGCCAGGCGCACAAAACGGCTCATTCCGCCGCCATCGGCAGACGGGCCTCCGACAATTCGGGAAAACGTGCGCAGGCCTCTTCGTGCGCGGCATGAACACCTTCGGCGCCACGGCGTCCTTCCATCCGGCGGAAGATCTCGGTCTTGGCGAAGAAGCGCCAGTGCACGGGCAGAGCGCTCAGGATCGCAGTCAGCGCGTCATAGGCCGCCTCCGTCCACTGCGCCTCGTAACCGTCGCGCTCGGGACCGAAGTGGAAATGCTGCTCGTGCCGGACAGCGCGGGCCCGCAACTCGGCCGTGGCCTCGGCGTCGACAACCCCGTCGGCGATGACCACGCCATAGGCCTCGCGCGCAGCCTCGGATGAGACATAGCCGCGCCGCACGTCCGCAAGAACGCGGGCGGGATCGCGGGTGAAGGGATCGCCGCGACCGCCGCCGCCGGCGGAACTGACCGAGAGCACGTCGCCCGGTTGCAGGATTGCGGTGTCGGCGCTGCCGAGCCGCCGCTCGTCGGCGGTGCCGGCATTAACGCTCATCCCCGCAAGGCCCGCCGCGCGCCCGCCCAGCACGCCCCATGGCCGAAATCGCGATCGGTCGCGGTTGCGCGCGGTGATGCGGGTGTCGGGCGCGAAGACGCGGAACGCCATCTCGGTGGCGAGTCCGCCACGCCAGTGGCCGGCGCCGCCCGAATCCCGCACGAGCCCGTAGCGCACGTATTCCACCGGCACCTCGGTCTCGGTGATCTCGATGGGCGTGTTCGCAAGATACGCCGCGTCCGCGCCCGATCCGTTGGTGCCATCGCGAAACGGCATGCCGCCGCCGCCGCCAACCACCGGGTTGACCGCGGCAATTACCGTCTTCCGCGTGCGTTCGTCCCGCGTCATCACGTTGACGATGCAATTGTTGCCTGCCGGCGCCGCCGGCATCCGGTCCGGGATCGCCTGGCTGAACGCGCCGAAGATGACCGACCGCAGCCGCGCGCAGGTGAGCGAGCGCATGCCAACCGCCGCCGGCTCCTGCGGGTTGAGCACGCTCCCCTCGGGCGTGATGCAGCGGAATGGCCGCGTGAGGCCGGAGTTCAACAGGAGCTGCGGATCGAGCGTGTAGAGCACGTAGTAGACGCCCACGAGCAGCATCGTGTGCCGCGGATTGCCTCCAGAGGGGACATTGAGCGAAGATCCGAGCTGCGGGTCCGAGCCGGTGAAATCGAGTTCTGCCTCGTCATCGCGGATGCGAAGGGTCAGCTTCAGGCGACAGGGATTGGCAAAATCGCTGTCCTCGTCCGCGTAGTCCGCGAAGGCGTAGTCGCCATCGGGAATGCCGCGCAGGAGCCTCCGCGCCTGCGCCTCTGCCTGGTCCTTGAGCGCGGCGACACCGGACAGGAACCCGTCCTTTCCGAAGCGCTCGATCATCGCCTGCACCTTGCGCTCGCCCGTGGTCAGCGCGCCGACCAGCGCCTTGATGTCGCCGATGTTGAGCGCCGGCTTGCGTACATTGGTTTCCATGATCCGCAGAAGCTGCGCGTTGAATCGGCCCTCTTCGACCAGCTTCATCGGCGGAAACCGTAGGCCCTCCTGATGGATCTCCGTCAGCGAGCGCGACAGCGAGGCGGGCACCGCGCCGCCCATGTCGGTGTTATGGATGTGCCCGCCTGTCCAGGCGACGATCTCGTCCTCGTGGAAGACAGGCTTCCAGAGGTGCGTGTCGGGCGCGTGGGTCGCGACGTGGCAGGAATAGGGGTCGTTGGTGAAGGCGACGTCGCCCGGGCGGTAATCCTCGATCATCTCTATCGCCGGGGCGTAGGAGAGGCCGGGATACCATGTCGCGCCAAGGTCCATCGGCACCGCGAAGGTCTCTCCGATCCGGTCCATGAGCATCACCGTGAAGTCCTGGGTCTCCTTCACGAAAGCCGAATGCGCGGTGCGCTGCAGCGTGTGGCCCATGTTCTCGGCGGCAGCGCGCGCGTGGTTGGCCAGCACCTGAAGGGTCATGCGGTCTGTCATGTCGGTCAGTCCTCGAGGGTCAGGTGGATATTCAGGTGCCGGTCGACACGCGCGGTGGTCCGGTCCGGAATGGCGAAGGTCGTGTCCTCCTGCGCGACGATGGCCGGCCCGGGGAACGACGCCCCGGTCGTCAGGTCGGCGCGCGCGTAGAGCGGGATCTCGCGCGCCCCGTGAAGATGCACGGGCACGTGGCGCAGCGGCGCGGCGGCGTACTCGGGCGAGCCGGGCTCTGCCGCAATTTCGGGCGCGGCGCCGATTCCGACCGCCGACAAGCGCAGGTTCACCACCTCGACGAGTCCGTCCGGGTCATCGAAGTCGTAGATCCGGCGATGCGCGTCGTGGAACGCCGCCGAAAGCCGCGCGGGATCGCCGAGAGCTCCGGGATCGAGCATCACCTCGATCTCGTAGCTTTGACCGATGTAGCGCATGTCGGCTGAGAGGAGCAGTTCGGACTGCCCGTCGTGGCCCTGCTCGGCCAGCCAGGCGCGGCCTTGTTCCACCATCGCTCGGTAGGCCGCGTCGAGATCGGCCCCGCCGTCGACCGACGCAAAGACAGTCCGGATGAAATCGCCGCGCAGGTCCGCCACGAGCCCGCCGAGCGCGGAAACCACGCCCGGCCGCCGCGGTGCGATCACCCGGGCCATGCGCAGCTCCCGTGCGAGCAGCGCGCCCAGCATGGGACCGCCGCCGCCGAACGGCATAAGAGCGAAATCGCGCATGTCGACACCGCTGCGCGAGGCAAGCTTCTCGACCTCCACGAACATCTCGCTGACGGCAATGTCGATGATTGCCTGCGCCGTCTCCTCGACCGAGCGACCGGTGGCTTCGGCCAGCGTGCCGACGGCGTCACGGGCCCGGCCGACGTCCATGTCCAGTTGCCCGTAGGCCATCGCGGAATGGCCGAGCCAGCCGCATACGGCCATGGCGTCGGTCACGGTCGGCTCGGTCCCACCGCGCCCGTAGCAGGCCGGGCCGGGGACAGAGCCCGCCGACTCCGGCCCGACGCGCAGCACACCCTGCTGATCGAGTCGCGCGATGGAGCCGCCGCCGATGCCGATGGAGCTGACCGACACCGACGGGATGTGCAGCGGAAACTCCCCGACCTTCTCGTCCGTGCCGAATTGGACGGCACCGTCGACGATCAGCGCGAAATCCGCCGACGTGCCGCCGATATCGAGCGTCAGCACCCGGTCCTCACCCGCCTGCCGGGCGAGCCAGGAGGCCCCGATCACGCCCGAGGCGGAGCCCGAGAGCAGCATCGACACGCAGTTGCGCCGTCCTTCCCCCGCGTTCATCAGCCCGCCGTTGGACTTTGTCAGCATCGCCCGCGCTGGAACGCCCCGCCCGCTCAACCGGTCCTCGAGCGCTTCAAGATAACCCGACACGCGCGGGTGCACGTATCCGTTGAGGATCGCGGTGGAACAGCGCTCGTATTCGCGAATGACCGGCCAGACCTCTGCCGAAGTGAAGACGAAGAGATCGGGCTCGGCCGCCGCGATCATCTCGCGCACCGCCTGTTCCTGCCGGTCGTTCCGCCAGGCATGAAGAAGCGAGACGATCACGCCCTCGGCACCGGCTGCGCGCGCCTGGCGCGCGGCCGCGGCCACGGCGTCGGGGCTCGGGGCCGTGCTTTCGCGGCCATCCGGGCGCAGCCGCGCAGGGATGCCGAAGATCATGTCGCGCGGGATCAGCGGGTCGGGCCGGTGACAGAACAGCGAGTACATTTCCGGCATCCGCAGCCGCGCAAGCTCGATCACATCCTCGAAGCCTGCGTTCGTGACGAGCGCGAGGCGCGCGCCCTTGCGCTGAATGATCGTGTTGATGCCGACCGTCGTGCCGTGCACGAACCGGCTGACATCCTCCGGCGAAAGCCCCTCGGACCGGTGCAGAAGATCGAAGCCGGTCATCAGCTCTGCGCCCGGATCCTCGGGCGTCGTCAACACCTTGAGCGAGGCGATACGGCCCGAATGGACCTCGAGCGCACAGAAGTCGATGAAGGTGCCGCCGATATCGACACCGATCTTCCAGTCCGTTCCGGCGGAGCGTCCGTCCATGGGCGAGGTCCTTTGTCCAGTCTCGAGGACAAAGAAGCAGAGCGGGCTACGCCGGTCCAAGACGTATCCGCCCGGCGCCCATAAGCCTTCCCTATAGAAGCGTTCTTGCGGTGCGACGGATCTCCTCGGCCATCGCGGCCTCGGCTCGCGACAGTGTTTTTCCGCGTAATGTCAGCAAGCTAACGGGTAGAACCACCTCGGCGGCGAGGGGACGCCGCTCCAGGCCCGCAAAGTGCTGCCAGGGAAGCATCGAGTCGACCACCCCGACACCTACACCCGCCGCCACAAGTCCCAGCGCGCCGATGGAGCCGTCGATCTCGACCCCGACGTCGAAGGCGGCACCGTCCGCGCCGGCTGCAACGGCGAGCTCCTCCCCCGGGCGGGTCAGCTTTCGATAGGAAATCAGGGTTTCACTCTCGAGATCGGCAAAGCTCACACGGTCCAGAGACTCGAACCGATGGCCCGGCGGGAGGAGGCAGCACATCGACGTATTCCCCAGCGGTTCGACCGCGATGTCGGGCGGCAGCGTGTCATCGAGCGCGATGGCGAGAACGGCATCGCCACCGCGCAGCATATCGATCATGGTTGCGATCGGGGCCACATGCGACCGGATCAGCACCTCGGGATGACTCTCGCGGTAGGCCATCATGGACTGCGGCAGCAGCGCCAGCGCCGGCGGCGGCGACGCCGCGATCCGCACGAGACCAGCGCGCCCCACGCGCAGATCGTCGGTCTTGCGGCGCAGCCCCTCGAGCCCGGCGAAGAGGCGCTCGGCCTCCGGGTAAAGCTCGACAGCCTCGGGTGTCGGACGCAGGCGCCCCTTCACGCGTTCGAACAAGGCAAAGCCCAGCTCGTCCTCGGCATGCGCGAGAATCTGGCTCAACGCGGGCTGCGACGTGTTGAGAAGGCGAGCGGCCCCGGTGACGGTGCCGGCACGCATGACAGCTGTGAATACTTCCAATTGTCGGGCACGCATGTCGGGCATCCATAGGTCAGGCTTATAATTCTCACCATTTCGCGTCTTTGACGCAAGCGGTCGGCCGGGATTTCATGTCCGGATGGGATACGGATGAAGGACCATGGCATGAACGTGATCGTTCTGGGCGGCGGGCTGATGGGAACCGCGACGGCCTACTTCCTCGCCCGCCGCGGCATCCGCGTGACCCTGATAGACCGTCGCAAGGTCGGCAGTGGCGCCACCATCGCCTCCTTCGGCAACATCCGGCGCAGCGGGCGGCACCTGCCGCAGCTTCCGCTCGCGCGGCGGTCGCTGACCCTTTGGCACGAGTTGCAAGGACTGCTCGGGCGCGATGTGGAGTTCCGCGCCACCGGCCATCTGCGGCTGATCTTCGACACCGAAAGCCTCGAGGACATGCGCGCCTTTGCCGAAGCGGCACGGCGTTACGATCTTGACCTCGAAGAGCTCGGGCCGAACCAGATCCGTACCCGGTACCCGGGCCTCGGGCCCGACGCGATCGCTGCTTCGTTCTCGCCAGAGGATGGCTCGGCCAATCCGCGGCTGGTCTCGCCGGCCTTCGCACACGCGGCCGCCCGACTCGGCGCGACCGTGGTCGACGAAACCGCTGTCGCCTCGGCACGGCACACCGGAGCTGGCTTCAGCGTGGAGACGGAGAGCGGCACGTTTCACAGCGATGCCCTGCTCAACTGCACCGGCGCATGGGGCGCCGGGATCGCCGCGGCGTTCGGTGAGCCGGTACCGATCGAGATGCGCGGTCCCCAGATGGCGGTGACGGAGCCCCTGCCCCACCGCGTACACCCGGTCGTCGGCATGTGGTCGCGCGACCACGGTGGCTACCTCAGGCAGGTGGAGCGCGGCAACGTCGTCTTCGGCGGCGCGGCCGAGCGCACGCAGGCCGACCCCGAGACGGGCCACGCCCGGCCCGATCCGGCCTCCCTGCCCGTGCAGCTTCGATCCGTTCTGCGCCTGCTGCCGGCGCTTCGCGACGTCGCGGTCATCCGGCAATGGTCGGGCTGCGAAGGCTACGTGGCCGACATGCTTCCGGTGATGGGACCGTCGCGCACCACGCCGGGCCTCTTCCACGCCTTCGGCTTCAGCGGTCACGGCTTCCAGCTTGGCCCCGGTGTCGGGGACGCCATGGCCGAACTGATCGCCACGGGCCGGTGCGACACGCCGCTCGCCCCCTACGCCATCGACCGCTTCGCCGCATGACCTCAGAAGTCGGAGACCTGGCCCCACTGAGTGCGATCGAAACGCGACAATCGGTATTGCGCCGTCTCGGTGATCGGGGTCCGCCCGAGCAGCAGATCGGCGACGAGATGCCCGACCCCCGGCCCGATGCCGAAACCGTGGCCCGACAGGCCCGCCGCCAGCGCGAGGCCGGGCACACCGATATCGGCATCGATAACCGGCACGCCGTCCGGAGTGCTGTCGATGTAGCCGGCCCATTCGGCCTGCACCGGCAGGGCCTTCAACGGAGGCAGAAGCTTGCGCGCGCGGCGAAGCGTCTGCGCGACGATGGAGGCCGACGGTTTGGGATCGAGGATGCGCGTGCGTTCCATAGGGGTGACGTCCGACAGCGACCACTTTCTCCGCGTCTCGAACCCCGTCCTCCACGCCTCCGTGCCACCTGGAGACAGCAGCCGCCAGCGCTTTGCGAACATTGGCAGGAAATGCCTCGCCCCCCAGATCGCCCCGGGGGTCGGATCGAGGTTGGCACGTCCCGATGTCGCCAGCGTGTAGGCGCCATCCCTGCGACGCGTCACCGACACCTCCGCCGTGTGCATCGCTGGCGGGATACCCTCCGCGCCCGGAGCCACCGACAGGATCGAACTGCGCACCGAGGCCTGCGGAAACACGAGACCGAGCTGATGGAGAAAACTGGACGCCCAGGCCCCGCCGGCCAGCACGACCTGCCGCGTGGAAATCACGCCCTTCTCGGTAGCCACGGCGGAAACCGCTCCTCCGGAAAGCACGACGCCGCGCGCCGCGCAGGATTGCACGACCGTGCCGCCGTGCTTCTCGACACCCTGCGCAATCAGCGGCGCCGCCCGCGACGGATCGGCGATCCCGTCGCTGGGAGACCACACGCCCCCCGCCCATGCCTGGCCGGTGGCCGCTGCTCGCTCCGTCGCCTCGGCCGCCGACAGCATGCGGGTATCCACGCCCTCGGCGCGGGCGAACCGCCCCCATTTGGCCCAGCCCTCGATCTCGGCCCCGTCGTTCGACAGGTAGAGCAGTCCGCAGCGCCGGAAACCGAGGTCGGCATCCAGATCCGTGGCCATCTCCTCCCACAGGGCGAGGCTTCGGGTCGAAAGTGGCAATTCACGCGCGTCCCGGTTCTGCTGGCGGCACCAGCCCCAGTTCCGGCTCGATTGCTCGGCGCCAACGCGCCCCTTCTCCAAGAGCACGACCTTCTGACCGGAGCGCGCCAGCCAATAGGCCGCGGAGACGCCGACAATGCCGCCCCCGATCACGACACAATCGGCCTCGGCTGGCAGTTCGGAGGCGGTTTCAACGTGCATCAAGGGTGCTGGCATGCGAGTCTCCTGACTTTGTCCTACCGATACCCCGGCTCTCGTGAGGAGATGTGCCGCACCCGTGCATGTCACCGGCAGAAGATTGCAAATGCACTTGAGATATCGGAGAGAATCGTGGCTCGCACATCGTACGGGCTACGCGGCTGCAAGGATGTTCCGAGATGAATGCAGGTTTCAAACTCGACCGGATCGACATCAAGATCCTCGCGGAGCTTCAGCGCAACGGCCGGATCACGAATGTCGAATTGGCCGAACGTGTCGCCTTGTCACCCTCGCCCTGCCTGATGCGGGTCAAGAAACTGCAGAAGGCAGGATACATCACAGGCTATTCCGCACAGATCGACGTGGCGAAACTGGGCGAGACGCTGACCGTGTTCACCGAGTTCACGCTCAAGAACCATCGCCAGATCGACTTCGCCCGGTTTCAGGAGGCGCTCGAGAACACCGACAGTTGCACCGAATGCCACCTGGTGTCCGGCGGCTACGACTACCTCGTGAAGTTCGTCACCTCGGGCATCGTGGATTACCAGTCGATCATCGAGAACCTGATCGATCGCAATCTCGGCATCGACAAGTATTTCAGCTTCGTCGTCATCAAGTCGCCGATCGTGAAGACCCAGCTTCCGCTGAGCCAACTCTTCGAAAACCGGCTCTGAACGCGCCTCAACGGTTGGTGAAGCGCGCGACCAGCTCGGGATCTTGCTCAAGTCCCGACAGCCAGGCGGTATCGAGCTTCGGAACCGAGGAGATCAGCAGCTTGGAATAGGGGTGCGTGGCCTCGGTCGACATCTTCTGCGCCGGCAGCGCCTCCACCACCTCTCCGTTCAGCATGACCAGAACGTCGTCGCAGATTGCTTCCACCGTCGAAAGATCGTGGCTGATGAACAGATAGCTGAGGCCAAGGTCCTTCTGCAGGTCCTTGAGAAGCTCCAGGATCGCGGCGCCCACCACGGTATCGAGCGCAGAAGTGATCTCGTCGCAGAGGATCAGCTCGGGTTCCGCGGCGAGCGCCCGAGCCAGGTTCACCCGCTGCTTCTGCCCGCCGGACAGCTCGCCCGGCAACCGGTGGCGGAGCGCCCCTGGAAGCTGCACCATGTCCAGAAGCTCGATCACCCGGCGCTCCCGCCGCTCGCCCTTCATGCCGTGGTAGAACGTCAGCGGCCGTCCGAGGATCGTTCCCACCGGTACCGCCGGGTTGAGCGCGGTATCGGCAAGCTGGAACACGATCTGAAGCCGGCGCAGGTGATCCTTGCGCCGCTCGTGCAGGTCGGGTTTCAGCTCCTCGCCATCAAGCTGCACGGCGCCTTCGTAGGGCTGCAGGATGCCGGCGACGGCGCGCGCGAGCGTCGACTTGCCGGACCCGCTTTCGCCGATCACGCCGAGGTTGCGGCCCCGTTCGAGCTTGAAGTTGATGTCCTTCAGAATCCTGTATGTCGGCTCGGCGCCGGGCTTGCCGCCGTATCCGGCGGACAGATGCTCCACCTCAAGGATCGGCTTCGGAGAGCTGTGCGGGACCTCGACCGGGACGTGCGGCACTGGCTCGAACGCCGCCATGAGTTCCTTCGTATAGGGATGTTCCGGCGCGGTCAGGATCTGCTCGGTCGCGCCCACCTCCTGGATCTCACCGTTCTTGAGCACGATCACGCGGTCGGCGATCTGCGCCACGACGGCGAGATCGTGACTGACATAGACGCCGGCCATGCCGGTCTTTTCCATCACCGAGCGGAAGGCGCGCAGCACCTCGATCTGGGTCGTCACGTCGAGCGCCGTGGTCGGCTCGTCGAAGATCACCAGTTGCGGATCGCCCACGAGCGCCATGGCCGCGGCAAGGCGCTGCAGCTGGCCGCCGGAAACCTGGTGCGGGTAGCGTTCGCCGATCGAGTCGGCCTCCGGCAGAGCCAGGGCACGAAACAGCTCGCGCGCCCGCTCCTCCGCCTCGGCGCGCGGCATCAGACGGTGGATCTTGGTGACCTCGACGACTTGGTCGATGATCCGCTTGGCCGGGTTGAAGGCCGCCGCCGCCGATTGTGGCACGTAGGAGACCTCGGTCCCGCGCAGTTCCCTGCGGGCACGTTCGCTGAGCCCTGTGACATCGAAGTCGCCCACCCGCACCGAGCCCCCCGAGATGAAGCAGCCCGGCCGCGCATGCCCCATGAGCGACAGCGCGATGGTGGTCTTGCCCGAGCCCGACTCGCCGATCAGCGCGACGATCTCACCGGGGGCCACGTCGAAGTCGACGCCGCGGATAATCTCGACCTTGCGGCTAGCGTCGGTGATGGCGCCGACCCTGAGGTCGCGGACGGTGACGAGAGGATCGGTTGGCATCAGTCGCTCCTGTCGCGGATCTTGGTGGGCAGGTTGTCGATGAAGAGGTTCACCGAGATCGTGAGAGAGGCGATGGCAAGGCAGGGAAACACCACTGCCGGTGCGCCGAGGCTCAGCCCCTCTATGTTCTCGCGCACGAGCGCGCCCCAGTCGGCGTTCGGCGGCTGCACGCCGAGCCCGAGGAACGACAGCCCCGAAAGGACCAGCACGATGAACACGAAACGCAGGCCCAGATCGGCGAACACCGGCCCGACGATGTTGGGAAAGATCTCGCGCGTGATGAGGTAGGATGTTTTCTCTCCACGCGCTCGGGCAACAGTGACGAAGTCCATTGTATTGACGTTGACCGCCAGCGCCCGTGCAAAGCGGTAGGATCCCGGCAGATAGATCACGGCCAACGTCAGGATCAGGACGGTGATGGAGGTGCCGACCGCAGCCACCACGACGATTCCAAAAAGCAGCGACGGGATGCCGTTGAGCGCGTCGAGAAACCGCGACAGGCAGGTGTCGAACAGGCCCCCGATCACCGCCGCGATCATCCCCAGGACGATCCCGCCCGCGCAGGCAAGCGTCACCGCTCCGAGCGCGATGCCGACGGTGTAGCGCGCCCCCATCAGAATGCGCGAGAAGATGTCGCGCCCCAGATAATCGGTGCCCATCCAGTAGTCGCCGCTTACCGGCCCGAAGTAGTCGAAGTCGACGATCTCGCCCACAGGATATGGCGCGACCCACCGGCCGATCACGGCGATGACCGCCCAGAACAGGATCACCGTCAGGCCGATGCGGCCGGCCCAGTTGAACCTGTAGCCGAGATTGGCGGGCGTGGGCAGGCGCAGGGATCTTGTCCGCTGTTTGGTCATGGTCATCACTGGCGCAACCTCGGATTGGACAGAATGGCGATCATGTCCGCAAGCGTGATCAGCGTGAGGTAGCTGACACAGAAGATCATCGCGCAGGACTGGATCAGCGGCAAATCGCGGGTCGACACCGCGTCGACCATCAGCTTGGCGACGCCGGGATAGTTGAAGATCGTCTCCACGATGATCACCCCGCCGACGAGATAGGACAGCGACAGGGCGACCGCATTGGCGATCGGGCCAAGCGCGTTCGGCAGCGCGTGGACAAGCACCATGCGGCTGCGCGAGGCGCCCTTGAGAAGGGCCATCTCGACGTAGGGGGTGTTGATCGTCTCGATCACCGCGGCCCGGGTCATGCGGATCATCTGCGCGCAGACGACGAAACTCAGCGTGATGACCGGCATCGCGTAGGCGCGCAGCATCGCGCCAAGGCTGTCGACGTTGACCCCGTAACTCAGCGCCGGCAGCCAGTCGAGCCAGACCGCGAAGATCAGCACCGCGAGCGTCGCGACCATGAATTCGGGCACCGAGATGAACGAGATCGTCATGATCGACACGCCCCGGTCGAACCAGGATCCGCGCCACATCGCCGCCGCGATCCCCAGCGTCAGGGAGACGGGCACACAGATCGCCGTGACGATCCCGGCGAGTCTCAGCGAGTTCACCAGCCGGCCGGAGACCAGCTCGGCGATCTCGATGTCGTTCACGTAGGAACGCCCCATATCCCCGGTGGCGAGCCCACCGAGCCAGGACAGGAACCGCAGGAAGGCCGGACGGTCGAGGCCCATCGCCTCGCGCAGGCCGGCGACAGCCTCGGGCGTCGCTGCCTGCCCCAACAGGATCTGGGCCACGTCGCCGGGCAGAAGCTCTGTGGCGAAGAACACGGCGAAGGACACGATCAGCAGGGTGATGAACGCGATGGTCAGCCGCTGCCCGACCAGAAGCCAGGTCGTTGGAGAGCGTAGCATGATGCCTCCCCTTCGGTTGATGATGGCGGAAACCCGCGCGCGTCGGCGCGCGGGTCGTCTCCGGCCGGATCTCAGCTCTCGAGCCAGACGTATTCCGCGAAGGCATAGCCCATCTGGCCGCCCAGCGGGTTGGGCCGCAGACCTTTCAGGCTGTCCGCATGTGCGTCGACGCCCGAGAGGAAGGCGGGAATGATGGTGCCAGCGTCGTTTGCGACCATTTCCTGCATTTCCCAGTAGATCTGCGTCCGCTTTTCCTCGTCCAGAGAGCCGCGCGCCTCGACCAGCATGCGGTCGAATTTCTCGGACTGATAGCGGCTCTCGTTCCAGGGCGCGTCCGACTGGTAGAGCAGCGAGAACAGGATGTCGGGTGTCGGCCGCGGATTGATGTTGCCGAAGTGGATCGGCGATTTCAGCCAGTAGTTCGACCAGTAGCCGTCCGCCGGCACGCGCTGGACCTCGAACGGCATGCCGATCTGCTGGCCGGCCTGCTGCACCACGACTGCCATGTCGATTGCCGAATTTGCCGCGCTCGAGGTGACGATCGGGACCGACTGGCCCAGCACCCCGGCTTGTTCAAAGAGCGCGCGCGCCCGTTCGGGGTCGAACTCTTTCGCCGGCAGGTTGGGGTTGTGGTAGCGGTTGCTCGACGACACCGGCTGGTCGTTGCCGATCTCGGCAAGGCCGCGCAGGATCGACTGCTGTACCGCTTCGCGGTTCATCAGGTACTTCATGCCCTCGATAAAGCCCGCCTTTTGGCCGGGGTCCATGTCGAGCCGGATGTTGAGGTTCGTGTAATTGCCCGAATTGGTGACGGAGGTCACCACGCCCGGCTGGCCTTCAAGCATCCGCATGGACCGCGGGTTGATCGCCGCGGCGAGGTGGATGTCACCGGACAGAACGGCGTTCACCCGCGCGTTGTTATCGGTGATCGCGAAATACTCGAACGTGTCGACGTAGGGACCTTCTGCCTTGAAGTAGTTCTCGTTCCGGACACCGAGCGACCGCACGCCGGGCTCGAACGTCTCGCACACGAAGGCGCCTGTGCCGTTCGCGGTCGAGAAATCCGTCGTTCCGTCGGCGACGATCATGAAGTGGTGCAGCGACAGGATCGTCGGCAGATCGGCATTGGCCTCGGTCAGCACGATCTTCACCGTGCGGTCGTCGACCGCGGTGATCTCCGTCATCTGCTTGGCGATGGAGTTGACCTGGGAGCCGACGGACTCGTCGAGGTGGCGACGCAGCGAATAGACCACGTCCGCCGAAGTCAGCGTCTTGCCGTCATGGAAGGTGACGTCGGGCTTGAGGGTGATCTGCCAGGTCTTCGCATCCGAGCTTTCGACCGTGTCGGCCAGTTCCATCTGCACCTCGCCCGCCTCGTCGAGGAAGGTCAGGCGGTTGTAGAAGGCGCAGCAGCGCGTGTAGTCGGTCGAAAGCGACGCCTTGGCCGGATCGAGCGTGTCGGCGGTCGAGGCCGACCAGCCGGCCGCGCGCAGATCGCCGCCGGTTTTCGGGGTCTGCGCCACGGCCTGGCCGGCGCGCAGCAGAAGCGAGCTGCCGGCGCCGAGCGCCACACCCGAGCCCATCAGCATTTTCAGAAGCTCTCGGCGGCTCGCGCCCCGCCGGATCGCCTGCTCGACCATCGCGTCGTCGCGGTCGGTCCAGTTCGTCGGTGTCTTGTGCGTCATGACAATATTCCCTGTTGCTGGTTTATCCGTCCCGGTCTTGTGCCGGGCTGGCTGGATTCCGTGGCGGCCTCAGCGTCCGGCAAGCGCCGCATCAACGGCATCCGCAAGCTCGGACAAGGCGCGGAAGTGATAGTCGGGCCGAGTGAAGGCATCGGGCTCGATCGTGCCGCCGTAGCCGGCTCGGTCGTGGCGCCGTTCGATCCAGACATTGGTCATGCCGAGATCGCGGGATACGCCGATATCGTGGTACTGGCTCTGGGCGGTATGGAGTATGTCGCCCGGCGCCGCGCCCTCCCCGGAAAGCGCGTCGAAGACGTGCCGGAAGAAC
Source organism: Roseivivax sediminis (assembly GCF_900112685.1). GTDB lineage: Bacteria > Pseudomonadota > Alphaproteobacteria > Rhodobacterales > Rhodobacteraceae > Roseivivax > Roseivivax sediminis. The sequence continues at coordinate 569,595 of NZ_FOMS01000001.1, forward strand.
GCCGGATCGGGTTTCTCACAGACGGTGTCGTCCACCGTGAAGCTGGCATGGAATGGCTGGCCGAGCGCCTCTGCGTAGCGCTCGAACGCCCACCGCTGAGCGTTTGTCATCGCCACAAGCTTGTAGTGCCGGCCGAGCCGCGCCAGCGCCTCCACGCTGTCCGGGAACGGTCGCGCATCGCCCATCGCGGTGACCATGGTCCGGCGCGCATCCTCGGTGTCGGGAAGGCCGAACTCGGCCGCGATCACACTGTAGCACCGCGCCAGATCGTCCGGGAAACGGTTCGCGCCCGGTTGCCGGCGCGCGTCGCGGTAGGTCACGAGCGCGGCTTCGATGTCCACGTCGATGCCGTGCGCCGCAGCGATCTGCGACAGCCCGTGCCGAATGGCTCCCTCGAAATCGATCAAGGTCCCGACAACGTCGAAACTCATGTAGGTGAACGCCGTCACTGGCTTGGCTTCGGTCGTTGTCGCCATGCGCTAAGGGCCCTTTCCTGGCTGTCCCGCCCCGCGGGCAGTGTGCTTCGTATCAGTGTGTCGTGGATGACGTCGCGTGATTTGCCGAAGCCGGCGGGCAAAGCGGCAGATTGTTTCGAATAGCCCCCCGGCCCGGCAGATTCCCCCGGTTGCCGCCCATCAGTAACCGCGCTGCGGATCAACGCGGCCAGGGATCGCATGCCCCGCCCGCGCGGCCGAGACCACGGACAGCGCGTGTGCGGCGCCCTCTTCGGCATCGGTCTGGGCAGCGACATGAGGTGTCACCAGAACCTTGGGATGGCGCCACGCCCAGTGATCCGCCGGCAACGGTTCGGGATCGGTCACGTCAAGCATTGCCGCCTTCATGTGCCCGCTGTCGAGGGCCGCGCGCAGGGCCGCCATGTCGAGCTGCGCACCGCGTCCCGCCTGCACGAGCGCAGCGCCCGCGGGCAGATGTGACAACAACTCTGCGTTCAAGACACCATGCGTCGCGCCGGTCAGGGGCAATAGACAGATCAGGATGTCGGTTCTACCGAGGAAGCTGACGAGATCATCCTGCGCGAACATCTCGACGTCCTCGACGGGAGCTCCGGAGCGGCTCCATCCTGCGACCGCGAAGCCGAGCCCTGTCAGACTCCGGGCCGCGAGCCGGCCGATCCGGCCCATCCCCATGATACCGACCCGGCGGCGTGCCGCGTCCGGCGCCGGCATCGGCGCCCATTTTCCCTGCGCCGATTGCGCGATGTAGACCGGCAGGTCACGGTAAAGCGCCAGCGCCGCCATCACCACGTAGTCGCGCACCATCTGCTCGATCCCCGGAGCGAGCGTGCGCACCAGCGTCACGCCTTCGGGCAAGGGTGGCATCTGATCGACACCGGCCCCGACGCTGATGACAGTCTTGAGCGCGGTATAGCGCGCGATGTCTGCCGGCGGCGTCCAGCAGGCAAGATGCAGGACCTCGCCCGGGTCGCGCACGTCAGCCGCATCCACCAGCAACCGTTCGCCCGCCTCGGCGAAGACACGGCCCCAGACCTCGGCGCGTTCGGGCGTGGACAGAAGGAGCGTCGTCACGTGCGCAGCACCGCGCGGATCTCCGGGTCCTCGAGGGTCAGGTCCAGAACCGTCCTTGTGCGTTCGACGATACCGTCTATATCGTCGGCCGTACTGCAGAGCGGCGGGGCATAGCCGAAGACACCTGTCGGGAAGGCCCGCAGCACGAGCCCGGCCTCCCACGCGCGGTCGAAGAGGCGCGTCGCCGGCTGGACCTCCGCCGGCAGCGGCGTCTTGGCCGCCTTGTCTGTCACAAGCTCCAGCGCCGCCAGCATCCCGCGCCCGCGCACGTCGCCGACAAGCGGGTGGTCCGCCAGGTCCTTCAAACCGGCCTGCAGCCGGGCGCCCATCGCCCGGCCGTTGTCGAGAAGTCCCCCTTCGTAGAGCGCCAGCACCTCGCGTCCGACCGCCGCCGACACGGGATGCGCCGAATAGGTGAAACCGTGGCCGACCGCCTTGGGGCCCGCGCCGTCCGCAATGACATCGTAGACCCCGTCGCTCAGGAAGACCGCCCCCATCGGCGCGTAACCCGAGGTGAGACCCTTCGCGACAGTCATCATGTCCGGCACGATGCCTTCGTCGTCGCAGGCAAAGAGCGGCCCGGTGCGGCCAAAGCCGGTGATGACCTCGTCCGCAACGAACAGCACCCCGTGCTTGGTGCAGACGTCGCGCATCGCCTTGATCCAGCCCGCCGGGGGAACCAGAACGCCGCCTGACCCCTGGATCGGTTCGACGTAGAATGCCGCGACACGCTCCGCCCCGATCCCTGCGATCTTGGCCTCAAGCTCTTCGACCGAGGCGGCGATCACCGCCTCGGGGTCGTGCGCGTTGGGGTTGCGGTAGAGATCGTGAGACGAAATCTTGTGCTGCCAGTCATAGGGCAGCCCGAAACCTTCGTGGAAGGCCGGAAGCGCCGTCAGACCCGCGCCGCCCGCCGTCGAGCCGTGATAGCCTTGGGCGACGGAAATGAACTGATCGCGCTCCGGCGCGCCTTTCGCGTGCCAGTAATAGCGAACGAAGCGGATCGTGCTGTCGACCGCGTCCGACCCGCCGAGCGTGAAGTAGACGCGATTCAGATCGCCCGGCGCACGCTCGGCCAGCTCTGCCGCCAGCCGGATCGCGGGCTCCGAGCCGAGATCGAAATACCCCGTGGCATAGGGCAGTTTGCGCAACTGTTCGGTCGCCGCCTCCACGATGCTGTCCTGGCCATAGCCGGCATTGACGCACCAGAGGCCTGCGAAGCCGTCGATCAGCTCGCGACCCTCGGCGTCGACCACCCGGGCGCCGTGGGCGGAGCGCAAGACGCGCACGCCCCGCGCCTCGTGCCCGCGATAGGACGACACAGGATGTACGAGGTGCCGCCGGTCGAGGTCGACAAGAGAATTGCTCAGCATGATCGTTGTCTCCGAGGTAGTCATCCCAGCGCCTGCGAGACGAGCGCGTATGTCGAATATTCGGTGGACGGGCGTGCGCCCGCCTTCCGTGTCATTGCGGTTCCGCCGCCGGCATGGACGAGCCCGAGCGTCTCGGCGTGTTCGCCAAGCGCGTGGCTCTCCGGCATGTCGACCCGCAGGAAGCTGCCGGCAGAGCGGCGTGCCGCCTCGCTCATCAGGGCCCGTGCCGCGGAATCGCTCTTTGCCAGGATCGGGCCGAGAACGCGGCCCCGTCCGAAAGGGCGGACCATCGCGACCCCGCCATCCGTCTGCAGCGCCTCCCCCGCGGCCGCGATGGCCTCCAGAAGGCGCGAGCGGGACAGACCGGTTGCGGCACGGTCCAGATTTACAAGCTGCGAAACGTGGTCTTTCCCGGCGGTGGCGACCGGTTGTTCCGGCGCCGTTGAGACCGCTATCCCCTGATGCTGGACGATCTGCCCCGTCGCCTCGAAGCCGAGCTTGCGATAGAGCGGCAATCCCATCTCGGTGCCGACGAGACGGCATTCGCGATCGCCCGCGATCTCCAGCACCGCTTCCATCAGGCGACGGCCAAGCCGGCGGCCGCGCATGTTCTCGTCCACAATGATCATGTTGATCGCCGCGACCGGACCGAAATCGCTGCAGAGCGCCGTGCCCACGACATTGCCGCCCGCAACGGCGGCAACGCCGCGAGAGACGGAAAGGACCATGCGCCAGTCCTCTTCGCGATGCGGCCATCCGACCTCCGCGGACAGCCGCATCGCTCCCGCCAAATGGGCGTCAGCGAACGGCTCCAGCGTGATCGCCCGGCCCGTTTGGTCTTCGGTCTGATAGTCCATCATCGTCTTCGCAATCTGATCGTCCGGTTGCCTTCAGATTACATCCGAGCTGGCGGTATGATCGTCGGCATCCCGAAGCGGTGCCACGCGTTTGCGTTGCGTCAAGGCGCCGGCACCGCAGGATATGCCGCTCATTCGGCGAGACCGCGCCCGAGGGCGCGTATCATCGCGGTGGCCGCCTCGAGTTCATCGACGCGCAGGTATTCTTCGGGCCTGTGCGCGCGGGCGATGTCGCCGGGGCCGCAGACGATGGCCGGGACGCCCGCCTCCTGATAAAGGCCGGCCTCCGTGCCGAAGCTGACAGCACCGATCGGGCTGCGCCCCGCGAGGCGTTCGGCCAGCGCGGCGAGCGGCGCATCCGCCGGCAGCGCCAGTGCAGGGTAGCGCGACAACCACTCGACTTCGCACGAGTCTGCGGCGGCTATGACCGGTTCGAGCACCTCCTCTGGATCGACACCGGAAATGGCGCGCGCCTCGATAAGCACTTCGGCCCGGTCAGGGACGATGTTGATCGCCTGTCCGCCTGCGATGATGCCGGCTTGCAGGCTCGACCACGGAGGCGCGAATCGCGTGTCCGTCGGCCCCTTCTCGAGTGACGCGGCCCGGCTGACGACCGACGCCAGGACCGGCGCCAGCCTGTGGATGGCGTTTACCCCGAGATCCGGGCGAGAACTGTGTCCTGCACGCCCCGTGGCACGGATCGCGACGGCCGCCTTGCCCTTATGCGCCAGGACCGGGGCCAGCCCTGTCGGCTCGCCGACGATGCATCCGAGCGGCGGCGCGCAGAGGCTCGGCAGCGCCGCGATCATGTGGGGCACGCCGCGACAGCCCGCCTCCTCGTCATAGGACAGCGCGATGTGGATCGGCGTCGAGAGGTGCATGGCGGCAAGGTCAGGCAGCGCAGCCAATATCGCGGCGACGAACCCCTTCATGTCGCAAGCGCCCCGTCCGATCAGCCGGTCGCCGTCGCGCCGTAACCGGAAGGGGTCGCCCTGCCAGTCGGGCTCTGTGGCTGGCACGACGTCGACATGCGCCGAGAGGATATAGCCGGGCCGGCAAGGATCGCCGATCGTGGCGAAGAGATTCTCGCGGTCGCCCTCGGGGCCGGTCATCCTGTGGCAGGATAGGGCGACGCGGTCCATCCGTTCGGCGACATAGTCCATGATCGCCCCGTTGGGCGTGCCGACCACGCTGTCGAACCCGACGAGGTCCGCAAGTATCGCCGTTGCGCTGTCGTCTGTCATGTCGTGCGACCTTCGCTCAATTTCTGCCGGATCAGGATATCGCCGCGCCAACGGCAACGAGCGCGGAAGACGGCCCGGCCGTGGCACCATTTGCCGCCCGGACGCGACGAAACGGAATTTCCTGCGCCGAATGCGCGAAACGCGGCAAGCTGTGTGGCACGAAGCGGAAGATGATGGGTGCAACGAAGCCCGTCAGGAGAGACCGCCCATGCCCGTGCGCCCCAAATTCATCACCTTCGACTGTCATGGTACCATGATCTTCTTCGACATGGCCGGGGCGGCGCGCGACCACTACGCCGCGCAGCTGTCACCGGAGGCAATGGACAAGTTCATCCGCGACTTCTCGGCCTATCGGCTCGACGAGGTTCTTGGCGCTTGGAAGCCTTATGCCGATCTCGTGCACAACGCGCTGGAGCGCACCTGCCGTCGCAACCGCGTCGCCTTCGATCCGGCGGTGGCCGACGACATCTACGCCCGGGTGCCGACCTGGGGCCCCCACCCCGACGTGCCCGCGGGCCTCGCCAAGATCGCGGGAGAAATCCCGCTCGTGGCTCTCACCAATTCGATGAACAGCCAGATCCAGTCGAACATCGAAAAGCTGGGCGCGCCCATCGCGCATGTCTACACCGCCGAGGACGCGCAGGCCTACAAGCCGCAGATGCGCGCCTTCGAGCACATGTTCGACCAGCTCGGCTGCGGGCCGGAGGACGTGCTGCATGTCTCGTCGAGTTTCCGCTACGATCTGATGACGGCGCACGACCTCGGGATCACCAACAAGGTGTGGGTGAATCGCGGTCACGAACCCGCCAACCCGTATTACGGCTACACCGAGATTTCCGACGTCTCGCAGCTTCCTGCCGTCGTCGGACTCTGAGCCGCCATGAAGTACGAGTCATACTGGCACGACACCGCCGAGTCTTTCCTCGATGCCGAACCCGGCCCCGTGGAGGGCAGCTTCGATGTAGCGGTGATCGGCGGCGGCTTCACGGGGCTGAACGCCGCGCGCAGCCTGGCGCGCGCGGGCGCGCGGGTCGCGCTGCTCGAGGCACGGCATGTCGGCTTCGGCGCTTCCGGGCGCAATGGCGGCCATCTCAACAACGGCATGGCGCACGGCTACGCCGACGCCAAGGCCCATCTGGGGGCCGAGCGCGCGCATGCTCTCTACAAGGCCTACGACCGGTCCATCGACCTGATCGAGGACATCGTCGCCGAAGAGCGCATCAACTGCGACTTTCGCCGCTCGGGCAAGCTCAAGCTCGCCTCGAAACCGTCGCATGTGGAGGGCATGCATGCCAACTACGAGCTGATCCGCCGTGAGGTGGATCCCGATACCGCATGGCTTGACCGCTCGGACCTCTCCGGCGAAGTGGGATCGCAGGCGTTCCACGGCGGGATGCTCTACCGAAAATCCGCGATGATGCATATGGGCCGCTTTGTGACCGGTCTGGCCCGTGCCGCGAAGGCGCGCGGTGCGTCCATCTGGCATGAGGCTCCGGTTACGGGACGCGCGCGCATGGGCGACGGCTGGGCCCTGTCAACGCCACGCGGAACGTTGCAGGCCAGGACCGTAATCGCCGCCACCGGAGCCTATTCCGGCGAGGTACCGTCCGCCCCGCTGCGCTACTTCCGTCGGCGCCTGATCTCGGTCGGCTCGTTCATCGTCGCAACCAGGCCGCTAAGCGGGGAGGAGGCCGTCTCGGTCATGCCCGGCGACCGGACTTGCGTGACGTCGATGAACATCGGCAACTATTTCCGCCTCTCGCCGGATCGCCGGCTGATTTTCGGAGGCCGCGCGAGGTTCTCGGCCACCTCGGACCAGCGCTCCGACGCGAGGTCCGGCGAGATCCTGCGCCGGGGGATGGAGCAGATTTTCCCCCAACTCCAAGGCATCGATATCGACTACTGCTGGGGCGGTCTCGTCGACATGACCAAGGACCGACTGCCGCGCGCGGGCGAAGCCGACGGTCTTTTCTATGCCATGGGCTATTCCGGCCACGGCGCCCAGATGTCGACGCTCATGGGACAGGTTCTTGCCGACATGGCGTGCGGCAAGGCCGGAACAAATCCGCTAGACGGACTTTCCTGGCCGGCGATTCCGGCCCATTCCGGCAAACCGTGGTTCCTGCCGCTCGTGGGCCTGTGGTTCGGGCTGAAGGACCGGCTGTCCTGACGTCAACCGAGCGACTGGGCAGCCAAGCCGAAGATGCGCACGCCCTCGCGCGGACGGCGGTCATTGCCGATATACATCTCCGTCACGGTGTCGAACACGCCCATGCCGGCGGCGGCTAGAAATCCTCCGAAGCGCTCGCCCCGATCAGGCGTGTCGATGCGGAGAAAGCGGCCCTCGGCGCGCTGTACGAACGGCGCGGCAAGCATCATCGCGACTTGCTCGTCATCGGCAACGAGCGGACCGATCACCTCGCCCCGGCCGAACCGCCGACACAGCGCGTAGCCGCAAGGCTCGTTGTCCCGAACGGCCACGACCCCCTCCGTCATCGCAAGGAGGTATTCAAGAGTACGTTGCCGTCCCGCGCCGAAGGCGACGAGATCGAGGGCACGCACCGCGGAGTGATCTTCCGTCCGCATCTTGCGCACTGTGACGCCCTCCGCGGCGCACGGCGCCTCCACGCGCGTGACGATACCCTGATGCTGGCGAATGACGTCCACCGGGATGAAGCCGGCGCTTTCGTAAAGCCGGTATCCGGACCGCGTGGCGCTTAGCCGCATATCGACGCCGGGCCGTTCTTCCATCAACCGGCGCAGCAACCAGCGCCCTGCCCCATGCGATTGCAGGCGGGGCGGAGTTACCATCATGCCCAGGAAGTTCACTTCCTCGCCGTCGCCGAACGCCATTGCAGAGGCCATCGGCCGGCCGATGGCGTCGACGGCAACATACCCGCACCCCAGATCGACGAAAAACCGCAGATCATCGCGCCGGTGCGGCCAGAACACGCCGATGGTCAGTTCGTGCAGAAGCTCGATATGGGCGTACGAGATCTCGAGGACCCTGGCATCGTAGCTATCGATCCGCAAATCCGGACGTTCCTCGGAACTCGAGCGGCCTTCGTGGTCCTCATCGGCCGCATGACGAGTTTCCTGTGTTTTCCTTCGCATCGGTTCGCTTCCGTTCATTCACGCCGAATACCCAAAGTAACCTCGAAACAGCAGTCTTTACTGCCGTTCCTGTACGCTTGGTATCGTAGATCTGCTGAAGAGAGTTTCCGCCTCCCTCGCAACCGATGATATCGGCTCTTCGCGGCGGCTCGCCGCAAGCCTGTTGACCAGATTGCCGCCAGACTCGCTTCCGGAGCGGCCGCAGAACCGAAAACTCCTGTAACAGGCATCGTCGCGCCGCAACGGGGAAGGCCCGCGATCATCGGCGAGTGCGATGACGCGGGCGGGGTCTACTGCCTCGACGACGGCTATCATCGTTCGTGCGCCCAATGCCGGCGACGACCGGCTCTTCGTGCTCCGCCTCTGGCAGATCCGGACGACGCCGAGCGAAATGGCCGTCTGTGATGCGCACGACCGATCACAGCCGGAGTGCCCTTCCCCGCACCCATTTATCCCACGGCCCCTGTGATCGTTGTTCCGAGCGTGATGAAGACATTGAGACGGCCGCCCCCGCCCACAGGTCCGCGAGCCGGCTGTCGCCGTCCCCGTCCGTCAGGCCGTATCTGCGCACGAGCTCAAGCCCAGATCTCTCGACGGTTCCCACGCTCCACACCCCGCGAGATGTGAACCAAAACCGCGTAGAGCCGGGCGGATCGCTGCTGGAGCAACGGATATCCTCCCGGAAGGGATGAATTTTTCTGGATCATGGCTGGGGTGGTAGGATTCGAACCTACGGTACACGGTACCAAAAACCGCTGCCTTACCGCTTGGCTACACCCCAACTGGCGCGCTACTTACGTTGTGGCTCCGGCAGGATCAAGTCCTGCATCGGCAAAAATACCGTCTTACGTGCGATGGCCCGAGGGTCACGCCGCGTCGTCGCAATCGGCAAACACGACGCGGCTGCGTCCCGCGCTCTTGGCCGCGTAAAGGGCGGCGTCGGCCGCCTCTATCAGGCGTCCCGGAGCGCCGATGGGACCGCCTCGGTGACACGCGATTCCGACGCTCGCTGAAATCTGCAGAAGCTGGCCCCGGTAACGCACCGGAACCTTGATCCGCGCGATCAGACGCTCCGCCGTCCGGCGCAGCGTTTCCGGGTTCGGCGGGGTCGGCACGATCACGAGGAACTCGTCGCCACCGATCCGCGCAGCGAGGTCGCCACGGCGCGTGCCGGCGACCATCGCATCGGCCACCGCCTCCAACACGCGGTCGCCGGCGCCGTGCCCGAACGTGTCGTTGACCGCCTTGAAGTGGTCGAGGTCGATCTGCATGACCGCGAACGGGTCCTGCCGCGCGGCGAGGCCGGCAAGCTCGACCTCCACCGCCCGGCGGTTGCGCAGCCCGGTCAGCGTATCGGTGTGGGCCTGTTCTTCCGCCATCAGCCGCGCGCTCTGAAGCCGCTGGTTGAGCTGCAGCGCCGAATCCATCGCCGCCGATTTCGATTCGATCAGAAAGAGCATCTCGACCGTGAGATCGGTGGGCGGAAAGTCGGCGCTGGTCAGCGGGTGGTCGCGCAGCGCCGAGGCGACCGCGATCCCGAAGGACAGGTCCACGACGCCGCCGCCCGTGTCGGCGGCGACGAAGTGCCCGGCGAACGGTGTGTGCGGCGGGCGGCGCAGCTTTAGCCGCAGGCGCCGGAGGCTGAACCGGACAAGATCGTCCAGCGAATGCACGCCACGCGGACTCGTGACCTCGAAGAGATCGAAGAGCGGCGTGCCCTCGGGCGACGGAGATCGGACGACCTTCGCCAGCGTCGGCCCGATCCGTGTGATGCGTCCGCCGCCATCGACGGCCAGATGCATCGGGCAAAGCCGGTCGAGCATGGCGGCGGGGATGCTCATGCCGCGCCCTCGGCGAGGTCTGCGCCGCCGAGCAGGAAATCGCGCCCTTCGGCGAAATCGCACTCGATCACGGTAACGCGGACGCGGTCGCAATCGCCGTGGCCTCCGACATGCTCGAGCAGAGCCAGCACGCCGAAATCGTCCGCCATTGCCCGCACCAGCCCGGCAATGAGCTCCGAGAAGCCCGGAAGGGCATTGCGGCACAGGATCTCGAACCTGCCATCGCCCTCACCGAGCACTTCGATCTCGGGCAGGGCAAGGTCGGGCAGCACGAGAGCGACACGGTCCGGCAGATCCTCCAGCGAATGCAGGAAATCGACGAAGTCGACACCGCAGAACCGCAACAGCCGGCGAATCGACTGCGCGTTCGGATGCGACACCAGATAGGTCCCGACATCCTCCAGCACGCCGCCGATGGGCCGGCGGAACTCCGCCTCGACCGCGCGCATCAGCCGGTCCGACTGGTCGGCGTCATGGCGCAGCCGCGCGTCGATTTCGACGCGCCGCAGACCGGCAACGCCGAGCACCTGGTCCCAGCGCGCCGCGCCATAGGTGTCCTCGACGAACACCTTGAGCATCCGAGTGATCAGGACATGCATGTCGAACCCCATCTCTCCCCGCCGCGGAGAGTGGCAGAAGAACCTTAAGAGAGGGGGAACGCATTCAATTTATCCGAAACTCCACGGTCTCGCCGCATTCGGCGGCGCGCCTCAGGTCCATTCGGGCAGATCGCCTCCGGGCAGGATCGCGCGCGCCTGCATCGGCGCGGCGTAGTCGATCCCCGTCTCGTCGCAAAACCGGGTGAGCCAGGCATCGTCCATCAGCAGGAAGTCCAGCACCGCCGCCTGGAAGGCCGGATCGCCGATACCTTCGCGCATCGTGGCCTCGTCGGCGCCGGTCGAACCCATGAAGACGGGCAGAAGCTCCTCGTCCGCCGCAAGCCAGGCGATCGCTTGCAGACCGATCGTCTCGGCGTGATCCCGCGAAATCGTCACAATTTGTACCTCTCCGGACAACCATTTCTTAACCAATCTCAAGAAAGACTGACAGCGACAAGACGGTCGGGAGGCTGCCCTCCCCCGTGACCAAGAGGAACGCGATGACCGGACGGATCCTGGTTGTGGACGGCACGGCGACGCACCGGATCATCCTGCGGGTGAAGCTGGGCTCTGCCTTTTACGACGTGGCGCAGGCCGCCAGCGGGACCGCGGCTCTGGAAGAGGCGCTGCGCACCCGGCCCGACCTCGTCCTCGCCGCCAACCGGCTGGAGGACATGACCGGGGCGGAACTCTGCCGCAGGCTGCGGCCGCTGTCGCCCTCCCGCGATCTGCCGGTCATCCTGATCCAGTCGTCGGATGACCCGGCCGGGCGGCTCGAAGCGCTGCGCGCCGGCGCCGAGGATACGTTGGCCCGCCCGCTCGACGAGGTTCTGCTCTTCGCCCGGCTGCGCAGCCTTCTGCGCGCGCGCGAAGCGGAGCGGGAGCTGCGGCTGCGCGACGACACCGGCCGCGCGCTCGGGCTGGCCGAAGACGCCTCGGCCTTTGTGCCGCGCGCGCGCGTGGCGCTGGTGGAAGCGCCGGGCGCCGATCGCGGTGCCATCGCCACCGGTCTGCGCGATCTGGCCAACGCGGATCTGGCCAGTTGCACCCGAAAGGACGTGCTGCAGGGCCGCGCCGCCGCCACCGACCTCTTCGTGCTGGTCGAGGGACCGGGCGGCGCCGCGCTCGACCTGCTGAGCGAAGTCCGCTCGCGACCGGACACGCGCCGCGCCGCCATTCTCTACATCGCCGCCGAAGGGCAGCGACGCGAGGCGGCGACGGCGCTCGATCTGGGTGCCGACGACCTGGTGATCGGCGCCGCCCTCCCCGAGGAACTGACCCTGCGGACCGAGAAGCTGATGCAGCGAAAACGTGTCACGGACCGGCTGCGCGCCAGCATGCAGGAAGGGCTGCGCGCCGCGCTGACCGATCCGATGACCGGCCTTTACAATCGCCGTTACGCGCTGCCGCACCTGGAGCGCATCGACGCGGCGGCGCAGCGCAGCGGCAAGCCCTATGGCGTGCTGATGCTGGACATCGACCGCTTCAAGACCATCAACGACGGATACGGCCACGCGGTCGGCGACCTGGTCCTGACCGATATCGCGCGGCGGCTTCAGCACAACCTGCGCGCCGCCGACCTCCTCGCGCGGCATGGCGGCGAGGAATTCCTGGTCATCCTGCCCGATACCGACGCCGACCAGACGCTGAACATCGCAAATCGGCTCTGCGCGCGAGTGCGCGAGGTGCCGGTGAAGATCGGCGCCGGCCTGCCGCCCCTGCCGGTGACGATCAGCGCCGGGGCGACGGTCGGCCCCGCGGCCTCGGGGCTGGAGACCGGCGCGCTGATCGCGGCGGCCGATCATGCGCTCTATGCCGCCAAGGAGGCCGGCCGGGACCGCGCCGTGGGCACGCGGGTGATGCCTCACCTGTCGCCGAAGCGGGCGATCTCGGCTTCCAGCCGGTCGGCATAGGCGGCGCGCGCCTCGGGCGTCAGGCCGGCGAGGAACTCCACCAGCACCGCCTGCCCGCGGGTCCGCCGCGCGGCGGCGCGCTCGGCCTGCTCGGACATCGCTCGCGCCAGCGCGGCGCGGTCGAAGGGCTCGGCCCGCAGCACGCGGGCCGCGGCCTCGTAGCCGCCGACGAACCGCGCCCGCCGCGCCGAACGATCTTCCCCGCCCTCTTGCAGGCTGCGCCGGAACGACTCGCGCAGGGCCCCCCGCTGCGCATCGTCGAGCGCGCGGATATAGGGAAAGGACGGATCGCCCCCGTGCTTTTCGGCGCCGCGATGCGGCGGGCCGTCGCCCAGCACCACACCCGCAAAGACGCCCGCCACCAGAAGGTTCAGCGCCAACGACACGAAGAGGGCCGGCGCCAGCCAGCGCCGCCGGGATTTATCCTCGCCCATCGCTCACTCCTCGTACCAGGCCAGGTCGTAGGCCGAGACCGGGTCGACCAGTAGCTCCGCCTCGCCCGTGTCCCAGAGCGCGGCCGCCAGGGTCTCGGGCGGGCGCACGCCGATGAAGAGCCCCAGCGCCAGCGCCGCCGCCAGCCCGGCACCCTGCCAGCGCAGCCCGGCCATCATCCGCGGCAGCCTGCGCGCACCGCGCTGCCGTGCCGCCGCGCGCGCCTCCTGCTGGGCCAGGCCGTCGGCCGCGATGCGCGCCAACAGCGCGTCCGGTGGCTCCGGCGGTGCGGCGCGGGCGGCCTCGAAACAGGAATCCAGCTCTCGTGAGGCGGGGTCGGGGCGGTCGTCAGGTGTCCGTGTCGGCATATCCAAGCTCCTCGCGCCGCCCCGACAGGATCGTCTCGAGCGCGCGCTTGCCCCGCGCGGTGAGACTTTCCACCGCCCGCGGGCCGATGTCCATGATCCGGGCGATCTCGGGATTGCCCAGACCCTCGATGTGGCGCAAGACCACCGCCTGCCGCTGCCGCGCCGGCAGCTCGGAGAGCGCTGCCGCCAGCGCCGATGCGCGGTCGGCCTCGGCCAGCCGCGCATCGGCGGAGGGCGCGTCGTCCACCGGCTCGGGCACCTCGTCGAGAGGGTGGCCGCGCCGGCGCCGCATCCGGTCGATGCACAGGTTCGCCGTCACGCGGTAGAGCCAGGTGGTCACCTTCGCCTCGCCCGCGCGCCAGTCGGGCGCGATGCGCCAGAGCTTCAGCATCACCTCCTGGGCGATGTCCTCCGCCTCGGCGCGGTCGCCGAGAAGCCGGGTGGCATGGGCGAAGACGCCGGGCACCAGCCGCAGGGTCAGCGCCTGCGCCGCCGCGCGGTCGCCGGCGGCATAGCGCGCCAGCAGCTCCTCGTCGCCCGTATCGTTCATCGCATCCAGCGGCACCCGTCCTGCCCTTCGCGCTTACAGTCCCCCTCGCGGCGGGACAATCGCCGGGCAAGGCACAGCGCCCCGCCCGGCGGTCCGGCGCCGCGCTCAGTCGTCGCCGAAGGGGCCGCGGCGCCCCATGCGCTCGCGCATGATCCCGCGGGCCTCCCGCATTTCCTCCTCCGAGAGGGCGCCGTCACCGTCGCTGTCAATCTCGTCGAAGATCGCGGCACGGTCGAGCTGAGTGTCCATCTCCTCCAGGCTGATGGCGCCGTCGCCATCGCTATCGAGCCGGGCGACCATGCGCTCCGCCCGGGCGATGCGGCGCGCTTCGCGCTGCGCTTCCGCGTAGGCGGCCATTTCCTCGGCCGTCACCGCGCCATCGCCGTCGGCATCCATCGCGGCGAATCGGGCCGCGGCCGGGTTCTCGAATTCCTCCCGGCTGATCGTGCCGTCGCCGTCCGCATCGAGCCGGCCCCCATGACCGCCGTAGCCGGGGCCGCCGGGTCCGCGGTCGCCGTGATGCCAGCCGTAGCGCCCCGCGTCATTCGCTTGCGCCTCGGCCAGGTCCGCGCCCAGCGCCGCGGTCGCGGCGAGCACCGCGCCCATCGTGAAGATTGCTCGTTTCATCGTCGGATCCTTCCCGGTTCTCGGTGTCGTTCCCGCCACGTGGCACGCGCGCCGGTCGCGCTGCGGGTCCGATCAATGAAACGTGGCGGGCGGCGCGCTCCGTCGCGATGCGGCGTGGCCCGGGATCACGGATCCGTGATAATGGTGCCGGGACCGCGCGACATGCCGCCGCCTTTCGCCCGCCACACCCAGGGTCCATCCTGCACACGCAGCAAACAGGAGTGTTCGCTATGACCCCCCAGAGCAAGCCGAGCATCGAAGCAGAGCCGATCCGCGCCACGTGGCCGGCGCTGATGCGCGGCTGGCGGCGGCGCTGCCCGTCCTGCGGGACGGGGCCGCTGCTGCGCGGCTATCTCAAGGTGCGCGACACCTGCCCGGTCTGCCGCGAACCGCTGCATCATCACCGCGCCGACGACGGGCCGGCCTACCTGACGATCCTGATCGTCGGTCACCTGATGGCGCCGCTGCTGCTGTTCGTGTTCGAGACGTGGCGGCCCGAGCCCCTGACGCTCTTCACCATCTTCGGGCTTGGATGCCTCGGGCTCACGCTCTACCTTCTGCCGCGATTGAAGGGGGCCGTGGTCGCGTTCCAGTGGGCGCGGTTCATGCACGGCTTCGGCGAGGCGCGCAGCGACCTCTAGAACTCCGAGAGGCAGGATGACGAGCGAGTCCCCCCCGATCCGTGACGCGGCGACGGTGATCGTGCTGCGCAACCGCCTGACACGGCCGCGCGTGCTCATGGGCCAGCGCGGTTCTGCGGCGGTCTTCATGCCCAACAAGGTGGTCTTCCCGGGCGGCGCGGCCGATCCGGGCGACGCCGGGGTGCCGCTCGCCGCGCCGCTGGCGCCGCTCTGCGCCGGACGGGTGGCCGAGGGTGCCGGCCCGGGCCATCCGCATGTGCTGGCGGTCACCGCGATCCGGGAACTCTTCGAGGAGACCGGCCAGATCCTCGGCCGGCCCGGCACCTGGGACGGTACGCCACCCGAGGATTGGCGCGCCTTCGCGGCGACGGGCCACGTACCCGACGCCTCGGCGCTGCAGTTCGTGTTCCGCGCGATCACCCCTCCGGGCCGGCCGCGGCGGTTCGATGCGCGGTTCTTCCTCGTCGATGCGGAGGCGCTGGCGCGCGATCCCGACGATTTCTCGGCCGCCTCGGACGAGCTGTCGCATCTGCAATGGGTCGCGCTCGACGAGGTGCGGGCGCACGACATGCCCTTTATCACCGAGGTCGTGCTGGCCGAGGTCGCGGCCCGCGCGGCCGATCCGGCACCGCCCGCCTCCGTGCCGTTCTTCCGCAACGACGACGAAGAGAGCCTGTTTCTTCGCCTCGGCCGCGGAGAACCGCGCGCGGGCTGAGTGCCGGCTGCGCGGCGGAGCGGGGGATGGCGCCGCACCCCTGGAGGTGAGCGCTTTATGGCAGCCACATCCCTCCGCAATAGGGGCGGAGCACGAGGGTGACATCGCGCCAGACCGCCGGACCCGTGTCGCCATCGTCGCCAGGACCGATGGCGCCAGAATGGCGACCGTGCGCCCGGCACCTGCGGTGCTGTTCGGTCGGATGGCGCTTTGCTCAACCCGTTTTCGAGCCTCGAGGCAGGAAGACCTCTAGGGGGCACCGCATAGGTGCCTTCTTCCTAACCCCCGAAACGGCGATCAGGCGCCTGCGCTCCAAGGGCGGAACGGGCGGTCGTTAAGTTTTTCGGGGGAAGGAAAGGTCGCGCGTGTCGATTCTGCGAAGATCGCCAACCAGCGCGAGGGGTGCCCGCCCCGACTGAGGGGGCGGACACCATGTTCATAAAGGTCTCAGACCTCTTTCTTGAGCGCCTCTGCGAGGTCCGTGCGTTCCCAGGAGAAGCCGCCGTCGGCATCGGGCTCACGGCCGAAGTGGCCGTAGGCTGCGGTGCGCTCGTAGATCGGCTTGTTCAGGTCGAGATGCGTGCGGATGCCGCGCGGCGTCAGGTCGATGACCTTCGGGATCGCCGCCTCGATCGCGGCGGGGTCCACCTGACCGGTGCCGTGCGTGTCGCAGTAGATCGACAGCGGACGCGCCACGCCGATGGCGTAGGACAGCTGGATGGTGCAGCGCTCCGCCATGCCGGAGGCGACCACGTTCTTGGCCAGGTAACGCGCCACGTAAGCCGCCGAGCGGTCCACCTTGGACGGGTCCTTGCCCGAGAACGCGCCGCCGCCGTGCGGGGCCGCGCCGCCATAGGTGTCGACGATGATCTTGCGGCCGGTGAGGCCGGCATCGCCGTCGGGGCCGCCGATCACGAAGGTGCCGGTCGGGTTGACCCACCATTCGCAGTCCGGCGCGATCCAGTCGGCCGGCAGAACGTCGCGGATGTGGGGCTCCACGATCTCGCGGATCACGTCCGAGGTCTGGCTTTCGTCCGCATGCTGCGTCGACAGCACGATCTGCGTGACGCCGACCGGCTTGCCGTTTTCGTAGCGCACGGTCAGCTGCGACTTGGCGTCGGGGCCGAGAAGCGGCTCCTTGCCGGATTTGCGCACCTCGGCGAGGCGGCGCAGGATGTCGTGCGAGAACTGGATCGGCGCGGGCATCAGCGCCTCGGTCTCGTTCGTGGCGTAGCCGAACATGATGCCCTGGTCGCCAGCGCCCTCGTCGCCCTTCTCGCCGGTCACGCCCTGCGCGATGTGCGCGGACTGCTCGTGCAGAAGGTTGGTGATTTCGCAGGTCGCGTGGTGAAACTTGTCCTGCTCGTAGCCGATATCCTTGATGCATGCCCGCGTGATGTCGGGAATGCGCTCCATGTAGTCCTTCAGCTTGGCCTGATCGGTCAGACCGATCTCGCCGCCGATGACGACGCGGTTGGTGGTCGCGAAGGTTTCGCAGGCGACGCGCGCCAGCGGATCTTCGGCCAGAAGTGCGTCGAGGATTGCGTCCGAGATCCGGTCGCAGACCTTATCGGGGTGGCCCTCCGAAACGGACTCGGAGGTGAAATAGTAGGACTGTCGTGCCATATTTATAGTGCTCCATTTGATACAACTGCCACGCCAGGAAGCCGTTGTGGCAGGAAGGCCTGTCTGCGCTATACCCCCCCCGACCTAGGGTCAATGCCGCTGGCCGGATCGTTTTGACCGGGGGTGAAGCAGGATCAAGCTCAGCACAGCGCTCAGAATCGCCAGAAGCGCGGGCCAGTCGCCGGTCCGGCTGTAGAGTGTCGGAGCCAGCGCGGGCGGCAGTGGATGGTCGATATGACCGGCCTCGCCGAGTGGCAGTAATGTGCGCACGCGGCCGCCCCCGTCGATCACCGCGGAGACCCCGGTATTGGCCGCGCGCAGGAGCGGCAGACCCGTCTCGATCGCCCGCATACGCGCTTGTGCAAGGTGTTGGTACGGTCCCGACCAGGTCCCGAACCAGGCATCGTTCGTCAGTTGGAGAAGCATCCGCGGCCGCTCCGGCGCGCCGGTTACGTCCTGTGGAAAAACCGCCTCGTAGCAGATCAGCGGCAGCGCCGTTCCGAGCGCCCCGAGGTCGAGCAGCCGCGGCCCCGGCCCGGCCGAGTACCCCCCCTCCGCCCGGGCCGCGAGACCGGAAATCTCGATGTGCTCAAAAAACCATCGCGCGGGCATGTATTCCCCGAACGGCACGAGGTGATGCTTGTCGTAGACGTCGGCGATTCGGCCCCTCGGCCCGATGGCGATGGCCGAATTGTACCAATTTCCGGCCTCCTCGCGCTGGATGCCGAGGACCACGGGCACCCCTTGCGCGGCCTCGTCGATGATCTCGCGCGCCTCGTTGGAATTGTGCAGGAGCATCGGCAGCGCGGTCTCGGGCCAGACGATGAGGTCGGGGCGCGGCTCCGCCCGCGTCGCGGCGATCTGGCGCTGGAAGTAGACCGGGATCATGTCGCGCCGCCACTTGAGGTGCTGCGGCGCGTTGGGCTGCACGAGCCGCACCACGGGCGCATCCGGGGCGGTCGCCGGCGCCGGCGCGAGCGCGAGCCCGCCCAGGAGCAGCACCCCGGTGCCCAGCACAGCGCCCGCACCTGTGCGCCAGTCTCGGGCGGACAGCCCGTGCGCGGCAAGCGCGGCCAGTGCCAGCGTCACGAAGGTCAGGCCGTGCGGCCCGACGACCGCCGCCCATTGCGCGCCCGCGCTTGGGGTCCAGACATAGCCGACAAGGCCCCAGGGAAAGCCGGTCAGGACATAGGCGCGCGACAGCTCGAACAGCGCCCAGAGCGGCACGGCAAGCACCGGGCGGCCGATCCGCCAGGCCGACCAGACCGGCAGCGCCCAGAACAACGCCAGCCCGCCCGCGAGGCCCAGGAGCGCGAAGGGCGCCATCCATCCGGTAACCGCGGCATCGACGAAGAACGGCTCCACGATCCACGACAGCGACAGGCCGAAATAGCCCGCACCGAACGCCCAGGCGGACCAGCCGGCCTGCGTCGGCACCGCCAGCGACCGAAGCAGCACGAAGATCGCCACGAGTCCGAGCGGCGCGATATACCACAGATCGAACGGCGCCTGCCCGAGCCCGAAGAGTCCGCCGAATGCGGCGGCCAGCGCCAGTCGGCACCACCGCCCGAGCGCTCGCCCGCGGGCGAGCGCCGTGTCAGCCATGCTCTGCCCGAGAGGTGTGTGCGGGCGGCAGCGCCAGCGGCTGGGTGCTGCCGGGCGCGCCCGGCAGGCGCACGCGCAGCCGCTTGATCCGCCGGGGATCGGCGTCCACGACCTCGAACTCCACCCCGCCGGGATGCGGCACGACCTCGCCCCGCGCCGGCACGTGGCCGGCGAGCATGAAGACGAGGCCGCCGAGGGTGTCGATCTCCTCGCCGTCGATTTCCTCGTCGTCGGTCAGCTTGAGGCCGATCTCGGCCTCGAACTCCTCAAGAGGGGTCTTGGCGAGCGCGAGATAGCAGCCGGTCCGTTCCTGGCTGAAGTTCTTGGCCTCGTCGGTGTCGTGCTCGTCCTCGATCTGGCCGATGACCTGTTCGATCAGGTCCTCGATCGTCACCAGCCCGTCGGTGCCGCCGTATTCGTCGATCACCAGCGCCATGTGCCGTCGCTCGGCCTGCATCTTGCTCAGGAGCACACCGATCGGCATCGACGGCGGCACGAAGAGCAGCGGGCGCAGCATCCGCTTCAGGTTGAAGCGCGTGTCGCGGCCGTTGAACCCGTGCTTGAGCGCGAAATCCTTCAGGTGCGCCATCCCGATCGGCGTGTCGAGCGTGCCGGAATAGACCGGCAGGCGCGTCAGGCCCGATTCGCGGAACACCTGCACAAGGTCGTCGCGCGTGATCGTGTCCGGCACCGCGACGATGTCTGCCTTGGGGATGCACACATCCTCGACCCGCATGCGCCGCAGGTTGGCAAGGCCGGGCACGCCCTCCCGGGCGGCGCTGCCGATCGTGTCCTCGTCGTCGTCCTCGTCCTCGGCGGCATTGCCGAAGCCGAAAAAGCGGCGGAAGAAGCCGCCTTCGCTGTTGTCGCCGTTTAATTCGGCATCCGTCTCATGCGCGCTCTGCGCTGCATTAGACGACTCGTCGCTGTCACCCATCGTTTCCGGTCTGTCCTGTCTCCCACGGGGCCGTTTGCCCCGCCTCGTCGGCATATGGGTCGGCAAGACCCATTTTGCAAAGTATGTCAGCCTCGAGCCGTTCCATCAACGTGGCGTCTGCATCACGCACATGGTCGTAACCCAGAAGATGCAGAACCGCATGAATGACAAGGTGCGTGACGTGATCGGCAAGCGGAAGGCCGCCGGCCCCGGCCTCTTTCGCGCAGGTTTCAAAGGCGATGGCGATATCGCCGAGCTCTCCGGGGGCCGGCGGCGGCGGGCGGGTGCCGGAGGGCTCGGGCGCGAGATCCTCGGCCGGCCAGCTCAGCACATTGGTGGGATCCGGCTTGCCGCGGAACTCGGCATTGAGCGCGGCGATGCGCGCGTCGTCGCAGCCGAGCACCGCGATCTCGTGCGCGCCGGGGTCGAGGCCGAGATGCATCAGCGCCGCCCGCGCCGCGGCCTCGGCCAGCTCGGGCAGGCCGGCGGCGTCCCAGGGGTCGTGTTCTACGATCGTGTCGGTGAGCATGTGGCGGATCGGTGCCCCGGACCCCGGACTATTTGAAACGAGAAGAAGATGCGGGCGGTCACCCGGTTTCGGCGTCCTTGTCGTAGGCGTCGATGATCTTGGCCACGAGCGGGTGGCGGACGACGTCGCGGGCGGTGAAGTAGTTGAACGAGATCTTGTCGATATCCTTGAGCAGACGCTCGGCGTCGCGCAGGCCCGACTGCACGCCGCGGGGGAGGTCCACCTGGGAGCGGTCGCCGGTGATGACCATGCGCGAGCCTTCCCCGAGGCGGGTGAGGAACATCTTCATCTGCATCGAGGTGGCGTTCTGCGCCTCGTCCAGCACCACGAAGGCGTGGGCGAGCGTGCGGCCGCGCATGAAGGCGAGCGGCGCGATCTCCACCGTTTTCTCCTCCATCATCCGGGCAAGCTGCTTGCCCGGCAGGAAGTCGTTCAGCGCGTCGTAGAGCGGCTGCATGTAGGGATCGACCTTGTCCTTCATGTCGCCGGGCAGGAAGCCGAGGCGTTCGCCCGCCTCCACCGCGGGGCGCGACAGGATGATCTTGTCGACATGGCCCTGGATGAACATGTTCACGCCGACCGCGACGGCGAGGTAGGTCTTGCCGGTGCCCGCCGGGCCGATGCCGAAGGCCAGTTCGTTCTCGTAGAGCGACCGGACATAGGCCTTCTGCGCCTCGGTCCTGGGCTCGATCAGCTTCTTGCGGGTCTTTATCTCGATCCGGTCGCCCGATCCGAACATGTCGAGCTGGTCGTCCGGCGTCTCGGCCGGATCGGCCATGCGGAATTCGCGGTCGATGTCGCCGCGCCCCACGCTCTTGCCCTGTTCGAGCCGCTGGTAGAGCGCGTGCAGCACCTCGGAGGCCTCGGTCTGCGCCTCGGGCGGGCCGTGGATGGCCAGAAGGTTGCCGCGGCGCAGGATCTGCACGCCGAGGCGGGCCTCGATGTCAGTGAGGTTGCGGTCGAATTCGCCGCAAAGCTCGATCAGAAGACGGTTGTCGGGGAATTCCAGGACGGCTTCGCTCAGGGTGCCTGTGCTCACGCAGCTCTCCGGGTTGGCGTTACGCCCGTATCGTCACAAGCCCGGGCGCCGGTGGCAAGGGCCTAGGAGATCAAAGTGCCGCGCGGAGACCTTTCCGCGGTGGCGCGCACCGGGGCAAGCCCCGCGACCGGCCCGCGGGGCACCGCTGTTCCGGCGAGCGCTGGTCCTGTCGGACTCCCGAAGGAGAGGCAGGCGGCCAGCGCGGCCACCAGATGGCGAATCTCAAATGTGCCGATCGGTGCAGATTCGGCAGGGGTTGGGCGATCCGGGCGCCGCGGCCTGCGGAAGGACGGATCACGCTTGGCAACTGTCCGCATCACGGCGACAATGAGGCGCACAGCAACACATTCGACACCATGCCCCTGCAATCGCGGAAATATTTTGGGCCGGACCACAAATTCAGGCTAGATTGTGGCGTGCGCTCGGGGGGCGCATGGGGGCTGTCGCAATCCGTGCGGCGGCGGCCTCGATGACGCGCGCGTCGCAACCCAAGCACGGACGGGATCGAATACATGAAGACCATCATCGCGCTCGCGGTCGCTGCCTTCGCCGCCGCACCGGCCGTTGCCGGCGACTATCACCGTGACACCGGTCACTCGGACATCAAGCGCTTCCAGGGCGGCACGATCGTCGTGAGCTGCTTCCGCGGCCCCTGGAAAGACGTGATCTGGGACCGCCCGAATTCCAACTTCGTCGACAGCCTCGTGGCCATCGGCTACGATTTCCCGACCGCGCACGCGGTCGCGGAGCGGGTCTGCCGCGACGACGAGCTTGTCGGCAACCCCGAGGGCATGAAGCAGCGGATGCGCCAGATCTACCACGACGCGCGTTCGCGCAAGACGCTCGGGCATTGACGGCCGGCCTGTGCCGCGATCTCGGGTGGGGACGCGGCACGGCCAGCGCACCGCGCGCGGTGCGCCCGATCAGACCAGCGTGCCGGCCAGGGAGTTCGGCGCGCTGTCTGTCACAAGCACGCGGCGCAGATCGCCCGGAGCGATGTCGTCGGCGGTGACGTGGACGGCGTGGAGGTATTCCGACTTGCCGACCATCTGCCCCGCCATCCGGCCGGGTTTCTCGAACAGCACATCGACCTCGCGGCCGACCATGGCATCCTGGAGCGCCCGCTGCTGGCGCGTCAGAAGCGCCTGAAGCCGCTGGAGCCGGTCTGACTTCACGTCCTCGGGCACCTGATCGCGCGTTTCTGCCGGGGTGCCGGGACGGGTCGAATACTTGAACGAGAAGGCGGAACCGTAGCGGACCTCCTCGATCAGGTCGAGCGTGGCCTGGAAATCTTCCTCGGTCTCTTCGGGGAAACCGACGATAAAATCGCCCGACAGGTGCAGGTCGGGCCGCGCGTCGCGTAGCCGCTCGATCAGGCGAATGTAGCTCTCGGCGGTGTGCTTGCGGTTCATCCGTTTCAGGATGCGATCCGATCCCGCCTGCACCGGCAGATGCAGGTACGGCATCAGCTTGTCGCAATCGCCATGCGCCGCGATCAGGTCGTCGTCCATGTCGTTCGGATGCGAGGTGGTAAAGCGGATGCGGGCAAGCCCGTCGATCTTCGACAGCTCGCGGATCAACCGGGCGAGCGACCAGTCGCCGCCCTCCCCCGCGCCGTGATAGGCGTTGACGTTCTGGCCGAGCAAAGTGATCTCGCGCACCCCGCGCTCCACGAGATCCTGCGCCTCCGCGATCACCTGCGCTGCGGGGCGCGAGACCTCGGCGCCGCGGGTATAGGGCACGACGCAGAAGGCGCAGAACTTGTCGCAGCCTTCCTGCACCGTCAGGAACGCCGCCGGGCCGCGTTTCGCCTTGGGCCCCCGGCCCTTCAGCGCGGCGAACTTGTCGTCCTCGGGGAAATCGGTGTCGAGCGCCTTCTGCCCCGAGCGCGCCCGCGCCTCGAGGTCCGGCAGGCGGTGATAGCTCTGCGGGCCGACGACGAGGTCGACCATCGGCTGTCGGCGCATGATCTCTTCGCCCTCGGCCTGGGCGACGCAGCCCGCGACGCCGATCTTGAGGTCTGGCTTCGCGGCACGCAGATCCTTGTAGCGGCCAAGCTCGGAATAGACCTTCTCGGCCGCCTTTTCGCGGATGTGGCAGGTGTTCAGCAGGATCAGGTCGGCGTCCTCGGCCGAGTCCGTCGACTCGTAGCCCTGCCCGGCCAGCGCCTCCAACATGCGTTCGCTGTCGTAGACGTTCATCTGGCAGCCGTAGGTCTTGATGAAAAGCTTCTTGGGCGCGGTCATGGGGCCTCCGCCATCGGGGCATGCAGGATCAAGGCGCGGCTATAGCGCGACTCCGCCGCCCCTTGCAATGCACGGACCCTTAACCGAGTCTGCGCTACGAAGGCAGGGCAGAGGGGCGGTATGCGGCATTCGGGGCTCGATGCGTTTCTGAGGAACGGCAAGGCCGCGCTGACGAAGGGGCCGGTGGCGCTGATCTTCGCCGAAGACGACGTGGAGGTCGACACCACGATCCGCCATCACCTGCAAAGCGGCTTCGCCAGCGTCGTGGTCTTCATCGCCCCGGTCTTCGACCTCGCCCCCGACGTTGCGCAGCTCGTGCATCGGGTCGACTACGATCCGGTGGCCGAGGGCGCAGTGCCGGCGGCGGTCAACCGGGTCATCGCTGCGGCCCCGGGCATCTGGCTGTTCTACTGCTACAACGCCGAATTCCTGTTCTACCCGTTCTGCGAGACGCGCACGGTGACGGAGATGCTCGCCTTTCACAGCGAAGAACGGCGCGATGCGATGCTGACCTATGTCATCGACCTTTATGCAGACGATCTGGAGCACCATCCGGACGCCGTATCGCTCGATTCAGCGCATCTCGACCGGTCGGGCTATTACGCGCAGGCGCGCGTCGATCCGGCGAACCATAACCATCCCAGGGAACGGCAACTCGATTTCTTCGGGGGGCTGCGCTGGCGATTCGAGGAGCACGTGCCTGCCGACCGGCGCAAGATCGACCGCATCGCACTGTTCCGCGCGAAGCCGGGACTGAGGCTCCGCGAGGATCACACCTTCTCGGACGAGGAATACAACACCTATGCCTGCCCGTGGCACAACAACCTGACGGCGGCGCTGGTGTCATTCCGCACCGCCAAGGCGCTGAAGCGCAATCCCGGCTCGACCTTCGATATCGAGGCGTTCACCTGGCACAATTCCACGCCGTTCGAATGGCACTCGCGGCAGCTTCTGGACCTTGGCCTGATGGAACCGGGGCAGTGGTTCTGACCCGTCCGCCCCGGCCGCCGCGTCAGTCGAATTCCTCCATGACGATATCGTCCTCGGAAACGCCGATCTCCTTCAGCGCCTTCTCGATATCGTCCAGCATCGGGTCCGGGCCGCAGACATAGACCTTGCCCTGCCCCGGCATCACGTGTTCGGACAGCATCTCCTGCCCGATCTCGCTACCGCACAGCGGGCTGTCGGGCTGATCGGTCACAACGAAAATGCAGGTGAGGCCGGTCATCCCCTCGAACGTGTCGCGCAGGATGATGTCGCGCTCGGTCTTGTTGGAGAAGATGAGAGTGGAGCCATCGAGCGTGCCGTGCTGGTGCAGCCGCTGACGCAGCACGGCGATGAAGGGCGTGACGCCCGCGCCGCCGGCGATGAACCAGCCCGGCCCCTTGTCGGCGATGGCGCCCCACGGCTCGTCGATCAGCACTGTCTCGCCCGGCTTGAGATTCGCCAGCTGCTCGGTCACGCCGTCATGGTCCGGATAGGACTTGATGACGAATTCGAGAGTCTCCTCGTGCGGCAGGCTGGTGAAGGTGAAGGGCCGCTTTTCCTCGCGCCAATCGTCGCGGTCGAGCGCGAGGTCCACCGCCTGGCCGGGCGTGTAGGAAAAGCCGTCCGGCTTGTCGAACACGTAATGATTGGTGTCGTGCGTCACCGGTTCGATCGACCGGAGCGTCAGCGTATGCGGCATGGGGAACCTCCTGTGGTGCTCGCGGCAAAACCGCCGGGCAGCGCGGGGGGTTCCGTAGGGGGCGCAACGGCCGCGAAGCGCACACCCGCCCGAACGGCACCGAAGGTGCCGGGCACGCTCGGCGGCGTTCCCTACTCCCGGACCACCAGGACCGAGACCGGGGATCTGCGGACAACCTTGCCGGCATGCCCGCCGATCAGGAAATTCTGGGCAAGGTCCGGATCGTGGCTCGCCATCACGATGAGGTCGGCTCCGGTCGCCGCGGCGGTTTCGAGGATCCGGGCGGTGATCTGGCCCAGCGCGACGTGCTGTTCGTGCGGCGTGTCGGCGGGCAGCGCCTCACGCGCCAGCTCGTCGAGCTTGGCCTTGGCCATCGTCAGCGCGTGTTCCTCGTAATGGGCGGGAAAGAACCCCTCGACCAGCGGCATGCCCATGTCGGGGACCACGGCCAGAAGGTGCAGCCCTCCGCCCGAGGCCTTGGCCAGTTCCGCCGCCTGGGGCAGCGCCTTTTCCCACGACACCGGGTCGTTGAGGTCGATCGTCACGAGGATGTTGCGGAACATCGGTGGCCCTCACGCGGTTGCGCCGGACGCGCGCCGTGCGCTCGCGGCCTTCTCGGCCCGGCCGCGCTGCATCCAGACGATCAGCGCCAGAAGCAGAAAGGCCGGAATGAACATCAGGTACTTGGACGGCTGCCATTGCGGCTGCAACACGCGGAGCACCTCCTGATCCCAGTCGAGGCCGGCGTCCTGCGCCGCGCTATCGAACATCACGTCGTCGATGATGAGCGCGTCGCCCTCCTCGCGGAAGAGCAGCCCCGCGTTCTCCAGCCGCTCGGCACCGGTCTCGCCCTCGGGCATCTCCAGCAGCGCGGTGAACTCCAGCGGAGCGCCGATCTCGTCGACGCCCGACACGCGCAAACGCAGCGGCTCGCCCACGGGGATGCCCTCGGCCGCCGCCTCGATGTTCGTGGGCGGCACGGGCTCGAACGGGGGATAGACCATATCCATCCAGAACCCCGGCCGGAACAGTGTGAAGGCGATGAGCAGGAGAGCGATGGTCTCGTAGATCCGGTTCTTGGTCAGAAACCAGCCCTGAGTCGCCGCCGCGAAGAGCAGCATGGCGATCGTCGCCACGACGAAAACAAGTATCCCCTGTATCCACGTCACGTCGATCAGGAGAAGCTGCGTGTTGAAGATGAACAGGAACGGCAGCGCCGCGGTGCGCAGACTGTAGAAGAACGCCACCGCCCCGGTCTTGATCGGATCGCCCCCCGACACCGCCGCGGCTGCGAACGAGGCCAGGCCCACGGGCGGTGTCACGTCGGCCATGATGCCGAAGTAGAACACGAAGAGGTGCACCGCGATCAGCGGCACGATCAGCCCGTTCTGCTGGCCAAGCGTCACGATCACCGGCGCGAGCAGCGCCGAGACGACGATGTAGTTGGCCGTGGTCGGCAGCCCCATACCGAGGATCAGCGACAGGATCGCGGTCAGGAACAGGATGGCCAGGATGTTGCCGCCCGACAGCACCTCCACCACGTCGGCAAGCGCCGAGCCCACGCCGGTCTGGCTGACCGAGCCGACGATGATGCCCGCGGTCGCCGTGGCGATACCGATGCCGATCATGTTGCGCGCGCCGGTCACCAGCCCGTCGACCAGGTCGACGCAACCGTTGCGGAAGGAGGTGACGAACTGCCCCTGCCCGCGAAACAGCGCCATCAGCGGACGCTGGGTGAGCAGGATGAAGATCATGTAGGCGGCGGCGTAGAAGGCGGAGAGGCCGGGCGACAGACGGTCGACCATCAGCGCCCAGACCAGCACCACAACCGGCAGGATGAAGTGCAGGCCCGACCGCACCGTCGGCCCCGGCAGCGGCAGCGTCTCGTTGGCGCCCTCGTTCTTCAGCTCGGGAATCTCCTCTTTCGAGGCAACGTAGACGAGGCCGACATAAACCGCCGTCAGCAGCACGAAGAGGATCCAACCCGCGGTCTCGGGAAACACGGTGCGAATCCAGCCCATGCCGTAATAGACGATGAAGCTCAACGCGCAGATCGCGGCGATGATGAACGCCATTCCGATCAGGCGCTGCACGATGGGCTTGGGGGTATAGGCGCGCGGCAGCCCCTCCATGCCCTGTTTCAACGCCTCGAGATGCACGATGTAGACCAGCGCGATGTAGGAGATCACCGCCGGCAGGAAGGCGTGCTTGACAACGTCGAAGTACGGAATGCCCACGTATTCGACCATGAGGAATGCCGCGGCGCCCATCACAGGGGGCATGATCTGCCCGTTGACGGAGGACGCGACCTCGACCGCGCCGGCCTTTTCGGAGTTGAAGCCGACCTTCTTCATCAGCGGGATGGTGAAAGTGCCCGTGGTCACCACGTTGGCGATCGAGGAGCCCGAGATCAGGCCGGTCATCGCCGAGGACACCACGGCCGCCTTCGCCGGCCCGCCCTTCATGTGGCCCATCAGCGAAAAGGCGACCTGGATGAAGTAATTGCCCGCCCCCGCCTTATCGAGGAGTGAGCCGAACAGCACGAAGAGGAACACGAAGGACGTCGACACGCCGAGCGCGATGCCGAATACGCCCTCGGTCGTGATCCACTGGTGGTTCGCGACGACGCCCAGCGACTTGTAGCTGTGGGCGATCATCTGCGGCATGTAGGGTCCGAGGAAGGTGTAGCTGAGAAACACCGTCGCCACGATCATCAGCGCCGGGCCGAGCGACCGGCGCGTCGCTTCGAGCAGCAGCATCAGGCCGATGACGCTGACCACGAGGTCCTGCGTGATCGGTGCGCCGACCCGGTTCGCGATGCCGTCATAGGCGATGTAGATGTAAAGTGCAGATGCCGCGCCCGCGAGCGCCATGGCCCATTCCCAGACTGGCACCCGGTCCTTCGGAGAGCCGAGCAGGATGCCGGCGATAACCGCCGCGCCGACGATCGGCACCCACCAGGCTGTCCAGCCGGAGCCGAGCCAGAACAGGAAGGTCAGCAGCAGCGGCACCGCCACGCCGAGGCCGAGCTGGAAGGGCGTGCGCGCCGCCGGATACGCCATGAAGCCGAGGAACAGCGCGAAGGCAAGGTGGAAAGCCCGCGCTTCGGTGTCGTTGAAGACGCCGAAGCCGACCATGAACGGAAGCGGCGAGGCGATCCACAGCTGGTAGAGCGACCAGGCCAGCGCAACCAGCATGATGATGAGACCGACGGCGCCTTTCGGCGACCGGCCCCCGGCATCGGTGGAGGCGACAAGCTCGTCCAGTTCCTCCTGGCTGAGGCCGGCCTTGCCAGCGGCCTCATTTTCCACGCGCGCAGCCTGGAACTGGTCCTTGTCGTCGCTCATCGTCATGTTCCCTGTCGAAGGCCCGGCGGTTGTTCTGTTCCGGGATGTCCCGAAATGCCGGTACCGAAAAGCGGAGAGTGCGAAAGTCCGCGAAAGACGGCCCCGCGTATTGCGGGACCGCCTGAAAGGTCAGCGGATCAGGAGCCGCCGTCCATCCAGCCCTGCTCCTGGTAGTACTTCTCGGCGCCGGCATGCAGCGGCGCCGACAGGCCGGCCGAGATCATCTCCTCCTGGCTGAGATTGCCGAAGGCCGGGTGCAGGCGCTTGAAGCGGTCGAAGTTCTCGAACACCGCCGAGACGACCTCGTAGACGGTATCCTCGGCCACATCCTCGGAGGTCACGAAGGTCGCGCGCACACCGAAGGTGGTGGTGTCGTCCTCAACGCCCTCGTAGAGCGAAGCGGGGATGGTGGCTTCGGCGTAGAAGTCGTTCTCCTCGATCAGCCCGTCGATATAGTCCCCGTCGACATCGACGAAGGCCGCATCGCAGCTCGAGAACGCCTCCTGGATGGAGCCGTTCGGATGGCCGACCTGGTAGACGAAGGCGTCGATCTTGTTGTCGCAGAGCGCCTGCGCCTGCTCCGTCGCCTTCAGCTCGGAGGCGAGCGAGAACTCGTCGGTCGTCCAGCCGGCGGCCTCCATCACCACGTCCATCGTCGCGCGCTGGCCCGAACCGGGGTTGCCGATGTTCACGCGCTTGCCGGCGAGGTCGTCGAAGGTCTCGATCCCCGCATCGGCGCGGGCGACCACGGTAAAGGGCTCGGGATGGACCGAGAACACCGCGCGCAGCTTCTCGTACGGTTCGTCGAACGACCCTTCTCCGTTGTAGCCGTAGAACTGCTGGTCGGACTGGGCAACACCCATGGTCTGGTCGCCCGACTTGATGGCGTTGATGTTCGCCACCGACCCGCCGGTGGACGGCGCGGTGCATTGCAGGCCGTGCTCGGACGTGCCGCGGTTGACGAGACGGCAGATCGACTGGCCGACGACGTAGTAGACGCCAGTCTGGCCGCCGGTGCCGATGGTGATGAATTCTTCCTGCGCAACGGCCCCTGTCGTGCCGGCCATCAGCGCGGCGACGGCCAAGTATGTCTTGGTATGCTTCATCTCGATCTCCCTAATGTGAAGCCGGTATCGGCTCGCACGGGCGCGTGAGCAGATACGCGCCCGACTTCTTCTTCGGAGCGGCGTTCCATCCATGAACGCTCCGGCGTCGTCCGGGGCCAGAGATCCCGTTTCGCCGGGCGTACCTTTCCGGGGCGAGCCGCTGCCTTGCGGAAGGGTAACAGCGTGCGGGCTTCGATCAAGGATTGAAATCAGGGGGTTAGGCGCATGATCCGGGATCTGCCGGGCACCTGCGAGGGCTCCGCCGGTCTGTATCAAGCCTTTGGGAACAAGGTAAAAAGCCGCTCCGCGAGGGGGGAAGACCCGACCCTACGGAGCGCTGCTTGCAATTTTGCAACTACACCCTTGCGGCCTATCCCAGGCGCTCGAGCGCCCAGCTCGCGAACTCCGCGAAAAGCGCATCGGACGCCGCGTCGAAGGCGGATACCAGTGTCGCAGTCTCGGTGTCCACGGCCGACGCTGTCGCCTCGAAGGTCCGGCTCGCCAGGATCGACACGCCTTCCTCCCGCACAAGCTGCACCCGAAGGCGCAGCACGACCTCCGCGCCGTCTCCCGCCTCATCCGCCACCGCCTGAAAGTCGACGATGTCGGTCACGATGGCGACGTCGCCGGCCAGACCCAGCGGCTCGCGCCCGGTATAGCGGAACGCCTCCGTCCGCTGCAGCGTGCGCAGCATCAGCGTCTGCACCATCACCGGCACCTCTTCGCCCCAGCGTGCGTCCGGCAGGTACTGCGCCTGAAGGTCCGAGGGCTTGACCATGATCCGGTCGGTGTCGAGCGCGCCGGTGGTCACCGGCTCCTCCACGATCACGTCGAGGGGGCGCGGCGCGCCTTGCGGCACCGTGTCTGGCGCGCGCAATTCGTAGACGTCGAGCACTGCCGTCGCCTCCCCGATGGCGGAGATCGCCGAACAGCCGGAGAGCAGCGCAAAGGTCACGAGAAAAGCGAAACGGCGCATGGGCATCACCTGCGGAATGTCGGCGTGTCGCGGTCGAGCAGGAAGCGCGCGGGGTCGCGGGCGATCTGCTCGGTCAGCCGGTCGAGGTTGCGGATGAGCTGGCGGGTCTCGCTCGCCAGCCGCGTGTATTGCGGCAGCCCCTCGCCGGCGAAGGCCGACAGCGGCTGGCCGGTCTCGTCTACCAGGGTGCGGATCTCCCGGAACAACGCCTGCGCCTGCGCGGCGGCGTCGCGCACGTCTCCGGAGACCTCGGGGATGTCCTCGGAAACCTGCGCGACGGCAGCATTGAGCGTGCCGATCGCCTCGCGCAGGTCTGCCGTGATGGTGGAGATATCCTCGTTGATGACCCGGTTCGCGCCGTCGAGCACCGGACCGGCCTTGGCAAAGGTCTCCTCCACCACCGCGAGCGTCTGTTCGCCCGACGCAAGGGCCGAGTTGACCGCCCCGAACGTGGTGTTGGCATTGGCGAAGGTAGCGGTGGCGACCTCGAGCGCGGTCTGCGCCTCCTCCGACAGCCCGTCGATGCGGCCGGTGGCGTCCTGCAGATCGGCGCCGACGGTCTCGATCACCTCCGTCGCGCGGGCGGTGGCGGTGCGGATGTCGGAGACGATGGTCGGCAGGTCCTCCTCGGCCACGCGCGACACAGTGCGCACCGCACCCGCGGCGTCGGTCACCAGCGCCCGCGCCTCGGAGACCAGCGCCGCGCCCTCGCCGCTCACCAGCCCGTCGACGGAGGCGACCGCACGGTCGACGCCCTCGGCCGTGCTGCGCAGTTGCGCGACCAGTGCCTCTGTCTCGGCGATCACCGGTTCGGCCTGGTCGAGCCGGGCAGTCGCCGAGGTGCCGGCGCCCTCGAGCGCCGCGAGGGCGCTCTCGGCCCGCGCTGTCAGCCGATCTAGCCTGTCTCCGAGATCCGCGATGGACCCCCGCAGATCATCGGTCAGCGCCGGAAGATCCTGCATCAGCAGCGTCTCCGCACCTTGCAGCGTCCCGGTCGCCGCCGCGACGGTGCCTTCGGTCGCCTCGAGGAATCCGCGTCCCTGCCGCGCCAGCGCCGAGACCTCGTCGACCGCCGCCACCACGTCCTGCAGCGCCGCGCGGCTTTCGACGATCACGGCGGTGAAGTCGCCCTCCATCAGGTCGTCGAAATAGGTCGCAGCCTCGTCGATATGCGTCGTGGCGATATCGAGGTTCGCGACCAGCTCGAGCGTGTCGTCGATCAGGGGCTCGGCCTCGGCGAACCGGTCGAGCGCACTGCGCGCCGCTGCGTCGAAATTCGCCAGAGTGGCGTCGGCGCGGTCGGTCAGGTCCAGCGTCTCGCGGCGCAGATCC
The DNA here is from genome assembly GCF_900112685.1 of Roseivivax sediminis. Taxonomy (GTDB): domain Bacteria; phylum Pseudomonadota; class Alphaproteobacteria; order Rhodobacterales; family Rhodobacteraceae; genus Roseivivax; species Roseivivax sediminis. The sequence continues at coordinate 601,846 of NZ_FOMS01000001.1, forward strand.
GCCACCGCGCCCTGCAGCTCGATGGTCAGCGCCGGCAGGTCGTTCGACAGGTAGCCGTTGGCGCTCTCGATCGTGCGGATCGTGCTGTTGAGCGTGACCTCGCCCCGTTCCAGCAGCGATTGGCCGTCGAGTGCAAGATCGCCGATATTCACCAACGTCTCGTCCGCGGTGCGCAGCACCACCGAGACGTCGTCCGACAGGTTCTCCAGCGTGGTGTTGAAGCGATCCACCTCGCGCGCGAAGTTGGAAATCTGCTCGGTCACGTCGGAAAAGCCGCTGAGCACGTCCGAGAAATCGTCTGACGCCGCCTCCACGTTGATCAGGATATTGTCGACGCGCGCGCGGTTGTCCGGCGACAGCACGTCGTTGATGTTGCGCACCGTGTCGAGCGTCTCTTGCAGCAGTTCCGGCGCATCCTGCGTGAGCGACTGGAACACCGACGTGCCCGCGGGAATGGTCGGTACGTCGCTGTCCGCCGCCTCGTCCAGAAGCGGTGTATCTGGGTCGCCGGCACTGATGCCCACATAGCTGACCCCGGTGACCCCCTGGCTTTCCACCGTCGCCTCCGAGGTCGTGCGCACCGGCGTCGCGGCGTCCACTTCCAGCCGCACGACCACGGTGCCGTCGCGCTCCGGCGCCAGTCTTATGTCGGCCACCTGCCCCACCGGCAGGCCGGCAAAGCGCACGTCGGCGGCCTCGCTCAGCCCCGCGACGCTCTCGAAGCGCACGTCGTAATAGCCGAACTGGCGGTCGAGCTCGATCCGCGCGAACCACAGAAAGCCCAGCACGATGGCGGCAAGCCCGAAAAGCGTGAACGCCCCGATCAGCACGTAATTGGCGCGCGTCTCCATGGCTCAGCCCCGATCCGGCCGCGCGGCCCGCGCCCGGGGGCCATGGAAATAATCGCGCACCCAGGGGTGATCGACGTCCAGCATCTCTTCCATCGTTCCGGTCACGAGAACCCGCTTCTCTGCCAGGACAGCCACCCGGTCGCAGACCGCGTGGAGCGTGTCGAGGTCGTGCGTCACGAGAAAGACGGTTAGCCCGAGCGATTGCGTAAGTCCATGGATCAGCCGGTCGAACGCCGCCGCCCCGATCGGGTCGAGCCCCGCCGTCGGCTCGTCGAGGAACAGCACCTCGGGGTCGAGCGCCAGCGCCCGCGCAAGGCCTGCCCGCTTGCGCATGCCGCCCGAGAGCTCCGAGGGATAGTTGTCACCGGCCGCGTAGGGCAGCCCGGCCATGGAGATCTTCAGATCGGCCAGCTCCGCCCGTGTCCGCGCGCTCAGCCCCGCGACCCGGCGCAGCGGCACCTCAACGTTCTCGCGCACGGTGAGCGAGGAAAACAGCGCGCCGTCCTGGAACATCACGCCGATATTGCCCTCGAGCCGGGCGCGTTCCGCCGCGGTCCGGGCCGGCACCGGCGTACCCAGCACCTCGATCTCGCCCACCCGCGCGGGGTTGAGCCCGACGATGGTGCGCAAGAGCACCGACTTGCCGGTGCCCGATCCGCCGACGACGCCCAGGATCTCCCCCCGCGCCACGTCGAGATCGAGCCTGTCATGCACGACGTGGCTGCCAAAGCGCGTGACCAGCCCGCGCACGCGGATGATCGCCTCGGACATCGTCAGATCCCGATCTCGGCGAAAAGGACGGAGAACACCGCATCGGCCACGATCACCGCGAAGATCGCCGTGACCACCGCGGCCGAGGTCTGCCGCCCCAGCGATTCGGCGTTGCCGCCGACGCGCATGCCGGCATGGCAGCCCACGACCCCGATGATCAGCGCGAAGAACGGCGCCTTCACGAGGCCGATCACGTAATTGGCGACGCCCGTGCCCTCGACCAGCCGCGTTGCGAACATCGGCGGCGAGATGTCGAGCACGACCCACGCCATGACCCCGCCGCCCACCAGCCCGGCGGCGTTCGCCACCACCGCGAGGATCGGCAGCATCAACAGAAGCGCCAGCACCCGCGGCACGAACAGCATCACCGCCGGATCGAGCCCGAGCGTGCGCATCGCGTCGATCTCCTCGCGCATCTTCATCGACCCGATGGCGGCGGTGAAGGCCGAGGCCGTCCGCCCCGCCACGATGATCGAGGTCAGCAGCACGCCGAGCTCGCGCAGGATCGAGATCGCGATCAGGTCGACCACGAAGACCTCCGCGCCGAACTGGCGCAGCTGCGTGGCCCCCTGGAAGGCCAGCACGACGCCGATCAGGAAGGCCATCAGCGCCACGATCGGCACCGCCTGCCAGCCCACCGCCTCGCAATGATGCACCAGCGCCGTCATCCGGAAATCCCGCGGCCGCCAGATCGTCCGCACGAGCCGCGCCAGGATCAGCCCGAACATCGCCAGGAGCTCCGCCCCGAAGCGCCCGGCGCCGGTCATGCGTGCGCCGACATCGGCAACCCGGTCGACCAGCCCGCGCCGCGCCGGCGCCGCGCGCTCCGGCGCCGGCTCCGCCGCCGCGACGGTCGCGATCACGCTCTCCACCGCCGCGGGCGCCCCCCGGATCTCCAGCGCCTGGCCCTCTGCCTCGAGACGCGCGCGCAACCGCACGAGCACGTGGGCCCCGGCGGTGTCCATCCGCTCCACGCCCGCCAGGTCCACCGCGACCGGCCCGCCGAGCCGCGCGAAGGCGCGCTCGATTTCCGGCAGATCGGCGACGGTCACGCGTCCGGCCAGCCGCACCAGGGTGCGGCCGGCCTCGTGCAACGTCTCGATCCTGGGGGCCGCCTCGCTCATCGCCCGGAGCTAAGGCGCGCGGCCCCCGAATCGCAAGCACCCCGCGGCCGCACCGGCCCGACTGCACCGGCGAAGACACAGCTCGCGCGCGCCCTGCCCTTCATCTGCCCGGAAAAATCCCGAAGGACGCGCCGCAGGCTACGGCGGCAGCGCCCCCCTCGACCTCTCCGCGCGCGCCCCGCCCGGCCCGGCGCGCCGGTCGGGACGGCGGGCGGGGCGACGGGCCGGAGGCCCGAGCGCCGCTCCGGCGTCATCCGCGCCAGAACCGCAGCGTGAACAGCACCAGCACCGCCATCAGCTCCAGCCGCCCCAGCAGCATCGCGAAGATCAGGATCCACTTGGCGGTGTCGTTGAGCCCCTGGAAATTCCCCGCCGGCCCGATCTGCGGCCCCAGCCCCGGCCCGATATTGCCCAAGGCCGTCGCCGCTCCCGAAACGGAAGTGACGAAATCTAGCCCGGTCAGGCTCAGCGCCACCGCGATGAGACCCAGGGACACCACGAAGAACATGAAGAAGGACATGACCGAGGACAGCACGTCCTCGCCCACCGGGCGCCCGTCGTAGCGCGGTGTGAAGATCCCGTGAGGCGCCCGGATCTTGCGCAGTTGCGTGCGGATCGAGGCAAACAGAAGCTGATAGCGGAACACCTTGACCGAACAGGCGGTCGATCCCGCGCATCCCCCGATCAGGCCGATGAAGAAGAACATCGCCGCCAGGAGCGACCCCCAGCCCATGTAGTCGACGCTGGCATATCCCGTCCCGGTGATGATCGAGGAGATGTTGAACAGCGCCTCGCGCAGCGCCTGTTCGGGGTGATGCGGGAAGATCGCCACCAGCACGCCGACGGTGAAGACCACGAGCACCGCGATGATCGCCACGAAAGTACGCACCTGGCTGTCGAAGAGGATCGCCGACCGGTTGCCGTTGATCATCTGCACGTAGCGCACGAATGGCAGCGCCGCGAGCACCATGAACACCGCAGCGACGTATTCCGCGGGCCCCTGGAACACCCCGAACGAGGCGTCGTAGTTGGAGAAGCCCCCCGTCGACACGGTGGTCAGCGCATGCACGGAGGCATCGAACGCCCCCATCCCTGTGCCGAGGTAGATGATCGCGCAGAGCAGCGTCAGCGAGATGTAGATGGTGGAGATCTGCGCCGAGATCTGCGTCGCCCGGGGCAGGATCTTGCCCATCGTGTCGAAGGCCTCGGTGCGAAAGATCTGCATGCCGCCGACGCGCAGCTCGGGCAGGAAGACCATCGCGACGACGATGATCCCGATCCCGCCCAGCCACTGCATCAGTCCACGCCACAGCAGGATCCCCTTGGGCATCGTGTCGAGCCCCGTGAACACGGTCGAGCCGGTGGTGGTCATCCCCGACATCGCCTCGAAATAGGCGTCGACGAAGCGCGCTTCGGTCGCCCCCAGCACGAAGGGGATCGCCCCGAACAGCGGCAGCACGACCCAGACCGACACGGTCAGCAGGAAGGTCTGCTGCAGCGACAGCCGCCCCTCGACCGAAGGCGAAGCGGCGATCGCGATCAACCCGCCGGCCAGCGTGGTGACGATCGCGCTTTCGAGGAAGACCGCCCATTCCCCGCGCCCCTCGGCGATGTCCACCAGCATCGGCAGCACCATCGTCGCGCCGAGGCAGGTGACCAGAAGGCCGATGACATGGGCGACAGGGCGCAGATCGAACATGGCGGCGAGCGTTGGCGCCGCTTTCGCGCGCTGTCAACTCTCCGCGATGACGGGCCGGACGGCGCGCCCGGCGGGTGGGCAATATGCCCACCCCGAACGTCGTCACCCGACGTGGAACAGCGTGGAGAACAGCTTGGGGTCGAGGCTGTCGGCGGCGAAGAGCGTGCCCTCGGTCAGCACCGACACCGCGTCGTGGCTGTGCAGGCTTTCCTGGTGGCTCGCAACCACACGGAAATCGCCGATCCGCTCTTCCGCCTGCAGTTCCTCGGCAAAGAGCCGTGCCGCGTCCTCCACGAAGATCGGGTTGGCGGCGTTGAGCTCCGCGAAGGCCTGCTCGTCCTCGCGCTTGACCATGACCTGCGTCTCGGTCGGCACCGCCCGGCGGCAGAGCTCGATCAGGTCCTCGAACCACAGGCAGCGCGATCCGACCAGCTCCACCGACACCCGCGCGACGGAGCGCTGCGAATGCGGCGTCGCCAGAACGCCGCGCGCCTGCCGCGCATGCTCCGACAGCTCCAGCGAGCACGGGCAGGTCGAGGAATAGACGTAGTCGAGGTGCATGATCTTGCGCCGCACGCCGGCTGTCTCCACCAGTTCCAGCGAGATGTCGTAATATTGGTACCCCGTCAGGCCCGACCGCAGGCTCTCCACGGCGACCGGGAAGCGCAGACCCATGTTGATGCGCGCATCGAAGCTTTCGAGGTCGGTCTTGTAGTCGTCGAGGGCCGCCTCGATGGTCTCGAAGCTGAACGTCTTTTCGGCATGGGCATAGAAAGACCGGATGATCCGGCTCATGTTGATGCCCTTCTTGTCGGCGTCGAGGCTGACAGAGCCGGTCACGCTCGTCTCCAGCACCAGAGCGCCGTTGTCGCGGCTGCGGAAGCGGATCGGCAACCGGAAGTTCGAGATACCGACATGCTGGATCGCCCGCCGTGCCCCGCGGATGAGAGACGACGGTCCGTTTTGAAGATCGGGCAGCGTGTCGCGGTAATCCGCGTCGGCCTCGAACCCCGCGTCGTAATGCCGCGCCAGCGGCGGATAGGAAACCTTCTCCGCATCCGGCGCCAGCGCCGCGACGGCGGGATCGAGGGCCGCGATCTCGGCCTCGTGCGACTGCCCTGCCCAGTGGCGCAGGGTAGCGAGCGCACGCTCGGCCTCCTTGCGGCTGGGCTTGCGGTCGATCTCGGGCGTGTGGACATTCATGGCATCCGCCTCCTGCCGTCTGCCCGCCTTATCTATGTGGTAACGGGCGCTTCGTCCATGTTCGCACAGAGATACGCACGCGGACGGGTCGCGGATGACACGCGGCCCCGGCGCCCCGCGCCGGCGCCGCGTACGTACGGTCACGCTTGCGCGAGCGCGCCGAGGATATCCTCCGCGAGGTCCTCGGGATCCTCGAGGCCGACCGACAGCCGGATCAACCCGTCACCGATGCCGAGCTCGGCGCGCATCTCCTCGGACAGGCGCGAATGGGTGGTGGTGGCCGGATGCGTCGCGATCGACTTCGCATCCCCGAGATTGTTGGAGATCAGCACCACCTCCAGCGCATCGAGCATCGCGAAGGCCGCGGCCTTGCCGCCCGCCACGTCGAAGGAGAGCATCGTGCCGCCCGCGCCGAGCTGGCGCTGCGCGAGGTCGTGCTGCGGGTGATCGGCAAGCCCGGGATAGATTACCCGCCTCAGCGCAGGATGGCCCTTCAGCCGCAGCGCCAGCGCCTCGGCGGTCTCGGTCTGGGCGCGCACGCGCAGGTCGATCGTCTCCAGCCCCTTCAGTAGCACCCAGGCGGTGAACGGGCTCATCGAGCCGCCGGTGTGCTTCATGTAAGGCTCGACGGTCTTGCGGATGAACTCCCGCGTGCCGAGGATCACGCCACCGAGCGTCCGGCCCTGCCCGTCGATATGCTTCGTGGCCGAGTAGATCACCACGTCCGCGCCCTGCTCCAGCGCCTTGGAATAGACCGGCGTGGAGAAGACGTTGTCGACGACCACCGTCGCGCCGACCTTGTGGGCAAGCTTTGCGACGCCCTCGATGTCGATGACCTCCAGCGTCGGGTTGGACATCGATTCGAAGAACACCGCCTTGGTGTCGGGGCGGAGCGCGGCCTCCCACGCATCGAGGTCGGTGCCGTCGACCAGCGTGACCTCCACGCCGTAGCGCGGCAGGATCTCTTCGAGGATATAGAGGCAGGAGCCGAAGAGCGCGCGAGCCCCGACGACGTGGTCGCCGGCCTTCAGCATCGCCGCCAGCGCGCCGTTGACCGCGGCCATGCCCGAAGCGGTGGCGAACCCGTCCTCCGCGCCCTCCAGGAGCGCGATGCGTTCCTCGAACATGCGCACGGTCGGGTTGCCGTAGCGGGCGTAGATGTATTCGTCTTCGCCGGCCTCGATGAAACGCGCCTCGGCCTGCGCGGCGCTGTCGTAGGCAAAGCCCTGCGTGAGGAACATCGCCTCGCTGAGCTCGCCCCACTGGCTGCGCTTGGTGCCGCCATGCACGAGTTGCGTGCGCGTGCGGCGGGTCTGGCTCTTGTGGTCCTTCATGTCATCCCTCCTGGCCGCCGGCGCGCCGGGCGGCACAACGAAAAAAGCCCCGATCGCGGCCAAGCGAAAGGGGCGCTTTCGTCTGACCTCTTTAGCGGCTTGTTTTACGTGGCCCGCAATCCGGTAACAAATCGCCACGGATCACCGGCTAGTGCCGAAATATCGCCGGGTCAAGCCCGTCATCGGACTGTCGCTTGATCTTCACGCAAGCATAACAGTGGCACGATAGCGCCCACACACAAGATGTAGTGGAGCGCTTCTTATGCCGGTCATCTGCGTCACGACCCGGGACGCGGCCCCCGCCCCGGCCTTCGGCACGGCGAGCCTCGGCGCGGTTCTGGACGCGGCCCTTGCGGACCCGACGGTCGGGTCGGGGCCGATCGCGGTCATGGTGCACGGGCTGAGCTACGCGCCCGGGTTGCCGCGCCACTGCCCGCACGAGACGATCTTCTCGCTCAGACCGAGATTCCGTGAGGCCGATGCCAAGATCGTCAGCTGGCCGCGGCATCTGGGCTTCGGCCGGCCGGGCCGCGACCGCGGGCTGGCGATCTCCTTCGGCTGGCAGGCGCGCGGATCGGTGCGGCAGGCCTATCGCGGGGCGGAAACGGCCGGAACCGCGCTCGCCACGCTGCTGGCCGAGATACAGGCGCGCTGCCCGGGGCGGTCGGTGCACGCCATCGGCCATTCCCTCGGCGCGCGCGTCGTGCTGAACGCGCTGACGAAAGCCGCGCCCGGCGCGCTCGGCTGGGGGCTGCTGCTCGCCCCGGCGGAATTCACCGCCACCGCGCGCGCCGCCGCCGAGAGCGAGGCCGGCCGCGCCGCCCGCCTGCTGGCCGTCACGAGCCGCGAGAACGACGTCTTCGACCTGCTGATGGAGCTTTTCGTGAGTCCCGGGACCCGGGGCGATTCTATGCTGGGCGCGCGCGGGCTCTTGGCGCCGAACGCGCTGACGCTGCAGATCGACCACGCGGCAACGCTGGAGGCGCTGCGGCATGCCGGCCACCGGCTCGCTCGGCCGGCCACGCGGGTCTGCCACTGGTCGCCCTACCTGCGCCCCGGGGCCTTCCCGCTCTACCGCGCGATCCTGGAGGGACGCCTGCCCTTCCGGCGCCTGCGCGCGATCCTGCCCGAAGAGGCCGATCCCCGCTGGTCCCGCCTGCGCCCGCGCCGCCTGCAGTCCGACTGCATAGAGGGGGCGGCGGGATAGAGGAGAGGACGGAGGCGGTGACGGGCCCTCAGTTTTGGGCTCGCGATTAGCGGCCGCCCCTCGCTCACCCGCCAAGCGCGCCCAGCATCTCCTTGCGCGGAAAGCAGGTCGGCGTCTCGCCCCGATCCGCCTGCCAGCGGCCGATCGAGCGGCGCGTCTTGAAGCCCGGCAGCCCGTCCGCCCCGCCGACATCGTGACCGAGCGCCTGCAGCCCGCGCTGCATCTCGGCGATGTCGGAGCGATAGAGACCGCCCACATCGCCCCAACCGGCCGCGAAATCGCTCATGCCATAGGCAATCCGGTCCCCCACATGCCCCACGAAGAGCGCGTAGAGGTCGCTCATGTTGTAATCCTTCAGCACGTAGAAGTTCGGCGTGACGACGAAAGCCGGCCCGTGCCGCCCCGCCGGCATCATCAGGTAGCCCTCGCCGCGCAGCTCGTGCTCCGGGAACGCCTTGCCGCCGACGCGCGAAATGCCCATCGCCGCCCAGTCGGCGATCGGCCGCCCCTGATCCGGCCCTTCGAGGGCGCAGGAGACGTCCTCGGGCACCACGACCTCGAACCCCCAGTCGCGGCCTGCCACCCAGTCATGCTGCGCAAGATACGTGGCGATAGAGGCGATCGTGTCCGCCTCCGACCGCCAGATGTCCGAGCGTCCGTCGCCGTCGCCGTCGGCGGCGTAGTTCAGGAAGCTCGACGGCATGAATTGCGGCTGGCCCAGCGCGCCCGCCCAGCTCGACTTCATCGCGCCGGGCGGGGCGTGGCCCGCCTGCGCGATCTGAAGGAGCGCCACCAGTTCCTCGGTGAAATACTCCGCGCGGGTGGACATGAAGGCCTTGGTGCCCAGCACCTCGAAGGCGTCGTGCGGGATATCGACGCGGCCATACCCGCTCTCGCGGCCCCAGATTGCCAGCACGATCCGGCCCGGCACACCCGTCGCCCGCTCCGCCGCGGCGAGCGCATCGGCATGTCGCGCGGCCATCTGGCGGCCGATGGCGGCTGCCCCCTGGACCGCGTTCGGTCGGAAATACCGTGCGGGGCTGGCGAATTCCGACTGCCGCTGCGCGCGCGGCACCGCCGCCTCCGCCCCCGGCGGGACGAGATCCGGCAGATCCCAGTTCAGCCGCGCATCGCCCAGCGCCGCGTCGAAGGTCGAGCGCGAGACCCCCTCTGCGCGCGCCATCGGCCAGAGCGTGTCCGACAGCCAGGCACGGTAGAACTGCGCGACCTCCGTGCGGTCCTGTCCCCAGGCCAACGTCGGAAGCAGCACAAGCAGGCAGGCAAGCCGTCTGAGCGTCATGGCGGGTCCTCTCCTTCTGCACGCCAGCATGATCGCTGCGCCGGCGCGGCTCAACCGGTCACCGGCCCTGCGCGCAGAATGTGTCGTAGAGCGCCACCATCAGCGCCCGCGTGTCGTCGTCGCAGATGGAGTAGTGCATGCTTTGCCCGTCGCGCCGCGCCCGCACGATGCCGGCGGCGCGCAGCCGGGCGAGGTGCTGGCTCAGCGCCGACTGGCTGAGCCCGACGGCGGACTGAAGCGCGCTCACGGAGGCCTCGCCCTCTGCCAGCCGGCACAGGATCAGCAGGCGACGCGGATTGCCCATCAGCGTCAGCAGCCCCGCCACATGCTCGGCGCGCTCTTCCAGCGCCGCGAGATCGGCCGGCGCCACCGGGTCGGCGCCATGATCGGGATTGTCCGGATCAGGAGGCGGCATGATATTTTCACTTCACGCTTTACTAAATTAGTTACCGCTAATATATGGCGCCCGAACACAACGCAAGGAAAGTTGCGCATGGAGCTCGACACCGTCACCGCCTTCACGCCGGTCGCCTCGCTGGCGGGCGGCATCCTGATCGGGCTGTCGGCCGTGATGGTCATGGCGATCTTCGGCCGGATCGCCGGGATCTCGGGCATCACCCGCGGCGCCCTCGGGGCGATAACCGGCGGGCCGGACGCGCGCTGGCGCATCGGCTTCGTTGTCGGGCTGCTTGCCGCCCCCTTCGCCTACGCGCTCTGGGCCGGGGACCTGCCGGCGCAGACGGTTCCGGGGAACCTGCCGGCGATGGCGGCGGCCGGCCTGATCGTGGGCACCGGCACCGCGATCGGCTCGGGCTGCACCTCGGGGCACGGGGTCTGCGGGCTGGCGCGGCTGTCGCCGCGCTCGCTAGCCGCCGTCGCGACCTTCATGGGCACCGCCATCGTCACCGTCTTCGTCCTGCGCCACCTGATCTGAGGAGCCCCGCGATGAACCCGATCCTCGGCCTGCTGTCGGGCCTCGTCTTCGGCCTCGGCCTCGTCGTCTCGGGCATGGCCGACCCGGCCAAGGTGCTGAACTTCCTCGACCTCTTCGGGACGTGGGACCCCAGCCTCGCCTTCGTCATGGCCGGCGCCACGGTGACCGCGCATGTCGGCTACCGCCTCGTCTGGCGCCGGGCCGCCCCCTTGCGTATGCCCGAATTCGACCTGCCGAGCGCCCGCGCCATCGACGCGCCGCTCCTGACCGGCGCGGCGCTGTTCGGCCTCGGCTGGGGGATCGGCGGCTTCTGCCCCGGCCCGGCCCTCACCGCGTTGCCGCTGGCCGCCCCCGGCACGCTGGTCTTCGTACCGGCGATGCTGGCCGGGCTCTGGATGGGCGGGCGTGCGAAGTCCGCCATGACACACAGGAAAGGACCCGCCACATGACCGATGCCATCGTCCGCCACTCCCCGTCGCGCGGCACGGGGAGCCCCGATGTCTGGGGCATCTACGAGCCGGACAGCGGCTCCATCCAGTATATCTGCGCCGACCCCGAGACGAAGTCCGCCACGCTGATCGACGTGGTGCTGAACTTCGACCCCGCGCATGCGGCCACCTCCGAGGCGAGCCTGGAGCAGGTGCTGGGGATCGTGGCCGAGAACGGGCTGCACGTGGAATGGATCCTCGACACCCACCCCCATGCCGATCACCTCATGGCCTCCGCCCGGCTGAAGGCGCGGCTAAACGTGCCGGCGGCCATCGGGGCGCGTGTGCGCGAGATCGCGAAGCTTTGGGAGGACCTCTACCACCTGCCGGGCGCCTTCGATCCGGACCGCGACTTCGACCGGCTCTTCGAGGACGGAGAGACCTTCGCGATCGGCAACCTTCAGGTCTCCGTGACGCTGTCGCCGGGGCACACGCTGGGGTCGATCACCTACAAGTGCGGCGATGCCGCGTTCGTGCACGACACGCTGATGCACGTGGATGTGGGCACCTCGCGCTGCGACTTTCCCGGCGGCTCCGCTTCGGTACTTTGGGACTCGCTGCAGACCATCCTCGGCTGGCCCGGCGAAATGCGGCTGTTCGTTGGCCACGATTACGGCGGGCCGGGGCGGGACGAACCGGCGTGGGAGGCGACGGTGGCGGAGCACCGCGCGCACAACCCGCACGTCAAGGACGGCACAGCGCGCGAGGAGTGGATCGCCCGGCGCGAGAAGCGGGACGCGACGCTGCCCCTGCCCGACCGGATGCTCGCCGCGCTTCAGGTCAACCTGCGCGGCGGCCGCCTGCCCGAGGCCGAGGCCGACGGCCACAGCTACCTGAAGATCCCGGTCGACAGGTTCTGAGCCTCAGGCCCCGAGCCGCGCCTGCACCAGCGCCATCAACCGCTCCGCCAGCGGGCTGACCGGACGCGAGCGCAGGCGGATCAGGTGGTAGGGCGAGAGCGAGACCACGTCGCGCAGATCGAGCCGCACGAGCGAGCCCGTTGTCCCGCCGAGCAGCCCCGCGACCTCGCGGGCGGCGGGCGACACCGCGTCCGTCTCCAGCAGATAGGCGAGCGTCGCCAGGACGGAGGCGGTGTCGACCACTTCGGGCGGCGGGCGCAGCCCGCGCGCGAGATGGGCCGCGACCACCGCCTCGCGCACCGGCATGCCCGGCGCCTGCATCACCCAGGTCAGCGCGCCGAGATCCTCAAGGCGCAGCCCCCGGCGGCCGGCCAGCGGATGGCCGGGACGGGCCAGGATCTCCACCTCTTCTTCGCGGCTGCCGAGGATGTCGAACTGGCGCGCATCGGTACCGGGGGGCAGACGCGACAGCACGAAGTCGAACTCCCCGTTCAGCAGACCGGCCATCAGGTCCGTGGATGGCGCGACCTCGAGGCCGATCTCCGCGGCCGAGGTCTCCTGCCGCAGCGCGCGGATAGCCGGCACCAGGTAGGCCAGCGCCGCCCCCGTGACCGCCCCGGCCCGCGCCCGGCCCGCGCGGCCGGCGCGGAAAGCTTCGACCTCAGAGGCCGCATCGTCCAAACCGCTGAGGAGTGCGCCGGCGTGGCGGGTCAACACCGCGCCGATCCCTGTGGGGGTCACGCCTTTCGGGTGCCGGTCGAACAGCGGCTCGCCGACGATCTTCTCGACCTCCGACAGCATACGCGAGGCGCCGGGCTGGGTCATCGCCAGCCGGTCGGCGGCGACCGAGATCTGCCCGTCGGCCGCGATCGCCTGGATCAGCCTGAGTTGCCGCCAGGACAGGCGCTGAAACGCGTCACGCATGGGCAACGCATACCGTATGCGATATGAAAAACGCAAAAAGTATTATTTGATGGGTATGCACGTTCATCGGTAGGTTCGCCGCAGGGGACCGCGCCCTTCGCGCCCCGTCACTTTTGGCAAGACGAGTTCACGGGGCCGCGCGGAGGACACGGGCGCCCCCAGGGAGGACAGACATGAAATTCACCACCGCGGGGCTTTCGGCCCTTGCGCTGACGCTCGGCCTCTCGGCCGGCGCGGCCTTCGCCCAGGACAAGGGCACCATCGGCATCGCCATGCCCACCAAGTCCTCGGCGCGCTGGATATCGGACGGCGAAAGCATGGTGCGCCAGTTCGAGGAAGCCGGCTACGAGACCGATCTGCAATACGCAGAGGACGACATCCCCAACCAGCTCGCCCAGATCGAGAACATGATCACCAAGGGCGTCGACGTGCTGGTGATCGCGGCCATCGACGGCACCACGCTGTCGAACGCGCTCGAGAACGCGCATTTCTCGGACATCCGCACCATCGCCTACGACCGGCTGATCCGCGACAGCGAATATGTCGACTACTACGCGACCTTCGACAACTTCCAGGTCGGCGTGCAGCAGGCGACGTCGCTGGTGGAGGGCCTCGAAGAGCGTTTCCCCGACGCCGACACCTGGAACGTGGAACTGTTCGGCGGCTCGCCCGACGACAACAACGCCTATTTCTTCTACGACGGCGCGATGTCGGTGCTGCAGCCGATGATCGACGACGGGCAGATCAACGTGAAATCCGGCCAGATGGGCATGGACACCGTCGGCACGCTGCGCTGGGACGGCGCGGTGGCGCAGTCGCGCATGGATAACCTTCTGTCGGCGCATTACACCGACGACACCGTGCATGGCGTGCTGTCGCCCTATGACGGGCTGTCGATCGGCATCCTGTCCTCGCTCAAGGGCGTCGGCTACGGCTCGGGCGATCAGGAGATGCCCATCGTCACCGGCCAGGACGCAGAGGTGCCCTCGGTCAAGTCGATCCTCGCCGGGGAGCAGTATTCGACCATCTTCAAGGACACCCGCGAACTGGCGCGCGTGACCGTCGGCATGGTCGAGGCGCTGCTCGAAGGCGGCGAACCCGAGATCAACGACACCGAGACCTACGACAACGGCGTCAAGGTCGTCCCGTCGTACCTTCTCGAACCCGTCGCGGTGGATGCGGACAACTGGGAGGACGTGCTTCTGGAGTCCGGCTACTACACCCGCGACCAGATCGAGACCGGCAGCAACTGATCGGTGCTTGGGCCCTGTCCGCCCGGCGGGCGGGGCCCGGCACGTGGGAGATCTCTGAACAATGCGCGATAGTCAGTTTCCAGGGCGCGCATGCGCCATGCCCGACCTCGAGAGGGCCAAGCCGCAAGCGTCGACGCCGGATCCGTTCAAGCCCGCCCGTCGCAAGTGCGTCGCCGGATCGACGAATGCCCTCCCGGCGGGGAGGTCGGGCATGGCGCATGCGCGCCGGGTGCGCCGATGGGGCGATGTCCCGCGGCCAACCCGGCCGGGTTTGGCGTCGCGCGCCGGATTGCAGGAGCACCTGGCATGACACCGCTTCTGGAGATGCGCGGCATCACCAAGACCTTTCCGGGGGTGAAGGCGCTCGACGACGTGACCTTCTCGGTCCGCGAGGGCGAGATCCACGCGCTGGTGGGCGAGAACGGCGCCGGCAAGTCGACGCTGATGAAGGTGCTGTCGGGCGTCTACCCGCATGGCAGCTACGACGGCGACATCGTCTATGACGGCGAGGTGATGGCCTTTTCCGGCATCGCCGACAGCGAACGCCGCGGCATCATCATCATCCATCAGGAACTGGCGCTGGTGCCGCTCCTGTCGATCGCCGAGAACATCTTTCTCGGCAACGAACGTGCCACCGGCGGCATCATCTCCTGGCAGGAGACCAATGCCCGCGCGGTGGAGCTTCTGCGCAAGGTCGGGCTGCACGAGGCACCGACGACGCTGGTGGACCGCATCGGCGTGGGCAAGCAGCAGCTCGTGGAAATCGCCAAGGCGCTGTCCAAGGAAGTGCGCCTGCTGATCCTCGACGAGCCGACCGCCGCCCTGTCCGAAAGCGACAGCCAGGCGCTTCTCGACCTGATCCTGGAGCTGAAGAAACAGGGCGTCACGTCGATCATCATCAGCCACAAGCTGAACGAGGTGCGGCGCGTCGCCGACAGCGTGACGGTGCTGCGCGACGGCGCCACCGTCGCCAGCCGCGACGCGAAGGCCGAGGCGCTGACCGAGGATCAGATCGTGCGCGACATGGTCGGCCGGTCGCTGGAGAACCGCTACCCGGCGCGCGAACGTCGCGCCGGCGAGATGCTTCTCGAGGTCGAGAACTGGTGCGTCGCGCACCCCGAACACTCCGAGCGGCAGGTGGTCGACAACGTGTCCTTCCACGTCCGCCGCGGCGAGGTCGTGGGCATCGCCGGCCTCATGGGCGCGGGCCGCACGGAACTGGCCATGTCGATCTTCGGCAAGAGCTACGGGCAGAACATCACCGGCCGGGTGAAGGTCGCGGGGGCCGAGGCGGACGTCTCGACCGTCGCGCGCGCCATCGCCTCGGGCCTTGCCTACGTGACCGAGGACCGCAAGGAGCTGGGCCTCGTCCTCGACGAGCCCATCGTGCGCAACATCACGCTGGCGAACCTGCCGAAGGTCGCCAATGGCGGCGTGTTGCAGCACGAGGAAGAGACGCGCGTCGCCGAGGAATACCGGCGGGCGATGAACATCCGCACGCCGTCGGTCTTCCAGAAGGTGGTGAACCTCTCGGGCGGCAACCAGCAGAAGGTGGTGCTGTCCAAGTGGCTCTTCGCCGGGCCGCAGGTACTGATCCTCGACGAGCCGACGCGCGGCATCGATGTCGGGGCGAAATTCGAAATCTACAATATCATCAACGACCTGTCGAAAGACGGCAAGGGCGTGGTGATGATCTCGTCGGAGATGCCCGAACTCCTGGGCCTCTGCGACCGGATCTACGTGATGAACGAGGGCGCGTTCGTCGGCGAGCTGACCGCCGAGGAGGCCAGCCAGGAGCGCATCATGTCGCTCATCGTGACCGATTGAGAGGGTGGGTATGACCGATACGGCAACGCAAACCGAGACCGCCGGCGGCTCCAAGGGTTGGGGCAACTACCTTGCCGGGCACATGCGCGATTACGGGCTGCTCTTCGCACTCATCGCGATCATGGTGTTCTTCCAGATCGTGACCGACGGCACGCTGCTGCGGCCCATCAACATCACCAACCTGTTCCTGCAGAACAGCTATATCATCATCATGGCGCTGGGGATGCTGATCGTCATCGTCGGCGGCAACATCGACCTGTCGGTGGGCTCGGTGATGGGCTTCATCGGCGCGCTCGCGGCGGTGATGATCGTGAACTGGGGCCTGCCGGTGATCGCGGCGATCGTCCTGTGCCTGCTGGCCGGCATCGTGATCGGCGCGGCGCAGGGCTACTGGGTGGCCTACTGGAAGATCCCCTCCTTCATCGTGACGCTGGCTGGCATGCTGGTCTTCCGGGGCGCGTCGCTGTGGCTGCTCGAAGGGCAGTCGGTGGGGCCGTTCCCGCGGTCTTTCCAGGCGCTGTCCACGGGGTTCATCCCGGACGTCTTCGGGGTCGACCGGCCGAACGTCACCGCGCTGGCCGTGGGCGTGATCGCGGTGATGGCGATCGTCTACATGGGCCTGCGCCAGCGCGCCCGGAACAAGACCTACGGGATCGAGGACGAGCCCTCCGCGCTCTTCGCGCTGCGCAACATCATCGTTGCGGGGGCGTGCCTGTTCCTGATCTGGAAGCTGTCGACCTTCCGCGGCCTGCCGAACGTGCTGGTGACGATGGGCGTGCTGACGATCGTCTACGCCTTCCTGACCGAGAAGACGACGCTGGGCCGGCGGATCTACGCGCTCGGCGGCAATTCCAAGGCCGCCAAGTTGTCAGGGATCGCGACCGAACGGCTGACCTTCCTCACCTTCGTCAACATGGGGTTCCTCGCGGCGCTGGCGGGCCTCGTCTTCGCGGCGCGGCTGAACACGGCGACGCCGAAGGCGGGCTTCGCGATGGAGCTCGACGTGATCGCGGCGGTGTTCATCGGCGGCGCGTCGATGTCGGGCGGCGTCGGCAAGATCGTCGGCGCGGTGGTCGGCGCCTTCATCATGGGGGTGATGAACAACGGCATGTCGATCATGGGGATCGGCATCGACTACCAGCAGGTGATCAAGGGGCTGGTGCTGCTCGCGGCGGTGATCTTCGACGTCTACAACAAGCAGAAACAGGGGTGAGCGCCGGGGTGGGCAGATTGCCCACCCTACCCGCGAGTCGTCCGTGCCGGTGCGCGGGGCGGACGGGACAGGACCGGTGAGGGGCCAGCCCCTCACACTCCCCGGAGTATTTGAGGCCCAAAGAAGCAGGTGCGCGCGCCCGAAAGGGTGGAGGTACGCACAGGACAGCCGAAGGAAACGACGATGACTTTCACGCCCGCCACCTGGCCCCGCAAGCTGCGTTCGCAGGAGTGGTACGGGGGCACGTCGCGCGATCACATCTACCACCGCGGCTGGCTGAAAAACCAGGGCTACCCGCACGACCTGTTCGACGGGCGGCCGGTGATCGGCATTCTCAATACGTGGGGGGAGCTGACGCCCTGCAACGGGCATCTGCGCGAGCTGGCCGAGAAGGTGAAGGCGGGGATCTGGGAGGCCGGAGGCTTCCCGCTGGAGGTGCCGGTGTTCAGCGCGTCCGAGAACACCTTCCGCCCCACGGCGATGATGTACCGCAACCTCGCCGCCATGGCGGTGGAGGAGGTTATGCGCGCCCAGCCCATCGACGGCGCCGTGCTGCTGGTGGGCTGCGACAAGACCACCCCGTCGCTCATGATGGGGGCGGCGTCCACGGATCTGCCGTCGATCGTGGTGACCGGCGGGCCGATGCTGAACGGCTGGTTCCGGGGGGAGCGCGTGGGCTCTGGCACCGCGCTCTGGCAGATGTCGGAGGACATCAAGGCCGGGAAGATGTCGAAGGAGGATTTCCTCGAGGCCGAGCAGGCGATGAGCCGGTCGTCGGGCACCTGCAACACGATGGGCACCGCCTCGACCATGGCGTCGATGGCCGAGGCGCTGGGCATGGCGCTGTCGGGCAACGCCGCGATCCCGGCGGTCGACGCGCGGCGGCGGGTGATGGCGCAGCTTTCGGGCCGGCGCATCGTGCAGATGGTCAAGGACGACCTGAAGCCGTCCGACGTACTGACCAGGGCGGCCTTCGAGAACGCGATCCGCACCAACGGCGCCATCGGAGGGTCCACGAACGCGGTGGTGCATATCCTTGCGCTTGCGGGGCGCGTCGGCGTGAACCTGACGCTCGACGACTGGGACCGGCTGGGGCGCGACGTGCCCACGGTCGTGAACCTGATGCCGTCGGGCAAATACCTGATGGAGGAGTTCTTCTATGCCGGCGGCCTGCCCGTTGTGCTGAAGCGCCTCGGCGAGGGCGGGATGCTCAACAAGGACGCGCTGACCGTCTCGGGCAGCGGCATCTGGGACGAGGTCAGGGACGCGGTGAACTGGAACGAGGCCGTGATCCTGCCGGTGGAGAAGGCGCTCGCCGCCTCGGGCGGGATCGCGGTGCTGCGCGGCAACCTCGCGCCGGGCGGCGCGGTGCTGAAGCCGTCAGCGGCCTCGCCCGAGTTGATGTTCCATCGCGGCCGCGCCGTGGTGTTCGAGGATATCGACGACTACAAGGCGAAGATCGCCGACGAGGATCTCGACATCGACGAGACCTCTGTGATGGTGCTGAAGAATTGCGGGCCGAAGGGCTATCCCGGCATGTCCGAGGTCGGCAACATGGGCCTGCCGCCGAAGGTGCTGCGCAAGGGGATCACCGACATGGTGCGGATCTCGGACGCGCGCATGTCGGGCACCGCCTACGGCACCGTGGTGCTGCACACCTCGCCCGAGGCGGCGGTGGGCGGGCCGCTCGCCATCGTGCGCGACGGCGACATGATCGAGCTCGACGTGGCGGCGCGGCGCCTTCATCTGGACGTGCCCGAGGAGGAGATCGCGCGGCGGCTCGCGGAATGGACAGCGCCCGAGGCGCCCGTGGGCGGCTACGCGCAGCTGTTCCATACGCATGTGGAGGGGGCCGATACAGGCGCCGATTTCGACTTTCTTCGCGGCTGCCGCGGCGCCGCCGTTCCGAAGGATTCGCATTGATGGCCCGGCAGATCGCCCTTGTCGGCATCGGCAAGATCGCCCGCGACCAGCACATCCCCGCCATCGCCGGAAGCGGGGCCTTCAGCCTCGCCGCGACGGCGAGCCGCAATGCCGGGGTGGACGGGGTGGACGGGTTTTCCTCTCTCGAGACGCTCCTGGCGGCGCGAACCGATATCGACGCGGTGTCGCTCTGCACGCCGCCGGGGCCCCGCTACGCCGATGCGCGCCGGGCGCTGCTGGCCGGGCGCCACGTGATGCTGGAGAAGCCGCCGGGCGCGACGCTGTCGGAGGTCCATGACCTGATCGCGCTCGCCGAGGCGCGGGGACTGACCCTGTTTGCCACCTGGCATTCGCGGCACGCGGCGTCGGTCGCGGCGGCGCGCGACTGGCTTGCGGGCAAGGACATCCGGAGAGTTGAGATCACCTGGAAGGAGGACGTGCGCCGCTGGCATCCCGGACAGGACTGGGTGTGGGAGCCCGGCGGGCTCGGCGTCTTCGATCCGGGGATCAACGCGCTGTCGGTGCTGACCGCGATCCACCCCCGGCCGCTGCACCTCAGCGCGGCGGAACTGTCCTTCCCGGCGAACCGGCTGACGCCGATCGCCGCCGACCTGACCTTTCGCGACCCCGAGGGGGCGGAGGTCACCGCCGCTTTTGACTGGCGGCAGGAGGGGCCGCAGACCTGGGACATCGTGATCGAGACAGGTGCCGGTACCGCGACCCTGTCGGACGGCGGCGCGCGGCTGAGTGTCGACGGGACGGAGATGTCGGCGGGCCCGGACCGGGAGTATGCCGGACTATACGCACGCTTTGCGGAGCTTCTGGCGAACGGGGAGAGTGAGGTGGACCTGTCGCCCATGCGGCACGTCGCGGACGCCTTCACGCTCGGCAGGCGCGTCGAGGTCGACGCCTTCGAGTGGTGACGCGAAAGCCGGTCGTTCGGCGGGGGCCGCATACCCCGCCGCCGGCCCCCCTCAGTCCCACGCGCGAAACGCAAATGAGGTCTCAGCCGTCAATATAGCCCTGTGCGATCTCCGCAAGCCGCTCCGGCGCGAGGATCGGCGGCAGGAGCGTCAGGAACCGCCCTGCCCCGTCCAGCAGGTAGATATGGCTGCCATGCGCGTAGACCGGCGCGCCGGCCGGGTCGCGGAACAGGATCTCCTTTTCCACGCCGAACAGGTCGTAGACCGACTGAAGCTCGGCTTCCGTGCCGGTCAGCCCGACGAAAGCCGGGTGATGGGCCGCGAGGGTCGCGCTCATCGTGCCCACACGGTCGCGGCCGGGATCGACGGTCACCATCACCGGCACTGCGGCGAGTCCCGCCTCGGTCAGCCGGTCGACCGCTCCACCCATGAGCGGCAGCGCAGCGGAGCAGATCTGCTCGCAATTGGCGTAGCCGAAGAACAGCAACTGAAGGTCGGCGCCCTCTGCCGCCTCGGTGCGCGCGGCACCGTTGTCGTCCGTCAGCGTGAAGGACCCGCCGAGGGCGATCGGAAACGGCGTCTCCGCCCGGGCCGTGCCGAGTGTCAGCACCACGAGCGCGGCGCCGAGCGCAATCCGCCGGCCGGTCATTCCACGCCCAGCCAGTCGCGGAGGAAGGCGTCCTCGGCCTCCGGGCCAAGGCCGAGCCAGCCTTCGCGCGCGATCTCGGCCGCGATGCGCGGGTCGCGGCGGAACCAGGGGCCGTCGCCTGCGGCGTCCGGGTTGGCCTCGGCCCACGCCTCCGTGAAGCGGGTCGTCTCGGACCACGCGCCATCGGGCAGACGCCGGATGCGCTGAACCATGTAGACGTTGGTCGCGCCGATCTCGGGGTTCTCGATCAGCAGGCCGTCGACCTCCACCGTCTCGCCGCAATAGGGTGCAAGGTCGGCAGCGGCGCCCGAGAAAACGGTCTGCCGGTTCTTCAGCGGCATCACCAGAACCTCGTCGGCGCGCCGCAGAAGCGCCATCTGCCGGCCGTCGGCGCAGGCCTGCGCGCAGTCGCCGGAAAGCGTGCAGATCGGGTCCACCACCTCGGCCTCGAACCGCGCCGTCCGCTCGCCGAAAAGGCCCCATTCGCTTGCCTCCGACCCTTCGGAGAAGTCCTGCGCCAGGGCCGGGCCGGAGGCCAGTACCGCCATCGCGATCAGCGTCCGCATCTCAGTTCTCCAGCGCATCGTCGGGGATCGCGAAGCCGGGCACGACGCCGTAATCCTCGTGATTGAGGTTGGTGATTCCACGGTCCGACACGACCTCCTCCACGAGGATGTAGTCGAGCCCGTCGCGGCTGTAGTGCATCCCCTCCGCCGTCACGGTGTGGGACGCCAGCCGCAGCGCCGTGTCGCCGCCGGCGAGTTGATCGGTCCCCGGCAGCTTGAGCACCATGTAGACCTCGCCCTCGGGCGTCAGCAGGCCGACCGGGATGCCGCCGGCCGAACACCACAGCGCGCAGGTGTGATGGGCCGAGCCGACGACCGCGTCGGGCCCGCCCATGACGCCGGAATAATAACACCAGGTGTCGATGATCTCTCCGGTGACGGTGACGCGCGTGCCCTCGGCCGCCCAGAGCGGCCCCGCCGCGCACGTCAATGCCGCCGCTGCGGCCTGCAATCTCTTCATTGAAACGTCCTCTGCCGATGCAAATACTGCCCCGAGGGTAGCGGGAATCGCTATGACATGGGCTGACGAAATCGTGCCGCAGCGCGAGCCGTCCGGAGCGGCTTGAAAGCGCGGCCGTTTTTGTCGATAACCCCGGTGCCGAGACGAGAGGTGAGACGATGCGCGCGAGAATCTACCAGCCGTCCAAGACCGCCATGTCCTCGGGCCGGGCGCGGACCAAGCACTGGGTTCTGGAATTCCTGCCCGAAAGCGCGCGGACGGTCGATCCGCTGATGGGCTGGACGTCGTCCGACGACACCCAGGCGCAGGTGCAGATCCGCTTCGACACCCGCAAGGAGGCCGAAGAGTACGCCCGCGACCACGGGATCGACGCCGACGTCTTCGAGCCGAAATCGCGCGCGACCAATGTGCGCCCGCGCGGCTATGCGGAGAACTTTGCCCACGACCGCCGTGGGGCCTGGACACACTGACGGTGTGAATCCGGATAAAGTTGTCTCGAAATCGGGATAAGGATTTCGCGACAACTCAGGTCTGGCCAAGATGTAGGGGCGCCCAGTGGGCGCCCATACTATTTCCAGACAACGCTTGTAGGCTTTGCTTGGCGGTGCATGATCCCGACCGTCGTCGCGTCGGGGCGAGGAGGAGAGAATGGCGCGCAAGGCTCTGAACAAGGCGAACCTCGTAGCGCTCGGCGCGGACACGCTCGCGGACCTTCTGCTCGAAACGGTAAAGGGCGACGCGGCCCGGCAGCGCCGGGTGCGCATGATGCTCTCCGCCGATCAGGGGCTGGAGACGATCCGGGCGGACGTGCTCAAGCGCTTCGCCTCGATCCGCCGGGGCCGCAGCTTCCTCTCGCGCAAGGCGCAGAAGAAGCTGGCGCAGGAACTGTCGGATCTGACGCAGCTCATCGAAACCCGCATCGCGCCGGACGATCCGGATACCGCCTTCGACCTTCTCTGGACGCAGCTGCACCTCGCAGCCGGCATCCACGAGCGCACCGACGACAGCTGGGGCACGATCGGCGACGTCATGGGCGATGCCATGGCGGCTATCGATCGGCTCGCACCGCGGCTGAGCAGGGCGCCGGAGGCGCTGGCCGAGGACGTCTTCGAGGCGGTCTCGGAGGATGGCTACGGGGCCTTCGACGACGCCGTGCCCGCGCTGGCGGAGGCGCTCGGGGCTACCGGCCTGGCGCGCCTCAGGGCGCTGGCCGAAGCTGCGCGCGATGCGCCGCTGACCGAGGCTGACCACGCCCGGTACGGCTTCATCCCAGACGCCACCGCACGCGCCGAGCGTGCCCTCGCCGGGCGCAACCTGACGGCCGACATGATCCTGCGGGACGTGGCGGACGCGGAAGGCGACGTCGACAGCTGGCTCGCGCAATACACGCCGGAGCAGCTGACCTATGTCACGATTGCCCCCGCCGCCGCGACGCGCCTGCTGGAGGCCGGTCGCCCCGAGGAGGCGCTGCGTCTGATCGAGGCCGTGCGGCCGCGCGACAGCAGCGTTCCATGGGACGACACGCCCGAGCTCGACGAAGCGCGTTTTGCCTGCCTCGAGGCGCTCGGCCGGACGGACGATCTGCGCGCCGCCCTCTGGCACCGCTTCGAGCGCCATCTCTGCCCCGCCGCTTTGCGCCGCCATCTGAGCCTCCTGCCCGACTTCGACGACATCGAGGCCGAAGACGCCGCGCGCCGGCTCGTTCTGAGGCACGAGCCGATCGCGCAGGCGCTGGTCTATTGCCTCGAGGCGCCCGATCTGCCGCTTGCAGCTGAGCTCATCGACGCCCGCAGCGACGAGATCGACGGCGACGCCTACGAAATCCTCACCCCGCTCGCCGACGCCCTCGCCCCGGGCCACCCGCTGGCAGCCGTCCTGCTGTGGCGCTCGATGATCAACTTCGCCCTCGATCGAGCCCGGTCGGGCCGCTACGGCCACGCCGCCCGCCATCTGACCTCATGCGCCGCGGCAGACGCCGAGATCGAAAACTTCGGCTCGCACCCATCCCACGCGGAGTATCTGGAGACCCTATGCTAGGCGCATCCCCGAAAACGGCCTTCTGGCAGCGCGTACGGGCGGAATGATCTATCACTGCGAAACCATGGCGGCCCACATCCGGCTTTGAAGCATATCTGGGTCCGGCCGTCGGCCGCTTTGCGCAGATGGTGTTGAAAAACTCCGCTTGAGCGACGTCACTGGTGCTGATTCAATTCTCCTGAAGCATGGGAGAACTGGCGATGATGGGGCCGAGGCAGGTTTCGCAGGGCGCGCTGTTCTACGAGTTCGCAATAGAAGACCACGTCCCGGCGGAGCATCTGCTCAGGGGCATCGACCGCTTCGTTGATCTCGGAGACATGCGCCGCCATCTCGCACCATTCTACAGCATGACGGGCCGCCCCTCGGTCGATCCGGAGCTGATGATCCGCATGCTGATCGTCGGCTACGCCTTCGGCATCCGGTCAGAACGGCGGCTTTGCGAGGAGGTTCATTTGAACCTGGCCTATCGCTGGTTCTGTCGGCTC
>NZ_FOMS01000002.1 GCF_900112685.1 Roseivivax sediminis
CACCTCGAACTCGATCTTCTGGGTCAGCGTCGGGGTGCCGTCCTCGGCGATGTCCATCACCGACACCGTGCCGCCGATCTCGGACGAGACGTAAAGCCGGGTGCCGTCCGCGGTGTACTGCGCGTAGCGCGGGCGCTGGTCGACGAGGATGTTGTGGTCGATCTCGTAGGTCTCGGTGTTGATGAAATGCGCCATGTTCGTGGTCTCGGACGTGTTGACCACGTATTTCTGGTCGGCGCTGATCCCCATGCCCTCGGGCTCCACGCCCACCGGCACCTCGGCCAGAACCTGCCGCGTCTCGGTGTCGGTCACGGTGACGAGGTTGTCGTCCTCGTTCGCGATGTAGAGCGGGTTGCCCGAGGGGTGGATCACGAACAGCTCCGGGTCCGGGCCCGAGGGGAGGGTGTAGAGTTCCTCGTAGGTCTCGGTGTCGAAGACGCGCACGGTGTCGTCGTCCGAGGCGCAGACATAGAGCTTCGTGCCGTCGGGCGAGATGGTGATCCCGCGCGGGCGGTTGCCGGCGGGAAATTCCTCGATCACCTCCCAGGTGTCGCTGTCGATCACGGTCACGGTGTTGCCGCGCTCGTTCGACACGAAGACCTTGTTGGCGAGCGCAGGGCTCGCGGTCAGCGCGGCGAGCGCGGTGGTCAGGATCAGATGTTTCATATGTCTTTGTCCTTGCCTCACTCGAAGGCGCTGCAGTCGGATTCGGGCGCGTCGAGGCCCATCGAGTCGAGCGGGGAGCGCTGGTGCAGGAACCCGTCCTGCGGGCTCACGCTGACGGTAATGCGCCCGTCGTAAAGCAGGATCGGCTGGCGCATCTGGCCGTTCCAGGTGCGGAAGGTGACGGGCTGGCCCTTGAACGCCGCGAGCTCGAAATCATCCGACAGCGCGTAGTCGCGGATCGCGTCCGGCTCCGCGCTCGAGATCCGCGTGACCGCCTCTCCGACGACACGCAGGGCAAGCCAGGTGTCGTAATCCTCCTCCCTCATATAGCGCTGACCGAGATCGTCGAACCGCGACTGGAGCTGCATCGCGCCCCAGAACTCGTGCGCCCCGTGCATCGTGACCGGTACGAGGCCGCCCGATCCCATCACCGGGCGCGGCGTCCACTGATGATACGGCAGGTACTCGGCGAAGACGTCGGAGCGGTCGGCGGCCATCACCACGTCATGTTCTTCCGTGTCCTGCATGAAGGTGGGCAACTGGCGCTGTACCTGCACGATGCCGGAATCGGTTCGCCGCGCCCCGCCGGTATCCTCGAACTCGCGCTCTTCCACGATCTCGGCCCCGAATTTGGTGGCGGCGTTGCGCAGGGCGTCCGCGAACTGCCGGTCCTCGGGGTTGGAGCCGGAGACGAGCAGCCACTCTTCCCACTGCTTCCAGATCGCGAACTGCGCCACCGCGTCGGCCATCATGTTGTGCGACGGCGCGGTGTGCAGAAGGTTCGCGCGACATTCGCCGCTGCGCAGCGCCGCATCGCGCGCCAGCGCGTTGAACACCAGCGCGCCGTCCTCCGATGCGCGGTCGGTGAGGCGCAGCAGGTCTTCCGCTTCAGCCAGGATCACGAAAAGCCGGACACCGTCCGCGATCAGCCGGTCGAGCGCCGCGTCGGCATCTTCCGGCGTCGTGGCGACGGTCTCGGTCTCGAAGGTGTGGCCGAGGAACTGGCCGGTGGTGCCGTTATCCTCGTCCGCGAGCCGGGCGCCGGCAAAGCCGACATCCTCGGACGGGTGCTCATAGCGCGAGATGGGCAGCAATTCGTCGTAGTCGATGCGCAGCACCGCCGCGCGCACATCGACCGCCGCGGCCGGGCCTGCAAGTGCAAGGCCGCCGAACGCGAAAGCGCAGATCGCGAGAAATCGTTTCAAGATGTCCTCCCATGTCGGTTTTCCCGACCTCTGAAAAAGGTGCCAGATACGGCCTCCGCCCGGTAACCGATACCTTCGGATCATTGCCGATCGCCGCCGCCGCGCCGACGATGCCGGCCATGCGATACTTAATTACAATGCTGGCTGCCCTGCTCGGCCTTGCCGCCCCGGCCCTGGCCCAGCAGGACTGGCCCGAGCTCGACCGCTCCGCAGAGGTGGCTTTCTTCGGGATCACCTATCTTGACGATTCGATCCAGACCGAGATGCAGGGCGCCGACCCCGCCGAGGCCGCACGGATCGGGATGCTCGAGGAGCTGGTGGCCGACCGCTTCGCCGAAGAAGGCTGGACCCTCGCCGACACCGCCCCGGTGCAGGACCAGATCGACCGCGTGGTGAACCCGGCCAAGTGCTACGGCTGCGACACCCGCGCGGCGGCGGATCTGGGCGCCGGCTACAGCCTCGTGGGCGAGGTGCAGAAGGTGTCGAACCTGATCCTGTCGATGAACCTGCAGATGCGCGACGCCGAGACCGGCGACATGGTGCGCGGGCGCGTCGTCGACATCCGCTCCAACACCGACGAGTCGTGGCAGCGGGGCATGAATTACATTCTGGACAACACGTTCTTCGAAGAGGAGGGAGAATGAAACGACGCATCTTCATGGGGCTGGCGCTCGCGGCGACGCTGCCGGGGCTGGCGCTCGCCCATGGACCGACCCGCCAGAAGATCACCGTGACGACGGAAGTCGCGGCGGAGCCGGCCGAGGTCTGGGAGGCCATCGGCGACTTCCAGGACCTGACCTGGCACCCCGCGGTGATCAGCCAGACCGGCGAGGGCGGCAACGAGATCGATGCGACCCGCGTTCTGCACCTGAGCGATCAGGGCGCGGACGGGCCGACGATCTCCGAGATCCTCTACAAGTACGACGCCGACAAGATGACCTATTCCTACCGCATCACCGATGTGGCGGTAGAGGTGCTGCCGGTGACGAACTATTCCTCGCACCTCACGGTCAAGCCGCTCGACGGGGGCGGATCGCTGGTCGAATGGCGCGGCGCGTTCTATCGCGGCTATCCGAACAACGATCCCCCCGAAGAGCTGAACGACGAGGCGGGCATGACCGCGCTGGTCGAGCGGTTCGGTGCGCCGGGCTCGTGATCTTGCGCTGATCCTGACCCTCGCCGCGTGGCCCGCGGCGGGGGACATGGCCTTCGTGACCAACCAGAACGGCGACAGCCTGAGCGTTCTGGACCTCGAGACCCGGCAGGAGGTCTCGCGCATCGACGTGCCGGGCAAACCGGCGGGTGTGGCCGCGCATCCAGGCCTCGGCATCTACACTGTGTCCCCCGACAGCAAGACCGTTCGGCGCTTCGACGCTGCGACCCGGGAAGTCGTGGCCGAGACGGTGCTGGACGGCGGGCCGACGGGCATCGCGGTCGACGCAGGGCGCGGCCGCGTTTTCGTGTCCGACTGGTACAATGCCCGGATCTGGGTGCTGGACGCGGCCGATCTGTCGGTAATCCGGGACCTTGCAACCGGTGCCGCGCCGGCGGGGCTGGATTTCTCGCCGGACGGGCGCTGGCTCGCCTCTGCCGACCGCGACGCTGATGCTGTGTCGATCGTCGACGCCGAGACACTTGAACGGCACGCGGACGTCGCCGTGGGCACCCGCCCCTTCGGGCTGCGCTTCGCTCCGGACGGGCGGCTCTTCGCGGCCAACGTCGGGAGCAACGACGTCAGCGTGGTCGATCCGGTCGCGGGCGAGGTTCTGGCAACCTTCGGCGTGGGCGACCGGCCCTATGGCGTCGCCTTCGCAGCGTGGCACGCCTTCGTCACCAACCAGTATGCCGGCACGGTCAGCGTCGTCGCGCTCGATACCCTCGAGGAGGTCGCGGTGGTGAGTGTCGGGGAATATCCCGAAGGGATCGACGTGACGGAGGACGGCGGCACCCTCATTGTGGCAAACTGGTTCGATAACAGCGTGACGCTGATCGACGCGAAGACGCGCGAGGTGACGGGCGAGATCGCGGTCGGCGACGGGCCGCGCGCCTTCGGGGCGTTCGTGATGGGAGGACCGGAATGAGACATCTTCTGATCGCCGCCGCGCTTGCCGCCGCGCCCGCAGTCGCCGCCGCGACCCCGACGGCCTGGGACAACGTGGCGGTGCAGCTTTACGGCGACCGGGCGCTGCTGGACGGCGCCGACGTCATCGCCATCGACGCGCCCTATCGCTCGGACATGGATGCGCGCACGCGGATCGCGGCCGAGGTGGCGGCGCCCGAGGGCCTGCGGATCGGGAAGGTGACACTGGTGCTCGACGAGAACCCGATGCCGGTCTCGGCGGTGTTCGAGCTCGACGCGCCGCAGGAGCGGTTCTTCTTCGACGTGACAATGCGGGTGAACGGCCCGACGCCGGTGCACGTGGTGGCCGAGACCACCGATGGCCGGCTTTTCGTGGCGGGCACCTACGTCAAGACTTCGGGCCAGGGCGCCTGCGCCGCGCCGCCGGGGACCGATCCGGATAAGGCGCTGGCGACGCTCGGCGACATGGTCCTCACGGTGGAGGCCGGGGCCGGAGGGACGGCAGCGGGGCGGCTTGCCGCGCTCGGCGCGCGGCAGAGCCGGCTCGACGTGGATATCTCTCATCCCTCGCATTCGGGGATGCAGAAGGACCAGATCTCGCTCCTGTTCATCCCGCTGCGCTACGTGCAGGACGTGGCCATCGACCTCGACGGGGCGGGATACGTCGACATCACCGGCTCAATCTCCCTCTCGGAAAACCCGCGCGTCAGCCTGTCGATCCCCGGCGGCGCGCAGAGCGTCGATGTCACCATGACCGACACCGACGGCACGGTGAGCCATGCCTCCACCCGCCTGCCGGGGTTCTGAGCCTCAGGGCTCCCCCGCCATCGGCTCGATCACTTCGAGCGGATAATCCCAGAGCGCCCAGCCGTCGGTGCCCTCGGGCAGCCAGTAAACCTCGCTGTAACCGTATTCGAGCGCGCGTTTGGCGGCGTTCCAGGACATCCAGCAAGCCTCCAGACAGAAGAACAGGACCGGGTGATCCTTGTCGCCCCCCGTCGCCACATCGAGCCCGGCGCGGAAGTAATCGGCCGTCTCTTCCGCGATGGCGCCGTAGCCGACATTCGGAAGCCAGGTCGCGCCGGGGACGGACTGTCGGGGCGTGTCGCGCCAGATCGTGCCCTCGGGCAGGTTCTTCGGCTTCGGGGCGCGGGGCAAGACGTCGATGAACGCCGTCTCTCCCGCCTTCCAGAGCTCGTGCGCGCCTTCCGGTCCGACCACGCGCGCGCCGTCCAGCGTTGCCGGAACCGGGGCGCGGTAGTCATCCATCCGGTAGCCGGCCGGCTCCTCGGCCGCCTGGGCAAGCGCGAAGGCCGGCAGCGCTGCAATTAGCAGCGCCGCCGGCCAGCGCATCATTGCGAGACCTCGACGATCTCCGTCCCCATGTCGTTGACCAGCGGCACGCCCGCTTCGGACAGGATGGCGTTGATCTCGTCCTGGTGGCGGCGGATCAGCGAATTCAGCTCGCGTTTCCACACCTCCTCGCCACGGCGCACACCCATCGTGATCCGGAAGAACAGCCGCGGCGGGCCGTCCTCCGCGATCAACGGCACGACTTTCATGTCGGGATGCTCGTCTTTCACCAGCGGCCCGCCGATCGGCCCCCAGAGCACCGCGGCGTCGAGCTCTCCTGCATCGAGATCGGCCAGCATGTCCTGCGCAGGGCTTTCGTAACGGCGGTCGACGAAGAGCCTGTAGGCCTCCGCGTCACCCATCAGGCCGTTGCGCGCCATGTGATTTCCCGGCGGAGAGCCCGCGATGACGCCGATCCGCTTGCCCTCGAGTGCGGGGTCGGACAGTGCCGTGACCTCCGACAGCTCCCCGTCTTCGGGGACGATAAGGGTGTAGACCGACGTGAAGTAGTGGTTGGTGTTCTGCACCAGCTCGTGGCCCTGGGCGTAACCGATCACCACGTCGCAGCGGTTCGCCGCCAGCGTGTTGCGGATGAAGCCGGTGGCCATCGGGAACCATTCGTAGGTGAGCGGGCGATCCAGCTTCTCCGCCAACAGCGCCGCGATCTTGTTCTCGAAACCCTCCCCGGCTTCGTTCGACATCGGATAGTTGGCCGGATCGGCGCAAACCCTGAACGCGTTCTGGGACACGAGATCAGAGGTTTGCGCCGTGACCGGCCCTGCCTGGGAGGCCAGCAGGGCCAGTACGAGAAGTCCGGAAGGCTTAGCCGCCCATGCAGGCATTTTCCATCTCTCGAATCATGTCGGATTTCGGTTCCTTGTTGGCCGGACGGCCACGCGCGACTTCCCCGGCACCACGTGCCTTGAGGTAGACGTAGATATCGTCAAGGTAGCACATGACGTTGGCGTTGTCGCCGAACGACGGCATGACGGAATTGCCGTTCTTGCGGCCGTTCACCACGACGTCGTAGAAGTCGTAGTAATCCATGTTCACGGCGGAATTCTTGATCGCCGGCGCGTAGGTCGAGCCTTCGCCGTCCGGGCCGTGGCAGACATGGCATTCGGAATGATAGCGGCGGAAGCCGGAATAGGTCAGCCAGTCGATCGTGCCGTCCTCGGCCACGTGAAAGGTCGGAATGTCGTCCTCGGTGTAGTAGCGGCCGCCGTCCTCGTAGGCGACGACGATGTTCGGATCGCCCTGGACGTCGGCCTCGGTGACTTCGGCGTCCGAATTCTCGGCCGAGGCTTCGTCCGCGCCACCCTCGGGGTCTGAGTCCGGATCCGCATCTGGTTCGGACATGCTGTTCTCGCCCTCGCCATCACCCTCGGGCGTCGGCGCGGTTTCCGCACCGCCGGTCACAGCGCCGCCGGTCTCGGCATTCTCGCCGGTCTCTTCGGCCGTGCTGCCGCCTTCCGGCGTCTCTTCGGGGGCGCCGCCGTCACCTTCGGTGTCTGGGCCGGTCATCGTGGTGGTGCCCTCGCCGCCGTCGGCGGGCTCCACCGGCGCGGTGGCCGCGCCCTCCACCGGCTGATCCTCGGAGGTCGAGGTGTCCGGCAGGCTCATGTCGCAGCCGGGCTCGGTGTCGAAATCTTCGGGGCAGTCGGGTTCTTCCGAGCCGTCCTGGGCCCAGGCGCTGGCGCCCAGCGAAACCGTCAGGGCGGCCGCGGCTATCAGGGTGAAACCGTACCGGGTCGTCGCGTGCATCGCGCGTGTCCTTTGGTCTTTCGGGGGAAAGTAGAACGGGCCGACACGGTGTTGGCGTGCCGGCCCGCGGGGATCATGCCGATATCAGTCCGGCAGTGCGAAGACGGTCAGTTGCCCGCCGAGCGCGGTGTAGTCGCTCAGCGCCGAGTAGCCGCCCACGGCGCCGAGGCCGTCGTTGGGGTTGGTCAGACCGGCCGCGAGACCGATGCCGGCCCAGCCGCCGACGCCCGACAGGATGCCCACGTACTGCTTGTCGTCGTGGGTGTAGGTCATCACGTTGCCGATGATGCCCGACGGAGTCTTGAAACGGTAGAGTTCGTCACCCGTCTCGGCGTCCACGGCCTTCAGGTAGCCCTCGAGCGTGCCGTAGAAGACGATATCCCCTGCCGTGGCCAGAGCGCCCGACCAGACCGAGAACTGCTCCGGGATGGACCACTTGATCTCGCCGTTGATGTTGTCCCAGGCGATGAAGTTACCCATGCCGCCGTGGCTGTCCGGCGCGGGATACATCGACAGGGTCGCACCCACGTAGGGCTGACCGGCCGTGTAGCTCACCCGGAACGGCTCGTAGTCCATGCAGACGTGGTTCGTCGGCACGTAGAACGTTTCCGTCTTGGGCGAGTAGGACGCCGGCTGCTGGTCCTTGGTGCCGAGCGCGGCCGGGCAGATGCCGGTCGAGTTCACGTCCTCGCCGTTCTGCTCGGTCGAGTACTGCGCCACCACTTCGGGACGGCCGTAGGTGTCGGATTCGGGGTCCATGTCGACACCCGTGGTCCAGTTCACCACCGGATCGAACTTCTCGGCCAGGAGGAGTTCACCCGAGACGCGGTCCATCGTGTAGGCGAGACCGTTCCGGTCGAAGTGGGTCAGAAGCTTGCGCTCTTCGCCTTCCCACTCCTGCTCGGTCAGGATCATCTCGTTGACGCCGTCGTAGTCCCACTCGTCGTGCGGGGTCATCTGGTAGACCCACTTGGCCTCGCCGGTGTCGATGTCGCGGGCGAAAACGGTCATCGACCACTTGTTGTCACCCGGGCGCTGCGCCGGGTTCCAGGTCGAGGGGTTGCCCGAGCCGTAATAGAAGAGGTTCTCCTCCATGTCGGCCGCGTACCAGCCCCAGGTGGTGCCGCCGCCGATCTTCCACTGGTCGCCTTCCCACGAGTTGAGCGAGCTGTCGGCGCCCACGGGCTCTCCGTGCTCCATGGTGTTCTCGGGGTCGAAGAGGATCTGATCGTCCGGGCCCACCGAATAGGCGCGCCATTCCTGCTCGCCGCTCTCGATGTTGTAGGCGGTGACGTGCCCCTGCACACCGAATTCGCCGCCCGAGATGCCGACGATGATCTTGTCCTTGACCGGCAGCACCGTCGCGGTGTTGGTCTCGCCGACCGACGGATCGCCGTTCACCTGCTCCCACGCAACCTCGCCGGTTTCGGCATCGAGCGCGACGACCTTGGTGTCGGCCTGGTGCAGGAAGACCTTGCCGTCGGCATAGGCGACCCCGCGGTTGACGGTGTCACAGCACATCACCGGAATGACGTCCGGATCCTGCTGCGGCTCGTACTTCCACTTGATCCGGCCCTCGTTCGCGAGGTCGAGCGCGTAGACGATGTTCGGGAACGGCGTGTGCACGAACATCGTGTCGCCGACCACCAGCGGGGAGCCTTCATGCCCGCGCAGAACGCCGGTCGAGAAGGTCCACGCCACCTGCAGATCGCCGACGTTCTCGGCGTTGATCTGGTCGAGCTCGGAATAGCGCTGGTTCTTGTAGTCCCCGGTCTGGATGGCCCACTGGTTCGGGTCATCCATCAGGTTGATGAGATCGTCGTTGGCGACCGCCATCGAGGCGGTGGCGAGCGCGATCCCGGATGTCAAAAGCGTGAGCTTTTTCATTTCCAACTCCCTTGTTGACGTTCTTCGTCCTTGATGCGGAGCGCCGATGCGGGGAGTGCTCCCGCGCCGCCGCGTCCGTTGGTCCGGCGCTTGCCGGAGCGCATCGTGGGTCTCTCCTCCCTTGCGCCCTGGCGGTGCGGACATGCCGCGCTCTTACGTCCCTCCTTGATCTCCGGTCCCGAGGCGCGCACGTTTCGCGGCGAATCTCGCGCGGCCCCTGTCTTGTTCGGCGCTGCGGTGCGCGCCGCGGCGGTGGAATCGGGCGCGACGCGCGCTGTCGCGGTATCTGCCGCCCTCTTCCATCGACTCAGTGCAACCTCTCTGCGTGCCACACCACGTGATCACGGGCGAAGCTGCTCACGAAACGTAGCGAATGGTCGTATCCCTTCTGCACCCGGAACGTGCCGGGCTGCCGGCGCTTGGCCATCATCGTCGCGAAGGCCTCCGGACGCAGGAGGTCGAGGTACTGATCTTCCGCGCCCTGATCGACCAGGATGTCCGTCTTCCAGCCCAGATCGTCCAGAAGCAGCGTCGAATCGTGCTCCGACCAGGCTGTCTCGTCATCGCCGAGATAGGCCGAGAGCTGCTTGCGCCCCCATTCCGAACAGGTCGGGTTGGCGATCGGCGCGAAGGCCGACAGGGACGAGAACATCTCCGAATTGCGCAGCGCCATGGTCAGCGCCCCGTGCCCGCCCATGGCGTGACCGGTGATGCCGTGCCGGTCCTCGACCGGCAGATGATCGAGCACCAGGTCGCGGAGCTCGTTCAGGATGTAGTCGTACATCCGGTAGTGGGTCCGCCACGGATCTCGCGTGGCGTTGAGGTAGAACCCCGCGCCCTGGCCGAGATCCGCATCCGCGTCATCGGCGACCGTATCGCCCCGCGGCGAAGTGTCTGGAAAGACGACGGCCAGTCCGTGTTCGGCCGCGTGCTTCTGGAACCCACCGGCTTCGACCGCCGCCTCGGGCGTGCCGCTCAGGCCGGACAGGTACCACAGGACCGGCACCGGACCGTCCGCAGCCTGGGGCGGCAGGTAGGCCGCGAAGGTCATCTCGCAGCCGCAGGTGTTCGAGGGGTGGCGGTAGACCGTCTGGATCCCCCCGAAGCTGCGGTTCTGCGAGACGATGTCCATTTCCCATGTCCCTCAGAAGGTGACGACGGCGCGGATGGACTTGCCCTCGTGCATGAGGTCGAAGCCGTGGTTGATCTCGTCGAGGGTGAGGGTGTGGGTGATCATCGGGTCGATCTCGATCTTGCCCTGCATGTACCAGTCGACGATCTTCGGCACGTCCGTCCGGCCCTTGGCGCCGCCGAAGGCCGTGCCCTTCCAGACCCGCCCGGTGACGAGCTGGAACGGCCGGGTGGAGATCTCCGCCCCCGCCGGCGCGACGCCGATGATGATCGATTCGCCCCAGCCCTTGTGCGCCGATTCCAGCGCCGTGCGCATCACGCCCACGTTGCCCGTGGCGTCGAACGTGTAGTCGCCGCCGCCGCCGGTCAGTTCGACCAGATGCGCCACGAGATCGCCTTCAACCTCTTTCGGATTGACGAAATCGGTCATCCCGAAGCGCGTCGCCATCTCTTTCTTGTCGGGGTTGAGGTCGACGCCGACGATCTGGTCCGCGCCAGCGAGCCGCAGGCCCTGGATCACGTTCAGACCGATCCCGCCGAGGCCGAAGACGATCGCCCGGCAGCCGATCTCGGCCTTGGCGGTGTTGATCACCGCGCCGATGCCGGTGGTCACGCCGCAGCCGATATAGCAGATTTTATCGAACGGAGCGTCCTTGTTAACCTTTGCCAGCGCAATCTCCGGCAGGACCGTGTGATTGGCGAAGGTGGAACAGCCCATGTAGTGATGCAGCACCGTGCCGTCGTCGAGGCTGAAGCGCGACGTGCCGTCGGGCATCAGGCCCTTGCCCTGCGTGCCCCGGATCGCCTGGCAGAGGTTGGTCTTGCCCGAGAGGCAATATTCGCATTCCCGGCATTCGGGGGTGTAGAGCGGGATGACATGGTCGCCCGGCTCTACGCTGGTGACGCCCTCGCCGCATTCCACCACGACGCCGGCGCCCTCGTGCCCGAGAATGCTCGGGAACAGACCCTCGGGGTCAGCGCCCGAGCGGGTGAATTCATCGGTATGGCACAGCCCCGTCGCCTTGATCTCCACCAGAACCTCGCCCGCCTTCGGGCCCTCCAGGTTCACGTCCATGATCTCCAGCGGCTTGCCCGCTTCCATCGCCACCGCAGCACGCGTTTTCATGTGCTGACTCCTTCCCTCGGCTATGTTCCGTGCGCACTTCGACGCTTGACCGGAGTATGGCGGCCGCCGGCTTGGCCGAACAACGCAGACCTTGGTGGGTATTCGTCCGAGTGGACTCCGGCACGCGCCAAAACCATAATGGATTCAGGGAGTGAGACACATGCTGAGATCCATGAACATCGCCGCCGCACTGGCCCTCGTGCTGGTCGGCGGCACCGCGACCGCCAACACCTACGAAGACCCCACCTGGCCCTGCGTACAGCGCAAGGTTGAGAGCCTTTCACAGGGCCTCATGTGGCCGCCGAGCGAAGAGCCGACGCCGGAATTGGACGAGGCGCTTGAGGCAGCGGTCGACGACCTCGCCGCCGTGCTCTCGCTGCGGCGGGTGTCGCTCGAAGAGGCCGAGACGCGGGTGTCGGAGTTCGTGGCGGAGCATGGCGCCAACCGCGCGGTCCTGAGCGAGGTCTTCACCCGCGTCTTCGAGGAGTTGTCCGGGCGCCGCGGGCAGATCATCGACGGGATCGCGGATTTCTCCCTCGGCCAGATCGAGCTTTCGAAGAAGATCGATGCCGCTCGGTCCGAGATGGACGAGGCGATGCAGGCCGAAGATCCCGATTTCGACCGGGTCGATGCGCTGGAGGAGCAGATCGACTGGGACGAACGGATCTACACCGACCGCCAGCGGTCCCTGCGCTATGTCTGCGAGACGCCGGTGTTGCTGGAACAGCGGCTCTATTCGCTGTCGCAGATCCTGCAACGGGCGGCCCAGGGCTAGGGAGCCTCACTCCCATTCGAGTTCTGTGAAGGCGACCGTCGCGTTGCGCGGGTTGTAGGCGTCGAAAAGCGCCCAGCTGCCGGCCTCTTCCTGCGCGATGTGCGTCACCGCCTCGCCCAGCCGTTCGCCCGCGTCGATGGCCGCGCGCGTGTCGGCGGCGAGCGTGTCGAGGTACCGGCCGAGCGGCGCTGCCCCGTCAGGCCAGTCGAGCACCGGACCGCCATGGCCGGGCACGACCCGTACCGCGTCCTGCCGCGAGAGCTCCGCCAGCACCTCCTGCCAACCGCGCAGCGAGCCGTCGAGCGCCGGAACATGGTCGTCGAAGACGAGGTCCCCGGCGATGAGCGTGCGTGTCATGGGATCGAAGACCGAAAGATCGGTTTCGGTATGGGCCAGCGGCCAGGCTTTCAGTGCCAGTGCCCGCCCGCCGAGGTCGATCTCGCCCCCCTCCGCGATCGTCCGGTCGACCTCGACGATCCGGGAGCCGATGAAGGCGCCGGGGCCGATCAGCTCCGCAAAGCTTTCGCCATAGTTCGCCGCGCGGTCCGACAGAGCGCGGGGCAGCTTGGCATGGCCGACGATCTCGGCCCCGGCCTCCGCGAAGACGGAGGCACCGAAGACGTGGTCGGGGTGCATGTGGGTGAGGATCGCATGGCTCAGCGGCTTGTCCGTGCGCGCCCGGATCGCGCGCCACGTCGCCTCGCCCACGGCGCGGGAGCCGCCGCTGTCGATCACGGCGACGCTGTCCTCCCCGATGACGAATGCGATGTTGGACACGTCCCCAAGGTTCGCCGCGTCCGGCTCTGCCACCGTGCCGCGATGCACGAAGAGGCCGGGCGCCACCTGTGTCACGTCGAGCGCCGGACCGGCCGGGGCACAGGACGGGGCGCCGCGCGCCACGAGCGGGTCGAACAGGCCGGGATCGGGCGGGCGCGCGGCGAGCGCCTCGGCGCAGGCGGCCCGCGTCTCCGCCTCGTAGCCGGGCAGGAGCGTTGGTCTGCAGACCTCGGCCGACAGGGTCAGGCACAGCGTCAGGGCGGCTTCGAACATCGGCGCTCCTTTCACGGTCAGGGTCGCGCGCGCACGGGGCCGTGATCCAGTCCGACGAAGGGCGCAATGGGCGCAGGCGCGGTTTTATGTCATGCTAGTAATCATCCATGCCATTCGAGGAGGAGGAGCGTGACCCGACTGACCGCTTGCGCCGCCGCGCTGACCGCGCTTCTGGCCGCACCCGCCGTCGCAGAGGAGGTTCGCAACCCGCTCACCGACAGCGCCGCCTGGGAGGATCTGCGCTACGACGTGGTGGGCGATGCCGCGCTCGCCGACGGCGCTGACTTGTTTACCGTGGACGCGCCCTACCGGGCTCACGATGCCGCGACGGTCCCGATCGCGATCACCCAGACCGACCCGGACACGCCGATCAATGCGGCGACCGTGGTGATCGACGAGAACCCCGCCCCGGTCGCCGCGAACTTCGAATTCGGCGCCGCGATGGCCCCGCTGGATTTCGAGCTGCGGGTGCGGGTGAACCAGTATTCCAACGTGCGCGTGATCGCCGAGACGCCCGAAGGACTGGCCATGGGGGGGCGCTTCGTGAAGGCGTCGGGCGGATGTTCGGCGCCGGCCTCGCGTGATCCGGAAGTGGCGCTCGCCTCCATGGGGCAGATGAAGCTGCGCCAGTTCGACACGCCGGCGATGTCGACCGCCCGGCGCGAGGCGCAGATCATGATCAGGCACCCGAACTATTCGGGGCTTCAGCGCGACCAGATAACGCAGCTCTTCATCCCGGCGCATTTCATCGACGAAATGGAAGTCTGGCAGGGTGATGAGAAGCTCTTTTCGATGACCGGCGGCATCTCGATCAGCGAGAACCCGGTCTTCCGCTTCTCCTATGCCGACAACGGGTCGACGGATCTGCGGGTGCGGGCGACGGACACCGAGGGCAACGTCTTCGAGCGCAAGTTGCCGAAGGATGCACAAGGATAAGGTGATAACCTGCCGGTGGAGCAGCGTTCTGACCGCCCGAATGGCACCGGACGTGCCGGGCGCGCGGGCGCGCTGTCACCCGCGTGCGACGTTCATGTTGCAGAGGGGCTTGGCTGGCACAAAAGAACGAAACTCGGAGGCTGTAGCGCCAGACCCCGGTCCGGCGCGCGCCCGGTTTCTGCACTGAGCCCTCAGAAACAGATGATCTCCGCCTCCGCCTGCGCGCGCCGAAGTTCGGCCACCAATTCGTTCATCGAGGCCGCGCTCTTGAAGATTGACGTGCGCTCGCCGCCTACCAGCTGCATCGACAGGACCGTCTCCGCCTGAACGTATTCCTCGTAGGGCAGGATCTTGGCGATCTCGTCGATGGAGCAGGAGCATTGCTCCAGCACCCGCCGGTTCTGGCCGTTCGACGCCATGCAACCGAAGATGTAATCCGCCCGCGCCGCGGTTGGATAGTCGTTCAGCCGCTCCGCCGCGCTTTGCGCGTGAAGCGCCCCGGCCGCGAGCATGAAGACGAGCGACAGGACGTGTCTCATTGCTCTGCCTCCGCCGCCCGGTCGATTTCTTGGAGCCGCATCTGCGAGGCATAGAGCGGTGCCTCCCCCTCGCCCGGCGCCTCGGCGCTGAGCGACAGGTACCAGCCCGGCACCTCTTCGGACATCGTGACGGTCAGCGCGAGATCGGCGAAGCCGGCCATCTCGGACCTGTTGGGATCCTCGGTGAACGGGGTCAGCGTGACTGTGGTCGCGGCAACCTCGTCGCCCTGCCACTCGGCGGTGCCCTCGGTCACGTTGCCGGGGCGGGCCATCGCCTCCTTCACGCGGTTGCGGATGTAGAAGGGGCTGCCGCCGGCGGTCTCGGCCATGTCGCGCACGACGGTTTCGTAGAAATACATGATCATCGGGTTGCCGACGCTGGCCGGAAAGCGGCCGAGCGTGCGGTACTTGTCGCCCTGCCGGAATTCCAGCGTGGCGATCTCGACGCCCTGATCCTCTCCGAAGGTCAGGGCGATGCGCCCGGTGTCGCGCAGCGCGGCGTCGGCCTTGGCGCTGTTTTCGACATGGCGGTCGTAGACCAGCGTCGCCTCGCGCGAGATTTCGTCGAGCGTGCC
Source organism: Roseivivax sediminis (assembly GCF_900112685.1). GTDB lineage: Bacteria > Pseudomonadota > Alphaproteobacteria > Rhodobacterales > Rhodobacteraceae > Roseivivax > Roseivivax sediminis. The sequence goes on from NZ_FOMS01000002.1 coordinate 15,088, forward strand.
GTTCTTGAACAGAAGATCGTAGCTCGCCGCCGGCTCCGCCCCGGCGGCGGACGCCGCGGCGAGAAACCCGATGAGCGCCAGAATGCGTGGCATGTCGTCCTCCCTTTCGTCTCTGCCCAGCCTGTGCGGTGGCGCGCGCGCTGTCAGGGCAGACTTTTGTCGGGGCCCGGTCCCTCCGGCGCCTGCCAGCGCGTCTTCCAGTCGATCAGCGGCCGCAGCCTGCCAAGCTGCACCGGCTTCGTCAGCACCGCGAATCCGATCTCGGCGCCCTTGCGGATCAGCTCCGGGCTGCGGTCGGCGGTGATCATGATCGCTGGAACCTTCACGCCGGTCTCGGCCCGGATTGCCTTGATCGCCTCGATCCCGGTGTCGCCGCGGTCGAGTTGGTAGTCGGCCAGCACGATGTCCGGCGCCATGCCGATATCGCGCACCATCTGGAGCGCTTCCTCGGTCGAGGCGGCGGCCAGCACGCTCGCCCCCCAGGATTCGAGCTTCTGGGTCGTGGCGAACAGCACATCCGGATCGTTCTCCACGATCAGCACGATCCGGTCCATGGTCTCGGACGGGGGTGGCTGGTCGGGCGCGTCCGCGGCCGGCATCCGCCGCCCCGGCACCACCTGCATCTCGATGGAAAAGACCGACCCGACGCCCGGCTTGGAGCGCACGCGCACCTTGTGGCCCATGTGACGGCAGGTGCGTTCGACGATGGACAGGCCCAGTCCCATGCCCGACCCGAACGGCACGTTCTCGGCCCGCGCGAATTCGTCGAAGATGCGGGTCTGATCGTGCGCACTGATCCCGAGGCCGGTATCCCAGACCTCCAGCACCACCGAGCCCGGCCGCCGCCGGCAGCCGACAAGGACGCGCCCGCCCGCGCCCGTATACTGAATCGCGTTGACCACGAGGTTCTGGATGGACCGCATCAGATAGCGCTGGTCCGACCGGACCACCGCCGAACAGGGCACGGCGTCGAGCCGCACGCCCTTCTTGGCCGCAACCGGCGTCTGATCCTCGATCACGCTCTGCATCAGGGTGCCAAGACAGACATCGGCAGGCGTCAGCGCCCCGTCGGTCGAATCGAGCCGCGAGATGTCGAGCAGGGCGTGCAGGATCTCCTCGATCGACTGGAAGGACCCGTCGAGCCGTTCGAGCGAGGGCGAAAGCGGCGTGCCTTCCGCACTTTCGCGCAAGGTGGAGATCAGCAGCTTCGCCGCGTTGATCGGCTGCAGAAGGTCATGGCTCGCCGCGGCGAGAAAGCGGGTCTTGGACGACACCGCGGCCTCCGCCGCTTCCTTGGCGACACGCAGTTCCTCTTCCACGCGGGCCTGCGCCTCGTATTGGGCCGTCAGGCGGCGGTTGGCGCGGGTCAGTTCCGCCGTGCGCTCGCCGACGCGCTTTTCCAGCATCTCGGTCGCGCGGCTTTCCAGCGTCACATCCTTCACGTCGACGAGGAAGCCACCGTCGGGGAGCGGGTGGACGTGCAGGTCCAGCACCCGGCCGCCCGAATGGCGCAGACGCCGCCGCAGACGGCCGTGCCGCGCGAGCCGGTCGCGCCAGCCGTCGACCTCTGCCAGATCGGCCGTCTGGAACAGCCCGTTGGCGCGGATGAAGCCGAGGATCTGCGTCAGGCTGGTGCCCTTCTGCAAAAGCGTGAAGGGCAGGCCCAGAAGCTCGCGGAAGCCGGTGTTGTGCAGGATCACCTCGCCGTCGCGGCTGAAGGTGCAGATGCCCGATCCCATGTGCTCGAACGCGGCTTGCAGGTACTGGGCCTGCTCGTCGATCAGGTTTTCCTTCTCGGACCGGTTCTTGCGGACGATCCCGGTGATCTCGGTCTGCAGAATCACCAGCGTGTCGGCCGAGGTGCGCTGCAGGTTGATCTGGTACCAGCGATCCTGCGCCAGTTCGATCACGAAGGACAGGACCGACGTGCCCACCGGCCCGTGCCGCGCGCGGGTGAGAGAGCTGTGGATGCGCCGGTCGGTAGACACGAGGTGCCGGCTTTCGGCCATCGCCTCGAAGTAATCCTCAAGGCTCAGGCCCGGCCGCACCCGCGCGCCGATATCAGGCAAGAGATGCTGGAACAGCTCGTTGCAGACCTCGAGCCGCCCTTCGGAGAAGAGCGCAACACCCCCTTCAAGCGCGGCCAGCGCATCTGTCAGGGTGCGGCGCGTGCGTTCGCGGTCGCTGCGCACGACCTCGAGCTCGCTTTCGGTCCGCTCAAGATCGCGGGTCTTGGCCCAGACCTGGCCCTGCAGGGCGACGGCCGACTGGAAGGCGCTGTAGGCCGAGCCCGACAGGTCGTGTTCGCGGTTGGCCCGGCGGATCAGCGCGTCGATGATCTTGGCCTGCCGCGCCACCTGCGTTTCGAGCGGGACGTCGGGGTCGATCAATGCAGGTCCCTCCGCACCGGGTCGAAGAAGGACACGCCCACGAAGGTCTGGTTCACGTGCACGCCCCGGTGCTGTTCGCCGTAGGTGTTAAAGCCGAAGACCCGCGCCGCCGACAGGATCTTCGACACCGGGTCGGTCAGCTGCTTCTGCTCGATCTCCAGCTTGCGCAAGACGCAGTCGAAACCGAGGATGAAGTCGGGCGCCTCGCCCCGCGGGCCGCGCACGTCGAGGCCGGCTTCCAGCGTCTCGATGATCTCCTTGCCGCGGCCGAGCGTCATCAGGAGCCCGTCGTCGATCGCAGACAGGAAGGACAGCGCCTGCCCCCCGCGCGCGCCCTGGATCGCGCGGACGTGGTACGCTTCGTTCTGCCGCACCAGGATCGGGTTCTCCGCGAAGATCTCGGGTGACAGGTGATCAACCGGGCAGCCGACGATGCGCGCGTATTCCGCCGCCGCCGGGGCGCCGTTGATCTCGAGCACCAGCCGTTCCTCGGGCAGCGCATCGGTGACGACCATGCGCGTATCGGTCGGCAGGAAATGGTCGAAGCCGAGCCCCTCGAACACCAGGTCGGTCTCGATCAGCAGCAGCAGCGCGGCATTGGTGTGGAAGCGCCCGCGATGCAGCACGAAGGTCTCGCGGAAGTCGAGCCCGTTGCCGGCCGAGCCGCCGAAGATCGGCAGATCCTCCAGCGCCGTGACCAGCGTCGAGACGAGCAGATCCTCCTGTTTCGACAACCCGTCGGCAAAGACCAGCGCCAGCCGGCTCCAGCCCGCCGTGTGCTGGAACTGGGTGTCCTGGCGCCGCGCCTCGGACGCGATGGCCTTGATCGAGAGCGGGTTCAACGGTTCGATCAGGGCGGATGAGCAGCGGAAATGCTTCTTCGGGAAGGCCACCGCCATCAGCGCGTCGGTCTCGTAGCCCTCGGGCGTGATCTGCCCGGCCGTGGTGCAGCCGAAGACCGGCACGCCTCCCATCTGGCGGTCGAGTTCGGCTGCGAGAACGTCGCGCGGCAGATGCTCGGGCACGAAGATCAGCACGAAACAGGTGGCCGGCAGCGGCAGCGCCGCCGTCACCTCCTCGACCGCCGCCGCGGCATCGCGCTCGTGCGAGACCGCAACGCTGACATAGACGGGGCGTCCGGTTCCGTCCGGCATCGCCTACTGGCTCAGGAACGCGCGGGAATCCGGGTCGAGCCCGCCGGCGCCGTCGACCTCGGCCGCCTCCACCAGCACTGCCGCCTGCGTGCGGTTCTGGACGCCGAGCCGGCGCAGGAGCGCGGTGATGTGCGCCTTCACCGTCGCCTCGGCGAGGTTGAGGTCGTAGGCGATCTGCTTGTTCGGCTTGCCGGCTCGGATCAGCTGCATGATGCGGGCCTGCTGCGGCGTCAGTTCCGCCAGCTTTGGGTGCGCGCTTTCGCACAACGCGTCCGCCGGCGCCCCGTTCGCGCTGCGCTGATACCCGGCGGGGACGAACTTGCGCCCGGTGCTAACATCGGCCAGCGCGCTGCGCAGCACCTGGGCCGAGGCGTCCTTGGGCAGGAAGCCGGCGGCCCCGGCCTGCATCAGCGCATCGACCACCGGAACCGACGTCAGCGAGGAGATCACCAGGATTGGCGTGTCGGGAATGCTCTCGCGCAGCGACTGGAAGCCCGAGATGCCGCTCACGTCCGGCAGCTTGAGATCGAACATGGCCAGGTCCGGTGCGAAACCATCGGCCACAAGGTCGAGCCCGGCGCGCAGGGTCTGCGCGGTCTCGATTCGACAACCTTCGAACACCAGGCTGATGGCCGCAGAGAGCGCGTCTCCGTAAAGTGGATGATCGTCAACGATGAGAACGGATGCGATCCGTCCGGGCGCGCGCGCGCACGTCGCATGTGTCATGACAAAGTCCTCCCGGGTAGAAGGATAAACCCCGAAATCGCTAACGCGCAACAAAATGACTCGATCCGCTCACGCCGATGCGAGAGCATCAGCCGGTCGCCGCGTCGCCCCGCAGGAAGGCGCGAGCCAGGGCCCGCAGATCGCGCGGTCGCTCCGCTCCGCCGAACAGCGTTGAATCGAGCCGGTGCAGGATCGCCCGGCGCGCCGGATCGGGACCGTCCCGCCGGATCAGGGCCGCCCCCGCCCGCCGCAGCGCGGCAAGATCGCCCGCCCGAGCCGCACGCCGCACTTGCCGGCCCAGCGGGTCGAACGGACCGGAGCGCCACACCGCTTCCCCGGACAGCCGCCGCCCCGCCAGCATCGCGACGAGTCCGGCCAGAAGCCCCAGCGCGGCGACCAGCGCCAGGGGACCGCGCCGGAGGTTTCCCGCCGGGACGGTCCCGTCCTCGGCGGTCTCGACCAGCGTCGCATCCTCGTAGGCGATCCGTTGCGCCGAGATCGTCACGCGGTGCGCCTTCTCCTGCTCGGTGTCGAAATAGTCGAAGGAGATCGGCTCCAGGATCGCGGAGGTCGCGTTGGTGGGCCGCACCGTCCAGCGCCAGAAGGCGTAGGTCACCGGCCCCTGCGGCGAAAGCTCCACCAGCCGCTTCTCGGGATGCGCAAAGATCATTGCAGACGGAGAGGTCAGCTCCGGCATCGGCGGGATCATCTCGGGCGTGGCGCCCACCGCCTCGATGCGGATGATGCGCAGCACACCCTCGCCTGGCCGCAACTGGTCGGGCGCATTCGACCAATCGTCCGATATCCGCAAGCTGCGAACGGGGAACCACCAGTCGACATCGGTGGGGGCCGGGCGCACCGTGAACGTCACAGGCTCCGACCGGATATCGTGATCGAACCAGTCGTCGCCCTCGTCCGTCAGGGTCAGGTGGTGGACGAACGGCCCGATCGTCACCTCGCCCGCCTCGTCCGGAAAAAGCGCCATGCGCCGCTCGAAATTCTTCACCTTCTGGCCGTTCTCGTAGCTGTCGTACCAACGGTCCTCGCCCAGCTGACTCCAGTTGAACCCTTCCAGCGCCGGCTGTTCCAGCGTCTCGCGGGTGACGTGGCGCCGGTATACCCCGTGTATCCGGATCATCACCATCTGCTGCGTGTAGGGCTTACCTTCGGATTCTATCGTGACGGTCAATTCCGCATCGCGCGGGGCGACGTGCCGCGTCTGCGCCTGAGCCACCCCGGTCCAGAGCAGCACGATCAACAGCCATCTCATCGCGGGTCCTCCGGCTCCGGCGGGGCAAGGCCCGCCTCGAAGCGCCGCTTTCGTTCGTGCGAAATGCGTGCGGCGAGGTAGTCGCCCGGCACGTCCGAAAGCTGTTCCAGCCAGCGGCGATTGGCGACCATGAACTTGTCGTCGAAGACGCGGCGGACGCCGGCCTGTTCACGGCTCGTCAACTCCGGCAGGCCCAGGAGCATCCCGGCATTCGTCGTCTCCGAACCCGTGCCGGCGGCACGTCCCGAGCCTTCGCCGATCGGAGCCGCCATCTCCGGGCCGGTCTCGTCCCGGCCCGAGAACCACTCGACAACAGATTCGGGATCGAGAGCGAGACCCGCGTAATAGGCAGCGACCAGATCGAAATTCGCCGAGGCGTCCGCGTCTCCGGCTGCCCGCGCGATGTCGTAGGCTTCCAGCGCGGCGGAATACCGGCCGGCCTGCGCCTCGGCGTTGCCGAGATTGTATTGGCTGTCGGCAGCGCGGAACGCGTCCGCAGCCTCGTCCCAGCGTCCGGCCCGGTACTCCGCCACGCCGCGCCAGGCCGGATCGGTCAGGAATGGCGCGGCGGCGCGCGGCATTCCGGCGGCCAGCAGCACGCGGCCGAAACCCGACGCGCCGTCCAGCACGAGGGCGAGAAGCGCCGACAGGACCGTGGCGGTCAGAAGGATCCGCGCGCTCATGCCGCCACCCTGCGGAACAGCAACAGCGCCGGGATCAACGCCAGCGCGAGGACGAGCCGGCCGAGGTCCGCCCAGAACAGCAGCGGGTAGTCCTGGCGTTCGAGCCGCTCGCGGCCGCTCTGACCCATGAAGACGGCGAAAGCGTCGGTCTGATCGAGCGTGAAGACCTGCCCGCCGCCGACCTCGGCCAGTGTTTCCAGCGCCGCGTCGGGGGCCTCCATGCTCACCACCGACAACCGCGCGCCCTGCCCCGCGATCCCCGCCGCTTCTTCGAGCGGCACCGGCCCCTGCCCGCCGCCATCGGTGAACAGCACCACATCGCCGGCGAGCACATCGGCCTCCGACAGCATGCGCGCGGCAAGGGCGAGGCCGCGTTCCGGGCGGCTGCCGGGGTCGGGCACCGTGCCGTCGTCGATCAGCGACAGCGTCTGGCCGAGCTGTCGGATGTCGCCGGTGATGTCGGTCGCGACATAGGCGTCCCCGGCAAAAACCACGAGTCCGCCGGGGCGCGCGCCCAGCGCGGCGATCCCGAAGCGGCCCATCGCCTGCATCTGCGGCCAGCGCGGGCTCTCCATCACCGAGGGCGAGGCGTCGATGACGAAGACCGCGCCATCGAGGTTGCGGAAGGCGGCGGCGTCGCGCCGTTCGACCGCCGGACCCGCCAGCGCGACCACCGTGATCGCCGCGACCAGCAGGGCCGCCCGGCCGAAGATCCGGGCGCTCCCGCCGTCCACGCGGCCAAGCGCGGAGAGCGCCGCCATCAGCTCGGGCTCGATCACACGGCCCCAATCGCCGGGGCTCTGAGCGCGCCGGTGCAGCCACCAGGCGGCAAACGCCAGCAAGGGTAGTGCCAATAGCCACCACGGGCGCAGGAGCGTGACGTCGAACCCCGTCATGCCGCCTCCCGCCATGCGAGGCCGAGGCCGAAGAGCGCGGCGAGCGCGGCGGGCCAGACCCAGAAGGCGCGGTAGACCTCTGCGGCGAGCCCGTCGCTGTCCGTCGCCTCCAGCCGGTCGAGCGCCTCGGTCACGGCGAGCAGATCCTCGGTCGTTCTCACGCGGAAGCTCTCACCCCCCGAAATCTCGGAGATCGCGCGCAGGGTCGCGGCGTCGACGACGCCGCGCTCGCCTTCGTCCGCGCTCTCCAGATCCTTCGGGCCGAGCGCGATCGTGTGCACCCGCACCCCCATGTCGGCGGCCAGCGCGGCGACCCCACGCGGCGCGGTTGCGCCGGCATTGTTCACCCCGTCCGACAGGAGGATCACCACCCGGGAAGCGGCCTCCGATTCCTCCATTCGCTTCAGCGCGAGACCCAGCGCGTCCGAGATATTGGTCGCGCGGCCCGAGATGCCGATGGTCGCCTCCTCGATCCGGCGCGCGACGGCCTCCGTGTCGAAGGAGAACGGCGCGGCGTAATAGGCGTCGGACCCGAAGACGATGAGCGCAACGCGGTCCCCCGCCCGGCGACGGGCGAAATCCGCGCCGACGCGCTGCACCGCCTCCAAGCGGGCAATCTGCGCGCCGTCGAGGAAGAAATCGTCGCGCACCATGCTGCCCGACAGGTCGAGCGCGATGGCCAGATCGCGGCCCGAGACCTTGAGCGCCGGCACCGGCGAGAGCTGGCGAGGTCCGGCGAGCGCAAGCAGGATCAGCACCCAGATAACCCAGGGCACCGCGCGCTGCATCTGCGCGCCCGCCCCCGTGCTACCGCCCGACAAGAGCGCTTCGCCCACTCGCTCCGGCACGGCGAGCGCGGCCCCCGCGTCGCGCCGCGGCGGCAACAGGCGCGCGGCAAGAAGCGGCAGGGGAAGCAGTAGTAGCGCCAGCGGCTGGGCAAGTTCAAGCATGGCGGTCGAGCTCCGCCTGAAGTTCCGCCGCCTCCGGCAAACCGCCTGGGCGATAGAGGCTCGCCGCGATCTCGGCATAGCGCTCCGGCGCGCGCTCCCGCAGCAGGCGCAGGAGCGCGAGGCGCCGCGCCTCGTCCGGCAGCGCGTCGAGGGGTGCTTCGGCAGGCATACCGGCCCGCCGCGCGGTCAGGGTGCGCAGGAGCAGTCCGAGGATCAGCGCCAGCGCAAGGCCGAGCGCGAGCGCGGCGAACAGTTCTGCAACGAGGCCGCCGGGCGCATTCAGCGGCAGGTGGATATCGCGCAGACCGGCGTGCAGGGCCTCTTCGGTGATCGCGCGCGCGGGCTCCATCGTTCAGACCCGCTCCGGCGGAAAGGCGGTGGCGATCAGGCGGGCGATGTCCTCGGGCGAGGCGCCGGCGTCGATGGGAAGCGCCGGCGCGCCGGCGATCGTCGCGGTGTCCGTGGACCCGACCGAAGCCGCAATGCGCGCGCGGTGGCGGGTGCCGTCCGGCAGGCGGATCGGGTAGCTGCCGCGCGGCAGGTCCCGCGTCGCGCCGTCGCCGACGGACAGAAGGCGCGGCACCCGGTACCGCGACAGCGCCGCGAGCCGGTCGGCAAGACCCTCTCCGCCGCTGTCGAAGCCCGAGGCGATCACCACCTCGGCCCCGCGCGGCGCGATCCGCTCGAGCCGCGAGAGCCCCGCGACCAGCGGCGGATCGTCTTGCGCGCCGGCCAGCGCCAGGGCCAGCGCCGCCTCGTGCGCGCGCACGAGCCCGCCGATTACCTCCAGCATTCCCCGTGTGCGCCCCCGCGCGGGGACCGCCACCGGATCCCCGGCCGACAGCGCCAGAAGGCCGACGCGGCCGCCCTCCTCCACCACCCGCCAGCCGATGAGCGTCAGCGCCTCGGCGGCGGCGACGGAGCGGAAGGCGCGGCGCGTGCCCCAGAGCATCGCCGGCCGCATGTCGGCGACCAGCAACGTGACGCGATCGCGCTCCTCCTGGAAGCGGCGCACATGCAGCCGCCCGCTGCGCGCGGTGGCCCCCCGGTCGAGGTGGCGCACGTCGTCGCCGGGCACGTAGACCCGGACGTCCGCGACCTCCTGCCCGTGGCCGCGCCGCTTCGTCACGAAGCCCCCCGGCAGCGCCGACAGCGGCACCGTCCCGCCGGGCCGGAGCGCCAGCCGCCGCAGGGCGATCAGCGCTTCGGCCCGCAGCGCCACGCCCGGCGCGTCGAGCGCGGCGGCACTCACAGCGGCTCCACCGAGTCGAGGATGTCGGCAACCAGCGCGCGCGGCGTGCGCCCCTCCGCTACCGCGCGCCAGGTCAGCACGAGCCGATGCGCGAGCGCGTCGCCCGCCACGTCGGCCACGTCCTCGGGCAGCGCGTGGTCGCGGCCGTGAAGGTAGGCCCGCGCCTTGGCCGCCGCGGCAAGGGCGAGCGACCCTCGCGGGCTGACCGCGTGCTCGATCTCAATCGCGAAGGGCGCAGAGCGCGTCGCGGTGACGAGCCGGACGATGTAGTCGCGCAAGGGCGGCGCAAGGTGCACCGCCATCGCCGCCGCCTTCGCCGCGTTCAGATCGGACAGGCCGAGCCGCGCCGCGGGCACCGGATCGCCCTGCCCTTCGGCCTCCACCATGTCGAGGATGCGCCGCTCGGTCGCGGCGTCCGGCAGGTCCAGCAGCACGTGCATCAGGAAACGGTCGAGCTGCGCCTCGGGCAGCGGGAAGGTGCCGTCATGTTCGATCGGGTTCTGGGTGGCCACCACCAGGAACGGGTCGGGCAGCGGATGGGTCGTGTCGCCCGCCGTAACCTGCCGTTCGGCCATCGCCTCCAGCAGCGCGGACTGCACCTTGGGCGGGGCGCGGTTGATCTCGTCCACCAGGACGAGGTTGTGAAAGACCGGACCGGGCACGAATTCGAATCGCCCGTCCTCGGGCCGCCACACCGGCGTGCCGGTGAGGTCCGAGGGCATCAGGTCGGGCGTGCACTGGATCCGGGCGAACCCGCCATCGACCGCGCGCGCCAGCCACTTGACCGCGCGGGTCTTGGCAAGGCCGGGCGCACCCTCCACCAGCAGGTGCCCTCCGGCCAGAAGCCCGATCAGCAGTCGCTCGATCAGCACCTCGTGCCCGACGAGTCCCTGCCCCAGATACGCCGAGAGATCCGCCACACCGGGCGGCGCCGTCACCTGAACCATGTCTCCTCCCTCGGCCGCAGGACGGGCCCCTGATCTGCAGCCTAGACCGGCAAACTCGGTCCCACAAAGACAGCCCAAGGTCTCAGTCGAAGGGGATCACACATTCTGGATCGAACAACATCTCGAAATCGGCATTCGCCAGTGTGGTCCGCGTCCGGTCCGTCAGCGCCTCGTACCGCGCATCGATGAAGTCGAGGAAGGCGGCGTCGTTCGTTTCCTCCACCGGGGAGGACGCCACCGCGTGCAGCATGAACACGTCGAAGGCGCAGAGGCCCGTCGGGTTGGAGTTCAGGATCCCCTCCATGAACATCCGGCTTTCCCAGGGCAGATCCATCAGGTTGGTGGGATATTCCTCGAGCTTCGACAGGAAGGCGGCATCGCGGTCGAAATGCAGGATGTCCATACCGAAGGTGAAGGACTGGAACAGCTCCTCAATGAGGATGGAACGGTAGAACGCCCGTTCGGTCCGTGTGACCGCGTTTGACGCGGCCTGCTTGACCATCAGGTGCGTGCCGGAGCCACGTCGGCCGAAGAAGGTCTGCGCCATTGCCGGCGAGACCGCCATGTAGCTGCGTCCCGTGGGCAGGCCGAGTTTCAGGACCTCGTTCATCCAGTGCAGATCGTCGGTCAGGGCGGCATTCGGCGGCCGCCGGGAATAGAGCCGCAGGATCACCGTACGCCCGGTTCCGCAAGCCCGCGCGGAGGGCCCTGCATAGCGCATCGGCAGCGTCTTTCCCGAGGCGTCCCGCATCAGCGCGCGGAATTCGTCCAGCACGGCGCGCGTCTGCCGATTCGGCGCCTCACCGACGACGCAGATGGCCGCACCCGCCATGTCACGGCCGTTGATGCGCACCGGGATCGACATGTCGCGCCCGATCATCGTGGTCCGCAGCTCGTAGACCCAACCCTTGCGCGCCATCTGCAGGACGGTGTCGCGCCCGCTCGCGGCGTCGGAGGCCGTGGACATCAGAAAGACAAGGGCCAGCACGGATCGCAGCATCGGCTTCCTCCCTGTTCGACCAAGGATAGGGGGCGGAGGGTAGCCGTCCACTCGTGAGATCGGCGGCACGGTGCCGCACACGCACTGCGAACCTGCTGGGCAATGCGCCTCGGAACGATCAGATTCCGGGCGCTTCGCTGCGTTGCAGCATAGAGCGCCCGCCGGTCGGAAAGGGTCTTAAGACCTCTGGGCGTAGGGTGCGTTGACGTGACAGAGTATCAATCCTCGGAGGTTTGCATGATCGAACTCGTCTTCATCGCCTGTCTCGCCTCGGCTCCCGACGAATGTCGGGAACGCAGCTTGATGTTCACCGACGTGACACCGCGTCAATGCCTGATGGGCGCGCAGCCCGAACTGGCCCGCTGGGTCGGCGCGCATCCCGGTTACCGTATCGCCAGCTGGGCCTGCCGCGACGCCCGGACCGCGGAACGCAAGATCTGATCGCCGGCACGTTGGATCCCGGGGCTTGCCTTGCGAGGATTCGGGTGCCGGAGGGCAGCCGAAACAACCGCGGAAGCTGTCAGGCGGCGGTGCCGCCGCGTGGATTGCGGCGCAGGATGGAGGCGTTGAGCGCACAAGCGACGCTGACCCAGCCGAGATACGGCACGAACAGAATGCCGGCGATCGTGTCGAGCCGCCACAGCGCGATCATGCAGGCGGCTACCGCGAGCCAGAGCGCGCCGAGCACGACCATGCCGACGCGGATCCGGTGCAGTCCGAAGAAGATCGGTGTCCAGAGCGTGTTGAGCGCGATCTGAAGCGCCCACAGGGCCATCGCGACGGCGTTGTCGTCCAGCATCGCCACGCGCGCACCGGCCGCCGCCATGCAGATGTACAGCGTGGTCCATGCGACGGGAAACAGCCAGTCGGGCGGCGTCCAGGCCGGTTTCGACAACTGGCGATACCATTCCCCCGGCGGGAAGATCGCGCCGGTGGTGCCGGCGGCGACACAGGCCGCCAGGAAGATCACGAAAACGATCCATATCATGCAGTTGAGCTAGCCCGAACGACAAGAGCGATCAAGCCACGCCCGGTCCGGCAATCAACGTCCTGAATCCGCGACTTCGGGTGGCGCTCACGCGCCGCCGCACGCATCGGGGCAGGGGACACAGCCCGCATCAATCCCTGCAAAGGCGGTTTCCGCTTGAACCCGTCCGGGGACCGGCAGATTGGAAGATCATGCCGCTTCTGTCCTTCCTTCGCGACAATGCCCGGTGGCTGCTGGCCGGCGGATTGCTGACCTTCCTGTCGAGCTTCGGGCAGACCTTCTTCATCTCGGTCTTCGCCGGGGACATCCGCGCGGCCTTCGATCTCAGCCACGGCGCCTGGGGCGGGATCTATTCGCTCGGGACCACGGTCTCGGCGATGCTGATGATCGGGGCCGGGGGCCTGACCGACCGGTTCCGGTCGCGGGCGCTGGGGGGCATCGGGCTGGTGTGCCTGGCGCTGGCCTGTCTCGCGATGGCAGGCACCACGTCGGCCTGGATGCTGCCGGTGGCGATCCTTGCGCTGCGCTTCTTCGGGCAGGGGATGATGGGGCTCATCGCCATGGTGTCGATGTCGCGCTGGTTCGTCGCCGCGCGGGGGCGGGCGCTGTCGGTCGCGGGGCTGGGCGTGACGCTGGGGCAGGCGGTGCTGCCGGTGATCTTCGTGGCGCTGCTGCCGCTGATGGACTGGCGGATGCTGTGGGTGATCGCGGCAGGCATCACGATCCTCGGGGTACCGCTGCTGCTGGTGCTTCTGCGGACCGAGCGGACGCCGCAGAGCCACGCGGCCGAGAGCGACGCCACCGGCATGGAAGGGCGGCACTGGAAGCGCGGCGAGGTGCTCCGGCACCCGTTCTTCTGGCTGATGGGGCCGGCGCTACTGGGGCCGCCGGCCTTCGGGACCGCGCTCTTCTTCCAGCAGGTGCATTTCGTGGAGGTGAAGGGCTGGCACCTGATCGAGTTCGTCAGCTTCATGCCGCTCTTTACGCTGGTCACGGTCGGGTCGATGATGCTGTCGGGCGGCGCGATCGACCGGTTCGGCACGGCGCGGGTGCTGCCGGTCTATCTCGTGCCGTCGATCCTTGCCTTCCTGTTCTTCGGGGCCGGCGATGCGCTCTGGACGGCGGCCGCCGGACTGGTGTTGCTGGGCATGACGCAAGGAATGCAGGCGACGCTGCCGAACGCGCTCTGGGCGGAGTTCTTCGGCACGCGGCACCTCGGCGCGATCAAGTCGATGGGCACGGCCATCATGGTGTTCGGCACCGCCATCGGACCGGGGCTGACCGGGGTGCTGATCGACCTCGGCATCGGGATCGAGGCGCAGTACCTTGGCGTCGCCGTCTATTTCGCTTGCGCGGTGGCGGCGATCCTTGCAGGGCTCGCGCTGGTGCGCCGCCGTTCCGGCATCCCGCGCGTCGAGGAGCCGGCAGGCTAGGGCGCCTCAGCGCCGACGGCGAAGGTAAACGTAGTAGGCGCCCTGACCGCCGTGCTTGATATGCGCCTCGGAGACCTGGAGCACCATCGCGCCGAGGGGCGGCGCGCGCAGCCACATCGGCACCTGCGTCTTCAGCACCCCCCGCCGGCGCGGCATCGGATCGTAGGGATCCTCCCGCTGACCCTTGCCGGTGATCACCAGGACGAGCCGCAGTCCCTTGGCCTGCGCCGAGAGGATGAAGCCCATCAGCGCGGGATGGGCTTCGTCGAGCGTCATGCCATGCAGGTCGATGCGCGCCTCGGGCGCGAGCTTGCCGCGTTTGAGCCGCCCGTAGGCCTTGGAATCCATGTCGACCCGGCTTTCCGACAGCCGATCCGAGGTCGATTGCGGCAGTGATACCGAATTTGCCGACCGCGCCCGTTCCCCGATCCGGAAGCGGGGCGGCTCCTTCGGCGTCGGCGACGTGGAATCGTGGGTCAGGGGACGTTGCACCGTCTTCGGGCCGGGGACCTGGTTGCGCGTCGGGCTGCCGCTCTGGCCCGGCAGCCGCTTCGCCGTGCGGGCCACCTGATTCCAGAGCTCCACTTCGTCGCGGCGCGGGCGGCGCCCCTTCATTGCACCGCTTCCGGCAACAGGGCGTAGGCGCGCTGGATCGGCAGCAGAACCACCATCCGGCCGGGATCGCGGTAGGTTCCGGCCTGTGCCCCGGCGGCCGATCCCGTGCCGACGAAGATGTCGGCGCGCTGCGCGCCCTGGATGGCAGACCCGGTATCCTGCGCGACCATCAGGCGGTTCAGCGGTCCTCCGCCCTCCTTCTCGATCCACACAGGGGCGCCGAGCGGGACGTAATCGGGATCGACGGCGATACTGCGCATCGGCGTGATGGACCGGTTCATCGCCCCGAGCGGACCCTTGTCGGCCGGCACCTCGCTGACCTCGCGGAAGAACACGTAGGAGGGGTTGTGCATCAGAAGCTCCTCGCCCTCGCCGGGGTTGTCGCGGACCCAGTTGCCGATGACCTCGGCCGAGGCCTCGTGCGGCTCAAGCGTGCCGCGGCGGATAAGTTCCTGACCGATGGAGCGGTAATCGTGCCCGTTAAACCCGCCGTAGCCGACACGGACCACGCTTCCGTCGGGAAACCGGATGCGCCCCGAGCCCTGGATCTGCAGGAAGAACAGCTCCACCGGGTCGTCGACCCAGGCGATCTCGAGCTCGCGACCGACCATGACCGGGGAGGACAGGATGTCCCGTCGCGTCAGCCAGGGCGTGTCGTCCTGCACCTCGGGCGGCTTGCGATAGACCGGGTAGCGATAGGTCGGGGAGGCGTGCGGCGCGCCGTCGAGCTCGGGTTCGAAATAGCCGGTGAACAGCGCCTCCTCGGAGCCATGGGTGATGCGCACCGGGCGAAAGAAAAGCTCGAAGAACTGTCGCGCGTCGTCGCGGTGATCCGCCGCGGCGGAGCAGAGCGCCCGCCAGTCCGGATCTCGCAGATCCCGGCAGGTGTTCAGGAAGGTGTCGAGGGCGGCGGCGTGATCGTCCTCGGCCCACCCGTCCAGATCCGAGTAACCGAGGATCTCGTGATGCGGAGCCTCCGGCTCCCCGGGTTCGGAGCCGGGCGCGGGCGGGGCGGCCATTGCCCAGAGCCCCGCGAGGAGCGCCGCCCGAAGCCTCATTCCCCCGTGGCGACCAACTGCCAGTTGGGATCGTCGCTGCCCATGGTCCGGGCGAAGGTCCAGAGATCCTTCTGCCGTTTGATCTGACTGGAACTGCCTTCCACGATCGTACCGTCGCGATCCTTCACCACCTGCGTCAATTCGCCGACGAACCGCACGGTGATCTCCGCCAGCTGCGAATCAGGGTCGAGCGTCGCCTCGGTGAGCGTGGTCTCGCGCACACCCACGAACTCCGCCTCGATGGTCAGCCCCTGTTCCTCGCGCGCATGCACGACTTCCGCGAAGCTCTCGTAGACGTCGGGCGCGAGATAGGGCTGGATCTCTTCGAGCTTGCCGCGTTCGAACGCCATCAGGATCATCTCGTAGGCGCCGCGGGCGCCCGACAGGAAGTCGGCGACGCCGAAGGACGGCTCCAGTTGCTTCATCCTCGCCAGTGCCTTGGCGGACTCGCTGCCCTCGGGGACATGATCGACGATATCGCGATCCGGCCCGCCCTCAATCACCTCGAAGCCGCGGCGGTCGGCGGTCTTGCCGCTCGACGGCGGTGCGGGCGGCTTCTCGTAGCCTTCGCGGGTACCGAGCACGTTTTTCAAGCGCAGGATGAGGAAGACGGCGATCCCCGCCAGGACAAGTAACTGCAACATGGGGGAATTCATCAAGGCCTCACGTCGGGTGCATGGAAAGCGGCGAACTTCGGCCTTATGTAGGCGTTGGGCGCGGCCAAGTCTACCGGCCCGCCCATCGGAGTGGAGGTCGTCCCCATGTGGCTATTCGTAGCGTTTCTGGCGGTTCCCCTGGTGGAAATCGCGTTGTTCATCCAGATCGGCGGCCTGATCGGGCTTTGGCCGACGCTCGGGATCGTGATCCTGACGGCATTGATCGGCACCTGGCTGGTCCGGTCGCAGGGCGCGATGGCGATGAATGACATCCGCCGGTCGTTCAACGAACTTTCGGATCCGACGGAGCCCATCGCCCACGGTGCGATGATCCTGATCGCCGGGGCGCTGCTGCTCACGCCCGGTTTCTTCACCGACGCGGTCGGCTTTTCGCTGCTTATGCCGCCGGTGCGCAAGATGGTCATGCGCCATGCTTCGCGGCATGTGAAGATGCGCCGGTTCGAGATGGGCGGGGCAGGCGACCCGCGCCGCCGCCAGCCGCACCCAGGGCGCGACCCGAACCGCCCCGGAACGCCGCCCGGGGACGATATCATCGAGGCGGAATACGAGGACGTCTCTCCGCCGCCGAACAAGCAGCCGACGCATCCCGGATCGGGTTGGACAAAGCACTGAAAAGCGGCCCGCCGCGGGCCGCGGCCGGCTTGCTAATGTTCTGCCCGCCTTGCTAAGGCTCTTGCGAAGATGTCTCAGGGAGCCCCGTGATGAGCGATACCAGTACCAATCCGCCGGAAAACGGCGCCGCCGCGCCGGAACAGACGCCGCAGATCAAGATGAACGTCCTCGCGCAGTACATCCGCGACATGTCGTTCGAGAACATTCTCGCGCAGAAGGGCTCATCGGGAAATGCCCAACCGGATGTGCAGGTGCAGGTGAACCTTGACGCCAAGAAGCGTCAGACCGAGCACCAGTACGAAGTGGTGATGAAGCTGAAGGTCGACAGCAAGGCCAAGGAATCCGGCGACCAGCTGTTCCTGATGGAAATCGACTATGCCGGCATCTTCCACATCGAGAACGTGCCGGAAAACCAGCTGCATCCTTTCCTGCTGATCGAATGCCCGCGGATGCTCTTCCCGTTCGTGCGCCGCATCGTGGCGGACCTGTCGCGAGACGGCGGCTTCCCGCCACTGAACCTCGAGACGATCGACTTCGTCCAGCTCTACCGTTCGGAGATCCAGCGCCGTCAGCAGGCGCAGGCAGCCACTCAGCCGACCGAAACGCAGGGCCAGGCCTGACTCAGAGCCGTGACCAGAGGGCGTTTTCGCCCAGTGCATCGACAAAGGCGGCGTGAGCCGCCTTTTCCTTTTCCGTGATTCGCGGCGGCAAAGGCGTTGGACGCGGGCGCGGGCGCCAGTTGTCGGACTGGCCCGCCGCGGCGCCGGACGTGTCGGTCGACAGCGCGAAATCGGGCTGCTTGCCGCCGATCAGCTCCAGGTAGACCTCGGCCAAGATCTCGCTGTCGAGAAGCGCGCCATGCAGCGTGCGCGACGAATTGTCGATCGCAAACCGCCGGCAGAGTGCGTCGAGAGAGGCAGGCGAGCCGGGGAACTTCGCGCGGGCGATGGCCAGGGTGTCGACGGCCTGCTCCCACGGCAATTGAGGCTTTTTCAGCCAGCCCAGCTCCGCGTTCAGGAATTTCATGTCGAAGGCCGCGTTGTGGATGACGATCTTGGCGTCGCCCACAAAGGTCAGGAACTCGTCCGCGATCTGCGCGAAGACGGGCTTGTCGCGCAGGAAATCGTCGCCGAGGCCGTGCACCTCGAATGCCTCCTGCGGCATGCCGCGTTCGGGGTTGATGTACTTGTGGAATGTCTGGCCGGTGGCGACGTGGTTCCACAGCTCGACCGCGCCGATCTCCACGATCCGGTCGCCCTGTTCGGGATCGAAGCCGGTGGTTTCGGTGTCGAGAACGATTTCGCGCATCTCAGAACCTTCCGATCTGGTCGAGCACAGCTTGCACGTCCCGGGCGGCACTCTCAAGCGAGGTGGTGTCGATGACGAAATCCGCGCGGGCGCATTTCTCTTCGTTGGGCAACTGCTTGGCCCGGATCGCCTCAAACTGCGCGCGCGTCATCGTACCGCGGGCGAGCACCCGCTCGGCCTGCGTTTCACGTGAAACGTCGACGCAGGCGGTGGCGTCCATCTCGACGTCCGATCCGGTCTCGAAAAGAAGCGGGATGTCGAACACGGCGACAGGCGCCCCCGTCTCCTCGGCGAAGCGGGCGCGGTCGTTGCGGACGAGCGGATGCACGATGGACTCGATCTCGCTGAGGGCATCGGGATCGGCGTCGATGAGGCGGCGCAGCGCCGGGCGGGAGACGGCACCCTTCTCGATCGCGTTGGGAAACCGCGCGCCGAGCGGGGCAACGGCAGCACCGCCGGCCGCGTAGAGCCGATGAACGGCTTCATCCGCATCCCAGACGGCACAACCACGCTCCGCGAACATCGAGGCGGTGGTCGATTTTCCCATGCCGATGGAGCCGGTGAGACCGAGCTTGAAGGTCATCGCAACACCGCGTCGCGGGTCTCGTCGTCGACCTCGGGCCGGACTCCGAACCAGCGTTCGAAGCCGGGCACCGCCTGGTGCAGCAGCATGCCGAGCCCGTCGACCACCGTCGCCCCCCGGTCCGCCGCAACGCGCAGGAGCCGGGTTTCGAGCGGGGCATAGACGAGATCGTTGACCACCGTCCCCGGCCCGATCCCGTTCAGCGGCACGCTCAGCTCCGGATGGCCGACCATGCCGAGCGAGGTCGTGTTGACCACCAGCCGTGCCTCGCCGAGAGCGTTGCCGGCCTGGTCCCAATCGACCACGCGAACCCGCGACCCGAATAGGTCGGCCAACCGCTCGGCCCGGTCCCGGGTCCGGTTGGTGAGCCGGACCTCCGGCACGCCGGCATCCAGAAGCGCCGCCAGCACCGCACGCGCGGCACCACCAGCACCGAGCACCACGGCCGCGCCCGTATCGCCCCGCCAGTCCGGCACACAATGCTGCAGGTTGGCGATGAAGCCGTATCCGTCCGTATTGTCGGCCTCGATCGTGCCATCCTCATGAAAGACCAGCGTGTTCGCCGCCCCGACGAGCTTCGCGCGCTCCGTGACCGTGTCGGCGATCTCGCAGATCGCTTCCTTGTGGGGGATCGTCACGTTGGCGCCGACGAAGCCCATCTCGGGCAGGGTGCGCACGATCCGATCCAGCGCCTCCGGCGCGATATCGAGCGGGATGTAATGCCCCGGCAAGCCGTGCTTGCGCAGCCAGTAGCCGTGCAGGCGCGGAGACCGGGAATGGGCGATCGGATGCCCGATCACGGCCGCGAGCGGGATGCGGGCAGGGGCGCTGTCAGTCATCCCGGAAGATCTCCGCGCAGGACGAGGTGGTTCAGAAACTCCAAGAGCGGCAGCCCGAGGATGGTGAAGTGATCGCCGTCGACACGGGCGAAGAGACGAACGCCCTCGGCCTCCAGCTTGTAGCCACCGACCGAGCTGGCGACATCCGGCCAGGCGCGGTCGAGATAGCTGTCGAGGTAATCCTCAGAGAACGCCCTCATCGTCAGCGTGGCGGTGCCCACGTGACGCCAGGTCGGCGCACCGTCCTCGTAAAGCACCGCAGCCGAGAGCAGTTGGTGACGGCGGCCGCGCAGCTCCAGCAATTGCGCGCGTGCGTCCTCCCGACTCCCGGGCTTGCCCAGGACACGGCCGTCCAGCGCGAGCACCTGGTCGCATCCCAGGACGCTGGCCGACGGCTCCCGTCCGGCAACCTTCTGCGCCTTCATCTCCGCGAGCGCATCGGCAATGTCGCGCGGCGTGGCCTCTTCGGCCTCGAGCCCCGCACGCATCGCGGGTTCGTCGATTCGCGCAGGGGCGGTGCGGTGCGGCACATCAGCTGCCCTCAGCATCTCCGAGCGCGTGATCGAACCTGATGCGAGGACGAGATCGAACGACATCTTGGGGACAACCCGGTTGGTAAATCGCGGTAAGGTCTGGGCGCGGTTCTGGGGAAAGACGCGAGGCGATGCAAGTCGGGGGAGGACTCGCCCGGACGTGCACCGTGCCTCCCGCCGGCATCCCGACGTGGAGAGGATAAATCAGCGCCTGTGAACAACAGGGCTTCACTGTCGTCAGGCAAAAGAAATCCACAGGCCCCTGGATCACGGGCGGACACTCATCTTTCTGGATTAATTGGATAATATTGTCAGACGGCCGTGTTTGCATGAATTTCTCCAGAGACTTGTCCTCAGAAGCTCCGGGTTGGGGAGAAGCCGATGGGCGGTTTCGAAATCCACAAGGCGGGCGGCCCCTACTATCCAAATCATCCTTTCTTTAAAATGGTATTGAAGAAGGTGTTGCGGGTCGTTCGATTGACTCCGCTCGGCATTACGCCTATGTGACCTCAGCCTCTCGTCCGAGAGCGCACCATCCCGTTGAACGATGATCAGAGACGCCGCACACCCCTGCGGCAGACACCATGGCATGCCGCACCCGCGCCGGCATGGGAGTACCCGGATGAACCTCGAGAAGCTGAACCTGTCCGATCTGAAGGCGCAAAGCCCGAAGGCCCTCCTGGCGCTGGCCGAGGAGCTCGAGATCGAGAATGCCTCGACCATGCGGAAAGGCGAGATGATGTTCCAGATCCTGCGCGAGCGCGCGGACGAGGGATGGGACATCTACGGGGACGGAGTGCTGGAGGTGCTGCAGGACGGGTTCGGATTCCTGCGCTCGCCCGAAGCGAACTATCTTCCGGGACCGGACGACATTTACGTGTCGCCGGAGATGATCCGGAAATTCTCGCTGCGGACCGGCGATAGTGTCGAGGGTCAGATCCGCGCGCCGGAAGAGGCGGAGCGATACTTTGCCCTGATAGATGTCGGTCAGATCAATTTCGAGGATCCCGAGCGGGCGCGGCACAAGATTGCCTTCGACAACCTGACGCCGCTCTATCCCGATGAGCGGCTACAGATGGAGCTCGACGATCCCACGGTGAAGGATCGTTCCGCGCGGATCATCGACCTGGTCGCGCCGATCGGGAAGGGCCAGAGGTCGCTGATCGTGGCGCCGCCGCGGACCGGTAAAACGGTGCTGCTGCAGAACATCGCGACGTCGATCGAGCGCAACCATCCCGAA
This sequence comes from Roseivivax sediminis, assembly GCF_900112685.1. GTDB lineage: Bacteria > Pseudomonadota > Alphaproteobacteria > Rhodobacterales > Rhodobacteraceae > Roseivivax > Roseivivax sediminis. The sequence continues at coordinate 36,242 of NZ_FOMS01000002.1, forward strand.
TGCTACCTGATCGTGCTGCTCATCGACGAGCGGCCCGAGGAGGTCACCGACATGCAGCGCTCCGTGAAGGGGGAGGTGATTTCCTCCACCTTCGACGAGCCGGCGACGCGTCACGTGGCGGTGAGCGAGATGGTGATCGAGAAGGCCAAGCGGCTCGTGGAGCACAAGCGAGATGTTGTGATCCTTTTGGATTCGATCACAAGACTTGGACGTGCGTACAACACGGTGGTGCCGTCGTCCGGGAAGGTCCTGACCGGGGGTGTCGATGCGAACGCCCTGCAGCGGCCGAAGCGGTTCTTCGGGGCCGCGCGGAACATCGAGGAAGGCGGATCGCTGACCATCATCTCCACCGCTCTGATCGACACCGGCAGCCGGATGGACGAGGTCATCTTCGAGGAATTCAAGGGCACGGGCAACTCCGAGATCGTGCTGGACCGCAAGGTCGCGGACAAGCGGGTGTTCCCGGCAATGGACATCCTCAAATCTGGCACGCGAAAGGAGGAGCTGCTCGTCGACAAGGGCGACCTGCAGAAGACCTTCGTGCTGCGGCGGATCCTCAACCCGATGGGGACCACGGATGCGATCGAGTTCCTGATCTCAAAGTTGAAACAGACGAAGACGAACTCCGAGTTCTTCGATTCGATGAACACCTGAGCGAGGCGCCATGGACACGATCTTTGCCCTGGCCAGCGCGCCGGGGAAGGCGGGCGTGGCTGTGGTTCGAATATCGGGACCGGCTGCCTGGTCTGCCGGGCGGGCGCTGGCGGGAACCCTGCCGGCGCCACGCCAGGCCGGTTTGAGGCGCTTGCACGATCATGGCGGCGGCTTTCTGGACGAAGCGCTGGTGCTGGCTTTTGAAGCAGGGCGCAGCTTTACCGGCGAGGAATCGGTGGAGCTGCATTTGCACGGCTCGGCAGCGATCGTGCAGGCGGTGCTGAAGGAGCTGGCCGCGGAGTCCGGATTGCGACCGGCAGAGCCCGGGGAGTTCACACGGCGCGCCATGGAAAACGGGCGCCTCGACCTGGCCCAGGTCGAGGCTCTGGCTGATCTGATCGAAGCCGAGACCGAGGCGCAACGACAGCAGGCATTGCGGGTTTTTGCCGGGGCCTTGGGTGACAAGGTGGCCAGGTGGCGCGCGGATCTCGTGCGGGCGGCATCCTTGCTGGAAGCCGTGATGGACTTTGCCGACGAGGAGGTTCCGACGGATGTTTCGCCGGAGGTGATCGAACTGATCGACCGCGTTCAGCACGCCCTCGAAACGGAGGTACGAGGATTCGAGAGCGCGGAGCGGGTACGGTCCGGGTTCGAGATCGCGATTGTCGGTGCACCGAACGTGGGCAAGTCGACCTTGCTGAATACGCTTGCGGGACGCGATGCAGCGATCACGTCCGAAGTGGCGGGAACGACGCGCGACGTGATCGAGGTCCGGATCGACCTTGGAGGCTTGGCCGTGACAATTCTGGACACGGCGGGGCTTCGGGAGACGGAGGACAGAGTCGAAGCACTGGGCGTGGCCCGCGCCCGGGATCGCGCGGAAAGAGCGGATTTGCGCGTATTCCTGTCTGAGCAGGACGAAGCGCCGGATGACATTGCAGCACGTCCCGGAGACCTGTCTTACAGGACGAAAGCCGACCTCACCGGCGACGGGAAAGGTATATCCGCGAGGACGGGGCAGGGGATTGAGCGCGTTGTCTCGGATATCCGTGCGGCACTCGTGGATCGAGCGGCTGGCGCCGGCCTTGTCACGCGAGAGCGTCACCGGCTGGCCATGACCCATGGCATCGAGCGGCTCCGGGCCGCCGCCGACGTGGTGAGGCAAGGGCCGGAGATGTATGATATCGGGGCGGAAGAGCTCCGATCCGCGATTCGGCGCCTGGATTCGGTGATAGGTCGTGTGGACGTGGACTCGGTGCTCGACGAAATCTTCTCGAGCTTCTGTCTCGGCAAGTGATGGAGTGTTTCACGTGAAACATGAAGCCTACGACGTGATCGTGATCGGCGGCGGACATGCCGGAGCGGATGCCGCGCACGCGTCCGCCCGGATGGGCGCACGAACGGCGCTCGTGACGATGTCCGAGAGCGGCATCGGCGTGATGTCTTGCAACCCGGCGATCGGAGGCCTCGGCAAGGGACATCTGGTCCGCGAGATCGATGCGCTCGACGGTGTCATGGGGCGAGTCGCGGATCGGGCCGGCATTCAGTTCAGGCTCCTCAATCGCCGAAAGGGCCCCGCCGTACAGGGACCACGAGCGCAGGCGGATCGAGAGTTGTATCGCGCGGCCATGCTGGCGGAGATGAAAGCGCAGCCGCTGCTCGATATCGTGTCGGGCGAGGTTGTCGACCTGGATATGGATAGCGGTCGTGTGACGGGTGTGATTCTTGCGGATGGGAGTCGGATCACGACGCGAGCGGTTGTCCTGACCACCGGGACGTTCCTGCGCGGGGTCATTCATGTCGGGGATGAGCGTCGATCCGGTGGGCGCATGGGCGATAAGGCATCGGAGCGCCTGGCAGCGCGGATCGATGCGCTCGGGCTGCCACTGGGTCGGTTGAAAACGGGCACGCCGCCTCGGATCGATGGCCGGACGATAGATTGGGACAGACTGGAGCGACAGCCGGGCGACGACAATCCGGTCCTCTTTTCCTTCCTGTCGGGCGCACCCGCCGCCCGCCAGGTCTCCTGCGCCATCACTCACACGAACGGGAGGACGCACGAGATCATCAAGGAGAACCTCCATCGTTCGGCGATGTATGGCGGTCGGATCGATGGCGTGGGGCCGCGTTACTGCCCATCCATAGAGGACAAGGTGGTGCGCTTTGCGGACAAGGAATCGCACCAGATCTTCCTCGAACCGGAAGGGCTCAACACGTATCTCGTTTATCCCAATGGGATTTCGACGTCGCTGCCTCCGAGCGTTCAGGAGGATTACGTGCATTCTGTGGTCGGTCTCGAAACTGCGAGGATCGAACAACCGGGCTACGCAATCGAGTATGACTACGTCGATCCGCGGGCGCTGGACCTGACCCTCAGGGTCAGGGATTGCGAGGGCCTGTTCCTGGCCGGTCAGATCAATGGCACGACGGGCTACGAAGAGGCCGCGGCGCAGGGTGTGGTTGCCGGACTCAACGCGGCGCAGGCCGCTCGGGGCGGCGATCCTGTGACGTTCAGTCGGGCCGACAGCTATATCGGTGTGATGATCGATGATTTGACCACTCGCGGCGTTGTCGAACCGTACCGGATGTTCACGTCTCGCGCTGAGTTCCGTCTTTCTCTGCGCGCGGATAACGCGGACCAGAGATTGACGCCTGTCGGGCTGAAGGCCGGATGTGTTGGCGAGACCCGGCGGACAGTGTTCGAGCGGAAGATGGAGGCGCTGGGTGCAGCGCGAGGACTCCTGGAATCGATGAACCTTACACCGAAAGAGGTGCGAGGGCTCGGGATCGAAGTTGCCCAGGATGGCAGTCGTCGCAACGGGATGGATCTTCTGGCTTTTCCGCAAACGACGTTCGACCAGTTGGTCGGTGCGGCGTCGGAGCTCGGGAATGTGACGCCCGAGATTCGAGCGCAGGTCAAGAACGATGCGATCTACGCAAATTACATTGAGCGGCAGAAACAGGACGTGGCCGTTCTCCGGCGTGAAGAGGAGACGCAAATTCCGCTGGATTTCGATTTTCAGGCCCTGAACGGGTTGTCGAACGAATTGAAGATGAAACTGACGGCGACGCGTCCGGTCAATCTGGCACAGGCCGGACGGATCGACGGCATGACTCCGGCGGCCATGACGCTGATCCTGTCGCGGCTCCGCCAGGTTGCTCAGTCGAAATCGGCATGAACGAGATCCGCACCGGGGCAGGGCGTCCCGTTGTTTCACGTGAAACATCGGAGCGGCTCGCCATCTACGCCAAGCTCGTCCGCAAGTGGTCTCCCCGCATCAATCTCGTTGCTCGCTCGACCCTCCCGGTTCTGGAGAGCCGGCACATCGCGGATTCCGCACAACTCTTCGCTCTCGCTCCTGCTGCGGCGAGTTGGGCGGATCTCGGAACCGGAGCGGGCTTTCCGGGGCTCGTTTGCGCCATCCTCGCGGCGGAGGATCGCCCCGCTACTACCTTCACTCTCGTCGAATCGGACCAACGAAAGTCCGCCTTCCTGCGTACGGCCATACGGGAAACGGGTCTTTCCGTTAGTGTCGTCACCGAGCGGGCGGAATCCTTGGCACCGCTGGCCAGCAGCGTACTGAGTGCGCGCGCCCTCGCGGATTTGTCCACCCTCCTGGATCTGACCGAACGCCACTTGGCCCCTAGCGGAACCGCTCTGTTCCCGAAGGGTGCGACGTGGGAAAAAGAGGTGGCGGAGGCGCGTGCCAGATGGTCTTTTTCGGTGACCGCGCATACAAGTGAAACACACCCTGATGCCGTAATCCTTCAGATTGGAGATGTCGCCCATGTCTGATCCGACCCGCCTGGAAGGTCCGAAGATCATCGCGATTGCCAACCAGAAGGGGGGCGTCGGGAAAACGACGACGACGATCAATCTCGGTGCCGCACTCGCCGAACAGGGGCTCAATGTCCTGATCGTCGATCTCGATCCGCAGGGTAATGCGTCGACCGGCCTCGGGATCGAACCCGATGAGCGGCAATACACGACATACGAACTCCTGCTCGATGACGTCGCTCTCGAGGATGTCATTCGCAAGACCGAAACGCCCGGTGTTGCCCTGATCCCGGCGACCATCGATCTCAGCAGTGCCGACATCGAACTGTATTCAAACGAGAAGCGCAGCTTTTTGCTGCATGATGCGCTGCGCCAGCCGGCCCTCGACAGCTTCGGCTACGATTACATCCTGATCGATTGTCCGCCTTCCCTGAACCTCCTGACGGTGAATGCCATGGTGGCGGCGCATTCCGTGCTCGTCCCGCTGCAGTCGGAGTTCTTCGCCCTCGAAGGTCTCTCCCAGCTCATGCTGACGATTCGGGAGGTCCGCCAATCGGCCAATCCCGACCTCCGGATCGAGGGCGTGGTCCTGACCATGTACGACGCCCGCAACAACCTGTCGCAACAGGTAGAGGCGGATGCCCGCGCAAACCTTGGTGATCTCGTGTTCGACACCGTGATCCCGCGGAATGTTCGCGTTAGCGAAGCCCCTTCCTACGCCATGCCGGTCCTCGCCTATGACAGCCAGTCGAAAGGCGCCTCCGCTTATCGGACACTGGCCGCGGAACTCCTCAAAAAGAACACAAAACTCGCGGCCTGAGAAGAGGAACGAGCAGATGGCAGACAAACGCGAAACTCGCCGCGGCCTGGGCCGCGGTCTCTCCGCGCTGATGGCGGATGTGGAGCCGGCGCCGCAGACGGAGGCGCCGCAGGAGGCGCCCCGACGCGCCGACCGGCTTATTCCGATCGAGAACATCGTTCCCAACCCGGACCAGCCGCGGCGCACTTTCACCGAGGAACAACTGACCGAGCTTGCCGCCTCGATCCGCGCCAAGGGCGTGATCCAGCCGATCATCGTCCGTCAGAAGCCCGACGCAGCGGATATGTTCGAAATCGTGGCCGGGGAACGGCGCTGGCGCGCGGCCCAACTGGCCAATCTCCACGAGATGCCGGCCTTGGTGCGCGAGTTCACCGACACCGAGGTTCTCGAGGTTGCGATCATCGAGAACATCCAACGCGCCGACCTCAACGCCATTGAGGAAGCGGCCGGTTACCGGCAACTGATGTTCAAGTTCGGGCACACGCAGGAAAAGCTGGCCGAAGCGCTCGGCAAGAGCCGCAGTCACATCGCAAATCTGCTGCGCTTGCTCAATCTTCCCGAGGATGTTCAGGCCTTGGTCAGCGGTGGGGATCTTTCCGCAGGCCATGCACGCGCCCTGATAACGGCGCAGGATCCCTCTGCGCTGGCCCGTCGCGTCGTCGACAAGAAACTATCGGTGCGGGACACGGAGAAACTCGCCAGGATCGGTGGCGAAGAGAGCCCGCAGCTGAAGAAACGCGGCCGCCATGATATGCGGCTCGAGAAGGATGCCGACACCAAGGCTCTGGAAGGGGATCTCTCGGCGGCGCTCGGGATGAAGGTCAGCCTGGAGCACAAGCCGGGGGATGAAGCGGGGCGGATGGTGATCGGCTACGATACGCTGGAACAGCTGGATGCCCTGTGCGCGATCCTCGGATCGGGGCGCTGACGGTCAGGGCAGGAGCTCGGTCACCACGGCGTTCAGCACAAGACGCCCCCTGGTGGTGGCGCGCAGCCGGGGCCCGCGACGCTCCAACACCCCCATTTCCTGCATGTCGATGATCCGGTCCTGGGGCACGCTTCCCGGCGCGAGGCCTTCCCAGCGATCCAGATCTATGCCTTCCAGAAGGCGCATGCCCATCATCAGGTATTCGCCGACCTGGTCAAGCGGCGCGACGGGATCGTCGACCCGGTCGCCGCAGCCTGTCTCTGCCTTCTCCAGCCAGGCGCCCGGATTGCGCCATCCGGCTGTGGCGCGCTTCTCACCCTCAAGAGTGAGCCGACCATGCGCGCCGGGGCCGATGCCGGCGTAATCTCCGTAGCGCCAATATACCAGGTTATGGCGGGATTCCGCCCCCGGCATGGCATGGTTCGACACTTCGTAGGCCGGGCGTCCCGCCGCATCGCAGATTTCCTGCGTCCTGTCGTAGAGATCCGCGGACAGGTCCTCGTCCGGCAGCCCGCGCAGCGTCCCGGTTCTGGCGCGGTCCCAGAATGCGGTGCCTTGTTCGATGGTCAGCTGGTAAAGCGAGAGATGATCGACCGCCATGGACAGCGCCTCGCGCAGTTCCGCCTCCCAGGCCGCAAGATCCTGGTCCTGCCGGGCGTAGATCAGATCGAAGCTCACCCGCGGAAAGATGTCGCGGGCCACGTCATAGGCGGCGCGGGCCTCCGCAACCGAATGCAGCCGGCCCAGGCGCCGCAGGTCGGAATCGTTCAGTGCCTGGAGGCCCATCGACAGCCGGTTCACTCCGGCACTTGCGAAGCCGCGAAATCGGCCGGCCTCGACGGAACGCGGGTTGGCTTCGAGCGTGATCTCGGCTTCCGGCGAAAGGTCCCAGCCCTGGCGCACCGCGGTCAGGATCCTGTCCACCAGTTCGGGCGACATCAGGCTCGGCGTGCCGCCCCCGAAGAAGACAGTATCCAGCCGACGTGGCCCAGTCCGCCGGGCTACACGCGCGATTTCCGCCTCGAAGGCGGCACCCCAGCGTGCCTCATCGATTTCACGAACGACGTGCGAGTTGAAGTCGCAATAGGGGCACTTGGCCTCGCAGAAAGGCCAATGCAGGTAGAGCCCGAAGCCGCCGGCTTGCCAATCCTCAGCCAAAGATCGCCGACACGAACTTGCGCATCGCGTCCGCGCGATGGCTGATCTCGTTCTTCTTCCAGCGATCCATCTCTGCGAAGGTCAGGTCGTAGCCCTCCGGCTGGAAGATAGGATCGTAGCCGTGCCCCTGGTCGCCGCGCATCGGCCAAACCACGCGCCCCTCCATGACGCCGGGAAAGACCGCGTCGCTGCCATCGGGCCAGGCGAGGACGAGGGTACAGCAGAAACGCGCGCTCCAGGGTTCCGTTGCGCCTATTTCGACGAGGCGGGCATGGGTTTTCTTCATCGCCATGACAAAATCGCGCCCCGACCCCGTCTCGGCCCAGTCGGCGGTGTAGACGCCGGGCGCTCCGTCCAGGGCGTCGATCTCGATCCCCGAATCGTCGGCGAGGGCCGGCAGGCCCGTCGCGCTGGCGGCGGCATGGGCCTTGATCCGGGCGTTCTCCACGAACGTGGTCCCGGTCTCTTCGGGCTCCGGCAGGTCCCGGTCCGCGGCCCCGACGACGTGCACCCCGTGCGGCGCGAGCAGCGCTTCCATCTCCTCGAGCTTGCCGCGATTGTGCGTCGCGATCAGGAGCGTGTCGCCGCCGATGCCCTTGCTCATGCCAGCGCCGCCTGCTGCGCCGCGACCAGCTCGCCGACTCCCTTTTCCGCCAATTCCACGAGCCGGTCGAGCTCGGAACGGGAGAAGGTCGCGCCTTCGGCCGACATCTGCACCTCGATCAGCCGTCCATCGCCGCGCAGGATGAAATTGCCGTCGACGCCGGCCTCGCTGTCTTCGGCGTAGTCGAGATCGAGCACCGGCTGACCGGCATACATCCCGCAACTCACCGCCGCGACCGGAGAGACCAGCGGATCGCTGATCACGTCGCCGGCCTTCATCAGCGCGTTCACGGCCATCCGCAGCGCGACCCATCCGCCGGTGATCGAGGCGCAGCGGGTGCCGCCGTCGGCCTGGATCACGTCGCAATCGACGGTGATCTGCCGTTCACCCAGGGCAACGCGGTCGACCCCGGCACGCAGCGAACGGCCGATCAGCCGCTGGATCTCGACCGTGCGGCCACCCTGCTTGCCGGCCGTCGCCTCGCGCCGCATGCGCGAGGTTGTGGAGCGCGGCAGCATGCCGTATTCCGCCGTCACCCAGCCAAGGCCCGAGCCCTTGATGAACGGCGGCACGCGATCCTCGATCGTCGCGGTGCACAGCACATGCGTGTCGCCCACGCGGATCATGCAGGACCCTTCGGCATGCTTGGTCACGCCGGTCTCGATGGACACGTCGCGCATCTCGTCTAGGTTCCGTCCCGAAGGCCGCATTGCACTCTCCCGCTTGTCTGTCGCTCGCGGACTTAACGAAGCGGAGCAGGGGTGCCAAGGGCGATTGACGCTGCCCGGACACTCGCCTTGAATGGCCGCCGGAGACGAAGGATGACCGACGGAAGCCGCCTCCTCGACCAGATGAACGACCGCTCGCGCGAGGTATTTCGCCGGGTTGTCGAAGGCTATCTGGAAACCGGGGAACCGATCGGATCTCGCAGCCTCACCCGGACCCTGTCCGAGAAGGTGTCGGCGGCGACGATCCGCAACGTCATGCAGGACCTCGAATATCTCGGCCTGCTGAATTCGCCGCATATCAGCGCCGGACGCATTCCGACGCAGCTAGGTCTCCGGCTTTTCGTCGACGGTCTGCTGGAGGTGCGCGATCTCGGCCATCACGACCGCGAGAAGCTGGACGCCACGCTCGGATCGAACACCGACGACGTCCCGGGGTTTCTGGAACGGGTGGGATCGGCGCTGTCGGGGGTGACGCAGGGCGCATCCCTGGTGCTAACTCCTAAACACGAGGCGCCAATCCGGCATATCGAGTTCGTCAGCCTCGCGCCCGACCGCGCGCTGGTGGTGCTGGTGTTCTCGGACGGGCACGTGGAGAACCGCGTGTTCACGCCTCCGCCCGGCCAGACCCCATCGTCGATGCGCGAGGCGGCGAACTTCCTCAACGCGTTGATCGAGGGCAAGACCCTGTCCGAGATCCGCCGCGAAATGGGGGAAGCGATCACCTCCCGCCGGCAGGAGATCGACGCGCTGGCGCGAGACCTGGTCGATTCGGGCCTCGCCGCATGGTCCGAGGACGGGCAGGCGCCCGAACGGTTGCTGGTGCGGGGCCGCGCCAATCTGCTGAGTCAGGAGGGTCAGGCCGAGGAACTCGATCGGATCAGGGAGCTTTTCGACGATCTCGAACGCAAGCGGGATATCGCCGAATTCCTCGATCTGACGCAGGAAGGCGACGGGGTGAGGATTTTTATCGGCTCGGAGAACAAACTTTTCTCGCTTTCCGGTTCCTCTCTGGTCGTGTCTCCATATATGAACGCGGACCGAAAGATCATCGGCGCGGTGGGGGTCATCGGCCCCACGCGGCTCAATTACGGGCGCATCGTGCCGATCGTGGACTATACGGCACAGCTGGTCGGCAAGCTCATATCCGACCGCAGCTAAAGGATGACCATGGCAGACCCGAAGAACGACGATTTTCTCGATGACGTGGAAGCCGCCGAAGCCGAGGCGCGCGCCCACGAGACCGAGGAGCCCGATGCCGCGGCGCTCGAAGCGGATGAACTCGAATCGCTGCGTGCGGAGCGCGACGAATTGCGTGACCGCTTCATGCGCGCGCTGGCCGACGCGGAGAATGCCCGCAAGCGCGCCGACAAGGAACGTCGCGACGCCGAGAATTACGGCGGCACGCGGCTCGCCCGCGACATGCTGCCCGTGTACGACAATCTCGGCCGGGCACTGGCTGCCGCCGGCGAGACCGAGGGCGAGTCCAACGCGGCGCTGATCGAAGGCGTGGAGCTGACGCTGAAAGAGCTCTCCAACGTCTTCCACAAGCACGGTATCGAAGAGATCGCGCCGGAAGTGGGCGATAGGTTCGATCCCAAGCTGCACGAGGCGATGTTCGAGGCGCCGGTGCCGGGCACGAAGGCGGGCGACATCATCCAGGTTTCCGTGGTCGGCTTCATGCTGCACGACCGGTTGCTGCGTCCGGCGCAGGTGGGCGTGAGTTCAACCCCGGCGTCGTGATCGTGATCCGTCCGGGCGCACCGGGGGGGCGCTGCCCCCGTCGCCTGCGGCGCCTCCCCCGGGATATTTTCGGGCAGATGAAACCAGGACCGCGCATGTTTCACGTGGAACGCGCGGGCCTCAGCCGGACAAGAGCGCCCGCAACTCGTAGAGAGCCTGCAGCGCGTCGCGCGGGCTGAGGTCGTCGGGCGACAGGTCGGCGAGGCGTGCCTCCACGGCGGAGGGTCGGTCCGGCGCCGGCGCATCGGCGACGGCGGCGAAGAGCGGCAGGTCGTCGATGAGGGCCTTGGGAGCGGTCCGGTCTCGCTCTCCCTGTTCCAGGGCTTCGAGCACGGATTTCGCCCGTGCCACCACGGCGGGCGGGAGACCTGCAAGTTGCGCTACCTGCACGCCGTAGGATCGGTCGGCGGCACCGGGGCGCACCTCGTGCAGGAAGATCACCTCGCCGTCCCATTCCTTGACTGCCACAGTGGCATTTCGCACGCCGGGCAGCTTGCCGGCCAGTACCGTCAGTTCGTGGTAATGCGTCGCGAAGAGCCCGCGCACGCGGTTGACCTCGTGCAGGTGCTCCAGCGTCGCCCAGGCGATGGAGAGCCCGTCATAGGTGGCCGTGCCGCGCCCGATCTCGTCGAGGATTACCAGCGCGCGGTCGTCGGCCTGGTTCAGGATCGCCGCCGTTTCCACCATCTCGACCATGAACGTGGACCGCCCGCGGGCGAGGTCGTCCGAAGCGCCGACGCGGCTGAAGATCTGGCTGACCACGCCGAGATGCGCGGCCCGGGCCGGCACGTAGGCGCCCATCTGCGCCAGTACCGCGATCAGCGCGTTCTGCCGAAGGTAGGTGGATTTGCCCGCCATGTTCGGGCCGGTGAGCAGCTCCAGCGCGGCGCCATCGGCCTCGGGTTCCAGAGTGCAGTCGTTGGCGATGAACGGATCGCCGCCCTGGTTTCGCAGCGCCCGTTCCACGACCGGGTGGCGCCCGCCCTCCACCGCGAAGACGCGGCTGTCGTCGACAACCGGCCGGGTCCAGTCCTCCGCGCGCGCGAGCTCCGCGAGCGCCGTGGCGAGGTCGAATTCCGCCAGCGCCGCCGCCAGCGCTCCGAGCGCGCCCGCCGCGTCGAGGGCCGCGGCACGCAATTCCGCGAACAGCCGCTTCTCGATCTCCAGCGCCTGCGCCCCGGCATTGAGGATGCGGGTCTCGAGTTCCGACAGCTCCACGGTGGTGAACCGCACCTGGTTTGCGGTGGTTTGGCGGTGGATGAAGGTCTCGGACAGGGGCGGCGACATCATCCGTTCGGCATGGGTTGCCGTGGTCTCGATGAAGTAGCCCAGCACGTTGTTATGCTTGATCTTCAGGGAAGTGACACCGGTATTCTCGCAGTATTCCTTCTGCATGCGGGCGATGACGCTCCGCCCCTCGTCCCGCAGCTCGCGCGCGGCATCGAGATCGGCGTCGAACCCCGCTGCGACGAAACCGCCGTCCCGCACGAGGAGCGGCGGTTCGGCCACCAGGGCCGCGTCCAGGTGCTCGAGCAGCGCCTCCTGTCCGGTAAGCGCCGCGCGCTCGGCGGCCAGATGCTCGGGCAGGTTTACGTCACCGAGCGTGCCCGAAAGCGCCTCTGCCTGGGCCAGTGCCCCCCTCAACGCGGCCAGATCGCGCGGGCCGGCCCGATCGAGCGACAAGCGCGACAGCGCGCGTTCGAGGTCGGGCACCGCCCGGAGCGCGCTGCGCACCGCCTCGGCGCACCCTGGTGCCCCGAGCGCCCAGTCCACCGCCGCCTGCCGCCCGTGGATCGTCGGCAGATCGCAGGACGGCGCCGAAAGCCGCCGCTCCAGCAGGCGCGCGCCACCCGCGGTCACCGTCCGGTCGATGACAGACAGGAGCGATCCGGCGCGGCCCCCGGCCATGCCGTGCGTCAGTTCAAGGTTGCGCCGCGTGGCCGCGTCGATCTGCAGAAGGCGCGAGACCGCGTCGCGCCGCGGCGGCCGCAGGAGCGGCAGCTTGCCCTTCTGCGTAATGTCCAGATAGTCGACCACGGCGCCCATCGCCGACAGTTCCGCGCGTCCGAAGCTGCCGAAGGGCTCCAGGCTCGCCACGTTGTAGAGCGTGCGCAGTCGCCCCTCCGCGCTGCCGGAATCGAAGGAGGCGCGCCCGAGCGACGTGGGCGTCAGCCCCAGATCGTCCAAGACCGGGCGCAGCGCGGCTTCGCCGGCCTCGGTCATCAGAACTTCGGAGGGGGCGAGCCGGGCCAGCTCCGCGCCGATACGGGCCTGCGCCAGGGGCATCGCGTGGAATGCGCCGGTGGAGATGTCGCACCAGGCAAGCGCCCAGTCGCCGCGCACATCGGCCAGCGCCACCAGGTAGTTGTGCCGCCGCGCCTCCAGCAGCGTCTCCTCGGTCAGGGTGCCGGGGGTGACGAGCCGCACGACCTCGCGCCGGACCACCGACTTGGCGCCGCGTTTCTTCGCCTCCGTGGGGCTTTCCATCTGCTCGCACACGGCGACGCGGAAGCCCTTGCGGATGAGCGTCAGAAGGTACCCCTCGGCGGCATGGACCGGAACGCCGCACATCGGGATGTCGTCGCCGGCATGCTTGCCACGCTTGGTCAGCGCGATGTCGAGCGCCTCGGCCGCCGCTGCCGCGTCGTCGAAGAACAGCTCGTAGAAATCGCCCATCCTGTAGAACAGCAGCGCATCGGGGTGCTCCGCCTTGATCTCCAGGTATTGCGCCATCATCGGCGTTGCCGCGGTCATGCCTGCCTCCGCTTCCTCGGGCGCGGACAGTAGACCGGCGCCGGATGCTGCGAAAGCGGGTATTGGCCGGGCCGAGCCCGCGCGGCCCGCGTCAGCGCCCGCGGTGACGCTCTTCGGCTGCTTCGAGCATCGCCATCGCCTCGTCCTTCTCGCCACGGCCGACCAGGCGGAAGGGCCGCTCGATCATGCGGTTGTACGTGTCGAAGAACTCCTCGATGTCCCAGGCAAAGCCGTGGCGCATCTCGGACATCGTCTCGACGCCTTCGTAGATCCGCGACATGTTGGCGATGGCCACGATGCGGTCGTTGCGGGCCATCGTGCCGTCCTCGTCGTTCTCCATCTTCAGGACGCCGATCAGCCGCGCGTCGATCAGCGCACCGGCGGGCAACCCGCCGGCGGTGACCAGCATGATGTCGAGCGCGTCGCCGTCCTCGGCCAGGGTGGCGGGCACGAAGCCGAAGGAAAACGGAAAGGTCACGCCCTCGGGAAGCTCCAGAGCGATGCGGAACAGGCCGCTGTCGTCGATGTCGAATTTGTGTCGGCTGCCCTTGGGTGTTTCGATGAAGACGTTGACGGCGCCGTCCCGGGTACGGGACGGAACGGATCGGATCGCGGTGCTGAACATCGGGCACTCCTTGGTGGCGGGTCCGGACCGCAGGTAGCGCGCCGCGCGTCTTTTTCAGCCGGTTCCGGCTGGTCGCACATGCCGTGCCTCGATAGAAGGATATGCCCGGATCTGAAAGGAGAGGCGTAATGACCATCTGGAACCTCGGGTCGATCAACGCCGACCTCGTCTATCATGTCCCGCACCTGCCCGGACCGGGTGAGACGCTGGAAGCGCGGTCGTTGTCGCACGGGCTGGGCGGCAAGGGCGCGAACATGTCGGTGGCTGCGGCGCGGGCTGCGGCGCGCGTGGTTCACCTGGGGGCCGTCGGGAAGGACGGGACCTGGATGGTCGATCGGCTGCTGGAATACGGTGTGGATACGCGGTGTATACGCAGCGTCGGACCGACCTCCGGCCATGCGATCATCGCCGTGGACGATGCAGGCGAGAACCTCATAGTCATTCATGGCGGCGCCAATCGCGCCATCGAGGCCGGCGCCCTCTTCGCCGACATGGATGGCGCGGCGCGCGGCGACTGGTTCCTGACCCAGAACGAGACCAGCGCCCAGGCGGAGGCGGCAGAGATCGCCAAGTCGCGCGGGCTGCGCGTCGCCTATGCGGCCGCGCCCTTCGACGCGGGTGCGGCGCGCGCGATGTTGCCGTTTCTCGACCTGCTCGTCCTGAACGCGGTCGAGGCGGCACAGCTCGAGGAGGCGACAGGGCAGGGGATCGACACGCTCGGCATCACGGACGTGGTCGTCACCCTCGGGGGCCGGGGGTGCCGCTGGATCGCGCACGGCGCCGACCCGATCGAGATCCCGGCGCTGCCGGTCACGCCGGTCGACACCACCGGGGCCGGCGACACGTTCACCGGGTACCTCGTAGCGGGGCTCGATCGCGGCCTGCCGATGGAGCAGGCGCTCACGCTTGCCACCCGGGCCGCGGCGCTGATGGTCACGCGCGCCGGCACCGCCGACGTGATCCCCGACCTCAAGGAGATCGAGGATGTCGCATTCGGGCCCTGAGCCTCAGACGAAGGGCGCGTTCGCCCCCCACAGCTCGCGCACCCGCTCATCGCGGCGACAGCCCTCGCGGTAGCGCTTGTAGGCGTCCGCGCGGTCGATCCAGCCGAAGCGGGTGAGCGTGCGCTCGTCGCTCTTGTAGTAGTCCTGGTGGTAGTCCTCGGCGTCGTAGAAGGTGCCGGCGTCCAGGATCGGTGTGACGATCTCCTGCCCGAGCTCCGATTGCGCGGCGCGCTTGGCGGCCTCGGCTTCGGCCCGCGCCTCCGGCCCGTCGACGAAGATCGCGGTGCGGTAGCTGTCGCCACGGTCGCAGAACTGCCCGCCCGCGTCCGTCGGGTCGATGGAGCGGAAGAACATGTCGTAGAGTTGCCGGCGCGAGATCTTGGCGGGATCGAAGGTGATCTCCGCCGCCTCGTAATGTCCGGTGCCCCCGGCCGTCACCTGTTTGTAGGTTGGGTCGGCCAGATCGCCGCCGGTATAGCCCGAGACGACCTCGCTTACCCCCTCGACGCGCTCGAAATCGGCCTCGACGCACCAGAAGCAGCCACCGGCGACGGTGATCTCGGCGGCGCCGGCGGCGCTGCCGAGGCCGAGGGCACAGACGGCGCCAAGGGCGCCGCGGCGCAGGATGTTCGGGATGTTCATGGTGACTCTCCTCTCCGGAACTTGCCGAAAAGGGTGGGGCGCGCCGGCCGACCCGGCAAGCGCGCGCCCCGCACGGTCACGCGAAGATGAAGCCCGTGTCAGTGCGTGTAGGCGCCACGGGGTTCGAGATCGTCGAGCAGGATCGCGGCAAGGTCCTGCAACCGGCCGGCTTCCTCTTCGCTCAGTCCGTTGCGTCCGGTGAGCTTCTTGCAGAGCGTTCGGAAGGTCGCCTGGTTGCCACGGCGCGGCGTAGGGTCCGCCTCGAACGGGCGCGACGAGGGCGGCAGCGACAGAAGCCGTTTCGCAGACTGGCGCACGCGGTTGCGGCACAGCGCGCTCTGCGGCACGGATGCGATAAGGGCGATATCCATGAGCAGGTTGTTGGTCATATTTTCAGGTCTCCGCAACGTGCCCGATCTGGTTCTGTCGGGCTTTGGTTGTTTTTTATTTTTCTTAAATCTGCGGAGAGTTGTATATACGGGGATCCCCTAGGTGCGGTTCCAATAAGGCAACGATGCCCGCTTTGGAGCGTTACAAGTGCGGGCATGGAAACGTGATTCTGACGCGCATCAGCACCAGTGGCCCGATTTTCGCGCCGCTCGGGGACGAACCGGGCGTCCGGGCATCTGGCGCAGGGCCACGCCGCGCTTCCTGCCGGGGGGTGAGTCGCGAGAGGGTTGTCGTGCCGATGCGCGCGGCGGCCGGGTCCGCCGCAACGCGACCGCCCACCGATGCAACGCCTGTCAGTCCTCTTTGGCAAGGCGGGGTTGCAGGTCCTCGAGCAGCGCCGCGGCCAGATCCTGAAGCCGGTCGGCCTCCGCGGGATCAAGTGCGTTTCGGCTGGCGACTTTCCTGCAAATTGTACGGAAGGACGGCTGGCCCGAGCGGCGCTCCGTCGTGTCGGCGTCGAAGGCGCGTGACGTTGGCGGCAAGGCCACCAGCCGCCTGGCCGATTGACGCACGCGGTTGCGGCACAGCGCAGTGGCCGGGACTGACGCGATGAGCGCGATGTCCATCAGCATGAGCATGTGGTTGGTCAAGGTGGTCGTCTCCGTAGCGAACCCGACCTGATCTTGTCGGGCTGCATGCATGCCCAACATTTCGTGAATCCGGGTCTGAAAGTCAGACACGGGGAACCCCTATACGGAGTTTCAGCTTTGTGACGTTTGTTTGAGCCCGAGCGCCATTCTTGGACGGCCGCGCCACTATTCAGGCGCTGATCAGCCCCAGGGCCCAGTTTTCGACGCTGTTTGGGGGTAGCCCGCCTGGCCCGCCATCTCGCGCAGTGCGGCGACGCGATTCTCGGTCGCGGGGTGAGTCGCGAAGAGGTTGTCGTGGCGATGCGCGTGGAGCGGATTCACGATGAACATGTGCGCTGTCGCCGGGTTGCGTTCTGCCGAGTCGTTGTCGATCCGCGCCGCCCCAGCCTGGATTCGCTGCAACGCGGACGCAAGCCAGAGCGGGTTGCCGCAGATCTCCGCGCCGGCCTTGTCCGCGGCGTATTCGCGCGTGCGGCTGATGGCCATCTGCACCAGCGCCGCCGCCAGCGGGGCGAGGATCATCATCAGGATCGCGCCGACGATACCGAGCCCACCCTCGCGCCGTCCGCCGAAGAACAGCGCGAAGTTGGCGAGCATGGAGATCGCCCCGGCGAAGGTGGCGGTGACGGTCATGATCGCCGTGTCGCGGTTGCGAATATGCGCCAGCTCGTGCGCCACGACGCCGGCCAGTTCCTCGCGACTGAGGGTCTGCATCAGGCCGGAGGTCACCGCGACGGCGGCGTTGTGCGGGTCGCGCCCGGTGGCAAACGCGTTCGGCTGCGGGGTGTCGATGATGTAGACCGCCGGCATCGGCAGGCCGGCATTCTTCGCCAAGTCGCGCACCATCTGGGGCAGGCCGGAGCGGTCGTTCGGCCCGACGGGCTGCGCGTTGTGCATCCGCAGGATCATCCGGTCGGAATTCCACCAGGAGAAGGCGTTCATCCCGGCGGCGACCACAAGCGCGATAAGCATGCCACCCGTCCCGGCCAGCAGGTAGCCGAGCCCGAGGAAAAGGGCCGTCATCGCGGCCATCAGCATTGCCGTCTTCACGTAGCCCATTGCGGCACTCCACCTGTCACGAGGGGGATATAGGGACGCCGGGCGCCCCCGCAATATCGCTCAGAATGCGACGAGCGAGAGCCAGCCGCCGACCTCTGCCACCCGCTGCACGGCGCCAAGCACGTCGCCCGTCTGCCCGCCGATCCGGCGCATCGCGCGGTGGGCGACGGCAGCGGCGGCAAGGGCCTGCACCAGCGCCGAGGCAAGCGCCGCCGGACCGAGTGCGAGGCCGAGACCCACGGCCAGCGCCGCGCCGGCGAGCCCCGCGCGGCCAAGCCCGCCGCCCGCCGACTGGCCGAGCCCGTCCGTCCGCGCCGCCGGCAGCCACGCCGACACGCCGAGCATGGCCAGCCGGCTCGTCACCGAGAGAAAGAGGAAAGCGAGGAGGGGGGCTCCCCGGTCGAAGCCTGCGAGCGCCGAGGCCTCCAGCCCCACGGCGAGGATCAGCGCGAGCACGCCGTAACTGCCGATCCGGCTGTCGCGCATGATCTCCAGGCAATGCGCCCGGTCCCGCCCGCCGCCTAGCCCGTCGGCCAGATCCGCCAGCCCGTCGTGGTGCAGCGCGCCAGTCGCCAGTGCCATCGCGCCTACCGCAAGCAGGGCCGCCGCCAGCGCCGGCAACCCGGCGGTGATCGCCAGCCCCTGCGCCGCCCAGCCGATCGCGCCGATGGGCAGGCCGGCCAAAGGGTAGGCCCAGCGCGCCTGCGCGAGCGTGGGCGCGGGGTCGGTCAGCCGCCCCGCCGGCAGGCGGGTCAGCAGCATGACGGCCAGCTGCAGCTCCGCGAGGCGGGTGCGGATCATGCGCCCGAGACGCCCGCTTCGGCGAAGGTCGCCATGCCGTTGTGGCACTCCAGCGCGCCGCGCAGCACCGACAGCGCCACCGCCGCACCGGTGCCTTCGCCAAGCGCCATGTCGAGCTCCAGGATAGGCCGCTGACCGAGCGCCTCGCAGAGCCGGCGGTGCCCGGGTTCGAGGCTCATGTGCCCGACCTGGCAATGGGCCAGAAAGGCGGGATCGGCGGCAAAGAGCGGTGCCGCTGCGGCGGTGCAGATGAACCCGTCGAGCAGGACGGGAATGCGCGCCGCCCGCGCCGCGAGGATCGCGCCGCAGATCGCCGCCTGTTCCCGCCCGCCGAGCGCGGCGAGGATCTGAAGACCGCTTGCCTCCGGGTGGCGCGCGATCCCGGCGGCCACCACCTCGGCCTTGCGCGCCATGCCCGCCGCGTCCGCCCCGGTGCCTCGCCCGATCCAGTCGGCCGCCGTGC
The DNA here is from genome assembly GCF_900112685.1 of Roseivivax sediminis. Classification (GTDB taxonomy): domain Bacteria; phylum Pseudomonadota; class Alphaproteobacteria; order Rhodobacterales; family Rhodobacteraceae; genus Roseivivax; species Roseivivax sediminis. The sequence continues at coordinate 55,040 of NZ_FOMS01000002.1, forward strand.
CGCCGAAACAGGCATGGGCCAGCGCCGCCGAGACCGTCGAATTGCCGATCCCCATCTCGCCGAGGATCAGGATGTCGGGGCTCTCCACCGCGTCCGCCCCGCGGCGCATGGCGTCGAGGCACTCGTCCTCGGTCATCGCCGGGCCTTCGGTGAAGTCCGCGGTGGGCCGGTCCAAGTCCAGAGGCACCACGCTCAGCCGCGCGCCGGCATGGCGGCAAAGCTGGTTGATCGCCGCGCCGCCGCGTTCGAAGTTCGCGACCATCTGCGCGGTGACCTCGGGCGGGAAGGGGCTGACGCCTTGCGCGCAGATCCCGTGATTGCCGGCAAAGACCAGCGCCTGCGCGTCGAAGACATGGGGGCGCGGATCGCCGCGCCAGCCGGCCATGAAGATCGCCAGATCCTCCAGCCGGCCGAGCGAACCCGGCGGCTTGGTCAACTCCGCCTGCCGGGCTCGGGCGGCGGAGGCGGCCTCCTCGTCGAAGGCGGGCAGGGCCGGCGCCGAGGCCGCGACGCGATCGAGGGACGAAAAATCGAGGCTCATGGTTTCACTTTCATCGGGTAGCCGGAGACGCAGAACAGGACCTCGTCGGCCGCCTGCGCGACGCGCTGATTGACGAGCCCCGCCGCGTCCCGGAAGCGGCGGGCGAGCGCGTTCTCGGGCACGATCCCGGCGCCGACCTCGTTGGTGACGATTACGACCGGAGCGCTCTGGCGGGCCAGCGCGGTCGCGAAGGCCTCGGCCTCGGCCTCCCAGTCCCGCTCCGCGAAAAGGAGGTTGGACAGCCACAGCGTCAGGCAATCGACCAGACGCGGACCGCCGCCATCGGAGGCGTCGAGCGCCCCGGTCAGGTCGAGAGGGGCGGACACGGTGCGCCATTCGGCGCCACGCCGGGCCTGGTGGCGGGCAATGCGCTCGGCCATTTCGGGATCGTGCGCCTCGGCCGTGGCGATGTAGACGGCCGGCTGGCCGAGGGCGAGCGTGGTGCGCTCGGCCAGCGTGCTCTTGCCCGACCGGGCGCCGCCGGTGATGAGGATCGACTTTCCCATGGCGACGTGACAAAGCAGAAACCCGATCCGGGGAAAAGACCAGTCGTGATGCGCGCCGAGACCGTCGAGATCCTGCTTGTCCGACACGCCCCGGCCGACCATGGCGGACGGCTGACGGGGCGCCGCGACGTGCCGGCGATCCTGCCCGATGCGGCGGCGCTCGCCCCGCTGCGCGCCGCGCTGGACGGCTGCGCCGTGATGTCGAGCCCCGCGCGCCGCTGCCGCGAGACCGCCGCTGCGCTGTTTCCCGGCGCGGTCGAGACCGACGCGTGCCTGTGGGAGCAGGATTTCGGCGAGGCGGAGGGCACGCCCTTCGACGCCCTCCCGGACCTCGGCCCGATGAGCCGGGGCGACATCGCCCGCCACGCCTATCCCGGCGGCGAGAGTTTCCTCGACCTGTGCGCGCGCGTTCGCCCGGCGCTGGAGGCGGCAGAGGGCCGGCTGGCGGTGATCGCCCATGCCGGAACGGTGCGCGCCGCGCTGGCGCTCGCGCTGAGCGATCCGGCGGATGCGCTTGCCTTCGACATCGCGCCGCTGTCGCTGACGCGGGTCCTGCTGCTCCCGGGCGGGGTGTCGATCCTTGGCGTGAACCGGACATTTGCGTGATGCGGCGGATCGCGGGGCATTTCGGCGAATGGCTGCAGGGCCGGAGCGCGGAGGGGCCGCTCGCCCTTGTCACCGTGGCCTGCGACGCGCTCGCCGTCACGGCGGAGCGGCTGTCGGACGGCCCGCTGAGTCTCGATCAGGTGCCGCAGTTCCTGACCGACCCGCAGGCGGCGCGAATGCTGGAGGCACTGGGCAAGCCCTCCGGGCGGTACCGGCTGCGGGCCGACATGCCGCCGGGCGGCGGGGCCGGGGCGTCGACCGCCGCGCTGCTGGCGCTGGCCGGGGACGGGGCGCCCGATGCGCTCGCCCGCGCCTGCCTGTCGGTGGAGGAAGCGAGCGATCCGTTGATGCACGCGCGGCCCGACAGCCTGCTCTGGGCGCCGCGCGAGGCCCGCATCCTGCGCCGCCTGCCGCCGCCGCCCCGCGCCGAGATCGTCGGCGGCTTCTTCGGCCCGCCGGTGCGCACCGACGCGGCCGATTGCGCCTTCCCTGACGTCTCCGACCTGATCGCGGCGTGGGAGGCGGGGCCGGACCTTGCAACCGCCGCGGGGATCGCCGCGACTTCCGCTGCGCGCACCACGGCGCTGCGCGGGCCGCATGACGACCCCTCCGAAGCCCTTGCCCGCGAGACCGGCGCCCTCGGTCATCTGCGGGCGCATACCGGATCGGCGCGCGGTCTGATCTTCGCGCCGGGCACCGTGCCCGCCGGGGCCGAGGCGGCGCTCACGCGCGCCGGCTTCACCGGGGTGATCCGCTTCGAGACCGGGGGGGCGGCATGACCTTCGCCGCCGCGATGCTGATTGCCGGGCTGATCGACGCGCGCCTCGGCTGGCCGGACAAGCTCTATGCAAAAATCGGCCATCCGGTCGTCTGGATCGGTGGGCTCATCGACCGGCTCGACACGCGCCTGAACGATCCGGCGCTGCCCGCGGAGACGCGGCAGCGCAACGGCGCGCTGACGGTGGCCATCGTCCTCGCCTCGGTCGGCATCCCGGCGCTTATCGTGCAGGCGATGCTGCCCGGCGGTTGGATCGGCGCGCTGCTGACCGGCGCGCTGGCCTGGCCGTTCCTCGCCATGCGGTCGATGTACGACCACGTTGCCGCGGTCGCCGCCCCGCTCGCCGCCGGGGACCGGCCGGCAGCGCGGCGGGCGGTGGCGATGATCGTGGGGCGCGATCCGGCGCAGCTCGACGAGGCCGGCATCGCCCGCGCGGCGCTGGAGAGCCTCGCCGAGAACACGTCCGACGGGATCGTCGCGCCGCTCTTCTGGGGGGTGATCGGCGGGCTGCCGGGGATCGCGCTCTACAAGGCGGTGAACACGATGGATTCAATGATCGGGCACCGCACGGCGCGGCACGAGGCGTTCGGTCGGGCGGCGGCGCGGCTCGACGATCTGGTCAATCTCGCGCCGGCGCGCCTCTCCGGCGCGGTCTTCGCGATGGTCTCGGCCCGGCCGGGCGCGGCGCTGCGCACCATGCGGCGGGCCGCGCCGCAGCATCGGTCCCCGAATGCCGGCTGGCCGGAGGCGGCGATGGCCGGCGCGCTGGGCGTGCGCCTCTCCGGCCCGCGCGTCTACGCCGACCGGGTGGCGCCGGAGCCGTGGATCAACGACGGCGCGCCCGATCCGGGGCCGGAGGCGCTGGCCCGCGGGCTTGATCTCTACCGCCGGGCGATGCTCTGTCTCGCGGCGATCCTTGCGGCACTGGCGCTGGCATGACGGAGGCGAGGGGCGGCATGGCGCGCGATCACGGCGGCGATCTCGACAGGGCGGAGGCGCGATACGGCACCGGCCCGTGGATCGACTTGTCGACCGGCATCAACCCCGAGCCCTATCCGTTGCCGGAGATTCCGCCCGAGGCCTGGGCGACCCTGCCCACCGCGCGGGCGATTTCCGCGCTCGAAGACGCGGCCCGGGCGGCTTACGGAGGCGCGGTGCGGCCGGTGGCGCTCGCCGGGGCGCAGGCGGCGATCCAGCTCGTCCCGCGGTTGGCGCAGCCCGGTGAGGCGCGCGTGGTGGGGCCGACCTACAACGAACATCGCGGCGCGCTGGAGGCGCAGGGCTGGACGGTGACGGAGGTGCAGGCGCCGGAGGATCTGGCCGGCGCCGATCTCGGGGTGGTGGTAAACCCCAACAACCCGGACGGGCGGCGGTGGCGGCCCGAGCAATTGCTCGATCTGCGGTCGCGGGTGGGCCTCCTCGTGGTCGATGAAAGCTTCGCTGATCCGGAGCCGGTGCTGTCGCTGTGTCCGCACCTTGCCGGGGCGGAGAACCTCGTTGTCCTGCGCTCCTTCGGGAAGTTCTACGGGCTGGCCGGCCTGCGGCTCGGTTTCGCGCTGTCTTCCGAGCCTTTGGCAGACCGGTTGCGCGCGCTGGCCGGACCGTGGGCGGCGAACGGACCAGCGATCAGCGTGGGTTGCGCGGCCCTCGCGGATGCGCATTGGCGGGAGGCGACCTGCGCCCGGCTGGTCGAAGATTCTGCCCGACTCGACGCGCTGGCCGGTGCCGCGGGATGGGACGTGGTCGGCGGCACGACGCTCTTCCGCACCTACGCCGCGCCGGATGCGATCGCCGCGCAGGAGGCGCTCGCCCAGGGCCGGGTCTGGAGCCGGATTTTCCCCTATTCGCCGCACTGGATCCGCCTCGGTCTGCCGCCTACTTCTGGCTGGCTGACGCTCGAAGCCGCGTTTTCCGCCCTGCGCTGATCACCGCGCGGCGGCGAGGAGCGCGTCCACGTCGAGATGCGCCTCCATGTGCTTGGCGAGCGCGTCGAGGGTATCCTCCACCGTGCTGTCGTAGCTTGTAGCGGAGGCAGCGCCGAAGCCCGAGAGCCACGCCGCCCGGAAGCCATCGTGCCGGAACATGCCGTGCAGGTAGCTGCCGGTGACGCGGCCGTGCGCGCTCACCGCGCCTTCGGCCGCACCTTCCACATGGGCGAAGGGACGCGCCCGGTCCGGCCCGTCGCTGGCGCCGATATGGATCTCGTAGCCGCGGAAGGGCTGGCCGGTGGCGGCATGGACCGCCGCGACCTCCGTCAGGTGCTTGTCCGCCTGCATCCGCGTCGCGACGTCCAGAAGGCCGAGGCCGGGATCGCTGCCCGCCGGCCCTTCCAGCCCCTCGGGATCGTCGATCCGGGTGCCGAGCATCTGGTAGCCCCCGCAGATCCCCAGAACATGCCCGCCGCGGCGCAGATGCGCGGCGATGTCCACGTCCCAGCCCTGCGCGCGCAGGAAGGCGAGGTCCCCGCGCGTCGACTTGCTGCCGGGGACAATCACCACGTCGGTATCGCCGGGCAGCGCCTCGCCGGGGGCGAGCATGGTCAGGCGCACGCCGGGTTCCTGCGCCAGCGGGTCCAGATCGTCGAAATTGGCGATCCGGGACAGGCGCAGGCAGACGATGTGCAGCCCCTCGGCGCGCGCCTCCGCCCGGATGTCGAGCGCGTCCTCCGCGGGCAGGCGCGCGGCGTCGGCGAACCACGGCAGGACGCCGAAGCCGCGCCAGCCGGTGCGGTCCGCGATGAGCTTGTAGCCCTCGTCGAAGAGGCTCGGGTCGCCGCGGAAGCGGTTGACGAGGAAGCCCGCGATGCGCCCGGCATCCTCTTGCGCCATAACCGCCTGCGTGCCGACGATCTGCGCGATCACGCCGCCCCGGTCGATGTCGCCCGCAAGGATCACCGGCACCCCAGCCGCCTCGGCGAAGCCCATGTTGGCGATGTCGCCGGCGCGCAGGTTGACCTCGGCCGGGCTGCCGGCGCCCTCGACCAGCACCAGATCGTGCGCAGCGCGAAGCCGCCGGTAGCTCTCCAGCACCCGCTCCAGCAGTTGCGGCTTCAGCTTGGCGTAATCGCGCGCCCGCGCCGTGGTCAGCCGCCGGCCCTGCACGATCACCTGCGCGCCGGTGTCGGTTTCGGGCTTGAGGAGCACCGGGTTCATGTCGGTGTGCGGATCGAGGCCGGAGGCCATCGCCTGCAATGCCTGCGCGCGGCCGATCTCTCCGCCATCCGCGGTCACGGCAGCGTTGTTCGACATGTTCTGCGGCTTGAACGGCGCGACCGAAAGACCGCGCCGCCGCGCCGCCCGACAGAGCCCGGCGACCAGCAGCGATTTGCCGACATTGGAGCCGGTGCCCTGGATCATCAGCGCGCGGGGCATGGCCTAGCCGCGCTTCGGCAGGAAGGCTTCCACGGCGGCCTGGGCGATCACCACGACCTCGCCGGTCGCGGGATCGGTCGAATCGAGCCCGCCGAACACCGCGCGCACCTCGGCCCGGCCGCGCGGCAGCTCTTCGGCCAGCGCGGCGGTGTCGAGCGCATCGGGCGATTGCACGCCGATGGTCGCCACCACGCGCATGTCGCGGTGGTCGATCCCCTCGGCGTCGAGCAGCGGCAGGGACGAATGGCGCAGCGCGTCGGAAATCGCCCGGCGCGCGGCCTTCATGTAGTCGCGCCCGTGCACGTCGACGCCCATGCCCATCTCGAGGATCAGTCGCTGGTCGCTCATGCCGACGCCTCCCCGTTCATCGAAACGGAGACGATCGCGTTCGCCGTCACCGAAGGGGCGCCGCCCTCCGGGTGCGGCACGTCGAGCCCGCCGGGAACCGCGCGCACCGTGACCTCGCCGTAGGGGAAGACGGCGGCGACGGCGCCGATGTCCACCGCGTCCGGGTCGGCGACGCCGATCTCCGCCTCGATGCGCATCTCGGCGCGGTCCGTTCCGTAATACTCGGCCAGCGCGATGGAGTTGTGCCACAGTGCGTCGCGCACGGCGCGGACAGCGGCGGCGGTGTAGTCCTGCCGGCGGATCGAAGTGCCCATGCCGAACTCGAGGATCAGTCGACGCGGCGCCATCAGAATTCCACCCCTGCCTGCGCCTTAACCCCGTCGCGGAACGGGTGCTTGAGCAGATTCATCTCGGTCACGAGGTCGGCGGCCTCGATCAGCTCGGGCTTGGCGTTGCGGCCGGTGAGGACGACGTGGGTCATCTCAGGCTTCTCGTGCAGCAGGAAATCGACCACCTCGTCGATATCGAGGTAATCGTAGCGCAGCGCGATGTTGATCTCGTCCAGCAGCACGAACCGGATCTCGGGATCGAGGATCTGCTCCTTCGCGAGGGTCCAGCCGTGCTGCGCGGCGGCGATGTCGCGCTCGCGGTCCTGCGTCTCCCAGGTGAAGCCCTCGCCCGAGACGAAAAAGCGGCATTCGTCCTCGAATCGCTCGCGCAGGAAGGTCCGCTCCCCGGTCTCCCAGTTGCCCTTAATAAACTGCACCACAGCAGCGGGCATGCCGTGCGCGATGCAGCGCATGATCATTCCGAAGGCGGAGGAGGACTTGCCCTTGCCGGTGCCGGTATGGACGATGATCAGGCCCTTTTCCTCGGTCTTGGTCTGCATCATCCGGTCGCGGGCGGCCTTGATCCGCTTCATCTTTTCATTGTGCCGGGCGGCGTCGTGGTCCACGGGCGGCTCCTTTCGCGAGGCTTGACATCGGGTGCGTTGCGCGCGCATGTCAGCCCATGCTGGTGCCCGTGTAAACGGGTGAAAAGGGAATGCGAGGGCCGATCCATCGGTCAGGCGCAGCCGCCCCCGCGACCGTGACCGGAGGCGCCGCCCCGAATGCCACTGGCCCGAACGGGCCGGGAAGGCGGGGCGACGTGTCGGAGCCATCCGACCCTTCGCAAGCCGGGAGACCTGCCAGCAAGACAACGGACGACGAAACCGGACGGGGTGTTTCCGGGTGTCGGGCGGGCGCGCGGGCAGGGGCTCGCAGGCGCCCTTCCGGCCCATGGCCCCCGCACCCCGAGAAAGGGCCGCGACCTCAATGAACGCATCCCCCGCCGAGGCCGAGCTTCTGGTCTGCGTCAAATGCCGGCGCGGGCAGGACATGCCCGACGACGCGCGCCGTCCCGGCACGCACCTTTTCGAGGCGCTGGCGGCGCGTCCCGCGCCCGAGGGCGTGACCATCACGCCGGTCGAGTGCCTGCAGAACTGCGACGATGGCTGCACCGTCGCGCTGCGCGGTCCCGGCCGCTGGACCTATGTCTACGGCCGCCTGCACGAGGCCGAGCACGTGGACACCCTGCTCGACGGCGCGGAGCGCTACCGCGACACCGCCGACGGCCTGATCCCGTGGCGCCAGCGGCCCGAGCATTTCAAGCGCAACTGCATCGCCCGCGTGCCACCCCCCACATCTCAGGAGGAGCCCAAGAATGGCTGATCTGGAAAAACTGCCCGTCACCATCGTCACCGGCTTTCTCGGGTCCGGCAAGACGACCCTGATCTCGCAGCTCATGCAGAACCCGCAGGGCAAGCGGCTCGCGGTGGTCGTGAACGAATTCGGCGACGTCGGCGTCGACGGAGAGATCCTGAAGGGCTGCGCTATCCCCGATTGCCCGGCGGAGAACGTGCTCGAGCTGGCCAACGGCTGCATCTGCTGCACCGTGGCGGACGATTTCATCCCGACGATCCAGGCGCTGATGGCGCTCGATCCGCGGCCCGATCACATCCTGATCGAAACGAGCGGGCTGGCGCTGCCGAAGCCGCTTCTGAAGGCGTTCGACTGGCCCGATATCCGCTCGAAGATCACCGTGGACGGCGTGATCGCGCTCGCCGATGCCGAAGCCGTGGCGACGGGCCGTTTCGCGCCCGACGTCGAGCGCGTGAACGCGCAGCGCGAGGCGGATGACAGCCTCGACCACGAAACGCCGCTGTCGGAGGTCTTCGAGGACCAGATCGCCTGCGCCGACATCGTGCTGCTGACCAAGCCCGACCTCGCCGGGCCGGAGGGCGTGGCGAAGGCGCGCGAGGTGATCGCCGCCGAGGCGCCCCGTCCGCTGCCGGTGGTCGAGGTCGCCGAGGGCGCGGTCGATCCGCGGGTGATCCTCGGCCTCGGCGCGGCGGCGGAGGACGACATGGACGCGCGGCCGTCGCACCACGACGAGCCGCACGACCACGATCACGACGATTTCGAGAGCGTGGTGGTGGACATCCCCGAACTGTCGGACCCCGCCGAGCTGGTGACGCGGATCGAGCGGTTGGCCCGCGAGCGCAACATCCTGCGGGTGAAGGGCTACGGCGCCGTCGTCGGCAAGCCGATGCGCCTGCTGGTGCAGGCGGTCGGCGCGCGGGTTCGGCACCAGTACGACCGGCCCTGGGGGCCCGGCGAGGCGCGGGCCGGGCGGCTCGTGGTGATCGCCGAGCACGACGACGTGGACGAAGGCGCGATCCGGGCGGTGCTGGCGCCAGCGGCGGAGGCTGCCGAATAAGATGCACGTCGTCTTTCGCGAAAGCCATGGGCTCGAAGAGACCGAGACACCCACCGACCTGGGCCAGAGCCCGGCGGACCTGGTGGTGTTGTCCCTGTCGGATTCCGACCTCGGGGCCTTCGCGGCGGGCTGGCACCGCGGCGGCGGGAAGGCGGGCAGATTGCCCACCCTGCGGCTTGCCAATATCGCCGCGCTCAAGCACCCATTGTCGGTCGACACCTATGTCGAAGCGACGCTGTCGGAGGCGAAGGGCATCCTGATCCGGCTGATCGGCGGGGTGCCCTACTGGCCTTACGGCCTCAGCCAGATCGAGGCGCTGGCGCGGGAGCGCGGCATCGCGCTGGCGGTGCTGCCCGCGGACGGGCGGCCCGACCCGCGGCTCGACGCGATCTCCACGGTGCCGGTGTCGACGCTGCGGCGGCTGGCGCATCTGTGCGACACGGGCGGCGCGGTGGCCGCGCAGGCGGCGCTGGCGCAGATGGCGCTGGCGGCGGGACTTTATGCCGGGCCGGTGCGGGGGGCCAAGGTGCTGCCGCAGGTCGGGGCGTGGACGCCGGAGGACGGGGTGGCGTGCCCGGCGGCGGCGCGATGGGGCGAGGCCCGAGGGGGGCTTTCCGCCCCCCGCGCCTGCGGCGCCCCCCCGGAGAGTATTTGTGACGAGAAGAAGCCGGGGGCGCTGGTCGTGTTCTACCGGTCGTATCTGGTATCGGCGGACCTTGCGCCTGTTGAGGCATTGTTTTCGGCGCTGCGGGAGCGGGGGTTCGCGGTCACCGGGCTTTTCGTGCCGTCGCTGAAGGCGCCGGAAGCCTCAAGCTGGCTGGCGCGGCAGGTGGCGGCGCTGGCGCCGTCGGTGGTGGTGAACGCGACGGCGTTTTCCGGCAAGGGGGATGGCGGGACATCGCCGCTCGATGCCGGCGGGGTGCCGGTGTTCCAGGCGGCGCTTGCGACCTCCACGCGCGAGGCCTGGGCGGAGGCGGAGCGCGGGCTGTCGCCGGCGGATCTGGCGATGCACGTGGTGCTGCCGGAGGTGGACGGGCGTATCCTCGGCGGCGTGGCGTCGTTCAAGGAGCCGCAGGCGTGCGATCCCGATCTTCAGTTCGCGAGGGTCGCGCATGTGCCGGAGCCCGGGCGGATCGCGGCGCTGGCCGACCGGGTGGCGGCGTGGCACCGTCTGGCCGCGCAGGACGCGGCAGACCGGCGGGTGGCGCTGGTGCTGTCGACCTATCCTGGGCGCGCGTGGAACATGGCGCATGCGGTGGGGCTCGATCCCCTGGCCTCGGCGGCGGCGATCCTGTCGGATCTGCGCGGCGCGGGCTACGCGGTGCCCGAGGCGCCGGACCTCGCCGGCGCGCTGTCGGTGGAGCGGGTGCACTGGCCCTCGGAGGCCTATCGGGAGGCGCTGGGACGGCTGCCGGAGGGGCTGTGCACGGATCTTGATGCAGCCTGGGGCGCGCCGCCGGAGGAGGGCGTCTCCTTCGCCGCTTTGCGGGTCGGCAACGTAGTGGTGGCGCTGCAGCCCGAGCGTGGGTCGGTGCCGGAGCGGGACGCGGAGTATCACGACCTCTCGCGCGTGCCCTGCCACGCCTATGTCGCCTTCTACCTCTGGCTGCGGCAGGAGACGGACGCGATCGTCCATGTCGGTGCGCACGGGACGCTGGAATGGCTGCCGGGCAAGGCGGTGGCGCTGTCGGAGACCTGCTGGCCGGAGGCGCTGACCGGCGAGCTTCCCGTGATCTACCCGTTCATCGTCAACGATCCGGGCGAGGCCGCGCAGGCCAAGCGGCGCATCGGCGCGGTGACGCTGGGTCACGTGCCGCCGCCGCTGCGCCCTTCTGGCACGCCGGAGCGGCTGACGCGGCTGGAGGCGCTGCTCGACGAGTTTTCCAACGCCGACGGGCTCGACCCAAGGCGGCGCGGGCGGCTGATGGAGGATATCCGCGGCGAGGCGCAGGCGCTGGGCGTGGAGGGCGATCTGGGGATCGACGCGGCTTCGTGTCCGGCGGAGGCGGTCACGCGGATCGACCGCTTCGTCTGCGACGTGAAGGAGAGCCAGTTCGGCGACGGGCTGCATGTCTGGGGGCGTGCGCCGGAGGCGCAGGTGGTCTTCGATGCGCATGCCTCGGCGGCGGCGGAGCGGCAGGCGCTGCTGGATGCGCTGGGCGGGCGGCGGATCGCGGCCGGGCCCTCGGGGTCGCCCTATCGCGGGCGCAGCGACGTGCTGCCGACGGGGCGCAACCTTTTCACCACCGATCCGCGCAGCGTGCCGACGCGCAGCGCCTACGCGCAGGGTGAGGCGCTGGCCGACGAGTTGATCCGGCGGCACCTGCAGGAGGAAGGTGACTGGCCGAAGGGGCTGGTGGTCGACCTCTGGGGCTCGGCCACGATGCGGACGGCGGGCGAGGATTTCGCCATGGCGCTGGCGCTTCTGGGCGTGCGCCCGGTCTGGGACGACGGGTCGGAGCGGGTGTCGGGCATCGAGATCGTGCCGATCGCGGAGCTCGACCGGCCGCGGATCGACGTGACGCTGCGAGTGTCGGGGCTTTTCCGGGACGTGTTCCCGACACTGTCGGGGCTCTTCCAGCAGGCGGTGCGGGCGCTCGCCGCGCGGGACGAGGCAGCGGACTGGAACCCCTATGCCGGCGGCGTGGCCGAGGCGCGGGTCTACGGCCCGGCGCCGGGCAGCTTCGGGCTGAACATGGGGGACATGCTGGGCGACTATGGCGAGGCGGGCCGGCGCGCCGCCGGGGAGGCGTGGCTTGCCGCGTCGTCCTGGGCGCTTGACGGGCTGGAGGCCGCGCACGATCCGCAAGGACTCCGTGGGCGCGTGGCCGCCGCCGACGGGTTCGTGCACGCGCAGGACCTGCCAGAGACGGATCTGCTGCTGGCCGAGGATTATGCCTCTCACGAGGCGGGGTTCGCCGCGGCGCAGGCGGTGACCGGCGGGTCGGCGCAGCTTTATCACCTCGATAACACCGATCCGGGCCGCCCCCGCGCGCGCGGGCTGACCGAGGAGATCGCGCGCGTGGTGCAGGCGCGGGCGGCGCATCCGGGCTGGATCGCCGGGATGCGGCGGCACGGCTTCCGTGGCGCGGCCGAGATCGCCGCGACGCTGGAGAACATGGCCGCCTTCGCGCATCTGGCTGCCGCGGTGCCGTCTCACCTCTTCGACCTCTACTACGAGGCGACGCTGGGCGACGAGGCCGTGACCGACTTCATGGACGACGCCAACCCCGAGGCGCTGGAGGCGATGCGCGCGCGCTTTGCGGAGCTGCACGCGGCGGGCCTCTGGCAATCGCGGCGCAACTCCATACTCGCAGAACTGGAGGCGTCGTGAGCGCGCCCGAGATCCGCGGCTGGTGCCCCGGGGCGCACCGGCCGATGGCCTCGGGCGACGGGCTCGTGGTGCGCGTGCGCCCGCCGGTCAGGGGGCTGAGCGCGGCGCAGCTTGCCGGGCTCGCGGATCTCGCGCAGGCGCATGGAAGCGGCGCTGTCGAGGCGACGAACCGGGCGAACCTGCAGGTCCGGGGCGTGACGGAGGCCGGGTTTCCGGCGCTGCTGGCGGCGCTGGATACGCTCGGCCTGATCGACGCGGAGCCGGGAGCCGAGGCGCGGCGCAACATCATCTGGGGCGCGGCCGGGCCGGGGACTGAGGCGCGCATGTCAATGGCGGAGCGGCTGGCGGAGGCGCTGTCCGCGCCGGACTTCGCGGGCCTGCCGTCGAAATTCGGCTTCGTGGTCGACGGGGTGCCGCGGCAGCTCTCCGAGGTCAGCGGCGACATTCGCATCGAAGGGCAGGTTGTCCGGGCGGACGGGTGCGCGCTCGGTCGTGCCGTGGCGAACGGCGATGACGCGGTGGCCATGGCGCTCGATCTGGCGCGCTGGTTCCTTGCCTCGGGCGGGCTCGGCGCGGATGGGCGCGGTCGGATGGCGCGGCACCTTTCGGCCGGGGCGGCCTTGCCGCCGCACCTTGCGGGGGACAGCGCGCCGGGGCCGGCCGCGGACCCGCTGCGGCCCGGCGCCGTGGCCGGGGGGGTCTGTGTCGGTGCGCCGTTCGGACAGTTCGGGGCCGAGGATCTGCGGCAGATCGCGGCGGTGCTCGGCCCGGAAGAGGCGGCGCAGGTCACGCCCTTCCGGATGCTCCTCGTGCCGCGCGCGCCCGGCGACACGACGCTTGTCACCGACCCTGACGATCCCCGGCAGGACGTGCGGGCCTGCATCGGCGCGCCCGGCTGCGTGCAGGGGACGGTGCCGACCCGGCCGCTCGCGCGCGCGCTGGCGGAGGCCGGCCTTCGGGACGTCCACGTCTCGGGATGCGCCAAGGGCTGCGCGCATCCGCGGGCGGCGGCGCTGACCCTCGTCGGGCGGGACGGGCGCTTCGACCTTGTCCGCGAGGGAACCCCGTGGGAAGAGCCTGTGCGCCGCGGGCTGACCGCGGGCGAGGTACTGCAAGAGGTCCGATCCTGACATGCCCTACAGCTACGAGACCGACGGCGCGGCGATCTATGCCGAGAGCTTCGCGACCATCCGCGCGGAGGCGGACCTCGCGCGCTTCGCCCCCGACGAGGAGGCCGTCGCGGTGCGGATGATCCATGCCGCGGGCCTCGTGGGGCTGGAGCGGGACGTTCGGTTCTCGGAGGGCATGGTGGCGGCGGCGCGCACGGCGCTGGAGGCCGGCGCGCCGGTCCTGTGCGATGCGCGCATGGTCAGCGAGGGCGTGACCCGCAAGCGCCTGCCGGCGGACAACCCGGTGATCTGCACGCTGCACGACGCCGAGGTGCCGGAGCTTGCCAAGCGGCTCGGCACCACCCGGTCCGCCGCCGCGCTTGAGCTGTGGCGCCCGCATCTCGGCGGCGCGCTGGTGGCGATCGGCAACGCGCCGACCGCGCTCTTTCACCTCTTGGAGATGCTGGAGGACCCGGACTGCCCGCGCCCCGCGGCGATCATCGGCTGCCCGGTCGGCTTCGTCGGCGCGCGCGAATCCAAGGATGCGCTCTGGGCCGCCCAGCCGGTGCCGTCGCTGATCGTGGAGGGGCGGCTCGGCGGCAGCGCGATCACCGTCGCCGCGATCAACGCCATCGCGAGCCGCGCGGAATGAGCGCGGGAACGGTCCATGGCGTCGGGCTCGGCCCCGGCGATCCGGAGCTGATGAGCGTCCGCGCCGACCGGCTCATCCGGAATGCGAAGAACATCGCCTTCTTCCGCAAGGCCGGCCGGGCGGGACGCGCGCGCAAGATCGTCGACGGGATGCTGCACGGCAGCGCGCGGGAAATCCCGATGGAATACCCGGTGACGACCGAGATCCCGCTTAGCGATCCGCGCTACAACGAGATCCTGTCGCAGTTCTACCAGACCGTGACCGGCCAGCTTCGCGACATCGCTGAGGCGGGCGAGGACGTGGTGGTCCTGTGCGAGGGCGATCCGTTCTTCTACGGCTCGTTCATGCACCTCTACACCCGGCTTCGCGACCATGTGCCGGTCGAGGTGGTGCCCGCCATCACCGGCATGTCGGCGGCCTGGACGGCGACGGGCAGCCCGATCACCTGGGGCGACGACGTGATGACGGTGCTGATGGGCACGCTTCCCGAGGCCGAACTGGTTCGGGGCATGCTGAACGCCGACGCGCTGGTGGTGATGAAGGTCGGCCGTAACCTGCCGCGCATCCGTGCCGCGCTCGACAAGGCCGGCAAGCTGGATCGGGCCTATTACGTGGAATACGCGAGCATGGCCGAGGAACGCGCGATGCCGCTGGCCCAGGCGGACTTGGATGCCGCGCCGTATTTCTCCATCGTCGTGGTGCACGGGCAGGGGCGGCGGCCGTGAGCGGCTGGATTGCCATTGCGGGGATCGGGCCGGGGGACGAGACCCTCATCACGCCCGAGGTGACGACGGCGCTGGAGGCGGCGACCGATATCGTCGGCTACATCCCGTACGTCCGCCGCATCGCTCCGCGCGACGGCCTGACCCTGCACGAAAGCGACAACCGGGTGGAGCTCGACCGCGCGCGCCATGCGCTGTCGATGGCGGCCGAAGGCAAGCGCGTGGTCGTCGTCAGTTCGGGCGATCCCGGCGTCTTCGCCATGGCTTCGGCGGTGTTCGAGGCGCTGGAGGAGGGGCCGGAGGCCTGGCGCGCGCTCGACATCCGGGTGCTGCCGGGGATCACCGCGATGCTCGCGGCGGCGGCGCGGGCGGGCGCGCCGCTCGGCCACGATTTCTGCGCCATCAACCTCAGCGACAACCTCAAGCCCTGGGCGCTGATCGAGAAACGCCTGCGCCTCGCCGCGGAGGCCGATTTCGCCATGGCGTTCTACAATCCCCGGTCCAAGTCCCGGCCCGAGGGCTTCGAGCGTACGCTCGAGGTGCTGCGCGAGGTCTGCGCGCCGGAGCGTCCGATCCTCTTCGCCCGCGCCGTCAGCACGCCGGAGGAGGCGCTGCGCGTCGTCCCGCTGGGGCAGGCGACGGCGGATATGGCGGACATGCGCACGGTGGTCATCGTCGGATCGTCCACCACGCGGATCATCGAGCGCGTCGGCGCGCCGCTGGTCTACACGCCAAGGTCCGTGCCGGCATGATCCACCCAGGCCAGCGCGTCCGCGACCGAATGAACCTCGTCCCGCGCGGGCTGTGCAGGGCGGTCGATCATCACGACCGGCAGGCCGAGCGCGCGGGCGGCGTCGATCTTGGCAGAGGCGCCGGTGCCGCCGGAATTCTTCGACACGACGATGTCGATCCCGTGCGCCTCCATCAGCCTGCGGTCGCTGGCCGCGTCGAAGGGGCCCCGGTCGACGATCACGTGATGGTCGGGAAAGGGCGGCGGCGCATCCGGTGGGTCGACGAGGCGCAGAAGGTAATGGTGCTGCGGGTTCGGCGCGAACGCCTCGAGATGCATGCGCCCGACCGCCAGCATGACGCGCGCCGCCGGCCGGTCCAGTGCGGCGACGGCGCCGGCGATGTCCGGCACCCGGACCCAGTGGTCGCCCGCCACCGGCTGCCAGGCCGGCCGGGTGAGCGCGACCAGCGGCACGCCGGTTTCCGCGCAGGCGGCGGCGGCATTGTGGCTCATCTGTGCGGCGAAGGGGTGCGTGGCGTCGATGACGTGGCTCACGCCCTCTGCCCGCAGGTAGCGCGCCAGCCCGGAGGCGCCGCCGAAGCCGCCGACACGCTGCGGCAGCGGCTGGCGGCGCGGGCGGGCCACGCGTCCGGCGAAGGACACGATGCCCGAGAGCCCCGCCTCCGCGGCGGCTTGCGCGAAGGCCGTCGCCTCGGTCGTGCCGCCGAGGATCAGAAGGTTGGGGCGCATGGCTGAGGCTCCTTGGCTGACCATCGTCGGTCTGGGCGAGGATGGACCGGAGGGCCTGCCGCCTGCAAGCCGTGCCGCGCTGGAGGCGGCTGAGGTCGTCTACGGCGCACCGCGTCACCTGTCCCTGCTGCCCGATGTCGGCGCGGAGCGGATCGAGTGGCCCGTTCCCTTTTCGGATGGGTTGGAGACGCTCGACGCCTTGCGCGGGCGGCGGACTGTGGTGCTTGCCTCCGGCGATCCGTTCTGGTTCGGCGTCGGCCGGGTGATCGCGGCGCGGCTGACGCCGGGCGAATGGCGGGCGCTGCCGGGGCCGTCGACCTTCTCGCTCGCCGCCGCGCGGATGGGCTGGGCGTTGGAGACGACGGTTTGCATCGGCCTCCACGCCGCGCCGCTGTCGCGACTGCGGCCGCACCTGGCGAAGGGCCGGCGGATCGTCGTGCTCCTGCGCGACGGGGAGGCGGTGTTCGACCTGTGCGGCTGGCTCACGGCAAGCGGCTTTGCCGAGACGCGTGTCACGGTGCTGGAAGCGCTGGGCGGCCCGCGCGAGCGCCGCACCGAGGGGGCCGCCGGCAAACTGTGCGGGGACTTCGCCCACCCGGTCTGCGCCGCGCTGGAGATCGCGGGGACAGGCAGCGTGCTGCCGTCGTCGTCCGGGCTCAACGACGATGTCTTCGACCATGACGGGCAGATCACCAAGCGTCCGGTCCGGGCGCTGACCTTGTCGGCGCTCGCCCCGCGGGCGGGAGAACTGCTGTGGGATATCGGCGGCGGGTCTGGGTCCGTCGGGATCGAATGGCTGCTGTCGCATCCCCTGACCGAGGCGATCAGCATAGAGGCGCAGCCCGAGCGCGCCGCGCGTATCCGCGACAACGCAATGCAGCTCGGTGTCGACCGACTTCGGGTGGTCGAGGGGCGCGCGCCCGAGGCGCTGGGTGTGCTTCCAGCGCCCGATGCGGTCTTTGTCGGCGGTGGCCTGTCGGAGGCGCTGCTGACGGCGCTGGCAGAACGTCTCGCCCCCGGTACGCGGCTGGTCGCGAACGCCGTGACGCTGGAGAGCGAGGCGCTGCTGGCCGATTGGCACGCAAGGTGCGGCGGCGATCTGATGCGGATCGAACTGGCACAGGCGGCGCCGCTCGGCACAAAGCGCGGCTGGCAAGGCGCCTACCCGGTGGTGCAATGGCGGGGCACGCTGTGATCGTGGCGGGCTTCGGGTTCCGCAGCGGCGTGAGCGAAGGCAGCTTCGCGGATGCGCTGGCGAAGGCGGGTGGCCGGAGCCCTGCCTGCATTGCCACCGCCGCCGCGAAAGCGGACGATCCTGCCCTGCAAGCTTTCGCCGCGGCGCGCGGGCTTGCCGTCGAAGCGGTGGACAATGCCGCGCTGGCCCGGCAGGACACGCGCACAAGGTCGGAGGCGTCGCAGGCCGCCCACGGCACCGGCAGCGTCGCCGAGGCCGCGGCGCTGGCCGCCGCCGGACCGGGCGCGCGGCTTCTGGGTTCGCGCGTCGTCTCGACGGATCGCCGCGCCACCTGCGCGCTGGCAGAGGGAGGCACGACATGAAGGTGCATTTCATCGGTGCCGGTCCCGGCGCCCCGGATCTTCTGACCCTGCGCGGGCGCGACCTGATCGCCGCCGCGCCGGTCTGCCTCTATGCCGGCTCGCTGGTGCCGAAGGCGGTGCTGGGCCATTGCCCGGACGGCGCGCGCATCGTGAACACCGCGCCGATGGACCTCGATGCGATCATGGCGGAGATCCGCGCCGCACGCGACGCCGGCCACGACGTCGCCCGGCTCCATTCGGGTGACATGTCGGTCTGGTCGGCGATGGGCGAACAGATCCGGCGGCTCGAGGCCGAGGGCATCGCCTACACCGTCACGCCGGGTGTTCCCGCCTTCTCCGCCGCCGCCGCCGCGCTCGGGGCGGAACTGACGCTGCCCGGCATCGCGCAATCGGTGGTGCTGACGCGCACGCCGGGACGGGCAAGCTCCATGCCCGAAGGCGAGACGCTGGAGGCCTTCGCCGCCACCGGCGCGACGCTCGCCATCCACCTGTCGGTGCAGAACCTCGGCGCGGTGGTCGGGGACCTGGTGCCGCATTACGGCGCCGACTGCCCCGTCGCCGTCGTTTACCGGGCAAGCTGGCCGGACGAGCGTATCGTGCGCGCGACGCTCGGCACCATCGAGGACGAGATGGGCGAGGGCATCACCCGCACCGCGCTGATCCTCGTCGGGCCGGCGCTGGCGGCCGAGGATTTCACGGAAAGTCGGCTCTACGCCGCCGATTACGACCGCCGCTACCGCCCACAGGACGCGGCGAGCCCGTGGGCCGGCTGGCAGGACGACACCGGGGGCGCGCATGGCTGACTGGCCGACCGGGCTTCTCGTTTCCGCCCCGTCCTCGGGGACCGGCAAGACGACGGTGATGCTGGGCCTTCTGCGGGCGCTGGCCGATGACGGCGTGCGCGTGCAGCCGTTCAAGTCGGGGCCCGATTACATTGACCCGGCCTTTCACCGGGCCGCGTCGGGGCGCGATTCGTTCAACCTCGACACCTGGGCGATGGGCGACGGGCTCCTGTCCGCCATCGCCGCGCGGGCCGAGGGGGCGGATCTGTGCCTCGGCGAGGGGTCCATGGGGCTTTACGACGGGGTCGCCACACGGGGCCGCGTCGGTTTCGGGTCGAGCGCGGAGACCGCCGCGCGCATGGGCTGGCCGGTGATCCTCGTGCTCGATGTCGGCGGGCAGGCGCAATCGGCGGCGGCGACGGCGCTCGGCTTTGCCGCCTATGCGCCGGACCTGCCCTTCGCCGGCGTGATCCTCAACCGCGTGGCGAGCCCGCGGCACGAACGCCTGACCCGGCTGGGGATGGAGCGCGCCGGCCTGCCGGTCCTCGGCGTCCTGCCCCGGCGGGGCGATCTGACCCTGCCGGAGCGGCATCTCGGCCTGATCCAGGCGGTCGAACATCCCGATCTCGACGCCGCCATCGGCGGCTATGCCAGCTTCCTGCGCGAGCATGTGGATCTGCCGGCGATCAAGGCGGCGGCGCGCAGCGGCCCGGCGCCAAGCAGCGGCGCGCTGCCGCGTCCGCCGGCGCAGCGCATCGCGCTGGCGCAGGATGCCGCGTTCTCCTTCACCTATCCGCACCTCCTGCGCGGCTGGCGCGCGGCAGGGGCGGAGATTCTGCCGTTTTCTCCGCTTGCCAACGAGGCGCCCGATCCCTCGGCCGACCTTGTCTGGCTGCCCGGCGGCTACCCGGAACTGCACGCCGGCCGCATCGCCGCCGCCGAGCGGTTCCGCGAGGGTCTGCACAAGCACGCCCAGACCAGGCCGGTGCACGGCGAGTGCGGCGGTTACATGGCGCTCGGCGAGGCGCTGATCGACAAGGAGGGCGTGCGGCACCGGATGGCGGGCCTTCTCGGGCTCGTGACCTCCTACGAGAAGCGCAAGTTCCACCTCGGCTACCGCCGCGCGGTGCTCAAGGCGCCGATGCCGGGGCAGGCGGCGGGGACGGCGCTGCGCGGGCACGAATTCCACTACTCGACGATCCTCGAGCAGCCCGACGCGATCCTCGCCGCGGTGGCCGATGCCGACGGCGCTGCGGTGCCCGAAACCGGATCGCGCCGCGGCCACGTCACCGGGACCTTCTTCCATCTCATCTCGGCGGAGGCGGCATGACCGGGTTCGTCAGCTTCGTCGGCTCCGGCCCCGGCGATCCGGAGCTTCTGACCCTGAAGGCGGTGGACCGGCTGAAGCGCGCCGATGCGGTGCTGTTCGACGACCTCTCCTCCGGCCCGATCCTGAGCCATGCCGGGCCGGGCGCGGACCTCATCGGAGTCGGCAAGCGGGCCGGGCGACCGTCGCCCCGGCAGCACCATGTGTCGCGCCTTCTGGTCGACTATGCGGCGGATGGCGGGCGCGTGGTGCGGCTCAAGGGCGGCGACGGCGGCCTCTTCGGTCGGCTGGAGGAAGAGCTGGTGGCGCTGCGCGAGGCCGGCATCCCCTACGAGATCGTGCCGGGCGTGCCCTCGGCGGTCGCGGCGGCGGCGGCGGCGGGCATCCCGCTGACCCGGCGCCTGACGGCGCGGCGCGTTCAGTTCGTCACCGGCCACGACGTCACCGGCACGCTGCCGACCGACATCGACATCGGCGCGCTGGCCGATCCGGCGGCCTGTACCGTCGTCTACATGGGCAAGCGCACCTTCCCGGACCTTGCAGAGACGCTGATGGCGCGCGGCCTGCCGCCCGAGACGCCGGCGATGCTTGCCGAAGGCGTCAGCACGGAGCATCAGCGTATCACCCGCAGCACGGTGGGCGCGCTGGCCGATAGTCTGCGCGAGGCGCCGGGCGACCTGCCGGCGCTGATCTTCTACGGGCCGCTGGCCGATGCGTGATCTGTGGCTCATCGGCATCGGGACGGGCAATCCCGATCACCTCACCCGTGCCGGGGAACGCGCTCTGCGCGAGGCGTCGTGCATCCTCGTGCCGCGCAAGGGGACGGAGAAATCCGATCTCGCGGAGCTGCGCCACCACATCCTGCGCGCGGTCGGCGCCACGGCTACGGTCGCGGAGTTCGACATGCCGGTGCGGGACGAGTCGCTGCCCTACCACGAACGGGTGCGCCGCTGGCACGACGATATCGCCGGTCTCTGGCGCGCGGCGGCGGCGGGGGCCAAGGGTCCGGTGGCGATGCTGGTCTGGGGCGACCCGGCGCTCTACGACAGTACGCTGCGCATCGCCGAGCGGTTCGATCCCGCGCCGCGCCTGCGGGTGATCCCCGGGATCACCGCGCTACAGGCCCTGACCGCCGCGCACGCGATCCCGTTCAACACGGTCAACGGCTCGGTCCTTGTCACGACGGGGCGGCAGTTGCGCGACCACGGCTGGCCCGAGGGGGCGGACACGGTGGCGGTCATGCTCGACGGCGAGTGCAGTTTCCGGGGCGTTGACCCGCACGGCGTCTGGATCTGGTGGGGCGCGTTCCTCGGCATGGAGAACGAGGTGCTGGTGTCGGGGCCGCTGGGCGAGGCCGGCAACCGGATCGTCGAGGCCAGGCGCGAGGCCCGCGCCGCCCATGGCTGGCTGATGGACACCTACCTGATGCGGCGCGTGGAATGAGCGTCGTGCTGCGGCTCTGCCGAACCTGCGAGGGACCGGACTGGGCCATGTTGCGCACCGCGCTCGAGGATCTCGATGTCCGCATCGTGCCGCAGGACTGCATGAACGGCTGTGCCGATCCGGTGTCGATGGCGCTGCAGGCGCCGGGCCGGGCAACGTATTTCTTCACCGGTATCGACCCGGAGGCCGACGCGGCCGACATCGTCGCGACAATCCGTACCTATCTCGAAGCGCCGGACGGCTGGATCGGGGATGCGCGGCCCTGCGGCCGCCTGCGCCTGTGCCTCAGGGGGCGGGTGCCGGCCCTCTAGGATCTAGGACCCGGCACCGAGCGTGACGCTTTCCGACAGGGCCTCGCCGTCCGCCGCGAGCACGCGGTGGTCGTTGGCGTTGAGCGTCACGGTGACACGCGCACCCTCGGACGCGTCGAGATGGACCCAGGGCGAGTAGACGCGGGCGATCTTCACACCGTCCACGTAGACATGCGCGTGCCCCTCGCCGGGCACGTGGTCGCCGCTGGCACGTTCGGGCGCGAAGCTGAAGCCGTCCGTGGCGATGTGCAGGTTCCAGCCGCTGTCGGGGTCGCGGCTGGCCGACAGGGTCAGCGCGGTGCCATCCGGGGCGTCGAGCGTCTCGGAATGGTCGTGGCCGGCACCCTGCGTTCCCGCGTGGTGCGCGGGGTTACCGTGGTCGTGCCCGTCGAGCGTGATGCCCCCGGCGGCGGCGATCGTGAAGCCGATGCCACCGCCGAAGACAAGCCCGATCAGAAGAAGCGGGATGGATCTGTCCATGCGCTCAGGCCGGTTGCGCGGCGCCCTGGCCGGCGGTCTCGCGGGCCCAGAAGTAGCCGGCGAAACCGCCCAGCACGACCCACGCCGCCATGCCGATCCCCAGCGCCCTTGCAGCGAAGAGCGCGCCGATCTCGGTTGGCACGGGGCCGGTAAAGACCTCGGGCTCCGGCGCGCCGATGGCGTGGGGCGCTATCAGGAGAACCGCAGCTGCACCCCAGTGCAGCCAGCTCTTGCCGAAGCCGATCAGCCACATCGCCGCCGCCGCTGCGACGACCGTGAGCACCCACCAGACCTGCCGGGCGCCAACATCGGCGGCCGCGACGCCGGGCACTTCGGGCGCCAGCGTCAGACCGGGCGCGAAATGCACGGCGACGAAGCCGCAGACGCCCCAGATCAGGCCGGCCCGTGCGGTGATCCGCGCCCCGCGGCCTTGCGCCAGCGCCATCAACGGCACCAGGATCAGCGCGTAGCCGGAATAGATCAGCATGGTAAAGACGATGCTGAGCCCGTCTCGCACCGGGGAAAAGCCGCCGACGGCCTGCTCGGCCGGAACGGCCGACGCGGCGCCGAAATGCACCAGTTCGCCGCTCTCATAAAGCTCGGCATGCAGCAGGACCGGCTGCACGAAGACAAGCTGCAGAAGGGCGGCAATCAGCCCCGTTGCAGCACCAGCGAACAACGCGCTGGTCAAAATCCGGGTGAACATCGGCTCAGTGGCAGGGGAAGCCGGTGGCGTGACGCACGTCATGCGCCGCGTCGTGCAGTGCGGAGGCCTGCACATGGCCGGTCAGCGTCACGATACCGACGCCGATGAGCGCGGCGAAAATGCCCGCGCCCAGAAGGCCGGTTCGGGATCCGCTCGCGAGCGTCGAGGTTGCGTTCATGTCTGTCACTCCTTGCCATCTCACCCGAGGGCGTCTTGCGTCGCTCGTGGTCGGCAGGTCTCCTGGCTTGCGGGTCGTCGCCTCGGGCCGGCCTTCCCGGATCTCTCCAGTGGCATCGTCGGCCCGTGCTCGCCGCTCACAGTTGCGGGGGCAGCTGCCGGCTTGGCGCGGATGCGCCGCACGGCATTCCCTCTTGCGCCCGGCGCCTGGGACGCCGGAACCGATCACACACCCGTCATTGGCAGATGGACCCCGCGCCGGTCAATCGGAATCGCCCAGGCGGCGTCTGAGTTGCCCGCTGGGGGCGCTCATGGGGATACGGGCGCACCGCTCCGGTCACGTCACGCGGCGCCGCCAAATCGCTTGAGCAGGGTCATCAGGTCGAGATCGTCGTCCTCGTCGGTCTCGATCTGCAATCGCCCGTCGTGACCATGCAGCACGCCCGCGTCGCCATCCCAGGTGACCGTGTCGTCCCCGCGGAACATCTGATTGACGACAGGCGGCATCCTGTCCGCCGCGGCGGCGCCCGGCCCGTCGCAGCAGCCGGGCCTCTCGGCAGTCGCGGCCGCGCGATCGAGGTCGATCCTGTTATCCGGGTTTCCCACGAGCTCCGGTTGCACGACGTTCCCGCCAATCTTCATGTTTATTCCCTTCGGCCTCGAGGCCCCACGATTATGGACGATGTATCCCTCCGCCGCACCCGCCTGGGTCGCCCGTAAGGCGGTGCCGTGGGGAAACGGCGGCCCCTTCAGGCGACTTCCTCAGCTGCAAGCTATTGTTTTACAAAAAGATAAGAGGATGTGTCGGACGCCGGCGCGACGATCGAGCCGCCACCGCCGTCTGTTGCCCCGGACGCATCAAAGCCGGGCCACGCGGGCGTCCTTTTCCCGCCGGGAAATCGCCACATTTCGGAAAGCGAGAGTTCGGACCGAATCACGCGGTTTCACGGCCCCGTCGTCCCTGCCGCTTCTTTGGGCTCGAAATACGCCGGGAGCGCGAGGGCAGAGCCCTCGCCCCGCTCTCCGCCGATGCGCCGCTTTGGCGCTTTTCTCCGCCGGACCGCGCCGTTATGACGGCGCACGGGAGGCACGCGATATGGGCGAGATCAGGCCGCAGCCCGGCATTCTGGACATCGAGCTCTACCAGGGCGGCAAGGCCTCGGTGGAGGGCGTGTCCAATGTCGTCAAGCTGAGCTCCAACGAGAATCCGTTCGGGCCGAGCCCCGCGGCGCAGGAAGCCGTCCGACGCGTCCTGCACGAGATGCACCGTTATCCCTCCACTGACCACGCAGCCCTGCGCGCCGCCATAGCGGAGGTGCACGGGCTGGCTTTTTCGCGAATCGTCTGTGGCGTCGGCTCGGACGAGATCATCCATTTTCTCTGTCAGGCCTATGCCGGTCCGGGCGACGAGGTCGTTCATACCGAGCACGGCTTCGGCATGTACAAGATCAGCGCCCGTGCCGCCGGCGCCACCCCGGTCGAGGTGCGCGAGAAGGAGCGGGTGACTGACGTCGACGCACTTCTGGCCGCCTGCACGGAGCGCACGAAGCTGGTCTTCATCGCCAACCCGAACAATCCCACGGGCACGATGATCGGCCTCGCGGAGATAGAGCGGCTGGCCGAAGGGCTGCCGCCCCAGGCGATCCTGGTGCTCGACGGCGCCTATGCCGAATTCGTGGAAGGCTACGACGGCGGCGCGCGGTTGGTCGACGGGCGCGACAACGTCGTGATGACGCGCACCTTCTCCAAGCTCTACGGGCTCGGAGGGATGCGCGTCGGCTGGGGTTACGGCCCGCAAGAGATCATCGACGTGCTGAATCGCATCCGCGGACCGTTCAACCTGTCCATTCCGGCGCTCGCCGCCGCCGAGGCGTCGATCCGCGACATCGACTTCGTGGAGCGGTGCCGGTCCGAGAACACCCGCCTGCGCACCTGGCTCGCCGAGGCGCTGATGGAGCACGGGGTGCCCTCCGATACCTCCTGCGCCAATTTCATCCTCGCGCGGTTTGCGGACCGCGACGAGGCGGAGGCCTGCGATCTGTTCCTCCAGCGCGAGGGTCTGATCGTGCGGCGGGTGGCGGGCTACAACCTGCCCGCGGCCTTGCGTATCACCGTGGGGGACGAGGCGTCCTGCCGCCGGGTCGCCCATGTCATCGGCCGCTTCAAGGCGGGGGAGCGATGACGGACGCGCCGGTCTACGACAAGGTCGCGCTGATCGGCCTCGGCCTCATCGCGTCGTCGATGTTCTGGGCGACGCGTCGGGCGGGCCTTGCGCGGGTCGTGTCGGGCTACGCGCGGTCCGGCGAAACGCGCGAGACGGCGCGGAGGATCGGGCTGTGTCACGAGGTCTGCGATACCCTGGAAGAGGCGGTTGCGGACGCGGACCTCGTCGTTCTGGCCGTGCCGGTCGGGGTCATGGGCGCGGTGGCGATGGCGATGGCGCCGTATCTGAAACCCGGCGCGACGGTCACGGATGTGGGATCGGTCAAGCGCCGCGTGATCGAGGATGTCACCCCGCACATTCCCGAAGGCGTGCATTTCGTGCCCGGCCATCCGCTGGCGGGAACGGAGCATTCCGGACCGGAATCGGGCTTCTCCGCGCTATTCGAGAACCGCTGGTGCCTGCTGGTCCCGCCAGAGAGCACGGATCCGGCCGCCGTTGCCCGCCTGCGCCGCTACTGGGAGGGCATGGGCGCGCTGGTCGAGGAGATGGACCCCGATCACCACGATCTGGTTCTCGCCGTGACGAGTCACACCCCGCACCTCATCGCCTACACGATGGTCGGCGTCGCGGACGACCTGCGCCGGGTGACCGACAGCGAGGTCATCAAGTATTCGGCAGCCGGGTTTCGCGACTTCACGCGGATCGCGGCCTCCGACCCGACCATGTGGCGCGACGTGTTCCTGACCAACAAGGACGCGACGCTGGAGATCCTCGGGCGCTTCACCGAAGAGTTGTTCGCTTTGCAACGGGCGATCCGGACCGGCGACGGCGATGCGCTGCACGCCTACTTTACCCGCACGCGGGCGATCCGCCGCGGCATCATCGAGGCCGGGCAGGACACGGAGGCCCCTGATTTCGGCCGCGTGAAGGTGGAGCGGTGAGGCTGGCCGGTCTTTTTCTGGCGGCCGTGTTGGCCCTGCCCGTTCATGCTGGCGCGCCGGACACGTCACCAAGGCCCGTTGCGCGCACGCCCACCGATGCGGAGGGCTCCGCCTCGGCGCTGATCGGCGTGGTACGGCCCGAAGATGTGGAAAGCGACACCCCCGATTTTCGGCGAGAGACGGATCAGGCCGGGGCGGTGACGGGCGGCCATGTCCCCGGTTCGATCACCGCGCGGCTGTCTGACGCCAACCGCCCCGCAACTCGCCCCGCAAGCATCGTCGAGGCCGGGATCGCCGCGAAGATAATCACGCATTGGGAACGCCCCGCGGGCGATGGCGAGATGCCGGTTGCGGGCCGGCTGGCCTTCGCCGGTGCCAGCCAGCAGGCCGTGGCCGTCACCTTGCGGCCGGTGCGGCGCAGCCAGGCGCTGGTGCACGAGGCCATGGCGCGGCAGCGCGAGCGCCGGCGCGGGGCGATCTGCGGCGATCCGGCGATCCAGGGCGAGGCGGTGGGCTACGTGCCCGGGCGGATCCCGGCCTGCGGGATCGACGATGCGGTGCGCGTGCGCGCGGTCTCGGGCGTGGCGCTGTCGCAGCAGGCGCTGGTCGACTGCGGCACCGCGCGGGCGCTGAAGCGATGGGTCGACCGCGGGCTGAAGCCGGCGGTGGGCCGCGCCGGCGGCGGCGTGGCAGAGTTGCGCGTCGCGGCGCATTACATCTGCCGGACGCGCAACCATCAGCCCGGCGCCAAGGTCTCCGAGCACGGCAAGGGCCGGGCCATCGACATCTCGGCCATCCGGCTGCGCGACGGGACGAACATGACGGTGCTCGGCGGCTGGCGCTCGGCGAACCAGGGGCCGATCCTGAAACGCGCCTACCGCGCCGCCTGCGGAATCTTCGGCACGACGCTCGGCCCCGACTCCGACCGGTTCCACCAGGATCACTTCCACTTCGACACCGCGCGCTATCGAAGCGGCAGCTACTGCCGGTAAGCGCTGATCGAGCTGCCGCTCCAGGATATCTGACCGGCGCTCGACCGGGCGAGAGGCCGGCCCGCGCTGCGCTGCTCCGGGCTATCGGCGGCGATCATGCCTGCTTCCTGGCTGGCGCCGGATCGCCGTTGCTTCGGCGCATCGTGACACCTGGTCGCTCCTCAGCGCGCTTGTACCCCGGAGCCGAGAGCTTTTGGGATATCGCGTCAAGATCACCGGAAAGTTGAAGTGTGCGGGTCAGTTCTTCGAGAAACACGCGAGGGTCACGCCGCACTTCATCCATGTCGATGATGATCGCGGGCACGGTGTCGCTCTCCATGAGAAAATCCATGGCCGGCACCCATAACTTCGCGTTGCGGTAAGCCGCGTTGATGTCCCCCTGGACCGATGCGTCGCGCTTCACGACGGACCGGCAAATCGCGACCGGATTCCGCACGCAGAGCACGAAAACCGGGTTGCGGAGAAGATCGGGCATCTCATGAAAATACTGGGCTGCGCGCGGCAGCTTGAAGCCCCAGCGGGTATGCGATCCGTTCCGCTCCTCCACCAGTTTCCGGAAGGCCTTTCTCCGATGCAGGGGACGCTTGAAGAGCGTGCGGCTGGGGAGCGCGCGCATCATGTCCAGATCCTCGAGATTGTGCATCTGCAAGTTGGCGCCGATGAAGCAACCGAGTTCGTAGAGGGAGTAGGATACCACAGTCGTCATGCCGCGCGCCGGCCCGCCCACGACGAGCGTTTCCGTTCCAACGACGCTTGCGAGCAGCCCCGGGTTGGTCACCAGCATCGTCTGTTCAAGGTGAAACTCGGGCATCCTGCCTCCGGCGCAAAGTGTGTCGCCCCTGTCCGACGCCAGTGGCACGGTGTCAATTCGCAACGCGCCGCGGCATCAGCCTGTTCACCTGCATTAAACGGAATATGAACGGCGCCGATTTCGACGCCGTCCGCAGAGGTGACCCGCTCTTGTTCTGTGGCGCCTGGGAGCGCGGGCGGGATCAGCTATCGGGAGCGCCGCCGATCAGGGTGCGCAGCATATCTTTCGCGACGTCCGAGTCCCATTCGGCATCGCCCTGGAGGCGGGCGATCTCATCGCCCTCAGGGTTGAGGATGACCGTGATCGGCAGGCCGAGCACTGCCATTTCGCGCGCAAGCGCCGAATTGGGATCGCGCAGGGTCGGCAGGTTGTCGACGCCGATGTCCTCGAAGAACGATTGCATGGCCGGGCGCGGGCTGCGGCCGGTGGCGATGGTCACGACCTCGAAATCCTCGCCGCCAAGCTCGGTCTGAAGCTCGGAGAGCATCGGCATCTCCTTGCGGCAGGGCGCGCACCAGGTGGCCCAGAAGTTCACCAGCGCCCACTTGCCCTCGTAGTCCGAAAGGGAGGCAGGCTCCCCGTCGAAGGTCTCGAAATCCGCGGTGCCGGCGGGATTGGGCTCCGAATGGAAGGTGAGCTTCTTCATGTCGCCGTCCGCGAGCGCCTGCGCGGCCTCGATGTCGGCGGCGGCCGGAATTGCAAGCAGCGTGAGCGCGGTATAGAGCGCGAGGACCCGTTTCATTCTGCCTCCGAGAGGGTGACCATGGCCGAGACGACCTCGAACGCAATGTGGGGCGGCCGCTTTGCCGACGCGCCGGACGCGATCATGGAGGCGATCAACGCCTCGATCGGGTTCGACAAGCGGCTCGCGCCCCAGGATATCGCGGGCTCGAGGGCCCATGCGGCGATGCTGGCCGCCACGGGCATCATCGAGGCTAGCGATGCGGAGGCGATGAGGAAAGGCTTGCTCACCGTCTTGTCAGAGATCGAGGGCGGCACGTTCGAATTTTCCACCGCGCTCGAGGACATCCACATGAACGTGGAGGCGCGGCTGACCGAGATCATGGGCCCGGCGGCGGGACGGCTGCACACCGCGCGGTCGCGCAACGACCAGGTGGCGACGGATTTCCGGCTCTGGGTGCGCGATCAGCTCGATCTGGCGGAGGGGCAGCTCCTCGCGCTCTTGCGAGCGCTCCTCGCCCAGGCCGAGGCGGGCGCGGAGTGGGTGATGCCGGGTTTCACGCATCTGCAGACAGCGCAGCCGGTGACCTGGGGCCATCACATGATGGCCTATGTGGAGATGTTCGGGCGCGACCTCGGCCGGGTGCGCGACGCGCGGGCGCGGATGAACGAATGCCCGCTGGGCGCCGCGGCCCTGGCCGGCACGTCCTTCCCGATCGACCGGGAGATGACGGCGGAGGCGCTGGGCTTCGACCGGCCCGCGGCCAATTCGCTCGACGCGGTGTCGGACCGGGACTTCGCGCTGGAATACCTGTCGGTGGCGTCGATCTCGGCCATGCACCTGTCGCGCTTCGCCGAGGAGCTGGTGATCTGGTCCTCGGCGCAGTTCCGGTTCGTGACGCTGTCGGACCGGTTCTCCACCGGCTCGTCGATCATGCCGCAGAAGAAGAACCCCGATGCGGCGGAGCTGATCCGCGCCAAGATCGGCCGGATCTTCGGCGCACAGGTGGCGCTGATGACGGTGATGAAGGGTCTGCCCTTGGCCTATTCCAAGGACATGCAGGAGGACAAGGAGCAGGTCTTCGACGCCGCCGACAACTGGGCGCTGGCGCTGGCGGCGATGGAGGGCATGGTGCGCGACATGAGCGCCAACGTCGATGCGCTGGAGGCGGCGGCGTCGAGCGGGTTCTCGACCGCGACGGACCTGGCCGACTGGCTGGTGCGCGAGGCCGGGATGCCGTTCCGCGAGGCGCATCACGTCACCGGCACGCTGGTGGCGCTGGCCGAGACACGCGGCTGTGACTTGCCCGATCTGACCCTCGCGGACATGCAGGAGGTGCACGGAGACATCACGGAGGGTGTTTTCGACGTCCTCGGCGTGCATAATTCGGTGGCGAGCCGTACCAGCCTGGGCGGCACCGCGCCGGTGCGGGTGCGCGAGGAGGTCGCGCGGTGGAAGGAGATCGTGGGATGAGGCTTGCAGCCGTGTTTGCGTTTCTGGCCCTGGCCGCCTGCGGCGCCGACGGCGAGCCCGAGCGCCCCGAGCCGCGCGAGACCGGGCCCGGCGTCCGCTTCGACGTGTCCGGCAGCGCCGGCATCGGGGTCGCGTCGCGGTGAGGGCGCTTGCGGGGTTCGCACTCGCGCTGTTTGTCGCGGCGTGCGGCGCGCCGGATCCCGGTGCCAAGCCCCGGAAACCGGATGCCTCGGAATACTTCAAGGAAGATGCCCCCGCCTCCCGCCGGGCGAAGGAAAAGCGCGCCGCGATCCTGGCGGACGAGGACGGCGACGGCGTTGTGACGACCGGCTATGCGGGTGTCGGCGTGGGATCGGACGGGGTCATCGGCCGTGGCGGCTTCCTGATGCGCCGGGGCAACTTCACGCTCGGGATGGAGTTGTGACCGGCCTGCGGCCGCTCTGGCTGGCGCTCGCACTCTGGGGCGCGGTGCATCCGATGTACTGGTTCGTGACCTATCTGTCGCAGAATGACTGGAGCTTCGGCGCGCTGATCGACGCGTGGTACGTGAACGCCTCGACCACCGGGCTGACCTGGGATCTGACCATCGCGGCGGTGACGCTGACGCTGTGGATCCTGAGCGAGGTGGCGGTGCGGCGCAACTGGGCGGCGCTCTGGGCGATTCCGGCGACGTTCTGCATCGGGGTGAGCTGCGGGCTGCCGCTTTACCTGTGGCTGCGGTCGCGGCCGGTGTGACCGCCTTGCGGCGGTGCGAGAGCGCCGCTCTCGCGCTCTGGGGAGTATTTTCGACGAGAAGAAGGGTGGAGCGGGAGCGCGGGCTCCGGTAGAGCGCGCGCGGACCCATGTGAGGCGTGAATGGATCATTTTCTTTATCGTGACGGCGTGCTGCACGCCGAGGACGTGTCGCTGCACGAGATCGCGGCGGAGGTCGGCACGCCCGCCTATGTCTATTCGACCGCGACGCTGGAGCGGCATTTCCGGCTGTTCGACGAAGCGCTCGAAGGGCTGCCGCACCTTGTCTGTTTCGCCATGAAGGCGGCGTCGAACCAGGCGATCCTGAAGGTTCTGGCGCGGCTCGGCGCCGGGATGGACGTGGTGTCGGGCGGCGAATACGCGCGCGCCGTGGCCGCCGGCGTGCCGGGCGAGCGGATCGTGTTCTCGGGCGTCGGCAAGACCGAGGAGGAGATCCGCGCGGCGCTGACCGGCGGCGTGCGCCAGTTCAACGTGGAGAGCGAGCCGGAGCTCCTGGCGATCAGCCGGGTGGCGTCGTCGCTCGGCGTGTGGGCGCCGGTGACGCTGCGGGTGAATCCGGACGTCGACGCGAAGACCCATGCCAAGATCGCCACCGGCAAGTCGGAGAACAAGTTCGGCGTGCCGATCGCGCGGGCGCGCGAGGTCTATGCCGAGGCGGCGCGGCTGCCGGGGATCGAGGTCGTGGGGATCGACGTGCATATCGGCTCGCAACTGACCGAGCTGGCGCCGTTCGAGGACGCCTATCGCAAGGTGGCGGAGCTGACCGAGGCGCTGCGCGCCGACGGGCACGACATCCGCCGGCTGGATCTGGGCGGCGGCCTCGGCATTCCGTACCGCAACACCAACGAGGCGCCGCCGCTGCCGTTCGACTACGGCGCGCTGATCCGGCGCACGGTCGGGCATCTGGGATGCGAGATCGAGATCGAGCCGGGGCGGCTGATCGCCGGCAATGCGGGGCTGCTGCTCGCCCGGGTGATCTACGTGAAGGAGGGCGAGGGGCGGCGGTTCCTGATCCTCGACGCGGCGATGAACGACCTGATCCGGCCGGCGATGTACGACGCCTGGCACGACATCGTGCCGGTCATGGAGCCGGCGCCGGGGGCCGAGGGCAGTGTTTACGATATCGTAGGGCCGGTGTGCGAGTCGGGAGATACCTTCGCCAGGGCGCGCGAGATGCCGGAGCTTGCCGCCGGGGATCTGGTGGGGTTCCGGTCGGCCGGGGCTTACGGCGCCGTGATGGCGAGCGAATACAATACGCGCCCGCTGGTGCCGGAGGTGCTGGTGAAGGGCGATCACCATGCTGTCATCCGCGCGCGGCCGACCTTTGACGAGATCATTTCGCGCGATACCATCCCCGGATGGCTGCAGGAGGACTGATCCGGCGGCCCTGGCCCCGCGCATTGCCTGCCGCGCGCCCCCGAAGGGAGAGAGCATGGCCGAGACCGACCGTCCCGACACCCCCCGCGCGGAGACCTCTCGTTCCGCCGCCGACATCCTGTCCGCCGTTGCCCGGCCGCTGGCGCTGACGCGGCTCGGCATGGTGGCCGAGCGCATCGTGCGGGCGTTCTGGCCGCTCTGGTCGGTGCTGTTCGTGACGCTGGCGGCGCTGATGCTGGGGCTTCAGGACCTCGTCACGGTGGAGGTCGTCTGGGCGGCCGGTCTGGTCGTCCTCGTCGCCGCCGGCTGGACTCTGTGGCGCGGTATACGGCGATTCGTCTGGCCTACGCGGGCGGGCGCGCTGGCGCGGCTCGATGCGACGATGGTGGGCTACCCGATTCGCGGCGCGCTCGATAGGCAGGCGATCGGGGACGCGGATTCGGCATCGGCGGCGCTCTGGTCCGCCTACCAGGCGCGCATGCGGGCGCGGCTGAAGGAGGCGCGCGGGGTGCGCCCCGATCTGCGGGTCGCTGCGGCAGACCCCTTTGCGCTGCGCTACGTGGCTCTCCTGGCGCTGTGCACGGCGTTGCTCTTCGGGTCGGTGCTGCGAGTGGAATCCGTGACCGGCATGGGGCCGGGCGGTGGCAGCGAGCTTGCCTCCGGTCCGTCCTGGGAAGGCTGGATCGAACCGCCCGCCTATACCCGCAAGCCGGCGCTCTATCTCAACGACATTTCCGCGGCCGAGGTCGAGGTGCCCGAGGGCGCGCAGGTGACGCTGCGCATGTACGGCGCGCCGGGGAACCTGAGCGTGAGCGAGACCGTCTCGGGCCGACCCTTCGCGCAGAGCGTCGAAGAGGCCGAGGCCACCGCGCAGGAATTCGCGGTCGCGAAATCGGGCCAGCTGGCCGTCGACGGGCCGGGCGGACGCGCCTGGGACGTGGTGATGCTGGCCGATTCCGCACCGCAAGTGGAACGGGCCGGCGCGTTCGAGACGACGTGGGACGGTGAGGCGACGCTGCCCTTCCGCGCCACCGACGACCATGGCGTTGCCTCCGGGACAGCTAGGATCACGCTCGCGCTGTCCGAGGTCGACCGCCGCCACGGACTTGAGCGTTCTCCCGAGGATCGCCCCGCGATCGAGATCGCGCTGCCCATGCCCATCGCCGGCGACCGCGCCGCGTTCGAGGAGGCGATGGTCGACAACTTCTCGCAGCATCCCTGGGCGAACCTGCCGGTGGAGATCGCGCTGTCCGTGACCGATGACGCCGGCCAGACCGGCACGTCCGAACCGGAGGTGCTGACACTGCCGGGGCGTCGCTTCTTCGACCCGATGGCGGCCTCGGTGATCGAGGCGCGGCGCGATCTGCTGTGGAACCGCGAGAACGCGGACGACGTGGCGATGGTGCTGCGGGCCGTCAGCCACCGGCCCGACGATGTCTTTCGCAAGGCCAAGCATTTCCTGCGCATGCGAACGATCCGAACGAATCTCGAAGCCTATGCCGAGGACGGGCTGTCCGACGAGGAGCGGGGCGAACTCTCGACCGCCTTGTGGGATTTCGCCGTCCTCCTGGAGGATGGCGACCTAGACGATGCCCGCGAACGGCTGGCGCGCGCGCAGGAACGCCTGAACGAGGCGATGCGCAACGGCGCCTCCGAGCAGGAGATCGCGGAGTTGATGCAGGAGCTGCGGCAGGCGACCGACGATTACATGCGCCAGCTCGCCCAGCAGGCGCAGCGCGAGTCCGAGGAAAATCCGGACATGGCGCAGAACCCGGGCGAGAACATGATGCAGATGTCGCAGAACGACCTGCAGGAGATGATGGACCGCATCCAGGAGCTGATGGAGCAAGGCCGAATGGCCGAGGCGCAACAGGCGCTCGAAGAGCTTCAGCAGATGATGGAGAACATGCGCGTCACCCAGGGCCAGGGTCAGGGCCAGCAGAGCCCGGGCGACCAGGCGATGGACGATCTGGCCGAGACGCTGCGCGAGCAGCAGGACCTGTCCGACCAGGCGTTCCGCGATTTTCAGGAGCAGTTCAATCCCGGGCAGCAGCGCCAGGGGGAACAGGGTGAGCAGGGTCAGCAGCAAGGCCAGCCGGGCCAGCAACCCGGGCAGGGCCAGCAGCAGGGCCGTGGCCAGGGGCAGCAGCAGGGTCAGGGCCAAGGCCAGGGGCAGCAGCCCGGCCAGGGGCAGGGCGGCGAGCAATCGCTCGGCGACAGCCTGGCCGACCGGCAGGGGGCCTTGCGCGAGGAACTCAATCGCCAGCGTCAGAATCTGCCCGGCGGCGGATCGGAGGCCGGGGATCGCGCCGCGGAGGCGCTCGACCGGGCCGAGGGAGCTATGGACGGCGCGGAACGCGCGCTGCGCGAGGACGACCTTGCCGAGGCCATCGACCGGCAGTCGGAGGCGATGGAGGCGCTGCGCGAGGGCATGCGCAATCTCGGCGAGTCGATGGCCGAACAGCAGGACCAACAGCAGGGTCAGCCGGGCGAGCAGGGCACCGCGCAGGGGCAGGAGCCCGGCCAGCAACAGGATCCGCTGGGCCGCGACACCGGCTCCAACGGCCAGGTCGGTACGAACGAGACCATGCTGCAGGGCGAGGACGTGTACCGCCGCGCGCGTGAGCTTCTTGACGAGATCCGGCGCCGCTCGGGCGAAGGCGAACGCCCGGACGAGGAACTGGAATATCTCGAACGTCTGCTCGACCGGTTCTGATCGTCCGCTCCGCCATCTGGTGATTTCCTGACCGTTCGGTCGGGGAATTCATCTTGCATCGGCAGCCGTTATTTGCATCCATCTCTGGGAGCGGAGTGCGGCGCCGTCGGCGCCGGGCCGCGACCGTCCGGGCTCTGTCCGGGCGCTGGCAGGTCGCCGTGGAGGGCGACAGGGGAGGACGACATGACACTCGACAGACGCACGCTCGTGGGCGCGGCACTGACGCTCGGGCTGATCGGCACTGCCGCATCGGCGCAGGAGGTCACCCTGCGGATGCACCAGTTCCTGCCGCTGCAGGCCAACGTGCCGCAGCACATCCTCGAGGTCTGGAAGGATCGGATCGAGGAACAGTCCGACGGCCGCATCGCCGTGCAGCACTACCCGTCGATGCAGCTTGGCGGCACGCCGCCGCAGCTTGTCGACCAGGTGATCGACGGCGTCGCCGACGTGATCTGGACCGTCGCCGGTTACACCCCCGGCCGCTTCCCGCGCGTCGAGGTGTTCGAGCTGCCGTTCACCGTCACCGATGCCGAACCTGCGTCGAAAGCCTTTTGGGAACTCGCGCAGGAGACCATGATCGACGAGGATTTCAGCGACTTCAAGCTGCTGGCGACCTGGGTGCACGGCCCCGGCGTGATCCATTCCAGCGAGCCGATCGAGACGGTCGACGATCTTAACGGCGTGAAGCTGCGGGCGCCCACGCGGACCACGAACATGATGCTCGAACGGCTCGGCGCGACGCCGGTGGGCATGCCCGTCCCGGCGATCCCCGAGGCGCTGTCCAAGGGCGTCGTCGACGGCGCGGTGATCCCGTGGGAGGTGACCGGCGCCCTGCGCGTGCCCGAGCTGGTGCAGAACCACACCGAGTTCGGGCCGGAGATGCTCTACACGACGGCGTTCATCTTCGCGATGAACCAGAATACCTATGACTCGCTGCCCGACGATCTGAAGAAGGTCATCGACGACAATTCGGGGATGGAATTCTCCGCCTTCGCCGGCAAGACCCAGCAGGATTACGACGCGCCCGCGCGGGAAGAGGCGGTCGCGGCCGGCAACAACATCATCACACTGTCCGAAGAGCAGGTCGCCGAATGGCAGGAGGCCGCCGAGCCGACCATTGAAGCCTGGATCGAGGAGATGGATGAACGGGACCTCGATGGCCAGGGCCTCTATGACCGCGCCGTGGAGCTGATCGAGAAGCACTCGGCCGAATGACACTCTCGGGGCCGGCACGGCCGGCCCCGCCCACCGCCCCGGAGCGCGCATGCTGAATCTGGTGACCGGCCTTGCCCGGCTGATGGCCTATCTCGGCGGTCTGGTCCTGACCGGTCTCGTGGCGCTCACCTGTCTCAGCGTCATCGGCCGCGGGCTGAACACGCTGGGCCATTCCGATGCGCTGACCTCGGTCGCGCCGGCTTTGGGCGACGCGCTCATCGCGACCGGCGTCGGGCCGATCACCGGCGATTTCGAGTTGCTCGAGGCCGGCGTCGCCTTCGCGATCTTCGCCTTCCTGCCGGTGTGCCAGCTTTATTCGGCGCACGCGACGGTGGACATCTTCACCTCGTACCTGAGCGAGCGCGCCACCCGTTGGATCATGGCTTTCTGGGAAGTGGTGCTGACCGCCACGCTCGCGCTGATCGCCTACCGCCTTTACTTCGGCATGACCGACAAGATGCGCTACGGCGAGACGACGTTCCTGCTGCAATTCCCCGTCTGGTGGGCCTACGCGGCAAGCCTGATCGGCGCCGTCGTGGCTGTAGTGGTGGGGATCTACTGCGCCTATGCGCGGCTGCGCGGTGCCGTGACCGGCTCCACCCCATTGCCCGGCCACCTGGAGGCGGACCATTGAGCACGCTCGAACTGGGCTATGCCTCCTTCCCGGTCCTCCTGCTGATGATCTTCCTGCGGGCGCCGATCGGGCTGGCGATGCTGCTGTGCGGGATCGGCGGGTTGTGGCTGGCCATCGGCACGCCGTCGATGTTCCTGTCCAAGCTCAAGTCCGAGACCTACACGACGTTTTCCAGCTACTCGCTGACGATCATCCCGATGTTCCTGCTGATGGGCCAGTTCGCGACCCTGTCGGGCATGTCCACGTCGCTGTTCAAGGCGGCCGAGGCGTGGCTCGGGCACCGCAAGGGCGGGGTGGCGATGGCCGCCGTCGGGGCTTGCGCGGGGTTCGGGGCGATCTGCGGCTCCTCGCTTGCCACGGCGGCCACGATGAGCCGCGTGGCCCTGCCGGAGCTGCGCCGCTATGGCTATTCGGGAGGCTTTTCCACAGCCACGCTGGCAGCGGGCGGCACGCTCGGCATCCTGATCCCGCCCTCGGTGATCCTGGTGATCTACGCCATCCTGACCGAGCAGAACATCGCCAAGCTCTTCCTCGCGGCCTTCGTGCCGGGTGTGCTGGCGGCGCTCGGCTACATCATCGCGATCTCGATCTACGTGCGGCTCTACCCCGACCGCGCCGGCACGCGGGAGCCGCAGCCTTACGCCGAACGCTGGCGCGCGCTGGCCGACGTCTGGCCGGTGCTGATCGTGTTTCTGCTGGTGGTCGGCGGCATCTACCTGGGCTGGTTCACCCCGACCGAGGGCGCGGCGGTGGGTGCCGCCGGCACCGGTATCGCGGCGCTCTTGTCGGGCAACCTGACCTGGGCGGTGTTCAAGGACAGCATCGTCGCCACCGCCACGTCGACCGCGATGATCTTCTTCATCGTGCTCGGCGCAGGGTTCTACAATTCCTTCCTCGCACTCAGCCAGGTGCCGCAGGAACTGTCGGGCTGGGTGGTGGGGCAGGGGTTCTCGCCTTGGACGGTGCTGACGCTGATCCTGATCTTCTATCTCGCCTTCGGCTGCCTGATGGACAGCCTGTCGATGATCCTGCTGACGATCCCGATCTTCTTCCCGGTGATCTCGGCGCTCGATTTCGGCATGTCGACCGAGCACATGGCGATCTGGTTCGGCATCCTCGTGCTGATCGTGGTCGAGGTCGGGCTGATTACCCCGCCGGTGGGGATGAACCTCTTCATCATCAACTCGATGGACCGGACAACGCCGATGGCCGAAACCTACAAGGCCGTGCTGTGGTTCGTCGGCTCGGACATCCTGCGGGTGATCCTGCTGGTGACGTTTCCCGCGATCACCCTCTTTCTCATTCCGTAAGAGCGCCGTTGCGCGGGGGCGTGCTGCCAAGAGCAGATAATCAATGTTCGGTATAGTTTTTTCATGTAATGAGTGTTGCACGGAGTAAGTGTTATTCTTCTCGCGACAACATTGCGCTCACAACCAAATCCCGCGTCCGGACCGGCCTTGACGCGGTGCAGGCCGCTGGCATGCGTCCGCGTGATCGCCAAGGCTGCGGGATACGGCAGGACAACTTGAGTGGGTCGCGCCGCAGTCAAGTTCAATTTCGGTGATTAGGTATGGTACATATCAGTTCAGATAATCGTAACGCCGCACCAATGGTGGACGCGGCAACGGAGGATGCGGTCGACGACGCTATCCTGCGCCAGTTCGTGGGCTATCACATGCGCCGGGCTGCCAATATCCTGCAGGCAGATCTCGCGCGCACCCTGAAAGAGATCGACCTGCGCATGATCACCATGTCGGTGCTGGTGGTGATCGTTGACAACCCGGGTTTGCGGCAGTCGCAATTGGCCGACGCCTTGGCGATCGAGCGGCCCAACCTGGTGTCTATCCTCGACGAGCTGGAAGAGCGCGACCTGGTCAGCCGCACCCGCGTGCCCACGGATCGCCGGGCCTACGCGC
The DNA here is from genome assembly GCF_900112685.1 of Roseivivax sediminis. Classification (GTDB taxonomy): domain Bacteria; phylum Pseudomonadota; class Alphaproteobacteria; order Rhodobacterales; family Rhodobacteraceae; genus Roseivivax; species Roseivivax sediminis. The sequence goes on from NZ_FOMS01000002.1 coordinate 93,704, forward strand.
TCACGCCCACCCAGGCGGGCGAGAAGCTGGCCGCGAAGGCCCTTGAACTGACGGCCGAACACGAAGACAGGATCCTGTCGCAGATCAATCTCGAGGAACGCGCGCAACTCGTTGCCCTGATGCAGCGGATCGTCGACGGCGCCTGATCGGGCGGCTCAGTCCGGATCGACCCGGCCGCGCATCGCCTTGACCTGACCGCGAGCCTTCTTTGCCTCGATGCGCTTGCGTTTCTGACCCTTTGACGGCTTCGTCGGGATGCGCCGCTTGGGCTTTTCCAGCGCCTTCGTCACCAGCTCGGCCAGCCGGGTGCGGGCGATTTCGCGGTTGCGCGCCTGGCTGCGGGTCTCATCGACCTGCACGATGAGGGCACCGTCCTTCGTCCAGCGCCGCCCGGCGATCCGGCGCAGCCGCGCTTTGACCGGGCCGGGCAGGTTGGGCGATCGCTCCGCCTCGAACCGCAGTTCCACAGCGGTCGCGACCTTGTTCACGTTCTGCCCGCCGGGACCGGAGGCGCGCACGAAATGCTCGGTCATCTCCCAGTCCTCAAGCGTGATCTGCGGGCTGATGCGTAGCATTGCGGGTCCTGTCCTGAGTCTGCGGACGGGGATACGCGGGCGCGGCGCGCAGGCCAACCTCCGGCGTGAAACGTAAAAGGGCCGCCCGGAGCGTGGGCGACCCTTCGAGAACTAGGAGGCGGGGTCGGTTAGACCGTTCGCCAATGCGGACCATCCTCCGCCAGGGGCTGCCCTAGGCGGCGATCCTCCACACTGTTCCGACACCTCTCTCCAATGCTTCTCTCGACACTGGATCACCTCCTTTCAGTTATGGAAAACGTGAATTGAGGGTGGCACGGAATTCGTTTCGGTCAAATGAAAATTAGCGCTTCAGACCGCTAGACGCTGCGATTGTGCCTTCGAAACGATCACCCGGAACGGGACCAGGGCAAGTACCGCCAGAGACAGCTTTACCAGCCAGTCCGCCACGGCAAGCGACACCCAGAGCGGCACCGCCGGCCCGGCGCCCAGAAGCGGCAGCGTGTCCCCGGCCCAGCTCACGTCGTTCGTGGGTTCGAGGAAGGTCAGCGCACCGGAAAAGGCGACGGTGAAGAAGATCGCGGTGTCCACCGAGGATCCCACAAGGGTGGAGGCCAGCGGCGCGCGCCACCAGCGCCCGCCGCGCAGGCGGTCGAAGATAGAAACGTCCAGAAGCTGCGCCGTCAGGAACGCAAGGCCCGAGCCGAGCGCGATGCGAAAGGTGACGAGCGGGCCGAACTCCCCCTGGATCTGCGTGCCGACGAAGGAGCACGCGACCCCGACGAGGAAGCCGACCAACACCACCTTGCGCGCGGGGCCCGCGCCGTAAAGGCGGTTCATCAGGTCGGTGACGAGGAAGGCGACCGGGTAGGTGAAGGCCCCCCAGGTCAGCCACTGGCCGAGGAGGAACTGCACGAGGATATTTGAGGCGACGACGACGGCCGCCATGGCAAGGATGCCGGGAATATGGGCGCGGGTCATTGGCTTTCCCGTTTTGAGCAAGGTTGCGGGGACTTGGCTCCGCCTTGTGCGGAACAGCGCGCGCAATAGCCGCCCGGTCCCGTTCCCGCAAGGGTCAATCCCGCACGAGGTACTCCACGAACTCCGTCCGCTGGAGCGGGTTGAAGTTGTCGTCGGATACCATCGTCAGCCGGATCGCCCCGTCCGCGTCCTGCCAGGCCGAGATCCCTTCGAGATTGTCGTGCACGCCCGTCCCGGTCTCCAGCAGGAGGGTTTCGGCCCGGGCGCCTTCGTCCGTCAACTCGAAGCGCCGGACGCGGCTGCGAAAGCCGATCACCGTGAACGACCGCTCCAGCACGTAGAGCCGGCCGTCCGGGCCGATATCGGCGCCGGTCACCAGGAAGCCGCCACTGCGCGGGATCCGGGCGACGACACGCCAGCTGCCGCCTTCCAGCCGCCAGACCGGGAAGGGCCGCGTCAGCCGGCCGGACCGTTCGGGCAGCGCCACGAGCCGGCCTTCCAGGTCGATGGCGAGGGCCTCCAGCCCGGAATTGCCCTCCAAGGCTTTCATCTCGGCGCTCAACTCTATCGGGGTGCCGCGATCCTTTTCATCGAGGCGCAGGATCCGGGGTATTCCCTCGAAGGAGACGAAGGTGCCGGCCGGCCCGATCGCCAGACCCTCGGAATCGAGCCTTGCACCGGTCACCGGTTGGCCGTCGGCCTCCCGGAGGCGGCGTAGTGGTCCGGTTTCAATGTCTTCGATCCGGCCGCTGTCGTCGCGGGCGATCGTCCCCGAGAGGATCAGCCCCCTGTCCCCGATGGCCGTGAACCGGCGGCCGTCCGCGCTCAGCTCGAGCCCCGAAAGACCTCCAAAGGCCGTCGCCTCCACGGTCCACGGAGTCTCGCCCACCAGCCGCGCGCCCTCCGGCGGCCCGGCCGAGGACGTGAGCGCGACGGAGGCGAGCAGCACCGCGCCTAGCGCGCGGTCAGGACGCCGGAGCATTGAGCGGGCAGATCGGCGAGCGTCAGCTCGGGCTTCGGCTTCGGTGGCGTGTAGTCGGGATCTGGCGGCGGCGGGTTGAGGATGTTGTTCACCCAATCCTGCGCGTCGGCGCAGCCGTCTCCGGCCGGAGGCGGATCCTGGTCGCGGCAATTGGTGGCGCCGTCCGGGCAATTCAGGCGGACGTGGAAATGGTAATGGTGGCCGTACCACGGCCGGATCTTGCGCAGCCAGGACCGGTCACCGGTCTCGTCGTTGCACATCTTCACCTTGGCGCCGGGAAAGACGAAGATCCGCGCCACGCGAGGGTCGGAGGCCGCACGTTTCATGATCTCGTGATGCGCCCGGGTCCAGCCCGAATTGGTGAACGCACCTTTCTGCCGCCGCATGGATATCGAGGAGATCGATTCGCGTTCGGCGCGCGTCAGGTCGAGCCGCTTCGGCGGCAACATCCAGATATCGGCATCGAGCCCGCTCTGGTGGCTGGCATGCCCGGTCAGCATCGGGCCGCCCTTGGGCTGGCTGAGATCGCCGATATAGAGCCCGGCCCAGCCCGGCTGCTGCGCCGCGAAGCGCGACAGGTCCTGCAGGTAATCGACGGTGATCGGCTGGGCCCAGTTGCGGTTGCGCGACAGGCGCATCGCCTGCCAGGTCGGGCCGGTTTCGGGAAGTTGCACGTTGCCGGCGGCGCATCCCTTGGAATAGAAGCCGATCGGCTCGGGCCGCTGGTTCGACGGACCCGGCTCGTGGCCGAAGAGTTGCTTGGCGCTCTTTGACGAGACCACCGCCGACACCGGCGTCGCCTCGGCCCGAGGCGCGCCGCCCGACCGGGCCGCGTTCAGGTTCTCGGATCGTCCGCCGCAGGCGGCGAGCGCCAGCGCCAGGGCGAGGATCGGAATGGTCCGGATCATGCTGCTCGATCTCCGTCGCTTTCGACCCAGACTAGCAGCACGAGCCCCACTCCGAAAAGCACAATGAGCGGAGAGACCCCCACCTGTTGCGACCCGCTCAACCAGGTGGTCAACGCGATGAGCGCGGGCGCCAGGAACGACGTCGCCTTGCCGGCCAGTGCATAAAGCCCGAATGCCTCGGTCATCCGTCCGGCGCGCGCCTGTCGCACCATCATCGTGCGCGAGGCCGATTGCAGTGCGCCGCCGGCCGCGCCGATGGTTGCACCGAAGACGTAAAAGGCGATGTCGGGCGCGGACGAACCCTCCTCCAGCGGGATCAGGAACAGGCTGTCGCGGTTGACCATGACGATGGATACCGCGACCGCCGTCAGGATCAGGATGCAGCCGGCGATCACCGGTTTCGGCCCGAAGCGCGCATCGGCCTTGCCGCCGAGCCAGGCGAACAGCGCGCCCGAGACGATGGCGAGGATGCCGAAGATCCCGGTATCGACCACCGACCAGCCCAGCACGCCGGCGGCGTAGATCCCGCCGAAGGCGTACATCCCGTTCAGCGCGTCGCGGTAGAACATCGACGAGGCGAGATAGGCAAACAGCGACGGCGTCCGCGGCAGGCCGATGACCGTCGTGCGCAGCTCGCGCAGCGCCTTCGGCACCGCGCCTTTCGGTGCGGGTTTCGCGCGCGGATCGCGCACCCACAGGAAGAACGGCACCATGAACACCGCGTACCAGATCGCCGCGAGCGGTCCGACCGCGCGCGTTCCTTCCCGCGCCTCGGGGTCGAGCCCGAAGGCCGGGTCGAGCCCGACGAAGGTGGTCCCGGTCGCGCCGCTCTCGGCCAGGAAGACCAGCATGATCAGCAGGCTCACCAGCCCGCCTAGATAGCCGAAGGCCCAGCCGTTGCCCGAGATCCGTCCGATCGCCTCGCGCGGGCCGAGATCGGGCAGCATCGCGTTGGTGAAGATCGTTGCGAACTCCATGCCGATGAGGCCGACGGCAAAAAAGAACAGCGTGCGCCAGAGGTCGAAATCCCCCGGCTCGGCAAACCACAGCATCCATGCGCCGACCACGTAGAGCGCCGAGAATCCCCAGATCCAGCGCAGCCGGTTGCCGCCGGTGTCGGCGAGCGCGCCGAGCACCGGCGCCAGCAGCGCGATCACCACTCCGGCAACCGCGATCCCCGCAGCCCAGACGGTCTGCGCGGCGCTGCCGTCCTGCAGAAGCTCCTTGACGTAGGGTGCGAAGATGAAGGTGAGCAGCAGCGTGTTGTATGGCTGGCTGGCCCAGTCGAAGAAGAACCAGCCCCAGATCCGCCGTCTCAACCCGTCCGCCATCCGCTCCGCGCCCCCGTTCCGCCGCGCGATCAAACAGCCGGGCGCCGCCTGCCGCAAGGCCGGATCGTCAAAGAAGGCGACGAAAGCGGGTGCGCTTCAGGTTTCATCTGCCCGAAAATATCCTGTCGGTGTGGGGGCTGGCCCCCACACCGCCAACGCAAGCGAGGACGGCCCGAAAGGGTCGGAGGAGCTCCCCTCAGCCGCCCATCGGCGGCCAGGGCCGCGTGTCTTCCGCCGCGATCCAGGCGCGCACCCAGTCGGGCAGATCGGGCGCCTCGATCCTGCGGCCGAGCGCGGCCAGCACCTCCTCGGGCGGCACGATGCCGGACGGGCTTGTCGCCGCGCTGCGCAGGAGCGCGTGGCTCGAACAGGCCCCGTCCGGCGTCCACATCGCCTGCTCGATATAGATGAACCGATGATCCCAGCCGATCACCCGCGAGCGCATCTCCAGCCGCTCGAACATCCGCACGCGTCGCCGGTAGCGCACCGAGGCGCCGGCGATCGCCATTCCCCAGCGCTTCTTGCGCAGGACGGTGTCGAGCCCCAGGCGCCGCGCCATCGGGATGCGGCCGAGATCGAACAGCGTCAGCGTCCGACCGTTGTTCAGTTCGCGCCATACGTCGAGGTCCCAGGGCCAGCAAAGGTGATGCGACACGTGCACCTCCCCGACCTCCAGCGGCGCGGCATCGCGGTGGACCCAAAGCTCCTTGAACATGCGCAGGAAGGGATACATTCGGGCGGCTCCTTTCGCCGCCCGCTTCGCCCCGGAGGATGGAACCGTCAACCCCGGACTTCGCGGCACTCTTGCCCTCGCCGCTGCCTTTGCCTACCTCTGGGGCGCCCGGCGCGCGACAGGAGCTTGCATGCAATCGCTTTTCCAGATCCTGATGCTGATCCTCGACATCATCTGGTTCTTCATCATCGCCCACGTCATCATGAGCTGGTTGATCAACTTCCAGGTCCTCAACCTGCGCCAGCCGCTCGTGGCGCAGATCTGGGACGGTCTGAACCGCCTGCTCGAACCGGTCTACAGCCAGATCCGCCGCGTATTGCCGCCGATGGGCGGGCTCGACCTCGCGCCGCTGGTGGCGCTGGTCGGCGTCTATGCCCTGCGCATCATCCTCGCCAACAACGCCGGGGCGTTCTACGGCGCCTACTGAGCCTTGCGCTCGTAGGCGCGCAGGATCGCGGACTGGTCGGCCGAGCCGAAGCCGGCGCCCTTGGCCAGTTTGAAGCCCGCGGTCGTGCCCTGCGTCACGGGCACGTCACGGCCCGCGCGGTCGGCCGCCGCGCTGATGATGCCGAGGTCCTTCAGGATTCCGTCCACCGGGAACTGCACCTCGTGCGCACCGTCGAGCATCCGGCGCCCGTAGGTGCGCATCATGTCGCTCGCCACCGGGGTTTCACAGAAGATCTCGAAGGCGCGCTCGCGGTCGTGACCCAGCGCCTCCACGAGCGACAGAAGTTCGGCGAAGGCCGCCTCCTGCGCGGCCAGCATCCCGTTCACCAGGAGCTTGGTCGCGATCCCGGCGCCAACGGGCCCGGCCCGGTGCGTCGCCTTGCCCATCGCATCGAGTGCGGCCTCCGCCCGCTCGATGGCAAGCTGATTGCCGCCGGCGAGGATCACCAAGTCACCCGCTTCCGCCGGGGCCAGCGTGCCGGCGACCGGTGCGTCGATGAAGGCGGTGCCGGCCGCGGATGCATGGCCGGACAGCTCCGCGATCCAGTCGGGCGAGAGGGTGGAGCATTCGACCGCCACCGTCTCCTCGCCCATGGCGGCCAGCGCGCCGGTCTCCTCGTCCGTCCAGACCGCGCGCGAGGCCGCGTCGTCCATCACCATGGCGACCACGATCTGCGCGCCTTTCGCCGCTTCGCGGGGGTTGCCGGCCTCGGTCGCGCCGGCGGCGACGAGGGCGTCGGCCTTGCCGGGGCTGCGATTCCAGACGGCGAGTTCGTGGCCCGCCTTGACGATGTTCATGGCCATGCGCGATCCCATCGCGCCGAGGCCCAGGAATGCGATCTTCATGTCTGTCGGTCCCTTGAAGTGACGTGCCGCGGGCGGAACGTCGCGGCGGCCAGCCTTGTTCACCGAATCTTAGTGTGCGACTGTCGAAATAAGAGCAGATCGACACAAATCCGGCGAAACGCGCCCCTCGATGTCTTCCGACACGGTCCTTTCCGACGACACTGGCACGGGCGCCCCGACCCGGGCCGCCGCGCTTTTGCGCGAGGTTTTCGGCTTCGACGCCTTCCGCCCCGGCCAGGGCGAGATCGTGGAGGCGGTGGCGGCCGGCGACAACGTGCTCGCCATCATGCCCACGGGCGGGGGCAAGTCGCTCTGCTACCAGCTTCCCGCCTTGATCGGGCACGGCGTCACGGTCGTCGTCTCGCCGCTCATCGCGCTCATGCGCGACCAGGTGCGCGCCCTGCGCGAGGCGGGGGTGGAGGCCGGGGCGCTCACCTCCGGCAACACGCCCGAGGAAACGGACGCGGTCTGGGACGCGCTGCATGACGGGCGGCTGAAGCTTCTTTACCTCGCGCCGGAACGGCTCGCCTCGGGCGGCACGCAGCGCATGCTGGCAGAGGCCGGCGTGACCCGCATCGCCGTGGACGAGGCGCATTGCGTCAGCCAGTGGGGTCACGATTTCCGCCCCGACTACCTGCGCATCGGGGAACTGCGCCGCGCGCTTGGCGTGCCGCTCGCCGCCTTCACCGCCACCGCGGACACCGAAACGCAGGGCGAGATCGTCACCCGGCTCTTCGACGGGGCGGCGCCGACCACCTTCCTGCGCGGCTTCGACCGGCCGAACCTGCACCTGGCGTTCCAGCCCAAGGACCAGCCGCGCCGGCAGATCCTCGCCTTCGCCGCCGCGCGGCGCGGCCAGTCGGGCATCGTCTATTGCGGCACGCGGGCAAAGACCGAAAGCCTCGCCCAGGCGCTGCGCGAGGAAGGGCATTCCGCTTTGGCCTATCACGGCGGGATGGAGCCGGATCAGCGACGGGACACCGAAGAGCGTTTCGCCACCGAGGACGGGCTGATCGTCGTCGCCACCGTGGCCTTCGGCATGGGCGTCGACAAGCCGGATATCCGCTGGGTCGCCCATGCCGATCTGCCGAAGTCGATCGAGGCCTATTACCAGGAAATCGGCCGCGCCGGCCGCGACGGCGCCCCGGCCGAGACGCTGACGCTCTTCGGCGCGGACGACATCCGCCTGCGCCGGTCGCAGATCGACGAGGGCAACGCCCCGCCCGAACGCCGCGCCGCCGATCACGGCCGGCTGAATGCGCTTCTCGGCCTCGCCGAGGCGATAGGCTGCCGCCGCCGCCAGCTGCTGAGCTATTTCGGCGAGGACCATCCCGGCAATTGCGGCGGCTGCGACCTGTGCGACCGCCCGCCCGAGACATTCGACGGCACCGAGGCGGTGCGCAAGGCGCTGTCCGCCGCGCTCCGCACCGGGGAAAGCTTCGGCGCGGGCCACCTCATCGACATCCTTCTGGGCAACGCGACCGACAAGGTCCGCCAGCGCGGTCACGAGAGCCTGCCGACCTTCGGCGTCGGCAAGGATCTGTCCCGCTCGCAATGGCAGGCGGTGTTCCGGCAGATGATGGGCCGCGATCTCATCCGCCCCGATCCCGACCGCCACGGCGCGCTGTGGATGACCGAGGCCGCCCGCCCGATCCTGCGCGGCGAGGCCGGCATCACACTGCGCCGCGACACCATAGACCGCGCCAAGGCTGCGCGCCCCGCCGTGAAGACGCTGGTGAGCGAGGAAGACGCGCCACTGATGTCCGCGCTCAAGGCCAAGCGCCGTGCGCTGGCCGAGGCCGCGCGCGTGCCGGCCTACGTGATCTTCCCCGACCGCACGCTGATCGAGATGGCAGAGCGGCGTCCCGCCAATCTCGACGAGATGGCCGGGATCTCGGGGATCGGCGCGAAGAAGCTCGAACGCTACGGCGCCGCCTTCCTTGAGGTGATCCGCGGCGAGGCCGAAGCGGTGCATCCGGCGCGGCGCAAGCTGGCGGGAGGCTCGTCCGGCGCGGTCTACGACCGCCTTCTGTCGGCGCAGGCGGACCTCGCCCGCGGGCCCGACGGCACCGACAAGCCGCTGTCCTGCTCGGCCTCCCAGCTTGCCAAGGTGGCGGAGGTGCGCCCGCGTGACGCCGATACGCTGACCCGCCTTCTGGGGGAGCGGCGAGCGGAACGGTTCGGGGCGGCCTTCCTCGATATCCTTCAGGACGGCTGAGACCGCTGCGATCCGCTTGTGCGGCCACCGCCCGGATTGTATGCCAAATCTCGACGATGCCCGAGGGAGACCCCAGATGCTCAAGCGCCCGTTCGACAAGACGAAGCTGCCCAGCCGCCACGTGACCGAAGGGCCGGCGCGCGCGCCGCACCGCTCCTACTACTACGCGATGGGCATGACCGAGGAGGAGATTCACCAGCCCCTCGTCGGTGTCGCGACCTGCTGGAACGAAGCCGCGCCGTGCAACATCTCCCTCTCGCGGCAGGCGCAGGCGGTGAAGATGGGCGTCAAGCAGGGCTTCGGCACCCCGCGGGAGTTCACCACGATCACCGTCACGGACGGCATCGCCATGGGCCACGAGGGCATGCGGTCGTCCCTCGCGTCGCGCGAGGCCATCGCGGACACGGTGGAGCTGACGATGCGCGGGCATTGCTACGACGCCATCGTCGGGCTTGCCGGCTGCGACAAGTCGCTGCCGGGCATGATGATGGCGATGGTGCGGCTGAATACCCCGTCGGTGTTCATCTACGGCGGGTCGATCCTGCCGGGCAAGGCGCCGCAGGTCGACGAGATTCCCGAGGATTTCCGCACCCGCGACCTGACCGTGCAGGACATGTTCGAGGCCGTCGGCCGCCACCAGAACAATGAGCTGTCGGATGCCGCGCTGGCGATGCTCGAACGCGTCGCCTGCCCGAGCGCGGGCGCCTGCGGCGGGCAGTTCACCGCCAACACCATGGCCTGCGTCTCCGAGGCGATCGGCCTCGCGCTGATGAACTCCTCGGGCATGCCCGCCCCCTACGAGAGCCGCGACAGCTATGGCGAAGCCTCGGGCCGCGCGGTCATGGACCTGATCGAGAGCAACATCCGCGCCCGCGACGTCGTCACCCGCAAGAGCCTCGAGAACGCCGCGCGCGTCGTCGCCTGCACCGGCGGGTCGACCAATGCCGGCCTGCACCTGCCGGCCATCGCGCACGAGGCGGGGATCGAGTTCTACCTCGACGACGTGTGCGAGATCTTCCGCGACACGCCGTATTTCGTCGACCTCAAGCCGGGCGGGTCGCACGTGGCCAAGGACCTCTTCGACGCCGGCGGCATCCCCGTCGTGATGAAAGAGCTGCGCAAGGCCGGCCTGATCCACGAAGATTGCATGACCGCCAGCGGCAATAGCATCGGCGAAGAGCTCGACCAGATCTCTCGCACCGCGGACGGCAAGGTCATCTACCCGATCGAGACGCCGATCACCAAGACCGGCGGCGTCGTCGGCCTCAAGGGCAACCTCGCGCCCGAGGGCGCCATCGTGAAGGTCGCCGGCATCCCCGCCGAGAACCAGGTCTTCACCGGCCCCGCGCGCGTCTTCGAATGCGAAGAGGAGGCGTTCGAGGCGGTGAAGTCCCGCGGCTACGAGGAAGGTGAGGTCATCGTCATCCGCAACGAAGGCCCCGCCGGCGGCCCCGGCATGCGCGAGATGCTGGCCACCACCGCGGCCCTCTCCGGGCAGGGCATGGGCAAGAAGGTCGCGCTGATCACCGACGGGCGCTTCTCGGGCGCGACGCGGGGCTTCTGCGTCGGCCATGTCGGCCCCGAGGCGGCGCATGGCGGGCCGATCGCGCTTCTGAAGACCGGGGACGTCATCACCATCGACGCGGTGAAGGGCGAGCTGTCGGTCGATCTGTCGCAAGAGGAACTCGATGCCCGCCGACAGGCGTGGACCGGCGCGCGGCCCACGGATTATGCCGCCGGGGCGCTGTGGAAATACGCGCAGCTCGTCGGGGCGACTTACAAGGGCGCGGTCACGCACCCCGGCGCGGCGGCGGAAACGCACGTCTACATGGACCAGTGATGGCCATGCGGGTCGCTCTTGCCGCCTGTCTCGCGCTGGCCCTCGCCGCCTGCGAGGTGCCCGAGGGCGGAGAGCTGCGCTTCGCCCCGGGCGCCGGGGCGGGAATCAGCGCCGGCCGCGACGCCCTCACCGGCGAGGAGGAGGCCGCGCCGATCCGCGCCGTGGAAATGGCCGGCGGCGCGGTGGTCGTGGCCGGCCCGCGCGGCTACTGCATCGACCCCGAAACCGTGTCCGCCCGCGGGGGCGGCGGCTTCGCGATGCTCGCCAGCTGCCGGATCCTCGCCGGGTCCGGCCCGGCCGTGGCGCCGGCGCTGATCACCGTGACCGTCGGCGCGCGGGAGCGTGCACCGGTCCTGCCCGATCCGGCGACGCTGGCGCGGCTCGTCGGCGGGCCGGCCGCCTCGGCGGAGACCAGCGAAGGGTTCGTCAGCCTGCAGATACAGGAAGGCGGCGACACGGTTCTGGCCGGCGGCGACGGACGCTATTGGCGCGGCGCGTTCCTGCAGGGGCCGCGGCTGGTGTCGCTCGCGCTCTACGCGCCCGAGGGCAGCCGCCTCGCCGGGGCGCCCGGCCGCGCCCTCCTGGCCGAGGTGCGCCGCGCCATCGCGGCCGCGAGCCCCGAGACCGGCACGTTGCCGGGCGGCGGCTGAGCGGGCGCCGTCCCGTGGTGGTAACCATCTGGCACGAGGCCGGGACGCACGGCAGAGTGACGCGGCGACGCGCGGGGTAACGATGGCAGGCGACGGGCAGGGCTTTCTGGACAGGATCGCGGAGCGCGGCGCGCTGCGGCGCTGGCGCCGATTGGCGACCGCGGCCCCCGAAACCGACCTTGCCCGGCTGCGGGGCCAACGCACCTCGGCCCGGCGGCTGAAACGGTATCTCGACGACTTCATGCATGTCGCCGACGGCCGGCTCGCCCTGCCGGCGAACGTCAATCACGCGATCCCCCGGCCGCATGACGCGGACTGGGCCTGGCGGCCCGAGCTTTGGTCCGGCCCGCTGCCTGTGCCCGGCCTCGCCTCGGTCCGGACCGCGTCGGCGCTGGGTTCGGAGGCCACGCTGTTTCACGATTGCCCCGCCTCGGAGCTGATCCTGCGCCAGATCCGCAACACGCGGGAGGCCGACCTCGCCGCATACGGCCTGCGGCTCGACGTGTTCCGCTTCGACGGCTCTTACCTGTCGCTTGCCGTCGATCTGCCGCAAGAGGCTGCTCAGGGCCTGAAGCGCCGCCACCTGATCCGGCTGGAGACTATCGTGGAAATGGAAACACCGCTGGAGATCTTCGTGCGGCTCAACGTCCAGCATGGCCCTAACGTCGAACAGATCGTGCGCGAGCTGCCGCTCCACCGGCACGGGACCCGGGTGGAGTTCGACCTCGCCTACACCAGGCTGAAGGATAAGCGCGTGGACAAGCTCTGGACCGACATCATCTTCGAGGGCTCGCAAATGAACCAGGTGGTGCTGCGCGATCTGACCTTCAGCCGCCGTCCGCGCGCGGAACTCTGAGCCGGGAGGGACAGCGATGAGCGTCTACACGGTCACCAAGACCCGCTTCACCGAAGGCGTCTGGGAGGGGCTGGTCGCCGCAAAGGAGGCCGATGCCGCGCCGCCCGAGATCGCGGTCACCCACCCGGAGCGCTCGCTCGGCGCGGTGTCGCTGAGCGATACCGGCACGCCCGGTCGCTGGGTCCTGCGGGTGCCGGTGCCGGCGGATCTGATCGGCGACGGGGTTCAGACCTTCGTGATCGCCGACGCCCGCAGCGGCGAGACGCTGGAGAGCTTCACGCTCATCGCCGGGGAGGCGCTCGGCGACGATATCCGCGCGGAAATGGCGCTGCTGCGGGCCGAGCTCGACCTGCTGAAGTGCGCCTTCCGCCGCCACTGCACGGAAACGCCCTGATCGGCCCCGCCTTGACCTTCGGCGCAGGGGGGTAGAGACGGTGCGGGTCTTTCCCGGTCAGGAACTCCCGCAGCCATGCACGCGCTCCGCGGCATCTCCCTCAAGCTCGGCTCCGTGGTGCTCTTCGTCATCATGTCGGCGATGATCAAGGCGACCGCGCCGCACGTGCCGGCCGGAGAGGCGGTGTTCTTCCGCTCGTTCTTCGCGATGCCGGTGATCCTGGTGTGGCTCGCCCGCCGGCGCGAGCTGCGCACCGGCCTCAAGACGTCGAACCCGCTGGGCCATCTCTGGCGCGGGCTGATCGGCGTGTCGGCGATGGGCTGCACCTTCGCCGGACTCGGGCTCCTGCCGCTGCCCGAGGTGACCGCCATAGGTTTCGCCGCGCCGATCCTCACGGTGCTGTTCGGCGCCCTGCTGCTGGGCGAACGGATCCGCGCCTTCCGGATGAGCGCGGTGGCCGCGGGCCTTGTCGGCGTGACGATCATCGTCTGGCCGCGCCTCACGCTCGACGCCGGCGAGGGCGCGGCGCTGGGCGTCGGGCTGGTGCTCCTGGCCTGCATCTTCCGGGCGCTGGCGCAGATCCAGATCCGCCGGCTCGTCGCGCACGAGGATACCGCCGCCATCGTCTTCTACTTCTCGCTCACCTCGACGCTGCTGGCCCTGTGCACGTCGCCCTTCGGCTGGGTTCTGCCGGACGGGCGCGAGACGGCGCTGCTGGTCGGCGCGGGGCTGATCGGCGGGGTGGCGCAGATCCTGATCACCTCGGCCTACCGCTTCGGCGAGGCGGGGCTGCTGGCGCCCTTCGACTATGCCGCCATGCTCTTCGCACTGGTCATCGGCTACACCGTGTTCGGCGAGGTGCCGACCCTGGCGATGCTGGCCGGCGCGGCCATTGTCATCGCCTCGGGCGTGGCGATCATCTGGCGCGAACGCCAGCTCGGACTCAGGCGCGGCAAGGGCCGGGCGGGGATGACCCCCCAGGGCTGAGGCGGGCGGGCGCCGCCAGCAGCCGCGCCCCTCTCTTCTTCTCGTTCCAAATACTCCGGGGGTGTGGGGGCTGGCCCCCACTCCCTCCCTCTCCACCGGCGCGGCCGTTCCCACTCAGGCGAAGGCGCCCTGGCAGAACCAGCCGGGGGACAGCGCGCCCCCATGGGCATAGTAGATCCACAGCCGGTCGCCGGCATCGGTGACCACCCGCCAGTAATCGCGCTGCCCGGTGCGCCAGTCGGGATCGTCGAGCCACCATTCCGGCGCGATCCGTTCGGCCCCCTCGGCGTGGACGATGGTCAGGTCGCGCCCGCGCCAGCGGATCTGCCGGGGCACGGTCGGCCCCTCCGGGCCATGAATCGGCTCGGGTCGCCAGAGCGTCAGCGGCCGCGGCCGGGGCGGGCGCGGCCAGGGGCCGGCGGGTGCCGACCAGGCGGCGGCGTAGGTCAGCGCGCCCTTCTCGGGGATGTGGCTGTCGGCCGGATGCACGCGGGTGATCGCCTCCAGACCCAGCCGCGCGCCGAGCCGCGCGATCAGGTCGTCGAGCCCGTCGCCCGCCTTCAGCCGCTCGGCCACCGCCTCTCCGGCGGCGTGGTGGCCGACAGGCTGTCGCGCCCGGATCGGTTCGTGCCGGATCGCCTCCAGCCGCAGCATGTCGATGCCGAAACCGGCGTCGATCTCGGCCGCCTTCATCGCCAGGAGAGGGTGTAGCCTGTCCGGCGCGTGCGAGGGGCGCGCGACGCTGACATGCCGCCATTCCATGCTTTGATCGGTGCGGTGCGCCTCCAGCCGCAGGGTGCGGGCGCCGCGCCCGGCGCGTTCGAGCCGTTGGCAGAGGCGCGGCAGCATCCGCTCCAGCGCGGCAGTCACGTCGGCCTCGAGCCCGATCGGGTCGGGCAGGGTGATGCGGACGGCAAAGCGCTCCGGCGCCGCGCGGGGCGAGATCGGTTCGGGCGCCGATCCCAGCGCCTGGTCGAGCCGGCGCACCAGCCCGGTGCCGAAGCGCCGCGCGAGGCTGGCGCGGGGCTGGCCGGTCAGATCGCCGATGCGGCGCAGGCCGAGACGGTGCAGCGCCTCCACGCTGTCTTCCGGCAGGCGCAGGGCGGCGACCGGCAGCGGCGCCAGAACGCCGTGGGTCTGGCCGGGCGGCGCGATGCGGGCGGCGTCCGGCGGCGGCGCGGCAGAGGCCGGCGCCACGCCGCCGCGTTCCCAGTGCCGCCGCTTGCCGGCGCGGGACCGCGTGGCGCGCGCCTCCTGGTCGATGGCGTCGCCGCTGCGATGCGCCGCCGCGCCGCCACCTGCATGCCGCGCCAGCGCCCAGGCCGCGCCCAGCGTGTCGGCGATGCCGGCGCGCACGGTCAGGCCGAGATCGGCGCAATCCTCCTCCACCTGGGCCAGCAGCGCCGCTTCTCCCCCAAAGAGGTGCGCGCAGCCGGTCAGGTCGATCACCAGCCCCTCGGGCGCCTCCTGCGCCACCCAGGGGGAGAACTTGCCGGCCCAGCGGTGCAGCGCGCCGAGGAACGCGGCCTCGCGATGGGGCACTTCGGGCCGGGTGAGCAGATCGGCGCACATCGCGTGCGCGTCGCGCAGGGGCTGCCCGCGGTGCAGCCCCGCCGCGGAGGCGCGGCGCGACAGCGAGGCGAGCGTCTGCGCGCTCCCGACCTCGCGCACAAGCGCGAAGGGCGCGCGGTCGAGACCGGGGTCGAGGCGGATCGCTCGCTCGGCCCCGAGGCGTGGAAACCAGAGCGACAGGATTCGGCGGTTGGGCATGGCGTGGCAGCGCTTTGTTCTTCTTTTGTTCTAACGCGCGCCTGATACGGAGTCGAGCCGGCGCGCAGCCACCCTGACGCCACGCAAGACGCACGCCCCGGCTCTCCGGGACGCGCGGCACGATTGAAAACCCCAACGGGATCAATCCATGCGGACCACCATGTCGAGATCGCCCCGCACCTGTTCGGGAAAGATCACGTGCACCTGGTTCTGCGCCCCGCCCTGCTTCGCGGCGGTGTAGGGCATGTACCATTCGCTGACATTGGCGCTGTTGCGCAGCCGGCTGGAGAACACCAGCGACTCGACGCTCCGGGCGAGCCCGCCGAAGGGCAGCTTGTTCCCCGTCCCGACCACCCAGGTGTCGGCCACGCTGTTCTGCGCGTGACTGACCCGCAGCGGATTCGCGGTGGCGAACTCCACGTTGTGATAGGTGTTGTTGGTCACCGTCACCTGCCGCGAGGCGTCGAGGTTCAGCGGCGCGAAGCTGCTATCAACCCGCTCGGCCCGGTTGATGGTCACGCCCGAGCCGCGGAACGTGTTGCCCGCGATGTTGATGCCGTTCAGCCGGTGGTTCGTCCCGTAGGGTTTCACAACGATGAACGAGAAGGCCGCCGAGACGTTCGAGCACAGGAAGACGTTGCCCTCGATCGACAGGCCCGCGAAGCCGAACCCGCCGGTATAATCCGGCTCGGGTTCGCGTTCGTTGGTCCATTCGATGAAGCAGTTGTCGACGTAGTTGCCGACGATCGTGGTGTTGCAGGCCCGGATCGCCACGACGATCCCGGCGGTGCGTACCCCGTTCGAGGACGCGTCGCCCTGGAAGAAGTGGTTGCCGCTGATCAGCCCCTGCGCCCCCGACGTCACCAGGAAATGCCGGAACTGCGAGGCGCGGTTGTCGCGGATCTTCACGTCGTTGTTGTTGACGTTGATGGCGATGGACTGGCGGTTCTGCGCCGCGACGTCGCCTTCATGGCTGATGAAGTTGCAGCGCTCGATCATCATGCCCTGGCAGCCGTCGCCGTGGCTGGTGATGGCGCGGCGGTGCGGCCGGTTGATGGTGCAGTCGCGGATCCGCATGACCGTGCCGACCGGCGCGAGCAGGATGCCGTTCGCGACCTCGTTGCACTGGAACTCGATACCGTCGATCTCGAACACGTCGAGCCGGTCGAAGCCCGAGAAATCCAGCAGGTACTTGTAGCGGGTGAAGGTGTAGGTCTGCGTCCCCTCCGCGTCCGACAGCGGTTCCGACAGGGTGATTTCCTGCGCGGACGTGTTCTTGGACTTCACGTAGATCTCGCGCCCGACGCCGGCGCCCTCCACGCGCGATCCGACGCGCACGTTGGCGACGTTGGTCACGTCGGTCAGCTTGTCCGGGGCGGAGGCGGAATAGCGCGCTTGGCTGGTCACCTGAATGGCGGTCCAGTTTCCGTCCGGGTTGGCGCGGATCTGGCCGTTGCGCAGGATCCGCCGCTGGGCATAGCTGTCGCGGTTGGGCACCGCGGCGGCGACATCGAGCGGTTCGTCCAGCGTCACCCGCCGCCCGCCGAGATCGAGGCTGTCGTGGTCGGCATTGTTCAGAAGCGCCTGGATCGCCTTCCTGAGCGCGGTGCCCTCGTCGCCGAACGCCTCGATGTAGGTCGGCAGGTCGAAGCTCTTGGTGAAGGACACGATCGCCCCGGTGGTGGCGCTGAGCGTACCTTCGAAGATCATCGGCGCGTCCAGGGTGATCGAACTGGCGATGCGGTAGCTGCCGGCGGAGACCAGCACCGCGCGGCCGTTCGCGTCGGCGTCGGCCAGTTCGAACGCGGCGGCGTCGTCGCCGGTGCCATCGCCGCGCGCGCCGTAATCGCGCACGTCGACCCAGGGCAGCAGGTCGCGGCCGAAGACGGAGGTCACGTCCTCGATCTCGATGTCGTCGACGCGCACGACGCCCCCCGTGGGGCCGGTCAGGTCGATCCCGAAATGCCCGTAATCGGCCTGCGTGCCCCAGACCATGTCGACACCCTGGCGATTGCCGGTGCCGACGATGGCGGAAACCTCCACGACCTCGCCATAGGTGGTGAGCGCAGTGGAGGGTCCGATTTCCGTCACGCCGTCCAGGTGGCTGCCGTTCGAACGCGCCGCCCAGCCGGCGATCCGCACGGCGGGCAGGTTGCCCGAGATCGCCTTCACCCGCGCGGTGACGCGCAGATAGCAGCCCGGCAGGATCCGGGTCTCGCCCATGTAGCGGATCCGCTGGGTGCCGTCGGTCTTCTGCAGCTCGAGCGCGCCGCCGAAATCGGCGTCGGAGGGCACGAAGGCCGCGGTGCCGATATTCTGGTAGGTGTCCGAGCCGGGCGTGCCGTTGCCGCTCGACCAGACGCCGAGCCCGGCCGCAAAGGCCGTGGGCTGGAACACAATGCCGTCGGTGATCGCCTTGTTCATCGCTGATGCCTTTCCCTCGCGCGGGGGGCAGGGACGCCCCTCAAGGATGGGAAGGCTTGTCGCATCCGCCCGGTTAGAGCCGGCCTTCGGCACCGTCACGGTCGCCGTTGCGCATGGGGTCGCTTTTCGCGCGAAGGGATGAACGGGATACCCCGCGCGGACTCAAGGCCGTCAGGCCGCCGCGCATCGCCGGGCCGCCCGCCGGACCGGCGATTTGTCGACGCTGGCGCGACGCTCGAACGTCTTGCAGACTTGGCAATCATGAAGCGCCGCCGCCCGGCCGTCAGGATCGCCGATCCGCGGCCCGTCGCTGCGCGGCTCGGTACCCCGGCTCAGGCCGACAGGCTCTCGTCCAGAACGATCACGCCGCCGATCCGCCAGGTCCCGGCGACGTCCTTCATCTCGTAGTCGAGCACGTGCAGCGCGCCCGCCCCGTCGCGCACATAGACCTTCTGCCAGAGCCCGCCGCGTTCCTCGCGGAGCGCGCCGAACGTGACCTCTCCGGGCTGCCAGACCATCGGATAGCCGCGTTCGACCATCATGCCGAAATTCTCGGCCGTGCCGAACATCCGCCGGATTACCGGCGCGGCATACTCGAAGGCCCCGGAGACATCCGCATCGCGGAAGGCCTGCATCTGGCCCGATATGACCGCCTCGATTTCGGGGTTCGCCGGCCGCTCCTGCGCCTGGCCGATGGTCGGCACCAGCAGGGACAGACAGAGGACGAGAGCGCGCATCATGGTAAGATCCTCCCTTGCCGCTACGTCATATACGGATCGAGATGCCCCGCGGTTTCAGCGCGGCAAGGGAACGCGGCATTCCGTCCCGTCGTTATGCGGCCATGAGCTACACCCTGAAAGCCTCCGAACCCGATCTGGCGCAGGGCCTGCGGCGGGTCGCCGCCGACCAGCTCGACCGTGCGCTGGCGTCGCTCGGGGCGGAGGGCGCGGACCCGCACGAGGCGGTGCATGACGCGCGCAAGCGCTGCAAGAAACTGCGCGGGCTCTTGCGGCTCTTCCGCGGGGCGCTCCCTGACTACGACACCGAGAATGCGGCGCTGCGCGATGCGGCGCGGCACCTGTCGGACCTGCGCGACAAGACGGCGATGATCGAATGTTACGACCGGCTCATGGACCGCTACGGCGAGACGCTGAACCGCAGCGCCTTCGGGCCGCTGCGGGCCGGGATGACCCGCGACCGCAACGCCGCGACCGAGGCGGGCGACCTGTCGGACCGCATGACCGCGATGGCCGAGGCGCTGCGCCTGGTGCGCGGCCGCGTCGATGGCTGGGAACTGACCGACGAGGGCTTCCCCGCGATCCGCAAGGGGCTGCTCAAGACCTACGGCCGCGCCCGCGATGCCATGGCCGAGGCACAGGCGACCCGCGATCCGGAGCTCATGCACGAATGGCGCAAGCGGGTGAAATACCACTGGTATCACATGCGCCTGTTGTCGGACGCGCAATCCGAACCGTTGGCGGCGCGTGAAACGGCGGCCGATCAGCTTTCGGACCTTCTGGGAGAGCATCACGACCTGGTGGAGCTCGCCCCCCGGCTGGAGGCCGCGCCGCTGGGCGACACCCCGACGCGGGTCTTGCGCGGCATCGCGCGGGAGGAGATGGCCCGCCTCGAGGAAGAGGTCTTCGCCATCGGTCACTCGCTCTTCGCACGCAAGCCGAAAAAGTTCGGCAAGGACGTCGAAGAGGCGGTGACCACCTGGTACGCGGCGGCCTGACGGCGCCGCAAACCTGTCAGCCCAGTTCCGCGTTCAGGCCTTTCTCGATCAGCGCGACGGTCTCGTCGATCCCGTAAAGCGCCACGAACCCGCCGAAGCGCGGCCCCTGGCTCGCGCCCAGCAGCACCTCGTAGAGCGCCTTGAACCAGTCGCGCAGCGGGTCGAACCCGTGGTCCTTGCCGACGGCGAAAACGATGGTCTGCAGCGTCTCGTCGTCCTGCGGGCCGTCATGCGCCTGCAGCCGCGCCGCGAGGTCGCGCATCGCCGCTTCCTCCTTCTCGTCGGGGGCGCGGAAGACCTTGTGCGGCTTCACGAAGTCCTCGTAGTAGCGCACCGCGTAGCCGGCGGCGGCGTCGAGGTCGGGGTTCTTTTCCGGCGAGGCATCGGGCGCGTAGCGGATGATGAAGCCCCACAGCGTCTCCTTGTCCTCGGCCCCCGAAACGCTCGCGAGGTTCAGCAGCATCGCGAAGGACACCACCATCGTCGAGGTCGGCACATCGTGTTCGTGCACGTGATAGACCGGGTTGGCGAGCTGCTTGTCCGCGTCCTGTCCGGCATAGGCGCGAAGCTGCTGGTGGTACTCGTCCACCGCCTTCGGGATCACGTCCCAGCTCAGCCGCTTGGCGGTCTTGGGCTTGAGGAACATGTAATAGCCGAGGCTCTCCGTCGAGGCGTAGGTGAGCCATTCGTCGATGGTCAGCCCGTTGCCCTTCGACTTGGAGATCTTCTCCCCCTTCTCGTCGAGGAAAAGCTCGTAGGTGAAGTGCTCGGGCTTCTTGCCGCCGAGGATCTCGCAGATCCGGTCGTAGATCGGCGTGTTGGTCGAATGGTCCTTGCCGTACATCTCGAAATCGACGTCCAGCGCGGCCCAGCGGGCGCCGAAATCGGGCTTCCACTGCAGCTTCACGTTGCCGCCGGTGACCGGCAGCGTCCACTCGCGCCCGTCCTCGTCGTCGAAGGTGACGGTGCCGTCTTTCGCGTCGACATGCTTGATCGGCACGTAGAGGACGCGGCCCGTCTCTGGGTGGATCGGCAGGAAGATCGAATAGGTCTGCTGGCGCTCCTCGCGGAGCGACTTGAGCATCACCTGCATGATGTCGTCGTAGCGTTCGGCGGCGCGCAGGAGCGTTTCGTCGAACTGGCCGGAGCGGTAATAGTCGGTGGCCGACACGAATTCGTACTCGAAGCCGAAGGCGTCGAGGAAGGCGCGCAAACGCGCGTTGTTGTGCGCCCCGAAGCTTTCATGCGTGCCGAACGGGTCGGGCACGTCGGTCAGCGGCTTTTGCAGGTGCGCCTTCAGCGCCTCGGGGTCGGGCACGTTGTCGGGCACCTTGCGCATGCCGTCCATGTCGTCTGAAAAGCAGACGAGCCGCGTCGGGATGTCCGAGATCACCTCGAAGGCGCGGCGGATCATCGTCGTGCGCGCGACCTCCCCGAAGGTGCCGATATGCGGCAGGCCCGAAGGGCCGTAGCCCGTCTCGAACAGGACGTGCCCCTTGGCCGGCGGGCCGCTCTCATAGCGTTTGAGCACCCGGCGCGCCTCTTCGAACGGCCAGGCCTTCGAATTCATCGCGGCATCGCGCAGGTTCGACATCTCGTCATGCTCCTCGGGTCGGGTGGGGCGCGGGCGCGCGCGTGCGCCCGTGCGGGCGGCATCGCGCCGCACGGCGCTCCCTATTGCGGGGCCGGTGCCGGGTCAATAACGTCGCGCTCGACAGATCGGCCCCTCTTACCCGGAGATGACGTGATGCCGGACAGCATCGAACACGCGATGACCCCCCAGGACTGCCTCGTCGCGGTGATGATCGCGATCTCCGCCTCGGACGAGACGATCCGCACGACGGAGCTTCTGAAAATCCAGTCGGCGGTATCCATCCTGCCGATCTTCCAGGACTACGATGGCGACCGCATCCAGCAGATCTCGCGGCTGGTCTTCGACCTCTTCGACCAGGAGGACGGGCTCGATGCGCTGTTCGGGCTCTTGCGCGACCACCTGCCCGAACGGCTGAACGAAACCGCCTACGCGCTGGCCTGCGACGTGGCGGCGGCCGACGGCTTCCTCGGCGAGCCGGAACTGCGACTGCTGGAAGAGATCCGCTACGAGCTCGACCTCGACCGGCTGCACGCGGCGGCGATCGAGCGCGGGGCGCGGGCGCGGCATCTCAGTCTCTGAAGACAGCGGCGCCATCAGCGCGCGTGATGGCCGGCCTCACCCATTCTGAATTGCGCCCGGCGCGGCCGTGGGTAGGCTCCGCCCTGCCTTGTCCGGAGAGCCGCCGATGGATCGTCCCGCCCCGCTGATCACGCCCGTCCTTGTCGCGGGCTGCCTCATCATCTGCGTGTCCTTCGCGATCCGCGCCAGTTTCGGCGTGTTCCAGATCCCCATCGCGGAAGAGTTCGGCTGGCTCAGGGCGGAGTTTTCGCTCGCCATCGCGATCCAGAACCTCGCCTGGGGGATCGGCCAGCCGATCTTCGGCGCCTTCGCCGAGAGGCTGGGCGACCGCCGCGCCATCATCCTCGGCGCGTTGATCTACGCGGCGGGGCTGGTGCTGTCGAGCTTCGCCACCTCGCCCGAGGCGCACCAGATGTACGAGGTGCTGGTGGGCTTCGGCATCGCCGGGACCGGCTTCGGCGTGATCCTCGCGGTGGTGGGGCGGGCGGCGTCGGACGACAACCGCTCCATGGCGCTGGCCATCGCCACGGCGGCGGGATCGGCCGGCCAGGTCTTCGGCGCGCCGCTGGCCGAATGGATGCTGGGGATGATGCCGTGGCAGAGCGTCTTCCTGGTCTTCGCCGCCGCGATCCTCGCCGTTCTCGCGGTCCTACCGATGATGCGCGCGCCCGAGCGGGCGAGCCGCGCCGAGCTCGAGGAGACGATGGGCGAGATCCTCGGCCGGGCGCTGCGCGATCCGTCCTTTTCGCTGATCTTCATCGGGTTCTTCTCCTGCGGCTACCAGCTCGGCTTCGTGACGGCGCATTTTCCGGCGCTGGTGACCGAGATGTGCGGGCCGATCCTGCAGGGGGGCGTCCTGCATTCGGTGGGGATCACCACGACCTCGGCGCTCGGGGCGGTGGCGATATCGCTGATCGGGCTGGCGAACATCGCCGGAACGCTGGCGGCCGGCTGGGCCGGGCGGCGCTGGCCGAAGAAGTACCTGCTGGCCGGGATCTATGTCGGCCGGACGCTGGCGGCGGGGCTGTTCATCAGCCTGCCGATCACGCCGCTGACGGTGCTGGCATTCAGTCTTGTGATGGGCGCGCTGTGGCTGGCGACGGTGCCGCTGACCTCGGGGCTGATCGCGCATATCTACGGGCTGCGCTACATGGGCACGCTCTACGGGATCGTGTTCTTTTCCCACCAGCTTGGCAGTTTCCTCGGCGTCTGGCTCGGCGGGCGGATGTACGATCTGACGGGCGGCTACACGCTGGTCTGGTGGGTCGGCGTCGGCGTGGGCGCGCTGTCGGCCATCGTGCATCTGCCGGTGCGGGAGGCGCGCTCGCCGGTGGTCGCGCCGGCCTGAGGGGCGGTGCGCGCGGCGCGGTCGGAGCCTCCGGCGGGAGTATTTGGGACGAGAAGAAGAGAGGGGCGCGGCGCCGGTTTCAGGCGGCGGCGCGGGTGTCGAGGAGGCCCTCGGCGACGAGGCGGTCGGCCCAGGCCTGCGGTGCGTCGAAGCGGTGGGTCTGCCAGCCGCGGGCGGCGGCGGTCTCGATGTTGTCGGCGCGGTCGTCGGTGAAGAGGAGGCGGGCGGGCGGGATGCCGCAATCGGCCTCCATTGCCGCGTAGATCTCCGCGTCCGGTTTGGCGAGGCCCATGTGGCCCGAGATGTAGTGCCGGTCGAACTCCGCGAGGAACGGGTATTCGGGTTCGGCGATGGCGAAGGTGCCGATGCCGAAATTGGACAGCGCGAAGACCGGCACGCCGGCCGTGCGCAGGGCCCTGAGGAGCCTTGTGGAATGCGGGATCTCGGGGCCGGCGAGCTTCAGCCAGTCGTCGTGCCACATGCGGATCTCGTCGGCCCATTCGGGGTGGGCTGCGGCGGTGTCCATGACGGTGGCGCGGAAATCGGCGCCACGGTCGATGCGGTCGTTCATGGTATGCAGGTCGACCTCTTCGAACAGCGCGCGGCGCCGGCCTGGGCCGATGGTGGCGTCGTAGTGGCGTTCGGGTCGCCATTCCAGCAGCACGTTGCCGATATCGAAGACCACCGCGTCCACGCTCATCCCGCGTTCCCTTGCCTGATGGCGGCGCGCATCTCGCGCTCCAGCGCGTCGAGAAAGCGCGCGCGGTCGGCCTTTGTAAACCCCTTGCCGCCGCCCTGGCGGAACGGATCGGCGGCGCGCAGGTCGGTCATCAGGTCGCGCATCGCCAGCGCCTGCCCGACATTGGCCGCGCCGAGCGCCTCGCCGTCGGGTTTCAGGACGCGCGCCCCGGCCTCCACGCAGCGGGCGGCGAGCGGGATGTCCTGGGTCACGACGACGTCGCCGGGGCCGGCCCGGTCGGCGATCCACTGGTCGGCCACGTCGGGGCCATCGGGCACCACGACGGTTTCCACCAGCGGATTGGCGGAGGGCCGGATGCCGCCGTTCGAGACGATGCGAACGGCGGCCTTGTGGCGGGTTGCGACGCGCTCGGCCTCCGCGCGGACGGGGCAGGCGTCGGCGTCGACGTAGAGGATGGTCACCCGTAGAGCGCCTCGGCGTGGAAGGTGACGTGGTCTTCCATGAACGTCGAGATGAAGAAGTAGCTGTGATCGTAGCCCTTCTGCATCCGGAACTGGCCCTCCTGCCGGCGCGCGGCCATCGCCTCGGCCAGCGCTTCGGGCTTCAGCAGCTCGAGGAAATTGTCGCTCGACCCCTGGTCGATGAGGACCGGGCCGTCGAAGCCCTTGTCGCGCATCAGCAGGGTGGAATCGTGCGGCGCCCATTTGGACGTGTCGTCGCCGAGATAGGCGCCAAACTGCTTCTTGCCCCAGTCCGACTGCGTCGGATGTGCGATCGGCGCGAAGGCCGACACGGAGCGGAAGCGGCCGGGATAGCTCATCGCCATGGTCAGCGCGCCATGCCCGCCCATGGAATGCCCGCAGATCGACTGCCGGTCGAGATCGACGGCGAAATGCTCGCCCACCGCTTTCGGCAGGTCCTTGGTGATGTAGTCCCACATCCTGAAGTTCTTCGCCCAGGGATCCTGCGTGGCGTTCACGTAGAAGCCCGCTCCCTTGCCGAGATCGTAGGCCTCGTCGTCTGCGACGTCGTCGCCGCGCGGCGAGGTGTCGGGAAAGCAGATGGCGATGCCCTGCTCGGCGCACCAGGCCTGTGCCCCGGCCTTGGTCATCGCGTTGTCGTGCGTACAGGTCAGTCCCGACAGGTACCACAGGATCGGCACCGGCGCGTCGGCGGCCTCTTCCGGCAGGAAGAGCGCGAAGGTCATGTCGCAGGCGCATGCGTCGGAGGCGTGGGTGTAGACACCCTGGGTGCCGCCATAGCTGCGCATTTCGGATACGGTTTGCATCGAAGGTCCCCCGGATTGGTTGGTTGTCCAAGGCCTGCCCGAAGGCGCCCGCCTGCGCAACCTAGACGAACAGGGGTCAGACGGAGACGAGCGCGATCACCACGGAGACCGTGACGATCGACACCGCCGTCGAGATCAGGATTGAGGCCGAGACCCGCTGCGGCGCGACGCCGTAGTGCTGCGCCAGGATGAAGACGTTGCCGGCCACGGGCAGCGCGGCCGCCGACACGATCACCGCGGCGTCGTACGGGGCGACCGGGAAGAACAGGTAGGCGCCCGCCGCGACGAGCGCGGGGTGCAGGATCAGCTTGCAGAAGGACAGCCAGCCGGCGACGCTCAGCCGTTCGGCGGATTTGGAGGCGAGCGAGGCGCCGATGGCGAACAGCGCGCCGGGCGTCGCGGCGTTGCCGAGGATGGTCAGGAACTCGTTCACCACCGCCGGGATCGGCAGCGCGGCGGCGGACACGAGCAGGCCGAGGACGATGGCGACGATCATCGGGTTCTTCACCAGTCCCAGCCCGACGGTGCGCAGCACCCCCGCCGACATCCGCCCGTCGCGTGATCCTGTCACCAGGATCACCAGCAGCGACGAGAACACGATGAGGTCGATCGACAGCACCAGGATGATCGGCCCCACCGCCTCCTGCCCCAGGAGGAGCGCCAGCATCGGCACGCCGAGGAACCCGGTATTGCCGATGGCGGCGCATTGCGCCTCGATCGCCGCCACCTCGACCGAGGCGGCGCGCCAGAACGCCACGCCGAGCGCGATGCCGTAAACGAAGGCCGTGCCCCACAGGTAGGCAGCCGCGAGACGTGCGTCGAAGATGTCGGAGAAGGACAGGTTCGCCGAGAACCGGAACAGCATCGCCGAGAGCGCGAAGTAGAAGACGAACTTAGTGAGGTAGGCGGTCGCTTCCGCGGTGAAGAACTTCGTGCGTCCGGCGCCGTAGCCAAGCCCGATCAGGCCGAAGAACGGCAGCGTCTTGAGGAAAATCTCCAACATGGCGGCCTTGTTAGCAGCGTCTCGTGGCCCGTCAATCGGGCCGTCTCGTGCGCCGTGCGGAGTGTGATCCGCCGTTCCGGGGCGATGCGGAAAAGTTTGAACCGATCCGGACGCGACGCCGGCCAATGGGCACAAGGACGGCGTTTTCGGTCCGGACGACATGACTGCAGCGCCGCGCCCTTGATAAAATGAACCGAACTGTTTAGTTCACTTTGTGATCCGGCAATGACCGGACCGATCACCCAACTCGCGTGGAGACACGATCATGCGCTTCCTGCTCGTTCTGACCCTTGCCGCCACGGCGGCCCTTTCCACGCCGGCCCTCGCCGGCGGTGCCTTCCCCGACCTGCCCTACATGGTCTTCCCGCCCGAGGACGGCCCGCTTGGCCCGGTCGATCCGACGCCGCAGCCCGGGCCGTCGCGTCAGGAATGAGGCCACGTATTGCTCGCGCCTCTTGCGGCATCATATAGTCCCCTGCCGGCAAGTGGGGGTGATGTATGACGGCCGAGGCCGCTAAGGTCCGCAAGGGGCGCAAGTTCGACCAGGTCGTATGCGGCGCCCGTGACATCTTCCTGCGTGACGGGTACGAAGGCGCCAGCGTCGACGACATCGCCCGCGCGGCGGGCGTGTCCAAGGCGACGCTCTACAACTACTTCCCCGACAAGCGCCTGCTGTTCCTCGAGGTCGCGACCGGCCAGTGCCAGTTCCAGACCGACGAGGTGCTCGGCAGCGTCGATCTTACCCGCCCCCCGCGCGAGGTGCTGCCGGTGGCGGCGCGCAGCTACATGCGTTTCGTTCTGTCGCCGCTGGGGCAGAGCATCTTCCGCGTCTGCGTCTCCGAGACGGAGCGCTTTCCCGAGATCGGCCGCGAGTTCTTCGAATGCGGGCCGAAGCTCGTGCACACCTACCTTGTCGCCTATCTGCAGGGGGCGGTGACGCGCGGCGAGGCGGCGATCGAGGATCTGGACCTCGCGGCCGACCAGTTCGCGCAGCTCTGCAAGGCGGGTCTGTGGGACAAGCTCGCCTTCGGGATCAAGGACAGCTACGACGAGGCCGAACTCGACCGCGTCGTCGACGGCGCGGTCGACATGTTCATGGCGCGTTACGGCACCTAGTCGACGCGCCGCACCAGGAGCTGGTTGCCGGGCGAGCGCTTGGTCTCGAACACCTTCAGATCGCTGACGAGGTCCGAGAGCTTGCGCTTGCCGTAGGTGCGGGTGTCGAAATCGGGGTTCGAGGCGGTGATGAACTGGCCGATCTGGCCCAGCGGGATCCATTCGTCGTCCTGCTCGATCCCGTCCATCGCCTTGAAGATCAGGTTGCGCGCCTCTTCCATGTTGCCGGTGGCGCGCGGCTGGCTCTGGCCCTTGCCCGACGTGTCGGGCGCGCCGTCCATGTTCTCCAGGAAGATGAAGCGCTTGCAGGCCTTGCGGAAGGCCTCGGGCGTCTTCTGCATGCCGATGCCGTAGACGTCGAGCCCCTGCTCGCGCAGCCGGCTGGCCAGCCGGGTGAAGTCGCTGTCCGAGGAGACCAGGCAGAACCCGTCGAAGCGGCCCGAGTGCATCAGGTCCATCGCGTCGATCACCAGCGCGATGTCACTGGCGTTCTTGCCCACCGTGTTCGCTGGCTGGTGCGTCGGCACGAGGCCGAACTCCGCCGTGACCTTCGACCAGCCCGCCATCTGGTTGGAGGAGAAATCGCCGTAGCAGCGCCGCACGCTCGCCTCGCCGAGGCTGGCGATCTCGTCGAACAGCGCCTTGGCGTATTTCGGAGAGGTGTTGTCGGCGTCGATCAGGACGGCGAGAAGCTTGGTGTCTTCGGGCAAGGCGGCCTCCCGGTGGGATCAGAGCGTGCGATACATGACCAGCGCGTCGACGTAGCCGGCGGTGGGGTGGCGGAAGGCGCCGGGCAGGCGGCCGACGATGTCGAAACCCGCGCGCTCCCACGTTGCGACGGCGCGGACATTGGTGGCCACGACAAAGTTGAACTGCATCGCGCGGTATCCCGCATCACGCGCGGTGTCCAGCGCATGCGCGAGCATCGCGCGGGCGACGCCGCGGCCCTGCGCCTCGGCCGCCGTCAGGAAGGCGGCGTTGCAGACATGATCGCCGCCTCCGGGCTGGTTGGGGCGCAGGATATAGGTGCCGAGCACCGCGCCTCCGGCCTCGGCGACGAACACGCGGTGCGCGGGGCTTTGCCAGTAGGCGAGAGCGTCGTCCCGCGCGATGTCGCGCGGGACGGTGTAGGTGTCGCCGGCGCGGAAGATCGGCTCCATGATCCGCCAGAGCGCGTCGTTGTCCGTCTCGGTCGCGGGGCGGAGGGAAAGCTCATCCATCGCTCAAGGCCTCCAGCGCGGCAAGTGCCCGTGTTGCGTCGGGCGCGGGCACGAAAACGTGGTCGTGATGGAGTGCCGCGACGACGTTGCAGGCGATCCCGGCCTCGGTCAGCGCCCCCGACACCGCTGCCGTCAGCCCGATCCCGTCGAGCGCCGAATGCACCCGCAGCGTGATGCGCCGCATCGGCAGGTCTGCCGGCAGCCCCGCCTCCCGCGCGACCTCTTCCGGCAGGATGAGGGACAGGCCCTCGTCCTCCCGGAACGTGGCGAGCGCCCGGGCCGCAAGCGCGGGATCGTCCGAGCCGGCGAAGACGTAGCGCCCGGGGCAAAGCTCCGGGCGCATGTGGCGGATCATCTCCGCTCTGTCGCGAACCGGGGGCACCGGCTCAGAAGGTGACGACGGCGCGGATGGACTTGCCCTCGTGCATGAGGTCGAAGCCGTGGTTGATCTCGTCGAGGGTGAGGGTGTGGGTGATCATCGGGTCGATCTCGATCTTGCCCTGCATGTACCAGTCGACGATCTTCGGCACGTCCGTGCGGCCCTTGGCGCCGCCGAAGGCCGTGCCCTTCCAGACCCGCCCCGTGACCAGCTGGAACGGCCGGGTGGAGATCTCCGCCCCCGCCGGCGCGACGCCGATGATGATCGATTCGCCCCAACCCTTGTGCGCCGATTCCAGCGCCGTGCGCATCACGCCCACGTTGCCCGTGGCGTCGAACGTGTAGTCGCCGCCGCCGCCGGTCAGTTCGACAAGATGCGCCACGAGATCGCCTTCGACCTCTTTCGGATTGACGAAATCGGTCATGCCGAATTGCGTCGCCATCTGCTTCTTCTCGGGGTTGAGGTCGACGCCGACGATCTGGTCCGCGCCCGCCATGCGCAGGCCCTGGATCACGTTCAGTCCGATCCCGCCGAGGCCGAAGACGATCGCCCGGCAGCCGATCTCGGCCTTGGCGGTGTTGATCACCGCGCCGATGCCGGTGGTCACGCCGCAGCCGATATAGCAGATTTTATCGAACGCAGCGTCCTTGTTAACCTTTGCCAGCGCAATCTCGGGCAGGACCGTGTGATTGGCGAAGGTGGAACAGCCCATGTAGTGATGCAGCACCGTGCCGTCGTCGAGCGAAAAGCGCGACGTGCCGTCGGGCATCAGGCCCTTGCCCTGCGTGCCCCGGATCTTCTGACAGAGGTTGGTCTTGCCCGAGAGGCAGTATTCGCATTCCCGGCATTCGGGCGTGTAGAGCGGGATCACGTGGTCGCCCGGCTTCACGCTGGTGACGCCCTCGCCGCATTCCACCACGACGCCCGCGCCCTCGTGGCCCAGGATCGACGGGAACAGCCCCTCGGGATCGGCGCCCGAGCGGGTGAATTCATCGGTATGGCACAGGCCCGTCGCCTTGATCTCCACCAGAACCTCGCCCGCCTTCGGGCCCTCCAGGTTCACTTCCATGATCTCAAGCGGCTTGCCCGCTTCCATCGCCACCGCAGCACGCGTTTTCATGACCCGTCCTTCCATTCTTTCTTGCCGGAATTTGCGCGGAGACTGGCCCAAAGCCATCGGTTCCGCAATCGGCGGCGGCGTTCAGAATTCGGCCCAAAGGCCGATTTTCAGCCCCATGCTGTTGTCGCCCGTCAGCCCCCAGGTGCCGCCCAGCTCCAGCGACAGGGGGCCACGCAGGGGAAACACGACGGAGGGCGCGAAGCGGGCGAAAGCCGGATCGCCCGCCTGCTGGCCGGTCTGCATCTG
This sequence comes from Roseivivax sediminis, assembly GCF_900112685.1. Classification (GTDB taxonomy): domain Bacteria; phylum Pseudomonadota; class Alphaproteobacteria; order Rhodobacterales; family Rhodobacteraceae; genus Roseivivax; species Roseivivax sediminis. The sequence continues at coordinate 123,932 of NZ_FOMS01000002.1, forward strand.
CAGGATCAGCTTGCGCTCCTTGGGCAGCTTGATCCCGTAGGTCATGTCGAGCTTCACGTCGAAGCGCGCGCCGTCGGTCGGCTGCTCCACCAGAGCGTCGGCAGCCAGCCAGCCGCCGTCCCAGCCGCGCCCGAGGCTGAGGCCCGGGCGGACCACCTGACGCCCCGCGATCCGCCCGAACCCGAGCTGAACGGCAGCCTTGATCGGCCAGTCCTGCGGCGTGATCGGGTATTGCAGGAAACCGATGGTCTTGATCTCGCCCGACACCGCCCGGCCGAGGTCGAGCCCGAGCGTCAGCTTCCGTGTCAGCCCGTATTCGAGGTAGAGCGCGTCGTACCGCCCGGTCGGCTCCGTCGAGGTCCAGGTCTCGATCGCTCGCGGCCAGGACAGGTGCACCGCACCCGAGGCGTACCAGGTGCCGCGTTCGCGCGGCCACGCCCCGGCTGCCGCCCCGGTCGCGGCGCAGATCAGCGCCACCATGCACGCCCATGCCAAGATCCGCATCGCACCTCTCCCGCGATGCCAGCTTCGCGGGCGCAAGGTTAACGCTCGGTTAAGTTTTCCGCCGCGCGCGCTGGTCAGGCCCCCCTGCCGCGTGCAACATGCGCGGTGGAGCGATGGAATGTCGGGGGCGGGACCCATGGCCGGATCGGTGATCACCGTGGCGCAGCAGAAGGGCGGGTCGGGCAAGACCACGCTCGCGGCCAATCTCGCCACGGGGTTCCTGCGGGCGGGCCGCTCCGTGGCGCTCATCGACACCGATCCGCAGGGGTCGCTCGGCCGCTGGTTCATGACGAGGCTGGATGCCGCCGGGGGCGATCCGGACATGGAATTCGCCACATCCTCGGCCTGGGGCATCACCTACGAGACCCGCAAGCTCGCCGGGTCGCACGACGTCGTCATCGTCGACACGCCGCCCAAGGCCGACAGTGACCTGCGCCCGGCGCTGCGCATCGCGGATCTCGTGATCGTGCCGGTCTCTATGAGCCATGTGGACCTCTGGGCGACCGAGGGGGTGCTCGACCTCGCGCGGCGCGAGGGCAAGGAGGCGCTGGTGGTGCTCAACCGCGCGCGGGCGAACACACGGCTCGGCGCCGACGTGACGGCGCGCGCGCAGGAGCTTATGGCCCGCGTGGCCGAAACCCAGATCGCCAACCGCGTGATCTATGCCGAGGCGCTGGGCCAGGGGCGCGGCGCCGCAGAGGGCGGCAAGACCCCCGCGCGCGAGGAGGTCGACGCGCTGACCGCGGAGGTGGCGGCGCTGCTCGCAAGCGGCTAGGTGGGGCGGCGAAGGAGCGTAAACGATGACCGATCTCGATGCCCTCGCCGGGCTGATCCGCGCCGACAGCGCTGCCCGCGGGCGCACGATTTCTCGCCTGGGCTATTTCTGCGCGCCGTTCCGCCCCGTCTCGGGCCCGTTCTCGGACCGCGTAATCAAGGTGTATCGCGGCCTCGATGACCGTGCCGAACTCGACCGGCTGGCCGAGGCGCACGACGCCTATGTCGCCGCGCTGAAAGGTGCGGGCGTGCCGATGCCCGACACCGAGTTTCATCTTGTCCCGGTGGACGGCGTCACCGTCCCGGTCGTGGTACAGGAGGCGCTGCCCGAGGACGCATTGATGCGCCCGCGGATGCAGGCCGGCACGCGTGAGGAGACGCTGGCGATGATGTCCGCGTCCGGGGAGGTGATCGCCCGCTTCTGGCTGAACACGCGCGGCAGCGAGACGCGCATCGGCTTCCACCCCTCGATCCGCAACTTCGCGATCGTGGAGGGAGAGGCGGTGTTCTTCGACACCTTCCCGCCGCTCATCGGCTATTCGCGCGAGGAGATGGGGCGCCTTCTTCTGGTGTTTTCCGACAGCCGCCTGATGCGCACTCTCGGCCCGCTGATGAAGCGCCGCGTGACCGGCATCCAGGACGAATGGTATTCGGCGCCCGAGACGCTGGTCGGGCTCGTCGGCTCCGCCTGCCGGCTCAGGCCCGAACATGCGGAGGCGTACCTCGCCTGGGGGCGCGACTTCGCCCGGGATCGCATGAGCCCCTGGGCCGAAGAGGCGCTTCCCGGGCTGCAAGAGCCGCCACGCCTGCCGGGCTACTGGACCGGGGTGCGCAGGCTGCTGGGCCTGCAGGGCGAGCCCAATGTCTGAGACGCTGCCCGCTTACTACGCGCGCCTCGTCGCCGAGGGCAGGCTTGAGGCCGACCCGGTGCAGGAATCCGCGCTGCCCGAGTTCGAGCGCATCCGCGCCGAGCTGGCGAAGCCGCGCAGGGGAGGCCTTTTCCGAAAGGCGCCGCCGCCGCCGAAGGGCCTCTATCTCTGGGGCGGAGTCGGGCGCGGCAAGTCGATGCTGATGGATCTGTTCGTGGAGACGCTGGAGGTGCCGGCGCGGCGCGTGCATTTCCATGCCTTCATGCAGGAGGTGCAGTCCGGCGTGCACATGGAGCGCCAGCGCGGCCGCGAGGACCCGATTGCGCCGGTGGCGCGGCGGGTGTCGGACCAGGTGAAGGTCTTCGCCTTCGACGAGATGCAGATCACAGATATCGCCGACGCGATGATCGTCGGGCGGCTCTTCGAGAAGCTGTTCGACGCGGGCTGCGTGGTGGTCACCACATCGAACCGGGTGCCTGACGATCTCTACAAGGACGGGCTCAACCGAGAGCTTTTCCTGCCGTTCATCGCCGTGCTCAAGGAGAACATGGAGGTGCGCGAGCTGAAGGCCGCGCGCGACTACCGGCAGGACCGGCTGGCGGGGCGGCAGGTCTACTTTTCCCCGAACGACGCGGCCGCGCGGGAACAGATCGAGGAGGTCTGGCAGAAACTCTCCGACGGCCGCGAGGAGACGCTGGAGCTGAACGTGAAGGGCAGGGTGCTGACGCTGCCGCGGTTCTCCAGCGGCGTGGCGCGGGCGTCGTTCTACGATCTCTGCGGGCGCATGCTCGGCCCGGCGGATTACCTCAAGCTGGCCGACACGGTGCGCGTTCTGATCCTTGAGGACGTCCCACGCCTTGGCCGGCAGAACTTCAACGAGGCCAAGCGCTTCGTGACGCTGGTCGATGCGCTTTACGAGGCGGGCACGCAATTGGTGATGTCGGCCGCGGCCGAGCCCGATTACCTCTACGTGGAGGGCGCCGGCGCGTTCGAGTTCGAGCGCACGGCGAGCCGGCTGATGGAGATGCGGTCGGCCGAATGGGCCGAAGAGGAGTAAGGTGCGACCTCACGGCAAAAAAAACGGGTCCCGAAGGACCCGCAGGAGACTGCCCGTGATCGTTTCTCTGCCTGTATGGCCGGTGACGGGTGCCTGACGCCCGTCGCCGTCCCGATACCTGGAATAGTGCAGCCGTGCCGCCCCGCGCCATCGCATCAGAGCGGGTCGAAACCCTTGCCGTCTTGATGATGTGCGTCCCTGCCGATGGTCGCCGTTCCGGACTGTTCCCATCGAAGTTGTACCAAATCTGCCATAATGGCGCGAATCGGTCAATATATAGTATTGCTCTACGCCCGATTGTTCTCCGGTCGGGCAGGTTACCAGATATTGGTGAGAAATTCCCGAATCGGTTCAATAAGTTGAATCGCGGCTTTCAGCCGTTCTCGCGCAGGATCGCCCCGGCAAGGTAGAGCGAGCCGCAGAGCAGGATGCGGGCCTGCGGTGCCTCGGTCGCGATCGCTTCCACCGCATCGAGGGCGGAAGACGCGGTGCTGGCGGGCAGGCCGGCGGCGCGCGCGGCCGTCGCTGTGTCCTCGGGCGAAAGCGTCGCCGCCTCGTCCGGGACCGGCACGGCGGTCAGGTGGGCGACGTGGCCCGCGAACGGTCGCAGGTAGCCGACGATGTCCTTGGTGTTCAGCATCCCGCAGACGAGGTAGGTCGGCCTTGGCGGCAGCGTCGCCAGATGCGCCGCGAGCGCGCGGCCCGCCGCCGGGTTGTGCCCGCCATCGAGCCAGAGCTGCGCGTTTGGCGCCGCCTCCACCAGCGGGCCATGGCTCAGCCGTTGCATCCGCGCGGGCCAGTCGGCGCGCGTGACGGCGGCCTCGAACGCGGCCTCGCCGCAGCCGAGCTGTCGCAGGACGGCCAGCGCCGCGCCCGCGTTGTCGATCTGGTAGGCGCCGGGCAGGTTCGGCAGGGGCAGATCCAGCAGGCCGGTTTCGTCCTGGTAGACCAACCGCCCTCGCTCCTCGAAGGCGTGCCAGTGCTGGCCGCGGGCGAAAAGCGGTGCGCCGACACGCTCCGCCCGCCGCTCGATCACCTCCAGCCCCGCGTCTTCCTGCGGGCCGACGATGCAGGGCGCGCCGCGCTTGAGGATACCGGCCTTCTCGCCGGCGATCTCTTCCAGCGTCTCGCCCAGGTATTGCTGGTGGTCGAGCGCCACCGGCGTGATCACCGTGGCGCGGGGTGCGTCGATCACGTTGGTCGCGTCGAGCCGCCCGCCCAGCCCGACCTCGAGAAGCGTGTAATCCGCCGGCGTCCGCGCAAAGGCGAGGATCGCGGCGCAGGTGGTGATCTCGAAATAGGTGATAGGATCGCTGCCGTTGGCAGCGTGTACCTCGTCCAGAAGCTCGGTCAGCGCGGCTTCGGAGATCAGCTCCCCGGCCAGCCGGATGCGTTCGTGGAACCGCGCGAGGTGCGGCGAGGTATAGGCATGGACGCGCTTGCCCTCCGCCTCCAGCCCGGCGCGGATCATCGCCTGGGTCGATCCCTTGCCGTTTGTCCCGGCGATATGGATCACCGGCGGCAGATGCCGTTCGGGATGGTCCAGCCGCTCCAGAAGGCGCCAGACACGGTCGAGCGTGAGGTCGATGATCTTGGGGTGCAGCGCCATCATCCGTTGCAGGATGTGGTCGGAGGTGAGACCGGTCATTTCCGCGCCGGTGCCTCGGTTCCGGGGGCGGCTTCGCCGCCCTCCTCCTCTGGAGCCTCGTCGGCAATGCTCTCGGGGGGCGGCAGTTCACCCCAGACGGCGGGGGGCATGTCCATCATCATGCGCAGCATCACGATCAGCTCTTCGCGCAGCTTCCGACGGTCGGTGACGCGGTCGAGCATCCCATGCTCAAGCAGGTATTCCGCGCGCTGGAAGCCCTCGGGCAGTTTTTCGCGGATCGTCTGTTCGATCACACGCGGTCCGGCAAAGCAGATGAGCGCGCCGGGCTCGGCAATCTGGACGTCGCCGAGCATCGCGTAGGAGGCCGTGACGCCGCCTGTGGTCGGATGCGTCAGCACGACGATATAGGGCAGGTTCGCCTCGCGCAGCATCTGGATCGCGACGGTGGTACGCGGCATCTGCATCAGCGACAGGATGCCCTCCTGCATCCGCGCGCCGCCGGCGGCGGAGAAGAGGACCAGCGGGCGGCGCATCTTCACCGCCTCCTCGGCGGCCTTGATGATCGCGTTGCCCACGAACATGCCCATCGATCCGGCCATGAAGGAAAAGTCCTGCGCCACCGCGACGATCGGCGTGCGCCCGATCTCGCCCTGCGCGATCAGCATCGCCTCCTTCTCACCGGTGCTCTTCTGGGCCGCCTTCAGGCGGTCGGGATAGCGCTTCTGGTCGCGGAACTGCAGCGGGTCGGGCACCGGGTCGGGCACAGCGATCTCCGCGAACATGCCGCCGTCGAACAGAGCCTTGAAGCGCTTGCGCGGCGTGATCCCCATGTGATGCCCGCAATTGGAGCAGACATGGAGGTTGTCCGTCAGGTCGCGGTGAAACAGCATGGTTCCGCAGCTGTCGCACTTCGTCCACAGGTTTTCCGGGACCTCCCGACGCGAAAAGATCGAGTTGATCCGGGGGCGGACGTAGTTCGAGATCCAGTTCATCGACGGGTCCTGCGGGCATTCGTTCCGCGCAGGACTTAAGCCGCGTGAGTGGGGATTGCAATCAAGCGGCGGAGCGGCCTGCGGGCTTGGACGATGCCGCGCGCAGCACGTCGAGGTAGTTGCCCGCCACCGTCATTCTGTCGCCGTGGCCCTTGTCGATCATCAGCCGGTGCAGCCTCGGCAGGTTGTGGGCCGGCACATGCATCACGAGGTGATGTTCGAGGTGGTAGTTCACCCAATAGGGCGCGACGAGCAGCCGTTCGAGCCAGTTGGCCCGTGTCGTGCGGGTGTTCCGCAGTGGGTCGTCCGAGAATTCCACAGCGCCGTGTTCGGCGATGTTGCGGATGCGCAGCACGGCCTGGAACCAGGTCAGAAGCGGCAGGACCCAGAAGGCGAGCCAGCCCCACCACGCGCCGGTGACCGCCCAGAAAAGCGCGAAAAGCACCGCGTTGGCGACGATCGCGCGGCCGAGCACGGGGCCCGAGAACGCCTGCGCGAGGTCCTGGCTCGACGGCTCGCCCTCCACCTCTCCGGCCATCTTGAAGGCGAACATGATCTGCTGGGCGCGCTGCTTGATCCCGGTCTGACCGGTGAGATCGCGGATCAGCTTGCGCCGGAGCGACGCGCGCGTGGTCGGGAAGGGTTTCGACAGCTTCAGGTCCGGGTCGCGGTCGGTCTGGGTGTAGCGGTGATGCGTCAGGTGGTAATGGCGGTATTCCGGCAGGTCGGCGATGATCGGACGCCCGCAGAGCCATTCGCCCGCGAATTCGTTGAGCCGCTTTGTCCTGAAGAGCGCGTTGTGCGCCGCCTCGTGCATCAGGATCGCAAGGCCGAGCTGGCGCGAGCCGATGACCAGCACCGCCAGGATGAAGGTCAGCGGGTTCGGCCAGAGCGCGAAAAGCGCCGCCGCCCCGAAGATCAGCCCCCAGCAATGCGCGATGAGCCAGTATCCCCACGCGTCCGAGCGGCCCGAGAGCGCGCGGATCTCCTCCGATGTCAGGAATGCCTTGCCAGGTGTCATCGCGTCCTCCCCGCGTCACGCCTGCGTTCGCGTGAAGAGTGTGGGCCCCGGCCTCCGCGCCTGTCAATTCACCTGCGCGCGGGACGCTGCGTCGCACCGGCTTTGAACCGGCGCGCGGCCGCGCTAGACCGTGGCCCCGATGCGGCAAACGAGGGGACGGGCATGCTGATCGTGATTTCGCCGGCCAAGCGGCTCGACTGGACGGAGCGGGCGGTGGAGACGACCGCGCCCGCCTTCGAGGCCGACGCGCTGCGGCTGGCCAAGACCGCGCGCAACCTGCCGCTGCGCGATCTGAAGGCGCTGATGGACCTGTCGAACGACCTCGCGCGGTTGAACCGGGACCGGTTCCGGGACTTCGCGGAGACGCCGACCGACACGCGGCCCGCCGCCTTCGCCTTTGCCGGGGACACCTATCAGGGGCTCGAGGCGGCCTCCCTCGATCCCGACGAACTGGACTGGGCGCAAGATCATCTGCGCATCCTGTCGGGTCTCTACGGGCTGTTGCGGCCGCGCGACGCGATCCAGCCCTACCGGCTGGAGATGGGCTCGCGCCTGCGCACGCGGCGGGGCAAGTCGCTCTACGATTACTGGCGCGACACGCTGGCCAAGGCGCTGCGGGCCGAGGCCGAGGCACTGGGCACGGACACGCTCATCAACTGCGCGAGCCAGGAATATTTCGGCGCGGTGCCGCTGAAGGCGCTGAACCTGCGGGTGGTCACGCCGCACTTCATGGAGGACAAGGGCGGCACGCCGAAGGTGGTCAGCTTCTACGCCAAGCGGGCGCGCGGGGCGATGGCGCGCTTCATCGTGCAGAACCGGCTGACCGATCCCGAAGCCCTGCGCGATTTCGACGCCGGCGGCTACGAATGGCGCCCCGACCTGTCGGAGCCGGATCGTCCGGTCTTCGTGCGTGACGCGGGCTAGGCGTCAGGCGCCCTCGGTCTCGCGCGCGCCGTATCGCTCCAGCATCTCCAGCAGCGCCGCTTTGCGCAGCGGTTTGGTGAGGTAATCGTCGAGCCCGTTGGCGAGGATGCCGTCGCGGTCGCCGTCGACGGCGTGCGCGGTCACTGCGACGATGGGCACGCGCGGGCCGCCGGCTTCGAGTTCGCGGATGCGGCGGGTCGCCTCCTTGCCGTCCATGTTCGGCATCGACACGTCCATGAAGATGATGTCCGGCCGCGCCTCCCGGTAGGCGGCGACGGCTTCGAGGCCGTCATTGGCCAGGCGCAGCCGCAGCCCGAGATCCTTGACCATCTTGGAAAAGACGAGCTGGTTGGTGCGGTTGTCCTCGGCGAGGAGCACGTCGAGCGGTGTGTCCGCCGGCGGCGGTTCCTCCGGTGCCACCGGTGCCGGGGTGTCGAGGACGAGCGATTGCAGCGCCTGCAACAACGCGCGGCGCGGTGTCGGGGTCTGCACTACCGCCTGAACCGGTGCGGTTTCGGGCGCCGGGGCCGCGCCGCAGCCGGTCAGCAGGATCACCGGACGGTCGATCCCGAGGGCGTGCAGGTCGCGGCAAAAGCCGGTCCCGCTCATGTCCGGAAGGTCCTGGGATACGATCGCCACGTCCCAGTCGGGCGCGGCCGCCAGCCCACCCGCCCCGTCGGCGCATTCGGTGACGGCGATCCGGAAGGCGCTCAACTGCTTGGCGAGGATAGCGCGGTTCATCTCGTTCGCCTCCACGATCAGGGCGCGTCGGAGGCCCGGCGGCGGCGTGTCGCGGGGCACGCCGTCGGGCTCGTCGGTCGGCATCTCGACGCGGAAGCCGAAGCACGATCCCAGGCCCTCGCGGCTGTCGACCCAGATTTCGCCATCCATCAGGTCGACCAGCCGCTTGGTGATCGCGAGGCCCAGCCCGGTGCCCTCGAACCTGCGGTTTTGCTCGTCCTCCACCTGGTTGAATTCTCCGAAGATGTGGGCAAGCTTGTCTTCGGAAATGCCGATGCCGGTATCCTCCACCGAGACGTGCACGGCGGTGCGGCCATGGTCGGCCACTCCGGTCACGCGCACCACGACCTGTCCCTCGAGCGTGAATTTCGCGGCGTTGCCGACGAGGTTGATCAGCACCTGGCGCAGCCGCGCGGCATCGCCGATGAAACGCGTCGGCAGGAACATGTCGTAGTCGATCAGGAGCGCGATGCCCTTGTCGCGCGCCGTCGGCTGGATCAGCATGAAGACGTCGTGCACGATCCGTTCGAGGTCGAAGCTCTCGCTCCGCAGGCTGAGCTTGTCGGCCTCGATCTTGGAATAATCGAGCACATCGTTGATGATCACCAGCAGCGCCTCGGCGGAATTGCGGATCGTCTCAGTGTAGGCGCGCTGCTCGGGGCGAAGCTCGGTCTCCATCAGCAGGTCCGCCATGCCGAGCACGCCGTTCATCGGGGTGCGGATCTCGTGGCTCATGTTGGCGAGGAAGGCGGATTTCGCGCGACTGGCCGCCTCCGCCCGCTCGGTCGCGCGTTCGAGTTCGAGCTGCACCGCCTTCATCTGGGTGATGTCGACGCGCAGCCCCACGCGCCCACCGTCCGACGTTTCCTTCTCGTAGATGCGCAGCCAGCGGCCGTCGCCGAGCGGCTGCTCGATCTCCACCTCGGAACGTCGGTGCAGGCGCAGCCGCTCTTCGAGCCATTCTTCCTCGCGGCCGATCGCCTCGTCGTACTGACCCTGCTCCAGGCCATAGCGCAGGATATCCTCGAACTGGACGCCGGGACGGATGGCCGGCGCGCTTTCGGCATAGATTTCGCGGTAGGGGGCGTTGCAGGTGACCAGCCGGTCCTCGTTGTCGAAGAGAACGAAGCCGTCGGGAAGCTCCTGCACCGCCGCCCACATGCGCATCAGGTCGGTCATGTCGACCACGAGGCTGACGATGCCGCCATCGGGCGTGCGCTGGTTGTGGATCTTGATGAACGTGCCGTTGAACAGGCGCAGGGTGAACGGCGCGGGGCGCGTGTTTTCCCACGCGCGATGCAGACGCCTGCGCCATGTCTCGGGATTCTCGTTCTGCAGATCGACGATGCCTTCGTCGAGCATCAGGTCGATGAGATGGGTGAAATGGGCCCCGACACCGGCGGTGACGATGCCGTCGAACACCGACAGATAGGCGCGGTTCGCAAGTTCCAGCCGCCCCTTGTGGTTCCACAGGCCGAACCCGTCGCGGATCGACCCGAGCGCCTGCCAGAGTTGCCCCTCGATGATGTGCAGCCGCTCCGTCGTCTGGCCGAGCTGGGATCGGACGCGGCTGTTCTCGCTCTCCATCGTGGCGGCGCGGGCGCGGGTTTCGGTGATCTCTTCGGTCAGGACGCGGGCGTGGAGGCCCAGCCTGCGGTTCGCCTCCGTCAGCTCCGCCCGCTTCTGTTCCAGCAGTTGTTCCGCGGCGAGCCGCGCCCGCCGTTCATCGGCGAGCTTCCGGGCAAGCGACATGTCCCACTCCGTCTGTCTTCGCGGAGTTGTGCCGCGGCGCGGTGAACATGTGCTTAACGCTGTTGGTGCGGAGGAGGAATCGTTGCGCCGGCGCCGGCTGGCGTGGCACTTTCGGATAGCGTATTGCCCAGGGAGGCCCGGATGCGCCGTATACTTTCCTTCGTTTTGTGTCTTATTGCCGCGACGCCCGCCCTTGCCCAAACGCAGGAGCCGGTGCCCGAGCGGCGCTCCGTCATTACCCGGGATGTCGATTTCTTCGGCGGCGATCTGCAGCCGCTCTTCGACACGACGCTGGAGGCCTGCGAGCGCGTCTGCCTGAACGATACCTCCTGTGCGGCCTTCACCTTCAATTCGCGCGCCGGGTCCTGCTTTCCCAAGACCGGCATCAGCGCGCGCCAGCCCTACGACGGCGCGCTGTCGGGTCTCGTCCTGCCGGCCGAGCCGGGCGTGCCCGAGCGTGCCGCGGCCCGGGCCGATGATCTGGACATGCTGCGGGCGGAGGATCTGTCGCAGGCCCGCGCGGAGGCGGCGGCGCTCGGCCGGCGGCATCCCGGAGGCGACTGGGCACCGCAGGAGCTTTTGCGCGCGGCCGCGGAAGCGCGGGAGCGGGGCGACACCGCAGAGGCGCGGGATTGGACCGGGGCGGCTCTGGCGCAGACCGACGCGGCCGACCTCTGGCTCGACTACGGCCGTCTGAACGGCGCGCTCGCAGAGCAGCACAGCCGAGACGCGCAGCTTCTGCGCGAACGGGCGGTTTCGGCGGCGATCAACGGCTATCTGCGCGCGCCGCAGGAGGCCGGGCGCATCGCGGCGCTGATCGATCTGGCCCGCGCGCTGGAAGCGGCAGACCGCGGCCGTGACATGGTCCCCGTGCTGCGACTGGCCGAGTCCATCGCCCCGCGGGAGGAGGTGACGCGCCTTCTGGACGACGCCATCGGCAAGTACGGCTTTCGCATCACCGACACCCGCGGCGAAAGCGACAGCGCCGCGCCGCGCATCTGCGTGGAGTTTTCCGAACCGCTGGTCCGCGCCGGGCAGGATTACGCTCCTTTCGTCGGCCGCCCCGACGCCCGCCTGACGGTGGAGCCGGGAGAGCGCGAGCTGTGCGTTGGCGGCGTGGCTCACGGGTCGCGCTACGCGCTCACCTTTCGCGAGGGACTGCCGGCCGAGAGCGGCGAGACGCTCAACCGCAGCGTGGAGATCACGCAATACGTGCGCGACCGTTCGCCCGCCGTACGCTTTCCGGGCCGCGCCTATGTGCTGCCGCCGACGCCGGACACCGCCCTGCCGGTGGAGACGGTGAACGCCGACACGCTTGAGCTGACACTGTTGCAGGTGAGCGACCGCAACGTCCTGCGCACGATCCAGGAGGACATGTTCGCGCGCCCGCTGTCGCAGTACGAGCTGACCTCGGGCGCCGGGGAGATCGCGGAGGAGGTCTGGACCGGCACGGCATCCGTGGACAGCGAGCTCAACGCGGACATGCGCACGCGCCTGCCGGTGGGCGATGCGCTGCGGGGGCCGGGGCTCTATGCGCTGGTGGCGGCGCTTCCGGGGGCCGACCCCTACGACGACAGCGGTGCGACGCAGTGGTTCCTGGTCTCCGACCTCGGGCTGACGACACTGTCGGGAAGCGACGGGCTCACCGCCATCGTGCGCGGGCTGTCGGACGCCCAACCGCGCGAGGGCGTGTCGCTGACGCTGCTGTCACGCTCCAACCGGCCTCTGGGGACGGCGGCTACGGATGCGCGCGGAGTGGCCACCTTCGCGCCGGGCCTCTTGCGCGGCACCGGGGGCGCGGCGCCGGCGCTGATCCTGGCGGAGGCGGGGGAGGACGATTCCACCTTCCTGTCGCTCGTGGACCCGGCCTTCGATCTGTCCGACCGCGGCGTCGCGGGCCGCGCGCCCGCCGGGCCGGTGGATGTCTTCCTCGCCACCGACCGCGGCGCCTACCGCGCCGGAGAGGCGATCCACGCCACCGCGCTCATGCGCGATGCCAAGGCCGCGGCGCTGCCCGGCGTGCCGGCGACGGCGATCCTCACGCGGCCCGACGGGGTGGAGCATGCGCGCAGCGTCTCGGCCGAAAGCGAGGCCGGCGGGCACGTCTTCGACTTCCCGCTCTCCCCAGCGGTGCCGCGCGGCACCTGGCGGCTGGCGATCCACGCCGATCCCGAGGCGCCGGCGCTCGCCGACACGACGCTGCTGGTCGAGGATTTCGTGCCCGAGCGCATCGACGTGACGCTGGATCTGCCCGAGGGGCCGATCCGCCCGCTCGCGCCGCCCGAACTGGGGATCGAGGCGCGCTACCTTTTCGGCGCGCCGGGCGGCGATCTGCCGGTCGAGGGCGAGCTGCGCCTTGCCCCGGTGACAACGCTTGAGGCGCTGCCCGGCTGGCGCTTCGGCCGCCACGACGAGCTGCCCGATCCGCGCACCGAGGCGCTGCCCGCCGACCTGCGCACCGACGCGGAGGGGCGCGCGGCGCTGCCCCTGCCGCTGCCGGACACGGAACTGTCCGTCCCGCACGAGGCCACCGCCATCGTCCGCGTCGCCGAAGGCTCCGGCCGCCCAGTGGAGCGGCGGGTGACGCGGCCGGTCCTGCCCGCGGGCCCGATGATCGGCCTGCGCCCCGGTTTCGACGACACGCTGCCCGAGGGCGAGGCGGCGCGCTTCGATCTTCAGGCCTTCGGCCCGGACCTCGCGCCGCAGCCGATGCAGGTGCGCTGGACCCTCAACCGCGTGACCACGCGCTACCAATGGTACGCGCTCTACGGCAACTGGTCGTGGGAGCCGGTGACCACGCGGGAGCAGATCGCCACGGGGGAGGCCGCGCTGGGCGAGGCGCCGTTCTCCATCGAGGAGCCGGTGGAGTGGGGCGAATACGAACTGGTGGTGGAACGTCTGGGCGGGCCCTACACCGCCACGTCGATGGCGTTCTCGTCGGGCTGGTACGCGCCGGCCGATGCCGGCCGCACGCCCGATTTCCTTGAGCTGTCGCTCGATGCGGAGCGGTATGCGCCGGGCGACACCGCGACCCTGCGGATGGTGCCGCGCAGCGCCGGGCAGGCGCTGGTGACGGTGCTGACCGACCGCGTGGTGTCGATGCAGGCGGTGGAGGTCGCGGAGGGCGAGAGCACCCTCACCCTCGATGTGACCGAGGAATGGGGCGCCGGCGCCTACGTCACCGCCGAGGTGCTGCGCCCGATGGACGCCGAAGCGGGCCGGATGCCGGCGCGCGCGCTGGGCCTTGCCCACGCGGCGGTGGCGCCGGGCGACAAGCGCCTGTCCGTCAGCATCGACGCGCCGGAGGAGGTCCGCCCGCGCGGCCCGCTTCGGGCCACCGTGCGGGTGGACGGCCTTCCGGACGGGCAGGCGGGATTCGTCACGCTCGCCGCCGTCGACCAGGGCGTGCTGAACCTCACCGGGTTCGAGCCGCCCGATCCGGCCAGGTACTATTTCGGCCAGCGGCGGCTGGGGGTGGAGATCCGCGACCTTTACGGCCGGCTGATCGACGGGATGTCGGGATCGCTCGGGCAAGTGCGCTCGGGCGGCGATGCCGGTGCGCAGATGCGCATGCAGAGCCCGCCGCCGACCGAAGAGGTGGTCGCTTTCTTCGAGGGTCCAATCGCGGTGGACGACAGCGGCGCGGCAAAGGTGTCCTTCGATCTGCCGGACTTCAACGGCACGGTGAAGCTCATGGCCGTCGCATGGACCTCCCGCGCGGTGGGCTCCGCCGCGCGCGATGTGCTCGTCCGCGATCCGGTCGTGGTCACGGCCTCGCTGCCGCGCTTCCTCGCCCCCGGCGACACGGCCGAACTGGCGCTGGAGCTGACTCATGCCGCCGGTCCGGCCGGGCGCGTCGGGCTCGACATCACCGCGGACGGTCTCGGGCTCGACCCCGGCGCCGTGCCCTCGGGCCTGAGCGTCGCGGAAGGCGCCACCGAGCGGCTGCGCGTGCCGATCTCTGCACGCGAGGTCGGCGATCACGAGATCCGCATCGCGATCACCACGCCGGAAGGCGAGGCGCTGACCAAGACGCTCACGCTTGGCGTGCGGCGCAACGATCCGGTCGTCTCCGAAACCCGGCGGCTGGTGCTGGAGCCGGGCCAGACCTTCACGCTCGACGACCAGATCCTTGCCGGTCTCGCGCCCGAAAGCGCCGAGGCGCTGGTCTCGGCCGGAACGCTGGCACGGTTCGACGTGCCGGGCATGCTCGCCTCGCTCGGCCGCTATCCCTATGGCTGTACGGAGCAGGTGACGAGCCAGGCGCTGCCGCTTCTGTCGCTGTCGTCGGTGTCCGACGCTCTGGGCCTCGGCGGCGAGGCGGCGATCGACCGGCAGATCGGCCAGGCGGTGGACCGGGTGCTGGCGCGGCAGGCGCCGAACGGGGCGTTCGGCATGTGGTCGGCGGGATCGGGCGAGGGCTGGCTCGACGCCTACGTCACCGATTTTCTGTCGCGCGCCCGCGCCGCCGGCCATGACGTTCCGGACCGTGCCTTCGGCTCCGCGCTCGACAACCTCGCGAACCGCATCGACTACGCCCCCGATTTCGACGAGGGCGGGGAGGATGTCGCCTACGCGCTCCTCATCCTCGCGCGCGAGGGGCGGGCGGCGATGGGCGATCTGCGCTACTACGCCGACGTGAAGGCCGACGCCTTCGGCACGCCGATGGCGCTGGCGCAGCTTGGCGCGGCGCTGGCGCAATACGGCGACCAGACGCGGGCCGACCGGCTGTTCCGCGCCGCCGCCGCGCGGCTCTCCGCGCCCGAGGGGCCGCGCGTCTACCGTGCCGATTTCGGCTCGCCCCAGCGCGACGCGGCGGGGCTCCTGTCGCTCGCCGTGGAAGCCGGCAGCGACGCGCTCGACCGCGGCAGCCTCCTCACCCGCATCGCCTCGGCGGACCGGCCGATGTCGACGCAGGATCAGGCCTGGTCGCTGCTGGCGGCGCAGGCGCTGGTGGGCGATGCGGGGGCCCCGGGCCTCAGCGTCGACGGGGCGGTGTCGGAGGGTCCTTATGTCCGCCGCCTGTCGGGCCGCGTCTCGACCCAGGAGCTGCGCAATGCCGGCACCGGCCCGTTCCCGCTGACCGTCACGACGCTCGGCGTGCCGGACGTGGCTCCGGGGCCGGGCGGCTACGGCTACGCGCTGGAGCGGCAGTATTTCACGCTGGAGGGCGCGCCGGTCTCCGTGGCCGATGGCCCGCTGCCGCAGGGCACGCGGCTCGTCGCGGTGCTGACGGTGCGCCCGGCCGACCCGACCCCGGCGCGGCTCATCCTCGACGATCCCTTGCCCGCGGGCTTCGAGATCGACAACCCGGCGCTCTTGCAGGGGGGCGACATCGCCGGGCTGGACTGGCTGGAGACCGCCGAGGCCGAGCATGCGGAGTTCCGCACCGACCGTTTCGTCGCGGCGGTGGACTGGCAGGGCACCGACCCCTTCCGCCTCGCCTATCTCGTCCGCGCCGTGTCGCCGGGCGGCTTCCACCACCCGGCGGCCAGTGTGGAGGACATGTACCGCCCCGAATACCGCGCCCGCACCGGCACCGGCCGGGTGTCCGTGAGCCGATGACCAGCACGACGGTCGCCGAAATCACCTGGCGCGCGCTCGACCGCGAAGGGCGCGACAGTTGCCGCCTCGTGCAGCACGACGACGGATGGATGCTGCTCGGCCACGCGCGCTTCCGCACCGAGGACGGGGCGAGCGAGCTCGATTACCTGGTGCGTTGCGACGCGGACTGGCACACGATCGGCGCCGATGTCACCGGGCTCTGGGCCGGGCAGCGGGTGGCGCTGCACATCACGCGCGAGCAGGGCGAGTGGCGGCTGAACCGCACCGCCCAACCGCAGGTGGCAGAGGCACGCGACATCGACTTCGCCTTCACGCCGGCCACCAACCTGATGCCGCTGCGCCGCCTGCCCGAGATCGGCAGCATCGAGGCGCAGGCCGCATGGCTGCGCGATCCAGGTACGCTCGAACCCATGGGCCAGCGCTATACGCGGGGGCGGGGCGGGCTCGTGCACTACCGCTCGCCGCAGCTCTCCTGCGATCTGCTCGTCGATCCGACGGGTTTCGTCACCCGCTATCCCGGCCTGTGGGAGGCGGTGCGTGCGCCCTGACGGTCTGCTCGTCGCGCTGGTTATGGCCGCGGGGCTCGCCGCGGGCGCGCGCGATGCGGCAACGGGCTGGATCGACGCGACGGTGCTGCCGACGCTGGCGCACGCGACCTCGGACGAAGTGCGCGCGCGAGACGGCACGCTCCTGCGCGCCTACACGGTCGAGGGCGGGCTATGGCGGATGCGCGTCGCGCCGGGCGCGGTCGACCCGGCCCTTGTCGCGATGTTGGTGGCCTACGAGGACAAGCGGTTCTTCGATCATGCCGGCGTCGATCCGCGCGCGGTGCTGCGCGCCGCGGGGCAGGCCGTGCGCGCCGGGCGGATCGTCTCGGGCGCCTCGACGCTGACCATGCAGGTGGCGCGGCTTCTGGAGGACAGCGGCACCGGCGCCTGGGCCGGAAAGCTGCGGCAGATGCGCGTGGCGCTGGCGCTGGAGCGGCGGCTGAGCAAGGACGAGATCGTGGCGCTCTACCTGCACCTCGCGCCTTACGGCGGCAATATCGAGGGGGTGCGCGCGGCGACGCTGGCCTGGTTCGGCAAGGAGCCACGGCGGCTCACCCCGGCCGAAGCGGCGCTGCTGGTCGCCCTGCCGCAGGCGCCGGAGGGGCGGCGCCCCGACCGCGCGCGAGAGGCAGCTCGATCCGCGCGATCGCGCGTCCTCGCCCGGGTCACGGCGGCGGGGGTGCTGGATGCGGAGGACGCGGTAGCAGCGCTGCGGGATCCCCTGCCGGAGATGCGCCGCCCGGTGCCGATGCTGGCGCCCCATCTCGCCGACCGGGCGCGCGCGGGTGGCGTGACGCAGACGACGCTCGACGCCTCCCTGCAGGCCCGGCTGGAGCGGCTGGCGGCAGCGCATCTGGCGGGCCGCGATCCCGCGCTCGGCATCGCCATCCTCGTCGCCGATCACCGCAGCGGCGAGATCCTCGCCTCCGTCGGCTCCCGCGGGCTCTCGGCAGAGGCAGCGGACGGCTTCGTCGACATGACGCGGGCCCGGCGCTCCCCCGGCTCGACGCTGAAGCCGCTGGTCTACGGCCTCGCCTTCGATCGCGGCCTCGCCCATCCCGAGACCATCGTGCGCGACACGCCGGTGCGCTTCGGCATCTACGCGCCGCAGAACTTCGACGGCCGCTTCCGCGGCGAGGTCACAATGCGCGCGGCGCTTCAGGCCTCGCTCAACATCCCCGTCGTGCGGATCGCCGAGGCGCTGGGCCCGGCGCACCTGGTCGACGCGCTGCGCCGGGCGGGCGCCGCGCGCGACCTTGCCGGCGGGGCGCCCGGCCTGGCGGTGAGCCTCGGCGGCGTCGGCCTGACGCTGGAGGAGCTGACCGGCCTCTACGCAATGCTTGCCCGCGGGGGGGAGGCGATTCCGCTGCGCTGGCACAGCGCCGCACCCGCACCCCCCGCACGCATCCTCTCGTCGCGCGCGGCCTGGCAGGTGGGCCATGTCCTGGCCGGGATCGTCCCGCCCGGCGGCGGCGCGGTGGGGCAGGTGGCCTACAAGACCGGCACCTCCTACGGCCACCGGGACGCCTGGGCACTCGGGTTCGACGGCGCGCATGTCGCGGGCGTCTGGATCGGCAGGCCGGACGGCACGCCGGTCCCCGGCGCCTTCGGCGGCGATCTGGCTGCGCCGCTTCTCTTCGAGGCGCTCGCCCTCGTGCGCGCCACGCCGGCGCCGCTGCCCCCGCCGCCACCGGACGCGCTGCTTCTGCCGAACGCGCAATTGCCGCAGGCGCTGCGCCGCTTCGGCCCCCAAGAGGCGCAGGCCCCGGCGCTCGACATCGCCTTCCCTCCGGACGGGGCGACGCTGGCGGCCGGCGAGGCGGTGCCTCTGAAACTGCGCGGCGGCACCCCGCCCTACACCGTGCTGACCGATTCGGGCGTCGCGGTCTCCGGCGCCCGCCGCTCCGAGATCGCCGTGCCGACGCCCGGCGCCGGCTTCACCACGCTCTCGGTGATCGACGCGGCCGGCCATGCCGCCCGCCTGCGCCTCCGGCTGGAATGAGAGCGAATCCCCTGCTTCTTTGGGCCCGCAAATACTCCCGCCGGAGGCTCCCGCCCCCCGCGTTCAGAGCCGCTCGAAGGCCAGCGCGATGCCCTGGCCGCCGCCGATGCACATGGTCACCAGCGCGCGCTTGCCCCCAATCCGCTCCAGCTCGTAAAGCGCCTTCACCGTCAGGATCGCGCCCGTGGCCCCGACCGGATGGCCAAGCGCGATGGCGCCGCCGTTCGGGTTCACCCGCGCCGGGTCGAGCCCCAGCCCGCGGTTCACCGCGACCGCCTGCGCCGCGAAGGCCTCGTTCGATTCGATCACGTCGAAATCGTCCACGCCAAGCCCGGTCTTCTCCAGCAGCGCCTGCACCGCCGGGATCGGGCCGATGCCCATGACCTCGGGCCGCACGCCCGCATGGGCGTAGCCGAGGATGCGGGCGCGGGGCGTTGCGCCGGCCTTCTCTGCCGCCGCCGCCGTGGCCAGCGTGATCGCCGCCGCGCCGTCGTTGATGCCCGATGCGTTGCCGGCGGTGACCGTGCCGTCCTTCCTGAAGACCGGCTTCAGCGCGCCGAGCTTCTCCATGGAGGTTTCCTTCATGTGCTCGTCCGTGTCGAAGGAGGCAATGTCGCGCTTCACCCGCACCTCGACCGGCACGATCTGGTCCTTGAAGTAGCCGGCATCGCGGGCGGCGGTCGCGCGGCGCTGGCTCTCCATGGCGAAGGCGTCCTGGTCCTCGCGGCTGATCTGGTGTTCGTCCGACACGTTCTCGGCGGTCACCCCCATGTGGCCGGTCCCGAACGGGCAGTTGAGCGCGCCGAGCATCATGTCGAGCGTCCTCACGTCGCCCATCTTCGCGCCGAAGCGCTGGTCCGGCACGATGTAGGGGGAGCGCGACATGCACTCCGCCCCGCCGGCGAGCGCGATCTCCGCGTCGCCCAGCGCCAGCGCCTGCACCGCCGAGACGATGGCCTGCGCGCCCGATCCGCACAGGCGGTTGACGTTCATCGCCGGCACGCTGTCGGGGATGCCGGCCTCCATCGCCGCGACGCGCGACAGGTACATGTCGCGCGGCTCTGTGTTGATGACGTGGCCGAAGAAGACCTGGCCGATGGCGCCGCCCTCGAGGCCCGCCCGCTCCAGCGCGGCCTTCGTCGCCGTGGCGCCGAGCGTTGTGGGCGGCGTGCCGGCGAGCGATCCGCCGAAGGTGCCGATGGCGGTGCGGGCGCCAGAAAGGATGACGATGTCGTCGCGCATGGGTGGATACCTCCTCCGTTGCCGCGACTATGACCGAGGCCCGCGCGCTTGTCAGCGCGGACGGGACGTCACCGCAGACGGGTTGTGGCTAACCCCAGAGCGTCACCAGCGGGCCGTCCTCGCCGAAGATCGGATCGGTCTTCGGGCGGCTCAGCGCCGCGATCTGCTCGCTATGCGCTTCGTCGCGCTCTTCGGGGGCGCGGACGATCGTGCCGGCGGGCTGGTCGCCGGGATAACCGCCGCAGATCCGGAAATCCTCGCTCTGGCCTATGAGGCAATGGCCGACGCCGGCGGGCAGGACCATCGCGTCGCCGGCGGACACGCGCAACGTCTCGCCACCCGGCCCGCCGATCTGCAGGTCCGCCCAGCCCGAGGCGGCGCAGAGCGCCTCGTGCGCGTCGGGGTGGTAGTGGTGGAAGTCGTAGACGGTCCAGGTCCAGGTCTTGTGCCAGCCGTTCGCCTCGTAGAGCGCGCAGATTGCCTCCGCGCCCGAGGCGGGATCGACGGCGCCGGGGGTCAGCAGCACCGGCAGGTCGGGGTTGTTGGGCACGATGCCGTCGTCCGCGAAGAACAGCGTTCGGGGTTCGGGATCGGATCGGGTACGGGCGAGGGACGTCATGGCGTCATTCTCCGGTTTGTTCGAACCCAAGACGCCCCGGACGCGCCCCGCGTTCCCCGCTCCGGATCAGTCGAGCGCTTTCGTGCCGAGCGTCGAGCCCTCCAGCACCCGCACCTCGCGCTGCGGGAAGGGGATGGAGATGTCGTTCGACTGGAATGCGTCCCAGAGCGCCAGATAGACATTTCCGCGGATGTTGGTCAGCCCGGCCGTGGGATCGCGGATCCAGAACCGCAGGATGTAGTCGACCGAGCTGTCGCCGAAGCCGACGATGTGGCAGACCGGGGGCCGTTCGCTAAGCACCCGCGGGGTGTTCGTGGCGGCCTCGATGGCGATGCGCCGGACCTTGTGGGGATCGTCGCCGTAGGCGGTGCCGAAATGGATGTCGAGCCGGACGAAATCGTTGGAATGGGACCAGTTGACCACCTGTCCGGTGATCAGGTCCTCGTTCGGGATGAGGTATTCCTTGCCGTCCCGCGTGGTGATCGACACGTAGCGCGCGCCGAGGCTGTTGATCCAGCCGAAGGTCTCGCCAAGGCTGATGACGTCCCCCGGCTTGATCGACTTGTCGAGCAGGATGATGATCCCTGACACGAGGTTAGACACCACCTTCTGCAGACCGAAGCCGAGGCCGACGCCGATGGCGCCCGAGAGGACCGCAAGCCCGGTGAGGTCAACGCCGACGAGCTTCAGCGCCAGGAAGAACGCGCCGCCGTAGAACAGCACCTGCAGCACCTTGACGGCGAGCACCTGCATCGACGGGGAGATATCCTCGTTGCGCCGGATCCGCGCGGCGCTCGACCCGGCGAGGAAGCGCGCCGCCGCGACCAGCACGATCAGCATCGCCGCCGCCTGCAGGACGACCCACAGCGACAGCCGCATCTCTCCGGCGGTGAGCGCGATGCTGTCGAGCGCCTCCTGCGCCTGCTGCGTGAGATTCAGGATCGACACCGTGACCCAGGCCCACGCGCCGTAGCGCACGACCGATTGCAGCAGCGGATTGCCGATCAGCCGGGTGGCGAAAGCGATGAAGAGCCACGCGGTCGCCAGCTGCGCGACGATGGCCAGCAGGTAGGATCGCGACGGCCACGTCACCTCGCGCATGATCCAGACAACGATCCATGCCAGCGCCACGAAGACCAGCATCCGCAGCCGCCGGTGGACGAGCACCAGCAGCCGCATGCGCCACTTCGCCCATCCTTCGCGCGTGCGCAGCCAGTCGTGCAGCCGGGGCCGGCCGGCCCACGCCACGATCTGTGCCAGAGCGAACAGCGCGCAGGCGATTCCGATCTGGTAGGCGTTCCACGGGCGCAGCAGTCCCTGAAGGACCACCTCCATCTGCATCAGGAGGTCGAGCGCGACCGAGCGAAGCTCGGCCAGGGTATCGGTGTCAGGTTCCATGGCGGGTCTTTCGGGGCACGCTCAGCGTGGCACCCCGGATGCCGCGTCGCAAGCGCCCTTGCCCGTCAGGGGCCGGCCGAGGCGGCCATGACCTCGCGGCCTTCCGAGGCCACGGGCACATCGGTCATCTGCAGCCACAGCAGGCAACTCAGGAGCGCCGCGATCATCGCCGCGGACAGTATGTTGAGGCGGCTGATCATGTTTCCTCGCCCGCGCGTCACGGGATATCAACGCATCTCGGCTGTGGAATGGTTCCCGCCCGATCCGGGTCGCGGCGGCCGATCCCGGCCCCGGGCCGGTGCGGGCGCTCTTGCGGGGCGGCGGCGGGGGATGTATTTCCTCCTGCATGACGCGGATCCTCGACATCGGCGACCGCTTCCGGCTGGAAGAGCGGTTCTTCGGCGCCACGCACACGGTGCGCGCGCGCCTATGACGCCTGCCTCGCGCCGCGATCCGTTTCCGCGCCGCGCCCGTCAGCCATGTCACGCAGCTATCCTGGAGAGGACCAATGTCCCCCAAGACCCTCTATGACAAGATCTGGGATGCCCATCTGGTGCACGAGGCCGAAGACGGCTCGTCCCTGATCTACATCGACCGCCACCTCGTGCACGAGGTCACCAGCCCGCAGGCCTTCGAGGGTCTGCGCATGGCCGGCCGCACCGTCCGCGCGCCGGATAAGACCATCGCGGTGCCCGACCACAACGTGCCCACCGACGTGGACCGGGCCAAGGGCATCGAGAACGAACAGAGCCGCATCCAGCTCGAGGCGCTCGACACCAACGCCAAGGATTTCGGCGTCCACTACTACCCGGTTTCCGATGTCCGCCAGGGCATCGTCCACATCATCGGCCCCGAGCAGGGCTGGACGCTGCCGGGCATGACCATCGTCTGCGGCGATTCGCACACCGCGACCCATGGCGCGTTCGGCGCGCTCGCGCACGGTATCGGCACGTCGGAGGTGGAGCATGTGCTCGCCACCCAGACGCTGATCCAGTCGAAGTCGAAGAACATGAAGGTGGAGATCACCGGATCGCTGCCGCCGGGCGTGACCGCCAAGGACATCACCATGGCGATCATCGGCCGCACCGGCACCGCCGGCGGCACCGGCTACGTGATCGAATATTGCGGCAGTGCCATCCGCGAGCTGTCCATGGAAGGCCGGATGACGGTCTGTAACATGGCGATCGAAGGCGGCGCCCGTGCCGGCCTGATCGCGCCCGACGAGACCACGTTCGATTACGTGAAGGGCCGGACGCACGCGCCGAAAGGCGCGCAATGGGAAGCCGCCATGGATTGGTGGAAGACGCTCTATTCCGACGACGACGCGCATTGGGACAAGGTGGTGACCTTCGACGCCTCCGAGATCGCGCCGCTCGTCACCTGGGGCACCTCGCCCGAGGACGTGCTGCCGATCGACGCCGAAGTGCCGGACCCGTCCAGCTTCGAGGGCGGCAAGGTCTCTGCGGCGACCCGGTCGCTCGACTACATGGGTCTGAAGCCGGGCACGAAGCTGTCGGAGATCGAGATCGACACGGTGTTCATCGGCTCCTGCACCAACGGCCGGATCGAGGATCTGCGCGAGGTCGCGAAGATCATGGAAGGCCGCCGCGTGAAGGACGGCATCCGCGCGATGATCGTTCCGGGCTCCGGCCTCGTGCGGGCGCAGGCCGAGGAAGAGGGCATCGCCGACAAGCTCAAGGCGGCGGGTTTCGAATGGCGCATGGCGGGCTGTTCGATGTGCCTCGGCATGAACCCGGACCAGCTTGCGCCGGGTGAGCGCTGCGCCTCGACCTCCAACCGCAACTTCGAGGGCCGGCAGGGCCGCGGCGGGCGCACGCACCTGATGAGCCCGGCGATGGCGGCAGCGGCGGCGGTGACTGGCCGTCTCACCGATGTGCGCGAGCTCGCGCAGAACGACGTTCCGGCGTAAGGAGACCCCGCACATGGACAAGTTCGACCAACTCACCGGGATCGCGGCGCCGCTGCCCATCGTCAATGTCGACACCGACATGATCATCCCCAAGCAGTTCCTGAAGACGATCAAGCGCACCGGGCTCGGCGTGAATCTTTTCGACGAGATGCGTTATGACGACGACGGAAACGAGATTCCCGATTTCGTGCTGAACCGGCCGCAATACCGCGAGGCGGAAATCCTCGTCGCGGGCGAGAATTTCGGCTGCGGCTCGTCGCGCGAACACGCGCCTTGGGCGATCAAGGATTTCGGCATCCGCTGCGTCATCGCGCCCAGCTTCGCCGATATCTTCTTCAACAACTGCTTCAAGAACGGCATCCTGCCGATCGCGCTGCCGCAACGCGAGGTCGACCTTCTGATGAAGGACGCAGAAAAGGGCCAGAACGCCCGCATGACCGTGGATCTCGAGGCGCAGACGGTCACGACGTCCGACGGCGAGGTGATCACCTTCGAGATCGACCCGTTCCGCAAGCACTGCCTCCTCAACGGTCTCGACGATATCGCCCTGACGCTGGAGAAGGCCGCCGCCATCGACAGCTTCGAGTCGCAGGCCACACAGGCCCGCCCCTGGGTCTGAGGCTTCCAGGAGACACCTGGAAACATGACAGGCCGCATCGCGAAATGGTCGCGATGCGGCCTTTTTCTTTCCCAATACAGGATATTGTTTCTTGCGGGGATAGGCCGTGTTGCCATGCTGGAAATGATGCATTCGCGCACCAATTCATGGTGGTGTCGCAGCCAATATGCAGACTCCGCCGACTGTCTCTTGAGATGATGTGGGAAAGGGGGCACGATTTGGGCAATAATGAGGCAGACCGCCGCGATCGGCGGGAATTGGCTGGAACAAGGAATCGGCGTCGTACCGGTTCCGTCCGGACCGAGAGGACGATGCAGTGATCCACCGCCTGGCCGGCGCCGCACTCCGTGCGTTTCTCGTGGCGTTCGTCGTCGCGTTGCCGGCAATGGCGCTGCCGGACATGCCCAGCGATGTCAGCCAGATGGTGCTTCTCGCCGCCCTGGTGGGCGCGCTGCTGACGGTCGTGGAATACACCGCCGTTTTTCCCAGCCTGATCGAGTTTCGCGCGGCGCCGCCCTACAACCGTCTGCGGTTCGCCACGCTTGCCGTGATCGTGGTGCTCCTGACCGTGATTGCCCGTCATTCGCTGCATCCCACGCTCGTCGGTTCCGCCCTCACCTCGCTCGGCTCGATGATTGGTGCGGCGATGGATTTCCCGTTCTCGCCGGTGCGGCTGATGCTGGTCGGCCTGCCGGTCGATGCCTCGAGCGGAACCGTGGCGCTGGTGCGCGCCGCTGCGGGCATCGCCTATTTCCTGTCGCTCGTGCTGGTCGTCGTGTTCGTGATCGTCGTGCGCATCCTTAACTGGCCGATCCGCAAGCACGCCTTCAACGTCTGGGTGAACCTGCCGCTGTTCGATCCGACGGCGGGGGGCGACGTGCTTCACCGGCTCAAGCGTGACGCGCATTTTAACGTCGCATTAGGATTTCTCCTCCCATTCTTGATCCCGGCGGCGATACGGGTCGCGGCCGATCTGGGATCGGCGTTGCCCTTCAGCGGACCGCTGACGATGGTATGGGTGATGACGGCATGGGCTTTTCTGCCGGCCAGCTTGATGATGCGGGGCGTGGCGCTGATGCGCATCGCCGACCTGATCGAGGAAAAGCGCCGCCGCGCCTACGCGCAATCCGAGCATTTGCAGCCGGCCTGACGCTTCTTGTCGTCGCGCTCTGGGTCGGCGTCGCGCGCGCCGACACGCTGCGCATCGCCACCTGGCACACCCCGCTAAGCCGTGATGGCCCCGGCCTTCTGCTCCGCGACATCGCGCGGGGGGAGGACCCGGGCATCGCGGCGGTCGAGGCGGCGCTCCTGTCGGTGCGGCCGGACATTCTGGTACTGACGGATATCGACTACGATCACGGCGGCGCGGCGCTTACCGCGCTGGCGGATCTGTTGCGCGGTGCGGGGCTGGATTATCCGCACGCCTATCAGACGCGGCCCAATACCGGCGTGCCCACGGGGATCGATATCGACGGGGACGGCCGGCGCAACCGCGCGCGGGATGCACAGGGCTGGGGCTACTACAACGGGCATGGCGGCTCCGCCGTGCTGTCGGCGCGGCCAATTCTTGCAGGCGAGGCGCAGGACCTCTCGCACCTGCTCTGGCGCGATCTGCCGGGCAGCCTGATCGAACAGGACGATCCCGCCCATGCCGTCCAGAGGTTGTCGAGCGACG
Organism: Roseivivax sediminis; assembly: GCF_900112685.1. Taxonomy (GTDB): domain Bacteria; phylum Pseudomonadota; class Alphaproteobacteria; order Rhodobacterales; family Rhodobacteraceae; genus Roseivivax; species Roseivivax sediminis. The sequence continues at coordinate 149,773 of NZ_FOMS01000002.1, forward strand.
TGCACTGGCTCCTGCCGGTGGAGGCGGCGCCGGGGCTGCGCGTGTCGCTCATGGTCTTCCATGCTACCCCGCCCGTTTTCGACGGTCCGAAGGACCGCAACGGACGGCGCAATGCCGACGAGATCCGGCTCTGGCAGGTGTTGCTGGACGGGCGGCTGGGCGTGCCGCCGCCGGACAGCTTCGTGATCGCGGGCAACGCCAATCTCGACCCTGAAGCGGGCGACGGGCGGCGCGAGGCGATCCGCGCGCTTCTGGCCGATCCGCGCCTGCGCGACCCCCTGCCGGGCGTGCCGAGCGTTGACTGGTCCCGGTTGGACCTCGGGCAGATGCGGGTGAGCTACCTGCTGCCCTCGCGGGATCTGGCGGTGCGGGACGCAGGCGTGCACGAGGCCGCTGCCGAGGCGGGCGAACATCGGCTTGTCTGGGTCGATCTGGAAGTGACCGAGGGCCGTTGATCCGGGGGCCCGGCGCCGCCCGCCCCGGCGGCTTTCTTGACGCGGCGTAGCGGTTCGCCTACGCGGAGGACCGTTCCGAAGTCCGCCCCAAGGAGGCCCGTCCGTGCCCAACCCCTCGCTTCTCATTCTGCCCGGTGACGGGATCGGCCCCGAAGTCATGACCGAGGTGCGCCGCGTCGTGTCCTGGTTCGGCGACAAGCGCGGCCTGAACTTCGACGTCAGCGAGGATCTCGTCGGCGGCGCGGCCTACGACGCCCACGGTACGCCCCTGACCGACGCCACGATGGACAAGGCGCAGGCGGTCGACGCGGTGCTGCTCGGCGCGGTCGGCGGAACCAAATACGACAACCTCGACTTCAGCGTGAAGCCCGAACGCGGCCTTCTGCGCCTGCGCAAGGAAATGGACCTGTTCGCCAACCTGCGCCCCGCGCAATGCTTCGACGCGCTTGCCGACTTCTCGTCGCTCAAGCGCGACGTGGTCGCGGGGCTCGACATCATGATCGTGCGCGAGCTGACCTCGGGGATCTATTTCGGCGAGCCGCGCGGCATCATCGAGGAAGGCAACGAACGCGTCGGCATCAACACGCAGCGCTATTCCGAGAGCGAGATCGAGCGTGTCGCCCGCTCCGCCTTCGAACTGGCGATGAAGCGGGACAAGAAACTCTGTTCCATGGAAAAAGCGAACGTCATGGAATCGGGGGTGCTCTGGCGCGAGGTCGTCACCCGCGTCGGCGCCGATTACCCGGAGGTGGAGCTGTCGCACATGTACGCCGATGCCGGCGCGATGCAGCTGACCCGCTGGCCCAAGCAGTTCGACGTGATCGTCACCGACAACCTCTTCGGCGACATGCTGTCGGACCTCGCGGCGATGCTGACCGGCTCGCTCGGCATGCTGCCGTCCGCCTCACTCGGCCTGCCGATGGCGAATGGCCGGCCCAAGGCGCTTTACGAGCCGGTGCACGGCTCCGCGCCCGATATCGCGGGGCAGGGCAAGGCCAACCCGATCGCCTGCATCCTCAGCTTCGCCATGGCGCTGCGCTACAGCTTCGATCAGGGCGAGGAGGCCGCGCGCCTCGAACGCGCCGTGGAGGCGGTGCTGGCGCAGGGCCTGCGCACCCCCGACCTCCTGGGGGAGGAAAACCGCGCGCCGGTCACCACGAGCGAGATGGGCGACGCGATCCTGGCAGCACTCGACGCCAGCCTCTGAGCGCAGCGCCTTGTGCGCCGGGTCCGCGGATTTCCGCGCCCGGCGCCGGGGGCATGCGCCGCGCGGCGGGTTGCCTGCGCCCGCCGGACGGGTCTAGCTGGGCGCGACCCGATGCAGGACACCCCATGGCACCCAATGCCCGGGCCGCGCTGATCGCGCTTCTGGCCTTCGCCCTCTTCGCCACTCACGACGCTATCGTGAAGGCGCTCGGCGCGGATTACGCGTCGTTTCAGATCGTGTTCTTCAGCGTGCTCTTCGGCTTCCCGCTGGTCACGCTGACGCTGATCAACGATCCCGCCCCGGGGCATCTTCGGCCGATCCACCCGTGGTGGGTTGCGCTGCGCACGATCGCCGCGGTGACCACCGCCGCCTCCGCCTTCTACGCCTTCTCGACGATCGAACTGGCGCAGGTCTACGCGATCATCTTCGCCGCGCCGATGCTGATCACCGTCCTGTCGATCCCGATCCTGGGCGAGCGCGTGGGCCCGCGCCGCTGGATCGCGGTGATCGTCGGGCTCGCCGGGGTGATGGTGGTGCTGCAGCCGGGGGCGACAGAGCTGTCGGCGGGCCACCTCGCGGCGCTCGCGGCCGCGGTGAGCAGTGCGCTTGCCTCCGTCATCTCGCGCAAGATCGGCCCGGAGGAACGCAGCGTCGTGCTGGTCCTCTACCCGATGCTGGCCAACTTCGCGATCATGGGCGCGCTGATGGGCGAGGTCTACACGCCGATGCCGATGGGCGACCTTGCGCTGAACGCGGCGATCGCGGCGCTCGGCTTCGGCGGTGCGATGCTGTTGGTCGTGGCCTACAAGACCGGCGAGGCGGCGGTCGTAGCCCCGATGCAGTATTCCCAGATCCTCTGGGCCACGCTCTACGGTGCGGTCTTCTTCGAGGAGGTTCCCGGCCTCGCCACGCTTCTGGGCGCCGGGATCATCATCGCCAGCGGTGTCTACATCGTCGCGCGCGAGAGCCTGTCTGGTCGGTCCCGCGCCCGCCCGGTGTCGAGCACGCGGACCCGCCATCTGATCGGTACCGCGCCACGGATCGGGGCACTGATGCGGCGGCCGCGAAAGGGGCCCGAGGACGCGTCGTGACCCCTTGTCAAACCCCGGCGCCTCGGCTATCCCGCCCGCCACGGTCGGAGTGTAGCTCAGCCTGGTAGAGCACCGTCTTCGGGAGGCGGGGGTCGTAGGTTCGAATCCTGCCACTCCGACCAATTCATCCAGACATCCTCGGTAGCAGGTTTCGGCCGATGAACCTTGTCGCTGCCATGCGCGCGCGATTGTCCGGGCGGGGGCATTGGCGCCCGGCGGCCTGTCTCCGGCGGTTCGGCGCGGTCAGTCTTGCGAGAACGCGTTTTGCCACACCTCCTTGAAGAGCAGGCGCTTGTGCCGGTCCAATGCGACCAGGAGCTTCGGAGACAGCTCGATCGCACGCAACTGAGATGCCCCAGTCCCGTCGGGGACAGCCCCCTTCTCGAGCAGCGCGTCCAGATCGATATGAAGGTTCGCGCGGCGGAGCGTGTCCTGTGTGCCCGTTGACACCAGAAAGTCGACCAGCTGGGTGGCCATCATGTAATTCCTGGCCCCGCGCGGCACGACCGCGCCCCGTGCCAGGATGAGGGTATAGTCCGACGGAGCCACGATGCCGAGGTCGGGATTCTCCTCGGCCAGGTCGAACGCGTACGATCCCAGGATGTTGTACGCGATGAGGTAGTCTCCGTTCAGAACCCCGGCCATGATCTCGGCCGAGCAGCACGTCGCCACCGCGCCCGTCCGGCCGAACGCCTCCAGGAGCCCTCCGAAGGTCGTCGCTTCGAGCGAATCGGCGTAGGCAAAGAGGAAGCCGAGGCCGGAGGCCTCGATGTCGTAGGTGGCGATGCGCCCGGCATATCTGTCCGGTGCGTTGCGCAGGATATCCAGAAGGTCGAAGCGCGAGCGCGGCACCTCTTCGGGCGGCACGAGGTCGCGATTGTAGACGATGACCGCCGGCTCGCGCGTGATGCCCCACAGCTCGTCGCGCCACGACAGCCTGGGCGGCAGCCTTGCCGTGGCCTCCGACACGTGCGAGGCGGCGCAGGCCCGGTTGACGAACTCGACGAGCTGATGAACCGCGGAGCTGATGACAAGATCGGCGCCGGGCGTCCCGGCCTCGCACTCGGTGACGCTTCGGCGATAAAGGTTATTGGATAGCCATTGTTCGTAGAGGATCGCGGTGCCCGGCCGGGTGTCGAGGAACCGCTCGAGCACCGGTCGCAGCACGTCGAGATCCGTTGTGCTGCGCACGCGCAATTCCTGCGCGGCTGTCGTGGCGCCGATCCTTTCGGTCAGTTCCTGCGCGCCGGCACAAGTGCCCGCGACGACAGTGAGCGCCAGGATCACCCGCCGGATCATGATGCGGCCGCGCACGGCAGAACGATGGAGATTTCGAAGCCGCCCCTGTCGCAGAACGGGACGAGCCGGCCGCCATGGTTAACAGCGACCGCGTGCGCGATGGCGAGCCCGAGGCCCCCGGCGCCGGCGGACGCGCCGTTGGAGAACCGGGTGTCCATGCGCGCGAGAATCGTCGCGTCCGGTCCATTGCCCGCATCCCGGACCCAGAGATGCGCCTCGCCGTTCGCCCGGGAAACGCCGAACGCGATCGGCGGGACGCCGTGCCGGATGCTATTGCCGAGGAGGTTCTTCCCGGCTTCGGTGACGGACAGCCTGTCCGCGCTGACCCAGAGCTCTGTGTCGGGAATGTCGAGCGACACCGAATGGCCGTTCATCGCGATCTCGAGTTCGCTCGCCTCGTAGATCTCCAGCGCGATGTCGCGCAGGTCGAGCAATTCCCTGCGCGCGGAATCACCCCGGTGGATCACGAGGCCCTGGCTCAGAAGCTGATCCAGCAGACGGCTGAGGGCCACCGTGCGGTTGCGCGCCCGGTCAAGCAGGGCGCGTTGCTGGCCCGGGTCCTTCTCTTCGGTGACCGCGTCGAGTTGCACGCGGATCGCGGCGAGGGGTGTGCGCAACTGGTGCGCCGTATCCGCGATGAGGTCCCGGTTGGCGTCGAGCTGACGCTGGAGCCGCGCGATGAAACTGTTCAGGGCGTCACGCAGCGCGGCGACTTCGCGCGGGGCGGGTTCGGACATGGGGCTGAGGTCGGTCGGCGTGCGGCGGGCCAGCGCATCGCCGATCCGGGCGAGCGGGCGCAGCGCCGACAGGACCGCGAGCCAGGCGAACACCGCGATCACCACGCCGGCCGCACCGAGCACGACCACTGCGTTCTGCGCGATGTCGAAGGCAAGGTCCCGGCGCGCATGCAGCGTGTGGCCGATGATGACTTCGACCGGGCCGGTATAGCCGCGCTCGGCGAACCGGCGGGTGACAGAGACGTAGCGCGCGGGCTCTCCGCCGAAAGTGGCGCCGTAGAAGACGGGCGTGCCGGTGTTTTCCGGTCTCGGCGTGACGTCGCTGCCGGTCAGGGTGTCGCCGTCGCGGCCGACGACCCGGTAATCGATTCGGTCCCGCGGGGCGAGGGCGAGGAGTTCGAACGCGGAGACCGGCATGTCGACGATGGGGGCGCCGTCGCGGATGGTGATCGATTCCGCGATATCGCTCGCAGCGCCGACCAGAAGGCGGTCGAACGCTTCCCGGGCGGCGTGGCGGCCATAGGCGAGCGCGGCGATCAGCACGAGGATGCCACCGACGGCCACCACCGATCCGATGGCGAGCGCAATGCGCGCCTGCAGCGAGAGGGTCGTGCGCGGGGCGGTCTCCTCACTCACGGTCGCTGCTCTCGAGCGAATATCCGAGATTCCGGTGCGTGAGGATCTTCACCTCCGATCCTCCGAGCTTCTTTCGGATGCGGGCCACGTAAAGCTCTATCGCGTTCAGCCCGACATCGGCGTCATCGAAGGTGAACAGACCCTCGAACAGTTTTTCCTTCGAGATGATGCGCCCGGTATTGTGCAAGAGGATGTTGAGCAGGGTGAGTTCCCGGCGCGTCATGGGAACCAGTTCTCCGCGCAGACGCACGGTCTGGGCGGAGGGATCGAGGGTGATGTCGCCCACCACGATATCGGGGGCCGCGTGATCGCTTCCCCGCCGGGTCAGCGCCCGCACGCGCGCGCCGAGCTCGCGCAGGTCGAAAGGTTTCACCAGGTAGTCGTCGGCGCCCTCGTCGAGCGATCCGACCCGCGTCTCGACCGAGAAATTCGCCGACAGCATGAGCACCGGTGTTGCGTCCTTGCGCTGCCGCATGGTGCGCAGGAGGTCGCGCCCGTCACCGTCCGCAAGCTGGATATCGAGGATGACGAGGTCGAAGTCCTGCACGATCAGGCAGGTCTCTGCCTCGGCTGTCGTGTCGACCACGTCGCAGGCAAAGCCTTCCCGCGCGAGATAGGCCGCAACCGTCGCGGCCACATCTTCAGCGTCTTCCACCAAAAGCACGCGCATGCCGTCCCTCCCCGGATCCGAAGCATAGGTGTCGGGGCGGGTGGTGAAAAGAAGGGCGTCGCGATGACAGCTTGATGACAGGCTTGCAGGCTAGGTTCCGGCAGCGCCCGGGGTCATGCCCCGGCGTCCAGTGGAGGAGACTGACATGATCAAGACGACCCTTGCCGGCGGCGCCATCGCGGCCGCCCTTGCCGTGACCGCGCCGTTCGCGGCATCCGCACAGGAATTCACCCCTGACCAGCCCGAGTGCATCGCCCCCGCCGCGGCCGGCGGCGGCTGGGACTTCACCTGCCGTCAAGTTGCACGCATCATGCGCGAGACCGATCTCATCGACGGGTCGATGCGCGTGCAGAACCTTTCGGGCGGTGGCGGCGGCGTCGCCTATGCCGAGGTGGTCAACAAGCGCAACGACGAGAACGACCTGATCGTGGCGGCGTCGACCGCGACGGCGACGCGTCTTGCCCAGGGCGCCTATCCGGGCAACACGATGGACCAGGTGCGCTGGCTCGGCACCATCGGCGCCGATTACGGCGTCATCGGCGTGCGCCCCGATTCCGAGATCGAGGACCTGCCGGGCCTGATGAGTGCGCTGGAAGAGGACCCGCGGTCGATCTCCATCGGTGGCGGCTCGGCCTCGGGCGGCTGGGATCACCTCAAGGTGCTGATCGCCGCGCAGGAGGCGGGGATCGAGGATCTGCGTGCCATCAAGTACGTCGCCTTCGCAGGTGGCGGCGAGGCGATCAGCCAGCTTCTGGCCGGATCGCTTCAGGCCTATTCGGGCGATCTGTCCGAAGCGATGGGCTTCGTCGAATCCGGTGACCTGCGCGTGCTCGCGGTACTCGCTCCGGAACGGCTCGAAGGCGACTTCTCGGAATTCCCGACCGCCGCCGAGCAGGGTCTCGACGTCGTTGGCGCCAACTGGCGCGGCTTCTACGGGCCGGGCGAGATGAGTGACGAGGCCTATGACTGGTGGGTCGGCCAGCTCGACACGATGTATGCGAGCGAAGAGTGGAAGGCCGTCATGGAGCAGAACGGCCTCGCCGATCTCGACCTGCATGGCGACGAGTTCAACGAGTTCGTCGCGGAATCCGTCAGCGACATCGAAGAGATCTCGCGCGAGATCGGCCTCGTCCAGTAACGGGAACAGCGGTCCGGCCGCACCCCCGCCTGCGGATCGTCGCAGGCGGGGCTCGTGCCGAATGCACCCTTCCCACAACCTGCATGCGGGAGACATACCATGATGAGTGATCGCGTTCTCGGCGGCGTCGGCCTCGCCCTCGCCGTGTTCTACGCCTGGGCGGCGACGATCATCCCCGAACCCTTCTCGTCCGATGCGATCGGGCCGGACGGGTTTCCGATGATCATCGCGCTCGTCCTCGGCCTCTCGTCCGTCTACTTCGTCCTGAAGCCCGACCCGGAGCCGCAATGGCCGTCGCTCAACCGTCTGGCGGAGATCGGTTTCGCGCTGCTCGTCATGTTCGGCTACGCACAAGTGCTGCCCGTGCTCGGCTTCGTCTTCGCCACGATCATCATCACGGCGTACCTGACCTGGCGCCTGGGCGCGCGGCCTTTGACGGCGATTCTCAACGGTGTCGGCACGTCGGTCGGCCTCTTCGTCCTGTTCGAGCTCATCTTCGGTCTGTCGCTTGCCGACGGTCCGCTCGGCTTCTGAAGGGATACCTCATGGACACGTTCGCTTCCCTCTATGAAGGTTTCGCCGTCGCGCTGACGTGGCAGAACCTTCTGCTCGCGCTTCTGGGCTGCTTTCTCGGCACCATGATGGGGGCCCTGCCCGGCCTCGGCCCTGCCAACGGCGTCGCGATCCTCATCCCGCTGGCGTTCACCTTCGGCCTCAGCGCCATCGCCGCGCTGATCCTGCTGACATCGGTCTATTACGGGGCGATGTATGGCGGGCGGATCTCTTCGATCCTGCTGAACATTCCCGGCGACGAACCGGCGATGATGACCTGCCTTGACGGCTATCCCATGGCACAGGCCGGCCGCGCTGGCGAAGCGCTCGCTCTGTCCGGTGTCGCCTCCTTCGTGGGCGCGTTCTTCGCGACCTGGGGTCTTGTCTTCCTCGCCCCGCTGCTGGTGCAGATCGCGCTGCTGTTCGGGCCGGGCGAATACTTCGTGCTCTATACGCTCGCCTTCGCGACGCTCGGGGGGATCGCCGCCACCAACCAGGCGAAATCGGCATTCGCCGCCGCGCTCGGCATCGGCATCGCGATGATCGGGGTGGACACGCAGACCGGCGTGCAGCGCTTCACCTTCGGGGAGGTGCACCTCTACGACGGTATCGATTTCCTGATCGCGATCGTCGGCCTCTTCGCGCTGTCCGAAGTCTTTGTGTTCCTCGAACATCGCGGCAGCCGCGAGCAGGGCAAGGACGAGGCCAAGATGAAGATCGGGCGGGTCACGCCCTCCCTGAGCGTGCTGCGCTACTGTACGCCCGCGATGATCCGTTCGACGGTCCTGGGCTTCATCTCGGGCGTTCTGCCCGGGGCGGGGGCCTCGCTCGGCTCGTTCCTCGCCTACTCGGTGGAAAAGCAGGTCTCCGACCCGCGGTCCGAGACCTTCGGCAAGGGAGATCCGCGCGGCGTCGCGGCACCCGAGGCGGGCAACAACGCGGCCTCCGGCGGCGCGCTGGTGCCGATGCTGGCGCTCGGGGTGCCGGGTTCGGGGACGACGGCTGTGCTTCTCGCCGTGCTTCTGACGCTCAACATCCAGCCGGGGCCGCTCCTGTTCCAGAACAATCCCGACGTCGTCTGGGGCCTGATCGCGGCGCTCTTCATCGGCAACTTCATGCTGCTGGCGCTGAACATCCCGATGGTGGGGCTGTTTACCCGGGTGCTGCTGGTGCCGACGCATATCCTGATGCCGATCGTCGCCATGATCGCCTTCATCGGGATCTACTCGATCACCGGCTCGACCTTCGAGCTGACGATGATGGTGCTCTTCGGAGCGCTGGGCTGGATCCTGCGAAAGCTCGACGTGCCGCTCGTGCCGATCATCCTTGGCATCCTTCTCGGCAACGAGATGGAGGTGAACCTGCGGCGCGCGATGACGATCTCGAACGGGGAATGGACGACGCTGTTCGACAGCTGGCTTGCCATCATCCTCTGGACCATCGCCATCGTCGGCTTCGTGCTGCCTATCTTCCTTGGCAAGCGCGTGAAGAGGAAGATGAAGGAGGCCGAGGAAGAAGGCCCCCTCAGCGACTGAAGACTTGCCCGGCCCCTTTCGCAGGGGGCCGGGCGCCCGTCCGGGCCGGGGCGCCTGTCTGCTCCGGCCCCAGGGCGGCACCAGGATGGCAATGAGCGTTGCCGACTTGGTGGCAAGGGCGTTCGCGGCCGGCGGTCCGGCTACCTCCGGTGCGGGAGGTGGCTCCGGCGGGTTCCGCGCCGGTCCCCCCTTGGATCTAGGGGGCGGACGAGATCCCGTTGCCGGTGCGTGCCGGGCCGGCCGCCTTGCGGCGCGGCGGCCCGGCCTGCCTCAGCCCAAGGCCGCGTCGCAGCGGCCGCAGACACCGGGGTGGGCGTGCGTGCCCACGTCCGGCAGGATCTTCCAGCAGCGCTGGCACTTCTCTCCCTCGGCGGTCTCGAACACCACGGCGATGCCCTCGACCTCCGGCAGGCGGTAGGCTTCGGCCGGCGCGGGATCATCCGTCAGCCGCACGCCCGAGGTGATGCAGATGTCGTCGAAGGCCACGCTCTTCAGCGCGGCCAATGTCTCGGCGCTGTCCACGTGCACGATCGGCGCGGCTTCCAGCGAGGCGCCGATGACCTTCTCGGTCCGCTTGACCTCGAGCGCCGCGGTCACCACGCGCCTTGCGCGCCGCACCTCGGCCCATTTCGCCGCGAGCGCGTCGTCGCGCCAGCCCTCGGGCGTCTGCGGCATGTCCTGCAGGTGCACCGAGGACGCGTCCCCGGGGAACCGCTCCAGCCACACCTCTTCCATGGTGAACACCAGGATCGGGGCGAGCCACGTGGTCAGCCGGTGGAACAGCAGGTCCATCACCGTGCGCGCCGCGCGCCGCCGGTCGGTGTCGCCGTCGCAGTAGAGCGCGTCCTTGCGGATGTCGAAGTAGTACGCCGACAGATCCCCGGTGCAGAAGTCGAAGAGCGCCCGGAACGTGCCCTGGAAGTCGAAGGCCCGGTAGCCCTCGCGCACCCGCGTGTCGAGCTCCGCCATCCGGTGCAGCACCCAGCGTTCGAGCTCCGGCATGTCCTCGGGGGCGACGCGGTCCTCCTCGCGGAAATGCGCCAGCGCGCCGAGCAGGAACCGCATCGTGTTGCGCAGCCGGCGGTAACTGTCGGCGGTGCCTTTGAGGATCTCCGGCCCGATGCGCTGGTCGGAGGTGTAATCCGCCTGCGCCACCCAGAGCCGCAGGATGTCGGCGCCGTACTGCTTGACCACATCCTCGGGACCGACCGTGTTCCCGAGCGACTTGGACATCTTGTTGCCCTTCTCGTCGAGCGTGAAGCCGTGCGTGACCACGTTGCGGTAGGGCGCGCGGCCCATCGTGCCGCAGGCCTGAAGCATCGAGGAATGGAACCAGCCGCGGTGCTGGTCGGTGCCCTCCATGTAGACGTCGGCGATGCCGTCCTTCGTGCCGTCCTCGCGGTCGCGCAGCACGAAGGCGTGGGTGGAGCCGGAATCGAACCACACATCGAGGATGTCGAAGACCTGGTCCCATTCGGCCGGGTTGTAGTCGCTGCCGAGGAACCGCTCCTTCGCGCCGTCCTTGTACCAGGCGTCGGCGCCCTCTTCCTCGAACGCCTCCAGGATGCGGGCGTTCACCGCCGGATCGCGCAACAGGTAGTCGGGATCGGTCGGCTTGCCCCCGGCCTTCGTGAAGCAGGTCAGCGGCACGCCCCAGGCGCGCTGGCGCGACAGCACCCAGTCGGGGCGCGCCTCCATCATCGAATGCAGCCGGTTGCGGCCCGACCTCGGCGTCCATTTCACCTGATCGATGCAGGTCAGGGCGCGCTGCCGGATGGTCTTGCCGTTCTCGTCCTGCCCGTCGCCGACGGGCCGGTCGATGGCGGCGAACCATTGCGGCGTGTTGCGGAAGATGACCGGCGCCTTGGACCGCCAGGAATGCGGGTAGGAGTGCTTGATCTTGCCCCGCGCGAGCAGCCCGCCGACCTCGGTGAGCTTTTCGATGACCGCCTTGTTGGCGTCGCCTTCCCAATCGCCCTTCTTGGCCTTGGCCGCGAGGATGCGCTTGCCCCCGAAGAACGGCAGATCCTCCCGGAAGGAGCCGTCGTCCATCACGTTGTAGGTGATGACCTGAGCCAGCATGCCGAGTTCGCGGTAGAGCTCGTATTCCTCCATCCCGTGCGAGGGCGCGCAATGGACGAAGCCGGTGCCTTCCTCGTCGGTGACGAAGTCGGCGGCGCGGAAGTCGCGCGGATCGTCCCATTCGCCGTTCGCGCCCGCGGCCCCGGCGAGCGGGTGCGCCAGCGTCATGCCGGAAAGCTGCGCCGGCGTGACGTCGCGTACGCGGCGCCACTGGTCGTCCGACAGGCGCGCCTTGGCAAAGGTCTGGGCGGCCAGCTTGTCGGCGAGGATGTAGCGCCCGCCGACCTCCGCCCAGCATTCCTCTGGCGTGTCCGTGACCTCGTAGAGCCCGTAGGAGAAATCCTCCCCGAACACGACGGCCTTGTTGGACGGGATGGTCCAGGGCGTCGTCGTCCAGATCACCACCTTGGCGCCGAGGAAGGCCTCGCGCGCCTCGGCCTTCGCCGCGGCGATGCCCTCGCGCTCGTCGTCCGACATCTCCTCGTCCGAGACGTCCGCCTCGGGCAGGGAGAAATCGGTGACCGGGAAGGTCACCCAGATCGTGAAGCTCTCCTTGTCGTGGTATTCGACCTCCGCCTCGGCCAGCGCGGTCTTCTCGACCGGCGACCACATCACGGGCTTGGAGCCCTGGTAGAGCGTGCCGGTCATCAGGAACTTCTGGAATTCCTCGGCGATGATCCGCTCCGCCCGGAAATCCATCGTCAGGTACGGCCGGTCCCAGCAGCCGGTGATGCCGAGGCGCTTGAACTCCGAGCGCTGCACGTCGATCCAGGAATCCGCGAACTTGCGGCATTCCTGGCGGAAATCGACGACGTCGACGGCGTCCTTGTCCATGCCCTTGGCGCGGTACTGCTCCTCGATCTTCCATTCGATCGGCAGTCCGTGGCAGTCCCAGCCGGGGATGTAGCGGCTGTCATGCCCCATCATCTGGTGGCTGCGCACGATGATGTCCTTGATCGTCTTGTTCAGCGCGTGACCGATATGCAGGTGCCCGTTCGCGTAGGGCGGGCCATCATGCAGCGTGAAGGGCGGGCGGTCCCCGGCGGTCTCGCGCAGGCGGTCGTAGATGCCGATCTCCTCCCAGCGCTGGAGCCAGCCGGGCTCTCGCTTGGGCAGGCCCGCGCGCATCGGAAAGTCCGTCTGCGGCAGGTTCAGCGTGTCCTTGTAGTCGGGGGCGGCGGTCGTGTCGGTGGTGTCGGCGCACATGGGTCTTGCGTCCTCAGCGAAGTCGTCTCGGCAATGTCGGCGAAGGGGGCGGCGCGGTGGTCCAGACGCCATTGGCCCGGCGGTGCGTGGGCCCTGTCGGGCTCACGGCGCCGGGCAGCTAATTCGAGCGAGGATCGCGCGGAGTGCCATCATGGCGCGGGTTATAGGCCCGCGCCGGCGCGGCGTAAAGCCGAAGGGGCGGGTGTGGCCCGAACCGAATCGGGCCGCCGGCTGTCCCGGCCTGCGCGGCGGGCGGGCCATCCTTTGCCGGCCGTCCCGCGGCATCGGCGGGCCTGCGCCGGTTCCCGGTTTTGCCGCACTGCGGCGCGGCCGATCCCGGCTCATCGCAGGTGCAGGAACGGGCGGCGGATCGCGCAAATTCGGGCGTTTGGCGCCGGTCCGTCGAATCCCGGCCTGAGCGCCCCAACATCAATTCCAGCGCCCGATCCTGTCCTTCGGGGCGCGTCGCTTGCGAGCAAGGAGATCCATCATGGCCTACAGCGACCGCACACATTACACACACGACCCCTATGCCCACAAACTGGGCGCCGACCCGACGCTGCATCCGCCCCGGTCCAGCGGCGGCGCCGTTGCCGGCCTCGGCGTCGCGGTGGGGCTGATCCTGCTGGTGATCGTCGGCACGTCGTTCCTTGGCGGCAATCCCGACAACGCCGCAACGGGCGAGGCGCCGGCCGCGGCCACCGCGCCTGCCGGTGACGTCGCGCCGACCGCGCCGGAAGGCACCGCGGCGCCGGCCGAATAATTCCTTCCCGGCGACCGACGGCGCGCCGCTGCCGCGGCGCGCCATTTCTTGATCCTGCCGGGCCCGCGGTGCCCTTGCACCCCTCGCGGGGCGGGGCTAACCCACGCCCATGCGGATCCTGCGCACACTCGATGAGGTTACGGACGAGGCCCGCGGCGCCACCGCCGCGATCGGCAATTTCGATGGCGTCCATCTCGGCCACCGCGCGGTGATCGACACCGCCCGCGCCGCCGCACCCTGCGCCCCTCTCGGCGTGGTGACCTTCGAGCCGCATCCGCGCGAGGTGTTCCAGCCGGAGGCGCCGCCCTTTCGCCTGACGGGGCCGGAGACGCGCGCCAACCGGCTCGCGAAGCTCGGCGTCGACTGGCTCTTCGAGCTGCCGTTCGACGAGACCCTTAGGGCGCTCTCGCCGAACGCGTTCTGCCGCGACATCCTCTCGCGCGGACTCGGCCTGTCGCACGCCACGACCGGCGCGGATTTCCGCTTCGGCAAGAACCGCGCAGGCCGCATTGAGGACCTGGTGCGCTGCGGTGGCGAGATGGGCTTCGGCGTCTCCACCGCGGAGCTGAAGGAGCTGGGCGGTCTGCGCGTCTCCTCCACCGCGATCCGCACCGCGCTGAGCGAGGGGCGCCCGCGCGATGCCGCCGCGCTTCTCGGGCACTGGCATCGCATCGACGGCCCCGTCCTGCACGGCGAGAAGCGCGGCCGCACCTTCGGCTTTCCCACCGCCAACATGTCGATGGACGGGCTGCACAAGCCCCGCTTCGGCGTCTACGCGGTGCGCGTCGACGTCCTGTCCGGCCCGCATGCGGGCACCTGGGACGGCGCCGCCTCGGTCGGTGTGCGCCCGATGTTCGGCGAGAATGTTGCCAATATCGAAACCTACCTCTTCGACTTCGCCGGCGATCTCTACGGCACGCACCTGTCCGTTGCTCTGGTCGACTTCCTGCGCCCCGAGGCACGGTATGAGGGGGTCGAGACGCTCGTCAGCCAGATGCACGCCGATTGCGCCCGCGCGCGCGAAATCCTGGGCAGCCTGACATGAGCGACCCGATCGACCGCAGCGGCGTCGCCCCCCGGTTCTGGGAAGACAAGCGCCTCGAGGACATGAGCCCGGCGGAATGGGAGGCGCTCTGCGACGGCTGCGGCAAGTGCTGCCTCAACAAGCTTGAGGACGAGGACACCGGCGAGGTGGCGCTGACCCGCGTGGCCTGCCGCCTGTTCGACGATTCCACCTGCCGCTGCGCACGCTACGCCACGCGCCACGCCTACGTGCCCGAATGCATCGTGCTGAGCCCCTCGACGATCGCCGATCACGCCTACTGGCTGCCCGCGACCTGCGCCTACCGCCTTCTGTGGGAGGGACGGCGGCTCGAACCCTGGCACCCGCTGATCTCCGGCACGGCCGAGAGCGTTCACCGCGCCGGTGTGTCGATGCGCCGTGCGACGGTCTCCGAGGCCGCGATCGACGACGAGGACTGGGAAGATCACATCATCGAGGAGCCGGTCTGAGCGCCGCCCGTTCCTTCCGAAAGAGACAGCCATGAACTTCACATCCGACAATGCCGGCCCGGCGCATCCTTCGGTGATCGAGGCGCTGGCCCGCGCCAATGACGGCCATGTCCCGGGCTACGGCGCGGACGACCTCTCGAACCGGGTGCGGGACCGGATCCGCGATCTCTTCGAGGCGCCCGATGCGGCGGTCGAGCTGGTGGCCACCGGAACGGCGGCCAACAGCCTCGCCCTCGCGACGCTCTGCCAGCCGGTCCAGACGGTGTTCTGCACGCCCGACGCGCATATCCACGAAGACGAATGCAACGCCCCGGAATTCTTCACCGGCGGCGCCAAGCTGACGCTCGTGCCCGGCGGCGATGTGATGGACCCCGCGGCATTGCGCACGGCAATCGAGGGCGAAGGCACCCGCGGCGTGCACGGCGCGCAGCGCGGCCCGGTCTCGATCACCCAGATCACCGAGCGCGGCAACCTCTACCCGCTGGAGACGGTGCGCGCCCTCTGCGACGTGGCGAAATCCTTCGGCCTGCCGGTCCATCTCGATGGCGCGCGCTTCGCAAACGCGGCAGTGGCGCTGAACGCCAGCCCGGCCGAGATGACCTGGCGCGCCGGCGTCGACGTCGCCGTCTTCGGCGGCACCAAGAACGGGCTCCTGGGCGTCGAGGCGGTGATCTTCTTCGACCCGGCGAAGCACTGGGAATTCCAGCTGCGCCGCAAGCGCGGCGGGCACCTCTTCTCCAAGTTCCGCTACCTCGCCGCGCAGATGGACGCCAATCTCGAGAACGGCCTCTGGCGCGAGCTCGCCGCCACCGCCAACGCCCGCGCCGCGGACCTCGCCGCAGGCCTTTCGGGCGTTGCGCGCGTGTCCGGCACGCCCCGCGGCAACATGCTGTTCGCGGAGCTTCCTCGCGGCGTTCACATCCGACTGCGCGCCGCCGGCGCTCAATACTACGTCTGGGACGGGGAGGAGCACGGCAACGGCCCGGTCACCGCCCGCCTCGTCTGTGGCTGGTCCACACCCGCGTCCGACGTCGCCCGGTTCATCGAGATCGCCGCCTCCGCCTGATCCTCCGGACCGCATGGCGCACGGCCTACACCGCGCCGGGCGTCCTTCTTCTTCTCGTTCCAAATACTCCGGGGAGCGAGGGGCTGGCCCCTCGCTCCCCTCGCCGGAACCGGCGCGATGACGCTCAGTTCATCTGGAAATGCAGCTCGTAGGCGCCATCGTGGAACGCGCCGAAGAGATCGGGGATGTCGGGATGGTCCACCGGCTCGCCGGAATAGTCGGCCACGAGGTTCTGCTCCGACACGTAGGCGACATAGAAGCTCTGATCGTTCTCGGCCAGCAGGTGGTAGAACGGCTGCTCCTTGGCCGGCCGGCTGTCCTCGGGAATGGATTCGTACCATTCGTCGGTGTTGGCGAATTCCGGGTCGACATCGAAGACGACCCCGCGAAACGGGTGCTTGCGGTGCCGCACCACCTGGCCGAGATTGTACTTGGCACGTTGTGTCTGCATGACTCGTCCTTGCTCATCCGAGACTAGCCCGGTTCTCGACGATTTGTCCAATTGGACGCCCAGATATTGCCGGAAACACTCTGTGCAACTGTTTCCGACAGTTCGGCGACTCGGCGCGATGGCGCGCGATGTCGGTCGTCAGGCCCGGAATTGCAAGTCGCCGCGCCGGAGGTGCCGCGAATTGTGATTTCAACATCCGGCGTGTTTCGCTACACTGGAGCCAATAATCGGCACAGAACCGAGCAGACGAGCAGTCGGAGCGAGAGGCAGATGAACACCTTCCTGCACGCCATCGGGCGCCGTGTACGCGTGCGCACCGGTAATGCATCGCGCACATCGGGGCGCGCCACGAGGCTCCGGGCAATGACGCCGCTCAGGGCCACCGTCATCGTCCTGCTGGCCGCGTCCTGCGGCGGGGGCGGATACAATTCGCCGCCGGACAACCTCGACGATGCCTGCCTGCTCCTGCGCGAGCGGCCGCAATATCACCGCGCCTTCAAGCGGACGGAACGCAAGTGGGGTGTGCCGGTGCACGTGCAGATGGCCACGATCCACCAGGAATCGAAGTTCGACGGCGACGCCCGCACGCCCTTCCGCTACGCGCTCGGCGTGATCCCGTTCGGGCGTCAAAGCTCCGCCTACGGCTATTCCCAGGCGCTCGACGGCACCTGGAAGGAATACCAGGACGGCCCCGGAGGCCGGCGCACCCGGCGCGACCGGATCAACGATGCCACCGACTTCATGGGCTGGTACATGAAACAGACCCGCGACAGCCTCGGCATCCCGCTCTGGGACGCGCGCAATCAGTACCTCGCCTACCACGAAGGCCGGACCGGCTATGCCCGCGGCTCCTACAACCAGAAGGCCTGGCTGGTCCGCGTCGCCGACAAGGTCGACGCCCGGTCCAAGATGTACCAGGCGCAGCTGACCCGCTGCCGCTGATCGGCCCACACCCTCGGCGCCCGGCTTTCATCTGCCCGAAAATATCCCGGGGAGCGCGAGGGGCTGGCCCCTCGCTCTCGCCCTCAGTTCGATGCCGCTCAGTCGCGCTGCTGCATCTCGCCGCGGATGTTGAACTTGCCCGACGCGATCTGCGTCTGCTGAAGGCCGCGCAGCACCACCGTGGTGGACGTGCCGTCCGAGTCGTTGATCACCCATTGACGCAGCTCGACCGGGTTGCCGGTGAACTTCATCTGGATGCTGCCGTATTCGGGATTGCGCGGGTCCTGCGCCGTCACGATGGTCGCGGTGCCGTCGTAGTCGTGCCGCGTGACCATGCCCGCCTGGCCGAGGTTCACGTTCTGCGCCAGGATGATCGACAGTGGCGTCTGGCGCAGCGGGTAGGTCTCGGGCGCGGCGTTCACCTTCTTGTCGAAAACCACGACGGTGCCGTTGTTGGCGATCACCAGCGCCTGTTCCGGCGGATCGTATTCGAACCGCACCTTGCCGGGGCGCTGGATGTAGATCGTCCCGGTGGAAATCGTCTCGTCCGCGTTCACCTGGGTGAACTGGCCGGAGGCCGAGCTGATCCCGTTGAGGTAATTCGAGATCGCCGAAAGCGACAGCTGCTGCGCCGAGGCCGGCAGGGCCGTGGCGACGGTCAGCAGCGCGGCGGCGGCAAGGGTGAGGATGCGCATGGACGTGGGTCTCCTGTCTGGTCCGCCGCCTGTCTGGCAGGTGCGCGGCGGATAAGCGATATCAACCGGATAAAAGCAGCACCGGCGCGCCGATCAAGCCGGCGCCGGCCAGCGCGAAGGCGGCGAGCATCACGATGCCGTCGCGGACCGTGAGCGCGATCCCGAAGAGCGCGATGGCGCTCATCGGCAGGATGGCGGCAAACGGCACCATCTCCAGCGGCGGCACCACGAGGCAGAGGGCGATGATGGCCAGCGCGGCCACCCGCCGCGCGGTGTCCGAGGTCAGCGCGATCAGCCGCCGGCCGAACCGCCGGTCCATCCACCGCGCCGCAGGCCGGATCCAGGCGATGCCCCGGGACAGGTGATCGCCGCGCAGCGATTTCCGGGTGAAGACCTCCGGAAGCCGCAGCTGCCGGCGGCCGATAAGCATCTGCACGGCTGTCACCGCCAGGATCGCGGCGGTGATCGTGGGCAGGGCCGGCACGCCTCCGATCGGACTTATGATAAGGAGAGACAGCGCGAGGAAGACCGGGCCGAAGCCACGTTCCCCGACCGCGGCAATGAGCGTTCCGAGGGTCACGCGCCGCTGCGGGTCGACCTTCGCGTCGAGACGGTCCAGCACCGCCTCCACGGCGCGCCGCCGGCGTGGCCCGGGGGCGTGAGAAGCTGTCTCGGCGCTCTGCATGTGCCGGCAACGCGAAAGGCGCGCGGAGGTTCCCCTGCCGCGCGCCCTCAGCTCGAATCCCCGGCGGCAGGGGAGGGGCCGTGGCCCCCACGCCACCGATCTCTACTGCTCCGGCACCAGGATCTCGCGCTTGCCGACATGGTTGGCGGGGGACACGACTCCCTCGTCCTCCATCTGCTCCACCAGCCGGGCGGCCTTGTTGTAGCCGATGCCGAGCTTGCGCTGGATGTAGGAGGTGGAGCACTTGCGATCCTTGATGACGATCGCCACCGCCTGATCGTAGAGCGCATCCTCCCCGCCGGTATTGCCGCCGGTGTTGAGTCCGAGAACGGCGTCGATGTCGCTGGCCTTCTCGTCCTCGGGGCCCTCGACGACGCCGCCGACATAGTCGGGCGGGCCGAAGGCCTTGAGGTGGTTGACGACTTCCTCGACCTCCTCGTCGGAGCAGAACGGCCCGTGGCAGCGGGTGATCTTCGCCCCGCCGGCCATGTAGAGCATGTCGCCCATGCCCAGGAGTTGTTCGGCCCCCATCTCTCCGAGGATGGTGCGGCTGTCGATCTTCGACGTCACCTGGAAGGAGATCCGGGTCGGGAAGTTCGCCTTGATCGTGCCGGTGATGACGTCCACCGACGGGCGCTGCGTCGCCATGATGAGGTGGATGCCGGACGCCCGCGCCATCTGCGCGAGGCGCTGGATGCAGGCCTCGATCTCCTTGCCGGCGACCATCATCAGGTCGGCCATCTCGTCGACGATGACGACGATATACGGCATCTTGACCGGCTGGATCTCCTCGGTCTCGAAGACAGGATCGCCGGTCTCGTCGTCGAAGCCGGTCTGGACGGTGCGCGAGAACATCTCGCCCTTCTTCAGCGCCTCGTCGACGCGGCCGTTGTAGCCGTCGATGTTGCGCACGCCCATCTTGGACATCTTGCGGTAGCGGTCCTCCATCTCGCCGACGACCCACTTGAGCGCGACCACAGCCTTCTTGGGGTCGGTCACGACGGGGGACAGAAGATGCGGGATGCCGTCATAGACCGACAGTTCGAGCATCTTGGGGTCGATCATCACCAGGCGCAGCTCGTCCGGCGACAGCTTGTAGAGCAGCGACAGGATCATCGTGTTGATCGCCACCGACTTGCCCGACCCGGTGGTGCCCGCGATCAGCAGGTGCGGCATCTTCGCGAGGTTCGCGACCAAAGGATCGCCGCCGATATCCTTGCCGAGCGCGAGCGGCAGCTTGGCGTTGCCGTCGCCGTATTCGCGGCTCGACAGGATCTCGCGGAAGGACACCATCTCGCGGTTGTCGTTGGGCAGTTCGATCCCGATGACGGAGCGTCCGGGCACCGTGGAGACGCGCGCCGACAGCGCCGACATCGACCGCGCGATGTCGTCGGCGAGGCCGATGACGCGGCTTGCCTTCAGGCCCGGCGCCGGCTCGAGCTCGTACATGGTCACGACCGGGCCGGGGCGGACCGACACGATCTCGCCCTTCACGCCGTAATCGTCGAGCACGCTCTCGAGCATCCGCGCGTTCTCTTCCAGCGCCTCGTCCGACAGGTGATGGCGCTGGATGCGATCGGGGCTCATCAGGAGCGACAGCGGCGGCAGCTCGAACTCGGTCTCCGGCTCGTCGAAGGCGAGACGCGGCTCGGCCTCTTCTTGCGCACGCTTCGAGCGCTCCACCGGCTTCGGCGGGGCGGACTGGACGACCTTTTTCGGCTGCGCGACCGGAATGGCCGGACGCTGCGCCGGAGAAGGGGAGGGGGCCTGTTCGGCGCCGTAGCCGTCCTCGTAGATGTTGCCGCCGTCGTCGTCTCCGTCGTCCGTGTCGTCGCGCGTTGCCGGAATTGCGGGCGTGGCCGGGCGCGGCGCGCCCGACTTGCGCGGGATCGCCGGCTGCGGCGCAGCCTCTGCCCCCGCATGTGTCTCCTGCGGGGCGGTATCTCCCGCCGCCCAGGCGTCGAAATCGGCCTCGGTGTCCGCGTCCGCCTCTTCGGCGACAAAGCTGGCGCGTTCTGCCCGCAGCGGCGGGCGGGTGTGGGCGCTATCGCGGTCCTCCCAGCGCTCCGTGGCGGGGGGCGCCGCGCGCTGGGCCGTCAGCACCGGTTCGCGCCGCTCGGGCTGCGCCTGGGCGGCAGTGAGGGGCGGTTCGGCCCGGACGCTGCGGTCGCGTGGCGCGAGATTCGCGATCAGCGGATCGGGCCGGCGGCCGCGGCCCCTGGTCAGCGGCGCTTCCTCGGCGATGCGGGCCTCGGGAGTCTGGCGCAGGCGGGCGCGGATCGCGTCCGAGATCTTCGCGCGCACGCGGTCCTCGGTCGGCGCGCCGATGCCGTCGTCCTCGTCCTGCTGCACATCGGTATCGACCAGCTCCGGCTCGGGCATCGGTTCGCCGCGGCGGATCAGCGACGGCATCCGGCCGAGTAGCCCGCCCCGCTCCGGTTCGGGCTGCGGCGCCGGTTCGGCGGCGGGAGCATCGCGGCGGGCGACCAGCGGCGCGCGGCGCTGCGGCTGGGCCGCCGGCTCCGCCTCTGCCGCCTCGCCGTGGGACAGGCGGCCGAGAAGAGCGGGCAGGCGGGCGAGGAATCCGCCGCGTGGCCGGGACGCTTCCTCTTCCTCGAACACCGCGTCGTCGTCGCCGTCGTCCTCGAACATCGGCTCGGAACGGCGCACGCGCTGGGGCGCCTGTGCGGCGGCCCAGGCGGCGGCCTCTTCGGCCTCCTGCTGACGGCGGGCGCGGCGTTCGGCGTGGGCGTCCTGCATCGCCTGCGCCCCGCGCACCGCGCCGCCGGCGCCGCGGCCGGCCATACGCACGACGGTGGCGTAACTCATCACCAGGCCGACAAGTCCCATGCGCGCGGCATTGGTCAGCTCGCGGCGGGTGAAGCCGATGACGAAGGCGCCCACCAGCAGCACAGCCGCGCCGCAGCCCACGGTCGCGACCTTGAGCGACAGCGCCGGGCCGAGCGGCAGCAATCCCATGACCGATCCCATCGCCACGTCACCGAAGAGCCCGCCGAGCCCGAAGGAATGGTTCCAGTCCGGACCGGCGTTCAGGCCGGCCGCGTAGACGGCGGCGAGCGCCCACCAGATCGGCGTGAAGATCAGCCGGCCGACAGCGCGCTCCTCCCCGCTATGGGTGACGAAGCGCAGGCCCCAGGCGATCAGAACGACCGGCAGCACCCAGTTGCCGGCTCCGAAGATCATGAACAGCGGCGCCGCGACCGCCGCACCGGCAGCGCCCATCCAGTTGCGGACCGGCGCGTCCGTCGCCGACATCCACGACGGATCGTCCGGCGTGTAGCTGGCAAAGGCGGCGGCGGCCATCAGGCCGACGGCGATCAGCGCAAGGCCCAGAAGCTCCTTGCCGCGCCGCTCCAGCGCGTTTGCCATGTCGGTGTCGAACAGGGGGTCGCGCCCCCGCGCCTGATATGCCATGCCTCGCCTCTTCGTCGGTCTTTTTACTTGCCTGTCGGCCATTTACGGATAGAGCGCCCTCGCCAGGCGCGTCAGCCCGTCGGCCGTTTCCTCGCGCGGGGCGACCAGCGCCACGCGAATGTATCCCTTGCCCGGATTGCCGTGTTCGGTGTCCCGCGACAGGTATGCGCCGGGCAGCACGCGCACCCCCGTCTGTTGCCACAGCTTCAGCGCCGCGTCTTCCCCGTCCGCGACCGGCAGCCACAGGAAGAACCCCGCCTCGGGCGCGCGGTAGCCCGGCACATGGCCAAGCGCGCGGTCCGCGACGGCGTATTTCTCCGCGTAGAGCCGGCGGTTCTCGACCACGTGATCCTCGTCCGCCCAGAGCGCGGCGGCCGCGTACTGCAGCGGCAGAGGAAGCGGCGCCCCGGCATAGGCCCGAAGCTGACGCAGCCGCGCGATGCACTCCGGCCCGCCGGCCACGAAGCCCGAGCGCAGCCCGGGCAGGTTCGACCGCTTGGACAGCGAATGAAAGACCACGACCCGCTCGGGGTCCGCGCCCATTTCCTGCGCGACCTCGAGCGCGCCGGGCGGCGGCGTGTCGCGGTAGATCTCGCTGTAGCATTCGTCCGCGAGGATGCGGAAATCGTAGCGTTCGGCCAGCGCGATCAGCCGGCGCCAGTAGTCGCGATCCGCCACCGCGCCCTGTGGATTGGCCGGAGAGCAGATATAGGCCAGCGTGGCGCGGTTCAGCACGTCCTCCGGCAGGCTCTCGTAATCGGGCAGATGGCCCGTCGCCTCCGTGGCGTTGGCAAAGACAGGCTCCGCGCCGACCGACAGAGCCGCGACGGCATAGACCTGGTAGAACGGATTGGGCGAGAGGATCACCGGGCGCTTGCCGTTCTTGGTCTCGGGGCAGAGCGCCATCGCCGCGTTGTAGAGCCCTTCGCGCGTGCCGTTCAGCGCCATCACCTGTCGCTCGGGGTCGAGCGTCACGCCGTAGCGCCGGGCGAACCAGTCGGTCGCGGCCGTCAGCAGTTCCGGCGCCCCCTCGTTGGTGGGGTAACGTCCGAATCCCTCGGCGTGCTCGGCGATGATATCGGTGATCCAGGCAGGAAAGCGGTGCTTCGGCTCGCCGATCGTCATGTGCACGACCGGGCCGCCCGCCGCATGCTCGTCGAGCAGCGCGCGCAGACGCGGGAACGCGTAAGCCGGGAGGGTTGAGAACCGCTCGGGAAACATGACTCGGACTGCCTCGGATCGCGGGGTCGTTGGCGCCCCGTCGTTGACGGCAGGATAGGGGACGACAGGCGCGGCCGTCCAGCGCCGCGTGGCTGCGCCGCCGCGATGTGACCGATAAGCCTCAGGGCAGAGAAAGAAAATTTCCCCGGCGGGAATTGGCCTGCGCGGTTCCGCGCCGCCCGGACGGCGCGAGTCGCGCGCGACTCGACACTGCGGCCGAAGGGCAGCGGTCCGGGCCGGAGCGCGACCCGTGCAGCGTCGGGCCGCGGCGCGGCGATCCGGATAGGCGAGCGGCGTTGCTTGATGGCTGAATTGGCCGAACAAGCTCCGAGCGAAGCGCCATCGTCAGCCAATCCCCGGGCCGGGGGGGCGGCCCGGCGGTGCGCGGCGGCCTGCGGCCTTGCTTCCGCGACCGCCGGACTCGGAGGTCCCGTTACTCCGGCAGCTTCTCGTCGAGGAGCGCCGAGAAATCCTCGTAGTTCATGTTCGAGTGCTTTTCGCCGTCGACGATGAAGGTCGGTGTCGCCTCGACCTCGTCGGCTTCGGCGTTCTCCTGGTACCACGCCACCAGCGAGCGCAGCTTGTCGCCGTCGGTCAGGCAGCTCTCCAGCTCCTCGTTCCCGAGGCCCGCCAGACGGCCGACCTTGCGAAGCTCGTCGGCGATCTCCGCCTCGGAGCCGGCGCGCGCCCATTCGTACTGCCCCTCGAACAGCATGTCGGTGATGCCGAAGAAGCGCTGCGGGTCCTCGCCGCAGCGGGCGATCAGCGATGCCCACATGCCGTACTTGTCGAAATAGACCTCCCGCATGGTGAACGAGATCTTGCCGGTGTCGATATAGTTCGCCTTGAGCTCGCCAAAGACCTGCTGATGGAAGCTGGCGCAGTGCGGGCAGGTGTAGGACGCGTATTCGATCACCTCGACCGGCGCATCGGCTTCGCCGAGCGTCATTTCGGTGATCTCGACTGTCTCGCTCTCTTCGCCGCTCTCCTGCGCAGCGGCGGCGCCCGGCAGCGCTATGCTCGGGGCCGAGGTGTTCACGCCAGCGCCGCTGAGGGCCCAGAACCCGCCGCCGAGAAGAACGGCGGCCAGCGCCGCGGGAAGGATGATCCGTGTCATGGGCAATCTCGTCTCCTTGAGTGGTCTCGGGCCGGCCCGCGCTAGGGGCGCCGCCGCCCCCCGTAGTGGTTCTGCGCCAGACGTTCCAGCGCCGCGCGGAGGCCGTCGTCCGTGACACCCTCTGCCGTGTCGCGCGCCGCCGCCTGCGTGGC
Source organism: Roseivivax sediminis (assembly GCF_900112685.1). Lineage (GTDB taxonomy): Bacteria > Pseudomonadota > Alphaproteobacteria > Rhodobacterales > Rhodobacteraceae > Roseivivax > Roseivivax sediminis. Next base: position 174,420 of record NZ_FOMS01000002.1, read on the forward strand.
CGGATCGGCGTCGGGCGCCTCGTCGCGTGCCCTTCGGTGCACGAAATCCGCCTGGCCTTCGGCAAAGCCGGTCGCGGCGGTCTGGGTGATGCGGATGCGCGAGATCGCGTTGTAGCCGTAGACGGCGTTCACCCGCTCGCGCAGCTTCTCGCGCTCCATGTTCAGCACCGGCGCGGACGCCCCGGTGGTCAGCAGCGTCAGCGTCGCGTCGATGCCGCCGCGACCGTAGCTGACCTCAACCGGCCGGCTGATCGCGGCGATCTTCTCTCCCGCGATCTCGGGCCAATGGGTCAGCAGCCGCGACTGCGCGAAGCCGCGGCTTTCAGACGCCTTGCGAATCCGGCCCTGAAGCAGTTTGCCGGTGCGGGCGAAGCCGTAGGTGGTGGAGGCGCGTGGCATGGTTGCATCCCTCTCGTCGGCGCTATTCTAGTGGCGCGCGCGCCGGGCACCAGTCCCGGCAACCGAAATCAAGGGATCGTCAGACTTGCGTGATACCGCCGCCGCACCCGCGCTCTCGGAGGCGCTTCTCGACTGGTACGACCGCCACGCGCGCCGGATGCCCTGGCGCGTCGGCCCGGCCGCGCGCGCCGCCGGCCTGCGACCCGACCCCTATGCCGTCTGGCTGTCCGAAATCATGCTCCAGCAGACCACGGTCGCGGCGGTCAAATCCTATTTCGAGGCGTTCACCCGCCGCTGGCCCACGGTCGAGGCCCTCGCCGCGGCCGAGGATGCCGATGTCATGGCCGCCTGGGCCGGACTCGGCTATTATGCGCGCGCCCGCAACCTGCTGAAATGCGCCCGCGTCGTGGTGTCCGACCATGGCGGCGCCTTTCCCGCCGATCACGACGCGCTGCTGAAACTGCCGGGCATCGGCCCCTACACGGCGGCGGCGATCTCCGCCATCGCATTCGACATCCCCGCCACGGTCGTCGACGGCAACGTGGAGCGGGTGATGGCGCGCCTTCACGACGAGCACACGCCGCTGCCGGCCGCCAAGCCGATCCTGACGGAGCACGCGCGCGCGCTCACCCCCGCCGCGCGCCCCGGCGATCACGCGCAGGCGGTGATGGATCTCGGCGCGACGATCTGCACCCCGAAGAACCCCGCCTGCGGCCTCTGCCCCTGGCGCCCCGTCTGCGCCGCCTGGGGCGCGGGCACCGCGGCCGAACTGCCCAAGAAGACCCCGAAAAAGGCCAAGCCGGTGCGCCACGGCATCGCCTACCTCGCCCGCCGGGTCGACGGCGCCTGGCTCCTCGAGACCCGGCCCGAGTCCGGCCTTTTGGGCGGTATGCTCGGCTGGCCCGGCAGCGACTGGGTCGGCCTGGAGGACACGCCCCGGCCCGCGCCGCCGATCCAAGCCGAATGGAAGACCCTCGGCGAAGAGGCCCGTCACACCTTCACACATTTCCACCTGCGCCTGGCCCTCTGCACCGCGCTCGTCCCGATGGACCGCACCCCGGGCCGCGGCACTTTCGTTCCGGCAGAGGAGTTCCGCCCGGCCGATCTGCCCACGCTCATGCGCAAGGCCTTCGACCTCGCCCGCCCGCGCTGAGACCGGCGCCGTCCGCGCGTCCCACCCCGGTCGCTGCGCGCGGTCCCGGCTTTCATCTGCCCGAAAATATCCCGGGGAGCGCGAGGGGCTGGCCCCTCGCCCCCGCCACCGGCGCGCCGCCTGGCTCAGCGCACCCAGACCTCCACCCGCCGGTTGGCCTCGCGTCCCCAGGAGGTGTCGTCGCAGGCCATGGGCATCGCCTCTCCGAAGGCGTCGGTGGCGATGGCGAGACGCGCGAAATCCGCCGTCTCCGCGGCGTTGACCACGGCCGCGCGGACCGCCTCGGCCCGTTCGCGGGCGATGTCGAGATTGGCGGCCGCCGGTCCCGCGCCGTCCGAGAAGCCGACGAACAACAACTGTCTCGTATCGTAGCGCCCCGCCTCGATCGACCGGGCGAGCTGATAAACGTTCGAGCGCGACTGCGCGTCGAGCCGCGCCGATCCCGGCTGGAACCGGAACGAGGTCGACAGCCGCTGCATGTCGCCCAGCGTGGAGACCATGCGCTTGAGTTCCGCCAAGCCCTCGCTCCCGCGCGCGACTGTGATGGCATTGGCAAAGCGGTCGCCCTGCAGGTCGACGGGCACCTCTTCGGGCGACTGGTCGACGAAACCGGTCCGCCGGATCACGATCTGCGCCGGCTCCGACCGGGTAAAGCCGAGAAACTCGCGCGCCAGAGCCGGAAGCCGCCGCGCCGGCAGGTAGAGGAACATCGGCGCAGTGAGCGGATAATCCTCGGTCTTGATATTGCGCCGCGTCGCCGCGAGGCCGAAGCCGCATCTTCCGGTCAAAGTCAGTGTCTTGGCGTTGCCCGTTTCCGAAAAGCTGGCAAGTCCCAAGGCGAACGGATCGGCGGCGACCGCCGCGACGAGCGCATCGCTGGTGGCGTGGCGGACGACGCCGTCGGGCAGGGACAGGCGCGCGGGCGCGAGAATCCGGTCGGCAATCCCCTGGCTGAGACCCGAGGCTGCCTCCGGCAGGTGCAGCGTGATGGGCGCGTCGGCGCCGCCGAGACGGTCCCAGCTGGTGACCTTGCCGCCCAGAACGCGGGACAGATCGGCCAGCGAGATGCCCGAGACCGGATTGCTCGGGCTCACCACCGGCACGATCGCGTCGAGCGCGACGATACGGCTGCGATTGGCCTCGTCAAGCACGCCGAGCCCGGCCTCGCGGGCGCGCTCCACTTCCTCGGGTCGGATCTCGCGCAGGGACATGACAATGTCGGCCTTGTCCGCCAGCAGGTCGGCGAAGCCGGTATCGGTGTTGCTGTTGCGGAAGGTGAAGCGCCCCACCGGGCGGTCCTCCTCGGGGTCCGACAGCACGTAGACGAAGCTGCCATCCGGCGTCCCTTCGCGCGTCGCGCCCAGCCCGCGCTTCAGCGCGAATGCCTCGATCAGCGCCGGCATCAGCACCGATCCCAGCGTCGCCGAACCCGAGATCGTCAGCTCGGCCACGTAGTCGGTCAGCGACGGGCAACCGACGCCTTCGCACAGCACGCCCGAACCGTCGACCGTCAGTTCGCCATAGCGCGTCTCGATCCGGTAGAATTCGCCGTCAAAGCCGAGGAGCGTGCCCGACAGCGCGATGGCGCCATCGCGCGAGCGCAGCGTGATATCCTCGGCCGCCGCTGGCCCACCCGCCGACAACGCAAGAAAAAGTGCGGCGAAGATCGCCGCACACGAGTGTCGCATGGAAGGTTCCCGTCAGCCCCGCCGTTAGTTGGACGCGATCTTCAGGTCTTCGATCAGGTTTTTCAACACCAGATAGTCACCCACCGCCTCGCAGTCCGGCATCGCAAGCGTGAGGTCGCGCACGGCGAGTTCCGCGCCGGCGCGGGTGTCGAGCGTCTGGGCCGCGATATCCGCGCCGCAGTTCATCTCGGTCACCTCTGCCTCGACGCTCACGGCGATCTCGCCGTCGCGGACGGAGGTGCCGGCCGGGTAGGAATAAACTTCGGCAAGCCGAGGATCGGGCAGCGAGGCATCGCCGAGTCGGAGCAGGAAGCCGCCCTGGCCGCGCACCGCCTCTTCCAGCGTGCCGGCCGCGTCGTGCCAGACATGGCCGTCGCCAAAATAGTCCGCGCCCCATTCCCGGGCGTGCAGTTCCAGCGCGCTGCGGTCCTGCCATTGCAGCACGACGCGGTCGTAGAAGGGCAGGGAAGAGACGCTCGCCTGCGCCACGGCTCCGCCGCCGTCATCGAAGGAGGCGATGAACACGGCATTTCCCGTCAGCGCCGGCATGTCGATCGTAAGCGCGCCGTCCTCGTCGGTGGTCTCGGTGATCATCAGGCCGCTGTGATGCAGGCTTACGCGGGTGCCGTTGCGGCAGGGCGAGGCCAGTTGCAGGCGCACCAGCGCGCCGGCGATGGGCGTCGCCTCGAGTGTCACCTCGCAATCGAAAGAGGGGCTTTCGGCCTCGCGCGGCAGCGCGTTCAGCTCCGGCGCCGCGTCCAGCGCCGCCAGGTGATGCGGCGTCTCGGGCAACGCCGGCGCGCGGGCCTCCGCGGGCAGATCGGCGATGGCCGCGGGGGCCGGATCCACGGTTGCCGGGCCCGGTGCTCCGGTCGGAGCGACGCCTGCACCGGGGCCGTCCGTGCGCGCAGCGGTATCGACGATCCCGGTGACAACGACGGGACCGCGCGGGGTCATGTCCTCGCCGGGCAGCGTCAGCCCGTATTGCATCACGTAGCCGGTGGCGAGCGCGCAGAACAGCGTGCCGGTCGCCAGGAGTGCCGTCTTACTGCGAATCATGTTCGCCTCCGAGGGGCAAAAGACCGTTTCGAGATCATGAGTGAAGGGGAAAAGGGGCGCCTATGCGGCGTGCGGCAGGACTCTTTCTGGCGTCGCCGCATTTTGTCGACACAATCCCGGCGCCATATTCGCGTCTGGGCGCAGTCGCGCCGCAAAGAGCGGAGCCTGGCGGCGGGTCGCCGAAGCGGCCTCAGCCCTTGTCGCGATCCCATGCGGCGCGGGTGCGCAGCAGGACCGGGCCGTTTGGCCGGATGCGCAGGGCGAGATCCAGCAGGTGCCGTGCCTCGCCGCGGTCGAGCGGCCGCGCCTCGTTGTGCGACAGCGCAGCGCTGCGCAGCGCCGGCAGATCGTCGATGCCGAGCCGCGGTGTCCGCAGGGTCCGGGTTTTCGGATCGTAGTGATCCTCCGACAGGCAGAGATAGTAGATCCGGTTGAGCATCCAGACCGGATCGGCGCCGTCCGGCGCCCGCAGGTCGTGCCGCGCCAGCACCTCGGCGAGCGCCTTTGTCGCGTCCTCGGGCACCTCGTCCAGCCAGCGCCGTGCATCTTCGGCCGTCGCGCCGGCACTGCGGTCGCGATAGGTGATTCCGTGAGTGTCGCGCAGCCAGCCGATGTCGTCGTAGTCGGCAAGCCCGGCGAAGGGTTCCAACGGGATCGGCGCCGCGTTCGCGAAGGTCTCGCGCAGGATGTGCTTGAGCCGCTCATGTGCGCGCAAGAGCTTGGGATCGCCCTGGAAGGCCGGGTTGCCGCAGTTGAACTGCCACAGAAGCCGCAGCGCCGTCGCGGACATCCGGGTGTTCGGCCGCTCCGTGCCGCAGCGCGCGCGGTCGAGGTCCAGAAGCGCGCAGACATCGGCCACCACGTCGGCCTGCGGGAAGCTGTCCGGCCGGTAGTCGCGCACGATGAGACGCGCGCCTGTGGCCTTGGCGGCGGTCAGCACGCCGCGCATGCGCTGCGTCACCCGGCGGGGCAGGTGCCGCGCGCCGCCCTGGATGATCTGCTGCAGGGCGCTGGCCGCATAGTCCGCGGGATCGCGCAGGTAGACGAGAAGGGTGACCGGCCCGGCTTCGGCCAGCCACGCGACCAGGGCCGCGAACTCCGCCCGCGGGAGGGAGGAGACGTCCTCGCCCGAGAAGATCGCGCGGCGCCGGTCGCGCCGCGCCAGCGCGGCGGCGATGTCGGCGCGGGCCTGGTCTCGGCGGGTGTCGATTTCCGCGGCGGTCAGGCCGGCCTTTCGCCAGACGTGGTAGTCCCGGTAGCCGGCCGACACGGCCGTGACCAGCGCGGCGCTCTGATTGGGGCGGCCGAGGGGAGCGTAGAACGTTTCACCGTCGTCATACTCGGACAGCCCGGCCTGGATCGCCGAGCTGCCGGTCTTGTGCATGCCGATATGAAGGACGCTCTCCACTGGGGCGGCACCGCGCCGGCCGCGTCAGGTCAGCCGGCCGTGGCAGTGTTTGAACTTCTTGCCCGATCCGCAAGGGCAGGCTTCGTTGCGGCCCGGATTGCCCCAGGTCGCGGGATCGTTCTCGTCGAAGCCTTCGACCAGCGGCTCGCGTTCGGCCACGGTGGCGCCGGGCTGGGTCGGTTCGGGATAGGGTGTACCCGACGCCGCGGCGGGCGCTTTGTCCGGCGGCGCGCCGGCGCCGGCGGGCTGCGGCGTTGCCGGCTTCTCGGCGGCTGCCGCGTCGGTCGCGCGCGCCTGCTGGCGTTGCAGTTCTTCCATCAACTCGCGGCGCTGTTCGTCGGTCATCGGGCGGATCTGCGCGAGCTTCTCGGTCACGTCCTCGCGCAGCCCGTCCAGCATGTTCTGGAAGAGCTGGAAGGACTCGGTCTTGTATTCGTTCAGCGGGTCGCGTTGCGCATAACCGCGGAAGCCCACGACCGACCGCAGGTGTTCCAGCGTCAGAAGGTGATCGCGCCACTTGCCGTCGATGGTCTGGAGCAGAACCTGCTTCTCGATCTGGCGCATGGTGTCGGGGCCGAAGGCCGCGGCCTTCTCTTCCATGTGCTTGTCGGAGGCTTCCTCGATCCGCTCCCGCACGATTTCCTGATCGACGCCGTCCTCTTCGCCCCAGCTCATCACCGGCACCTCGACGCCCAGCTTCTCGATGCAGGCGGCATAGAGCCCTTCGAGGTTCCACTGGTCGGCATAGGACTTGGGCGGGCAGTAGGTGTCGACGAGATCGTCGATCACCTGATGACGCATGTCCTGGGTGATCTCGGTGACGTCCTCGGCCTCCATGATCTCGCGCCGCTGGGAGAAGACGACCTTGCGCTGGTCGTTCATCACGTCGTCGAATTTCAGAAGCTGCTTGCGGATGTCGAAGTTGCGCCCCTCGACCTTCGCCTGCGCGCGTTCGAGCGACTTGTTCACCCAGGGGTGCACGATGGCCTCGCCTTCCTGCATCCCCAGCTTGCCCAGAACGTTGTCGAGCCGGTCGGACCCGAAGATCCGCATCAGGTCGTCTTCGAGCGACAAATAGAACACCGACCGCCCGGGATCGCCCTGCCGGCCGGAGCGGCCGCGCAACTGGTTGTCGATGCGGCGGCTTTCGTGCCGTTCGGTGGCCAGGACGAACAGGCCGCCGGCCTCGATCACCTTGTTCTCGGTGTCGGCGTGTTCCGCCTCGATCCGGGCGCGGATCTCGTCGGGGTTGCCGTCCGGGTCGGCGGCGAGCGCCTCCATCACCTTGAATTCGACATTGCCGCCCAGCTTGATGTCGGTGCCGCGGCCGGCCATGTTCGTGGCGATCGTCACCGCGCCGGGCAGGCCAGCGTCACCGACGATCTGCGCTTCCTTCTCGTGCTGGCGGGCGTTCAGCACGTTATGCGGCAGCCCCTCCTGCTGAAGGTGCTGCGACAGCATCTCGGATTTCTCGATGGAGGTGGTGCCGACGAGGACGGGCTGGCCCTTCTCGTGCGCCTTGCGAATCTCTTCGACGATGGCGGCGTATTTCTCGCGCGCGGTGCGGTAGACCTGATCGTCCTCGTCCATCCGGGCGATGGGCTTGTTGGTCGGCACCTCGACGACGCCGAGGCCGTAGATCTCCGCGAATTCCTCGGCCTCGGTGGTGGCGGTGCCGGTCATGCCGGAAAGCTTGTCGTAGAGGCGGAAATAATTCTGGAAGGTCACCGAGGCGAGAGTGACGTTCTCGGGCTGGATCTTCACACCTTCCTTGGCCTCGATGGCCTGGTGCAGACCGTCTGACAGCCGCCGGCCCGGCATCATCCGGCCGGTGAACTCGTCGATCAGGATCACCTCGCCGTCGCGGACGATGTAGTCCTTGTCCTTTTGGTAGAGCTTGTGCGCCCGCAGACCCTGGCTGAGATGGTGCACAATTGTCGTCGACTCGGGGTCGTAGAGGGTGCGCCCCTCTTCGATCAGGCCGAGCTGGGCCAGCCGTTCCTCAAGGAACTCGTTGCCCTCGTCGGTGAAGGTCACGTTCCGGGTCTTCTCGTCGAGGCTGTAGAACTCGTCCTTCAGCTCGGGGATCACGCGGTCGATGCTGTCGTAAAGCTGCGAGCGGTCCTGCGCCGGGCCCGAGATGATCAGCGGCGTGCGCGCCTCGTCGATGAGGATGGAGTCGACCTCGTCGACGATGGCGAAGACGTGGCCGCGCTGCGCCATCTGGTTCAGCTCGGACTTCATGTTGTCGCGCAGGTAGTCGAAGCCGAGCTCGTTGTTCGTCGCGTAGGTGATGTCGGCGGCGTAGGCGCTCTTCTTCTCCTCGTCGGGCTGGCGCGGATAGACGACGCCCGTCGTCAGGCCAAGCGCGCCGTAGACCTTGCCCATCCATTCCGCGTCGCGCCGCGCGAGGTAGTCGTTCACGGTGACGATGTGAACGGGCCCGGCCAGCGCGTTGAGATAGGCGGGGAAGGTCGCCACCAGCGTCTTGCCCTCGCCGGTCTTCATCTCGGCGATGTTGCCCTGGTGCAGGAAGATCCCGCCCATCAGCTGCACGTCGAAGGCGCGCAGGCCAAGCGCGCGGCGCGCCGCCTCGCGGCAATTGGCGAAAGCTTCGGGGAGGATGTCGTCGAGGCTCTCGCCGCCGGTCAGGCGGCTGCGGAACTCCTCGGTCTTGGCGATCAGGCCGGCATCGTCCAGCGCTTCGTATTCGGTTTCGAGCGCGTTGATCTTCTCGACCAGCGGGCGCGTCGCCTTGACCTTGCGGTCGTTCGGCGTGCCGAACACCTTGCGCGTGATAGTCCCGATCCCCAGCATGGGCCCACTCTGCCTCTTGACCGTTTCGTGTGCGGCACCGACTTGCCCGTCTCGCACACAGCCCATAGACACGGGGGGGAACGACCGGCTCGCGCCGCCACTTGCGGCATGTAAGGGCCGGGCCAGAAAGTGTCAACGCCGCCTCAGGGAGGGGCGGCAGAGGAGAAACCGGATGACCCTTCGCGCGATTCGCATCGCTGCCCCCCTGCTCGCCGCGACCCTGGCGACCCAGGCCGCCGCACAGGACGACTCTGCACAGGAAGACGCCGCCCCGACGGACGCCGCCACGACCGAGCCCGCGCTCGACACCGTGGTCGCCACGGTCAATGGCCGCGACATCGTGCTCGGGCACATGCTCCTGGTGCGCGCGGGCCTCTCCGAACAATACCAGCAGCTTCCGGACAACGTGCTGTGGGAAGGCATCCTCGACCAGCTTGTCCGGCAGGAGGTGCTGGCGCAATCCGACATGGCCGAGGAAACGCCGCGCGTGACGCTCGCGCTGGAGAACGAGCGCCGCGCGCTCGTCGCCTCCGAGGCAGTGAACAGCCTGAGCGCCGATCTCGTCAGCGAAGAGGAGATCGAGGCCGCCTACGAGGAACAGTTCGCGCAGGGCGCGCAGGGCACGGAATACAACGCCGCGCACATCCTCGTGGAGACCGAGGAAGAGGCGCAGACCCTGGTCAGCGACCTCGAGGGCGGCGCGGACTTTTCCGAACTCGCGCGCGAGCGCTCCACCGGCCCGTCGGGTCCGAACGGCGGATCGCTCGGCTGGTTCGCCGAAGGCGAGATGGTGGGTCCGTTCGAGGAAACCGTCGCCGGCATGGAAGCAGGCGAGATCTCGGACCCGGTCGAGACGCAGTTCGGATGGCATGTCATCCGCCTGAACGAGACCCGCGAGAAGGAAGCGCCGGCGCTGTCCGAGGTCCGTGACCAGATTGCCGAACAGCTCCAGACGCAGGCGGTGCAGGAACGGATCGTGGAACTCGTATCGCAGGCTGATGTCGATAAGGTCGATTCCGAGGCGCTTGGCCCGGCGGCGCTGTCTCAGTTCGACCTCCTGGAGAACTGATCTTGGCCAAGACGCTCGCGCGCTCGCCGCTCGCGCCGGAGGCCTTTCCCGATCTGCCCGTGGTCAAGGGGGTGCGCTTTGCCACCGTCGCGGCCGGGGTGCGCTATGCCGGCCGCCCCGACGTGATGCTCGCCCATCTCGCGCCGGGGTCGGTGGTGGCAGGGGTGTTCACCCGTTCCGCCACGCGCGCGGCGCCGGTTCTCGACTGCGAGGCGAAGATCGGCGCCGTCACGGATGACGGCGCCGCGATCCTCGTCAATTCCGGCAACGCCAACGCCTTCACCGGCCGCGCGGGCGACGAATCCGTCGCCGCCGTGACCGATGCGGTGGCGACCGCGCTGGACCTGCCGGCGGCGCGGGTCTTCACCTCCTCCACCGGGGTCATCGGGGAGCGTCTGCCGCACGGGCGCATCACCGCGAAGATCGCGGAGCTTGCGTCGGCGTTGTCGGAAGACGGCATCGCGGATGCCGCGCAAGCGATCATGACCACCGACACCTTCCCCAAGGGCGCGTCCGCCAAGGTCCACGTGAACGGCGGTGACGTGACCATCGCCGGCATCGCCAAGGGGTCGGGCATGGTCGCGCCCGACCTCGGCACCATGCTCGTCTACGTCTTCACCGACGCGGCGATGGACCGTGATGCGCTTCAGGCGCTCGTCGCCCGCGCTGCCGACCGGACGTTCAACTGCATCACCGTGGACAGCGACACGTCCACCTCCGATACTCTGCTCGTCGGCGCCACCGGCGCCTCTGGGGTGACCGTCGCGCCGGAGGATAGCGCTTTTGCCACCGCGCTGGAGGATGTCTTCCGCGACCTCGCGCAGCAGGTTGTCCGCGACGGAGAAGGCGCGACCAAGTTCGTCACCGTGGAGGTCACCGGTGCCGCCTCGGACACCGACGCGCGCACACACGCGATGGCGATCGCCAATTCGCCGCTGGTGAAGACCGCGGTCGCCGGGGAGGATCCGAACTGGGGCCGTATCGTCATGGCGATCGGCAAGTCCGGCGCTGCGGCAGACCGGGACCGCCTGTCGATCCGGTTCGGCGATGTCGCCGTGGCCGAACACGGCTGGGTCGCCGAAAGCTACCGCGAGGAGATGGGCGCCGCGCAGATGCAGCGCCCGGAGATCACCATCGGCGTGGACCTCGGGCTCGGCAGCGGCGCCGCCACTGTCTGGACCTGCGACCTCACGCACGGCTACATCTCCATCAACGCCGATTACCGATCGTGACCTTCCACTCTCTCTGCATCTGGTCGAGTGACTCCATGGGGGCGCGAACAGACGGAACCGGCGTGACCGGTAGGATTCGTAATCTGCCCACCCCCGGTTTGCACGCATGAAGACCGTTCTCGTCTCCGCCGTCGCGCTGATCGACGTGGACGGCCGGGTCCTGCTCGCGCAGCGGCCCGATGGCAAGTCCATGGCTGGCCTCTGGGAGTTTCCCGGCGGCAAGGTGGAACCGGGCGAGACACCCGAGGCCGCGCTGATCCGCGAGCTGCATGAAGAGCTGGGCATCGGCACCTGGGAAAGCTGCCTCGCGCCGCTCACCTTCGCCTCGCACAGTTACGAGGATTTCCACCTGCTGATGCCGCTCTTCGCCTGCCGCAAGTGGGAGGGCATTCCGCAGGCGCGCGAAGGCCAGACCCTTTCCTGGGCCGCCCCGCGCGAGCTGGCGCGCTATCCCATGCCCGCCGCAGACCTGCCGCTGGTGCCGATCCTGCGCGACTGGCTGTAGTCCGGAGGCGCCTGTCCCACCCGTCTCCGGCGGTGCTCCGAAGGTCGCGTTAACGGATTCTCAACCTATGTGATACAGATGCAACCATGCGGCAGTCACTCCGGGGGAATAGAAGATGTTACAGACGATCGTCTTGGGATCCTGCATTTCGGTGCAGGGCATGGTGGAGCGCAAGCTGCCGGACGGCCGGCTGGTCGTGCGGGTCGGACAACGCCTGTTCACAGGTCTGCCGGTCATCGGCAGCGCCTAAGCGCGCCGTCACCGTCATCCGAACGAAAAAGGGAGGCCCGGCGGCCTCCCTTTGAAGTTTCTTCCGATCGCACTGCCCGTCACTGGAGCGTGCGGACCACCTCTTCGCGAGTGAAGATTTCGATCACGTCGTCCTTGCGCACGTCGTCGTAGTTCTCGAACGCCATGCCGCATTCCTGGCCGGAGATGACCTCGGACACCTCGTCCTTGAAGCGCTTGAGCGTCTTCAGGGTACCTTCGTGGATCACCACGTCGTCGCGCAGGAGGCGCACGCCGGCCGAGCGGCGCGCCACGCCCTCGGTGACGAGGCAGCCCGCCACGGTGCCGACACCGGAGACGCGGAAGGTTTCCAGGATCTTGGCGTAGCCGATGAAGTTCTCGCGCACCTCGTTGGACAGAAGACCCGAAGCCGCCGCTTTCACGTCGTCAACGAGGTCGTAGATCACCGAGTAGTAGCGGATCTCCACGCCCTTCTGGTTGGCGCTGTTGCGGGCCGAGGCATTGGCCCGGACGTTGAAGCCCAGGATCGGCGCCCCGGACGCTTCGGCGAGGCCGACGTCGGTCTCGGTGATCGCGCCCACACCGTAGTGCAGCACGCGCACGCGAACCTCGTCGTTGCCCACCTTCTCGAGCGCCTGGACGATCGCCTCGGCAGAGCCCTGCACGTCGGCCTTCACGAGCACGGGCAGCTCGGCCACGTTCTCGTCTTCCTTGGCCTTCTGCATCAGCGCCTCGAGCGTCGTCGCCGCGCCGGCTGCCGCGCGCTTGTCCTTCGCGGCCTGCTGGCGGTACTCGGCGATCTCGCGCGCCTGCGCCTCGGTCTCGACCACGTTCAGCACGTCGCCGGCCTCGGGCGTGCCGTTGAGGCCCAGGACCTCCACGGGCACGGAGGGACCGGCCTCCTTCACGCGTTCGCCCTGATCGTTCTCCATGGCGCGGACCTTGCCCCACTGCTCGCCCACGACGAAGATGTCGCCCTGTTTGAGCGTGCCCTTCTGGACCAGCACGGTCGCGACGGGGCCGCGGCCCACGTCGAGTTGCGCCTCGATCACGGCGCCCTGCGCCGCGCGGTCGGGGTTGGCCTTGAGCTCGAGGATCTCGGCCTGCAGCGCGATCGCTTCCAGCAGGTCGTCGAGCCCCTTGCCGGAGATCGCGGAAACCTCGATGTCCTGCACGTCGCCGGACATCTCTTCGACGACCACTTCGTGTTGGAGAAGGTCGGTGCGCACCTTGGTCGGGTTCGCCTCGGGCTTGTCGCACTTGTTGATGGCGATGATCATCGGCACGCCGGCGGCCTTGGCGTGATTGATCGCCTCGATGGTCTGCGGCATCACCGCGTCGTCCGCGGCCACCACCAGTACCACGATATCCGTCACCTGCGCCCCGCGGGAGCGCATGGAGGTGAACGCCGCGTGGCCTGGCGTGTCGAGGAAGGTCAGCGTCGCACCGGTCGAGGGATCGGCCACCTGGTAGGCGCCGATATGCTGGGTGATGCCGCCGGCCTCGCCCGAGACCACCTTGGTCTTGCGGATCGCGTCGAGCAGAGAGGTCTTACCGTGGTCGACATGGCCCATGATCGTGATGATCGGGGCGCGCGGCTTCATGTCCTCGGACCGGTCCTCGACCGTCTCGATGACCTGTTCCACGTCGGCGTCGGACACGCGCGTGACGTGGTGGCCGAATTCCTCGATGATCAGTTCTGCGGTGTCGGCGTCGATGGTCTGGTTCTGCGTCGCCATAACGCCGTTCTGCATCAGCGCCTTCACCACGTCGCCGACGCGCTCGGCCATCCGGTTGGCCAGTTCGGCCACCGTGATCGCCTCGGGCAGCTGCACGTCGCGCGTTACCTTCTCGCGGCTCACCGGGCCGCCCATCGCCTTCTGGCGCGCACGCTCCTGCTTGCGCTTCATCGCGGCCATGGACTTCTGCCGGCCGCCTTCGCCGCCGCCGGTGAGCGCCTGGTTCACGGTCAGCTTGCCGGTGCGCCGGCCGCCGTCGCCACGGCCCTTTCCGCCGCGGCCGCGATCCTCGCGCTCGCGCTCGGCCTTGCGGGGCGCGTCGGCCGGTTTCGGCGCGCCGCCGGGGCCGCCGGCCGGGCGCGCCGCGCCACGGGCGGACGGCTGTTCTGCCGGCGCTGCGGGGGCCTCGGAGGCCTTCTTCGCGGCCTCGGCTTCCTCGCGCTTCTTGCGCTCTTCCTCTTCGGCCTTGGCCTTGGCACGTTCCTCGGCCTCGCGCTGTTCGCGCTCTTTTTGTTCCTTCTCGGCGCGCATGCGCTCGCGTTCGGCGGCGCGGGCCTTTTCCTCGGCCTCGCGCTGAGCGGCTTCGTCCGCCTCGCGCGCCTTGGCCGCCTGCAGCGCCTTCAGACGGCGCTCCATCTCCGCATCGGAGATGCCCGCAGGGCGCTTGCCGCCGCTGCCGCCCGGCGTGCCCTGACCGCCCGCACCGCCCTTGCCGGCGCCCGGCTTGGGCGCGCTGACATTGCGCTTGCGCTTGGTCTCCACCACGACGTTCTTGGTGCGTCCGTGGCTGAAGCTCTGCTTCACGTTCCCCGACCGAGGCCCGCCACCACGTACACCCAAAGTCTTCTTGCCGTCTTGGTCGCTCATAAAGTCTCTTATCCTTCCCGGCGGACCCTGCCGCCGACTGTCGCACCCTCGGTCGAGGCGACCGGTGCGATGCGCAGGCCCTTCAGACGCAGGGCCTCGTCTACAATACGATTCGTGAGTCCGCCAGCGCCGAGCGCTGCGTGTATCACAGTTTCGCGGCCAAAGGCCAATCCCAGCTCGTCTGCGGTGAGCCAACCGATATACGTTCCGAAATGCGGGGTCGAAAGCTTGGACTTGCCGCGGCTCGAGCCATCCTCTGCCTGGATCAGGACGCGCGCCTCTTCCTTCTGGAGCATGTCCTTGACCTTCTCGTAGCCCGCGACGGCATCCCCGGACTTGCGCGACAGCGAGATCAGGTTGATCAGCCGCGCCGCGACCTGCCGCTCGACCTCTTCGGCGAGGCCCTCGGGCACCGATACCTTCGCCTTGGCGGCGCGGGCGAAGAGGTTCTTCTTTGCCGCGCGTTCGATCGCGGTGCGGTCGGCGGCCACCCAGATCCCGCGGCCCGGCAGCTTGCCCGCGATGTCTGGTACGATGGCCGCGTCCGGGCCGACAACGAAGCGCACGAGACCGTGGCGCGGCTGCACCTCGCCGGTGGCGATGCACTTGCGCTCGGGGCCCTCGGGCCGCTCCTTGTCTTGTCCGCCACGGGTCATGCGGTCTGGCTCACGCCTCCTCGGTTTCGTCGGGTTCTTCGTCTTCCTCGGCTTCGGACTCAAGCTCGGTCGGATCGACCCAGCCCAGAAGCACGCGCGCGGTCATCACCATGGTCTGCGCCTCTTCGAGGCCGACATCGAAGGGTTCGAGAAGTCCGTCGTCCTTGACCCGTTGGCCGTCGACCGTGGTCCAGCCGCCCGCGAGTTCCCAGTCGGCGCAGGTCGCGAAATCCTCGAGCGTCTTGATGCCGTCCTTCGCGAGCGCTTCCACCATTTGGGGGGTGAGGCCCTCGAAGTCAATGAGGCTGTCCTCCGCGCCGAGCGCGCGGGCATTGTCGAGAGCGGCTTTCGCCTGCGCCTCCAGCACGTCGCGGGCGCGGGCCTGCAATTCCTCGGCGGTATCGTCGTCGACGCCGTCGATCACCGTCAGTTCGTCGATCTCCACGTAGGCGACCTCTTCGAGGTTGGTGAAGCCTTCGGCGACCAGAAGCTGGGCGAAGAACTCGTCGAGGTCGAGCGTGTCCATGAAGAGCTTGGTGCGCTCCTCGAACTCCGCCTGGCGGCGCTTCGACTCTTCTTCCTCGGTCATTATGTCGATGTCGAGGCCGGTGAGCTGCGAGGCGAGGCGCACGTTCTGGCCGCGGCGGCCGATGGCCAGCGACAGCTGCTCGTCCGGCACCACGACCTCGATCCGCTCGGCGTCCTCGTCGAGAACGACCTTGGAGACCTCGGCGGGTTGCAGCGCGTTTACGAGGAAGGTCGGCATGTCCTCGTTCCACGGGATGATGTCGATCTTCTCGCCCTGAAGCTCGTTTACCACAGCCTGAACGCGGCTGCCGCGCATACCGACGCAGGCGCCCACCGGGTCGATGGAGCCGTCATAGGAGATGACGCCGATCTTCGCGCGGCTGCCGGGGTCGCGGGCCACGGCCTTGATCTCGATGATGCCGTCGTAGATCTCGGGCACTTCCATCTTGAAGAGCTCGGCCATGAATTCCGGCGCGGTGCGCGACAGGAAGATCTGCGGGCCACGGGTCTCGCGGCGGACGTCCTTGATGTAGCAGCGGATGCGGTCGTTGGGGCGGTACGCCTCGCGGCCGATCTTCTCGTTGCGGCGCAGGATGCCTTCGCCACGGCCGATATCGACGATGACGTTGCCGTATTCCTCGCGCTTGACGACGCCGTTGATGATCGTGCCGGCGCGGTCCTTGAATTCCTCGAACTGGCGGTCGCGCTCGGCCTCGCGGACCTTCTGCAGGATAACCTGCTTGGCCGATTGCGCGGCGATGCGGCCCATCTCCACCGGGGGAACTTCCTCGATGTACTGGTCGCCAACCTTGGGATCGGCGAGGTACTGCTTGGCCTGCTCCACGGTCAGCTCGGCCTGGTAGTTCTCGAGCTCCTCGTCCTCGACCACGGTGCGCACGCGGGTGAAGGTCGCGCGGCCGGTCTTGCGGTCGATCGACACGCGGATGTCCATCTCGGAGCCGTAGCGGCTCTTGGCGGCGCGGGCGAGGCTCTCCTCCATGGCTTCGACCACCAGCGCGGGGTCGATCATCTTCTCGCGCGCGACCGCCTCGGCGGTCTGCAGAAGCTCCAGCTGGTTGGCGGAGGTGATGGCCATTCTTGTTACTCCTCTTGCGCGGCGTCGTCGGCCGCGATCTCGTCGAATTTCGTCTCGTCCAGGTCCTCGGGAACGGTGCCGGCGGCCTTGCGGGCCTTGAGCATCTCGCGGATGAGTTCGTCGGTCATCACCAGCTTGGCATCGGCGAGCCAGTCGAATTGCAGCCCGATGGTGCCTTCCTCCACGTTGACGAGCACCTCGCCGTCCTCGACCCCGGCGAGCACCCCCTTGAAGCGCTTGCGCCCGTCGATGAGCTCATGCGTCTCCAGCTTGGCCTCGTAGCCCTCGAACGTGTCGAAATCCTTCAGGCGGGTCAGCGGGCGGTCGATGCCGGGCGAGCCGACCTCGAGCGTGTAGGTGTCCAGGATCGGGTCCTCGACGTCGAGCACGGCCGAGAGCGCCGTGGAGATCTCGGCGCAATCGTCGACCTCGATCCCGCCGCCGGGGCGTTCGGCCATGATCTGCAAAAGCGGGCTCTTGCCGCCCTGGAGGCGGATGCGGACCAGCTCGAAGCCCATGTCCTCGATCGTGGGGGTCACGATCTCGGCCAGGCGTCGGTCCATGGCGGTCTTGGCGATCAGGTCTGACATGACGGTCTCGCGGCTTCGGGTTACGGGCGGCCCGGCGCACGGGCACAAAAAAACGGGCACGCGGCCCGCCTGACGTATCCGGTGGTGCTTCGGACCAGAGCCCGACGCGCCGCTGTTGAGCGGGATATACGGGGCGCGGGCCGAGTCTGCAAGGGGATTCCGTGCGCGGGGGTGGGCAGATTGCCCACGCTACGGGGGGGCGGTGCGGGTGAGGGGGCGTCCGCAGAGCCGCGCGGACCGGCTCGGGACACGCCGAAGGCTGCTGAGGGGAGAGGGCGATCGCCTTCCAGCCGGCGACAATTTCTCAGAGCCTCACGCTGATCGGCCCGGAACCAAGCCGAAGGCGCCGGGCCAGCGTCATGCGCGCATCGCATGCCCCCGGCATGACCCGTCCCGGCGGGTCGGCGCTTTGTCACTCGTTTGCGACGTTCGGAGGACGGAGGGGCGTGGCTGGCATAAAGCGCAGACTTCGAAGGTCAGGAAGCGCCGACCCACGGGCCGGCGCTGGCCCGGCGCCTTCTGGCCGGCGGCTGAAACCCGGCAAGATCTCCTCAGCCGATCATCGCCTTGATCGCCTGCGCGTGGCGTGGCTCCGCGGCGGCGACGTCGGCCGCCAGATCCCGTGCCGTGTCCATGAGGGCGTCCGGCGCCACGATCCGGTCGATCAGGCCCCAGCCCTGCGCCTCTTCCACTGTGATCTTCGCCCCGGCCATCAGCAGCAGCCGCGCCCGCGACGGGCCGACCAGCGCCTTCAGGCGGCCGGGATCGGAGGGCTGCGGCAGGAAACCCATCTTCATCACCGGGTAGAACAGCTTCGCCCCCGGCACCGCGATGCGCAGATCGCAAGCCAGCGCCATCCCCATGGCGCCGCCCGCCAGCGTGCCGTTCAGCGCCGCGATGGTCAGCCCCGGATGCGCCGCGACGGCGCCGGAGACCCGTTCCCAGAGCGGAGAGGTGGCAAGACCGGCCTTTGCCGCGTCGAGGTCCATGCCTGCGGAGAAAACGGTGCCCGCCCCGGTGATCACGAGCCCGCGCGCGCCGCGCCCGGCCAGCATATCTTCGCTCGCCATCTCTGCCGCCTCGGCCAGAGCGCGCAGCATCTCCGCGGTCACCGCATTCGCCTTCTCGGCGCGGTCGAGCGTCAGGATGCGGAGCGCGCCGTCGTCGGCGGTTCGGATCACGACAGGCCGACCTTGCCCCGGATTTCCGGATCGCGCAGCGAGATCTCGTCGCCGAGATAGCTGTCGGCGGCGTCCGAGCACATCCAGAGCAACGCCTCGGCCACCCATTCGGGCGGGATGTGGTCGGACCAGTCCAGGCGGCTGATCGGATTGACGCCCGAGGCCTTGATCTCGCGCTGCATCTGGGTGGCCACGGTGCCGGGCGACAACGAAAGCGCGCGGATGCCGCGCTCGCGGTTTTCCTTGTCGGCCATGCGGGTGAGCATCAGCGCCCCCGCCTTGGAGGCGCAGTAATGCGACCAGGCCTCCACCGGCCCGTGAGCGGCGCCCGATCCTATGGTCAGGACCGTGCCGCCGCCCTGTTCCAGCATCTCCGGCAGTACCGCGCGCATGCCGTGAAAGACACCCTTGAGGTTGATGTCGATGACCTGGCCCCAGCTTTCGGGATCGGCCTCGGCCATATGCGCGATGGGTTCGATCACGCCGGCGTTGTTGATCAGCACGTCGATCCGGCCGAAGGCGGTGACGCAGTTGCGGACCGCGTGCTCGACCTCCCAGTAGCGCGAGATGTCGCAGGGGATCGCGACGGCCTGGTCGCCGCCGATCTCTCCGGCGAGGTCGGCCACTGCCTCGGCGCTTCGTGCCACCAGAGCCACCTTCGCGCCCGCCTTGGCGAAGCGCCGCGCCGCCGCCGCGCCGATGCCCCGGCTCGCGCCCGTGATCATCGCCACCTTGCCCGTCATGTCCATGTCGTGGCGCTCCCTTGATATGTCGACACTTTTGTTAATGCCGCGACCCGGGGCGGTCCAGCCCCTTGACCGTGCCCGGCCCGCGTCGGAAGGTCCGCGCGACAAAACGTTCGAGTTGCAACCGAAAGGATCCGTCGATGCGCCGCCGTTCCGCCCTTCTTCGCGCGACCGCAGGGCTCGCGCTGACCGCGGCCGCCGGTCCGGCCGCCGCCGACGTCACTCCGGCCGAGGTCTGGGCCAACCTGTCGGACTACATGCAGAACGCCGGATACGAGGTCGAGGCGACGCAGGAGGAGACCGCGGACGGCCTGCGCGTCAGCGACATCGTGATGACCCTTCCGGTGGTTGCGGACGAGGCCGAGGGTGCGGAGGGCGAGGTGTCCATCCGCATCGACCAGATCGTGTTGACCGGCGAGGACGACGGCACCGTGACGGTGACGCTGCCCGACGCGATCCCGATCGAGCTGACGGGCGACGGCGACGACATGCCCGAGCGGATGCTGATCGAGACGTCGTCGCCGGATTTCGAGATGAGCGTCTCGGGCACGCCCGAGGATCTCGTCTACGACTACGCGGCCGGCAGCTACGAGCTCCGGCTGGCGGAGCTGGTGATCGACGGCGAGCCGGTCGGCCGCGACGATACCTCCGGGCAGATGCGGCTCGAAGCGATGTCGGGCCGCATGCGGGTCGCCTCCGAGGACGGCGGCCAGAGGGTCGAGCAGGAGACCAGCGCGGACACGCTGACCTACGATGTCGCCGCCGTGAGCCCCGAGTCCGAGCCGGGCGCGGAGGAGACATTCACGATGGCCGGCCGGGCGGCGGACGTGACGCTGGACGGAAGCTGGTGGGCGCCGGAGGGGTGGGACCCCAACGACATGGCCGCGATGCTGGAGGCCGGGTTCAGCGTCGATGCGGCGATGTCCTATCGCGATGGCTCCACCCAGTTTTCCTTTTCCGGTCCGGAGGGCGAGGGCTCGGGCCAGAGCGTCGCGGACCGTGGCGTGTTCAGCATGGCGCTGTCCGAGAGCGGCATGGCGATCGAACTCGACGCCGAGGGCGTGGCCTACGCGGCAACCGGCCCGGATCTGCCGTTCCCGGTGACCGCGGAAATGTCGCGCGCGGGCTTTCGCATGGAGATGCCCCTTGCCGAATCCGAGGAGCCGCGTCCCTTCGGCCTGGGGCTGCGGCTGACCGATGTCGCGGTATCGGATACGCTGTGGAGCCTTATGGACCCGTCGGGCGCGCTGCCGCGCGATCCGGCCAACCTGGTGCTGGATCTTAGCGGCACGGCGACGGCGTTCGCGAACCTGCTCGACCCCGAGGCGATGGCCCGGCTGGAGCGTTCCGGCGGCATGCCCGGGGAGATCAACTCGCTCGAGATCGAGGAGCTGCGCCTGAGCGCGGTCGGCGCGGAACTGACCGGCGAGGGGGCGTTCACCTTCGACAATTCGGACATGGAGAGCTTCGATGGCGTGCCGGCGCCCGAGGGCGAGGCGACGCTGCGGCTGAGCGGGGCGGACGGGCTGATCGACACGCTGGTGGAGCTCGGCTTCATCGGCCAGGAAGAGGCGATGGGCGCGCGCATGATGATGTCGATGTTCACCGTCCCGGGCGACGCGGAGGATACGCTCACCTCCACGATCGAGATCAATGACGAGGGCCAGATCCGCGCCAACGGCCAGCGTATCCGCTGAAGCGGGCCGTTCGGGGAGGAGGCCAATCGCCGTGTGGTTCGGTGCCTGCTTCGGACGGCGCACCCGCGCGGACTTCAAGCCCGCAGGCCGCTGCGGAGGTCGTGCCGAAGCAGTTGCCATAAAGCGCTGCTGCTCGTCGGTCTGGATCTCGGGCCCGCAGCCCGACGCTGCGCGGGTCGGTGCCCGGTACGACCGGAGGCCTTGCGCAGGTTAGCCGGACGGCTGCTCTTGGGGCGGCCCCCCTCACAGTGACCCAGCGTCCATTCCCGAAAATGAACTCGAGTCCCGCTCGACAACCAAGCGCCGGCCACCCCGGGCCGGCGCTTTCAGGACACGGTGATGTCCGCAGTTTGCGGCGGACCCGCCGCCGCCGATCCTACTGCGCGACGATCGAGGCCTGCCGGCCGACGCCGAGCGCGGTGCCGAACAGCCCGAAGATCGTTTGCGCCGCCGTCACAGGCGATTCGGTCGCCAGGACCGTGTCGTCCGGGTAGATGTTGAACTGCTTTGCGGCGAACAGCCCGTCGGCCGAGGTCAGGTCGAAGGAAAAGATCACCTGTTGCCGGTTCGGCCCCGTGCCATCGGCCCGCAGCGACGACGCGTTGTATTCGCGCAGCACCAGTACGCCCTTGGGGTCGGCGCGGCTGTCCTGAAGCCCCCGCATCAGGCCCATTGCCTCCAGCGCCGTCACGCGCGGCTTGGGGAAGGTGATGAGGTCCTCGGATCCCGTCGCGCCGAGCGCGGTGAAGGTCCGGTCGTCCTCGTCCACCACCACCACGTCGCGCGGTTGCAGCGTCGTGTTGCGGGCGCCGGACCTGAACAGATCCTCGGCGAAGATCTCGTAGGTGGTTCCGCCGCGCAGCAGCTTGACCACCGGGTTGTCGTAGGATGTCACGATGCCGCCGCCGGCGGACAGCAGGCTCATGATCGAGTAATTGCGCGATGGCATCGGGTAGGTGCCCGGCCGCGTCACTCCGCCGGCAAGGTCGACCGAGTTTCCCTGGCCCTCGGAGACCGTCAGCAGAACCTGCGCGGACGGCACGACGATTTCCATCTGGCGCTGGATCGTCTGTCGCGCGGCGGCCGGCGAGAGCCCGGCCACCCGAACGTTGTTGACGTAGGGCACGAAGATCATGCCGTTGTGGTCGACCTCAAGCTCGGTGAGCCGGGTCGAGGTCTCGGCCGCGTTGGTGAGCAGCGAATTCTCTTCGGCGTCGTAGATCGTCAGGTCGATCATGTCGCCCGGCGCGATCACCGTGGCATCCGTGGCGCCGGTATGGCCGACCCAGTTGAACGACCGGAAATTGCCTGTCGCCGGCCAGGTCGCGATGCCCTTCATGTTCTCGCGGGTCACCGGCACGACCTGGAAGGTCGGCGTCTGCGACCGCGACTCCGCGACGATCTCGGACTGGAGCGCCGCCCCGCGCGGCAGGCTGCACGCGGCCAGGAGCGTCAGCGATACGACGATGGCGACAAATCTGGCAAAGGTTGTCAAACCCCGGTCCCCCGTTCTTCCGCTCGTCTGTTCTCTTTATTCGACGCGCCGCTTGGTGATAAACAGGCTGACGGCAAATTCCAGAGGAAATGGACCAAAAATGTCTCAACGCGGGCCCCGAGGGGCCGGGAGGCCACCGGTGATTCTGCTGCTGGGCGCGACCGGGAAGGTCGGCCGGCTCCTGCGCGCGGCCTGGCCCGGCGCCGTCGGCGCGCGCGCGCGGCTCGAACCGGTCGGCCGGAGCGGGGCGGATCTGCACCTCTGGGCGCCCGGGGCACCGACCGATCGACTTCCGCGGCCCGACGCGATCGCCGCGCTCTGGGGCGTGACGCCGGGCCCGGGCCGCGATCTGGACGAAAATCTTCGGCTTGCTCTCGCGGCGCAGGCGCTGGGCGACGCACTCGGCGCGCGCATGGTGCTGCACGCCTCTTCGGCGGCGGTTTACCGGCCGGGCCCGGTCCCCCTGCGGGAGGATCCGGCGCCGGATCCGCAGACTGCCTATGGCGCGGCCAAGGCGGCGATGGAGGCCGCGCTCGCCGAGGCGCGGGGACCCCGCGCCGTGGCACTGCGCATCGGCAATGTCGCCGGGGCCGACAGCCTTTTCGCCGCGCTCTCGGACGATACGCCGCTGACGCTGGACCGCTTCGCCGACGGCGCCGGCCCGGCGCGCAGCTATATCGCGCCGTCCGACCTCGCGCGGGTTCTCGCCGCGCTGGCGATGGCCGAGCCGGGCACATTGCCGCCCGCGCTGAACGTCGCGGCGCCCGAGGCGACGGGCATGGACGACATCGCCCGCGCGGCCGGCCGCCCCATCACCTGGCGCCCGGCACCGCCCGGCGCCGCGGCGCGTGTCGCGCTCGAGACCGGGCGGCTCGCGCGGATCTGCCGGCTCGGTCCCGCGGCGGCGGAGCCCGATCACCTCGTGGCGGATTGGCGCCGCTGCGCGGAGGCGGCGCCCGCATGACCCCGTTCAAACGGCTCTTCGACATCTCGGCGGCGCTCTTTCTCGGAACGGTGCTGATGCCGCTGATCCTCGGCGTGGCGCTCACGGTTCTGGTCCGGGACGGCCGCCCGATCCTCTACCGCGCCGAGCGCATGAAGACTCCGACGAAAGGCTTCCCGCTGTGGAAGTTCCGCACCATGCGCGTCGCCGCGACAGACGGCGGTGTGTCCGGCGGCGACAAGTCCTCGCGGATCACGCCCACGGGCCGCGTGCTTCGACGCAAGCGCCTCGACGAGTTGCCGCAGCTGTGGAACATCCTGCGCGGCGACATCAGCTTCGTCGGACCGCGCCCGCCGCTGCGCCGCTACGTGGAGATGTTCCCCGGTCTCTATGCCGAGGTCCTGAAATCCCGCCCGGGGATCACGGGCCTTGCGACCCTCGCCTATCACCGGACGGAAGAACGGCTGCTCTCGTCGTGCCGCACTGCCGCCGAAACCGAGGCCGTCTATTGCCGCCGCTGCGTGCCGCGCAAGGCGCGGCTCGACATCGCCTATGCCCGGCGCCGGACGATCTGCTCGGACTTCAAGCTGATGCTCGCCACCGTCTTCCGGCGGATATCCCTGCACTGAAGCCGGCAGGCGCGGGCGGCCTGCTTCTTTGGGCCGGAAATACTCCGGGGGTGTGGGGGCTGGCCCCCACTCGGGCCCGCTCCGCCGGGCGTGCCGGCCGGCCCTAATCGCGCCGCAGCGTGCTGAACACGAGGTAGTCGGTCAGCCCGCCGAACCATTGCCGGCCCGCCAGGATCTCCCCGGTGCCGTCGACGGTGTATTCTGAGACGAAATCCGGCCCGGTCTCGCTGACGCAATGCACCTCGACCTCGGTGGCGTCGGCGCGGACCGCACCGGCCGCGTAGCCGGTCGCCCCCTGCGGCAGGACGTTGCAGGTGTAGACATAGGTGATCGTGTCGTTGTCGCCGGACAGGTACCGCATCACGTAATCCGCAGTCCCGCGCTGGCGCGCGCGCAGCAGCGCCAGAAGCGCATCCTCGTCCGAGGACATCAGATCGCCGCCGAAGCCCCGGCTCTGGACCGGCATGCCGTGGCGGAACACCACGTTCTGTCCGGCGCTGGAGCCGTAGGTCGTATATTCGCCGCTGCTCTGGATCGGCGCGACGATCGCCTGGCCGCCGCGCGAGGTGATCTCTATGAACTTCAGCGGACTTTCGACCTGTGACACCGTCTGACTGATCACTGTTTGCGACAGCGGTTCCGGGCGCTCGTTGCCCTGGCGCAACTGCTGGCTGATGCCGCGCAGGGTGTCGATGCCCTCGACCCCGTCGTCGGTGAGAGAACAGGAGGCCAGGGCCGCCAGCACGGCAAGAGCGCAGGATGCGCGCGTCAGGATCGCCATCGTCATCTCCAGAACCGCCCCCAGGATTTCGCGATTTCCGGGTCGTGGCTGTCGCGGACCCGGTCGTAGAGCCGGCCCGGCACCGACACGCGCGCGCCACCGTCGCGGGTGATGGGGCGGATGGTCTCGGTCCGGGTGCGCTGCGTCGCCTTGCCGCCGAGGACGTTGAAGGGGATCGTGATGGTGATGCCCTTGTCGAACGAGCCTTCGCCGAACTCTTCCGCGCTGACATCCGTCTTCGTGGCAAACGCGCCGATGCGCCAGCCGTTCTCGAACTCGCGCTCGACCGACAGGGTGGCGCCGTAATCGCCGGCGAGGTAGCGACCGACGTCGAGCTGGGTGTGGAGCCCGTAGCCGAGGTCGTAATACGCGGAGACGTGACCGGTCAGCTCGGGAAACGCACCGGAGGGCGTGACGTTTTCGCGGATGCCGAAGCCCTGGTCCGTCTCGCGCAGGCGCACGTAGTTGAGTTCGGCCCCGAGGCCGAGCCGGCTGTCCACCGGCTTCCACAGCAGTTCCGTCGAGAGGCCGGCATACATGCGTTCCAGATAGCCCGCGGTGATGCGACCGTAGAGGTCTTCCGCCGGACGCGTGTAGTAGCCGAGCGTCAGACTCTCCATGCGCGCCTGGCCATCTTCGACGTAGTTCGGGAAAGAGGTGCGAACCGCCGGAAGCTCCGAGCCGTTGTCGTCGCTCTCCTCGAGGTTCCCGCTCAGCGCGTAGGCGAGCGCCCCCGCCAGTTCGAAACCCGGTGCCAGCACGTAAGACCCGCTCAGTCGCAGACCCGTCTCCGTGCGGATCGGCTCGTCCGGGTCGAAAGCCGAATATTCGAGATAGGGCCGCAGCCGCCAGTTGAAACGCGGATAGGCGTCATCGAAGGTCGGCGGCAACCGGCCCCCTGCGGCGTCGCCGATGTCGGCCTTCGCATACATCGTCTGCGCGGCGTCGAATTCGTGCCGCTCCAGATCGCCGCGCTGCACAGTGACTGTGGATGTCGGCATCCCGTCCACGGTGGTGATGATGACGAACTCGGAGATCGAGTCCGGCACCGCCCGGGTCATGGTCCGCGCGGTGCGGCCGATCGCCTGGGAATGGGCGGTGTAGCGCAGGTTCTCGATCCGCACCGTCGCGCGGCCCGGCTCCAGCGACATGCCCTCGAGCCGAATGCCCTGGTCGAGCAGGGACTCGTTCAGGCCCGTGGCGATGCGATCCTGCCGCGCCGTGTCGGTCGTCCAGCCGAGGTCGGCAACGCGCGACGGGCGGCGCGGGCGCACGGGTAGCGGCGCGGTATCGTTCCCGCCCGGAACGATCGACGTGCGCGGGTTGATCGGAAAGGTCAGCTGCGCCCCGAACTCGGTACCGTAGGCATGGTAGAGCGACACCTGCGTGCCGTTGTCGAAGGTGTAGTCGAGCCCGACATTGACCGAGGATTCGCGCTCGAAGCTCGTGGTCCGGGTTTCCTCGATCGTGTAGTCGTCCGAGGAATATTCCAGCTTCACGCGGAACTTGTCGTTCACGTCCCAGCTGATGCCGGCGAAGGGCGCGACGTCGCCGCGGAAAAAGGTGTCGACGTTGGCCTCTCCCCCCGTGCCGATCACCTCGGGATCGAGCGCGCCGTTCACCGTGTTGGGGCGCGTGCCGACCATGCCTATGGGGTTGTTGGTGCCCAGCCGTCCCCATCCGAGGCCGCCGGTCACCCGCACACCGGGCAGGATCTCCTTGGTCGCCACCACGTATTCGCCGGCATAGACCCCGGTGCCGACAAAGTCCTGCAGGCCCACCGCCACAGATGGCAGGTAGTAGCTCTCCTTCAGGAGCTGGAAGCGCAGGTCGAAGCTGCGGTCGTAATAATCGCCGTCGCGGTTGCCGGGAATGTTCGAGTCGCTCAGACGGCTGTAACGGAACGTGCCGATCAGGCGCGGCAGCATCTGAAAGCTCAGCGTCGTGCGGGTGGAATTCCCGAAATGCGAAAGCGTCGCCCCGAGCGTGGCATCCGGCGCCATCTCGGCGGTCGGCATGTCGATCAGGCCTGGCAGGCCGTAGAGGTTGTAGCTCGGGATACGGTCGGTGACCTCGTCCATGTAGGGTCCCGAAAGCCGTTGCTGCTGCGCCCCGGCGCCGCTGCCGGCCAGGATCGTGCACGCCAGCAGCGCCGCGATGGTCGCGCCGCCCCGGCCCGTGGTCGTCCCTCTGGTCATCGAGACCTCCAGCCCCTCTTCTTCCTCGCCCTTCTATCGAGAAGCCGGCCGCAAAGTCCATGCGGACCAGCGTGGCAAAGCCGGAACTCGTGCGCGAAAGCCGCAACATGTGCGTTTTCGGCACTTCGTTGCCACGATGTTGCCGCCGCGCCGCCAGCCCTCATTAATGCTTGCAAAACACTTATGCCGCATACCTGTCCCCGGGTGAACGAAATAAGGTGGAGTGGGAGCTTATGGCAGCCGACGGGAATGGTGCGCCTATCATCATCAAGCGAAAGAAGGTGGTGGGCGGCGGCGGGCATCACGGTGGTGCCTGGAAGGTGGCCATTGTTATAGACCCTACAGTTTCGGTCGCTTTTGCGACGTTCCATTACCGCTTGCGCGGTTCGCTAGGCCGTTCTGACCGTCGCGGGAGGATCTAGCTTCGCCCCTCCCACCGCGTCCGTATCGAACGCAGCGCCACCATCGGGAAAATGTCTTAACGTGCGGCTAAGCGTCGACCGCACAACGCCGACACTTTTACCGATCAGGCGCGTTTCTCCATCCGGCCGCGAGGCGCCGCGTCGAGCGTCAGTTTCTGCCCCCGCCCGTCATAGGTGGCGCCGCCATTGCGGACTTCGCGCAGCGCCTCCAGCCGCTCGGACACACTCCGCAGCCCGTCCAGAGCCTGCTCGAACAGCTCGCGATTTCGCTTCAGTTTTATCTGCAGCGGGGCGATGCGGTCGGGCGCTTCGGACGCCTCGTTCCGGAGCGCGTCGATCAGCTGTGCCTTGCGCTCAAGCAGGGGTTCCAGCGCCGCGAGGCGTCCGCCGGTCAGGGCGTCGCGCTCCTCGTCGAGCAGGCGGTCGAGTTCCGTGACCGGGGAGAGATGGGTGTCAGTCATGGGACGAGTCCTTAAGCATGTTGAATATCTGTTCGGCGAGCCCGATTCCACCGGCTTCGGCCAATTGGCGGGCGTGCGAATCGCGCAGTAGAGATGCGAACTGGTCCTCGCCGGCCCCGCCGCCGAAGGCATCGGGCGCCTTGCCGAACCTTGCGGCCTTCAGCATCTCCGACAGGAATTGAGCCTCGAGGCCGACGGCGGCGTCACGAAGGGTTCGGCCGGCCTCTGTCAGGGGTTGGCCGGATTTGACGATCGTCGTTCCCGCCGCGGCTATCATGACTGTTTGCAGAGTTCTCTCCATCGATCGGTTTTTCCGCATGCTCCTTTGCGGCGGTAAATATTCAGTAACTCGGGTGCGCCTAAGTTCCGGAAGAGCCGCAAGAATCGGGGATTGCATGATTCAGAGACTGTTGAAGCTGGGTGCGAGCATGGCTCCGTCGATGCAGGCTTCCCCGTCCAGGGCACGTGAGGACCAGGCGCGGGAGGGATTGAGTTTCGCGGACCATTTCGAGCGGGACGAAGGCTCCAACCGGAACGGCAAAGCGCTCGGCGACGACGGCGTGACCGCGAATGCCAAGATGAGCGGGGACGGCCCGCCGGACGCGAACGGGACGCGATCCAGCGGACAAGACGGGGGGAAGTTGCCGCGGACGGCCGTCGAAGAGAATGACCGTCTTGGTGGTGAAACCGGATCTGGCGCTGAACGGCAAACTGCATCTCCAAGCGTTTCGGGCCCGGGTCTGGGGGAGAGAGCAACCGCGGGCGCTGCGCATACGGTCCCCCGGCGCACGCATTCTCGATCCGAGATGACCGGACCCAGGCCGCGGCCCACGGCGAGAACAGACGTTGACCGAAACGATGGACGTGCGGATCGTATGAAGGGAGGGCAAGGACTTGAGGGGCGGGCGAATACCGATGCCCTGCCGCCTGCCGCCCGCAAGGATCCTGCAGCGGTCGCGGCGCTTCGGCACGACGCGCAGAGCGGAAGGGTTCCCGTGTCCGACGGAACCGGGGTTGAAGGCTTCGAAAGAACCGATCCGTTCGCGACCGGCCGGAACGATCAGGGGCAAGTCGAGAGGGCGGATATTCAGATCCTGGCGGAACCATCGGCCGCGCGCCTGGGCGGGGCGGATATGCGGCAGGGGCTGACAAGCGCTCAGGCGGGGTGGTCCGCCGGTGTCGGGCGCATGCCCGGCGCCGCGCAAGAATTGCATGTGCAACCGGCTGCGGCCGCGGCGAGCGTCGAGCAAGGTGTACAGGCGGGCGGTGCGCCGCCGCCGGATCCGGTTCCAAGCGCTGCCAACGATGAATTGCCCCGGTCGACCGAGGCGGCTGCAGACGTGGCCACGGACGTCCGGACCGGCGGAATTGAATGGCGTATTGACGCTGTCGCCGTAAACAAGGGAACAAGCCCGCTAAGTCCGGAATCTCCGCCCGCGCAGATGCGCCGGCCCCAAGTCGGCCATCTGTCCGAGCAGACCGGCAAGACGCCAGGGGCGCAAGGCGACCCCCAGGGAACGCAGAGTTATCAGATCATGGCTGCGGATCCGGGTCAGCGCGGTAGAGCGGGCGCGCGAATGAGCGCTGCGGTGAGTTCCGCTGAAGCCGTCGGAGCGTCCGGGGTAAGCGCCGAAAGAATAACCTCCAGCTCTCGTACAGAGCGCTTGGCGGCATTGAGGCGTCCCGAACCGGGGCCCTTTTCCGCAACCCCGGGTTCGGATCAAGACGTCGCGGTTGCACGAGGCACTGAGCGTGCGGAAGGTTTGTCTCGTTCCTCCCTGGAAACGGCTCGCTCTCTCGCTCCGCAGTCCCTGGGGGAGACCTTTGCGAAGGCTGCGCCGACACCGCGAGGAAGGGCGTCTCCCGCATCTGCTAGTGCCAGCGGGAGCCACGGTGCAATACAAAGAGCGGCAGTAAGCGAACTGGCCGGCGCGTCCGGAGAGGCCAAGGAGGGCATCGCCGGTGGCGGCAGAGTCGAGCCATTTGCAGAAGCTCTGACGAGAATGGCCGTGGCAGCCGGTGCGGATGCGGCGGCTCGTTTCGATCCAACACAAGCCCGTGTCCTCTCGGCCGGTCACGACATGTCGCGGCAATCGGTAAGCCAGGGTTCCGCGACCGAGCCAGCGCCTGTGCTTCGTGGCGATCCGGCTCCCGGACGGTCTGACCCGCACGGGGCGGGCGCGAAGATCAATTCTGTTTCGTGGCGTCCTCGGGAACTCGAAGGCTCGGCCGATGGAGCAGGGAAGCGGCGGGATCAGGATGCGGCGCCGCCGAACCGGGGTGCGCCGCGGGCGGTTGGCACGGCGGCGCGGCGCGGCGCCGTATCCGTTGCCCCCAATGCCTCGGTGCAGCCTGCGTCGCGGGCAGGCGTGCGTGCCGAGACGCAATCGCGCAGCGCACACTCCTCTCGATCGGTTGCTTCAACCCCTTCTGCAGTCCGGATCGCAACACGCAACGACGCGGCGAACGGCACTCCTGTCGCCTCACCTCAAGGCCTGCGGGAGGGCGTTGGTGCGATGCCGCGCGACGGTGACTCGGGGTCTCCGCCCCCGCGGGAGGAGACCGCGCGGGATCAGGAGGCCCGACCTTCCCGACCGGGCGGTTCGGAGACCATCTCGACGACCGGCGCACGAGGGACGATCCCGACTGCCACTGCACACCCGGCCGGAGCAGGAATCATGCCGCCGGGCGGCGGGTTTCCGGCGCAGACGGAGCCGACAGAGCCGGGAGCCGGGCAGGAGGCAGGAGGCGACGGTGAGCCGCTCGAAGAACTGATGGCGCCGCGTGGCGATACGTCTTCTCCCCCGATGCCCGGGCTGTCCGCGCGGGCGGCGCCCGGGACGGCGGCGATCCAGGCCCCCTTGCGTCAGGTTGCAGAGGTCATCGGCCATCTGCGGGACGGCCCTGTCGAGGTGAAACTGCGGCCCGACGATCTGGGGCTCGTCCGGATGCAGTTGCATCAGACTGAGACGGCGATCGTCCTGCACGTCAGTGCCGAGCGGCCCGACACGCTGGATCTGATGCGGCGCCACGCCGATCTGCTTGCCCGCGAGCTTGCTGATGCCGGGTTCGGCTCGGTCGATTTCGATTTCGGCGGTGCGCGGGGCGGGGCCGCCGGGGAAGACCCGCCGAAGGGCGCGGCAATCGGCAGTTCTGATGCGATGCCTGCCGTCGATGAGGCCGAGACCGCGCAGGACAACGAACTGCCCCGGAATGCCGGGCTCGATATTCGGATTTGAGGAGCACCAACATGAATGAAGTCACTGCCCTCTCTGCCGGCGCCACGGGCGCTGCCACTGACACCGGCGGTCCGAGGCGCGCCGCGTTGGCATCGGACTTCGACACGTTCCTGCGCATGTTGACCGTGCAGGCCCGAAACCAGGATCCGTTGAACCCGCTCGACGCGACCGACTACGCTTCGCAGCTTGCCACGTTCTCCAACGTGGAGCAGCAGGTCGTCGCCAACGAACTGCTCACGCAGATCGCGTCCGCGGTCGGTGGATCGGCGCTCGATTCGCTCAGGGCGTGGGTCGGCGCGGACGTGCTCGCCAAGGTGCCGACGCGGGTCGATGGCGGTCCGGTGGTGGTTCATACGGAGGCCGAGGCTGGCGCGACTGCAGCCCGGCTGGTGGTGACCGATGCGTCCGGAACTGTCGTCTCGCATCAGTCATTCGATCCTGCGGCACGTAGGGTCACGTGGGACGCGACCGACAGCCTCGGACAGCCGGTCGTGCAGGGAACCTACAGCTTTTCGGTCGAAAGCTTCGAGGGCGACAAACGCATCGCCACCAGCGATGCCGCGGTCTACGCCCGCGTGATCGAAGCACGCTTTGGCGCGGACGGCGAGTCGGAGTTGGTTCTGGGCGACGGCACGGAATTGCCCGAAAGTGCGGTTCTCGGGATGCGGGTTGCGTCGTGACACCGGTCGCAAACCGGCGTGACCGGAACGGGCCGCGGTCTGCCGACTCAGCCGACCCCGATCGCGAGGCCGACAAGCGCCGCGCCGGCTGCGGCGCCAATGGCCCCCCAGAGCGCAGCGACGGGCCAGACCCGTCGCGGCTGCCTCTCGCCCATTTGGGACTGGAAGATCAGCATCTCCTCGACCAGGCCCGGCAGGCGCGGACCGAAGCGCGACAGCACCTTCACCGTCTCGCGGAGGTCGTGCACCACGGCCCGCGGCCCGATGGAGCGCTTGATGTAATCCTCCACCACCGGCTGGGCGACATGCCATATGTTCATGTGCGGATTGAGGGAGCGCGCAACGCCTTCCACGACCACCATCGTGCGCTGGAGCAGGATGAGTTCGGTGCGCGTCTCCATGCCAAATCGCTCGGTCACCTCGAAGAGGTAGGCGAGAAGCCGCGCCATGGAGATTCGCGTGGCGTCCATTCCGAAGATCGGCTCGCCCACGGCGCGCAGGGCGCGCGCGAATTCGTCCTTGTCGCGGTCGGCGGGCACGTAGCCGGCCTCGAAATGCACCTCTGCCACGCGCTGGTAATCGCGGCGGATGAACCCGTAGAGGATCTCCGCGTAAACCCGGCGGGTATATTCGTCGATATGGCCCATGATGCCGAAGTCGATGGCGATGATGTCGCCGTTCGGCGCGACCTTGAGATTGCCCTGGTGCATGTCGGCGTGGAAGAAGCCGTCGCGCAGGGCGTGCTGCAGAAAGAGCTGCAGCACCCGCTCGGACAGTTCCGTCCGGTCATGCCCCGCCGCATCGAGCGCGGCGTTGTCGCCCATAGAGACGCCATCGGCCCAGCCCAGCGTCATCATCCGCCGCCCCGACAGAAACCAGTGCACGCGCGGCACCTGGAACCCCGAATCCTCTCGTGTATTGGAAGCATATTGCGAGGCGGAGGCAGCCTCCAGCCGCAGGTCCAGCTCGCCCATCACCACGCCTTCGAAATGGCGGATCACGTCCATCGGCCGCAGCCGCCGGGAAGAGGGGGAGAGCATCTCCACGCAGCGGGCGGCGAGGTAGAAAGCGTCGATATCCTTGCGGAAGGCGCGTTCGATGCCCGGGCGCAGGACCTTGACCGCCACGGTCTCTCCGGTCTCGGCGACCACCGCGCGGTGCACCTGCGCGATGGAGGCGGCCGCGACGGGCGCGCTGAATTCCGAGAACAGGGTGTCGGCGGGCTCGCCGAGCTCGTAGGCGATGGAGGACTTGGCCTCTTCGATCGAGAAGGGCGGCAGCTTGTCCTGCAGCACTCGCATCTGTGCCGCCAGATCGTCGCCGACCACGTCGGGGCGCGTCGACAGGATCTGCCCGAACTTGATGTAGGCCGGCCCGAGCGCGGTGAGCGCGCGCGTGACCGGCGGCATTGCCACGTCGCCCTCGTCGCCGAGCCGCTTGAACGGCCAGCCGAGCACACGCGCCGCCAGGCGCAAGGGCCGCGGCGCATCGAACGCGTCCAGCACGACGCGCATCGCGCCCGTGCGCTCCAGCGTGGCGCCCGTGCGGACCAGCCGCCAGATGTTGTGGGGACCCCGCAAAACTCAGATCTTCCAGCCGGAATGCAGGCAGGCGATGCCCAAGGAGAGGTTGCGGTAGCGCGCCTGTTCAAAGCCGGCGGCCTCCACCATGGCCAGGAACGTGTCCTGATCGGGGAAACGGCGGATCGATTCGACGAGATACTGGTAGCTGTCGCGGTCGCCCGCCAGCACCTGGCCCATCGCGGGAATCAGGTTGAAGGAATAGCGGTCGTAGGCCCAGGCCAGTGCCGGCACCGGGACCTGGCTGAATTCGAGCACCATCAGCCGCCCGCCGGGGCGCAGCACGCGATAGGCTTCGGCCAGAGCGTCCTCGGGCCGGGTGACGTTCCGGATGCCGAAGCTGATCGTGTAGACGTCGAAGCTGCTGTCCGGAAAGGGCAGGGCCATCGCATCGCCCACCACCCAGTCGAGCTGATCCGACATCGCCTCGGCCTCCGCGCGGGCGCGGCCGGCCTCCAGCATCGGGGCGGTCAGGTCGAGCACGGTGGCGTGCCCGGCGCCGGCGCGCTTCAGGAACCGGAAGGAGATGTCGCCGGTGCCGCCCGCGACGTCGAGCAGCCGCTGGCCGCGCCGCGGCGCCAGCCAGTCCATCATCGCGTCCTTCCAGAGGCGGTGAATTCCGAGGCTCATCGCATCGTTCATCAGGTCGTAACGTTGCGCGACAGAGGTGAAGACACCCTGCACGCGGCCTGCCTTGTCGGATTCGGGGATGTCCTCGAATCCGAAATGCGTCGTTTTTCTGGTGTCTTCGCTCATGGCTCTTGTTCTATCCCCAGCCTCACCCTCCTTATAGGGCGCGCCGCCGCCCGTACAACGCGAAGGACCAGGCCGGATGCCCGAATTGCCGGAAGTCGAGACAGTGCGTCGCGGCCTCGTGCCGGTGATGGAGGGCGTGCAGATCGCGCACGCCCGCGTCAACCGCCCCGATTTGCGCTGGCCGTTTCCGGCGGACATGGCAGTACGGCTGACCGGCGCGCGCGTGGAGCGGCTGGAGCGGCGCTCGAAATACCTCCTGGCCGCGCTCGACACCGGGGAGACGCTGCTCATGCATCTGGGGATGTCGGGGCGGATTCTGGTGTCGGGCGATCCGTTGGGCCTGTTCGTCCACGACCATCCCGCGCCCGAAACGCACGATCACGTCGTCTTCGACATGGCCTCGGGCGCGCGGGTGACGTTCAACGATCCCCGCCGTTTCGGCGCGATGGACCTGATGGCGACCGAGGGGCGCGAGGCGCACCCCCTGCTTTCCGCGCTGGGGCCGGAGCCGTTGGGCAACAGCTTTCACGAGGCGCACCTGGTCGCCGCCTTCGAAGGGCGCAATACGCCGGTGAAGGCGGCGCTTCTCGATCAGAAGATCGTCGCGGGATTGGGCAACATCTACGTGTGCGAAGCGCTTTTCCGGGCGCGCATCCATCCCGGACGGCGCGCAGGGCGGATCTCTCACGCGCGGCGCGCGCGGCTCGTCCCGGCGATCCGCGAGACGCTGACCGAGGCCATCGCCGCCGGCGGATCGTCCCTGCGCGACTACCGCCAGGCGGACGGGGAGCTGGGTTATTTCCAGCACAGTTTCGACGTCTACGGCCGCGAAGGGCAGCCCTGCCAACGCGATGGATGCGGCGGCATCGTGCGCCGGATCGTGCAATCGGGGCGGTCGAGCTTCTACTGCGCGCGCTGCCAAAGATAGCTTGAACCGCGCCCCCGAGGTGTTAAGCGTTTCCAACCTGACACAATCGGAGCCGTGTTTCATGGCCTATGAGACGATCATCGTCGAAGTAGAAGACCACGTCGCCGTCATCAAGCTGAACCGCCCCGATGCGCTCAACGCGCTCAACTCCCAGCTTCTGGGCGAACTCGCCAAGGCTCTGAAAGAGGCGAACGCCAACGAAAAGGTGCGCTGCATCATTCTGACCGGCTCCTCCAAGGCGTTCGCCGCCGGGGCGGACATCAAGGAGATGTCCGAGAAGACCTTCGTCGACGTCTTCCTGGCTGATTATTTCGGCAATGAAGCGACGGCGATCCTGAACGTCCGCAAGCCGGTCATCGCGGCCGTCGCCGGCTACGCGCTGGGTGGCGGGTGCGAGCTGGCGATGATGTGCGACTTCGTCATTGCCGCCGACAACGCCAAGTTCGGCCAGCCCGAGATCAACCTTGGCGTCGTCGCGGGCATCGGCGGCACCCAGCGCCTGACCCGCGCCGTGGGCAAGTCCAAGAGCATGGACATGCACCTGACCGGCCGCTTCATGGACGCCGCGGAAGCCGAGCGCGCCGGATTGGTGAGCCGCGTCGTCCCCGCCAAGAGCCTGATGGAAGAGGCCAACGGAGCGGCGGCGAAGATCGCCGAGAAGTCGATGCTGACGACGATGGCGGTCAAGGAAGCGGTGAACCGGTCGTTCGAGACATCGCTCACCGAGGGGCTGCTGTTCGAACGCCGGCTGTTCCATTCGATGTTCGCCAGCGAAGATCAGACCGAGGGCATGAACGCGTTCCTCGAGAAACGCTCGGCCCAGTTCCGCGACAAGTAGCGGCGATTCCCGCTTGGCATCGCGCGGCGCGTGATGTATGCGCGCCGCTTACATGCGCGTGCAGCCCGCTCTGGCTAGAATCGATCCGGTCGACCGACGGCCCGGAGTCGTGGCTCGTTACGCGACGATACACGAATAGTGACGACAAGGATCGATCGCATGGCAAATACGCCCCAAGCCAAGAAACGCGCGCGTCAGAACGAAAAGCGCTACGCAGTCAACAAGGCGCGCCGGTCGCGCATCCGTACCTATCTGCGCAAGGTCGAAGAGGCCATCGCATCGGGCGATCAGGCCGCCGCTCAGGCCGCCCTGCGCGAGGCCCAACCGGAGTTGATGCGCGGTGTTACGAAAGGCGTTTTCCACAAGAATACCGCTGCGCGTAAAATGTCGCGACTCTCGTCCCGCGTGAAAGCACTCGCGCAATAAATATCTACATCTGGTACTTATTTGATGAGGCTCCGCTATTTGCGGGGCCTTTTCGCGTATGTGACTGATTTGCATACCCCAAAGGATTCGATTTCAGGGAATATCTGAGTCAAGGCTGAGTTTAAGTTGAAGCGGGCGCCGGCATTGGTAGTTTGATCCTCGCGAGTCACACTGAGGACAGACCGGGACGCCCGACACGCTGTTGCGCGGCGAGAGGGGGGAGCGGTTTCGCGGCTGGAGTTGCGCCTGGCCCGGAACGGTACGCTGCTGTGCCACTGTCCATTAGACAAGTAACGAGCCAGTGTTTCCGGCTTGAGCGGTTCGATTTCGGTTGAACCGTCAGGGTGGATTTTGGCCGGTCGTCCCCAGGTTCCGGGGAAGTCGCCTGCAATGCGGGCGGCCATGCGACCTGTTGTCCAGTGCGGCGACGCAAAATTCCACGGGGCAGCCGTGGAGATTGGGCAGAGCTTGGGCACGGATTCGGACGATATGACACAGGAACAGTGGGGCGCCTTGCGTCAGTCACTCTGCGACACACTCGGAGAGAACAACTACAAGGCGTGGA
Source organism: Roseivivax sediminis (assembly GCF_900112685.1). Classification (GTDB taxonomy): domain Bacteria; phylum Pseudomonadota; class Alphaproteobacteria; order Rhodobacterales; family Rhodobacteraceae; genus Roseivivax; species Roseivivax sediminis. The sequence goes on from NZ_FOMS01000002.1 coordinate 211,040, forward strand.
TAGAACCGCTGCATTTCGACGGGCTGAAGGATGGCGTGGCCACCTTCGGCGCGCCGACGCACTTCGTCGGCAACTACGTGTCGCAGAACTTCGGCGACGCGATGCTGCACCACATCAACGCGCTAAACGGCAACGTGCGCCGTCTGAACTTCCGCGTGATGCAGGACGCCGGAGAGATGCGCGGCGCGAACGAGTCCGGCCGGCCCGCGGCCCCGGCCAAGGCCGCCGCGGCGGCGCAATCGGCCCCGGCGTCGTCGGACCTTCTGCCGAGCGGGGCGCTCGACCAGCGATTCACCTTCGACAGCTTCGTTGTCGGCAAGCCCAACGCGCTTGCCCATGCCGCCGCGCGCCGCGTCGCAGATGGCGGGGAGGTGACGTTCAATCCGCTGTTCCTGCATGGCGGTGTCGGCCTCGGCAAGACCCACCTGATGCACGCCATCGCGTGGGAGCTGCGCACCCGCAACCCGCATCTCAACGTGCTCTACCTCTCGGCCGAGCAGTTCATGTACCGGTTCGTCCAGGCGTTGCGCGATCGGCGCATGATGGACTTCAAGTCGATCTTCCGCTCGGTCGACGTGCTGATGGTGGACGACGTGCAGTTCATCTCGGGGAAGGATTCCACGCAGGAGGAGTTCTTCCACACGTTCAACGCGCTGGTGGACCAGAACAAGCAGATCGTGATCTCGGCCGACCGCGCCCCGGACGCGATCAAGGATCTCGAGAACCGCATTCGCAGCCGCCTGCAATCTGGCCTCGTGGTCGACCTGCACCCGACCGATTACGAGCTGCGCCTCGGCATCCTGCAGACCAAGGTGGAGCAGCAGCGCCAGCATTACCCGGACGTGGAGATCGCCGACGGCGTGCTGGAGTTCCTCGCGCACCGGATCTCATCGAACGTGCGGGTGCTCGAAGGGGCTCTGACCCGGCTGTTCGCCTTTGCCTCGCTCATCGGGCGCAAGATGGACATGGATCTCACCCATGAATGCCTGACCGACGTGCTGCGCGCGAACGAGCGCAAGGTCTCGGTCGAGGAGATCCAGCGCAAGGTGGCGGAGCACTACAACATCCGCCTGTCCGACATGATCGGCCCGCGCCGCACCCGCACCTTCGCGCGGCCGCGGCAGGTGGCGATGTTCCTGTCCAAGAAGCTCACGCAGCGGTCGCTGCCCGAGATCGGGCGCCGTTTCGGCGGACGCGATCACACCACCGTCATGCACGGCGTGAAACGGATCGAGGAGCTGGTGCGCGAGGACGGCCAGTTGGCCGAGGACATCGAGCTTCTGCGCCGCGCGCTGGAAGCCTGAGCAACGGGGCGGCGGGGCGAGTCCACGTCACCACACTTGCGGGCAGGGCGGCGCGGCTGCCGCCCCATGCCCTTGACGCCCCTGTGAAACCGTCGGACAAAACGGGAAACGCGCCGCAGCGCCGGGCCATGGCCGTCCGGCGCCCGAAGGCTGGCGCTTCCGGAGGGAGAGGCGATGAAATTCAGCATGGAGCGCGCGACGCTGCTCAAGGCGGTCAGCCAGGCGCAGTCGGTCGTCGAGCGGCGCAACACTATCCCGATCCTCGCCAACGTGCTGATCGAGGCCGATGGGGAGGGCGTGCAGTTCCGCGCCACCGACCTCGACATAGAGGTCGTCGACAAGGCGGTCGCGCAGGTCGAACGCGCCGGGGCGACCACAGTGTCGGCGGTCCTTCTGCACGAGATCGTCCGCAAGCTGCCGGACGGCGCGCTGGTCAGCCTGACCGAGGACGGCGCCGCGGGCCGCATGACGGTCGAGGCGGGGCGCTCCAACTTCTCGCTCGCGACGCTGCCTAAGGAAGATTTCCCGGTGATGGCGTCGTCGGAATACGCCGCGAATTTCTCGGCCAAGGCGTCCGTCCTGCGGCGGCTCTTCGACAAATCGAAATTCGCCATCTCGACGGAAGAGACGCGCTATTATCTCAACGGCGTCTACATGCACATCGCCGATGGCGAGGACGCTCGCGCGCTGCGCTGCGTGGCGACCGACGGCCACCGCCTCGCGCGGATCGATTCCGAAGTGCCGAGCGGGGCCGAGGAGATGCCGGGCGTGATCGTGCCGCGCAAGACGGTCGGCGAGATGCGCAAGCTCCTGGAGGACGACGACATGGACATCGCCGTGTCGGTCTCCGAGACCAAGGTGCGCTTCGCGACGCCCGACATCACGCTGACCTCCAAGGTCATCGACGGGACCTTCCCGGATTATTCGCGGGTGATCCCGCAGAACAACACCAAGCGGCTCGAGGTCGACGCCGGTGAATTCGCCAAGGCGGTGGACCGGGTCGCCACGGTCAGCTCGGAGCGCAGCCGCGCGGTGAAGATGCAGCTCGACGAGGACCGGCTGATCCTGTCGGTCAACGCCCCCGACAGCGGCGCGGCGGAGGAAGAGCTGGCCGTCGCCTATGGCGACGAGCGGCTGGAGATCGGTTTCAACGCCAAGTACCTCCTGGAGATCGCCAGCCAGGTGGACCGCGAGAACGCGGTGTTCCTGTTCAACTCCTCCGGCGATCCGACGCTGATGCGCGAGGGGAACGACACCTCGGCGGTCTATGTCGTGATGCCGATGCGGGTGTGATCTAAGGCCCTAGAAGGTGCCGGGCGCGCGCCGGACCGGGGGCTGGCGATGCGACCTCCGAGGTCTGCGCTTTATCCGGGCCAGGCTCCTCCGCAATATGAACGTCGCACGCGGGTGAAAACGCGCCAGACCGCCGGGCCGGTCCGGCGCGCGCCCGGCACCTTCGGTGTTGTTCGGGCGGATCGGCGCATCGCTCAGCTGTTGCGGGGCAGGACGGAGGCCGCGCGTTAGCCTAAGTCGCCCCCTTCCGCTTGCAAACCGCCCGCCCCCGCGCGTTAAGTCGCGCAGAATGTCGCTTTATCTCGCCCGCCTGACCCTGTCGCATTTCCGCTCTCACAGGCGGGTCGCGCTCGACCTCGATGCGCGGCCGGTGGCGCTTTACGGGCCGAACGGGGCGGGCAAGACCAACCTTCTTGAGGCGGTGTCGCTGTTCTCTCCGGGCCGCGGGATGCGCCGCGCCAGCGCGCAGGACATCGCCCGCCGGCCCGAGGCGCTCGGCTGGAAGGTGACCGGCGATCTCGTCACGCCCGGCACGCGCCACGACGTCGCCTTCACCTCGGAGGGCGGGGCCCCCCGCGCGGTGCGCATCGACGACAAGGTCGCGGCGCAGGTCGCGTTGGGGCGGCTGGCGCGGGTGCTCTGGCTGGTGCCGGCGATGGACCGGCTGTGGATCGAAGGCGCCGAAGGGCGCCGCCGCTTTCTCGACCGCATGGCGCTGTCCTTCTTCCCGGCGCATGGCGAGGCGTCGCTCGACTACGAAAAGGCGATGCGCGACCGCAACCGCCTGCTGAAGGACCAGGTGCGCGACCCGGGCTGGTATCGGGCCCTCGAGGCGCAGATGGCGCGCACCGGCACCGCCATCCACGTCTCCCGCCAGGCCACGCTCGTCCGGATAGAGGCCGCGCAGGCGGGGGCGGAAACCGCCTTTCCCACCGCCGGCCTGACCCTGACCCAGACCGAGGGAGAGATGCCCGCCACCGAGGAGGATCTGCGCGTCGCGCTGGAAGAGGGGCGCGCGAGAGACCTTGCTGCCGGGCGGACGCTGGTCGGGCCGCACCGCGCCGACCTATACGGTGTATTCGCCGCCAAGGGCGTGCCCGCCGCCGACAGTTCCACCGGAGAGCAGAAGGCGCTGCTGATCTCTCTCATCCTCGCCAATGCGCGCGCTCTGGCCGAAGAGATCGGCGCGGCGCCGATCCTGCTACTGGACGAGGTGGCGGCGCATCTCGACGCTGGGCGCCGCGCGAGCCTCTACGACGAGATCGCCGCGCTTGGCGCACAGGCGTGGATGACCGGCACCGGGCCGGAACTGTTCGAGGATCTGGGCGACCGCGCGCAGCGCGTGGCGGTGGCAGAGGAGGAGGGGGTGTCGAAGGTGGTGCCGCAATGACAGTGACCGTGTCGGCCCTCGCGCTTTATGCCGGCGCGCTCCTTATCCTGTTCCTCACGCCCGGACCCGTCTGGGTGGCGATGATCGCGCGCACGCTGACCGGCGGGTTAGCCGCTGCCTGGCCGCTGGCGCTGGGGGTCGTGGTGGGCGACGTCGTCTGGCCTTTCCTCGCGATCCTCGGCGTCGCCTGGATCGTGGAGCAATACGACGGCGCGATGACCGTGCTGCGCTGGGTCGCCGCCGCAACCTTCATCGCCATGGGCGTGATGATCCTGCGCAAGGCCGGCGACACGATCGGTGCAGACAGCCGGCTCACCCGGCCGGGCGCTGCGGCGGGGTTCGTCGCCGGGCTGGCGGCGATCCTCGGCAATCCCAAGGCGATCCTGTTCTACATGGGAATGCTGCCGGGCTTCTTCGATCTGGGGGCGCTCACGCGCGCCGACATCACCGCCATCGTCACGCTCTCGGCGATCATGCCGCTGGTCGGCAATCTCGTGCTCGCGGTGTCGGTCGACCGGGCGCGGAGACTTCTCGCCTCGCCACGGGCGGTGCGTCGCATGAACCGCGGGGCCGGGATCGCGCTGATCCTCGTGGGACTCGTCATCCCCTTGGCCTGACCTGCGTCGGGCCCATCGCGCGGACACAAAATCTTGTGCCCGTTGCGTGACATTCCCGCACCCGATCCGTATACTCGCGCCAACAGAAGGTTAAGGACAATAATGGCCGACAACGTGCAGGGCGCCGAGGAATACGGCGCCGGATCCATCAAGGTTCTCAAGGGCTTGGAGGCGGTTCGCAAACGCCCGGGCATGTATATCGGCGATACCGACGACGGCTCTGGCCTGCACCACATGGTCTACGAGGTCGTCGACAACGGTATCGACGAGGCGCTGGCCGGCCACGCCACCCATGTGCGCGTGAAGATCCATGCCGACAGCAGCGTGTCCGTCACCGACAACGGCCGCGGCATCCCCGTCGACATCCACGAGGAAGAGGGCGTCTCGGCGGCCGAGGTCATCATGACCCAGCTTCATGCCGGCGGGAAGTTCGACCAGAACTCCTACAAGGTGTCGGGGGGCCTGCACGGCGTCGGCGTGTCGGTGGTGAACGCGCTGTCCGACTGGCTTGAGCTGCGCGTCTGGCGCAACGGCAAGGAACATGTAGCCCGCTTCGAGCGTGGCGAGACGGTCGAACACCTGCGCGAGGTCGGCGATGCGAACGGCGAGCAGGGCACTCAGGTGCGGTTCCTCGCCTCGCTGAGCACCTTCTCGAACCTCGACTACGATTTCCATACGCTGGAAAAGCGCCTGCGCGAGCTGGCGTTCCTCAATTCCGGGGTGCGTATCCTTCTGGAGGACGAGCGCCCGGCCGAACCCCTGTCGAGCGAGCTTTTCTACGAGGGCGGGGTGAAGGAGTTCGTGAAGTACCTCGACCGCTCCAAGACGTCGATGATGCCGGAGCCGATTTACATGACCGGCGAACGTGACGGTATCGGCGTCGAGATCGCGATGTGGTGGAACGACACCTACCACGAGACGGTGCTGCCCTTTACCAACAATATCCCCCAGCGCGACGGCGGCACGCACATGGCCGGCTTCCGCGGCGCACTGACCCGGACCATCGGCCGCTATGCCACCGACAGCGGCATCGCCAAGCGCGAGAAGGTCAGTTTTACCGGCGACGACGCGCGTGAGGGACTGACCTGCGTGTTGTCGGTCAAGGTGCCGGACCCGAAATTCTCGTCCCAGACCAAGGACAAGCTGGTGTCGTCCGAGGTGCGTCCGGCGGTCGAGAGCATGATGAACGAAAAGCTCGCCGAGTGGTTCGAAGAGAATCCGAACGAGGCCAAGACCATCGTGAGCAAGATCGTCGAGGCCGCGCTCGCACGAGAGGCCGCGCGCAAGGCGCGCGAACTCACGCGCCGCAAGACGGCGATGGACGTCAACTACCTTGCCGGCAAGCTCAAGGACTGCTCCGAGAAGGACCCGTCGAAGACCGAACTCTTCCTGGTGGAGGGCGACAGCGCCGGCGGTTCGGCCCAGACCGGACGCGACCGGGGCACCCAGGCGGTGCTGCCGCTGCGGGGCAAGATCCTCAACGTCGAGCGCGCGCGCTTCGACCGGATGCTGAGCTCGCAGGAGATTGGCAACCTCGTCATGGCGCTCGGCACCGGCATCGGCCGCGACGAGTTCGACATATCCAAGCTGCGCTACCACAAGATCGTCATCATGACGGACGCCGATGTGGACGGCGCGCATATCCGCACGCTGTTGCTGACGTTCTTCTACCGGCAGATGCCGCAGCTGATCGAGGACGGATACCTCTACATAGCGCAGCCGCCGCTCTACAAGGTCGCGCGCGGCAAGTCCGAAGTCTACCTCAAGGACCAGGGTGCGCTCGACGATTACCTCATCCAGCAGGGGGTGGAGGGCGCGCTGCTCGTCCAGGGCAACGGCGAGGAAGTCACCGGTCAGGATCTCGTGCGCGTGGTCGACGAGGCGCGGCAGCTCAAGCGCGTGCTTGACGCCTTCCCGACGCATTACCCGCGCCACATCCTCGAACAGGCGGCGATCGCCGGGGCCTTCACCCCCGGCGCGGTGGACAGCGACCTGCAAGGAGTCGCGGATCGCGTGGCCGAGCGGCTCGACCTCATCGCGCTGGAATACGAGAAGGGCTGGCAGGGACGCATCACCCAGGACCGCGGCATCCGGCTGGCTCGCATCCTGCGGGGCGTCGAAGAGGTCCGTACGCTCGACGGCACCATGCTGCGCTCCGGCGAGGCCCGCAAGACCGGCAGCTTCACCGAGGCGCTCCGCGCGGTTTACGAAACCCCCGCCTTCCTCCAGCGCAAGGAACGTCGACAGCACATCTACGGCCCGCTGACACTGCTCGACGCGATCCTCGAGGAGGGCGTGAAGGGCAACCAGCTCCAGCGCTACAAGGGCCTTGGAGAGATGAACCCGAACCAGCTCTGGGAAACGACGCTCGACCCCGACGCCCGCACGCTTCTTCGGGTGGAGATCGACGACGTGGCCGAGGCCGACGACCTCTTCACCAAGCTGATGGGCGACGTGGTGGAGCCGCGCCGCGAGTTCATCCAGCAGAACGCGCTATCGGTGGAGAACCTCGATTTCTGAGGGAGTGTAGGATCGCGTACAATCGTGCGCGATACCCATGAACTTGCGCGATTTGCCCAATAGCTTGCGTGAAGGCGCGGGCTGTCGTGTGAACTATCGCAGGCCAGGCGTTCAGTCCGACATTGCGGGGCAGCAGGTCTGACCGCGACGGAGAGGGATGAACTATCGGTCTTCAGGTCTGCCGAGAAATGCTCGTAGGAGATGTCCGCGCGCCCCGCGATCTATCCGTCGAAATTGCAAGTCTTGTCCGTGACCCCGCGATGGTCGCCAGTCGCCTAATCGTCGACTGCGCTCCGACGCGCCACAGCCTGACGTTTCCGCCGTTGGCCGCGCCCGCGTCTTCCATATGCCGGGTCCGACTTCAGTCGCCGGGTTTTTCTGCCGCTATCCGCGTGGTCTGCCAAAGCCATGCATCTCCTTGGCCCATTGGTAGCCGACGATCATTCCCTTTATTCTGGGCAGCATCAGCAGGGAGAGCACTGTCGCGATCGTGCAGAGCAGAAGCGCGAGCATGAGCGGGTCATCGCGGAGGTAGCCGAACGTCGCGTGCAGGATGAAGGCCATGACGTGTCCCACGATCAGGATCGTGACGTAAGCCGGTCCGTCATCCGCCCGGTGGTGGTGAAGTTCTTCGCCGCATTCAGGGCAGCGATCCCGCACCTTGAGGTAGCCGGAGAACAGCTTGCCCTCTGCGCAATTCGGGCAGCGCTCTTTCAGCCCACGAAGGACGGCAGGCTTCACCTCGCGTTCAGGTTCGGCGTGGGTGGTCGTCGTTGTCATTGTCGATACTCCGCGACAGAGGTTTTGGCGGCCGCTGTTGGCAAACCTCGTGGAATGTGCTGCCAGGGCGGCCGCGTCGGCACCCCTGCTCGGGTCAGTATCCCGGGGTGAACCGGGTCCGTCTGTGCTTGGACTGTTCGATCTCGTCAACCACCGCAACCGCGAGATCCTCGTAAGAGATCATTCTGCCCTCGGTTCCGACGAGAAGCTGATCGGTGCCCTGACGGAACTGACCGGTCCGCTCTGCGGGGCCGAACATTCCCGAGCGTGACAAGGCGGCGCATCTCTGCCAGCGGCCCGGTCCAGTGCGTCCGAGAGCTAGCCGGGCGCGACGCGCAGCAGGCCATCCGGTCACCGACCCATCCTTCCGGGTAGAGATGATATCCCCAAACCCAATTCGCGTTGAGGCTTCGGAGGCGTATCTTCCTGGTACGCAGACAGGCCGCCCTGATCGACTGGCGCTCTGCCTGCTGACCGCAAAACTCGACGTTCCAGGTCGGGCCGACAGAAAGGGGACATCCATGTCGCGCAATGAAATCGAGAGCGAAGTGCAAGCGAAGCGACGTGCCCAGGTCCGGGGCTACGTCTTTGAAGGGCTCCTCGGCGCCGCGCTGCTCGTGTTCGTCGTGACGCAGCTCATGCACTAGTGCCGCGATCGCCGCAATTTACGGTCGCCGCCGATTGTGAAGCGGACTTGGGAACGGATCGTCCCGTGCACGGCTACGAGATGATGCAAGGGACCGGCAGCACCCCAATAGCCGATCTCCGAACCATCGCCTCCGCGCGAGATGGTATCTTTCCCAGGCGTAACGAGTTCCGGTCTGTCAGTTGGCGCTGGCAGACCGTTTTCTGTCCGCTGGCCACACGAAACGCCATTCGCGACACGAGCGCTACCGGGGCAACCCGGTCATGCCCTGGAAGGGGTACTGAGCGGTCATGGCCGCTGAGACAGAGCCTTCTCGTGCGCCGCCGTTGCTGGCTTGAAGCGCGAAGATTGAAACGCCGTCCCGACTCAAGGTGCTCGGTGGAGCCCGACATTTCCCGAAATGGCCAAAGGGCACCTACAGGCGTTGTCCGATAAGTCGATGGTATTTTCCGTAAAACTCTGGTGCCGGTGATAGGCATTGAACATCAATACCTAGACATTCCGAGTCGTTCCGGTGAGTGCCGACCACGAATGAATCCAGTCATTTAGTTGTTCCGGGCGGTTCCGGTCCGCTCCGAGGTATGCTAGATATTGGGGTGGACTGGAAGGTGGATCCGAATGCCCGCCCTGCACAAGCTCCTGCACTCCCGCATCCCCGGCCTGCCGCCGGGCAAGCACTCCGATGGCGGTGGCCTCTGGCTGCACAAGCGAGACGATGGCGGCGCGCAGTGGTTTATGCGTGTGACGGTCCACGGACGACGCCGGGAGATGGGACTTGGCCGGCTGTCCGATGTCTCGCTGAAGGAAGCGCGCCTCGCAGCAGAGAAGTGCCGCGCTCTGGTCCGTGAAGGCAAAGACCCGATCAAGGAACGCGAGCGCCAGCGCCGGGAAGCGGCCAGGGCCGACAACACGCTCCGCACCGTGGCCGAAGATGCCTTCGAGGCCCGCAAGGCTGAACTCCGCAAAGACGGCAAGGCCGGCCGCTGGTTCTCACCGCTTGAGCTTCACGTTCTTCCGAAGCTCGGCAAGGTGCCGGTCGAAGACGTGAACCAGCAAGACATCAAGGAAACGCTGGCGCCAATTTGGCATACGAAAGCCGACACGGCGCGAAAGGCGATGAACCGGCTGAACATCGTGTTCAAGCATGCGGCCGCGCTCGGGCTCGACGTGGATCTCCAGTCAACCGACAAGGCGCGCGCGCTTCTTGGAAAGAGCAGGCATCAGCCGACGAACATCGTGGCAATGGACTGGCGCGACGTGCCAGCGTTCTACGCCTCCTTGGCCGAGCCGACCATCACGCATCTGGCGCTGAAGTTGTTGATCCTGACCGGCACGCGCTCGAAGCCGCTCCGTTTCCTGCACGAGGACCACATCGACGGCGAAACCTGGATCATCCCGGGCGAGTTGATGAAAGGCCTCGAAGGCTCAACACAGGACTTCCGGGTACCGCTCTCCTCGGAGTCGCAGTCGGTGATCGAGCAGGTGCGGCCGCGCGCACGTGATGGCTACCTGTTCCCCAGCGTTCGGAAGGGCGTCATCTCGGACGCCACCATGGCGCGGCTGATGGAACGACGAGAGATGCCCGAGCGACCGCATGGTTTCAGGTCGAGCTTGCGGACGTGGTTGTCCGAGGCGACTGACGCGCCTCCGGATGTCGCTGAAACCGTTCTCGCTCACGCGACCGGCAGTGCGGTGGAGCGGGCGTACCGTCGAACAGACTTCCTTGAGCAACGGCGAGCACTGATGGAGCGGTGGGCGCAGCACGTCACCGGCAATTCCGGAAAGTTGGTTCAGTTCGCGCTTCCGTTAAACGTTGCCGAAACTTGAGTGCGATAGGTGTGGGTCATTCAAAGCAAGGACTTGGAGATGACCGATAGAATGATGCGCCGCCCCGAAGTCGAGGCAATGACCGGATTAAGTCGGTCCACGATTTACGAGCTGATGCCTCGCGGGCTGTTCCCCCAGCCGGTCAGGATTGGCCGCCGCGCTGTGGCTTGGCGGCTGTCAAGTATCCAGACCTGGATGGATGAGGCGGAAGGAGTGACGGCATGAGCAAGCCACGTCCCCCGATAGTAAACGCAGACGCATTGGCCGGTGGTCGTGATGATATATCCGCGTTGGCGGCTAGACTCCGTCAATACGAAGCACTCAGAAATCAGGGCGAGATCACAACGAGCTTCATCGCCTTCGAGGCCATTGCGGCCCTGATGGGCGGTATTGCCGAAGGGTATTCTGAGGATGAAATCGCGAAAGCTTGGCCTCGCGAGGTTTGGGGAACCGACACTGTCTCAGTTCCGGCCGCTCTTCTCCGCCAGATTGCGCAATGTTGGATCAAATACCGTGATCCTGAAAATGAATCGACGCTCGGTGAAGTGTTCCGCGTAGAGGGGCGTGGCGCTGGAAGCCATCGTGCTGCCAGTATTCAGCGCACACGAGACAAGTCGCGCCGGCTCGCCAATCTTGCAATAGTGAAATATCTCGCTGAAGGGGCGTCCAAGGAGCCATTATCAGTCGAGGCTGCTTGCGCCCATGTGGCCGAGCAGGAGGGTGTCAAGTCGGGCACCGTCGAGAAAGCGTGGAAGAAGTATAAGCCCGAGATATGGCCGCAACTTATTGAGATGGGACTTATTTCTGAGGGGTAAAAAGCTCAGTACCTTCCCCCCGTGATGGCGCCAAGCGAGGCCAATACCTTTCCAGCACGTTCCAAACGCTTGCTGAAAGGTTCGTCCAATGCCCGCCCGTGTTTTCCGCCGCCCCGACGTCGAAGAAATGACTGGTCTCAGCTGCTCGTCCATCTACGAGATGATGGCGCGTGGCGATTTTCCCAAGCCCATCCGCATTGGTCGTCGCGCTGTCGCGTGGCGCGAGGCCGACCTGAATGCGTGGTTCGAAACCCGAGAGCCCGCAGCAGCATAAAGAAACCCCCGCGACCCTTTACGGGCGGCAGGGGCAATTTCTTATGCAGGGATGCCGAGAGATTAGTGAAGTCCGCCCGATCCTGCAAGAACAATGGATCGAGCAATGAAGTTCACCGACGAAAAGCCCCCGAAGAATGCCAAGCGCATCTACCGCTGGGCCGACCTTCCCGAGTGCCTCGCGCCGGGCAAATACTTGATCGAAGACAGCGATGGCCAGTCGCGCGAGATTTGGTGCCACAAGAACCGCCAGCGGGTGCTGGAGGGTTTGATCCGCTCGCCGCTGTTCTCGGCCAGCTATGCCCGGCTCAGCGATCACGTTGACCACCTCAAGCGCGCTGGCGTCGACATCGAAACGTTGATGTTCCGCAACGACCCGGAGACCGGTCGGAAGACCTACGGCATCTACCGGCTCGTCAGCAATGTGACCCGCGTGGATACGCAGAACGCGGAGGTGGCGGCATGAACGCGCGCAGCATCTCCCCGTTCGACATGCAGGTTCGTCGTATCCGCTGGCAGACTGGCGCCTCCGAGACGCCAGCCCGCGTCATCGCTGGCCTCGCATATGGGGGGCACAGCTGATGCCCTCGTTCACCACGATCAAGAAGAACGACCGCGAGGAAATCCGCATCATGCGGAACGACTTCAAAGGTCACGACATGATCAACGTCCGCGTCTTCTACGACGCGGGCGGCGAGATGAAGCCGGGCAAGCAGGGCATCGCGTTTAAGGCCGAGATGCTGCCGGATGTCCTGTGGGCTCTCAACGAGACACTGGCGATGCCGCCCGAGTGCGGAGGGCATCAGCAATGACGACGCTGGCCATCGTCCGACGCGGCAAGGATCAGGAATTGCGCGTGTCCCTGGAGAAATTCAGGGGCCGCGACCGCCTCGATGTGCGCGTCTGGTTCCGTGGCGAGGACGGCAAGATGCACCCCACGAGACAGGGGTGCTTCGTCAAGCCGCGCGAACTGCCTGACCTGTGTGTTGGCCTGAACAAGGCCCTGCACGCGGTGTCCTCCAAGCGGGGGGCATCTTGATGGGGGTCTTCGCGCAGCACGTCGCGGATTTCGCCGAGCGTGGTCTCGCGGCGTTCCCCGTGGACACACGGGCCAAGCGTCCCGCTGTGAAAGGCTGGCAGCAGGCCAGTGCGGTCAAGTCGAGGGCTTGGGCCAGGTCGCCGAAACTCGCAGCAGCAGATGGCGTCGGCCTGCTCATGGGCAAGCCGTCCGGCGTTGTGGAAGTCGATGTCGATGCTGCAGGAGAGGCATGGCTTGCTGTCGCGGTGGACCGGTTCGGAGAAACGCCCATCAAGATCCGAACGGCTTCGGGCAAGTCCAAGCTCTGGTACCGGCACAACGGCGAGGGGCGTCACATTCGTCCCTTCCCGGACGAGCCCATCGACATCCTCGGGAACGGTTTCACCATCGCCCCGCCTTCGAGGCGCGAGGATCTGGGCACCTGCTACGCCTTCGTGACCGGCGGCCTCGATGATGTGGCCAATCTTCCGACCATGCCCCCGACCGAGCGTCAGACGGACACACAGCGCCTCACAGGGAGCGCGGCAAACGGTGCGCGCAACGTGAGCCTCTGGCGCTGGTGCATGACTGAAGCGCGCCACTGCGAAGATGTGGAGGCGCTGAGTGCTGCTGCCGCTGCCTGGAACGGCGCACTCATTGCCCCCCTGTCGGCGCGAGAGGTCGAGCAGTGCGCGCGCTCTGCATGGAAGTACGAGGCAGCGGGCCGGAACTTCATCGGGCTCAAGAAACCGCAACTCACCAACGGAGACAGGATCATGGACGGTCTGATCGACCACCCGGAAGCCTATGCGCTCTACCTGCTGTTTCAGCGCTGGCACGGCAACCGCAACTCGTTCGCGATTGCGCCAACCGCCATGAGCAGCGCGGGTTCGCCTCCGTGGCCGAGACGCCGCATCGAGAGCGCCCGAGATATCCTGCTGGAGCGGGGCTTTCTCGCCGAGGTTCGCTCACCCGACAAGAGCCGTCGCAAGAGCGGCCTCTACAGCCTCACTGCACAGCCCATACCGGGGGGAGGGGCAGGGGAAGGGGTGTATAGTGATTGTTGGCAAATCTGCCAAGTCTCGGAGGGCGTCTGATGAGCGCCCGCAACAACGGTTCGACTACGGACGCCCGCAACCCTGACGGCACGTTCGCCCAGGGCAATCCGGGCCGCCCCCGTGGCGCGCGCCATCGCATCACCCGCGCTGTCGAGGAACTGCTGGAAGGCGAAGCCGAGGGCATCACCCGCAAGGCGGTCGAGATGGCGCTGGAGGGTGACGTGACCGCGATGCGTCTCTGCCTGGAGCGTATCGCGCCCGCAAAGAAGGATGCACCGGTCAGCTTCGACCTTCCCGAGATGACCACCGCCGAGGACGCCACCAAGGCTGCGCAGGCGGTGCTGCGCGCGGTCTCCGAGGGAGAACTGACCCCGAGTGAGGCGACGAGCGTGATGCACCTCGTGGAGGGCTACCGGCGCGCGCTGGAAACCGAAGAACTGGAACGCCGGGTCACGGCATTGGAGAGCAGGACATGAGCAGATTGGACAAACGCGTCGAGGATCTGGAGCGCAAGGCACCGGAGACAGACAAGGCGCCGAAGGTCGAGCGGGTCATCATCGGCAAGAACGAGGCCGGCGAATGGGTCGAAAAGCGGATCATCACGAACGGGGTAGAAGAATGAGCAGGCTTGCACAGAGGATCGAGCGACTGGAGGGCCCGCGCGGCAAAGTGACCGTGCTCGGCGTTGCTCCGGCGCATTGGCAGCCGGAGAGGCGCGACGCCGAACTGGAGAGGCTGGCGCGCGAACAGGGCGTGACAGGTGACGTCGAATTTGTCGCCATCGCACAGCAATGGCCCGCGATCACCGAAGCGGAAATCGGTCACGTCGGCGATATCCGGGATCTCTTCGAGCATGTGGCAAAACACGGCCGCCGGATCGGCGAACGGAGGGCAGCATGAACAGGGAAGACTTCATCGCCGCCATGATGCCGCACGCACAGCGCGTGTCGCAGGCAACCGGAATCGACCCCCGCATCGTCATTGCGCAGTCGGCGCTTGAAACCGGGTGGGGGAAGTCGGCGCCGGGCAACAATTACTTCGGCATCAAGTCGCACGGACAGAAGGGCGGCGGCACCTACAACACGTGGGAAGTGATCGACGGCAAGCGGGTGAATATCTCCGACAGCTTCCGTGGGTACGGGTCCATGGGCGAGAGCGCGGACGACTACGGGCGCTTTCTTCAGCAGAACAAGCGTTATCGACCGATGCTGAATGCGCAGGGCCTCGATGCGCAGATCAACGCGCTGGCGGAATCCGGCTATGCGACAGACCCGCAGTACGGCAGCAAGATCCGCTCGATTGCGAGCAGCATCAGCGGCGGGGGCGGATCGAACGCAGCCCCCACAGCGCCACAGACGACGCGCACAGGCTCCGACGGCGGCGACACGCTACTATCGACGCAAGGAGGCCCCATGGTTGCTACGGCTTCACAGCGGCCCCCTGCGGGCCTTCTCGCTGTTCCCGAAGAATCGGCGGGCGAGCCACTACTCGGCGGCCTTCTCGGCGACTGGTTCACGCCAGACAAGCGCGACAGGCTGATCCTGGCGCTTGAAGGGATGACGCTGAACCCGAACAAGGCGCTGATGGCAACAGCGGCGGGCGGTATCGAGGATCGCCAAGAGGGTCGGAAAGAAGCGCAGGCCGAGCGGAAAGAGGTCAAGCGCAAGAACCAGACTATCGAATGGCTGAACGCACAGGGCGACTATGGGCGCCGGTTGGCTCAGGCGGTGAGCGCCGGAGGTCTCAGCGCTTCCGAAGCCGTGAAGCTGGCGATGACGTCGCAGGAAGGGCCTAAGCCGACCGACGATATGCGGGAATACGAACTCGCCCGGCAGCAGGGGTTCAGCGGTTCACTACAGGACTGGCTTGATCGCGGCCAGGGCGGAGACGAAAGCGCGTCCGATGCGTCCATTCGCCGGATCATGGAAGCATATGGCGTGGATCAACGTACGGCCGTGGGGATCGTGGACGGGACTTTGAAGGTGAGCCGCGATCCGGTGGACGACACGGTGATTGTCACGGACCTCGCCACGCGCCAGAGCTACCGGCCGCAGATGCCAGACGACACGGGCCAGCCAGCCCAGACGCAGCAGCAGGGACAGCCGGAGAGCCCGCGTCTGTCTTTTCCCGGCAATCCGGGTGCGGATGCCTCGGACGCATTCGGGCTTGAGGGGATGTTGAAAAGCGGCGCCAACGCCGCGTCCGACTTCCTTGGCATGGGTGCCCCGTTCGAAGGCGTGCGCGAGACGCAAAGCGACTTCGACGTGCTGCGCGAAAGCCTGATCAACGACGTTGCCAGTTCCTACCCGCGTCAGCCGCCCGCGTGGCTCTTGAAGAACATTCAGGATCTGACCCCGCAGGCCGGCAGCTTCCAAGGTGCCGGGTCAGCGCAATCGAAGCTGGGGGCGCTGCGGCGCAACTTCGAGAACGAGTTGAACACCACGCAAGAGCAGCTTGGCCGGCGTATGAGCCCGGCCGAGCGGCAAGAGCTTCTGGCCCGCAAGACCGGCCTAGAGGCGGCAATTTCCAAGGTCGATAGCTACCTGGGCCGCTTCGGGGGTGGGGAGAGCAAGCGCACCGGGTCGGGCGTCGAATGGAGCGTGGTCGAGTAGCTGGAAGCGCAACGAACAGTCTTCCCCTGCTTCCGGTGCAACGAGTTGCAGGGGTCGGCGACCTCCCCCCGGTCGCCGGTGCAACGAGTGGCGAGGGGAAGAAGCAGCAGAGGCAAAGGGCAGCGAAATGACGACACTGAACATCGAGGGCCGCCGCGTTCGTGTGGACGACAGCTTCAAGAACCTCAGTCCCGAGGATCAGGAGCGCACGGTCGAGGAAATCGCGCAATCGCTCCGCATCGAGGCGGGCAGCTCGGAACGCCGGGGCTTCATGCCGAACCTAAACCAGGGCATTGCCGAAAGTGTCGGGGGGCTTGTGGACTTCGTGAACCCCTTCGACCAGCCGCATAGCCTCAACCCCTTCTCAGGGGGCACAGGCTCAGCGCAGACAGCCATTGAGCGGGGTATGGATGCCATCGGCACCAACCGCGCTCAGGGAGCGCCTGAGACGCTGCTGGAGAGCTTCGGGCGTGGTACCGGGCAGGCGGCCGGCGCGGCTATCCCGGCAGGCGCTACGGCTCGCGCACTGAGCGGTGCGGGTGGATTGCTCGGAAGCGTGGCAGACGACGCCGCACGGGCCATGAACACGCCCGGAGGCCTGCTTGCCGAGACGATGGCCGGCGGTGCGGCGAAGACCGGAGAGGACGCCGCAGAGGCCGCAGGGGCGCCGGGATGGGCGCAACAGTCTGCGGGGATCGCAGCCGGCATGGGGGCCGGTGCCGTGCCCGCTCTGGCGCGCATGACGCCTTCCGCCATCGGTGCCCGCCAACTCGGTCGCGCAGTGCAATCCGCGACGATGCCTTACACGCAAAGCGGTGCCCGAGAAGTGGCCCGCCAGCGGGTGCAGGGGCTCGCCGGTGGCGCAGGCCGTGGAGAAGAATTGGCCCGCGAGATTGCGAACGGCTCGGAAATCGGCCTGACCCCGGCACAGATGACCGGCGACCCGAACATGCTGGCGCTGGAGCAGACAGCAGCCCGGCAATCGCCCGAGCTGCGCGAGCGGCTGTCACAGCGAATGGATGGGACGAGCGATGCAGCCGCCGGCACTCTGCGCGGCATGGGCGGTGACGTGGGCGACGCGCAAGCTTTCTTCGCACAGCGCAGGCAGGAGGCCCGTGACCGGATCGATGGCTTTGTCCGACGTGCGACGAACAACGCGGTGCGCCCCGTGGCTCAGCGGTCGGAAGCGGAGAACAGCGTCCGCGTGGCCGACCAGATCCGGTTGGCCGAGCAACAGGCGGACCTTGAGGAAAGGCAGCTATGGGACGCCGTACCGAAGGGCGTGCAAGTCTCGACCGGCAACGCCCGCCGTGTGGCAAACGAGCTGATCGGAGGCACCCCCAAGGCGCAGCAGAACGATATTCCCCGCGTGGTGCGCGACCTTCTCGGCGATGGCAGCAACGGCGGTTTCGGGGAGTACGAGACGGTTGCGGAAATGCACGGGCTCTATTCCGAGCTTCGCCGGGTGGCGCGTTCCGCGATGGCCGGGAACGACCAGAACCGCAACATGGCCCGTATCGCCAACAGCGTTGCAGACAGCATCCTCGATGACCTGGGCGCACGTGGGGGCGGCGGTACTGTCGGAAAGGCGCTGAACGAGGCGCGCGCCTACAGCGCGGCTAAGCATGAGATATTCGATCAGGGTACGGTCGGGAAGCTGTTGAAGCGCACGCTGGACGGGGACGAGACGATCAATCCCGAGCTGACCCTGGAGCGTTCGGTGGGGCGCGGTGGCACCACGGGCCGGCTTGGCGCGGAGGAAATCACCCGCGCCGCCGACACCGACGCCACGCAGGGCAGCATCGAGGATTACATGCGGTCCCGGTTCGACCGCGCCGCGTTCAAGTCCGATGGCGCCTTCACCGAGACCGGCGCCCGCAATTTCATGCGCGACAACCGCGAGACGCTGGACCGTTACCCATACTTGAGGGACACTCTGGACGAAGCGCTCCGGACGCAGAGCCGGGCGGTGTCCGTAGGGGCGCGAGGCAATCGCGTCCGGGCAGACATGGACAACCCGTCGCGGTCTTCCACGGCGGCATTCGAAATCGCGGCACCGGAGAACGCGGTTGATCAGGTATTCAAGGCGCGGCGGCCGAGCGCGGAGGCGCGTAGACTTGCGGCCACGGCCCGCAAGGACGACAGCGGGCGCGCTCTGGACGGCCTTAAAGGCGCTTTTTCTGATTACCTGATCCGGCGCAGTGGCGGTGACACGCTGAGCGGCGTCAAGATGCAGGAGTTCCTTGGATCGCCCGAGCGCCGCTCCGCATTGGGGCAGGTGTTCCAGCCGGTCGAGCTACGGCGGATGGATACCATCGCGTCGGAGCTTCGGAAGCTGGAGACTGCCCGGAAGTCCGCCCCCGACATCGGCGCGCTATCCAATCGCTCGCCTAATCGGCTGATCGAGTACGCCGCCCGCGTCATTGCAGCGCGTCAGGGCGCGGACCTGGGCGGAGGCGCTGGCGGGTCCATCCAGACGGCGCAGATGGCCTCCGGTCGCGTGAAGCAGCTTCTCGGCAATCTTCAGAACGACAAGGCCGAGCAACTCCTGATCGACGCCGTGGAAGACCCTGAGCTGTTCCGACTGTTGCTCACGGACCCTGGGCGGATCGAACTGAAGGCTGACCAGGTGAACCGGCTGGCGCCCTACTTCACCGGCGGGTTGGCAACTCAGGCTGAAGAACGGGAGGTGGCGCGATGACGGAGCCGAACCCCTACATGTTCGACGGTGCGGGCAAGGCGCTCGTCGCGAAGCACGTGGCTGATCTGCCGCCAATCCGCTCCGATGCGGAATTTGCGCATTATGCGCGTGAGCTTATCCGCTCCGCCAAAGGGCACACACCGGAAACGCCGGTGGAAGCGCGCGCCATGACGGCAGCGCTCCTGTGCAAGATGCAGGCGTATGATCGGCTGATCGAGGCGTTCGACAGGATGGACGCGGGGGAGATTTAAGCGAGCTTGTGCCGCCCGTGTGAGTGGCGTTCTTTTCAGATTGACGCTTCGCCATTGTGGCCTAGCAGGACTACGTGCCGGAAGCTCTGAGACGGCCATCGGTCCGGTCGTGCGAGGGGTAGGGGAAAGGCACCGGCAGGAGGCTCCTTTCGCCGCTCCTTCCTTATTCGGTTGCTTCGGCTTCCGGAACTTCGGTCTCAGATGCTGGCGCGTCCACACTGCTTCCGCTGAATACTGCGAAGAGCACCACGATGACGACGACCACGACGCCGGCGATGATGAGCGTATTTCGGGACATGATCTTGCCTCTGTGAGTCGTTGCAAGACCACGGTAAGCGCTGCGGGGAAACGCGTAGAGGGAAATCTTGGCGTGAGCGAAGCGCCGCCGTTCGCCAGTGCGGCTCGGGGCGTCATCCCAAGCTCAGCGCCTGCCCATCGAAGGAGTAAATCGCCGTTGGGCGGTAGTCCGCGTGCATGTAGGCATCTGGAGTTACGATGGCTTTTGTCCGTTCTGCGATGGAAGCAAACAAGCCCCGCTCATCGTTGGTTGTCGCGACCCTTCCAAGCAACCGGATCTTCTTGGCGGCCTCGCGTCGCGCCTCTATTTCGCGGCGCTGGGACCGACGAGCTTGGCGGCGTGCGTAGGCGTCGTGGAAGCCCGTGTAACCCTTCTCGATGGCTTTTCGCTCGCCAGACCAATGTTGGATCGCGAGGGACAGTCGAACAATGTCCAGAAAAACCGACCAGAAGTCATCCGACAGCCCGGCTTGGGTGAAGCGCTGCGGTTCAATTTTTGGGCTTCCGTCGCTGAGAACTTCCATCCTGGTGCTCCGGAATTAATTTCCATTACGAACGCTGAGGCGTAGTCTGCACCCCAAATGGGGCAAGTTTGAGTTGCAGAAGGATGTGCCGCGCGCTCAGGCTGGTCATGTTCAGAAAGTCGACTTCTTTGAGCAATTGAGTACAAACAGTTTCCGTCAGTCTGCACGGGAACGACACAGTTTGAGCAAGCGTTTGGTCGAGACAGCGCGAGTGGCCGGTCTCGCACCCCTTGAGAACCGTCCACTCCATGTCTGTCACCGGCTCTGGCGAGCCACATTGTTGTACCTGGTGTTTGGCGGCTTCCCGTTGATCGGGGGGCCGCCTTTTATGTTGTACCGACATGAAGCCACGATAGGACGGAGTATTCCATTGGTGCAAACCCGTAGAGCGGCCAAGGCTGTGATCGGACTTGGAAACACAGTTTTGTCGGAGGTGGGGCCATGACGTCAATGACGGCGGTGTGCCGCCGGTCCAATGCTGTCACATGAATGAGATAGGTTGGTACGATGAATGGGGCGCCTGGTGCATTGCCAAGCGCCCTGGGTCATATGGAAAACTTTGAGTCGTGCACTAAGGATTTGCGTCTAGGCGTGCCCCGCGCTGTAATTCGGGCTGCCGCGGAGAAGGCGTGAACCTACGCCGTCTTCTCGGTGTGCTGGGCAACGTGCAGATTACCTGACTTTCCGCCAAATCAGCCGGGATTCTCGGCTGTGGGGACGTCTTTTCCGGATATCCTTGAAGTTCCTTCGAGTTCCGCGTGATGAAATGTTTCATTCTGCAATCAGAGGCTTAGAGGGTGAACCGAGCCACACTGGTGCGTTGCGTCCTTGTTCGAATCGATCCTCCACACGCTGTCGGTCTCCGCTGCACAGGATGTCGCGCATAACTTTGAGGCGCCGCGGGACAAGCTGATAGCTGCCACGTTGTCAGCGCTCCCCTTCGCAGGCTGATCAGTTCTTGAGCAGGACCACAAAAGCAAATGCCGTTAGTACGGCCACTAGACCAAGGATATGCTGGAAGTTGACCGAATCCAGCCAGGACGTCGGCGGCGGATCAGCATTTTCGCGGCGCTCGTTCCACTCGGCTTCCCTTCTGTGCTCGCCGTCTTCCATTGCGGTTCAAACCCTTGCTGCCACAATCGGCGGAAGAACACCATTGTTGGTGAAATACGTCGGTCGAGGGAAAAGTTCCATCACATATCATTTTAAGTATCGAGCGTTCACTTGTCCCTTGCCTATCCGACTGAGGTGTTCCGCGTGGTGATGGCTCGCGGACTTCAAAGCGTTCTCGCCGGAAGCCTACTCTTTGGGATGCTGCGATACATCATGAGCCGGCTGCGCCGCGCCGGCCGTCCGTCGCTGTCTCGGTAGCTCGTAACGAATTGTCAGAGCGCGGACGCCAAATCTGGTGTCTTGGTGGATAACCCTGTCGCCATTCCAGAGTTCGGCAAACATCGCTGCGCGGGCCTCGGAAAGGGCCACCGCATCACAAACTGAATGACCAGCGCGTTGAACCAGGTCAGCGAGGTTGACATCAGCATACGGGTCGCCGGCCGCTTCGCATCTGCTCAGCAGCTTGCGCAGCTCGGAGAGTGCGGAGACTTTGAACCAGGGTGAATCACTCATCGGTTGGATTGTGCAAGATCACGACACGGTGTGGTAGCGTGACCTCACGGCCCGTTGCGAAAAGTGAATTCACCCGTTGGTTTTCTATCTTGGAGGGTACGCCGGCGTTGTAGAAGGATCAGGAGATTCGCATATCCGCCTCGGAGTATCCCTCTTCGAGTGCCTTCAGGTACCAATTGGGCTTTCGCCCGCGGCCGCTCCAGGTTCGCGTCCGATCCTTGGGGTCGGCGAATTTGGCCGGTTTCGGCGCACGCGTTTTTGTCGTCTCACCCAAGAGGTCCGACAGGGAAAACCCGCTCTTCCGCGCGGCGGCCTCAGCCGCTTCCAGTGCCTCCTGCTTGTCGCGAAGCTCGCGTTGCTCAAGCGCGACGTCGATCCGCTTCCTCAGGTCCTGCAACTCGTCTTTGTTCAAGGACAACACATCAATTTCGGCCATGGACTTCACCTTCCAGAATTTCAGGAACGGCCTTGAGAGCATGCCGATTGTCATGCCTCCGGTACCGCATCAGCGGTGCCTATCGTGGAATAACTCAGGGGTGTCAAATCGGTCGGAGACTTCGGAGCCGTAATCTTTCCCTCGTTCCAACGCCCGGGCCATCTACTTTCAGGCCCAGAGCCTCCTGCAAGCGGATGATGTTTCACTCGGCGGAGTTTTCCTGCCTTCCCGGTGTCAGTTTCCTTGGGAATATTTCGTGCCGTCTCCCCGTTACTTCGCAGTTTCGTAACGAAGATGTTGAGCCAAGTATCGCAGATCAATAGTCAACATCCGCGATACTTAACTTTTGTTGTGCGATACTTTTCTGGTGTTTTCTCTTACTCGGCTTCGGTCACGAGTTGTCCTCGACCGGCGCCGACGGGCCGTTCTTCTTGATCGACTCGATGGCATTCATCGCGGAGCTTTTGCTCGAATAACCCTCGGTCGAGAACATGACCTCGGAGTTGTACTTGAAGCGAACGCGGAACTCGCCTGCCCTGTCTTTGTAGACCTCGAACTTGTGCGCCATTGGTTCCTCCTCTGCTGGTAATACGACCAACAGTAGCCGCAAGGGGTATGCTTCTGGCAAGGATTCGCTTTGGGCGCCGGGTGCCCCTATGTGTCGTCGAGGGTGCCGCCAGCGTCGAGCCGTCGGATAGCTACCCCGTTGCCTTCGGCAACTTGCCCGTTCTCAAGGAATTGGATGCCACGGGCTTCGAGAGCGCGGCGAAGAGCCTCGGCGCTGCTATGCTGCAACCCGCTCTTGCCCGTCTCAAACCGACTGACGGTGGTGAAAGACACCCCGGCCTCTGTGGCCAACTCGCGCACCCCTAACCTTACCGCTGCCCGCGCCATTCGTAACTGTTCTGGCGACATTCGCTAACCCTGTATGTTTTTTCGCCTACAGGGTATTGACTAAGTGCTAACCCTGTAGCTATGTCTACTACACGGTAGGCGAAATAGCAACATGAGGAGCGCTTAAGCATGCACACCATTATCAACCGCAGCGACCTCATGCGCCTCGCGTGGACGTGGGCGCGCCAGGAGCTTGCATACAGCTTCATCTACGACTGGACGCCGGGACCGACCTACGGACAGCGTCGGACCGCTACGGTGAGCGAGAAGCGCTCCATCTTCGCCGACTGCCTGCGCAAGGCGTGGGCCGAAATGAAAGCTCGGGCTCAACAGTGGGCAGCGCATATCGACAGCCTTGGCGCTCTGGTCGAGCGGTCCAGCGCATCTCTGCTCGCCGAACTCAATGACTCCGAGAACCGCAGTCACATCGACGCCGATGGCTGGGCGCGGATCGAAGCCCTGCGCGCCGCTCTTTCCGTCGTCCGTGAACGCGAGGCGGAAAAGCGTGAGTTGATCGCTTCGGCGAAGGGCCGGTTCTGCGCCGTCACCTTCACCAAGAAGGACGGCACCGAGCGCACTATGCAGGTGCAGCCCGCAGCGCTGCACAGCCGTCTCAAGGGCGATGCGGCGACCGATGCGGGCAAGCGGGCGGCCGAAAGCCGCCGCGCCTCTCATCCCAACCTGCTGCCCGTGTGGGACGCGCAGAAGCGTGCGGCCCGCAGCATCAACCTCGCAACCGTCACGCGGATCGCCGTGGACGGCCGCGAGCACCTGTTTCGCGCCTGAGGGCGCCCACCGAGAAGGAGGATACCATGACCGACAGCATCGAAAGAGACTGGCCCGCTATCAATCAGCGCCTCGCGCAGTTTGGCGAATGGGTAGGGGCAGAGGCCCCCACGCCCATCCTCGATGACGAGGGAGCGCCCACAACCGAATTCCTGCACTACGCGGAACAGGAAGAGCTGTGCCTCGACTGGGCGTTCGCCGGGGATGTGAAGCCGCTGGCGATGGCCTACCGCAAGAGGCATCAGGCTTTCGCATGGCACGCGGTCCAGGAACGGGTGCAGCTGCTCGCCAAGGAAGCCGGGGTCGAGCCGGTGAAGTTGGATTTCGAGGACAGCGCCGTACTCTTGACCGACGCCCTCACGCAGTTCTGCGAAGACGCACGCGGCGACCTGATGTGGTTGGCATTCGGTGACGTCAGTCAGCTGGTTCGTTCGCACCGGGCTCACACCAAGGCCATGGAGCCGGTCAAGCAAGCGGTCGACGCTCTATCGGCGAACGAGAAGAAGGCTCTCACCTTCACGCTCCAACTGATCCTCGAAGGCAAGGACGCCGAGGATGCCCTGCAAATCTACGCCCGTGCCGTGGAGGAGCAGCGGGCCGCGTGAGCCGGCCGGAGGGCGCTTGCCCCCGGCGCCCTCCAGCCGTGCCGCAACCGAAACGTAACGCTAAGCGCAGTGAAAGACCGGAGACCTACCATGAGCATACAGAGCGACAAGTATCGCGATGCCCACGACGCGACCACCGAGAGCATCATGACAGCCCGTGACCTTCTCGAAGCGTTTTGGGATTTGGCTATCGAAGACGAATACCTTGGCACCAGTAACCAGACGGCCCGCAGCTTGATGGCGGTCGTTCGGTCGGCAAAAGACAAGTTGATCGCAGCCGAAGCCCAGCACGAAGCCGAATGGAAACTCGCGAGCGGCGCGGGGTCCCAAGCCGACACGAAATTAGCAGCCTGAGCGAGATACGGACAGTTGCGAAACCGGGGAGTGCCCATTCGCGCACTCCCCTTCGCCATTCCCGAAAGCCATTCCCATGAACATGATTGCCAGCAGCTACGAGCGCGACCGCGCCTGGTCGGACCAGTTCATACCCCAGATCAAGCACATCGTCGGGGCGCACTTGTTACAGGCTGCGCCCGATGCTTTGGACATGCGGCAGGCGACGGATCTTCTCATGCTCGATGGCAAGGATCTTCGCATCGCGGCCCGCGTCCGCCGGCCGGGTTACGCTGAACGCTTCCCGCATCAGTTCACCATCCGCTCGGGGCTGCCTTCGGGAGGGGAGACCGAGCTGGCGAAAATCGTCAACGGACATGGCGACTGGATGTTTTACGCACACGCGAACGAATGGGGCGGCTTGGAGCGCTGGTGGCTGATTGACCTTCGCGCATTCCGAGCGGCGTTGATCCGTCACAAGGCCGGCGATGGTGCAATCAAGTGGGGCAACAAGACAAACCCGGACGGCAGCCGGTTCGTCTGGTTCGACCTCCGCAGCTTCCCAAAGCACCCGTCAATTGTCGTCGCTGCGTCGGGGTAAGCATCCGCGCTGCTGGTGAAACTCGTTGTGCGGCGAAGCTGAGTGGATCATCGCGGCACGTGCGCGCGCGGTTGACCCATATAGCACCATGTACTCGGCCAGCGCCTCCTCTAACTCGACAATCCGTTTCTCGCACTCACAAGTCATTTGCCACCCATCTTCTAGCCGCTGAATAATGATGTGACTGTATGGTTAACCATAGGTTAACGGTGCTCGCCGCTTCCTGTTTCAGTCTCCTCGAACGCTGCGCAGACCTGAGCGGCTGCCGATTGGCTGGCGAGGATGCGTCGCCCATAGCGAGCGGGCATTTCCGGTGAATTCCATCGGCCGGCTACCATGATGCTTGATAGGTCGCATCCAAGCCTGAACGCGTCCTGCACGCCGCCAACGCGTGTGCTGTGCGCGCTTACGTCGCGCCGGCCGGTCCTTCGCTTCATGATCCTCGAAACTGTCGCCGGGTCGAGCGGCGTACGTTGGCCGCCTCTCTGTGACTTGGTCAGGATCGGATCATCGAGGCCAAGACCGGCCAGCTTGATCCAAGCCAAGGCGGCGTCCGTCCCTCGGCGTGAGAGATATGCATATGCCCCTTCGCCGTACTGGTCGGTTTTGGAGCGAGCGACAAAAAGTAGGCTCGACCCGTCGCTCTGGGTCTCCAGGTCACGCACGCGGAAAGCGACGATTTCGCTCGACCGGCACCAGCTGTCGCTGGCGATCCACAGGAGGGCTTTGTCGCGCATCTCGATCCGCGAGTTCCCGAGCTTTTCGATAGTCGCGATCACTTCTGGTTTCGATAGCGGCGCAGCCTGCCGGATATGGGCGCCATAGGTGCGTTTCACCGCCATAAGCGCTAGCTCGACCAGACGGTGCTTGCAGGGGGATAGTGTGAACGACGCCCGGTGCATTTCGTTGATCGCCCAGAGCCGTACGCCAATGGTCGTGGGGCGAACCTTGCCGCCAAGATGGTCAATGTATGCGGCCACGGTGCCCGCGCTCACAGGCGGCGTCGGATCGTAGCCGTGTTCGTCACACCATCCGCGAAACATAGCGATTATCTGGACGTAATTCCGGCGTGTTGTTGGTGCGAACGCCGCTTCGGATCGACGTTGGTACTCCTCGATCAGGCGCACACGTTCGCTCGCGGACCTTCGTGAAATCTCTGAGATGGTCGCCAGATGGATCTGTTCGAGTTCAGCGCGTCCAGACATTGCCAAAGGGTCCCGCAGTCCATCGATGATCTAGGATAGCGACCCTCCGGACAATCGCCGAGCAAAACTTGCTTGCCCGGACTGGATGGCGCGGCATAGCATCAGTTCGTTTGAGTAGGCTTCATTGGAGTAGCTGTTTTGAAGAATGCCATCTCGATCCTCGCGCTCGCTACGTTTGCCTTTGTTCCATTGGCCGGGAGTGCGCAGACTTTTTCCCCGGTCACGGTGAGTCCTTCGGCAGACGGCGGAGTTGATCAGCTCTCCATAGCCGAGCGTATCGAGAGGATGCGGTCGAATTCAGCGGGCATTTTCGACGCTGCATGCTGCAAGATATGCCGCAAGGGCAAAGCGTGTGGAGACAGCTGTATCAACCGATCCTACAATTGCAGCAAAGGGAAGGGCTGCGCATGCGACGGGTAGACCCCGCGTTGGTTTAACGACACCAATCGGCATTCTTTGACGCCTTTGCGAGCCCGGCACGCATCAGCGGCTCGCGTACATCCTCGCCGTCGTTGCCGAACAGAACAGCGAGGTCGCGTCCGTAACCGCCGCCGCCTCGATTAATGATGCACAAGTTGCCCGGCATGAGGGATTTCACCAGGGCGGTGGCCTCTGCGCCAACTTCCGCTTCATAGCCGCACTCTGGCTGATAGGTCTCCGGCGTATCGAACGGGACGTTCCCTACGCCGGTCAGGCGCGCGTTCGGGCCGTCCAGGCGAACCGTGTCGCCGTCTACGATCATTGATGCGGTGACGGCGATGATTGCCAGGCAGTTCATTCGGAATCGGCTCCTATTATCAACCGGCTGATTAGTAATCGCCGCGTCGAGCGTACGGAAGATGCGGTCAAAGAACAGGTTCCGCGCTTCTCCTAGGTGACCGTGGTAGGATATTTCCCTATATGACGATATATCGCTCACAGCGATCCACAGAGGAGGGGACCGTGAACGACCTGTCGCCAGACCCGCTCTTCGCGGGGTTCTTTAGTGTCCCGGAGACTGCCAAGTTGGTGCACGCCAAGTCGGCAGCTATACGCGGCTGGCTGAACGGGTACCCAAACAGCCAGGCCGGCCCGGTCATTGATCGGGATTTCAAGGATACCCGAACACTCAGTTTTCTTGATCTCATGGAAGTGCGCTTCGTGGCCTTCTTCCGCTCTCAGGGCGTTCCCATGAGAACGCTGCGTGATGCGGCGGCAAGAGCACGGGCTGATTGGTGCGTGTCGCATCCTCTAGCATTGGAGAGCGAACACTACGTCACCGACCGCAAAAAGGTGTTTGCCACTGTGGCCGCGGAAAGTGGTGACAGGGTGACCTGGGACATGGCTAGCGGCCAGCACGAAATGTGGGATACAATCGAGCAGACCATCCAGGCAGGGGTGGTCTTTGACCCAAAGTCTTTCCTTGCAACCAGATGGCGCCCCGCACCACAACAGTTTCCCAATATCGTCATCGATCCGAAAATCGCCTTCGGAAAACCAGTCATTGAGGGCATCCGAATCCCTACCTCAGTGCTGTTTCGCCAGTGGCAGTCGGAACGAAAAGCTGCCACCGTGGCACGCCTCTTCAAGGTAGAAACTTCGGATGTAGAGACGGCCGTTGGCTACGAGCTGAGGGCCGCTTGAGGATAAGGGCCGATGAACACGTCGCGCCGGCCATTGTCGACGCGGTTCGTGACTTGGCGCTTTCAGACGGATGGGAGCTCTCATCCGTACACTCCGCAGGCCATCGTGGACGGGATGATGTGCACTGGATCACTGCATTTTCAGAGGAGGGGGGAGACGCAATACTCACCGCCGACACCGACTTCTTGAAGCTTGAGCCCCAAGTGAGCGCTGTTTTCAACACTGGCTTGAAGGTCATTCACTTGCCAAGGAGATGGTCCAGCGCCCGTGGAACGCTGCAAGCGGCCCATCTACTGATGTGGTGGCCGAGGATCGAAGACACCCTGAGAACGATGAGTGGCCGTGAATGCTTCTCTCCAGACTGGAATTTAAAGGAGCCCAAGGACAACCTGAGGAAGGTGAAGATTGACTTTGAGACTGCCAGAAAAAAGAAGAAGAAGTCGTCGCGGCCCGGGCGAGAGGCGCGTTCCAGCTAGAGGGTAACTCTTGCTCGCAACACTTTGTTCTCTGCTCTGAAGTCCATACACGGGACCACGATCCGCTAATGCTTTGGCGGCATCAACGGTCACGTCTAAAACGTTTGGACTCTCTCCGAGGCCGACACGGAGTTCAGCGCTTCAATGGTGACGCTTGGACAAACCGGATTGAACTACCTCGGCAAAGTTGGCCTATTCGGTCGCTGAGTCGAAAGCGCCTTTGAGTTGCTTCGCAAGCATTGCTGACATCAGGTCTTCCATGCCCGACACAATATCATCGGGGAAACCTTCGCTTTCCGAAAACTTCGCATCTGCGCTTTCGAGTGCGTCGTAGTATGGCTTCCGGTTGGCAACAACTTGCTCGGGTATCGTTTGTCGGCCGGGGAAAACAGCGCCAGCGTGTACGCTCAAAACCAGGTAAGATACTGCTCGCGAGGTTCTGCCATTTCCATCCGTGAACGGATGTATCCAATTCAGACGCCACATGACGAAGGAAGCGAGATGTATTGAGTTCCTGCGCGCCCAGTTGTCGTTGACGTAATCGCACATTTCCTCGACCAGTTCAGGAACGAGGTGTGCTCCCGGCGGCTGGTGTTTGCTCTTGCCAATCTCCACGTCGCCGGGTCGCCAATTCCCCGCGTAGGCATCGAGGCCTTGGATCGCACATCTGTTGAGATCCAGAACCTTGGACGGGCGTAGTTTGAAAGGACTACGCTCAATGCCGGACATGACCATGTCTTGCACAAGCTGTGCCTGCTTCAGAGCGTTTGCGGCTTCAAGTCTTGCGCGTTCATCGGGGTTCGACACGATGGCAGCACTTTCTGCCTGACTGTGTCGTACCCCGTCATCATGTTCGTCCATACTGATAATCAAAGTCCGAGTTTGTCGGCCTCCTGATCGATCATCTCACGAGTGATGCGCGAGTTCTCGAATGCGGAGTTACCATACGCAAAGCTGCGACGTTGTTCGGTCACTTCCTTCTCGGTCATGCCCACCTTGCGAGCGCGGTCGATGAGGAACTGAAGTGCTTCGGTTTCCTGGGCGGTCATGATGGTCTCCTGCTTCCCGAGTTTTTCTTGTGATTTGCTGTGACACTACTACTACGCAAACCGCTTACCAAGCGGTTCCATGCTTCAGGAGGTCGAACAGCCGAAGTTGATGTGATGTGATTCCGTGAAGCCACGCAAATACAAGTAGCGCAGTTCACTAAGGGTGGACAGGAAGGTGGATAAACCTGGCTTTGGCCAAGAGTTTTCCCTTAACTTCAAGTGCTTGCGCGAAGTCTCTGGTGCCGGTGATAGGACTCGAACCTACGACCCCATCATTACGAATGACGTGCTCTACCAGCTGAGCTACACCGGCGCCGGAGTGAGCCGGCTCTTAGCACCGGCTCACGGGCAGGAAAAGGGGTCAATTCGCCTTTTCGCGCTGCTGCTCTTCCGCAGACTCGGCGGTCTCCGAGGCTTCTGCGTGGGCCTCCAGATCCGCCGTGGTGGGCTCGGCCGACGCCGCTGCCGGCAGGTCCGGCTGTTCCTCGTCGCCGACGAGCAGCGGCAGCATCTCGGCGCCCACGGGGGTGGCCACTTCCGATTGCGGCGGGGTCTTCCAGGACAGCGTGTCGAAGGCCTCGCAATTTGTGCAGACGGGCACCCAGTCGGCGTGGATGTGGTTGCAGTTCTCGCAGACCCAGGCTGGGCCGCGCGGAGCCGTCAGGGCGCGGGCGAGCCAGCCGCGGACGACGCGGTCGGACGCGCCTTCGCCGCGCTCGATCGCCGCCATGATCGACAGCACGCGGGCGTCCGGCTCCGTCTCCGGCAGATCGCCGACGGCGCGGCGGGCGCCGGGGAAATCCTCGGCCGCGAGGTGCAGCTCCGCGTTCAGCAGCCTCGTCTCGCGGTGTTCGGGACGGATGGACGTCAGCTGGCCGAAGCGCTTGAGGCGCGCATTGGGACTCTCGTCGGGTTCGATCTCCGCATAGGCGGCGGCGAGGTCCGGATGCGGCTCCTGCTCCCACGCCTTGCGCAGGATGCGCGCGGCATGCTTCTTCTTGCCGTCGGTGATCAGGCCGCGTGCGGCCATCGCCGCGGCGGGCACGAGATCCGGCGAGCCCTTGTTGGCGGCGATGGAGACCTCGCGCGCCTCGATCGTCTTGCCGTTGTCGAGCACGTCCTTGGCTTCGGACAGCGCCAGGACCGCGTCGCGCCGCTTGTGCACGTCGCGCGGCAGGGCACCGTATTTCAACTTCGCGTTCAGGGTCTTGCGGGCACCGGCCCAGTCGTGCTTGCCGGCCTGAAGGCGCAGCAGGATGTCCTGCACCTCCTCGTGCTTCGGCTTCAGCGCGAAGGCGCGCTCGGCCAGCTGCATCGCGGTCTCGGTGTCGCCCTCGGCGAGGCGCTGGTGCATGATCCCGCGGATCCCGACAAAGCGGGTCTTGTCGTTGGTCAGAAGCTTCTTGTAGGTCGCCTCCGCCTTCTTGCGGTCGCCCTGCATCTCGGCGGCCTGTGCGACGATCAGGTTGGTGATCTCCGGCCGTTCGAGGTAGCGCTCGGCCTTCTGTGCCTTGGCCATGGCGAGCCGGCCCTCGCCGGCGGCCAGTGCGGTGAGCCCGTCGGACAGCGCCTCAAAGCCCTTCTTTTCGCGATTGCGGTCGAAATAGCGCGACAGCGCCGTGTCGTCGCCGTTGATGAACCGCAGAACCGCCACGAGGAGCGAGAGAAGCTTGAACAGGATGTAGAGCGCGACGACCAGGAGGATCAGCGCCAGCACCGATTGCAGCGGACCGAGGGTGTATTCGGTTCCGGCGACGGTGACCATCACGCCGCCGGTGGATTCCATCAGGTAGCCGGCGCCGAGCGTGAGGGCCGCGACCGCCGCGACGAAGATGACGATCTTGAGAAGAGACCAAAGCATGTGCGGCGACCTTTTACTCTTGGTTCAGTTGCTGCGCGAGCCCGTCGGCCGCGGCGACCGCCTCGGCCCGGGTGCGCGCCTGCGAGGTCCAGTCGGACATCGCCGCTTGCGCCGCCTCGGGAAGGGCGGAGATTTCATCGAGCGCCGCCTGCAGATCGCCGGCGTTCACCGCCGCCTCGGCGCGGCTGAGGATGGCATCGGGGCTCGATCCCTCTTGCGGGGTAACCGATCGGGCGCCGAGCTGGCGGGCCATGAAGCTGGCGATCCGGTTGCCGCCGTCCTCGCCCTCGGCCGCGTTCGCGCGGGCGGCGGCAAGGCCGGCGCGTGCGGATTCGGGGAAGCCGTCGATCAGCGCCGCCTGGGTCGGCACGCCCTCTTCGGCCGGGGCCGTCAGAACCTCGGGCAGGTCGACCTCGCCTGACAGCGGGTCGAGCGCGTCGGCATAGGGCTCACCGGTGCGCACGGCGGTCAGCAGGTCGGCGGCCGCGGCGCGCAACCGGGCCAGCTGCGCCTGGCGTTCGGCGTCGGCCTCTGCGGCCCGCGCCTCGTCGACCATCGCCTGAAGCTCGGCGCGCTGCTCCTCGATCTGGGCCTGCTGGCTTGCGAAGGCGTCTTCCATCGCGGCCTGCTGCTCGGAGAATTGCTGCTCCATGGCTGTGGCCCGCTCCTGCTGGACCTGGTCGAAGCTCGCGCTTTGTTCGTCGACACGGGCTTGCAGTTCCTGCAGTTCGCGCTCGTAGGCGGCCACCGTCTCGGGCGAAACGACGTCTTCCATCGGCGCCTTCTCGATCGCGGTGACCCGCTCGGCGAGGGCGGCGGCGCTGTCGTCGCTCGCCTCGAGGCCCGATTGCAGGCCCTCGACCGCCGCTTGCAGCCCGGCGAGCGAGGCGCCTTCGCCCTCCGCGCCGCCGGCAATCTCGTCGATACGGGCGGCCAGAGCCGTCAGTTCGGTGCCGAGCGTGGCGGTGCGGTCCACGAGGTCGGCGACGGAGGTTTCGAGGCTCGACAGGTCGACCTCGGAGAGGCCGGTCTCGACCCCCGCGATGCGGCTGTCGAGCGCGTCGAGCCCGGATTGCGAATTCTCCAGCGCAGCGCGCGTCTCTTCCTCGAAGGCGGTGACGTCGTCCGAGAACGGCCAGCCGGTCGGTCCGAGATACTGCGACAGTGCGAAGCCGGCGGCGGCCGCGACGACGCCGCCGAGCAGCATCGGAAAGAAACCGCCGCGCCGCTCGATGACCTTTTCCTGCACGACGGTTGGCGCCGCGTCGGGCGCGGCGCTGCCGGCGATGGTATCTGTGGTCTCGGCGCTCTCGGCCGGGGCCTCGGGCAGATCGTCATTCGGCGAAAGGCCGTCGTCGGTGGGCGTGACGCTGTGATCGCCTGTCTCGGGGCGGGGCGCATCGACGTCCTCGTCAGACTGCGGGGGCGCCATGCCGTCGTCGTCGGCGCGGTTTTCGGCAAAGGAGGGGCGCGGCGCCGGGCCGTCGGTGTCGTGCGCTGAACTGTCACCTGACAAGGTGTCGTCCGCCGGCGTTCCGGCGCTTGCCGTTGCCTCCGCCGCAGTGTCATCCGACGTCGTCTCGTCCGTGGGTGACCCGTCCGTCGCTTCACCGGCTTCTGTCTCGCGCTCGTCCGGCGCAGGCGCGGCGGTGGCTCCGGTTTCGGTGCTGCCGTCGCCTGCCTCCGTCGTGCTCTCCGGATTGTTTTCGGCGTCGTCCTTCCGCTTGTCCGCGTCTGCCACGTCCGCTGTCCCCTTCGAATCCCGTCGCGCGCTCGGCGCGTCAATTGCTTGGCGACCTTACTCGGCCCCTCCCCCCGTCTCAAGCGCCGCGGCTGCGACGAGAAGTTCGGCCGCTGTCACGACCATCGCGGCTGCATCCGGCCTGATCGCAACGGCCAGTTTGTGCGGCGCCGCGGGGCAGAAGGCCTCGGCGACGGCTTCGCTCATCGCGGCGGCGAGAATCGGAGCACCGAACGGGCGGTGCAGCGCAAAGGCCCGCGCCGTCCGTGGCGAAAACAGCGGCGCGACGACCGGGATCGGTCCTGCCAACGCGTCTTGCGCCTCGGACGTGAACTCCCGCACCGGCTGATCGTAGAGGACGGCGTCGGCGGCGTCGATCCCGGCGGCGCGCAGCCGGCCGGCGAGGTCGCCGCGGCTGATGGCCCCGCGCAGATGCACGACCGGGCCGCTCACGCGCTCGGCCACGAGATGGGCGAACAGCGCGTCGATATCGCCGCCGGCCGACACCGCGTCGAGCCCGATCGCCCGCGCCGCCGCGGCGGTTGCGTCCCCGACCGCGTGGGTCACGCGTCCCTCGGGGCCGCCGAGCGCCGCGTAGGCCTGCACGGCGTTGGCCGAAGTGAAGACCAGCGTCGCCTCGGGATCTATCGGGGGCAGGGCCGGGCGCCGCCGGATCGCCAGAAGCGGGCTGACGATTGCCCGGAAGCCGGTGATCCCGGCGTCATCCAAGGCGGACAGGAACCGCTCGGACGCGGCGCGCGGCCGGGTGAGCAGCAGAACAGGGTCGGTGCTCATGAGAGCGCGCGCGACGGGGTCGGCATGAACGGGGCTTTCAAGACGCGGGTAGCGGGATTGCCGCCCGGGTGTCCCAGTGCTACCTGCGAGCGGGCTTTGGCGCAACGGACGAGACCAATGGCGCGCACCCTTCTCGGGATCGAGAGCAGTTGCGACGACACCGCTGCCGCTTTGGTACGCGGGCGCGAGGTGCTGTCGTCCGTCGTCGCAGGGCAAGGCGGGCTGCACGCGGCCTATGGCGGCGTCGTGCCCGAGATCGCCGCCCGCGCCCATGCCGAGACGCTCGACACCGTGGTGGCCGAGGCGCTGCGCACCGCCGGTCTGCGCCTTGCGGAGGTTGACGGGATCGCCGTGACCGCGGGGCCAGGCCTGATCGGCGGCGTTCTGGCGGGGGTGATGACCGCCAAGGCGCTGGCGGCCGCGACGGGCAAGCCGCTCATCGGGGTCAATCACCTGGCCGGGCACGCGCTGACGCCGCGTCTGACCGACGATCTGGCCTATCCCTACCTCATGCTTCTCGTCTCGGGCGGGCATTGCCAGTTCCTGATCGTGCGCGGGGCGGAGGATTTCACCCGGCTCGGCGGCACCATCGACGACGCCCCGGGCGAGGCTTTTGACAAGGTCGCACGGCTTCTGGGCCTCGCGCAGCCCGGCGGGCCCAGCGTCGAGGCGGCGGCGGAGGCGGGCGATCCGGCGCGCTTCGCCCTGCCGCGGCCGTTGCTCGACCGGCCGGGGTGCGATCTGTCCTTCTCGGGGCTCAAGACCGCCGTGCTGCGCGAACGCGACCGGCTGGTGGCGGCGCAGGGCGGGCTGTGGCGGCAGGACCGGGCCGATCTCTGCGCGAGTTTCCAGGCCGCGGTGCGCGATGTGCTGGTCGCCAAGACCCGCCGCGCGCTCGACCGCTACGCCGAGGAGTCGCCGGCGGCGCCTGCCTGCGCCGTGGCCGGCGGCGTCGCCGCGAACCGGTCCCTGCGCGCGGCACTCGCCGCGAGTTGCGCGGAGGCGGGCGTGCAATTTGTCGCGCCGCCGCTGGCCCTCTGCACCGACAACGCGGCCATGATCGCCTATGCCGGACAGGAATTGATGGAGGCCGGGCACCGCTCCGGCCTCGACCTCGGCGCGCGGCCGCGTTGGCCGCTCGACACCGGGGCCGCCCCGCTTATCGGACACGGGCGCAAAGGCGCCAAGGCCTGACACAGGGGAACCATGATGCTCGTCGCCCTCATCGCCCGGGACAAGCCCGACTCCCTCGAGATCCGCAAGGCCAACCGCGACGCGCACCTCGCCTATATCGAGGCGACGGGCGTGGTGACGCAGGCCGGTCCGCTTATCGTGGATGGCGGGATGGCCGGATCCCTCGTGATCCTCGACGTGCCCGACCTCGCCGCGGCCGAGGCCTGGGCGGCTGACGATCCCTACGCCAAGGCCGGTCTTTTCGGGTCGGTGGAGCTTGTCGAATGGAAGAAGGTGATCGGCTGATGCGCTACTGGCTCTTCAAGTCCGAACCGTCGACCTGGTCCTGGGACGACCAATGCGCCAAGGGCGATGCGGGCGAGGAATGGGACGGCGTGCGCAACTACCAGGCACGCAACTTCATGCGCGAGATGGAGAAGGGCGACCGCGGGTTCTTTTATCATTCGCAGAAGGAGAAGGCGGTCGTCGGCACCGTGGAGGTGATCGCCGAGGCACATCCCGACAGCACCACCGATGATGCGCGCTGGGAATGCGTGGACATCAAGGCGCTGGAGACAGCAAAGCAACCCGTCACGCTCGACGAGATCAAGGCAGAGCCGGGTTTGGAGGACATGGTGCTGGTAAAGAACTCCCGTCTGTCGGTGCAGCCGGTCACGGAGGCGGAATGGCGCATCGTCTGCGGGATGGCCGGCCTGACGCCCTGACCCGGCTCGGCCGCCGCTCGGGGCGGCCCCACATGCACGGGGCCCCTCGCTCACGCGAAGGGCCCCGCCATTTTTTCAATCACCCCGATCAGGCCCTCCCACAGGCCCTTCGAATTCGGCCGGCGGCTTTGGACCGCCGACATCCACCCTCCGGACGCTTGCCGCGCCCTCACCCCTCGGTCCAGCTTGCGCGGCCCGGTCTTGCTCACCCCTGCCCCGGCGCTCCCACACGCCTCGACGGTACGATGTCCGACAGGGCCCGTCATTCGCGCGGACGCGGCCCGGTCGGTTCGGAGACGGCGCACGAGCCGTGCCCCGATCCGATCCGTCTGCCCCGATGACGATGATGGAGACGCTCCCACACGCTCCGCCAAGGTCAGAGGGGCGCGATCCGATGCAAGGAAGCCAGCCGAAGGTCGAAGCTTTCTTGCAGATCCGTTCGGTGAGTTCCGACCGACCGGATGTCAGGATCGCTGCCTTCTGGCGCTATAGGTATGATGTATATCTACCTCGCGGCGTGGATGCGAGTCGCGAATAAGTAAAAAGCGCTTATTATCGCCTATCATCATTTTTCGAGGCACCTGGAAAGCGGTCGCGTCAGGCGCGCGACGTCGCCGCGGCTGCGATACGCGCCGTCCCTTGGCCGCAAGTCGCCTGCTTTATCAGGGGCTTGGCGTACTTCCGTATCCGCAGGGATTGCCGAAAAAGCGGCGATAAATTTACCGGAGTTTCCCTGTACAGCTGTCCCGACCTGTCCTGCGAAGCGGGGTTCACCTGCCAAATTCCGGAGATAGCATCTTACACTCGAAGTGCGACGCATAAAAAGGCGCGCCCTGAAGGGCGCGCCCGACTACCGCAATGTCACACTCTCGGGTGTGGCGCGGAGGATTGCCTCAGTTACCCGAGGTTCAGTCTTCCGTCTCGCCTTCGCCTTCGGACTCGGTGTCCATCTCGGCGTCGCCCGATTCCATGTCACCGCTTTCCATGTCGCCGCCGGCGTCTTCCCCTTCGGCTGCACCGCCGGTGGCAGTGCCGGCGTCGTCACCCGTGGCTGCGCCCGGATCTTCCGACAT
This sequence comes from Roseivivax sediminis, assembly GCF_900112685.1. GTDB lineage: Bacteria > Pseudomonadota > Alphaproteobacteria > Rhodobacterales > Rhodobacteraceae > Roseivivax > Roseivivax sediminis. The sequence goes on from NZ_FOMS01000002.1 coordinate 247,968, forward strand.
GCCGCCGGTGGTGTCGTCAGCTTCGCCGCCGGTCGCGCCCATGTCTTCGCCTTCAGACGCTCCCGAGCCCATGTCGCCGCCATCGTCGGCCATCAGCTCGGACATCATCATGTCGTCGGGCAGCGGTTCGACCTCGGATTCATCGAATTCCGGCTGCTGCTCAAGCGTCTCGCGGTCTGTGTCGAGGTTGAAGCCCATCGGATCTTGGCTGAGTTCAAAGTCCGAAACCGGGATCGCCACGGTGTATTCGCCGAGGCCAAGGAAGCCGCCGATGCCGATGACCGCCTGCGCGCCGTCACCCTGGTCGATGACGTAGTCGACCTCCCCAATGCGGGAGCCTTCGCTGTCGAACACGTTCATGCCGGTCACGTCACCGACCATCATTTCCTCGATCGAGGTGAAGGCCGGCTCCTGCGGGGCAGCCGCTTCGCCTTCGGCCGCTTCGCCTTCGCCAGACATGCCGGAGCCGCTGTCGGTGCCCTCGGTCGCCTCCATTTCGGTTTCGGCCTCGGCGCCGCCGGTGGCCGAGCCGTCATCCTGTGCGGTCGCTGCGCCTGCGAAAAGGGCCGCCGTCGCCGCGCTCATCAGAAGTGCCTTGAGTTTCATGATGTGCCTCCTTGGTCACGTTCATTGCTGCCTAAGGAAGCATCGGGCCCCCGGGGAAGTTTCCCCGGGGGCCCCAAAGTGTTTGCACAGGCCGTTTTCCGCCGCTCACGGCACGGTGAGTGGGCGGGTTCCCGCCTGTGGCGGATCAGTAGCGATAATGCTCGGGCTTGAACGGGCCTTCCGGCGTCACGCCGATATAGGCGGCCTGCTCGGGCGACAGCTCCGTCAGCCGCACGCCGATCTTGCCGAGGTGCAGACGCGCGACCTTCTCGTCGAGGTGCTTGGGAAGGACGTAGACCTCTTTCTTGTACTCGTCGCCCTTGGTCCACAGCTCGATCTGCGCCAGCACCTGGTTGGTGAAGGACGCCGACATCACGAAGGACGGGTGGCCCGTGGCGTTGCCGAGGTTCAGCAGACGGCCCTCGGACAGCAGGATGATGCGAGAGCCGCCCGGCATCTCGATCATGTCCACCTGCTCCTTGATGTTGGTCCACTTGTGGTTCTTCAGCGCCGCGACCTGGATCTCGTTGTCGAAGTGGCCGATGTTGCCGACGATCGCCATGTCCTTCATCGCGCGCATGTGGTCCACGCGGATGACGTCCTTGTTGCCGGTCGTCGTGATGAAGATGTCGGCCTGGTCGATCACGTCCTCGAGCAGCACGACCTCGAAGCCGTCCATCGCCGCCTGCAGCGCGCAGATCGGATCGCTCTCGGTCACCTTCACGCGCGCGCCGGCGCCCTGCAGCGAGGCCGCGGAGCCCTTGCCCACGTCGCCGTAGCCGCAGACCACGGCGACCTTGCCGGCCATCATCGTGTCGGTGGCGCGGCGGATGCCGTCGACAAGGCTTTCCTTGCAGCCGTACTTGTTGTCGAACTTCGACTTGGTGACGCTGTCGTTGACGTTGATCGCCGGGAAGGGCAGCTGGCCGGCCTTCATCAGCTGATAGAGGCGGTTGACGCCCGTGGTGGTCTCTTCGCTGACACCCTTGATCGCGTCACGCTGCTTGGTGAAGAAACCCGGGGTCTCCTTCATGCGCTTGCGGATCTGCGCGAAGAGGAATTCCTCCTCCTCCGAACCGGGGTTCGCGATCAGGTCTTCCTCGCCGGCTTCGACGCGCGCACCCGTCAGGATGTACATCGTGGCGTCGCCGCCATCGTCGAGAATCATGTTCGACCCGCCCTGGCCGGGCCCGTCGAAGTGGAAGATCTTGTCGCAGTAATCCCAGTATTCCTCCAGTGTCTCGCCCTTCACGGCGAAAACCGGCGTGCCGCCCTCGGCGATCGCGGCCGCGGCGTGGTCCTGGGTCGAGAAGATGTTGCACGAGGCCCAGCGGACCTCGGCACCCAGAGCGTTCAGCGTCTCGATCAGGACGGCGGTCTGGATGGTCATGTGCAGCGAGCCGGCGATTTTCGCACCGGCGAGCGGCTTGGAGCTTCCGTATTCCTCGCGCAGGGCCATCAGGCCCGGCATCTCGGTTTCCGCAATGTCCAGTTCCTTGCGGCCGTAGCCAGCGAGATCGATATCCTTGACGACGTAGTCCTTGGCCATGAAAAAGGCTCTCCGTTCCCATTGTTTTCGGATATTACGGCGCCGCCTTATCACCGTGACGCCGGGTCTACAACGTTCGTGACCCCGTTGCGCTCACTGCGGGGCTGGGGCATCGCTGGCGCCGGGCCGAAAACGGAGACGCACGCAGATGGCGAAACAGCCCCGCGCCTGGCAACGCATGCTCTCGGGCCGCCGGCTCGATCTGCTCGATCCCACGCCGGTGGATATCGAGATCGAGGATATCGCGCACGGTCTCGCCTTCGTGGCGCGCTGGAACGGGCAGACGCGCGGCGACTACGCCTATTCGGTGGCCGAACATTCCCTTCTGGTCGAGGCGATCCACGCGCGGATATGCCCCGCCGCGCCGCCGAAATGGCGGCTGGCGGCGCTCTTGCACGATGCGCCCGAATACGTGATCGGCGACATGATCTCGCCGGTGAAGGCGGCGGTGGGGCCGGGCTACGGCGCGCTCGACGACCGGCTCACCGCGGCGATCCACCTGCGGTTCGGCCTGCCGGCGGAGATTCCCAAGACGGTCAAGCGCCAGATCAAGCGCGCCGACCGGGTGTCGGCCTGGATGGAGGCAGTGGAGATCGCCGGCTTCGGCCCCGCCGAGGCCGACCGCTTCTTCGGCCGCCCCGACCCGGACCTGACCTCGGACCTTGCCATCCGCCTGCGCCCCCCGCGCGACGTGCGCGCCGATTTCACCGCGCGCCATGCCGCGCTGATGGCCGCGCTCTGACCGGGCCTGCGCGACGTCGCTGCTTCTTTGGGCCTCAAATACTCCGGGGAGCGCGAGGGGCCGGCCCCTCGCTCCCGCCGCCGGGCGCCCCGCGCGCCGGCGGCCTACCGCGGCGACCGCTTCGCCAGGATCCGCTGGAGCGTCCGGCGATGCATGTTCAGCCGCCGCGCCGTCTCTGACACGTTGCGGTCGCACAGCTCGTAGACCCGCTGGATATGCTCCCAGCGTACCCGGTCGGCAGACATCGGGTTCTCCGGCGGCGGCGGCATCTCCGCGCTGCGGGACAGCAGCGCGTTGATGATGTCGGTGGCATCGGCCGGTTTCGACAGGTAGTCCGTGGCGCCGATCTTGACCGCGGCCACCGCGGTGGCGATTGCGCCATATCCGGTCAGCACGACGATCCGGCTGTCGGGCCGCTTCTCGCGCAGCACCTCCACCACGTCGAGTCCGTTGCCGTCCTCGAGCCGAAGATCGACGACCGCGTAGGCCGGCGGGCGGGCGGTGGCGATGGCGCTGCCCCCGGCGACCGAGTCCGCCGTCTCCACGTCGAAGCCGCGTTTGGCCATGGCCTTTTCGAGACGCCTCAGAAAGGCTTCGTCGTCGTCGACCAGAAGCAGCGTCCGGTCCTTGCCCAGCTCGTCATGGCCTGCCTGCGTCACGCACGTTCTCTCCCGCCTCGTCCTGCGCAGGGATAGGTAGGCGGTGCACCCCGTTCGGTCAAACGCTTAGGCCGCGTCGAGAAAGCAGCCGACACGCTCGGCCATCTCCGCCGCGCCGGTTTCGCGCCGGAAGAACTCCACCACGCCGTGCTCGGGCATCACCAGGTAGGTGAAGGTGGTGTGATCCACGAGGTAATACTCTTCCTCGGTGTCGGGCACGTTGTAGTAGACGCGGTAGGCGTCCGCCGCCGCCTTCACCTGTTCCTCGGACCCCGTCAGCCCGACCATGTCCGGGTGCATCGCGTCGGTGAACTCGGACATCACCTGCGGCGTGTCGCGGCGCGGATCGACGGTGATGAAGACCGGCTGCACCTCCGCGTCCTCCGCGGCCAGAAGCTCCGTCGCCTCGGCATTGCGGGCATTGTCGAGCGGGCAGACATCCGGGCAGAACGTGTAGCCGAAATAGACCAGCGACGGCGTGTCGAAGACGTCCGAGTCGGTCACCGTCTCGCCGGTTTCGGAGACCAGCTCGAACGATCCGCCCACGGACCCCATGCCGCCGGCGATGTTGCCCTCGCGGCAATTCGCGAAGGCCTCCGCATCGCCGCGCATCTGGGAAAACAGCACCGTGCCTCCGACGATCCCCAGGATCGCCACGCCGGCGGCGATGGCCGCCACCCCGGTTCCGATACGCATGCCGTCTCGCTCCGTCATTGCCCGATGCCGCCTGGAGACCTATCAATCTGCCTGCCGGGGTAAAGAGACAAGGGGCCGCACATGTCCGAGAGCGCAGTAATCCCCGGGGGCGAGCCGCACCTGCTCGATCACGGGCGGCAACGCAACGCGATCCGCCTGCGCACGATGATCCTGCTGCGCTGGTTCGCCATCGCCGGGCAACTCGTCGCGATCATCCTGGCGCAGAGGATCTACGATCTGCAGCTCGAAATGGGGCTGTGCTTTCTCGCCGTGGGCGTATCCGTCGCCGGCAACCTCGTGGCGATGCTGGTCTTTCCCGAGACCAAGCGCCTGTCGGAGCCCGAGAATTTCCTCATGATCACGTTCGACGTGTTGCAACTGTGCTTCCTGCTGTTCCTGACCGGCGGACTGCACAATCCGTTCTCGCTGCTGGTACTGGCGCCGGTGACGGTCTCGGCGGCGGTGCTGCGACTGCGCTCGACCATCCTTCTGAACGCCATGGCCTTCGTGCTGGTGACCGTCCTGGTGTTCTGGCACCTGCCGCTGGTGACCGACGGCGGCGAGGTTCTGCGCATCCCCGACCTCTTCGTCTTCGGTCAATGGATCGCGACCTCTATCGCGCTGGTGTTCATTTCCATCTATGCGCGCCGGCTGACCAGCGAGATGCATGCCATGCAGGAGGCTCTGGCCGCGACGCAGATGGCGCTGGCGCGGGCGCAGCAGCTCAAGGATCTCGGCGGCGTGGTGGCGGCGGCGGCGCACGAGCTCGGCACGCCGCTCGCGACGATCAAGCTGACTTCGTCGGAACTGGTGGAGGAACTGGCCGACCGGCCGGACCTGCGCGAGGATGCGGAACTCATCCGCGGGCAGGCCGACCGCTGCCGCGACATCCTGCGGGCCATGGGCCGGGCGGGCAGCGACGATCTGCAGACCCGCCAGGCGCCGCTCGAGGCGGTCATACGGGAGGCCGCCGAGCCACACATGCGGCGCGGCAAGTTGCTCCATATCGAAGCCTCGGGTGATGGCGGATCGCCCCAGCCGCACATCCAGCGGCGCCCCGAGATCATCCACGGACTGCGGAACCTCGTGCAGAACGCGGTGGATTTCGCCCGCGCCAATGTGTGGGTCGAGGCGCTATGGACCGACGACACCATCGCGGTGCGCATACTGGACGACGGGCGCGGCTTTCCGCCGCAGCTCCTCGGTCGCATCGGCGATCCTTTCGTGCGCATGCGCCGCGCCGGGCCGGAGCCGCGCGAGCGCCCCGAATACGAAGGCATGGGGCTGGGCCTCTTCATCGCCAAGACGCTTCTGGAACGCACGGGCGCGGAGCTGAGCTTCGCCAACGGGTCGGAACACGGCACCGAGACATCCGCGCCGGTCCGCCGGGGCGCGATCGTGGAGGTGGTCTGGCCACGGGAGCGGATCGCCCCGCCGCGCCCGCGGGCGACCGGCGCCGCCGAAGAGACCCCGCCGGAACGAGAACGGCAGCGGATCAGCGCCGCTTGAGCGGAATTATCGAAGTAATTTAACCGGACATTTACCCTTTCGGAGCCATCAAGGCCGGCAATGGCTGCGGGCCTTCGGCGTGCCCGTGCTCTTCCCGACGGAACCAGCGAAGTGCCCGAGCAATGATCGAATCCGTGACGCTCGCCGCCCTCGTCGGCGCCGCCTGTGCAGCGACGACGACGGCAGTTATCGCGCTCCTGTCCTTGCGCGGCAGAGGCGGGGCGGAGGCGCGCACAGGCGGGCACGAACCGTTGTTCCTCTTGCGCGGCGATCGCGCGGTCGATGCCAGCGCGCTGGGGGACAGCATCCTGCACAGGCTCGATCATCCGCGCGGGTCCGATGGGGTCGGGGCGCATTGGCCCGACCTGGCAGCGCTGTTGCGAACGGTGTTCCCGGACCTTCCCGATATCGTGCCCGACCCCGGCGCCCGCTTCGGCAGCGCGAACTCCGGCGGTCTCACCCTTTGCGCCGATCGCGCGGGCCGGAGCCTCGGGCTCTCGGTGTATCAAGGGCGCGCGGCGGAGGCGCCGGCGCTGGAGTATGCGCTGGCGCGCGCCGAACTCACCGCCCTCCGGGAGGCGCTGGAGCGCGCGCCCCTGCCCATCTGGCGCACCGACCCGGACGGCGCCGTGACGTGGGCGAACGACCGATACTGCACCCTGTCGGCGCGGACCGGCGCCGACCCGCTCTTTCCCGCGGCGCCCGAACCCGGGGCCGAGCGTCAGAGTATGCGGATCGGGCTCGATCCGGTGCCGGAGGGCGGACCGCACTGGTTCGAACTGATCAGTCAGCGCGCCGTCGAGGGCTGGCTGCACTACGCGACGGAGATCGACGCCGTGGTCGACGCCGAAGCGGCGCAGCGCAACTTCGTGCAGACCCTGTCGAAAACCTTTTCCCACCTGCCGACGGGGCTGGCGATCTTCGACCGCAGCCAGGCGCTGGTGCTGTTCAATCCGGCGCTCACCGACCTCACCGGGCTGTCGCCCGAACAGCTCGCCGGGCGGCCGGATGTTATGTCGTTCTTCGACATGCTGCGCGAGGCCCAGGTCATGCCGGAGCCTCGGGACTATGCCACCTGGCGGGCCGAGATGGCGATTCTGCTGCGCGTCGCACAAGACGAAGGGTACAGCGATACCTGGTCGCTGCCGTCGGGCCTGACCTACCGATTCACGGGGCGGCCGCAGCCCGACGGTGCCGTCGCCTTCCTGATCGAGGATATCAGCGACGAGGTGTCGCTCACCCGCCGGTTCCGGCACGAGCTGGAATTGGCGCAATCGGTGATCGACGCTTTCGACGACGCGATCGCGGTCTTCACCGCCGGCGGCATCCTCGCCTTCTGCAATGCCGGTTACCGCCGCCTATGGAACAGCGACCCCGACAGCGACGTCAGCTACACTTCGGTGGTGGAGGCGACGCGCCTCTGGCAGGGGGCCTGCCAGCCCAGCCCGATCTGGGGCGAGCTGCGCGATTTCGTCGGCCAGTTCGGCGACCGCGCCGGGTGGGAGGCCGAGGTGGTGCGCAACGACGGCGCGCGCATCGCCTGCCGGGTGGAGCCGATCCACGGCGGCGCGACGCTGGTACGCTTCGTTGGCGACCCGATGCCGGAGACGGCGCCGAAAACGCTTCTGCAAACGGTCTGAAAGGCGGTTGCCGCCGCGGCCGGGCCGCGTCATTTTCGGCGCCATGACGCCCAGCCCTTCCGCCCGCTCCGCCACGCTCGCGCTGCCCGACCCGGGCGCCACCGCCGCCTTTGCCCGGGCGCTGGCGCCGCGGCTCGCGGCCGGTGACGTGCTGCTGCTGTCGGGTGGCCTCGGCGCCGGCAAGACGCATTTCGCCCGCGCGCTGATACAGGCACGGCTGCCAGTGCCCGAGGACGTGCCGTCGCCCACCTTCACGCTCGTCCAGGTCTACGAAACGCCCGAGGCGGAGCTCTGGCACGCCGACCTCTACCGCCTGTCCGGGCCCGACGAGGTGATCGAGCTCGGCCTCGACGCCGCCTTCGAGACCGCGATCTGCCTCGTGGAATGGCCCGACCGGCTGGGTACCTTCGCCCCCGCAGGCGCGCTGGAGCTGTCCCTTGCGCCGGGCGCCTCCGAGGACGCCCGCAGCCTTACCGCCGAGTGGACCGCGCCGCGCTGGGATGGCGTGCTGTCGGGGCTGCTGACATGAGCGCGTTCCTCGATGCCGCCGGATGGGGCGGGGCGGCGGAGGCGCCGCTCGCCGGGGACGCCTCCACCCGCCGCTACACCCGGCTGTTGCGGGACGGCAAGACCGCGATCCTGATGGAGGACGCGGACGGTGACGTGTCTCTCTTCGCCCGCATCGCGGAGTATCTGAGGGCGCAGGGGCTCAGCGCGCCCGGAACTTTCGCGATGGATGCGCCGCATGGCCTGCTCCTGATCGAGGATCTCGGCGACGCGCTTTTCGCCCGGATCTGCGCGGAGGATCCGGCGGCGGAGCGCGACCTCTACATCGCCGCGACCGACGTGCTCATCGCGCTCCACGCCGCCCCGCCGGCCGAGGGGCTGACACCGGCCGGCCCGCATTACTGGGCCGGTCTCACCGACCTGGCCTTCGACTGGTATGCAGCGCAGGCGGACCCAGCCCCGGCTCCGTCGCTCAAGGGCGAAACCGAAGCCGCCTTCGCCACGCTCCTGTCCGATCTCGCGCCCGAGACCGAGGTGACGGTCCTGCGCGATTACCACGCCGAGAACCTGCTGTGGCTGCCGGAACGCGACGGCGTCGCCCGCGCCGGGCTGTTGGATTTCCAGGACGCGCTTCTCGGCCATCGCGCCTATGACCTCGTGTCGCTGCTGGAGGATGCGCGCCGCGACGTGACGCCGGCGACGGCGGAGGCGTGCATCGCCCATTACCTCTCCGCGACCGGGCAGGACGCCGCGCGGTTTCGCGCCGCCTATGCCGCGCTTGGCGCGCAGCGCAACCTGCGGCTTCTGGGCGTCTTCGCCCGGCTCGCCGCGGTGCGCGGGCGCACGCATTACGTCGACCTCATCCCGCGGGTCTGGCGCAATCTCATGGGCGATCTCGCGCATCCCGCGCTCGCTCCCGTCGCGCCGCTGGTGACCGCGCTGCCGGCGCCGGCGCCCGACCTGCTGCAAAGGCTCAAGTCATGCCCGACGCCCTGATGGTCTTCGCGGCGGGCTTCGGCACGCGGATGCGCCCGCTGACCGACGATTGCCCCAAGCCGCTCCTTCCGGTGGCGGGGCGCAACCTGCTCGACCGCACGCTCGATCTGGCGCGGGAGCACGGCGAATTGCGCATTGTCGTGAACGCGCACTACCTGGCGGGCCGGATCGAGGCGCACCTTGCCGGTACGGACATCGCCGTGGCGGTGGAGCCGGAGATCCTCGACACCGGCGGCGGGCTGAAGGCGGCGCTGCCGCTTCTGGGGGCCGATACGGTCTTTACCTCCAACAGCGATGCGGTCTGGCGCGGGCCGAACCCGTTCGGCGTGCTCGCCGCCGCCTGGCGGCCCGAGGAGATGGACGCGCTGCTCCTGACCGTGCCGCTGCCGCAGGCGCTCGGTCGCAAGGGCGGCGGGGATTTCGGCCTGCAGGACGACGGCCAACTGATGCGCGGGGGCGACCGCGTCTATACCGGCGTGCAGATCCTCAAGACGGCGCGTGTCGCCGCAGTGCCGGAGCGGATCTTCTCGCTCAATACCGTGTGGGACGCGATCGCGGCGGAGGGCCGTCTCTACGGAACGACCTACTGCGGCGAGTGGTGCGATGTCGGCCACCCCGAGGGCATCGCGCTCGCCGAAACGCTGGTGACGGCATGATCTTTCCGCCCGAGGACGGCCCGCGCATCTTCGCGCTCGCCCCCGGCGTGGATTTCCCGCGCGCGGTGGTGGACGGGCTGCGCGCGCGCTACGCCGGCACCCCGCCCGAGGCCATCGCGCGGGCCGAGGTGATCGTGAACACCCAGCGGATGAAGCGCCGGATCGAGGCGATCTTCGCCGAGGGGCCGGCCGGTTTCCTGCCGCGAATCACCCGGCTCGATTCTCCGGGTGATCCGGCGGTCGCGGCGACACTGGCGCCCGCGGTGCCACCCTTGCGCCGGCGGCTGGAGCTGACGGCTCTGGTCTCGCGCCTGCTCGACGCCGAACCCGACCTCGCGCCGCGCGCGGCGCTGTTCGATCTGGCCGACAGCCTCGCCGCGCTGATGGAGGAAATGCAGATCGAGGGTGTCGCCCCCGAGACGATCTCCGGCCTCGACGTGTCGGACCAGTCGGGGCACTGGGCCCGGTCGCTGCGCTTCGTGGAGATCGTGCAGCATTATTTCGACGTCTCCAGCCCCGCCGATCCGGCCGCGCTGCAGGCGCGGATCGCGGACGCGCGGATCGCCGCGTGGCAGGCGGCGCCGCCCGAGCATCCGGTGATCGTCGCCGGCTCCACCGGCTCGCGCGGCACGACGCTGCGGCTGATGGCGGCGGTGGCGCGATTGCCGCAGGGGGCGCTGATCCTGCCCGGCTTCGACGGCGATCTGCCGCGCCATGTCTGGGACCAGCTCACCGACGCGATGCCGCGCGCCGATCACACCCAGCCGGGGGAGGATCACCCGCAATTCCGCTTTTCGCGCCTCTTCGAGCGGCTCGGCCTCAGCCCGCAGGACGTGCGCCCGTGGACGGACGCCGCGCCGCCGGCGCCGGCGCGCAACCGGCTGGTGTCGCTGGCGCTGCGCCCCGCGCCGGTGACCGACCAGTGGCTGAGCGAGGGACCGACGCTCGGCGATCTCGGCGCGGCGACGGAGGGCATGACGCTGGTGGAGGCGCCGACCCGCCGCGACGAGGCGCAGGCCATCGCGCTGCGCCTGCGCGCGGCGGCCGAGGACGGCGAGGACGCCGCGCTGGTCACCCCTGACCGGATGCTGACGCGGCAGGTGAGCGCGGCGCTCGGCCGCTGGGGCATCGTGCCGGACGACAGCGCCGGGGTGCCGGGGCAGCTCACCCCGCCGGGGCGGCTTCTGCGCCATGCCGCGCAGCTTTGCGCCGCTCCGCTGTCGGCCGAGGCGCTGATAACCGTGCTGAAGCACCCGCTGGCCCATGCCGGCGATCCGGCGGATCATCACGGCCTTCTGCGCCAGCGGCTTGAGCTGTTCCTGCGCGGCGAGCGACTGGGCCGGGGGCTGGTGCAGCAGTCCATCCCCTATCCCGAAGCGGCGCATCTGCGCGCCTTCGGCACCGCCTTCGGGGCCGAGGCCTGGGCCGAATGGGTCATCGCGACCTTCTGCCAGCCGCCCGTCGAGGGACGCCACCCGCTTCCCGGCTGGGTGGAGGCGCATATCGCGCGGACCGAGGCCATCGTCGCCGGCCCGGCGGGTGATCCCGCCCCACTCTGGGACAAGGAGGCCGGCCGCGCCGTGCGCGAGGCGATGGAGGCCCTGCGCGCCGAGGCCGAGCATGGCGCGGATCTTTCGGCGCGGGATTACGCCGCGCTGGTCGACGCCGTCCTGCGCCGGGTGGAGGTACGGCAGAGCGACACCGTGCACCCCCATATACGCATCTGGGGCACGCTGGAGGCGCGGGTGACGGGGGGCGATCTTTTGATCCTCGGGGCGCTCAACGACGGCACATGGCCCGAAATGCCGCAGCCCGATCCGTGGCTCAATCGCCGGATGCGCGCCGATGCGGGGCTCCTGCTGCCCGAGCGGCGCATCGGCCTTTCGGCGCACGACTTCCAGCAGGCGGTGGCCGGGCAGGAGGTCTGGCTCACCCGGTCGAAGAAGTCCGACGATGCGGAGACGGTGCCGTCGCGCTGGCTCAACCGGCTGACCAACCTGATGACCGGGCTCGACGCGCAGGGCGGCAAGGCGGCGCTGACGGCGATGCGGGCGCGGGGCGATCACTGGCTGGGGCTCGCCAGCGCGCTGGAGGCGCCCATCGAAGCCGCCCCTGCGCCGCGCCCCGCGCCGGTGCCGCCGGTGGACGTGCGGCCGCGCCAGCTTTCGGTCACGCGGATCAAGACGCTGATCCGCGATCCCTATGCGATCTACGCCGCGCACGTGCTGAACCTGCGCCCGCTCGGCCCGCTTCAGCGCGCGCCGGACGCGCTGTTGCGGGGGATCGTGCTGCACGCGGTGCTCGACGCTTACGTCCGGGGTACGCTTGAGGACCCGGTCACGCTTTCGCCCGACGCGTTGATGGAGGCGGTGCGGCGCGGGCTGGCGGAGTTGCCGTTCCCGACGATCCGGCAGCTGTGGGAGGCGCGCATGGGCCGCGTCGCGCCCGGCTTCGTGACCGAAGAGGCCGTCCGCCAGGCCCGCGCCGCGCCCCATCCCGAGCGGCTCGAGATCGGCGGCAAGGTAGACCTGCCGGCGACGGGCTTCCGCCTCACCGGCACCGCCGACCGGATCGACATCGACGACCGCGGCGGCGCGTGGATCTACGATTACAAGACCGGCCCGGTGCCCAGCTCGGAGCGGGAGCGCTATTTCGACAAGCAGCTTCTGCTCGAGGCCGGGATGGCGCTGCGCGGCGGCTTCCCGAACCTCGCCCCGCGTCACATCGCGGGGCTGGCCTATATCGGTCTCAGCTCCGATGCGGGGGAAAAGCCGCTCGATCTCGACGTGGCCCCGCCCGATGAGGTCTGGGCCGAGTTCGAGCGCCTGATCGCCGGGATGCTGGAGGAGGATCACGGCTTCACCGCCCGCCGCGCCATGCAGGAGGACGCGGCGGCGAGCGATTACGACCACCTCTCGCGGCTCGGCGAATGGGAGGTCACGGACCCCGCCGCGAAGGAGCGTCTGGCATGAGGGACGACGCCACCCAGCGGCAGGTCGACGCTGCGACGCCGAGCGCGTCCACTTGGCTGGCGGCCAATGCCGGGTCGGGCAAGACGCGCGTGCTCACCGACAGGGTGGCGCGGCTCCTGCTGGACGAGGTCGCGCCCGAGAACATCCTGTGCCTGACCTACACCAAGGCGGCGGCCTCCGAGATGCAGAACCGCCTGTTCACACGGCTGGGTGCCTGGGCGATGCGCCCCGACGACGATCTGCGGGCCGAGCTGCGCGCGCTTGGCGTCGAGCATGATCTCGGACGGGTGTTCCTGCAACGCGCCCGCACGCTCTTTGCCCGCGCGATCGAGACGCCGGGCGGCCTTCGGATCCAGACGATCCACTCGTTCTGCGCCGCGCTTCTGCGCCGCTTTCCGCTGGAGGCGCGCGTCAGCCCGCAGTTCAAGGAGATGGAGGACCGCGCCGCCGAGCTTCTGCGCGCCGAAATCCTCGATACGCTCGCGGGCGGTCCTCAGGCGGCGGTGGTCAGCGACCTCGCGCGCCATTTCACCGGCAGCGATGACAGCCTCGACGACCTCGTCCGCGCGGTGATCGGCCGCCGCCGCGCCTTTCTTCCGCCACGGCAGGATGCCGAGATCCGCGCGCTTTACGACGTGCCAGAGGGGGTGGACGCCGCCAGCCTGCACGGCCGCGTGTTCCTGGGCGGGGAGGCGGAGCTTCTTGGCCGGCTCGTCGCGGCGATGCGCGCGCATGGCGGCAGCACCGACCAGAAGACTGCCGCGCGGCTCGATGGGCTCGATCTCGCCCGCCCCGAGGCCCTCGCGGTCCTCGAAGGTGTCTTCCTGACCGGGGAAAAGGCCAAGTCGCCTTTCGCCGCCAAGCTCGGCGGCGTTCCGACGAAGGCTTGCCAGAAGGCCGCTGGCCTTTCCGACCTCCAGCCGGAGATCGATGCGCTCATGCAGCGGGTGGAGGATGTGCGCCCGCTCCGCCTCGCCCTTGCCGCATCCGACCGCGACCTTGCGCTCCACCGTTTCGCGCAGGCTTTCCTGCCCGCCTACGAGGCCGCGAAGGAGGCGCGCGGCTGGCTCGACTTCGACGACCTGATCGACCGGACGGAGGCGCTTCTGTCCGACGACCGGGTGGCCGACTGGGTGCTCTACCGGCTCGACGGCGGGATCGACCATATCCTCGTGGACGAGGCGCAGGACACCAGCCCCCGGCAATGGCAGGTGATCGAACGGCTGGCGCGGGAATTCACCTCGGGCGCCGGGGCGCGGTCGGACACGCCGCGCACGATCTTCGTGGTGGGCGACAAGAAGCAGTCGATCTACTCCTTCCAGGGGGCGGACCCCTCGGGTTTCGACCGGATGCGGGACGATTTCGCGCAGCGCCTCGCGGCGACCGAACGCCCGCTCGCCACGCTCACGCTGGCCCATTCCTTCCGGTCCTCCGCGCCGATCCTCGATGTCGTCGACCGCACCTTCGAGGGGCGCGAGGCGAGCGGCTTCGTCCCCGAAGAGCGTCACATCGCGTTCAAGGCGCATGTGCCGGGCCGCGTCGACCTCTGGCCTCACGTGCCCAAGGCCGAAACGCCGGAGGAGCCGCCCTGGTACGATCCTGTCGACCGGGTGAGCCCGACGCACCACGACAAGGTGCTGGCGAGCCGCATCGCCGAGGGCATCGCGCGGATGATCGCCACCGAGACCCTGCCGGTGGAGCGCAGCGGCACGCTCGCGCGGCGCCCCGTGCACGCGGGCGACATCCTGATCCTCGTGCGCGGGCGCGGCATGCTCTTTCGCGAGACGATCCGGGCGTGCAAGGCGCGCGGGCTGCCGGTGGCCGGCGCCGACAGGCTGCGCGTGACGGCGGAGCTTGCCGTGAAGGACATCGGCGCGACGCTCGCCTTCCTGTCGGTGCAGGACGACGATCTGTCTCTCGCCGCCGCCCTGCGCTCGCCGCTCTTCGGCTGGTCCGAGCAGGATCTCTACAGCCTCGCCCAAGGCCGCAAGGGCCGGCTGTGGGAGGCTCTGCGCGCGAAGCGGGAGGATCATCCCGAAACGCTCGCCATCCTCGACGATCTGCGCGGGCAGGCCGATTTCCTGCGCCCCTACGATCTGATCGAGCGCCTCCTGACGCGCCATGACGGCCGTCGCCGCCTGATCGGGCGGCTGGGGCAGGAGGCCGAGGACGGGATCGACGCGCTGCTCGGCCAGGCGCTGTCCTACGAGGAGGCGTCGGTGCCCTCGCTCACCGGGTTCCTGCAATGGATGCAGACCGACGATCCGGAGATCAAGCGCAGCCCCGAGGCCGCCGGCGACCGCATCCGGGTGATGACGGTGCACGGCGCGAAGGGACTGGAGGCGCCGGTGGTGATCCTGCCGGACGCGCGGGCGCCGGTGACACGCCGCCGCGATGCGCTGCTTGCTGTCGGGGAGGCGGCGTTCTGGCCGCTCTCCGGCCCCAAGCCGGCCGCGCAGGAAGCGGCGGAGGACGCCCGCAAGGCGCGCGAAGCCGAGGAGCGGGACCGCCTGCTTTACGTGGCGATGACGCGGGCGGAGCGCTGGCTGATCGTCGCTGCCTCCGGCGATCTCGGCAAGCAGGGCGACGACTGGTACAGCCAGGTCCGCGCCGGGATGGACCGGGCAGGCGCCGCGCCGCACGGGTTCGACTTCGGCCCGCACGGGGGCGGGGAGGGGCTGCGCCTCGGCGCGGACTGGGCGGATCTGCCCTTGGCCGAGGCGGAGGAGGAGGCGGCCGCCGCGCCCGAGCTGCCCACGTTCTTCCGCGATCCCGCCCCGGTCCCGGAAGAGGCGGCTGAGCTGCGCAGCCCCTCGGACCTTGGCGGCGCGAAGGCGCTACCGGGCGCCGCCGGCGACGATAGCGAGGCCGCCAAGGCCCGCGGCACCGCGCTGCACCTGCTGCTCGAGGTCCTGCCGACGCTCGCCCCCGAGGCCCGCGCAGAGGCCGCCGCGTGCCTGCTGCCGGACGATGCCGCGACGCTTCCGGCGCTTCTGGCCGAGGCGGAGGCGGTGCTGGCCGACCCGGAACTTGCGCCGCTCTTTTCCGGCGAGGCGCTCGCCGAGGTGCCGCTGAGCGCCGAGGTGCCGGGGATCGGCCGCCTTTCGGGTGTGATCGACCGGCTGATCGTGGCGCCCGATCGGGTGCTGGCGGTGGACTTCAAGTCCAACCGGACGATGCCCGAAAGGGCAGAGGACGTCCCCCCCGGCCTTCTGCGCCAGATGGGCGCTTATGCGGCGATGCTGGGGGCGATCTATCCCGGCCGCACCGTCGACGTGGCGCTTCTCTGGACGGCCGCTCCGCGCCTCATGGAGTTGCCGCACAGCATCGTGAGGGCGGCGCTGGCCGAGGCCACCCGATCTTGACGTTCCGCGGGGGCGTCCATAGCTTCGATGTCCAACGATCAAGGCGGGCGCCGGCCCGCGACTCACGATCCAGGAGAGTTCCGATGTCCACCGTGTCCGTCACCGACGCGACCTTCGACGACGAAGTGAAGAATTCCGACGTCCCCGTGGTCGTCGATTTCTGGGCCGAATGGTGCGGCCCGTGCAAGCAGATCGGCCCCGCGCTGGAAGAGCTTGCCGACGAATACGGCGGCAAGATCAAGGTGGCCAAGGTCGATGTCGACCAGAACCCCGACACCGCCGCCGCGATGGGCGTGCGCGGTATCCCGGCGCTGTTCATCTTCAAGGACGGTCAGGTGATCTCCAACCGCGCCGGGGCGGCGCCGAAGGCGGCGCTGAAGGGCTGGATCGACGAATCGATCTGATCCCAGTGCGGGACAGCGTATGCATTTGAGAGGCCCTCGTCAGACTTGGCGGGGGCTTTTTGCATTGCGGTTGGTTTTGGTTCTTCATTGCGCGACGCGGGGCGCAGCCGCCCGGCACCGCAGCCCTCAGCCCTGCATGACCTCGGGTGCCTGACCGCTCCCGTCCTGAACCCAGTCGTAGACCCGCGCCACCTGACGCGCCTTCGCGCTCCATGTGAATTCGGCGGCCACCCGCGCCCGCGCGGCCTCTCCCAGCGCGTACAGTCCGCTCCGGTCCTCCGCCAGCCGCGTCAGCTCCGCGCGGAACGCCGCGACGATCTCGGGCCGTGTACCGCACGGGACCTTGAGGCCCGTCTTCGGCCCGACCAGTTCCCCGGGCCCGGCATAATCGACGATCAGCGGCGGCACACCGAGGGCCATCGCCTCCAGCACCACGCCGCCGCCGAATTCACGGATCGACGGGAAGGCGAAGACGTGGCTGCGGGCCAGCACGTCCTGCACCTCGCCATGCGGGCGCCAGCCGTGGAAGGTCACCGGCAGTCCCTCCGCCTCGGCCCGCAGTGCCGGCATCATCGGACCGTCGCCGACGATCTCCAGCCGCATCCGTCCCGCCTCCAGCAGGTCTCGCGCCGCCTCGATCAGCATGTCGGGCCCCTTGTAGGGCACCAGTCGGCCGACGAAGGAGGCGACGAGCGGCCCGCCTTCCGGGGCCGCGCGAGGCGCGGAAAAGCGCGCCGGGTCGATGCCGTTCTCTGGCAGCCAGACGGTCCTGGTCCTATGCGCTGCCGGGATCTCGGATGCCGTGTGGCGGGACCCCGCGAGGATCGCGGCGGCGTGGCGCAAGGTGCCGCCACGCCCCGGCATCATCCGGTACGCGCCGCGCAGATAGCTCAGCCATTCCTTTTCGCGCCGGCGTTCCGCGTCGAACCCCCTGGGCCACGGCACCCCGCCGTTGAGCGGGCCGAGCACGAACGGCACCCCCGCGCGCGCCACCCGCCCCGCGATGGGCGAGGCGATGGTGGGCGACAGCGGCGTCACGCGGTGAACGATGTCCCATTCGCCGCGCGCGATCTCCGGCCCGAAACGGCGCCAGACCAGCCGCTCGAAATACGGATAGGACAGCGCGTTGATCGCCTGCACCATGGTCCAGCCCTTGCCCTCGCCCATGCGCAGCTTCTCGGCCAGCGCCCAGGCGGGTTTCGCGAAGGCCTCGGAATCGATGGCGGTGAAGTCGCGCCCCTCGTCCAGCCCGGCGCGCAGGATGGCGTCGCGATTGCGGATCTGGGTGACGAGGTGGACCTCCGCGACCTCGCCCAGCGCGCGGGCCAGCGACCAGCCCACCAGCGGCACCGACACCCATTCGGGGTTCGCCGCCTCGGCGATGACGAGGACGCGGGGCTTCACAGGATCGGCTTCCATTTCATCCGCGCGGCGGGGCGCTCGCGCAGCCGTTCGGCGCGCAGCACTTCGGCGTAGCCGGTGAGCGCCCCCGCGATCAGCCAGGTGATCGGCGTCAGCGTCGCATTCGGCAGCATGTCGAAGAGGTTGAAGGCGAGCAGCAGCGTCAGCGGCGCGATGTAGCGCGCCACCTCCCCGTCACGGCGCGACACGGTCTCGCGCCACAGAAGGAAGATCGGCAGCGATATCAGCCCGAACTCCGCCAGGAAGCCGATCCAGCCGTAGATCCCGATGGTGATGATCCAGCGCCCGTCGGCCACGGTCAGGATGCGGCCCGTGACCTCGTCGTGGATGTGGTTGCGCCCCCAGCTGCCCCATCCGAAGACCGGTTTTTCCCGGGCCTTTTCAAGGAGCACTTCCTCCTGGTCGAAGCGGAACTCAATGGACCGAGCGCGATCGGCGTCAATCGCCTCGGCCCGGGCGAGGAGCGTTTCCTCGGGGACGATGCCGGCGCCCTTCATCACCGGGTAGGCCATGGAGAGGCAGGCGATCAGGATCGCCGCGTTGATCTGCATGACGGGGTTCAGCAGTAGCACGAGCGGCACCAGCCCGACTGCGAGAATGAGCGCCCCGAGCGACTTTGCGAGCACCAGGATGGCCGTCAGGTAGAGCGCCGAGAGGAAGTAGACCAGACGGTTGCCGCGCGTGTCGGATTTCCAAAGCGCCCAGGCTGCTACCATCGCCATCATGCAGAAGAACGCGACCCAGAGCCCGTGGTAGAGGAACACCATCGGGCGGAAGCCGCCGAAGCGGATCGTCTGGTCGAAGGCGTGCTGGTAGTAGCCGTAGACCCAGAGGTTGATCTGCGGCGACAGCCGGATCTCGATCAGCATCAGGACCGAATAGGCCATGCCGCCCCAGAACAGCGCGCGCAGGGTTTCGCGCTGCGCCTCCCCGGTGGCCAGCAGCCGCCGGGCCAGCAGGAACGGCAGGATCAGCAGCGCCTGGGTCATCGGCAGTGCGATCATGTCCTTGAAGCCGAGCCCCGGAATCACCGCCGCGTCGAAGACCAGCGGCTCCGGATTGACCAGGACAGTGAAGACCGGGGAGATCACGAAGATGGCCAGCAGAGCCCGCGCCATGAGGTTGCGGGGAAAGAGCGGCGCGCTCCTGCCCTGCGTCCACAGAAGCGCGAGGAAGGCCGACAGCGCAGGG
Organism: Roseivivax sediminis; assembly: GCF_900112685.1. Taxonomy (GTDB): domain Bacteria; phylum Pseudomonadota; class Alphaproteobacteria; order Rhodobacterales; family Rhodobacteraceae; genus Roseivivax; species Roseivivax sediminis. The sequence continues at coordinate 266,882 of NZ_FOMS01000002.1, forward strand.
ATGTTGTGCTTGGTGAACGGCGGGAAGAGCGGCAGGTCGAAGACCGCCGGTGGCTCCGGCAGCACGAGGTAGCCGCCGACGATGGCAATCAGCATGGCGCGGGACGGCGGCAGCCGCTGGAACATCACCAGCGTCAGAACCGGCCAGAGCGCCAGCATCAGATAGGCCAACATGTTCGGCATTGCGCCGGGCCGTCCTCGTTACCTCCGGCCCCCGGGGGCGGGGCCATGCTCGTCCTAGGGCCGTCTGCCGGCCGGATGCCCGGTCGCGACGTCGCGCCGCGGCTGGATTTCCGCGCCGATCCGGCATCGACCTGCCGCGAACCGGATACCCTCCGAATCGGCAGGCAATGTGGCTACAATTGCAACAATTGTGGCGCGGGCGTCAGCCCTTTCCGCCGCCCCCGAACCAGCGCGCGATACGCCGGCGGCGGCGCGACCAGCGGTTTCCTGCGCTGTCGAAGCTCTCGCCCACGTCTTCGAGCACCGGGTCGATGCGGTTGCGGCGGAAGCGCAGCACGCGCACCGTGATCGCCCAGGCGATGGCCACGAGCAGCACGAGGATGACGATGGCCGTCCACGGCACGATCGTCACGTCCGGCCCCTCGACGGCGCGGATGGACAGCGCGTTGGGGAAGATCGACAGGAATTCCAGCCGCCAGCCGTAATGTTTGATCGCCACCCATTGCGGCGACTCCGAGTTCGAGCGGAAATCGACGGCGATGGCCTGCAGGTTGGAGCTGTCGAACTTGAAGTAGGGCGGCCAGCCCCAGCCGGTATCCTCGTTGCGGTAGACCATGACGTCGCCGTCGCCCTGGCGCGTCTGGATGAAGAACACGTCGCGGTTGCCCGGCGTCGTGTCGCTGCCGTCGGCGCCGGTCCAGAACATCCGGTTGGCGCCGAAATCGACGCGCTTTTCATAGGTGTCGGTGATCCGCGCGACGTCGTTCTGCGGCAGCGTGTAGTGCAGAAAGCCCAGCACCACCGCCCAGAAGACCACGATCGCCGTCCACTTCACGTATTGCATCGCCGCCTCCCTGCCGCTTCGTGCGCGCCCTCCGGATAGTGCAGTTGGCGGCCCGCGGAAAGCCCTAGCCCCGGCCCGTGGCCTCGATCCGCGCAACCAGGTTGCGCAGCCTTGCCCGCAATTCGATGCACAGCGACGTTTCCGGCGCGGAAGTTCGTTGCGGAACGCTCATTGCGGCCAGGTGGGACGGCGGCGGGCGGGCAATGCTTGAAGGGGCTGCTGGCCGGCATACGTGGCGAGCGCAGATACTGCGCAAACGCGAAGGAGGCATCATGCCCACCAAAATCGTCTATTCAATCAGCGCCACTGCCCATGGCGGCGGCCGCGACGGCCAGGCCAAGACCGAGGACGGCGCCATCGACCTGAAGATGCGCCCGCCGAAGGAGATGGGCGGCTCGGGCGACGGTGCGAACCCCGAGCAGCTTTTCGCGACCGGCTACGCGGCCTGCTTTCTCGGCGCGATGCGCCACTATGCCGGCCAGAAGAAAGTCGAGATCCCGGACGACGCGTCGGTGACCGCCGAGGTCGGCATCGGCCCGCGCGAGGACACCGGGTTCGGCCTGTCGGTGTCGATCAAGGTGTCTCTGCCGGGCATGGACCGCGCGACCGCCGAGGACATCGTCGCCGGCGGCCACGAGGTCTGCCCCTACTCGAATGCGCTGACCAAGGGCGTGTCGGTGACCCCCGAACTGGCGTAAGCCACCCCCGCGCGGCTCCGGTATACCCGACTTGCAGGGGCCGCGCGCTTTCGTGACACTCCCCTCGAAACGCCAATTCGAGAAAGGGATTTCCACGATGTTTCACCGTTTTGCCTGCGCCGCCGCGCTGACGCTTCTTCCCGTCACCGCCTTTGCCGACGAGATATCCGAGGCGCTGACCGCCGCTCAGGATGCCTATACCGACGGCGATATCCAGTTCGCGCTAGACGAGCTCGACTTCGCGCGCCAGCGGCTGATGGAGAAGAAGACCGACGCGCTCGGCGGCCATCTGCCCGAGGCGCCCGAGGGCTGGACCCGCGAGGTAGACACGGAGATGAATTCCGGCCTCGCCATGATGGGCGGCGGCGTCGGCGCGAAGGCGAGCTATACCGACGCGGACGGCGAGAGTTTCACGGTCACGCTGATGGCTGACAACCCGATGGTCGCCAGCATGTCGGCGATGATCTCCAACGCCGCGGCGATGGGCATGCGCGTCGAACGGATCGGCCGCCAGCGCTTTGCCACACAGGACGATCAGGCCATGGCGCTGATCGGCAACCGCATCCTGGTGCAGGCCGAGGGGGCGGAGCCGTCGGTGATGATGCCGGTGCTGGAAGCCATGGACTTCGCCGCGCTCGGCAACTTCGGCCAGTAGCGCTTGTGCCGCTCCGCCCCTCTGCTAGCGATGGCGTCATGGACACCGCGACCGACAGGCTGACCGGCATCGTCGCCTTTCTGCAGGGGGCGGAGCGGCTGAAGGACACGCTGCGCAGCGGCCATACCGGCCAGGGGCGCCGTGAAAGCGTGGCGGAGCATTCGTGGCGGCTGTGCCTTTTCGCGATGCTGCTGGAGCGGGACACGGATGTCGACCTGCTGAAACTCCTGAAACTCTGCGTGATCCACGATCTGGGCGAGGCGATCTCGGGCGATGTGCCGGCGACTGATCAGTGCGCAGGAGATGGTCGCGAAGCGCGGGAGCGGGCGGATTTCCTCACGCTCTGCGCGCCGCTGCCCGAGGATCTGCGCACCGAGATGGCCGCGCTCTGGGACGAATATGCCGGGGCGGCGAGTCCCGAGGCGCGGATGGCCAAGGGCCTCGACAAGATCGAGACGATCCTGCAGCACGTCGCCGGAAGCAATCCGGACGATTTCGACTACGCCTTCAACCTCGATTACGGCCGCGCGCGGACGGAGGCCGATCCGATCCTGAAAGCGCTGCGCGAACTGGCGGACAGGGCGACGCGGGCGCGGATGGACGGCGGCTAGGTCTTCTTGGCGTGGCCCGCCGGCGCGTGCGGCCGGCGGTGCGACCGGCGCATCAGGATCGGCACGAGGCCGGGCAGCACTGCCGCGATGAAGGTCAGCCCGAAGGCGATGGAGGCGGCGAGCCCGGCCGAGCTTGCGAAGCCGGCCACCGGGAACAGCGTCGCCGCCGCGCCTTCGCGCAGGCCCCAGCCCGAGATCGACACCGGGATCAGCATGGTCAGCAGGATCGGCGGCACGATGGCGCAGATCGCCACGAGCGGCAGTTCGGTCCCCGTGGCGCGGGCGCAGAGGGCAAAGGCGCCGAGGCTTGCCACGGTCGTCCCGATGCTCAGAACGATCTGCCAGGGCAGCACCCGACGCGCCAGGAGCGAGGCGGAGATCGCGTACCACAGATCGTCGAGCGCGCGTTTCTGCGGCCCCGGCAGAAGCCAGGTCAGCCAGAACACGAAGGGCACGCAGGCCCCGCCGATCATGATCGGCACCAGCGCGGAGCGCAGCCAGAACGGCCACTGGAACCCGCCGGGCAGCGCGAAAGTGATGAGGAAGGTCGCGCACATCGTCGTGAAGATCAGCGCCTGCCCGCCGAGCCGTTCGAACACCACCGCCTGACTGGCGCGCAGCAGCCCGGCATGGTGCCGCGCCCGCACCGCGCGGCCGGCATCGCCGACCATGCCGCCGGGCAGCGACTGGTTCACCAGTTGCGCAAGGTAGTATTCCGAGATCGCCTTGCCGATCGAGAAGCGCTGGCCGAGCTGTCCGGCGGTGATCTTCCAGCGCAGCGCCGACAGGATCGTCTGCGCCCCGAGCGCCAGCCACGCGGCCAGAAGCCAGCGCAGGTCGGCGCCCGACAGGATGCGCAGCGCTTCCTGCCCGTCGACGGCATGCCACAGCACGGCGAGCAGGGACAGGCTCACCGCGATCTGCAACATTCTCATCTGGGTACGCGACAGGCGCGCCTGCCATGCCATGTATCGGGACCTCATATTCCGCCGTCGCCGGGCCCGTGGCCCCCGATCCCGCAAGAGGGATCCGCCCGGACGCACTGCGCATATGGGCCTCAATGCGACCCGAGGCAACGAAATTGCGGACGCCTCGCAGCCGGGTGATGCGTTCGCGCCGCGCCCGTTGAAGCGGCACATTGCCCGCGTGTGGCGGATTCTCGCGCAAGTCGCGCCTCGTCCTCGGCGAAGAATGGCGGGTGCCGAAACCCGTAGAGAACCAAAACGGCCGTGCTGCATTGCAGAGGGGATGTCTGTTCTACGGAAACACGCAAGGGGTGCATCGTGACCGTTCACATTCCCAACAGCCGCTTCGACGCGGCCATCGCTCCTCACCCGGGTCCGGCCGAACCGGCCCGGCCGGATCGTCGGCCGCTTCTGGCGGTCATGGCGCTGACGGCCGTCCTGACCGCCGCGGTGATGGCGGGATACGTCCTGACAATAGGGGCGTGGGGCTTCTGGTCGGTTCTGGCGATGGCCCTCATTACCCTTACGACGACGACGCTCGCCCTTGGCGCCTCGACGGCGGTTGTCGGGCTGATCTTTCCCGCCCCTCCGGCACCCAAGCCGATGCCCGATTGGCAGCCGGCGACCCAGACGGCGATCCTGCTGACGCTGTGCGGCGAGGAACCGCGCGGCCCGGCGAAGATGCTGGCGGAACTGGCCGACGACCTGGCGCAGCGCGGGCTCGACCGGCACACGCGGATCTTCGTGATCTCCGACACCCGTGACGACAAGGCGGAGCGCGAGGCGACCGCACTGGCACCCCTGATCGGCGCCGGCCGCATCACCTATCGCCGCCGCGAGGAGAACGTGGGCCGCAAGCCGGGCAATATCGGCGACTGGCTGCACCGCTGGGGGCCGGATTTCGACTTCATGCTCGTGCTCGACGCAGACAGCCGGATGAGCGCGCGGCGCATCCGCCATCTGATCCACCGGATGGAACGCTCGCCCTCCACTGGCCTTCTGCAATCGGGCATGCGGCTCCTGCCGGCCGAGACGCGCTTCGGCCAGCTTCAGCGCAGCGCGCAGCGGATCATGGGCCCGACCTTCCTCGAAGGCTTTTCCGCCTGGACCGGTGACGCGGGCAATTACTGGGGGCACAATGCGCTGATCCGCGTGCGCGCCTTCCGCGACGCGGTTCCGCTGCCCAAGCTGCCGGGCGCCGCGCCCTTCGGCGGCGACGTGCTCAGCCACGATTTCGTGGAAGCGGCGTGGATGCGCCGCGCCGGCTGGCGGATCGAGATCGACGCCGACACCCGCGCGTCGGCCGAGGACGGCCCGCAGACGCTGTCGGAATATCACAAGCGCGACCGCCGCTGGTGCCAGGGCAACCTGCAGCACCTGCGCCTGATCACCGCACCGGGTCTGCACCCGCTGTCGCGGCTTCACATGGCGGTGGGCGTCATGGGCTTCCTGTCCGCGCCGCTGTGGCTGGCCACGCTGCTGCTGCTGGCGACGGGCGCGGTGCCGCTGGCGACGGGCTGGATGCTCCTGGCGGTCGCGACACTGCTGATCACCCCGAAGATTTGCGGCGTGTCGCGCATCATCCGCCAGGCCAAGGGGCTGCGCGCCAAGGGCGTGGTCCTGCGCGCCGCGCTGCTGGAGACGGTGCTGTCCTCGATCCTCGCCCCGATCGTCATGGTGCATCACGTGATCGACGTCGCCGCGGTAGTGTCGGGCCGCGATTGCGGCTGGAAGAAGAGCGGCGGCACCGGCATTTCCTTGCCGACCGGCGGGGTCGAAGCGCTGGCGGGCGCGGCGATCCTCGCTATCGTGGCGACCGTCAACCCGGCGGCCATGGCCTGGGTCCTGCCCGTGGCACTGCCGCTGATCTTCGCACCGCTGTTCATCCGGTTCATGGAGTCGCCTTGTAAATGCATCGCCGCACGTTCGTGACGACCAGCCTCGGCGCCCTCGGCGCCGGGGCGCTTTCGCCCCTCACCGCATCAGCCCAAGACCGGGCCCCGTCGCTTCTGGACATGGCGCGCGACATGGCAGGCAAACCCTACGAGGCGCCGCAGGGAGAGCTGTCGGCGCCCTTCGCGGATCTCGACTACGATGCCTACCGCGCGATCCGGCCGCTGCCGGGGCAGGCGGCCTTCCTGCCGCTCGGCGACCGCTACGCCGTCGATCTGCTGCCGCCGGGCCTCTACTTTCCCGATCCGATCAAGATCGAGTTCGTGCGCCGCGGCGGCGTCGTGGAGACTCTGCCGTTCTCGCCCGACCTGTTTTCCTACGACCCGGCCTATTTCGACTCGATCCCGGAGGAGAGCCCCGGCGCCGGGTTCACCGGCCTGCGCCTGCGCACCAATCTCAACAAGCCCGACGTGCAGGACGAGTTCTTCGTCATGCAGGGCGGCACCTATTTCCGCGCCATCGGCCGCGACATGACCTACGGGCTGTCGACCCGGGCCATCGCGCTCGGCACCGGCGAGGCGGAACCCGAGGAGTTCCCGCGCTTCACCATCGTGCGCCTGCACACCCCCGCCGAGGACGGGATCGTGCGCTTCGAGGCGCTGATCGACAGCGCCTCGCTGACCGGGTACATGGACCTTTACGCCAATGCTGGCGACCAGACCCGGACACGGGTGCAGGTCACGGTGTTTCCGCGCAAGACGATCCCCAATGCCGGCTTCGCGGCGCTCACCTCCATGTACCTCAAGGGGCCGATGCGCGCCGCCGTGTCCGACGATTTCCGGCCGCGGGTGCACGACACCGACGTGCTGATGATCGAGAACGGCGCCGGAGAGGCTCTGTGGCGGCCGATCTCCAACCCCGCCGCGATCCAGACCTCGGCCTTCTCGGACGAGATGCCCAAGGCCTTCGGCCTTTACCAGACCGATCGCGACTTCGACGATTTCGAGGATGCCGAGGCGTTCTATCACAAGCGGCCCTCGGCCCGGATCGAGCCGCGCGGCGATTGGGGGCCGGGCGAGGTGCAGCTGGTGGAGCTGCCCACCGACACGGAGTTCATGGACAACATCGTGTCGTACTGGCGCCCTGCCGAGCCGCTGGAGCCGGGGCGGTCCTATACCTACGACTACGATGTCGTCTGGACGGTGGCGCCGCCGCCGCAGGATTTCCCGGTGCGCATCGGTCAGAGCAGGTCGGGCCGCAAGCATGACGAGCCCGGCACACGGATCTTCGTGATCGACCTCAGGGGCGATCCGCGCGGGCTGATGCCCGAGCTTATCGCCAATGCGGGCGAGACCACCGAGGTGGTGATCCACCCGCTTCCGGACGGGCAGCAGCACCGGGTGACCTTCAATCTCAAGCCCGGCGATGCCGACGCGGTGGAGCTGCGCCTGGCGCTGCGCGACCGCGAGGGCAATCTCGCCGCGCCGATCTGGCTGCATCGCTGGACCCGCGCGCGCGACGGGCAGGTCTGAGGCCGCTGACACCTGCGTCACGTTCGCGTGGGACCGATTGCCGCGGTGGGCGGCGCGTGCTTCGTATCGGGCGACCCAACCCGGAGCCCGCCGCCCCATGCTCGATGCCCGTGCCCGCCGCCTGATCGACCCGCCGCTGAACGCGGTGGGACGTGTGCTGGCCGGCCGGGGCATAACGCCGAACGCCGTGACGCTGGCGGGCCTCGCGCTCGGGCTCGCCGCCGCGGCGCTGATCGCGCTCGGCGTCTTCGCCGCGGCTCTTACCCTGCTCCTGGTGTCGCGGCTGGCCGACGGGCTCGACGGGGCCGTGGCGCGGGCCTCGCGCGGCAGCGATTACGGCGGCTATCTCGACATCACGAGCGACTTTCTCTTCTACGGCGCGGTGCCGTTCGGCTTCGTGCTATTCGATCCCGCCGCCAACGGGCTGGCCGGGGCGTTCCTGCTGTGGTCCTTCTACTTCAACGGGGCGAGCTTTCTGGGCTACGCGATCCTGGCCGAGAAGAAGCACATGCAGACCGCCGCGCAGGGCGTGAAGTCGCTCTATTATTCCAACGGTCTGCTGGAAGGGACGGAGACGATCCTGTTCTTCGTGCTGCTGTGCCTGCTGCCGGGCCACTTCGTGCCGTTGGCCTGGGCCTTCGGGGCGCTATGCTTCGCTTCCGGCGCGCTGCGGCTTTACGGGGCGCATGCCGTGTTTCACCTCAAGGAGTGACCATGATCCGATCCGTCCTGCCGGCCCTCTTGCTCGCCGCGCCCGCCTTCGCCCAGACCGATCCTGCCGACTGGGACGCCGTGACCGAGGCGGCAGAGGGTCAGACGGTCTACTGGCACGCCTGGGGCGGATCGACCGCCACCAACGACTTCATCGCCTGGGTGGGCGAGCGGGTGGAGGGCGAGTACGGCGTAACGCTCGAACACGTGAAGCTGGCCGATACCGCCGATGCCGTGACCCGCGTCCTGTCCGAAAAACAGGCGGGCGAGGACGAGGACGGCGCGGTGGATCTGATCTGGATCAACGGCCCGAACTTCGCCTCGATGAAGGCGGAGGATCTGCTTTACGGCCCGTTCGCGGAAGAGCTGCCGAATTGGGAGCATGTCGATGTGGACGGCAAGACGGTAGAGACCGATTTCACTGTCCCGACCGAGGGGTACGAGGCACCCTGGGCGATGGCGCAGGTGGTGTTCATGCACGACACCGACGATCTGCCCGACCCGCTGCCCTCGGCCGAAGCGATCCTCGACTGGGCGGAGGCCAATCCGGGCCGGTTCACCTATCCGCAGCCGCCCGATTTCCTTGGAACAACGTTCCTCAAGCAGACGCTGATCGAGCTGACGGACGACAACAAGACTCTGATGCAGCCCGCCGATGAGGCCGATTTCGACGCGGTGGTGCAGCCGCTCTGGGACTACCTCGACGCGCTGACGCCGAACCTCTGGCGCGGCGGGCGGGCCTATCCGCAATCGGGGCCGGACCAGCTTCGGCTGATGGCCGACGACGAGATCGACCTGGCGATCTCCTTCAGCCCCGGCGAGGCGTCGACCGCGATCGCCGATCTGCGCCTGCCCGACAGCGTGCGCACCTTCGTGCTGGAGGACGGCACGCTGGGCAATGCCAGCTTCGTGGCGATCCCCTACAATTCGGGGTCGAAGGAGGGCGCGATGGTCGTGGCGAACTTCCTGATGTCGCCCGAGGCGCAGGTGAAGGCGCAGGATCCCGACGTGCTGGGCTACGGCACGGTGCTGGACGTGGAGGACCTGCCGCAGGAATGGCGCGAGGCATTCGATGCGCTCGACCTCGGGGTCGCGACGCTATCCCCCGAAGAGCTCGGCGAGGTGCAGCCGGAGCCGCATCCGTCCTGGATGACGCGCATTGCCGACACCTGGGCGGAGCGCTACGGCGCCGGCCAGTAAGGCGTGCCTTCGGCGCGATTGCCCCTCTGGCTGCGCCTGCTGCCCGCGCTGACGCTGCTGGCCATGCTGGGGCCGGTGGCGGCGGGGCTGGCCGGCACACTCTTGCCGGCGCTCGGGGTCTACCCGGCGGCGGGGCGGACAGGCGGCTCGGTCCAGCCCTTGCGGGCTCTCCTCGACTGGCCGGGCCTCGCGGCGGCGGTGCGCCTATCGGTGACGACGGGGCTTGTGTCCACCATGGCGGCGCTGGGGATCGTGACGCTGTTCCTGGCCGGCTGGTCGGGCACCCGCGCCTTCCGCGTGCTGGAGCTCCTCTTGTCGCCGCTGCTGTCGGTGCCCCACGCGGCGACGGCCTTCGGCCTCGCCTTCCTGATCGCGCCATCGGGCTGGATCGTGCGGCTTTTGTCGCCCTGGGCGACGGGGTGGGAACGCCCGCCGGACGTGATCGTCACGCAGGACCCCTGGGGCCTGTCGATGGCCGCGGGCCTCACGGTGAAGGAGATGCCGTTCCTTCTGCTCATGGCGCTGGCGGCGCTGGGGCAGAGCGACTGGCGGCGGCGGATGCGCGTGGCGACCGCGCTGGGCTACGGGCGAGTCGCCGGCTGGCTCAAGGCGGTGTTCCCGGCGGTCTACGCGCAGATCCGGCTGCCGGTCTACGTGGTGCTGGCCTATTCGATGTCTGTGGTCGACGTCGCGCTGATCCTCGGGCCGTCGACGCCGCCGACCCTGTCGGTGCAGATCGTGCGCTGGATGGGCGATCCCGACCTTGCCATGCGCCTGACCGCGGCGGCGGCGGCGATGCTGCAGCTTGCCCTCGTCGCGGGGGCGCTGGCGCTCTGGCGGCTGGGCGAGGTGGCGGTGGCGCGGATCGGCCTGCGCTGGATCGCCCGCGGCGGGCGCGGGGCCGGGGCCGACCCGGTGCTGCGGCCACTCGCCCTCGGCGCGGCGGGGCTGTCGGCGGCGAGCGTGCTCCTGGGGCTGTTCACGCTCGCGATCTGGAGCGTCGCGGGGTTCTGGGGCTTCCCCGATGCGCTGCCCGAGGGCCTCTCGGGCCGAAGCTGGATGCGTTTCGCGCGGGACGGCGGAGGCGCCATCGCGCAGACCGCGATCATCGCCGCCGTCGCGACAGGGGTTGCGCTGGCGCTGGTGATCGGCTGCCTCGAGGCGGAGCATCGCCGCCGCCGGCCGCTGTCGCAAAAGGGGCTGTGGCTGATCTACCTGCCGCTCCTGGTGCCGCAGACGGCGTTCCTGCCCGGGTTGCAGACGCTGCTTCTGACCGCCGGTCTGAGCAGCGGCATCGGACCGGTGATCCTCGCCCATATCGTCTTCGTGCTGCCTTACGTCTTCCTGTCGCTGGGCGATCCCTGGCGCGCATGGGAGCCGCGCTACGCCACCGTCGCTGCGGCGCTGGGAACGACGCCGACCGGCACGCTGTGGCGGGTGCGACTGCCGATGCTGCTGCGGCCGGTGCTGATCGCGGCGGCGGTGGGCGCGTCGGTCAGCGTCGGGCAGTATCTGCCGACACTGATCGTCGGCGGTGGCCGGGTGGAGACGCTGACGACCGAGGCGGTGGCGCTCGCCTCGGGCGGGGACCGGCGGGCCATCGGCACCTGGGGGCTGGCGCAGACCGCCGCGGTGATCCTGCCCTTCGCGCTGGCGCTGATCCTGCCGGCGCTGATCTTCCGCAACCGCAGGGGGCTGCATGGCTGAGGGACTGAGGCTCGACGGGCTGTGCATCCTGCGTGGCGAGACCCCGCTGATCGAGGTCGACGCCACCGTGCCGCCGGGCGAGGTGCTGACGGTGATGGGGCCCTCCGGCGTCGGCAAGTCGACGCTGCTGGCCTACCTCACCGGCACGCTGCCGAAGGGATTCGCCGGCATGGGGCGCGTGTTCCTCGGCGGGCAGGAGATCACCGATTTGCCGCCTCACGCGCGCCGCCTCGGCATCCTTTTCCAGGACGATCTGCTGTTTCCGCACCTGTCGGTGGGCGCCAACGCCGCCTTCGGCCTGGCCCCCGGCGGCCCGGCGGCGCGGCGGCGTAGGGCGGTGGCCGAGGCGCTGGCCGATGTCGGCCTCGGCGGCTTCGAGGATCGCGACCCGGCGACTCTCTCGGGCGGGCAGAAGGCGCGCGTCGCGCTGGTGCGGATGCTGCTGTCGGAGCCGCGCGCGCTCTTGCTGGACGAGGCGTTTTCGGGCCTCGACGCGACGCTTCGGGCGCAGACCCGGCGGCTCGTCTTCGACCGGGCGCGGGCGCGGGCATTGCCGGTGCTGATGGTCACTCACGATGCTGACGACGCCCGCGCCGCCGGCGGCGCGGTGCTGGAGATGCAGGCCTGGCGCCCCACGGACCGGCGCGCGCCGTAACGTCGTGCCGCGCATGTCTTTGACGGGCGAGAAAATGACGCTTTTGGCCGCGCGGGATGGCGCGCGCGACTTCATCAGGGGGGCTTGGGGATTATCCCGATTCGACCATAGGTGCCCTCATGCTTCGCGATGCGGACGTTCTCTCCCTCCTTCTCCAGCGGCAGCCGGGGCATTCGCTCGCGCGGCCGTTCTACACCGATCCCGGCCTCTACGAGGTCGACCTCGCGCGCATCTGGTACCGCGACTGGCTGATGACGGCCGTGTCCGCCGAAATCCCCAAGACCGGCAACTACGTCACCCGCCAGATCGGCGCCTATTCGGTCATCGTCGTGCGCGGCGCCGACGGCATCGCGCGGGCGTTCCACAATTCCTGCCGCCACCGCGGCAGCCGCATCTGCTCGGCCGCGAAGGGCTCGAACCCCAAGCTGGTCTGCCCCTACCACCAGTGGACCTACGAACTCGACGGCCGCCTCCTCTGGGCGCGCGACATGGGGGAGGATTTCGACGCCTCCAGGCACGGGCTGAAGCCGGTCGCCTGCGAGGAAGCCGCCGGCATGATCATGATCTGCCTTGCGGACAATCCGCCCGATATCGCGCCCTTCCGCGCGCAGGCCGAAGCCTATGCCGGCCCGCACGGCCTCAAGGACTGCAAGGTCGCCTATCAGTCCTCGATCGTGGAGCAGGGCAACTGGAAGCTGGTGATGGAGAACAACCGGGAGTGCTACCACTGCGCTGGCTCGCATCCCTCCCTCTGCCGCACCTTCCCCGAGGATCCCAAGGTCTTCGGCACCAACCCCAAGGAGCAGGCGCCGGTCCTGCGCGACCACATCGCCAAATGCGAAGCCGCCGGCCTGCCGTCGAAGTTCATGATGGCGCCGGACGCGCAGTGGCGCTTCATCCGCATCCCGTTCCTCGGCAACGCCGCGTCCTACACGATGGACGGCAAGCCCGCGGTGTCCAGGCGAGTCGGCCGGGTGTCGATCGACGATGCGGGCAGCTGCCTGGCCTACCACTACCCGTCGTCGTGGAATCACTTCCTGTCCGATCAGGGGCTGGTCTTCCGAATGACGCCGATCTCGCCGACGCAGACCGAGGTGTCGACCACCTGGCTCGTTCACAAGGACGCGGTCGAGGGCGTCGATTACGACCTCGAGCGGCTGACCGAGGTGTGGATCCACACCAACGACGAGGACCGCGCCATCGTGGAGGAGAACCAGCGCGGCGTGAACTCCCCGGCCTACGAACCCGGCCCCTATTCGCCCCAGCACGAGGCCGGCGTGATCGCCTTCGTCGACTGGTACGCCAGGACCCTGCAGGAGCGGCTGACCGGCCGCGCCATGCTCGCGGCCGAATAGGCGCCGCCCTGCGCCGCGACGCGCCGGCCCCCGGCTTCTTTGGGCCGGAAATACTCCGGGGTCCGGGGCAGCGCCCCGGTCCCATACTCACCACAGCGCCCGACGCAATCCGGGCAGAGCGCCCCACACACCACCGAGGAAAGACCCGACATGATCCCGATGCCGCGCGAGGACGCGCCCGTCTGGTCCGACAGCGAAGAGCTGGAATGCGTCGCCACGGTGCCCGAGGCGCCGAACGTGATGACCTTCGCCTTCCGCCCGCCGTCGGGCGCCCGCATCTGGTTCCGGGCGGGCCAGTTCATCACCCTCGACCTGCCGGTGCCGGGCGGCAACGTGCAGCGGACCTACACGATCTCCTCCTCGCCCTCGACCTCGGCCTTCCTGACGGTGACGGTGAAGGCGCAGGAGGGCAGCATCGGCACGCGCTGGATGCTCGACAACCTGCGGCCGGGCGCGCGCATCCGCGCCTACGGGCCGGCGGGGCATTTCCACATGCCGCCGCAGCCGGACGGCAAGTACCTGTTCATCTCGGCCGGGTCGGGCGTGACGCCGATGATGTCGATGGCGGCGTTCCTGTGGGAACGCGGCGAGGACCCGGACATCGCCTTCGTCCACTGCGCGCACTCGCCCAACAACATCATCTTCCGGCAGAAGCTGGAATACATGGCCAGCCGGGTGTCGGGGCTGAAGCTGCATTTCGTCGTCGGGCGCGACGATCCCTACACCGTGTGGACCGGCTATCGCGGGCGGCTGACATCGCTGATGCTCGGCCTGATGGTGCAGGACTACCTCGACCGCGACGTCTATTGCTGCGGCCCCGAAGGCTTCATGGAAAACGTGCGCGAGATCCTCATCTCGCTCGGTTACGACATGGACAAGTACCACCAGGAAAGCTTTGCCGCTCCGGCCGAGAGCCGCGCGGAGCTGACGGAGTTCGACGACCTCGTCCTCGACGAGAGCGCGAAGGCTTCGGTCATCTTCGCCAAGTCCGGCGTCACTTCGGATTGTTTCGAGACCGACACCGTGCTCGGCGTCGCGCGGGCCTCGGGGCTGAACATCCCGTCGGGCTGCACATTCGGCCTGTGCGGCACCTGCAAGGTCAGGAAACGGTCGGGCGATGTGCACATGGTCCACAACGGCGGCATCAGCGACGAGGACATCGAGGCGGGCTACATCCTCGCCTGCTGCTCCAACCCGATCGGCACCGTGGAAGTGGAGATCTGAGGCGCGGGCGGAGGCATCAGGTTTCCGCGCCGACGCCCCGCAGAAACACCGACAGGCCCAGCTCGAACCGTGCGGAGACGGCCTCGAAGTCGAAGGGCCGTGCCGGATCTACCAACCGGTCGAGCGGCGAGGGCCGGACCATGTCCGTCAACAGCGCCGCGGCGGCCTCGGTGTCCGCGATGTCCGCCTCGCCGCGGGCGTTGGCGCGGTCGAGTTCGGTGCGGATCGCGGCGCGGACCGCCGGCAGTCCGTGCTGGAAGATCCGCGAGGCCATGTCGGGCCGTTCCGGTGCCTCGGCGATGATCGTGCGGATGATCGCGAAGGGCAGCGAAAGCGACCGCATCGCATCCGACGGCGCCAGCAACCGGCGCAGGCGCTGCGCCAAGGGCAATTCGATGTCCTGCGGAGTCAGCTTGCGGACGGCGCGGGCCATGTGCCGTTCGGTGTAGGCTTCCAGAAGTGCGGCGCGGTCGTCGAACACGGCGTAAAGTGTCCGTTTGGACATCCCCGCTTCCTGTGCCACGGCTGCCATGGTCACGCCGGCCATGCCGGCGCGGTCGAACACCGCCTGCAGCGCGTCGAGGATCAGATCGCGCCGCTCGTCCGCGTCGAGCGCCGGGGGGCGACCCCGGCGGGCGGGGCTGTCGGGGCATCCGGTCATCGCGGGTCCTCGCGCAGGGCGGTGGCCCGATGCGGGCCGACATCGGGGATTGCCGCGTTTTCTATATCGCGCACCGCGTCGGCTCAAGGCCGAGCGGGATGGAGTTGCGGCGCGGGCAGAGTGCCCTAAGGTCTGGGCGCGGAGCCAAGTCCGGCTCCACGGTTTCGATAGGGGGTGCGCCCGGTGGCCTTCGGCCCAGTTCTGATCCTGCGCGCGGTGGAGCCGTCGCACATACGCCTCGCCGCGATGATCTGCCGCGACGATGCGGCCGAGCCCGCGCCGCTGCGCGCGGGGGGCGCCGACCATGCCCCCGTGCGGCTGGCCGAGATCGACGGGCGGTGCCTCTGGCGCTACGACTTCGAGCTGCCGCGCGGCGGTCGTCCGGATTACAGCCTCGACGGTCGGACCTACCGCGTGGCGACCGATTACGACGATCTGCGCATCGGCTTCGTCTCCTGCAACGGTGAGGAGGATGGCGATCTCGACCGGGACGCGGAGGAACGCAACGTGATGTGGCGCCGCCTCGCGGATACGAACGAGACTGCGCCCTACCACCTGCTGCTGCATGGCGGCGATCAGGTCTATGCCGACGAAGTCACGAAGGGCCACAGGCTCAGCGAGGACTGGCCCGACGACGTGCCCCAGGCTGCCACGCCCGAGGCGCTCGCGGACCTCGAGGCGCATCTGCGCAGGCGCTTCCTCGACCGCTACGACGCGACCTATTCGGCGCCCGGCTTTGCCCGGATCGCCGCCGAGGTGCCGTCGCTGATGATGTGGGACGATCACGACATCTGCGACGGCTGGGGATCGCTCGGCGAGGTGGAGGGGACGGCCGTGGGCCAGACCCTGTTCGGCTGCGCGCGCGAGGCGTTCCTGCTCTACCAGCACGCGGCGACCGACGCGGACGTGTCCGAACTGTTCCTCGATCCCGAGGGGCGGTCGCTGTCGTGGCGGCGCGATCTGCCGGGGGTGACCATCCTCGCGCCCGACTTGCGGTCCGAACGCACGCGCGAGCGCATTCTCGGTCCCGCCGGCTGGGCGGCGTTCACCGAGACTTGCGAGGACGTGGAGGCGCGCGTGGTGCTGGTGTCGAGCGTGCCGCTCCTCGGGCCACGGCTGTCGCTGATCGAACGGGCGATGCGGCTCACCCGCCGGATGGAGAAGTACGAGGACGACCTGCGCGACCAGTGGCAGAGCTATGCGCACCGCAAGGAATGGGTGCGGATGCTGCGACAAGTGCTGGCGCTGGAGGATCGCGGCCACCGCGTCGTCGCGATCTCGGGCGAGATCCACCTCGCGACACGGGCGGAACTGGCCGCCGACGCAACGCCGGTGCACCAGCTCGTCGCCTCGGGCATCTCGCACCGGGCGCCGCCGAAGCTCTGGGCGCTGTTCCTGGGCACGCTGGCACGCCTCGGCGAAGCGCCGATCCAGAAGCACCCGATCCGCATCCGCCCTCTGCCCGGCCAGCGCCACAACTACACGGCGGAGCGCAACTACCTCACGCTCGCCCGCGAAGGCGGCGAATGGCGCGCCTCCTGGGCGCTGGAGAAGAGCGGCGACACGCCTTGGCTTTCGGTCTGACGCCGCTTCGGCCGGGCGCGATCTTCGGCCCCGGCCACCCGTTCCTGACCGGCTTGCAAGCGTCCGAAGGCGAGCCATGCCGCGTGCTGGCGTCGGTCGATCCCGGGGCCTACGAGGTGGCCGCGTTCAGGGCCCTTGGCGTGACGTGCCCGGCGCGGCTGGACCGTGCCGTTGACGTGCGGCGGGCGGGATACCTCTCGGGGCGCATCGCGACGCGTGTGGCGCTCTGGCAGCTGGGGGTGCCGTGGACGGACCTTGCGGCGGACGACAATGGCGTGCCGCTCTGGCCCGAGGGCGTCGCCGGGTCGATCAGCCATACCGCCGGCGTGGCCTTCGCCGTCGTCTCGCGGGGCCATGCGCGGATCGGCGCCGATATCGAGGCGGTGCCGGACGGCGCGGCGCTGCAGGCGCTGCGGGACGTCGCGCTGTCGGAGGCAGAGCGGACGCGCCTGCCCGCACCCTGGCAGGCGACCTTGGGCTTCTCGGCCAAGGAAACGCTCTACAAGGCGCTGTTTCCGGAGCTACGGACGTTCTTCGGCTTCGACGCGGCCGAGGTGGTGGCCCTGTCGGACACCGCGCTCGATCTGCGACTATGCCACGATCTGAATGCCGACCACCGGGCGGGACGCCTCTATCGCCTGTGCTGGGACCAAGCGGAGGGGCGCGTCGCGACATGGCTGGCCGAGGGCGCGCGCTGAGGGCGGTTGCCCGCGCGCGGCCCGCCCGGCAGAGTTGTGCCGAGGCAGAACAGGCAATGGAGGACATCATGCAGATGTCGAGACGATGGGCCGTGCTCGCGGGCGGCGCGGCGATGCTGGCCGGATGCGGCGGCGGTGCGATGCGCGCGCCGCTGACGCCGGCGGCGGACCCCGCGCTGCAGCCGCAGCCCAATCCGGGATGGGACGCCTGGGTCGCGTCCTTCCGGCCCCGCGCGCAGGCGGCGGGCGTGCCGCAAAGCGCCATCG
Source organism: Roseivivax sediminis (assembly GCF_900112685.1). Taxonomy (GTDB): domain Bacteria; phylum Pseudomonadota; class Alphaproteobacteria; order Rhodobacterales; family Rhodobacteraceae; genus Roseivivax; species Roseivivax sediminis. The sequence goes on from NZ_FOMS01000002.1 coordinate 284,324, forward strand.
ACGCGGGCTTTCGCGGCGCGGGCTTCCTGCCCGGTGTGGTCGAACGCGACCGCAACCAGACCGAATCGGTCCGCACGCTGGAGGATTACCTCGCCATCGTCGCCGACGAGGAAAAGGTGCAGACCGGCCGCGCGCAGGCCCGCGCGCAGGCAGGTCTGCTGCGCGAGATCGAGGCCCGCTACGGCGTGCCGGCAAATGTGGTCGCGGCGGTCTGGGGCATGGAGAGCAATTACGGCGCAAGGCGCGGCGAGATCCCGGTGGTCTCCGCCACCTCGACGCTGGCCTATGACGGGCGCCGCGGGGCGTTCTTCGAAAGCCAGCTGATCTCCGCGCTGAAGATCCTCGCGCGGGGCGACACGAGCGCGGATCGCCTGGTCGGAAGCTGGGCCGGCGCGATGGGGCACACGCAGTTCATCCCCACGACCTACGAGACCTACGCGGTGGATTTCCGCGGCGACGGGCGGCGCGACATCTGGTCGGAGGATCCGACCGACGGGTTGGCCTCGGCCGCGTCCTACCTCGCCGCCTCGGGCTGGCGGCGGGGCGAGCCCTGGGGGCAGGAGATCACCGCTGCCGACCCCGGAAGCGGCGGGCGGGTGATCCAGCCCGATCCGGGCGGGCCGCGCTTCCGCGTCTTCCGCAACTTCGACGTGATCCGGCGCTACAACAACTCCGTCAACTACGCGATCGGGGTCGGCCACCTGTCGGACCGGATCGCCGGGGCGGGGCCGCTGCGCGGCGAGTTCGCGCCCGACCGCTACGGCCTGACCCGCGAGAACCGGCAGGAGATCCAGCGCCGCCTGACCGCGCAGGGCTTCGACGCCGGGGAGGCGGACGGCGTCATCGGCGACCGCACAGAGGCGGCGATCACGGCCTACCAGCAAAGCGCCGGTATGGCGGTGACGGGGGAGCCGTCGCAGGCGCTCCTGTCCCGGCTGCGCTGACGGGCTTCAGACGGCCCCGGGGGATCGTCCGGGGCACGCCGCTGCGCGCGGGACCGGCCCTCAGCTCGGCTGGGTCGGCGCGTGGCGCGACAGGCCGGCGCCGCCGATCGGCGCCAGTATCCGCCGCATCCGCGCGAGGCCTCTGTCCCGTCGCGCGCGGTTCGGCAGTTTGCGGACCGAGGCCACGAGTTGGGCATCGTGCTGCCACCACGGCGTCAGCACCTCGCGGGCGACGGCGTTACCCGCGGACAGGCGCTGGGATCGCGCGGTGTTGACCTTGCCCTCGCTCGCCGCTGCGGCGCCGCGCCGGCGGGCATGCGCCTCGAGCGCATGGCGGAAGGCGACCTGGTCGTCGGACAGACCGACGATGGCGAAATCGCGCAGGGCGGCGCGCGCGCGGTCGAGATCCGCTTCGCCGACCGGCCGGCCCTTGGGAGCGTCCTGCGGCGTGACCATCCGGACCTGGAGGTTGTCGAAGAGGCCGTCGTCGCCGGCCTCGGTCAGCTTGGCGACCAGCGCGGCGAGGCTGTCGCGGTCGTCGAAATCGGTACTCTCGAGCGCGGTCACGATACGCGTGTGGGATGGGGCGAGCCGCGCCTGCGTGCCCGCGTCGATGCCGAGGTTGAACCGGTCCATCCAGTTGATATGCGACACCAGCCTGGTCCAGGGATCGCGGAGGACGGTCGCGGCGGGATAGAGATCGGACAGGCCCGTGAAGCGCCATGAGGCGTAGGCGATATGTCCGCTCACCGCGTCGGCGCGCATCGGCGGCGCGACCCGGTCGCGGATCGCGTTGAACCAGCTTTCGGCATGAATGATCGCGCTGTCCTGCCAGATCGCGGAGATTGCCGTGTTCTGCGCCGACCCGGAGGTCTTGGGAATGTGCAGGTAGAAGATCGGAGCTGTTTCGCCGATCGGTGTGAAAATTTCCCGGCGCATAGGTGGTTCGGGCTCCTCGCGCGTCAGAATGGAATTGACGGTTCGTTCAATGCAGAAAGCCGGCGTCCAGTGTATAGCGCACGGCGTCACCCGGCCGAAAGGGAGAATACCCGATGTCCATCTCACGCCGCCGACTTGTCGGCCTCGCGGCCCGAACCGCCCTCGCCCAGGCCACCGGCGGCGGTGCCCATGCGCACCTGCTGTACGAGGCGCAATACGGCGCCGCGCCCGGGCCGGGGGGCGGGGCGATCTTCGCCACCCGGCAGGCGGCGGCCGCCGCCGACACCGGCGCCGCAGAGGTCCTTTGGGTCGGCGACCTGGTATACCGCCCATCGGCTGAGGCCGCGCCGGCGCTCGTGACCGCGGACGGTCAGGGCTGGGTGCCGGCCGGGCCGGTCTTCCTCGATCACTGGGACGTGGACCCGAGCGGGGAGGCCGACGCGACCGATGCGCTTCAGGCCGCGATCGATTTCTGCATCACCGCAGGGGTGGGCGAGTTGAGCATTCCCGACGGCATCTTCCGCATCCGCGGCGTGACGGTGGGCGGCCCGCTGCACATCGTCGGCAACCCGCGGTCGGCCATCTTCCGCATGTTCGACCCCGAGGGCACGGCGTTCACGTTCGACGATACCCATTCGGGCATGATCGGCTGCCGCCTTCAGGGCAACGACCGGGGCGGCACCGGTGTCGCCTTCGCGCGGGCCGACCATTCCAAGGGCTCGGGAATACTCATCGGAACCGAGATCGAACGCTTCCGAATCGGGGTGCACAACCGCGGCCGCGGCGGGCTGAATTTCGACCGCATCCAGGTGCTCGGCTGCTCCCGCGCCGCGGTCGAGAGCGCCGGCAACTTCATGGAGTCGCGAATCACCAATTCGACGCTTTGGTGTTTCGGAAACGGGGGGGATGCCCTTGTCGTCGACCGCGAAAGCGACGACATGGTCAATCCCGAAGGCTGGGTCGTGGCGCATTGCACGATTCTGGCCACCGGCGGCTCGCCCTTCGTCTGTCGCGCGGCTTTGTCGGTGCGTCTTTTGGCCTGCACCTTTTCCGAAGGGGTGAAACCGCTCCTGATCGAAGGCGGCCCGAACGCGATCACGGGCCTTCAGTTCATCGGCTGCTGGCATCAGATCCAGAGCCCCGAAAAGCTGCCGACGATGCTGGTGCGCGGCTCCCGCATTTCCAATATCCACGTGATGGGCGGTCAGATCATCCACGAGGCGGGCGCCTCGGGGGTCCGCCTCGAAGGGCCCGGCCCCCAATCGATCCGCTTCACCGACGTCGATTTCCGTGTCGGCCGGAGGGACCGGGAGGCGCTCGCCGATACCACGATCGGGATCGAGAACCGGGGCGCCAAGGCCGTCTTCGTCACCGGCTGCACTTTTCGCTACTACGTCGAGGGTGCCCGCAACGTGGCGGAGAGCGAAGGCGCCGTGACCCGGTACGACGGCAACCGCTTCACCGTGCCGCCCTTCGACGACCTTTCGCCGGCCTCGTCCCTCGGCGTGAACTTCGGGGCCGGAAGTTCGCCGGCAGTGGGCAACTTCACTCTCTTCGTGCAGGACGGCGCGCCGGAGGATCCGGCGCTGGCCTTCCAGTCGCGCCCGGGAACGGGGCTGTGCCGACGCGGCGACGGCATGGCCTTCGTGCATGACGGGGCGATGGGGGCAGGTTTCGACCCGCGGGGCGTGATCGTCCCGCGCAGTGGCGCCCTTTGCGGGCAGGCTGAACGCATGGAGGCGGACACCGCGATCAGCTTCGAACCTGAGTTTCCTGCCGGCATGATCCTGGTGTCCACCGAGGACGCCGCCTGCGAATTCCGCTACTCGGTCGATGCGCGTCGCGCCGAATGCGTGCCGACGATAGCCAACCCGCCAGTCGACATCGCTGCGGCGTCGGGGGTGCTCGGCGGGCGCGACGGGCCGCCCGGAACGCTCAGCGTCTCTGCCCATCGCGACGGGCGCATCTACATCGAGAACAGGCGCGCTCCCGGCGCGGTCCGTATCACCCTGCGTGCCTGAGCGCCGGCTTGCCCGGGCGCCGGATCGCGCCTACACCGAGGGTCCGGGGCGCGGTGTGCCGCACGGCTCCCGGGCAGGAAGGGCGAGTATCTATGGCGGTGAGACGACAGCGTGACACAGGCGCGGCGGCAGGACGGCCAGCCCCGTGACGCCGGCCAATCCCGCCCCCCGGATTCACGTGCTGCTCGCGGTCTACAACGGCGGTGCGCACCTGGCCGAGCAACTTGGCAGCATCGCCGCCCAGACGCATCCCGACTGGCAGCTCATCGCAGCCGACGACGGCTCTTCGGACAACAGCCGATCGGTACTCGAAGCCTTTGCCGCAGACCACCCTGTGACGGTCCACGAGGGACCCCGGCAGGGCGCCGCGGCAAATTTCCTGGCGCTTCTGGGCCATGTGCCCGAAGCGCCGGACACCTGGATCGCCTTCGCCGACCAGGACGACATATGGCTCGAGGGCAAGCTTGCGCGCAGCTACGCCGCGCTGCGGGATCTGCCGCCGGACCGCCCGGCGCTTTATTGCAGCCGGAGCTGGATCACCGACGCGGACGGGCAGACCCGGCGGCTGTCGCCGCCGCGGCCGCGGCCGACCGGCTTTCGCAACGCGCTGGTGCAGAACGTGGTCGCGGGCAACACGATCCTGCTCAACCCGGCGGCCTCGGACCTCGTGCGCGCGGCCGCGCGCGAGGCCGGCCGCGTGGTGGTGCATGACTGGTGGGTCTATCAGATCGTCACCGGAGCCGGTGGCCGCGTGGTGCACGACGACGAACCGACGCTGCTCTATCGTCAGCACGGCGGCAACCAGATCGGCGCCAACGACAGTGCCCGCGAACGCGCCAAGCGCATCCGGATGATCCTCGACGGCACGTTCCGCGCCTGGAACGAGACCAATATCGCCGCGCTCCGCGGCTCCGCCGCGCGGCTCACGCCGGACAATCGCGCCCTCCTGGAGGATTTCGACGCGATGCGCCGGGCCGCCCTGCCCAAGCGCCTCTGGCGGCTCGGGCGTATGCGGCTGTACCGGCAGAGCAATATGGCGACCGCCGCGCTCTGGCTCGCGGCGGTGCTGGGTCGCCTCTGAGGGCTACGCCACGTCCATGACAACTTCGGTCAGGGCGAGGTTGTCGATCGTCACCGGGCTGCCATCGGCCGCTTCGAGCGTGGCGTAGTAGAAGTCCTCCGTACCCGAGAACGTGATCTGCTCACCGGGCGCGACACTCTGCGTGTATTGCCCCGCTTCCTCGTAGACGGCGTAAATCTGGTAGATGGCGAAGCTCGCACCTTCCGACACGGTCACTATCTCGTAGCCGACCGTGTAGAGTTGCAACGTGACGTCCGTTGGCGTTCCGGTGTCCGATGCAATCCCGGCGACAAACTCGAATTCGTCGACCGCCGTGCCGAACGTGGCCGGGTTGTTCGCTATGTATAGGTCCAACTGCGGCCGGACTTCCTCGTCAGAAGGCGGGGCAGGGGGGCTCGAGGTCGAGAAGGCCTGGTAGACATATGGCCTCGCCTCCAAATCGCCCGCGGCCCCCGCACCGAAGATGCCGAACGGGTCGACGCCGGTGACCACGGTCTCGCCCTCGTCGCGACCACCCTCCTCGGGATCCTGGGGCTCGGGCGCGGGGCCGAGGATCTCCTTTTCCCGAGCGAGCAGAAGCTGCGTGCCGCCATCGTCCGCAAGGTTGCCGGTGAGGTCGAGCCCGAGCCGCGAGGCCGCGAGCGCTGGCACGTCGACCACGGAAGCGCTGCCGCTTAGCCTATGGTCGCCCAGAAACCCGATTGACGCGGTCGGGCCGGTATCGGGCACCTCGATATCCTCGAAGGTATACAGCACCGACGGATTCACCTCCGCCGCGTCCAGGAATTCCAGTGTGATCCGGCCCTCGGACGTGAATTCGCCATCGCTGACGGTGAAGTCGAAATGCCCCAGCTGAGATTCACCGTCCTCCAGCGGAATATCGGCGAAGTCGATGGTGACGATGGCTCCGCCCGGCGTGGTGGTGGTGTCGAATTCGAACGGCAGCGCGTCGGCGACGCCGGTTTCTTCGTTCCTGAACAAGTAGAAGGGGCCCGGCGTCACGTCGAGTTCGGTATCGGCCGTCTCCGCATCCGACAGGAAGTCGTAAAGGTCGAAGCTCAGGCTGGTTGGTGCGTCCGGCCCCTCGGCGTCGACCTGCACGAGGCCCGGTCCGGCATAGTTGCCGGCGTTGTCCCTCTGCACCGGATAACCGTCGATGCTGAAGGCGAACCGGGCGTCCGGCGCGGTGTTGATGGGAGCGTCGGGGTCGTCGAGCACCACGTCCACCGCGAATCTGGTCGCAATCGTGTCGGTGCCGCCGGCTTCCTGAAGCTCGATCTCGTAGTTCAGGGTGACGGTCTGCCCGTTCAGGCTGTCGTCGTCGAAGAGAACCGAATAGGGATACTGACTGGCATCGAACGACAGCCCGCCCTCGCCGAAGGTCGCCGAAACCACGGTCGGATCGGCGATTGTCATCGCGCCGATAGATGGCTCGTCGGAGCTGACGTTGAGCGACACGACCTCTTTCTCGACACCGTCGGGATCGGTGATGAGCTTATCGAACGGCACCAGGAGCGGGCGTCCGTCGGCCTCCGTATACGTGAAGACGGCGTTGTCGATGGCGGTCGAGGCGATCGGTTCGGGCGGCTCCGGCGTGACCTCGTCGGCGCCCTCGATGGTCAGTTCGAAACTGCCGGTCTGGGACGTCGTGCCGTCTGTGACGTCGTAGGAGACGGTCGCCGTGTACGACTCGCCCTCGTCCAGCTCAAGCACTTCGGGATCGAAGGTGAAGCCGGTGTCGTTGAAGGTCGCGGGAATCACCAGAGCGCCGCGCTCGATCTGGATGTTCGAGAAGGCGAGCGCGTCACCGTCCACCTCCGTCACCCGCGCCCCGAGGTCCACCGTGGCGATGCCGTCGTCTTCCTGCACCGTCTGGTCGGCCTCGGGCGAGGTCTGCAGGATCGGGGCGTCGTCGACGGGTGCGATGTTCACCGTGACCGTCGCGGTGTCGGTAAGCCCGCCGCTGTCCGTCATCTCGTAGGTGAACGTGGCGGTGCCGGTGGCGTTCTCCGCCGGAGTGAACAGGATGGTGTTGTCACCCTGCACGACGGCGGTGCCGAGCGTGGCGCCGCTGGTGCCGGTGACCGACAGCGTGTCGCCTTCCCGGCCGATATCCACGTCGGTGTCGTTGGCCAGCACGTCGATCAGGATCGGCGTGTCCTCGATCGCGGCGATGGTGTCGTTGTTGGCGACGGGCGCATCGTTCACCGGCGTGACGATGACCGTCACAGTCGCGGTCGCCCGGGCGTTGTTGCCGTCGTTGATGGTGTAGGTGAACGTGTCCGTGCCGTTGAAGTCGGGAACCGGCGTGTAGGTCAGGCCGCCGCCCGCTTCGGTCGACACCGACCCCCACGGCGGCGACGTGGTGCCCGAGATTACCAGGGGGTCCTTGTCGACGTCGCTGTCGTTGGTGCGGGGATCGAAGGAAAGCGGCGTGTCCTCGGCGGTGGTGACCGTGTCGTTGCCGGCGACAGGCGCGTCGTTCACCGGGTCCACGGTCACGGTGACCGTGGCGCGATCCGTGCCGCCGTTGCCGTCCGAGACAGTGTAAGTGAACGTGTCCGTGCCGTTGAAGTTCGCGTCCGGCGAATAGGTCACCCGGTTGTCCGTGCCCACCGAGAGCCAGCCGTTGGAGGCGCCGCTGGCGCCGGTCACGCTCAGCGTGTCGCCCTCGACGTCCGTGTCGTCGTCCAGCACGTCGATGACGACGGAGGTGTCCTCGTTCGTGCGCGCGATGTCGTCCCCGGCGACCGGAGCATCGTTGACAGAGGTCACCCCCAGCACCACCTGCACCCTTTCAGCCGCGCCGGTGGTTCCGTCGAAGACCCGGTAGCTCAGCGTCTCGGTCCCGAAGAAATCGTCGTCCGGCGTGTAGAGGATGCCGCCGCCCTGTGCGACGGCGGTGCCGTTCGCGGCGCCGGTGACGTCCGTCACGCTCAGCGTATCGCCGTCGTAGTCGATGTCGTTCGCGGTCACGTCGATCAGCGTGGGGCCGGCATCCTCGGCCAAAGTGACCCTGTCGGCCCGCCCGATGGGCGCGTTGTTCCCTGTCAGGTCGAGCCTCAGGTCGTCGAAGACCACGGATTCCACGTTGAGCAGCCGGTTGCTGCCCTCGTCGCCGTCATCGGGGTTCAGGTCGGTGACCAGCACGAAGGTCGGAGAAAGGCGGTCGATACGGAAATCGAAGATCGATCCGGCGATCCGCACGACGTCGGTATCCTCGCCGCCGAGAACGGAATCGTCCCCGCTGCCGGGGTGAAACAGGTTCGTGCCGCCGGTCGCCGACAGCACGTCGTTGCCGGAGCGGCCCAAGAGCGTGTCGTCGCCCTCTCCGCCGAAGAGCGCGTCGTTGCCGCCGTTGCCGGAGAGTGCGTCAGCCCCGTCCTGGCCGAAGATGAGGTCCTGCCCGGAATTGCCACGGATCGTGTCGTCTCCGGCTCCGCCATAGATGGTATCGGGTCCGCCGAGCCCTTCGATGCTGTCGCCGCCGTCCGTGCCGGTCAGGAAGTCGCCCGACATCGTGCCGCTGATCCGGGGGGTGGTCGCCGCGATCTCGCGCGTGCTCGCAGTATGCCAGAGCGGCGCCTCTGTGCCGGGCTTGCGATAGGCCATGCCCTCTCCTCGGAGTTTGTTGTTGTTTCCTTGTCGTGCAGGAAACTATCACCGGATCCTCGACTTAGGGTAAAAATACGTCAGTTTGCGACCGCCGCTTGCAGATCGAAGATCGGCAGCAGCACGGCGAGCACGATGACCAGCACCGCAGTGCCGACGATTATCATCAGCAGGGGCTCGATCAGTGCGGCGATGCGCTTGCGTTCGGCGCGCAGGCCGTTCTCCACCAGCACTGCGGCGCGGGCCGCCATGCGCGCGACACGCGCCGACATCTCGCCGGCCTCGACCAGTTGCCGCGCCACGGGGGGCACGAAGCTGAGTCGTCCCATCGCCTGTGCGAGGCTCTCGCCGCGGCGCACCGCTTCGGTCGCGGCCTGCGCCTCGGTGCGGAAGCGGGCGACCGACAGGACCTCGCCGGCGCTTTCCGCCGCGGCGATCACCGCCTGGCGGGAGCCCAGGACCAACGCCAGCGTGCGCAGGTATTGCACCGCCGCCGACAGCCGCATCAGCCGGCCCACGAGCGGCAGCCGCAAGGCCGCGCGGTCGCGCCCGGCGCGCAGGGCCGGCACGTTGGCCGACAGCGCCCAGAGCGCGGCAAGAACCGCGCCGAGGATCGCCAGCGGCACCGGATGGCTCTGGATCCATCCCGAGACCGCCAGCACGTATTGCGTGATCTCAGGCAGCGGCCGGCCCGACAGCGCGAACATCTCCACGATCTGCGGCGCGACCGAGGTCATCAGGATCCCGCAGACCAGCAGCGCCACCGCCGCGACGAAGCCGGGATAGACGAGGGCGGAAGCGATCTCCGCCCGTTCGGTGCCCGCCGTCTCCAGGTGGTCGGCCAACTCGCCCATCACCGCCGCGGTATCGCCCGACCGCTCGCCGGCACGCAGGGCGGCGATGTAGTAGCGCGGCCAGCCTGCGCCCGTGGCGGCCAGCGCGTCCGACAGGGCCGCGCCTTCCATCACGGAGGCCCGCGCCCGTGCCGCCATGGCGTCCATCGCGGTGCCCGTTCCGCTAGTGCGCACCGCCTCGAGCGCGGCTTCGGCGGGAAGGTCGGCGCCAAGAAGAACGGCCATCTGCCGGGTGAACACCGCCTGCAGCTCGCCCGAGAGGCGCGCGCGTCGTCGCCTGCGTGTCGCAGCCTCGCCGCGCATGTCGATCGAGGACACGAAGAGGCCCTGCGCCGCGAGGTCCTGCGCCGCGCGCGCCTCGCTCTCGGCGACGACGGTGCCGCTGCGGCGGCGTCCCTCCGCGGTATAGGCGGTGTAGGCGTAGGCCCTCACGCCAGGTCACCGACCACGCGCATCGCCTCGGTGAGGCCGGTCTCGCCGGCGGCGACGCGCGCGAGGGCCTGTCCGGCCAGCGTCTCGCGCGGTTCGAGGCCCTGGCGGCGCAGCTCGCTCTCGCTCCGGCCCTCGTCGATGGCGGTGCGCAGGCGGTCGGTCACCTCCAGCATCTCGAAGATGCCGACCCGGCCGCGATAGCCGGTGCCGCCGCATTCCGCGCAGCCCCCCGCCTCGTGGATGGTCAGCGGCATCGCCAGCCCGTGCCGGTCGAAGATCTGCGCCTCGCCCGGCGTCACCGGGTGCGGCCGGCGGCACTCGGCGCAGAGCCGCCGCAAAAGCCGCTGCGCGATAACCCCGCGCAGCGTCGCCGCCACCATGAAGTTGTCGATGCCGAGATCGCGCAGCCGCACCACCGCCCCCACCGACCCGTTCGCATGGAGCGAGGAAAACACCAGATGCCCGGTCAGCGCCGCCTGCGTCGCCACCGAAGCGGTCTCGCCGTCCCGGATCTCGCCCACGAGGATCACGTCCGGGTCCTGCCGTAGCGTCGCGCGCAGGCCGGCGGCGAAGGTCATGCCGATATCTGCGTTGATCTGGCTCTGGCTGATCCCCGGCAGATCGTATTCCACCGGATCCTCGACGGTGACGATATTTCGCTCCTCGCGGTTGGCGAGCTTGAGGAGCGAATAGAGCGTCGTGGTCTTGCCCGACCCGGTCGGCCCGGTTGCGAGAATGACCCCGTTCGGCAGCGCGGACAGCCGTTCCAGCAGCGCGACCTGCGCCTCCGACAGCCCCAGCGCGTCGAGCGGCACGAGCCCGGTTGAGCGGTCGAGGATCCGTAGCACCACCCGTTCGCCGTAATTGCCCGGCAGCGACGATACTCGCGTATCGATCAGCCGCCCGCCGAGCCGCAGGGGAATGCGCCCGTCCTGCGGCAGCCGCGTCTCCGCGATGTCGAGCGCGGCCATTACCTTGAGCCGCGAGACGATGCGCTTGGTCGGCACGTCGGCGCGGTCGAGAACGGTTTGCAGGAAGCCGTCCACCCGCATCCGCGCGCGCAGGCCGCCCTCGTAGGGCTCCACGTGCAGGTCGGAGGCGCCCGCCAGCACCGCCCGGCGCAGAAGCTGGTTCACAAGCTGGATCACCGGCGCATCCTCGGCCTCGTCCAGAAGGTCGCGCTCGGTGTCCGGGCGCGTATCCGCCGCCACGTCGAAGGACAGCGCGTCCGTGCTCTCGGCCTCGGCACCGTCCTGGTAGAGCCGCGCAAGCGTGGCCTCGAACGCTTCCGCGTCCTCCTCATTGATCTCCAGCTCGGGGCCGCCGCGGCGCCGCGCTTCGCGCAGGCCCATCTGCGTCGCCTCCGGCGACAGGATCAGCCGCGCTCCGTCGAGCGCCACGCCATTGTCGCGCGCGAAAGCGAAAGGCAGGCGTCCCGCGCCGAGCGTGCCGTCGCGTCCGTGCGGCGTATGTGCAGGCTCGGGTTCCACCTCGGGCGGAGCGGTGGCCGCATCGGCGATGAGGGCGGAAGGGGTGGAGGACATGCGATCCCGGGACATCTCTGGCCCCGGCACAATGCTCTGCCGGGGCGTCCCTTCGCAAGGCCGCGATTGCCGTCCGTAGCGGCCGCGTGTCCGCCGCGTCAGCCGTCGAGCGCGGCGAGGCGCTTGTTGGTGACGGCCTCGACATGGCGCTGCATCTCGACATGCGCCTCTTTGGACAGGTGTCGCGGCGTAACGTATTCCAGCAGCTTCAGCAGACGGTGTTCGTAGCAATGTTCCGCGATCGCACGACGCTGCGCGGCCAGGGCCATGGCGCGCCAGCGTTCCGGATCGGCCGCGATATCGCGCGCGGCGTCGTAGCCTTCCTGGCCCGACTGGACGAGCCGGATCTCGGTCTCGGGGGAGAAGTAATCCTCGATCTCGAAGGACACGAATTCGCAGATCTGCACGGTCCCGGCGAGCGCCGCCTCGAACAGCCGCGGCCCCGGCGTCGTCGACACCAGCTTCTGACGCTCGTTGGCGATCATCAGGCTGCGATGCAGGTAAAGAACGAACCGCGACCGGGCGTAGAGATCCTGCAGCATCGTATGCGTCAGGTCGAGGTCGATCGCCTCTTGCCCCAGCGTCTTCCACTGTGCCCCGGCGAGGTGCAGAGTCAGAGGCTGCATCGCCTCTATTTCCGCCGCGCGCATGTCTTCCACGAAGATCTGCCGGTTCTGGTAGGGTGCGCCGCAGAAGAAGATGTCGATGCCGTGCGCGTCGTAGGCCTTCATCGGCCGGAAGTCCTGTTCGTAGCTCCCGCCAAGCGGCAGATGGTGCACGTCCTCGCGCTCGAGGGCCAGTTTCGTGCTGGTGCCGTCGTTGGAGAGGAAATAGTCGAACTCTCTGGCCCGCCAGGCGAAATCGCGTTCGTACGGGTCCTCGGTCGACCAGAAAACCGAGGCAGCGCCCGCGCGGCGGGCGAGGCCCGGCATCTGTTCGACGGCATTGGTGGCGTCGCTGAGAGAGCCGAGGAAGACCAGGAGGTCGGTGCCATCGAGGCTGCCCGGCTCCAGCACGTATCCCGTCGGCATGACGTGGAGTTCGCAGTTCGGGCCCAGGTTGCGGGCCGCCGAGGCCATCGCGCTCAGGATGTGCTTGTTCAGCGGGTGCGACAGGATGGAGGACGTCAGAACGATACGAAACGGCATGTCACTTCCTGTTCGCCGGGCGTTTGGTCATGTGGCCGGTCACGGTGCGCAGGGCGGTCAGCGCCACGACGCGCCCCTCCGGTGTCAGAAGGCCCACGCCGATGCGGACGCGTCCGCTGAGATCCTGGTTCGGGTTGGCGATGTGCGCGACCGAGAAGAGGCCCCATTCGGTCGCCTCTTCGCCGAAATACTCCGCCAGGTCGCCGCGTTTCTCCGTCCGGGCTTCGAACAGCGCCCACATGTCCGACCCTTCCGATTGCAGCGCCACGACCGGCCTTGCCTTCGCGGGATCGGCGATTTCGACCGGCAGTTCGTCGAACTTGATCCAGCCGCGGATGTTCAGCGTGTCGTCGACGAAGACGTCCTCTTCATGGTCGAGCCCGTCGTGGCCGTCGATCCGGGCGGGCGTTGTCGCGTTCTTTGCCAGATCGATGCGGTCGACATTGCCGCGCAGCGTCTCGACCATGGAAAGGCGTGCTGCCTCGTGGTCGGTCCAGTACGGACCACGCACCGCGACCGGGCGCACCGGTTCCTGCGGCGGGGTCGCACCCGTGCGGGTCCATATGTCGCGCCGCGCCGCCCGCCCCAGAACGTCAACGGTCACCGGCGCCGGGGCGATCTCGGGCATCGGCCGCGCACGGTTGCCCGAGGTCCGGACCAGGACGTCGGCAAAGGCCTTCTCGTATTGCGCCGCGGCGCGCGGGGGATCCATGAACAGGCCCTCGGTGGGGATATCACGCAGATGCTCGAAGCTCTGCGGCGACTTGGCGATGTAGTCGAAGACCGCTGCCAGAGAGCTGGGGTTCTGCGGATTCACCTTCACGCCGTTCTTCATGTGCACCACCCGCTCGCCGAGCGCGCCGATATCGGTGACGATCGGGACCACGCCCATCGCCCAGGCTTCGGAAAGTGTCTGGCAATACGTCTCGGGCCAGGTCGACAGGTGCAGGGAGAAATCGTAAGCGGTCAGGTCGAGCGAGCCGGGCGCATAACGGCCATGGAAGGTCGCCCGGTCGCCCACAGCCCTTTTCACCCGCGTTTCGATGTCCTTGTTCATCGACCCGTGGAAGTGCAGGTGGCCCTTGAACTCCTTGAGCGCTTCCAGCGCCTTGATCAGATACGGCCCGCCCTTGTGCGCGGCCATGTTGCCCAGCAGCACGAAGCTCGGCTCCGAGGTCAGCGGTCGCCGTTTGGCGCCGGAGCGGAAGACCTTGTAATTGGCCGAGGGCAGCGGCGCGTGATGGATGCGGACGGAGGGATGATCCTCCAGCCCGGGGAACGCGGTTTCAAAGATCTTCCGGCCGGCATCGGAGATGTGGATGATCGTCTCCGCCCCCTGCAGCACGCTGAAGAAAACGCTGTGCCGACGCATGTAGGCGCCGGGCGAGACATCCCAGATCTTGGCGGTCAGGCGCTCCATCTCGTTCAGGCAGTCGATCTTTTCGCCCATGAAGTTGCCGTCGCCGTCCGCGAGCGTGAAGTTGCGGAAGATCATGTAGTAGTCGTGCAGCGATACCGTGTAGGGCACGCCGAGGGCGCGGGACACGGCGGCAAGCGACGGCGGCACTTCGCGGAAATGGAAGAAGTGCGTCAGATCGATGTCGTATTTCTGCAGCATCTCCGAGAAGAAGCGCTCGAACGCGTTGTGCTGCAGCAGGACGGAGGTGTCAGACACCGGCGTCTCGCGGCTATCCAAAGTGTTGTAGTCCTTGTCGAGCAGGACCACGTCGCGCCCCTTCTCGGACGGGTGCGCCCAGAAGAAATAGATATCGTAGTTGGCCGAGAGATAGCGGGCGACGATTTCCTGGTGCAGCTCCAGCCCGCCGAAGGCGTTGTCGCCCCGGATGTTGTGCACGACGAACAGGATCTTCTGGCGCCTCGCGGGAGCGGCCGGGGCCTTGGCGGGGGCGAGGCCGGTCGGCGCCTGTCCGGCGGTGGCCGGGGCCGTGTCGCCCTTGGTGCAGACGTCGAAGATGCTGGTCAGGCGGTGGACATAGGTGTGCTTGGCCGCCACCTTGGCCTGGGCGCGGCCTGCCGCCGCTGCACGCCCCTCGGGATCTGCAATCCACTTGCGCAGCGTGTGTGCCAAGTCGGTCACGCCATCGCAGCTCGGCACTTCCTTGTCGTCGAAGGCATCGCGCAGGCCCGGCGTATTGACGCTGAGCTGGAACGCCCCGCGGCCGGCCAGTTCGAACACCCGCGGGCCGGGATAGGTCGCAGACAGCGCCTCCGCGCTGCGGTCGGTGCCGCCGAAGGCGCGGTTGAGGTCCAGCGTCACCCGCGAGCGCGCGGACATCTCCAGCATGTCATCGAAGGCCAGCGTGCGCAAATAGGCGCTTTCCGGCAGGTTAAGCGGGAACGGCGGCAGGTGCGGGTTGTAGGTCAGGCTGATCCGCCAGTCGAGGTCCGGGCACAGTGTCAGCAGCCGGTTGAGCTGCACCACGCGGTTCGGCCAGGCGCTGCCGCAGAAGAACACGTCGTAGGACTTGCGGCTTTCGTCCGGCACGCCGCCGGGATGAACCTCGCCACCGAGCGGCAGAAAGTGCGCCTCCCCGTCATACTGCGGAACGGCGACCGGTTCGTTGGTGAAGACATGATCGAAGATCCGCGCGTTCGTCACGTTCTCGGACATGTTGTACGGATCGTCGAAGAGCCACAGTGCCATCGTCCGGGTATGCAGCCGCGCCGCGCGCAGCACCGCGGTATTGAGGCGCTGGCCGTCGATCACGAGCAGAAGAGGTGCCTCCTCCGCACGGCAGGTGGCGATCACATTGTCGTAGGTCGCGTAGTGCACGCGGTCGCGACCGAGCATCTCGCGAGCCGCATCCAGGATCATCTTGGTGATGTGAATGTTGCGGGTGTGGGTGTTCGAGTTGAGCACCACGAGCCCGCTATGAGAGCCAATTCCAGTCATGCCGCGTGTCCATCGCACCAAAAATGTTGCGGCTCTTCGGTCTCACCCGCGGCAAGCCCAAGCCTTGAGTATACTGTCTTCGGGTATGATGCGCCGTCTGCAAGCGCAAGCTCCATTTCGTGCAGTCCGGGCGGGCGGCGCATACCTGGCATGAGAGGCCGTGCCGGGGTCGCCCGGTCGCCTCCAAGCCGCAAGGGGCGCATTTCTCTGCTGCGATCGGGTCCGAACGGGTGGCTCCTCGACCGCCGGTTTCGCTCTACGGCGTACCGCCTGTAACCACGGGCCGGGATCAGGTGAGTGAGCGCAGGTACCTGCCGTAATCGTTCTTGCGGAAGAGCTGCGCGCGTTCGTCCAGATCCGCGCGATCGATCCAGCCGTAGTGATAGGCGATCTCCTCCAGGCAGCCGGTCTGCTGGCCCTGGCGCTTTTCCAGCGTGCGCACGAAGTTACCGGCGTCGAGAAGGCTCTCGTGCGTGCCGGTGTCGAGCCAGGCGTAGCCGCGGCCCATCCGCTTCACGTCGAGCTTGCCCTCGTGCAGGTACATCTCCAGCAGCGTGGTGATCTCGAGCTCGCCGCGATCCGACGGCTGCACGTGGCGGGCGCGCTCGGGGGCGGTGCCGTCGAGGAAGTAGAGCCCGGTGACAGCGTAGTTCGATGGCGGCTGTTTCGGTTTCTCGATGATCGAGGTCGCGCGGCCGTCGTCGTCGAAGGCGACGACGCCGTAGCGTTCCGGATCGGCCACATGATAGCCGAAGACGGTGCCCCCGGTCTCCTTTTCATCGGCATCCGCGAGAAGCTCGGCAAGCGAATGGCCGTAGAAGATGTTGTCACCCAGCACGAGCGCCGAGGGCGCGCCGTTGAGGAATCCCTCAGCCAGGAGGAAGGCCTGTGCCAGCCCGTCGGGTGAGGGCTGCACGACGTATTCGAGGCTGACGCCCCATTGCGAGCCGTCGCCGAGGACACGGCGAAACTGGTCCTGGTCTTCGGGTGTAGTGATCACGCAAATTTCGCGGATGCCGGCGAGCATCAGCACCGACAGCGGATAGTAGACCATCGGCTTGTCGTAGACCGGCAGAAGCTGCTTCGAGACGCCCATGGTGATCGGGTAGAGCCGCGTGCCCGACCCGCCGGCGAGAATGATGCCCTTGCGCTTGGTCATGCCTTGGCTCCCAGCTCTTTGAGGATGTCGGACAGGCTGTGCCGCCAGTCGGGCCGGGCGATGGCGAAGGTCGCTTCCGTCGCACTGTTGTCCATGCGCGAATTGGCGGGGCGCGCGGCGGGCGTGGGGAAATCCTTCGTGGGGATGTCGACGACCTCGGGGGCCAGTCCCGCCTGCGCGAAGATCTCGCGCGCGAAGTCGGCCCAGCTCACGTCCGGTCCGCCGGAAAAGTGGTAGGTGCCGGTCTTGCCGGCGTCGTCGGCCAATTGCCCGGCAATCGACAGGCACGCATCGGCGATGTCGGCGGCCGCGGTCGGCCCGCCGATCTGGTCGGCGACGATGGTCAGGCGGTCGCGCTCGGCACCGAGCCGCAGCATCGTCTTGACAAAGTTCTTGCCGTGCGCCGACACGACCCAGGAGGTGCGCAGGATCGCGTAGGTCGCGCCACTGGCGCGCACCGCCTCTTCCCCGGCCAGCTTGGTGCGGCCGTAGGCGCCGAGCGGTGCAGTGGGCGCGTCCGTTCCGAACGGCTCCGCGCCGTTGCCGTCGAAGACGTAGTCTGTGGAAATGTGCACGAAGGGGATGCTCTTGGCCGCCGCCGCGCGGGCCATGGCCGCCGGCGCTTCGCCGTTGATGACCAGGGCCTCGGGCTCCTGTTCCTCGGCGGCGTCGACCGCGGTCCAGGCGGCGGCGTTGACGACCGCGTCCCAGTCTCCGCCCTCGATCGCCGCGGCGCAGGCTGCCGGATCCGTCAGGTCGGCCTCGTCGCGGCCGAGGCAGCGCACGCGATCACCGCCCTTGCGCGCCAGCTCGGTCGCGACCTGACCGGTGCGGCCGAAGACCAAAATGGTCATGCAGACCCCCTTTCCGTCGATATGCTCAAAGTATTCTGCCGATATTCAAAAGGTACTGTCCACTCAACCGCCGGTGCCGAGCCGCTCGCCAACGCCTGCACGGTTCTGAAGCGCGCGCCACCATGCTTCGTTTTCGAGGTACCAGTCCACGGTCTTTTCCAGCCCCTGTTCCAGCGTCACGGAAGGCCGCCAGCCCAGTTCCTCGCGGATGCGGGTGGGGTCGATGGCGTAGCGCAGATCGTGGCCCGGCCGGTCGGTGACGAAGGTGATCTGCTCGGAATAGGGCTGGTTGCCCGGCCGCTTGGCATCGAGGATGCCGCAGATCGTGCGCACCAGCTCGATGTTCTGCGCCTCGTTCTCGCCGCCGATATTGTAGCTGCGCCCGATCTGCCCCTTCTGCACGACCGTCAGCAGCGCGTCGGCGTGATCTTCGACGAAGAGCCAGTCGCGCACGTTCTCGCCCTTGCCGTAAACCGGGATCGGCGCGCCGGCGAGCGCTTTCAGGATCACCACCGGGATGAGTTTTTCCGGGAAATGGAACGGCCCGTAATTGTTCGAGCAGTTGGTCAGCACCACCGGCAGCCCGTAGGTTTCGTGCCACGCCCGGACGAGGTGATCGGACGACGCCTTGGACGCCGAATAGGGCGAGCGCGGATCGTAGGGCGTGTCCTCGGTGAACTGCCCGTCGGTCTGGGGGTCCGGGCCGAGCGATCCGTAGACCTCGTCGGTGGAGATATGGTGGAAGCGGAAGCTCTCGGGTCTGCCCGCCTCGGTCCAGTAGGCGCGGGCGGCCTCCAGCAGGTGGAAGGTGCCCATCACGTTGGTTTCGATGAACGTGCCCGGCCCGTCGATGGAGCGGTCGACATGGCTTTCGGCGGCCAGGTGCATCACCGCGTCGGGCTTGTGCGCAGCGAAGATCCGGTCGAGCGCGGCCCGGTCGCGGATATCGGCCTTCTCGAAGGCGTAATTGGGATCGTCCGCGACCTCGGCCACGTTGTCGAGGCAGGCCGCATAGGTCAGCGCATCGACATTGACGACCTGGTGCCCGGCACGGACCGCCTGACGCACGACCGCGGATCCGATGAAGCCGGCACCGCCTGTCACCAGAAGCTTCATGGCCTCAGCCCTCCCACGTGAACGGGGTGTCGAAGTCCGCGAGCCGCTGCGCCGCCTGGTCCTTTTCGGACAGAAGCGCCTCCGAGGCGTCGATGCCCCAGTCGATGCCGATGTCGGGATCGTTCCACAGGACCGCGCCGTCGCATTCGGGGCTGTAATAGTCCGAACACTTGTAGACGATCTCGGTGTCCGGCTCGCGGGTGACGAAGCCGTGCAGGAAGCCCTTGGGCACCAGAAGCTGCTTGCCGTTCTCGAACGACAGCTCCACGCCGACCCACTTGCCGTAGGTGGGCGAGCCGCGGCGTACGTCCACGGCGACGTCGTAGAGCCGCCCGCGCCCGCAGCGCACCAGCTTGTCCTGCGCCATCGGGGGCGACTGGAAGTGCAGACCGCGCACCGTGCCGACCTTGGCCGAGAGCGAGTGGTTGTCCTGCACGAAGTCGAAATCGTAGCCGGCCTCCGCCATCCGCTTGCGGTTCCAGCTTTCGCTGAAGAAGCCGCGCGCGTCGCCGAAGCGTTTCGGGGTGAGGATCACGACCCCGGGCAGGGCGGTTTCTTCGATCTCGAGCATGGGTGCGGTATGTTCTCTTGGGTGGCTCATGAGGGCATTTCGCGCACCCCTTACACCGTTTGCCCGGCCTCGGAAAGGCCGCCGGAACCGTGCTGCATGAACACGCCGGCGCGGCGCAACGCGCGCGACTTTAGGGCAGTGTTTGGGGTGGCGCGGCAAGGGTCGGGCGGCCAGAACAGAGCTGCCCGAAAGGCCCGCCAATGTCCGACACCTCCCCGATCCTGTCGTTGCCCTATCTCGCGCCCGCACAGGCGCAGAAGCATGTCACCGTAAACGAGGCGCTGACGCGGCTCGACATCCTTGCCCGGCTGAGTGTGGCCGCCTTCGCGGCAGAGACGCCGCCGGAACAGCCGGCGGAGGGCGATGTCTACGCGCTGGGCGCCGCGCCGACGGACGCCTGGGCCGGCCAGCCGCCGGGGACCGTGGCTGCCTTCACAGGGGGCGCATGGCTGTTTCTGGAGCCGGGCCCGGGCTGGTTTGCCGTCGCGCGGCAGACCGGCGAGGCACTGGTCTGGACCGGCACGGACTGGAGCGCGTCGCCCCTCGGCATCGCGGAGGCCGACCGCCTCGGCGTCGGCACCACGGCCGATGCGGGCAACCCGCTCGCCGTGGCGGGGCCCGCGGCGCTCTTTACCCATGCCGGCGCCGGACATCGCGTCAAGGTGAACAAGGCCTCGGCGGCCGATACCGCATCGCTGCTGTTCCAGTCAGGCTGGTCCGGCCGGGCGGAGATGGGGCTCGCCGGGTCGGACAACTGGTCGATCAAGGTCTCTGCCGACGGTGCGAGCTGGACCGAGGCGCTGGCGATCGACGCCGCCACGGGGCGGGCCTCGGGCGCCGCGGTGCAGGCCTCGCCCGCAGACGCCTCGCCCGGCAAGCTGATGCGCGCCGATTACGGCTACGGGCCGGCGACGCTTGTCGGGACGGTGTCGCAGGCGGGCGGCACCCCCACCGGCGCGGCGATCGAGACCGGAACGAACGGCTCCGGCACCTGGACACGCTTCGCGGACGGCACGCAGATCTGCCACCATGTCGGCCTCGCCACCGCGTCCGGCGCGGTGGCGACATGGACCTATCCGGCGGCCTTCAGCGCCGCGCCTGCGGTCACCGCGACGCCGACCTCGGGCGCCACCGCGCGGATTGTCACCCTCGGCACCCGGACCGCGACCGCGGTCGAGCTGCACAGCTTCGACATCTCGGGCGGCGACGCGGTGTCGCCGTCCTGCGACGTGGTCGCGCACGGGCGCTGGTTCTGAGGAAAATGGCTGTCTTCGAACCTAGACTTTAGGAAGGATATGAGCGCGGGGAGGCTTCGGCTAACACTTTCTGTCGTGGCCACCCGCGCGTGGCACGCCCGAAAGGCTGACACGAAGAAGACGTTCCAAGGAAGGAAGCCCATGTTCAAGACCCTGCTCGCCGCCACCGCAATCGTGGCACTGCCAGCCGCCGCTGCCTGGGCACAGGATGCCGGCGATCCCGAAGCCGGCGAACGCGTGTTCCGCAAGTGCCAGGCCTGCCACCAGGTCGGAGAGGATGCGCAGAACCGCGTCGGCCCCGTCCTCAACGACGTGTTCGGCCGTGCTGCCGGGGGGCTCGAGGGCTTCAACTACTCCGACGCGATGGTGGCCAAGGGCGAAGAAGGGCTGGTGTGGGATGCGGAGTCGATGGCCGCGTTCCTCAAGAACCCGCGCGAATACGTGCCGGGCACCAAGATGTCCTTTGCCGGTCTGCGCAAGGACCAGGAGGTCGCGGACGTGACCGCCTATCTCCAGCAGTATTCGGGTGGAGGCGAAGGGTCCTGAGCCTGGGAGGGGCGAGGCGGACACGGCGCAGCCGGGACACGTGTCCCGCGCAGCGGTCGAACGGTCCCCGGCGCGGGATAAGGGCCCAGGGCCGCCGCGCATCGCCGGGCCGCCCCGCCGGACCGGCGCTCTGGTGACGCTTGGCGCGACGATCTGAGATCGTCCGGATGTGGTTGGGATAAAGCGCTGTTGTTCGGCGGTCGGGATCGCCGGACCGCGGCCCGTCGATGTGCGGCTCGCGCGCCGTTCGAACCGCATTTCTCGCGAACGGCTGGAACAACCGGCGAAGAGACCGCCCCCCAACCTCAGACGATTGTCTACTCGACTCCGGCGTGGCGGCGTCCCACTCTTCGCCCAGGATCGTCCGGGCGTCCGTCGCCCGGCACTCTGGGAGGAGACATCGATGAGACGCCTGATCGCGGCCACGTTCGCCGCCACATGCCTCGCCGTGCCCGGCTGGGCGCAGGACCTGCCCGTCATCCGCGCCGCTGTTCTCCAGATCGGGACCGTCAACTGGGAGCTTTCGACCATCGTCGACAACGGCCTCGATGAGAAGCACGGCTTCGAGCTCGAGGTCCAGCCCTACGCCGACAACGGCGCCACCCGTGTCGCGGTTGAAGGCGGCGAGGCCGACATGGCCGTCGCCGACTGGATCTGGGTCGCGCGCCAGCGCGCCGCCGGCAAGGATTACGTCTACATTCCCTATTCCAAGGCCGTCGGCGCGCTGCTCGTGCCGGAAGGCAGCGAGGCGCAGAGCCTTCAGGACCTCGCCGGCGGCAAGGTCGGCATCGCCGGCGGGCCGCTCGACAAGTCCTGGCTGATCCTGCGCGCCTATGCCTCGCGCGAGCATGAATTCGACCTCGCAGCCGAGACCGAGCAGGTGTTCGGCGCACCGCCCCTGATCTTCAAGTCCGGCCTGTCCGGAGAGCTCGATGGCGCGATCAACTTCTGGCACTTCCTGGCGAAGATGAAGGCCGGCGGAATGCGCGAGCTGGTGAACGTCGAAGAGGCGGCGGTCGCGCTCGGCCTCGACCCTGACACCCCGCTGCTGGGCTACTACATGAAAGAAAGCTTCCTTTCGGAGCACGAGGGCCTCGCGCAGCAGTTCTACGACGCCAGCCAGGAGGCCAAGGCGCTGCTGCGCGACAACCCCGACGAATGGGACAAGCTGCGCCCGCAGATGAACGCCAGTACCGACGCCGAGTTCGAGGCGCTCAAGACCGACTGGATCGCCGGCGCGCCCGAACGCGGCCCCATCGACCTGGAAAGCATGGACGCTTTCCTGCAGGTGATGAACGACCTCGGCGGGCAGGAACTGGTGGGCCAGGCTACGACGCTGCCCGACGGCCTTTTCGCGGACGTGGAGTGACCGCGCCGCGATGACCGACCCCCGCGCCGTCACCGCGATCTCGCTCGTCGGGCTGCTGGCGCTTTGGGTCGTGGCGGCGGCTCTGACCGCCGATCCCCAGATCCTGCCGGCGCCCGGCGCGCTGCTCGGCCCGTTCTGGGCCGAGCTGACGTCCGGAGAGCTGCTCTATCACCTCTCCCAGACGCTGATCCGGGTAATCTGGGCGTTCGTGCTGGCGATGGCCCTCGGCGTCGCGCTCGGCATCGCAATGGGACGGTCGGAGCGGCTCAACCGCTGGCTCGATCCGTGGCTGGTGGTGTTCCTGAACCTGCCGGCGCTGGTGC
Organism: Roseivivax sediminis; assembly: GCF_900112685.1. Classification (GTDB taxonomy): domain Bacteria; phylum Pseudomonadota; class Alphaproteobacteria; order Rhodobacterales; family Rhodobacteraceae; genus Roseivivax; species Roseivivax sediminis. The sequence goes on from NZ_FOMS01000002.1 coordinate 307,007, forward strand.
TGATCGTGCTGTGCTACCTCTGGATCGGCCTCAACGAGACGGCGGCGATTGTCGCGGTCACGCTCAACAAGGTGCCGAACGTCACCACGGTCGTCCGCGAAGGCGCGCGCGCGCTCGATCCCGGGCTCGACGCGATGGCGCGGGTCTACCGGATGCCGTGGACCACGCGGCTCATGCACGTCACGCTGCCGCAGCTTGCCCCGTTCATCGCCGGCGCGGCGCGGTCGGGCATCGCGGTGATCTGGAAGATCGTGCTGGTGGTGGAATTCCTCGGCCGCTCCTCCGGCGTCGGGTTCAAGATTCATATGTTCTTCCAGCTTTTCGATGTCGGCATGGTGCTGGTCTATGCGCTGTCGTTCATCGCGGTGATGCTGGTGATCGAATGGGCCATCCTGCAACCGTGGGAGCGGCGCGTGCGCCGCTGGCGCACCGCATGATCCGGGCCCACGTGCGCGAGAAGCGGTTCGGCGAAAGCCGGGTGCTGAGCAACATCGCCTTCGAGGTCGCGCCGGGCGAGACCGTGGCGATCCTCGGCCCCTCGGGCATCGGCAAGTCGACGCTTCTGCGCATTGTCGCGGGCATCGACACCGCCTTCGACGGCCACGTGGAGACGCCCGAGCGCATGGCCATCGTCTTTCAGGAGCCCACCCTGCTGCCCTGGCGATCCTGCTTGCGCAACCTGACCATCGTGCATCCGGACCTGTCCGAGGACGACGCCCGCGCGATGCTGGGCAGGGTCGGCATCCCGGACAAGGCCGGCGCCTTCCCGCTGCAGCTGTCGCTCGGCCAGCAGCGGCGGCTGGCGCTGGCCCGCGCCTTTGCCGGGCGGCCCGAGATGCTGATCATGGACGAGCCCTTCGTGTCGCTCGATCCCGAGACCTCTGAGACGATGCTGGCCCTGACCGAGCGGCTGATCGCCGAGGTCCGGCCCGCGACGCTCTTCGTCACCCACGCGCGGGAGGAGGCGGAACGCCTCGGCTCCCGCATCCTGGAGCTGCGCGGTACGCCCGCCACGCTCGCCCCTCGCCTAGTCCAGAACGGAGAATTGCCATGAAGACCCTCTTGCTCGCCGCCTCCGCCACGCTCATCGCGGGCGCCGCGGCGGCGCACGATTTCGGCTTTGCCGGGATCCTGTCCAACACCAACCAGGGGGAGGATCTGCCCACGCTCACCCTCGCCTCGGGCCAGCCGATCGCGGACGGACCGATCGAACTGGAGTCCGGCAAGGTCTACGAGCTGGAGATCGAGGCCGACGGCTCGGCCGAGTTGGGACTCGAAGGGCCAGGGTTCTTCCGTAACGTCTGGGTGAACGAGGTCGTCATAAACGGGCTGGAAATCCGACCCTACGGCCTCGAATCCGTGGAATTCGACCAGGCCGGCACGATGGAGATCGAGTTCATCGCCATCAAGCCTGGCCAATATTTCCTGCGCATTCCCGGCTCGACCGGCGAGTCTCAGCGCGTCGACATCACAATTCGCTGACGGAGGTTATCCGCGATCACCTTTGCACAAGGGGCAGGGCGCCTATGCGCGGCGCCCGCCTTGCCCGCATCGACTCCGGGCCCCATCGTTGACGGTAACGCTGCGGCGCAGCAAATCCTGACACCCCGGCCCGGAGCCCTCGCATGTCACGCGACCAGACGCGGTACGCCGCCACGATCCTGTCCCTCGCGCTCGGCGCCTTCGCCATCGGCGTGAGCGAGTTCGCGGCTATGGGGCTTCTGCCCTATTACGCGGCCGACCTCGGCGTCTCCGAACCCGTGGCCGGCCACGCGATCAGCGGCTACGCGCTGGGCGTGGTGATCGGCGCGCCGGTCCTCGCCGTCCTCTGCGCGCGGATGCGGCGGCGGGCGGTGCTGGCGGCGCTCATTCTCGCCTTCGCCTTCGCCAACGTCGCAGGCGCGCTGGCGCCCGAGATGAACGTGCTGACCGGCACCCGCGTGATCGCCGGCCTGCCGCACGGGGCGTATCTGGGCATCGCGATGCTGTTCGCGGCCGACCTTCTGCCGCGCGGACAGCGGGCGAAGGGCGTGGCGCAGATCCTAATGGGGTTGACGCTGGCGAACATGATCGGCGTGCCGTTGGCCAGCGCCATCGGACAGAGCCTCGGGTGGCGCAGCCTCTTCGTGATCGTCGCGGGGCTTGCGGTGCTCTCGGCGATCCTGATCGTCCGCGTGGCGCCCGACCCCGATCCGGCCGAAGGCGCAAGCCCCCTGCGGGAGCTTGGCGCGCTCGGCAACCGGGCGGTGTGGCTGACGCTCGCCGTCGGGGCGGTGGGCTTCGGCGGGGTCTTCGCGGTCTATTCCTACTTCTCCGCGGCGATGATCGACGCCGCCGGGGCGCCCGGCTGGGCGATTCCGGTGTCGCTATCGCTGTTCGGGGTGGGCGCCACGGCGGGCAACTTTGTGGCCAGCCGGCTGACCGCGTGGTCGCAGATGGGCGGCGCGCTGGTGCTGCTTCTGGGCATGGTGGCGACCGCGCTGCTTTACGCCTCGGTGGTCGGGTCCTGGCCGCTGATGGCGCTGAGCGTGTCGCTGCTGGCGATGACCGCGGGGCTCGTCGTGCCGCTACAGACACGGCTGATGGACGTGGCGGGCGACGCGCAGACGCTGGCCGCAGCCCTCAACCACGCGGCGTTCAACTTCGCCAATGCGCTGGGGCCGTTCGCGGCCGGGCTGGCCCTCTCGGCCGGGCACGGCTGGGCTTCGACCGGGCTTGTGGGCGCGGCGCTTTCGGCCGGCGGCATCGCGGTGCTCGGGCTGGCCTGGATGGACGCGCGGCGCCGGCCGGGCGCGCTGGTTCCGGCCTGAGGCGGCGCGGCGCGGGGGCCTAGAACCCCTGCGCGGCCGCCACGGCGCGTTTCCAGCTGTCGTACTTGCGCGCGCGGGTCGCCTCGTCCATCGCCGGCGTGAACTCGCGCTCGCGCCTCCACATGTCGGCGAATCCGTCCATGTCCGGGTAGACCCCGGCCCTCATCCCGGCGAGCCACGCGGCGCCCATCGCCGTCGTCTCCAGCACCTCGGGCCGGTCCACCGGCGCGCCGATGATGTCGGAAAGGAACTGCATCGCCCAGTCCGACGCGCTCATCCCGCCGTCGACGCGCAGCGTGGCGTCGCCGTCCGCCGAGGTCCAGTCGGCGTGCATCGCCTCGATCAGGTCGCGGGTCTGGTAGCCAACGCTTTCGAGCGCGGCGCGGGCGAATTCCTCGGGCCCCGAATTGCGGGTGAGCCCGAAGATCGCGCCCCGGCACTCCGCGTTCCAGTAGGGCGCGCCGAGGCCCGTGAAGGCCGGGACCAGCACCACGCTCTGCGTGTCGTCCGCCTTCTCGGCTAGCGGCTGCGTCTCCTTCGCGGCGCGGATCAGGCGCAGACCGTCGCGCAGCCACTGCACCACCGCACCGGCCACGAAGATCGACCCTTCGAGCGCGTAGGTCGGCTTTCCGTCCATCTGGTAGGCGATGGTGGTCAGAAGCCGGTTGTTCGACCGCACCGGTTCGCTGCCGGTGTTCAGCAGCGCGAAACAGCCGGTTCCGTAGGTCGATTTCAGCATGCCGGGGCTGAAACAGGCCTGGCCGATGGTCGCCGCCTGCTGGTCGCCGGCGACGCCGAGGATGGGGATTTCGCGGCCGAAAAGGTCGGCGCGGGTGGTGCCGAACTCCGCCGCGCAATCGCGGACCTCGGGCAGCATCTCCATCGGGATGTCCAGAAGCTCCGCGATGGAGGTGGACCAGCGCCCCTTGTGAATGTCGTAGAGCATCGTGCGGCAGGCATTCGTCGCGTCGGTGACGTGGCTCTTGCCGCCGGTGAGCTTCCAGATCAGGTAGCTGTCGACCGTCCCGAACAGCAGCTTGCCGTTCCGGGCCTTCTCGCGCGCGCCGTCCACCTCGTCGAGGATCCATTTCAGCTTCGAGCCCGAGAAATAGGGATCGAGCAGCAGGCCGGTGCGGGCCGTCACCATCTCCTCGTGGCCCTCGTCGTGCAGCATCGAGGTGATGGAGGCGGTGCGCCGGTCCTGCCAGACGATCGCGCGGTGCACCGGCTGGCCGGTGTCCTTGTCCCAGACGCAGACGGTTTCGCGCTGGTTGGTGATGCCGATGGCGGCGATGTCGTCCGGCGCGCAGCCGGCCTTTTCGATCACGCCGCGGCAGGTGGCGGCGACGGTCGTCCAGAGGTCGGAGACGTCATGTTCGACCCAGCCCGATTGCGGGTAGTGCTGCGTGAATTCTTCTTGCGCGATGGCGACGATCTTCAGGCTCTCGTCGAAAAGGATCGCCCGGCTCGACGTGGTGCCCTGGTCGATGGCGAGGACGTAGCGCATGGATCCCTCCCGGTCTTGATTACTGCGCGGCCGCGGCCTGCGCCTCCCGCCGGGCATCCTGCATCCAGGTGTCGAGCGCTGCAATCTCGCTTTGATCCATACGGATGCCGAGGCGCGTGCGCCGGAACACCACGTCCTCCGCGCTGCGGGCGTATTCGCGGCGCATCAGCCAGCGGACCTCGGCCTCCGTCAGGCCATGGCCGAAATCGCGGCCGAGATCGGAGTCGGAGGTGGCGCTGCCGAGGAACTCCCAGGATTCGGTGCCGTAGTGGCGGATCAGCCGCTCCGCCCGCTTGGGCCCGAGGAACGGGTAGTCGGCGGCCAGCTTGTCGATCTTGGCACGCGCCTCGCTGACCTCGAAATCGCCGCCGGGCAGGGTGACTCCTGCCGTCCAAGGCCCGCCTAGATCGCTGAAATGCGGCGCGATCTTCTCCAGCGCGCTCTCGGCGAGCCGGCGATAGGTGGTGATCTTGCCGCCGAAGATGTTCAGCACCGGCGCGCCGGCGCTGTCGTCGACCTTGAGCGTGTAGTCGCGCGTCGCCGCCGTGGCCGAGGAGGCGCCCTCGTCATAGAGCGGCCGCACGCCGGAGTAGCTCCAGACCACATCGTCGGCGGTGAGCGTCCGCTCGAAGTAGTTGTTGGCGAAGTCCAGCAGGTAGTCGCGCTCCTCGGGCGTGCATTCGGGGCGCACGTCGGGATCGTCCTGCTCGCTGTCGGTAGTGCCGATCAGGGTGAAGTCCTGCTCGTAGGGAATCGCGAAGATGATCCGCCCGTCGGTGCCCTGGAAGAAGTAGCACTTGTCGTGATCGTAGAGCTTGCGGCACACGATGTGGCTGCCGCGGACGAGCCGCACGGACTCCGTCGCGTTCGATCGGATCTTGGTGCGGATGATGTCCCCGGCCCAGGGTCCGCCGGCATTCACCAGCATCTTCGCGGTGACGGTGCGGGTGGCGCCGGTCTCGCGGTCCTCGAGCTCGATCCGCCAGCCGTCGCCGCCGCGTTCGGCAACGCGCACCTTGGTGCGGGTCAGGATATCGGCGCCGCGCGCCTCGGCGTCGCGCGCGTTGAGCACCACGAGCCGACTGTCCTGCACCCAGCAATCGGAATATTCGAAAGCCTTGCGGAACTTGTCCTTGAGCGGCTTGCCCTCGGGCGCATCGTGCAGGTCGAGCGTCTCGGTCCCCGGCAGGATCTTCCGCCCGCCGAGGTTGTCGTACATGAACAGCCCGAAGCGGATGAGCCAGGACGGCCGCCGCCCCTTCATCCACGGCATCACGGTGTTGAGCAGCCGCGACGTGGGTGTCGCGTTCTCGAATCGCATGCTGGGATGGAACGGCAGCACGAAGCGCATGGGCCACGAAATATGCGGCATCGCGCGCAGGAGCGTCTCGCGCTCGATCAGACTTTCGCGAACGAGCCGGACTTCGAAGTACTCGAGGTAGCGCAGCCCGCCGTGAAACAGCTTCGTCGAGGCCGAGGAGGTCGCCGAGGCGAGGTCGTGCATCTCTGCCAGGCCGACCTTGAGACCGCGGCCCTGGGCGTCGCGGGCGATGCCGCAGCCGTTGATGCCGCCGCCGATGACGAAGAGGTCGTACTGCGCGGATGTCTCGCTCTGGTCTGCCATGGCGCCCTTCCGATCGCGTCGCGTCTGATCGCGCGGTAAGAGGATAGGGCGGAGAATGAAAGGGCAAGCACTGCGGGCGGTGCATGGGCCTTTGGCACCTGCCTGTTTTGCAGGCGGTAGCGGTCCCTCAGAAATAACTGCGCACGAGGCTGCCGGCGAGCAGCGACCAGCCGTCGGCGAGGACGAAGAAGGCGAGCTTGAAGGGCAGGGAGACGATCGCCGGGGGAACCATCATCATGCCCATCGCCATGAGCACCGCGGCGACGACGAGGTCGATGATCAGGAACGGCATGAAGATCAGGAAGCCGATCTGGAAGGCGCGCGCGATCTCCGACAGCATGAAGCTGGGCACGAGGATCGACAGCGGCGCATCCGGAGCGAGCGCGGTGCCGGCGGCGTCGGGCCGCAGCTCCGCCATGGCGGTGAAGGTGTCCGGGTCGGCGCGGCCGGCCATGAAGTCGCGGAACGGGCCCATCGCGGCCTCGAAGGCGGCGGCGATGGCCATGTCGTCCTCCAGGAGCGGTTCGATTCCGGCGGCGTAGGCCTCTGTGAACACCGGCTCCATCACGAAATAGGTGAGAAAGAGCGCGAGGCTGACGATCAGCATGTTGGGCGGCGATTGCTGCAGCCCGACGGCCTGCCGCAGGATTGCCAGCACCGTCACCATGAACGGAAAGCAGGTGATCATGATGGCGATGCCGGGCGCGAGGCTGAGCAGCGTGACGAGCGCGATGAGCTGCAGCGTCGTGCCGGTAAGCGTGCCGCCCTCGCCGCCGAGATCGAGCGTCAGTTCCTGCGCTTCCGCCGGGGCTGCGAGGGTGGCGAGGAGCGCCGCGATCAGGGCCGCGGCGAGAGCGGGGGGCGCCGCACCTCCTCCGCCCTGACCGGGCGTCGTCGGAGCCGGGCGCGCGGGCCTTCTGGCCGCGCCTTCGGTCATGGTCAGGCCTGTGTCTTGAGGTCGGCGACCTCGGTCAGGCGCACGGCGAGCCGGGTCTGCCCGCCTTCCTCGATGACTTCCAGCGCACCGGTGCCGATCAGGCGGTCGCCGACATACAGCTCCACCGGATCGTCGAGCTGCTTGTCGAGCGTCAGCACGGAGCCCTCGTCGAGTTGCAGAAGGTCCCGGATCAGCGGGCGGGCGCGGCCGACCGAGACGGTAACCTCGATCGGCACGGCTGACAGGCCGTAGGCTTGGGCGGGGGCGGTGTCTGCGCTGTCATCCATGGGTTAGTTGTCCTTCGCTCATCTCGGTCAGTCCGGCGATGGCGTCGCGGATGCCATCGGCGATGTCTGTCAGGTCGATGTGCTGTTCGCTGTCGGCCAGACGGATGTCGGCCTGGCCCTCGTCGAGCGTGCCGTCGGCGACGAGGTCGACGGGGAAGCCGACTTCGCGCATGACCAGCGGCTCCACGAGGGGCACCTGTTCGGGCGCCACTGCGACCGTGACGTGCAGGCCGGCCAGCTCCGCGCTTCGCGCACGAAGTTCGGAGACCACGTGCGCGCCCATCCCGCCCTCGAGGACGGAGGGGAGCACGGTTTCGACAATCTCCTCCAGCAGCGGGCCCATGGCCTTGAGTACGTGGCTATATGCTTCGTGATAGGTGAAGGAGAGGTCCTTGAGGTTCTGCGCGAAATCGCCGCCCAAGCGTTCGCGGTCCTCGGTCTGGGCGCGCACGGCATCGTCCCAGCCGGCCCGGTAGCCGGTTTCGTAGGCGCGTTCCTCGCGAACCGTCACCTCCGCCTCCGGGATCGTGGCGCTGGACCTCGTCGCGCGGGGAGCCGGGTTCGAGAAATCCTGGAGCAGGTCGACAAGGCGGGTCACTCGACCTCCTCCGGCGTGTCGAGCCAGCTGCGGAGGATCTGCACCGCCTCGTCGCGGCGTTCGTCGATGAGCCCGCGCAGCCGCTCGACCGGGTCCTCGGACGTATCCGAGGCCATGTCGAAGCTGCCGTCTCCGCCGCCGGATAGCATCGGCAGGTTGGCGAACCCGTCGCCATCGTCGACCTCCCCGCTCAGCGCCTCGGCGACCGCGAAGGTGGGAATGCCGTCGTCGTCATCCGCCTCCGGGCCGGGCGCGGGCAGGGCCGCGACCCCGGCGCCGGTCAGGACCGGGCGCACGACGAAAAGGCCGAGCACCAGAGCCACGAGCGCCAGCACGCCGAGCTGGATCAGTGTCATCGGGTCGAGCCGGAGTCCGGCGAAGAGACCCGGATCCTCCGCCGCGCTGCCCAGCCCCTCGGGTTGTTCGAACGGCATGGAGCGGATGGTGATCGAATCGCCGCGCGCCTCGTCGAAGCCGACCGCGGAGGCGACGAGTTCGCGCAGGGCGGACTGTTCCTCCTCCGGCAGGGGCACGAAGGCCTGGCTGCCGTCGGCCTGTGTCTCGACCTGTCCGTTGACCAGCACCGCGACGCTCAGCCGCCGGATCGCGCCCGGGGCGCGCATGACCTCGCGTGTGGTCTCGGAGACCTCGTAATTCAGACGTTCCCGCGTGGTGCTTTCGCTCGATTGCGAGCTGTCGCCGCCGCCAGCCTCACCGTCCGGAAGGTTCGAGGCCACGGTCACACCCGCGGCGCCCTGGTCCTGGCTCTGTTCCGTCGTCTCCTCGGTGTCGGAGCTGATGACCACGCGGCTTTCGGGGTCGAACACCCGCTCGCGAATCTGCTCGCTCTCGGTGATGGTGTCGACGCTGACCTCGACCACCGCGTTGCCGATGCCGACGCGCGCCTCCACCAGACGCAGCACGCGTTCCCGAAGCGCGTCGGCGCGATCCTCGGCACTGGGACCGGACATCGCGTCCTCTTCGGCGGTGAGAAGGCCGCCCCGGCTGTCGATCACCGCGACATCGGCGGGGGCGAGCCCCGGCACCGCCGCCGCGACAAGGTAGCGGATCGCCTGCGCCTGGCCCGAATCGAGCGCCGCCGAGGCCCCGGTGACGGACACCGAAGCCGAGGGCGTCACGCTGCGCTGGAACGGATTGGCGCTGCTGGAGGCGATGTGCACGCGTGCGGCCGAGACGTGCGGCGCGGCGGCTATGGTGCGGGCAAGTTCGCCTTCCTTCGCGCGCCAGTAGGCGGCGTCGAACATCTGCGACGTGGTGCCGAAACCGGTCAGCCCGTCCAGCAATTCGTAGCCATCGGTTCCGTTCGCGGGCAGGCCTTCCCCGGCCAGCGTAAGGCGCAGCGCGTCCCGCTCCGACGCAGGCACGAAGATGGCGCCGCCGCGCACCTCGTATTGCACGCCGCGGGCATCGAGCGCGGCGACGATTTCTCCCGACGCGGCCGCATCGAGGCCACCATACAACAAGTTCATGTTCGGCGCGGTGGCGATTCGCGACAAGGCGATCACCGCGGCGAACATCAGCACCGTCGCGCCGGTCACGACGATCCGGCGCTGCAGGCTGAGCGCGTTCCAGACTGACAGCAATTGCTGCACTTCGACCTCCGAATCCCGGTCCGACTTCTTCGGATCGAGGACGACCATGGCCGGGGGCGCTTAATAATCGGTTAGCTGGTTTCCGTTTATCCCTGGTGGCAGAGAAACGGGGAATCGAAGATGACCGATGCCACGGCCGAGGACGCAGAAGCGCCATCCAAGGCTTCGAAACTGCCGCTCATCCTGGGCGTCGTCCTTGCGCTCTTGGGCGCCGTCGGCGGGTTCGTCGCGGTGTCCTCCGGAATGCTCCCGCTCGGGGGCGGGACAGAGGCGCAAGGCGATGACGGGCACGCCGCGGAAGGGGTCCGTGCGGATGAGGAGGCGCATGGCGACGGCCCCGGCGCCCCGGCGCTGGGCGATATCGCCTTTCTGGAATTGCCGGCGCTCGTGGTGTCGCTGGGGCAGGGGGCGAGCAATTCGCACCTGCGGTTCCAGGCGACACTCGAAGTGCCGAGCGGATACGCCGAGGAGGTGCGCGCGCTGCAGCCGCGCGTCCTGGATGCGATGAACGGCTACCTCCGTGCGCTCGAGCCGTCGGATATCGAGGCGCAGGATGCGCTCGTCGTCATCCGCGCGCAGCTCACGCGGCGCGTACAGCTTGTGCTGGGAAAAGAACGGCTGCGCGACCTTCTTGTGCTCGAATTCGTACTCAATTGAGGGAGCGGAGATGGACCTGATCGCCGACATTCTTCTCGTCACGGGGGCGCTGGCCGCCGGGTTTTACTGTTTCGTCCTGGCCCGGCGGCTGTCGCGGTTCACGGATCTCGAGGGCGGGGTCGGCGGCGCCGTCGCCGTCCTGTCGGCCCAGGTCGACGATCTGTCGAAGACGCTGGCCGCCGCGCGGAGCACGACCGGAGCCTCTCAGGACTCGCTTGAGAAACTGACGCAGCGGGCCGAGGAGGTCGCCCAGCGGCTGGAGCTGCTGGTCGCTTCCATGCACGACTTGCCCGACCAGTCCGATCCGGCGCAGGCCTCGGAACGCGCCTGGACGGGGCCGGAATCCGGGACCGTGCCGGAACCGGCCGGGCCGATCTTTTCGCGCCGTGCCAGGACCGGGACGAAGGGATGACGCGGATCCTGAGACACGACGGTACCGGCGCTGCGAGGGCGTCCGCCCGCACGTCGGGGCGGGGCGCACGGGGCCCGGCGGGCGCCACGAAGAAGACGTCCAAAGGACGCAAGCCCGGGCGTCGGCGCGGTACGCTCGCTCTGATCGGCAGCCTGCTCGTCGCGTCCGCCATCCTGCGCCTTGGCGACGATGCCAGCCGGCTTGTCGCCCGCGCTGCAGAGGCGCAGGCGAAGGCTCCCGCGACCGCTGCCGACGGCGGCGGCGCGGAGGTGACCGGGGACTCGGGCGCGCTGCTCGAAGCGCTGGACGCGCGGGAGGCGCGACTCGACAAGCGTGAGCGCGACCTTCTCATACGGATGCAGGCGCTACGGGTGGCCGAAACGGAGATCGAGCAACGGCTTACCGCGCTGGAAGAGGCCGAGGCATCTTTGCGCGCCACGCTCGACCTGGCCCGAAGCGCGGCGACGGAGGACCTCAACCAGTTGACCGAGGTCTATGCGCGGATGAAGCCGCGGCAGGCGGCCGCCCTGTTCGAGGAGATGGACCCGAACTTTGCCGCAGGCTTTCTCGGGCGAATGAGGCCGGAGAACGCCGCGGCGATCATGGCAGGGCTCACGCCGGACGCGGCGTACCTGATCAGCGTGATGCTCGCCGGGCGCAATGCCGACGTGCCGAAGGCCAGCGCCCCGGATGACGCGCGTGCGGATGATCCGGCAGGGGAGGGCGGCTGACGCGGAGCGTCGTCTTGGCATTCGCCTCCGGAGGATTTAGCGTCCCCGCGGACTGGAACGGAAACGGCGCCGGTTGGCGGTTCGGCAGCAGGCCGAGGGAGAGTGACGTGCGGATCGAGATGTGGTCGGGGCCGCGCAACCTGTCGACGGCGATGATGTACGCTTTCGGCAACCGGGCCGACATGCACGTCGTCGACGAGCCGTTCTACGCCGCCTATCTGGCCGAAACCGGATACGCGCATCCGATGCGGCAGGAAATCCTCGCGGCCCAGCCGCAGGACCCGGACGCCGTCATCGACCAGCTCACCGCGCCGGCCCCGGACGGCAGCCCGCACCGATATCACAAACACATGGCCCAGCACATGACGCCGTCGGTGCCCCGCGACTGGATCGCCGGCGGGGTGAACGTCTTCCTGTTGCGGCACCCGGCACGCGTGGTGGCCAGTTTCGGCGCCAAGTATCCCGATCCGGCGCTTGCCGATATCGGCTTCGCCCAGCAGGCGGAGCTGCACGACCGGCTGATCGGCGCGGGCGGCGCCCCGGTGGTGATCGACAGCCACGACATCCGCGCCGCTCCGGAACTCATGCTGCGCCGGTTGTGTGAGGCGATCGGACTTGCCTTCGATCCGGCGATGCTGGCCTGGCCGGCGGGAGGGCACGCGAACGATGGGGTCTGGGCGCCCGTCTGGTACGGATCGGTCCACAGCTCGACCGGGTTCGCCGGCCCGGAAGGACCGCTGCCGGAGCTTGACGGCGCCGGCGCCGAGCTCGCGGACGCGGCGATGCCCGCCTACCGCTACCTTGCCGCGAAAAAAATCTGAAAAAATCTCGTCGCTCCGAAACAGGCACTGCACGCGTTACGTGTATGGTGCGTCGGCACCTTGACGCGGTCCGATCCTCTGGTGCGTCCCAGCGCCCCCCTAGATGGGAACGCCAGAGTTCGAGAGCCCGGCATTCCCCCCGGAATGCCGGGTTTTTCGTCTTCACCCCGTCGCGCTGCCCCGGATCGCGTCCCGCGTATGACTGCAGCGGACCCCGCCATACACCTGCCGCAACACCTCCGGGACCTCGGGTGGCGGCGCCTTCGTGGCCTCGAACAGCGTCATGGAGGAGCGCACCTTGAGCGCATCGACGCTGCCGAGGATCGTCTCGGGTGGTGTTCCGGCATGAGACAGGAGAAGCGCGCTGGCCTCGGCCAGTCGCGGACCAAGGACCGGATGGGCGAGATAGGCCGATGCCTCTTCCACGCCCGACAGGCCGAAATGCCGTGCCCGGGTCGACCGGCCGAGCGTTTCGAGCTGCGGAAACACCCACCAGATCCAGTGCGTCGTTTTGCGGCCGGCGCGAAGTTCCGCGATCACGTCGCCCCAGACCGCGGCCTGCGCCTCCACGAATTCCGACAGCTCTGCCATGCGATCCGACCTAGCGCCAGCGGGACCTCCCGCAAGCGCTTGCGTTCAGCCGCGCAGCCGGCGGTCTCGGGCCGCGAGCAGCTTCAGCCGCAGCGCGTTGAGCTGGATGAAGCCGGCGGCGTCCTTCTGGTCGTAGGCGCCGGCGTCGTCCTCGAAGGTCACGTGCGCCTCGGAGTAGAGCGAGTGATCCGACCAGCGTCCGACCGTCCGCGCCAGGCCCTTGTAGAGCTTGAGCCGGACGGTGCCGGTGACGTGCGCCTGCGAGCGGTCGATCGCCGCCTGCAGCATCTCGCGTTCGGGCGAGAACCAGAAGCCGTTGTAGATCAGCTCCGCGTAGCGCGGCATCAGCTCGTCCTTGAGATGCGCGGCGCCGCGGTCGAGCGTGATCTGCTCGATACCGCGATGCGCCTCGAGCAGGATCGTCCCGCCGGGCGTCTCGTAGATGCCGCGGGACTTCATGCCGACGAAGCGGCCCTCCACGAGGTCGAGCCGGCCGATGCCGTGGCGACGGCCGTATTCGTTGAGCTGCGTGAGGATCGCCGCGGGGCTCATCGCCTCGCCGTTGAGCGCGACCGCGTCGCCCTTCTCGAACGTGACCTCAAGAAACTCGGGCGTGTCCGGCGCGTCTTCGGGATGCACGGTCCGCTGGAAGACGTAGTCGGGTGCCTCCTCGGCGGGATCCTCCAGCACCTTGCCCTCGGACGAGGTGTGCAGAAGGTTCGCGTCGACCGAGAACGGCGCCTCGCCGCGCTTGTCCTTGGCGATCGGGATCTGGTTCTCCTCGGCGAAGGCCAGGAGCTTCGTGCGCGAGGTCAGGTCCCATTCGCGCCACGGCGCGATGACCTTGATGTCGGGGTTGAGCGCGTAGGCCGCCAGTTCGAACCGCACCTGGTCGTTGCCCTTGCCGGTGGCGCCGTGGGCAACGGCGTCGGCGCCGGTCTCGGCCGCGATCTCCACCAGCCGCTTGGAAATGAGCGGCCGCGCGATGGACGTGCCGAGCAGGTAAAGCCCCTCGTAGACGGCGTTCGCCCGGAACATCGGGAAGACGAAATCGCGCACGAATTCCTCGCGGATGTCCTCGATATAGATGTTCTCGGGGCGGATGCCGAGAAGCTCCGCCTTCTGTCGCGCCGGCTCCAACTCCTCGCCCTGGCCGAGATCGGCGGTGAAGGTGACCACTTCGCAGCCGTATTCGGTCTGCAGCCATTTGAGGATGATGGAGGTGTCGAGCCCGCCGGAATAGGCGAGCACGACCTTCTTGGGCGCGTGTGCGGGCATGTGTCGGCTCCTTCGGCGATGATCGCCGCGCGGATAGCGGCTTTCGCGCGCCGCGGCAAGGCGACGGCGCTTGCCTCCGCTCCGCGCATGGGGCAGGAGCCGGACCCATGACCGAGTTCCAGTATGCCGCCCGCGCCGCCGCCGATGCGATGCGCGAGATCTTCCCAGCCACGCCCTGCGCGCGCAACGAGCACCTGTCGGCGCTCTACGGCGCGGATATCTGGCTGAAGCGCGAGGATCTGGCGCCGGTGCGGTCCTACAAGATGCGCGGCGCGTTCAACGCCATGCGGCACCAGGCGGATGCGCCGCTTTTCGTCTGCGCGAGCGCGGGCAATCACGCGCAGGGGGTGGCGTTCATGTGCCGACATTTCGGCACCCGAGGCGTGATCTTCATGCCGGTGACGACGCCGCAGCAGAAGATCCAGAAAACGCGCATGTTCGGTGGCGACGCGATCGAGATCCGCATGGTCGGTGACTATTTCGACGATTGTCTGAAGGCCGCGCAGACCTTCTGCGACGAGGCCGGGGGCGCCTTCCTGCCGCCCTTCGACGACGAGGCGGTGATCGAGGGGCAGGCCAGCGTCGCGGCCGAGATCGAGGCGGAGATCGGCGTGCCCGACCATATCGTGGTGCCGGTCGGCGGCGGCGGGCTGTCTGCGGGGATCCTGTCCTACTTCGGCCCGGAGGTTCAGTACACGTTGGTGGAGCCGGCGGGCGGCGCCTGTCTGCGCGCGGCGCTGATGGCAGGGGAGCCGGTGGCGCTGCCCAAGGTCGACACGTTCGCGGATGGCGCGGCGGTGGGCCGGATCGGCGCGGCACCCTTCGCGCGGCTGCGCGATGTCGGGCTCGCCAACACGCTGACCATCCCCGAGGATCGGATCTGCACCACGATGCTGGAGATGCTGAACGTGGAGGGCATCGTGCTGGAGCCGGCCGGCGCGCTCGCGATCGACGCGCTCAAGGATCTTGGCCAGTCGATCCGCGGTCGGCGCGTGGTGTGCATCGCCTCGGGCGGGAATTTCGATTTCGAACGGCTGCCCGAGGTCAAGGAACGCGCGCAACGCTATTCCGGGGTGAAGAAGTATTTCATCCTGCGCCTGCCGCAGCGGCCCGGCGCGCTGAAGGATTTCCTGAACGTGCTCGGCCCCGAGGACGATATCGCCCGGTTCGAGTACCTGAAGAAATCGGCGCGCAACTTCGGGTCGGTCCTCATCGGGATCGAGACGCTGGAGGCGCGCAATTTCGAGGTGCTCTTCGCGCGGCTCGACGCCAAGGGATTCGTCTACCAAGACATCACCGAGGACGAGACGCTGGCGCAGTTCCTGATCTAGGCGGCCGTGTAGCGTTCCGCGAGACCGCGTTCGAGAGCTGCTCGGGATGCGTCGAAGACCGGCCTGAGGCGCCCCGGATCCGGGACCGGACGTCCGGCCCTGGCCGCCGCTTCCCCTTCGGCGCAAAGACGCGCCAGGCCCGACATGCCGAGGTTGAGTGCGCTGCCCTTGAGAAAGTGCAGTGCCGCGGCCAGTTCCGTGCTCCTGGAGTCCAGCCCGGCGAGCGTGCGGTCTACCTCCCGGAGGAAGACCCCGGCGACCTCTGCAAAGTCGTCCGGCCCGATTTCATCGCGCAGCTGGTCCACCTGGTGCCAATCGATCATGCAGCCCTCCGTTGCTGGTCAAACGTGTCACGACGCCGGTGAAGGCGGCGTTAAGCGGTGCGGTTCAGTGAAGATTAACCCCTGGGCGGTAGACCGGAGCGAACAGGCGCGGGGGCGTCGACCGGATAGGATACAGGATGAGCCAACTGCGACGGCTGCCGGACGGGCCGCGCCACGGCGCGTGCGTTGTGCCTTCGGCGCCAGGGCCGGCGGGGCAGCCGATCCGGCGCGTGATGGTCGTCGACGACTGCGCCGGTCAGCGTATCATGCTTGCGCGTCTGCTGGGCCGCTGGGGCTACGAGGTTACGGAAGCGTGCAATGCCGAAGATGCGCTGGGACTTCTGGCCCGCCGACCGCAGGACATCGTGCTGTCGGACTGGATGATGCCGGGACTCGACGGTCTCGATCTGTGCCGGCGTTTGCGCGGGTTGCCCGATGCCGGTTACAGCTACTTCATCCTGCTTACCTCAAAGTGCGACAAGGCCGAGGTCGCGCGGGGCCTCGACGCAGGGGCCGACGATTTCCTGAGCAAGCCGGTGAACGCCAACGAACTGCGGGCGCGGCTCAATGCCGGGGCGCGCGTTGTCGGGATGCAGCGGGAGCTGCAGGAAAAGAACGGCGTGATCTCGGACACGCTGGGCAAGCTGCAGCAGGCCTACGACGCCATCGACCGGGACCTGAAACAGGCGCGCAACATCCAGCAGGCGTTGGTGCCCGAGCGCACGCTCGACAGGCCCCGCGGCCGGGTCAGCCTGCTGTTCAAGCCCTGCGGCCATGTCGGCGGTGACCTTGTCGGCATGTTCAGCCCGGACGAGGCGCAGATCGGCGTTTACGGCATCGACGTGTCGGGCCACGGTATCACCTCCGCAATGGTGACGGCGCGTGTGGCGGGCTATCTCAACCCCAGGTATGACGACCAGAACATCGGGCTGCGGCGGTGTGCCGGCGGTGTTCATGCCATGCAGCGGCCCGATGACGTGGTCCGCCTGTTGAACGAAAGGTTCATCGCCGATCCGGGCGTCGACGAATACTTCACCATGGCCTACGCGACCGTCGATCTGGCCGCCGGCTTGTTGCGCCTCGTGCAGGCGGGCCACCCGAGCCCCCTGCTGATCCGGCCGGGCGGGCGGATGCAGTTCGTCGGCAGGGGCGGTCTGCCGGTCGGCCTCTTGCCCGACGCGGCCCACGAGACGCTGGAGATGCAGCTCGAGGAGGGCGACCGGCTGCTGATCTACTCCGACGGCATGACCGAAGCGGCGACGCCGGACGGCAGGATGATCGACGACGCGGGCCTGTTGCGCATCGCGGCGGCGTGCGGCGCGGCCAGCGGCACCGAATTCCTCGACGAGCTGTTCTGGCGCCTCGCGCAGGAGGTCGCGCCGGAGAGCGGCTTTCAGGACGACGTCTCGGCGGCGCTTTTCGAATACGGCCTAAGCCGTGCGTGACGCGCCAGATAGGCCCGGTCGCCGCCATTGCCGAGCTGGCCGGCCGCAAGCTCCGGCGCCATCCACACCGCCATGTGCCCCGGCTCGCTCGGCGGGCCGAGCGGCAGCACCGGGCGGGCAGCATAGATGATGCACAGCTTTTCCGCCCAGAGATCGTATTCCGGCATGTAGGTGAACCGTCGGAAGGCGCCGAGCCGGCGCGGCGCGGCGATGCGCCAGCCGGTCTCTTCCAGCACCTCGCGGTGCAGCGCCTGAAGCGGACTCTCGCCCGGATCTATGCCGCCGCCGGGCAGCTGGAATTCCGGCCAGGGCTCTTCCTGGTGCGTGACCAGCACCTCGCCGCCGCGCATCAGCACCGCGTAGGCGCCGGCGCGCAGGGTGTAGCGGCGCCCGCCCTCTGGCGGCGGGCCGAAGCGTTCTGTCATGTCCCGGCCCCCTTGGACGCCTGCTTGCGCTGCATATATGGGGCCGATATGCCAATCCGAGGCCCACAAGGAAACCCCATGACTCTCGGCACGAAGCTCGCCTGGGACGATACCGTCCTGCCCTTTCAGCTCGACCGCTCGGACATCCGTGGCCGGGTGGCGCGGCTCGACGGCGTGCTGGACGGGATCCTCAAGCAGCACGACTACCCCCCGCAGGTGGAGGCGCTGGTCGCCGAGATGGCGCTGCTGACGGCGCTGATCGGCGAGACCATCAAGCTGCGCTGGAAGCTGTCGCTGCAGGTGCAGTCGAAGGGGCCGGTGCGCATGATCGCCACCGATTTCTACGCCCCCGAGAAGGAAGGCGAGCCCGCGCGCATCCGCGCCTATGCCAGTTTCGACCGCGGCCGCATCTCGGGCGCGCCGATGGACAACGTGGGCGAGGGGTATTTCGCGATCCTCATGGATCAGGGCCAGGGCATGACGCCCTACCAGGGCATCACGCCCCTCACGACCGATTCGCTGTCGCGCGCCGCAGAGACCTATTTCGCGCAGTCCGAGCAGCTTCCCACCCGGTTCGAGCTGAAGTTCGGCCGCTCCACCGAGCGCGGCGGGCAGGAGCATTGGCGCGCCGGCGGCATGATGCTCCAGCACATGCCGAAGGCCAGCCCGCATGTCTCGGGCGGTGGCTCGGGCGAGGGCGGCCTGTTGCAGGCCGCGGACATCCTGGGTGACGACGAGGGCGAGGACTGGAACCGCGCAAACTTCCACCTCGACACGGTCGAGGAAATGGAGCTGATCGGCCCGTCTCTGCCGCCCACCGACCTCCTGGTGCGCCTCTTCCACGAAGAGACGCCGCGCGTCTTCGACACCCAGCCGGTGCGCTTCGGCTGCACCTGTTCGGAGGAACGGGTGCGCCAGTCGCTGTCGATCTACTCGGCCAAGGACATCTCGAAGATGACCACGGACGACGGGCTCGTGACCGCCGACTGCCAGTTCTGCGGGGCGCATTACGTGCTCGACCCCGCGACGCTCGGCTTCGAGGCGACCGAGGATCCCGAAGGCGGCGCGGATGACACGCGGCCGGGCGATGACGGCTGACCCTTACGCGCCGCTTCTCGCCGCGCTGGCCGGGGAGGGGGAAAGCTCGTCCGATTTCGACCTGCATCCCGACACGGTGCTGCCGGAGAACCGCAAGCTGCGCCCGGCCGGCGTGCTGGTCGCGGTGATGCCGGCCGAGGACGGTCTGCGGCTCATCCTCACCAAGCGATCCTCGCGGCTGAAGCACCATCCGGGGCAGATCGCCTTTCCCGGCGGCAAGCAGGAAGACATCGACGCCGACGTGACCGCCGCCGCCCTGCGCGAGGCCGAGGAGGAGATCGGCCTGTCGCGCGGCCAGGTCGAGATCCTCGGCCACCTGCCGCCGCACGAGACGGTGACGGGCTTCCTGATGTCGCCGGTGATCGGCCGCGTGGGTGGCGCGTTCGATCCGGTGGCCGAACCCGGAGAGGTCGACGAGGTCTTCACCGTGCCGCTGACCCATGTCACCGACCCCGCGCGCTTCACGGTGCAGTCGCGGCGCTGGCGCGGGACGCGGCGATATTACTACACGGTGCCTTACGGACCCTACTACATCTGGGGGGCGACCGCGCGAGTCCTGCGCGGGCTGGCCGAGCGGATGTCCGCGTGCGGCTGACCGGGGCGGACTGGCTGGACGCGCCCGCGACGCAGGCCGTGCTGGGCATGCTGGAAGAGGCCGGCCACCCGGCCTACGCGGTCGGCGGGTGCGTGCGGAACGCCCTGCTGGGCCGGCCGGTGGACGACGTCGACATCGCCACCCGCGCCCGCCCCGAAGAGGTCACGCGGCTTGCAGAGGCCGCCGGGTTGAAGGCGGTTCCGACCGGCATCGCCCACGGCACGGTCACGGTGGTCGCGGACGGCACGGGGTTCGAGGTTACGACCTGGCGCGCGGACGTGGAAACCGACGGCCGCCGCGCCGTAGTCCGCTTTGCGGACACGCTGGCCGAGGATGCGCGGCGCCGCGATTTCACCATGAACGCGCTCTATGCCGCGCGCACCGGGGATATCGTCGATCCGCTGGGCGGGCTTCCGGACCTTCAGGCGCGGCGGCTGCGCTTCATCGAGGACCCCGCGCGCCGCATCCGCGAGGATTACCTGCGCATCCTGCGCTTCTTCCGCTTTTCCGCCTGGTACGCCGACCCGGCCGACGGCATGGACCCCGACGCGCTCGCCGCCATCGCGGACGCGCTGGACGGCATCGCCACCCTGTCGCGCGAACGGGTCGGCGGAGAGGTCATGAAGCTGATGGCCGCGCCCGACCCCGCGCCTGCCGTTGCCGCGATGCAGGCGACCGGCGTCCTTTCCGCGACCCTGCCGGGGGCGGACGCGCGGGCGCTTGCGCCGCTCGTGCACATCGAGAATACCGAAGGCATACCGCCGGCCTCCCTGCGCCGCCTCGCCGCGACGGGCTTTTACGACGGAGAGGCGCTGCGCCTGTCCAAGGCCGACCGCAAGCGGCTTGTCGCGATCGCGGAGGCCGCGTCGGACGGCGCCCCGCCGCGCGCGCTCGGCTACCGCTACGGCGCTGACACCGCCCGCGATGCGCTGCTGGTCCGGGCCGCGAGCCTCGGCGCGTCGCCCGATCCCGGCGCGCTGGACGCCGCCGGCGAGGGCGCGACGCTCCGCCTGCCGGTCAGGCCGCGCGACCTGACGCCGGGCTATGAAGGTGCCGCGCTCGGCGCCCGCCTGAAGGAACTGGAGGCCGCCTGGATTGCATCGGACTTCCGCCTCACCCGCGAGGAGCTGCTGGCGCGCTGAGCCCGCGGTTTGCATCGCGCCGAAGGAGGGCCTAGGTATCGGCCATCCGCATCGGCCGGCCTGGACGCGCCCCGACGTCCGCCGCCCCGGTCGGCCATCCAGCGACATCGAGGAGCCGTCCGGTGCGCCTCTTCCGTTACTTCGAGGGCCTCGTCGACCCTTACGCCGACTATCCCGAAACCGACGCTCCGCCGCGCCGGCTGCTGCCGTTCATGCTCGACTATTCGAAGCCCTTCCGGGGCGTGTTCGTGGTCGCGGGGCTTCTGTCGGTCGTGGTCGCGGGGGTGGAGCTTCTGCTCATCTGGGCGATGGGCTGGGTGGTCGACATCCTCGCCGGGTCCCCGGCGGAGGTCTGGGCGGAGCATGGCTGGAAGCTCATCGCGCTTGGCGTCTTCATCCTGGTCCTGCGGCCGGCGCTGCAGGCGCTCGACGTGCTGATCCTCAACAACGCCATCCTGCCGAACTACGGCACTCTCTTCCGCTGGCGCGCGCATAGGCACGTCCTGCGCCAGTCCGTCGGCTGGTTCGAGGACGACTTCGCCGGGCGCATCGCCAACCGCATCATGCAGACCCCGCCGGCGGCGGGCGAGGCGGTGTTCCAGATCTTCGATGCGCTGACCTATTCGCTGGCCTACGTGATCGGCTCGTTCTTCCTGCTCGGCGCCGCCGATCCGTGGATGGTGGTGCCGCTCGCCATCTGGTTCGGGCTGTGGCTGGCGCTGATGCGCTGGACGGTGGCGCGGGTGAAACCGGCCAGCCAAGCCGCCTCCGACGCGCGCAGCTTCGTCACGGGCCGCGTGGTCGACAGCTACACCAACATCCATTCAGTGAAGATGTTCGCCCACCACGACCGCGAGGTCGAGTATGGCCGCGAGGCCATCGAACACGCGCGCAAGACCTTCGCCGCGGAGATGCGCATCTACACGATCATGGACGTGGCGTTGACCGTGCTGAACGGCATCCTGATCGTCGGGGTCGTCGGCCTCGCGCTCTGGTTCTGGGGGCTCGGCGCCGCGACGGTCGGCACGGTGGCGGCGGCGACCGCGCTGACGCTGCGGCTCAACGCCATGACCGGCTGGATCATGTGGGCGATGACCAGCTTCTTCCAGCAGCTCGGAATCGTGTCCGAGGGGATGGAGACCATCGCCCAGCCGATCCGCCTGACCGACGATCGTAGCGCCGCGCCGCTGCGGCTGACCGAGGGCCGGATCGAAATCGACCGCCTGTCGCACCATTACGGCAAGGGGCAGGGCGGGCTCGACGCCGTCACCCTGACCATCGCCCCGGGCGAGAAGGTGGGCCTTGTCGGCCGCTCCGGCGCGGGCAAGTCGACGCTGGTCAAGCTGCTCCTGCGCTTCTACGACCCCGAATCCGGCGCGATCCGGATCGACGGGCAGGACGTGACCGGCGTGACGCAGGAAAGCCTGCGCCGCGGGATCGGCATGGTGCAGCAGGATTCGGCGCTGATGCATCGCTCGGTCCGCGACAACATCCTCTATGGCCGCCCGGAGGCGGACGAGGAGGCGATGATCGCGGCGGCAAAGCAGGCGCAGGCGCACGATTTCATCCTCGGGCTGAGGGACGCGCACGGTAATGCCGGCTACGACGCGCAGGTGGGCGAGCGCGGCGTGAAGCTCTCGGGCGGGCAGCGCCAGCGCATCGCGCTCGCGCGCGTGATCCTGAAGGACGCGCCGATCCTGGTGCTGGACGAGGCGACGAGCGCGCTCGATTCCGAGGTCGAGGCGGCGATCCAGGACACGCTCTACGGCATGATGGAGGGCAAGACC
The DNA here is from genome assembly GCF_900112685.1 of Roseivivax sediminis. GTDB lineage: Bacteria > Pseudomonadota > Alphaproteobacteria > Rhodobacterales > Rhodobacteraceae > Roseivivax > Roseivivax sediminis. The sequence goes on from NZ_FOMS01000002.1 coordinate 329,019, forward strand.
GTCATCGCCATCGCGCACCGGCTGTCGACCATCGCCCACATGGACCGCATCCTCGTGATGGATGACGGCCGCATCGTGGAGGAAGGCACGCATTCCGAGCTTCTGGCAGCGGGCGGGCAATATGCCGGCTTCTGGGCGCGGCAATCGGGCGGGTTCCTCGCCATGGACGACAGCGAGGCGGCGGAATGACCCGGCCACTTGCCCTCGCCCGCCGAAGATACAGGTAGCCCCGGCATGACGCATCCCTCCGACTGGATCGACCCGTTTCAACCGGCCGACGGCCCGCCGCCGCGCACGCTCTTGCGGTTCATGCGCTGGGCGCTGAGCGGCGCGTGGGGCGTGCTGCTGGCGGGCTCCGTCCTCGCCATCATCGTGGGCGTGATCGAAGTCGCGGCAGCCATGGTGCTCGGCCGCGTTGTCGACGCCGCTGTGGCCGCCGAAGGCGCGGTCTTTTCGGAGGCGACGTGGATCCTGATCGGGGCGATGCTGTTCTTCGTGGCGCTCAGACCGCTCGCCTATGTGTGCAGCACCTATTTCAACACTCTGATCATTCAGCCAAACGTCTTCAACCTCGTCCTGTCGCGCCTTCATCGCTACACGATCGGGCAGGCGACCACGTTCTTCGACAACGACTTCGCCGGCCGCATCGCCCAGAAGGAAATGCAGACCGCCCGCGCTCTGACCGACGTGGTGGTCGAGATGGTGACCTCGATCCTCGTCGCACTCGCCTCCTTTGTCGGGGCGATCCTGCTGGTCGGGACAATCGACCCGAGGATCGGCTTGGGGCTGCTGGTCTGGCTCCTGGGGTACGGGCTGATGATCCGGCATTTCATGCCGCGCATCCGCACGACGTCGAAGGCGCGCGCCGGCGCCCGCGCCGGGGTGACCGGCCAGATCGTCGACACCGTCACCAACATCAAGACCGTCAAGCTTTTCGCGCATTCCGATCACGAGGATCGCGCGGCACTGAACGCGATGGGATATCTGCGGGGCCGCACGCTCGATTACGGGCGCGTGGCGACGGCGTTCCGATTCTGGCTGGTGATGATCGCGGGGCTGCTGCCGGTCTTCATGGTCGGCGGGGCGCTGGCGCTCTGGTCGTCGGGCGGGCTGTCGGCGGGCGACATCACGGCGACCGGCGCCGTGTCCCTCAGGCTCGCGCAGATGACCGGCTGGGTCAGCCACACGCTCATGGCCCTCTACTCCAATGTCGGGGAGACCGAGGACGGCATGCGCACCCTCACGCCGCCCTACACCCTCACCGATGCGCCGGACGCGACGGAACTTTCGGTGCCCGAGGGCCGCATCGCCATCGAGGATCTGACCTTCCGCTACGGCCACGACCGCGGCGGGATCGAGGATATCGATCTGACCATCGCGCCGGGCGAGAAGCTCGCCGTGGTCGGCGCCAGCGGCGCGGGCAAGACGACGCTCGTGGGGCTGATGCTGCGGATGTACGACACCGAGCAGGGGCGCATTTCCATCGACGGGCAGGACATCTCGCAGGTGACGCAGGAAAGCCTGCGCCACAAGATCGGGATGGTCACGCAGGAAACCGCGATGTTCAACCGCTCGGCGCTGGAGAACATCCGCTACGGCGATCCGTCCGCCAGCTTCGAAGAGGTGCTCGAGGCGGCGAAGAAGGCCGAGGCGCACGAGTTCATCGAGGTCATGCAGGACCACGAGGGGCGCCAGGGCTACGCCGCGCATCTGGGCGAGCGCGGTGTCAAGCTGTCGGGCGGGCAGCGCCAGCGCATCGCGCTCGCCCGCGCGATCCTCAAGGACGCGCCGATCCTGGTGCTCGACGAGGCGACGAGCGCGCTCGATTCCGAGGTCGAGGCGCAGATCCAGGCCGCGCTCGAGAGGGTGATGGAGGGCAAGACGGTGCTGGCCATCGCGCACCGGCTTTCGACCATTGCCCACATGGACCGGATCGTGGTCATGCATGAGGGGCGCATCGCCGAGATCGGCACTCACAGCGAACTTCTCGCCAAGGGCGGCCTTTATTCGCGCTACTGGAACCGCCAATCCGGCGGCTTCATCTCCACTCAGGCGGCTGCGGAATAGCGAGGCCGCGCGGCGATCAGACCCGGGCGGCGGTGCCGGCCTGCGTCGGGACGAGCCGCGCTGCCTGCATGCGCACCATATGCGCCAACGCCCCCTCCCCGGGACAGGAGGGGATCGACGAGATCGCCCCCGACAGGATGTCGTTCAGCCGCGCGATGGCCCCCTCGCGCCCGAGCCGCGCCACGGCGTTCGGCCTGCCATGGGCGGCGTCCTGCCCGATGGGTTTGCCGGTCTCGGCCTCGCTCTCGCAGGCGTCGCGCAGATCGTCGGCGACCTGGAACGCCTCCCCGATGCGGGCGCCGAGTTCGGTCCAAGGCTCCGGGTCCTGCCCGGCGGCAACCGCGCCCATCTGCGTCGCCGCGACGAAAAGCGCGCCGGTCTTGGCGCGGTGATAGGCCGACAGGTCGATCCTCTCCTCGCTTTCCCAGCCCTGACCGGCGCAGATGCCGCCCGGCATCCCGGTCTGCCGGGCCAGGATCTCGATCAGCGCGACTGCGCGCGTCGGGTCCTGCGGCGCCGCCCGGGCAAGCGTCTCGAAGGCGATCACGATGAGCGAATCGCCGGTCAGCACCGCCACCGGCTGCGAAAAGGCGCAATGAACGGAGGGTTTGCCGCGGCGCGTGGCGGCATCGTCGAAACAGGGCAGGTCGTCGTGAACAAGACTGGCGCAGTGAATGAATTCCAGCGCGGCCGCCGCGGCATCGGTGAGGGGCGGGCGGTCCTCGCCGCAGGCCTCCGCCACCGCCGACAGGATCGTCGGCCGGATCCGTGCGCCCCCCGGCAGGCAGGCATAGGAGAGTGCGGCCGAGAGCTGCCCCGGCGCCGTCGCCCCGCCACGCGCCCGGGCGAGGGCTTCGCTGATCGCGGCTTCGATGCGGTGGGCGTCGGGCATCTCGGGTCTCCCTGCGACCGCGGACTGGATCGGCGCCATTGAAAAAGGACGCCGCGCTCGAAATCCGGGGCCGGACACGTGCCGGGGCCTGACAATAAGGCCATCTTACCCGATCCCCCGAATCGGCCCCACCCTAGGTGGAGACGCGGTCAGCGTCATCGCCCGTGCCGGATGTCGGGCGCCGAGTGCGACACTGTGGGCGCAACATCGGGTAAGGGCGGTCTCGCGCCCGCGGCAGCCGAACCGAAAACGGGCCGGGCGACGCGCGCCCGACCCGTAGGGGTAAGGTCCCGATTGCTACGCGCGCCATCGGCGGCGCGCGGCCCGATCAGGTCCAGTCGAAGAGCTTCTTGGCCGCCTTCGCGGTCTTCTCGGCGATCTCGTCGGCCTCTGCTTCGGTCAGGCAGAACGGCGGCGCGAAGCCGAGGATGTCGCCCTGCGGCATGGCCCGGGTGATGATCCCGTCCTCGAGCATCGTCCCCGCGAGGAGCGCGCCGATCTTGTCGGATGCCTCGAAGAAGGTGCGCGAATCGCGGTCCTTCACGAATTCCACCGCGCAGAGCATGCCTTCGCCGCGCACCTCGCCCACATGGGGGTGGTCGGCCAGCGCCTCGGACATGACCTTGTTGAAGTACGCGCCGGTCTTGCCCGCGTTGGTCACGAGGTCGAGCGTGTCGATCAGCTTGAGGTTGGCAACGCCCGCCGCCGCGCCGATCGGGTGGGCCGAGTAGGTCCAGCCGTGGCCGATCGGGCCGTTCTCGTCGGTGCCCTGCTCCAGCACCTTCCACATCTTGTCGGACACGATGGAGCCCGAGAGCGGCGCATAGGCCGACGTCAGGCCCTTGGCGATGGTCATCAGGTCCGGCTTGATGCCGTAATGGTCCGACCCGAACATCGAGCCGAGCCGCCCGAAGCCGGTCACCACCTCGTCGGCGATCAGCAGGATGTCGTACTTGTCGAGCACCGCCTGGATCGCCTCCCAGTAGCCGGCCGGCGGCGGCACGATGCCGCCCGTGCCGAGCACCGGCTCACCGATGAAGGCGGCGATGGTGTCGGGGCCTTCCGCCTCGATCAGCTTTTCCAGCTCGGCCGCGCAATGCTGGCTGAACTGCTCCTCGGTCATCGAGGAATCTTCACGGCGGAAGTAATACGGCGCCTCGGTGTGGATCACCTGGTTCAGCGGCAGGTCGAACTTCTGGTGGAACAGGTGCAGCCCGGTGAGCGAGCCGGTCATCAGGCCCGAGCCGTGATATCCGCGCCAGCGCGAGATGATCTTCTTCTTCTCGGGCCGGCCGAGGATGTTGTTGTAGTACCAGACCAGCTTGATGTTGGTCTCGTTCGCGTCCGAGCCGGACATGCCGAAATAGACCTTCGACATGTGATCCGGCGCGCGATCGAGGATCATCTTGGAAAGCGTGATCGACGCTTCGGTGCCGTGGCCGACATAGGCGTGGTAATAGGCCAGTTCGTGCGCCTGCTCCGCGATCGCCTCGGCGATCTCGGTGCGGCCGTAGCCGACGTTCACGCAATAGAGCCCGGCGAAGGCGTCAAGAAGCTTCTGGCCGTCCCGCGTCTCGATGTGGCTGTCCTTGCCGCCCTGGATCACGCGCTGGGGCGCGTTGCCGCGGGCGAATTCCGCCAGGTGGGTCGAGGGGTGGAAGAAATTCTCCCGATCCCATTGTTCGAGCATGTCGTTCTTGAGCATCGTCGCGGTCCTTGACTGTTCAATCCCGGCGCGGCCTGAGGGGCGTCTTTGCCGAGGGGTGATGTCGGTCCGGGCCGTGCGGGACGGCCCGGTCTAATCGTAAAAGACGGAGGGCGGTTCAGGCCCAATCGCGGCAGACGTACTTGATCTCGGTAAAGGCTTCGAGACCCTGACGCGCCCCTTCGCGGCCGAGGCCGGACTGTTTCATGCCGCCGAACGGGATCGGCGCGCCGGTCACCTTGGTGCGGTTCACCGCGACCATGCCGAAATGCAGCCCGCGAGAGACGCGGTAGATCCGCCGCGGATCGTGGCTGTGCACATAGGCGACAAGCCCGTATTCGGTGTCGTTGGCCCGCGCCACGACCTCTTCCTCGGTGTCGAAGGGTACCAGCGCTGCGACGGGCCCGAAGGTCTCCTCGTGCAGGATCAGCGCCTCTTCGGGCACGTCGGCCAGCACGGTCGGCTCGTAGAACAGATTTCCGGCGCTGTGGCGCTGACCGCCGCAGAGCAGCCGTGCGCCCTTGTCCAGCGCGTCCTTGACGTGCTCTTCCTGCTTGGCCACGGCCTTTTCGTTCATCAGCGGGCCGATGTCGGGATCGTCCATGCCGACACCGACGCTCAGCGCCTGGGTCGCCTCGGTGAACTTCTCGACGAAGGTGTCGTAGATCGCCCGCTCGATGAAGATGCGGTTCGCGCCGAGGCAATCCTGCCCGGAGGTGGCGAACTTGGCCTTCATCGTCTCGGTCACCGCCTTCTCGAGATCGGCGCCCTTGAAGACGATGACCGGCGCATGGCCGCCCAGCTCCATGATCAGCGATTTCACCGTCCCGGAGCATTGCCGGTACAGCAGCCGGCCGATTTCAGTGGAGCCGGTGAAGGACAGGACGCGCACGCGCGAATCCTGCGTCCAGGGCTCGACGATCTCGGACGCCTTGCCGGTGACGACGTTGAACACGCCCGGCGGCAGGCCGGCGCGTTCGGCCAGCTCGGCCAAGGCGAGGGCCGAAAACGGCGTCTCGCCCGAGGGATGCGCGACGATGGTGCAGCCGGCGGCAAGCGCCGCGGCGGCCTTGCGTGTCAGCATCGCGGCCGGGAAGTTCCACGGCGTGATGAGCGCGGCGACGCCCATCGGCTCGCGCCAGAGCTCGACCTCCGCGTCGGGCAGGTGCGAGGTCACGCCCTCGATGTTCGGGCGGCGCGTTTCCTCGGCGTAGAATTCGATAAAGTCGGCGGCGTAGTCGATTTCGCCCCGCGCCTCGGAGATCGGTTTGCCCTGTTCGAGCACCATGATCCGGGCGAGGTCTTCCTTGTGCTCCTTCATCAGCTCGTACCAGCGGCGCAGCAGGCGCGCGCGCTCCTGCGGCAGGCTTTGCGACCAGCTCTGGAAGGCGGTGTCGGCGGCATCGACGGCGGCGCGAGCCTCGTCGCCCGAAAGCTGCGCGACCTCGCCCAGCCAGGTGCCGTCGGCGGGATTGGACACGGCGAAGGCGGCGCCGGATTCGGCACTCTGCCACTTGCCGCCGATATAGGAAAAGTTGCGGACAAGGCGCGGATCGGCCAGGTCCGACAGCGGCGATTTGGGGAAGGTGCGATGCACGGTCATGCCATCCTCCTGAAGGGGTATGGCAGGAATATGGGCTGCGCCCGCCAGAGGAAGGGACCAAACATCCGCGCCGGGGCAGAGGATTCCTCTGCCTGAGGGCATAAAGCCAGACCGAACCGCCTGCGCGTCAGTCCGGGGCGGCGAGCAGCCCCAGCGGCGGACCGGCCGAGGTTTTCACCGATTTCGTCACGATATAGGTGTAGTACCGCGCCAGCCCGATCCGCGACTCCAGAAGGTGGTCGATCAGCCGCTGGTAGGCGTCGATATCGCGCGCCACCACCTGCATGAGGTAGTCGAACCCGCCGCCGAGCGCCCAGACCCAGGTGATTTCCTCGTGCCTCTGCACGGCCTCTTCGAAGATGCGGAATTCCGGCGCCTTGTGGCTGTCGAGCTCCACCGCCACGAACACCGTCACGTGCGGGCCGAACGCCTTCAGCGACAGCCGCGCGCCGTAGCCCTCGATGATGCCGGCGCGTTCGAGCTTCTTCAGGCGTTCCCAGCAGGGGGTCGGCGACAGGCCCACGCGCTCGGCCAGTTCGGTCTTGGTGATCCGGCCCTCGCGGGTGAGCGTGCGCAGGATGTCGAGGTCGCGCGCATCGAGGCGGACCATGCGTCAGCGCGCCCGGATCGGCGTGCCCGCCGCGCCCAGCCGCGTCGCCACGTGGCTGGCGATGGCGGTGTCCTGCGCGCCGGTGCCGGTCAGATCGGCGATGGTGATATCGCCCGGCGCCTGGCGGCCGGGCCGCGCGCCGGTGACGATCTGGCCCAGCTCGGCCGGATCCTCGGGCGCGGTGCCGGCGGCGCGGGCGGCGCGCAGCTCTCCCATCTTCTCGGCCTGCGAGACGCGGTCGCAGACATAGAGGTCGGCGCGCGTCAGGCAGGCCGCCTCCAGCTCCTGCTTGCCTTCCTGGTCCGATCCCATCGCGGTGACGTGCAGTTCGGGGTGCAGCCAGTCGGCTTTCAGCACCGGGTCGGTCGCCGGCGTCGTGGTGACGACAAGCTGGGACCGGCGCACGAGCGTCTCGGCGTCGGTGCAGACCTCCGCCTGGACCCCGAGCGCGGCCTTGAGGTCGGCGGCACATTCCGTGGCGCGCTGCGCGTCGCGGCCCCAGACAAGCACCCGCTCGAACGGCCGCACGAGGTGGACGGCGCGCATCTGCAGCCGGGCCTGCACGCCAGTGCCGATGACGCCGGCGGTGGTCACGTCCTCAGGGGCAAGGTGGCGCGCGGCCACGGCGCCCGCCGCCGCGGTGCGGATGTCGGTGAGATAGCCGTTGTCGAGGAACACTGCCTGCACCAGCCCGGTCCTGGCCGAAAACAGGATCATCAGCCCGTTGAGCGACGGCAGCCCCAGCTTGGGATTGTCGAAAAAGCCGGGCGAGACCTTGACCGCGAAGCCGTCGAAGCCGGGGATGTACGCGGTCTTCACGTCGACCTCGCCGTTGGCCTCGTGCAGCGCCATCGACATGACGGGCGGCATCACCACCTCGCCGCCGGCGAGCGCGGCGAAGGCGGCCTCGATCACGTCGACCGTTTCGACATCGAGCGCGACGACCTCGCGCAGCTCGGCCTCGGTCACGATGCGGATGTCATGGCTCATAGGGGCGCCCTTCGATCGTCATGTCGCCAAGCGTCACGTCGCGGCCCGTCACGACGCGGGTGAAGACCTCCATGTCGAGGTTGCGGCCCGTCAGGATCGTCGCGGTCGGCCCGGTCAGCGTGACTTTGCCCGTCTGTACTGCGGCGAGCCCGACGACGCAGGCGCCCTCCGCGATCAGCCGATCCTCGTAATAAAGGGTCTGGAGCGCGCGGTAGACTTCTTCCTCGCTCACCAGCACGACCTCGTCGAGAAGATCGCGGCACATCGCGAAGGTCAGCTCGTTGTCGAGCCCGATGCCGCCGCCGAGGCTGTCGGCGAGGCTCTCGACCTCTTCCACCTCCACCGGGCGGCCCGCCTCGAGGCTCGCGGCCATCGCCGCGCCGCGATCCATCGACACGCCGACGAGGCGGATGGACGGATTGATCGCCTTGGCCGCCGCGGCGACCCCGGCGGCGAGCCCGCCGCCCGAGAGCGGCACCAGCAACATGTCGAGGTCCGGCTGTTTCGCCAGCATCTCAAGCCCGATCGTGCCCTGCCCGGCGATCACGTGGGCGTCGTCGAAGGGCGATATCTGCGCAAGGCCCTGTTCCTCGGACAGCCGCTGGCTTTCGGCCAGCGCGGTGTCCTGCGACCGGCCGCGGATATGGACGTCGGCGCCGAAGGCGCGGATGCCGTCGACCTTGGTCTTGGGCACCAGTTCGGACATGCACACCACCGCGCGCAGGCCCCGTTCGCGCGCCGCGAAGGCGACGCCGCGCCCGTGGTTCCCGGTCGAGCAGCAGGTCACGCCGCTGATGCCCTCGGGCAGCTTGGCGACGGCGTTGAGCGCGCCGCGCAGCTTGAACGCGCCGATCGGCTGCGTCATCTCGAGCTTGAGCCAGAAGGGCTGGCCGTAGCGCGTCTCCATGTGCGGAGAGGGCACCATCGGCGTGGCATCGGCGCGCCCGCGCAGGACGGCGGCGGCAGAGAGGATATCGGCAAGAGTCACGGTCATCGCCCCGACTATGGCCACGCAAGCGGCGAAATGAAACCCGGGCCTTTCGGAGTGGTGCGGTGAAGCGGCGCCGCGTAGCTCAGTCTTCTGAGGCGTTCGAGAAGATGCGGCGGGCGTGCTCATCTAGGTAGATGCGCAGCCACGGCGTGTAGCGTTCCGGGCGGGCGGCGACGTCCTTCGTGAGCGCGTCGAGCGGCATCCATGCGGTCTCCATCACCTCGGCGGGATTGGGCGTGACGGGCAGCGCTGCGGGGGCCTCGGCGGTGAACAGGTCGACGACCTCGTGTTCGATGAGGCCACCGCCGACATCGGCGCGGTATTCGATCACGTCGCGGTGGGCGAGGGGCAGACCGGTCAGGCCGAGTTCCTCGAAGAGGCGGCGGTGCGCACAGGCCTCCGGCGCCTCGTCCCAGTGGGGATGGGTGCAGCAGGTATTCGCCCAGAGACCCGGCGTGTGGTATTTCGTGGCCGCGCGGCGCTGCAGAAGCACCGAGGCTCCGGAGAGCACGAAGACCGAAACGGCCTTGTGGCGCAGACCTTTGCGGTGCGCCTCCAGCTTTTCGACCGGGGTCAGGTGGCCGTCGACCCAGGCGGGGACGGTCAGCGGAGTCTCGGGCGCCGTGGCGCGCGGTCGTGTCATGGCAGCCTCGAAGGTCGGGCGGTGTCGTATGTCCGGAGGGTCATAGGGCCTTCGCGATGCGGTGAGAACCCGCAACACCGACTTGTGCGCGGGCGCTGATCCGGCGCCGCACCGTACCTTCCGTGCGATCGCGTGCGAAACCGTCCGTCGCCCGAACGAAAGCGAACGGGCTCATTCCCCTGCTTGCAGTCGGGCGGCGGGGTTGCGCCCCTCCATCACGAGAAGCGCCAGGATCGCGGCGGCGACGAAGAGGCCCGCTTCCACGGTAAAGACGGCGGCAAAGGCCGGGGCGTCCGCCGTCAGCCCGCGCATCAGGTCGACCGCCGCGGCCCCGGCGAACCCGCCCGATCCCGCGGCGATGGCCTGCGCCGCGCCCCACAGACCCATGCGCGTGCCCTCGCGCTGGCCGCGCCCTTCGCCGGCGAGCTTCATCATCGCACCGATGGCGGCGACCGCGAACATGCCGTTGAAATAGCCGAGCGCGATGGCCGCCGGCAGCAGCGGCGCGCCCGGTCCGGCCGGCGCGATGCCGGCAATCGTCAGGAGCGCGGCGGCCGATCCGAGGCAGCCCGCCGCGACCCAGGCCCGGAGCGAGCCGAGCCCGAAGCCGGTCGCGGCGATGCCGACGGTGAGCATGCCGACGAAGACGCCACCGTTCTGCGCCCCGGCAAGCTGCGTCGACTGGCCCGGCGTGTAGCCGAAGACGAGTCCGGCATAGGGTTCGAGGATGAGTTCCTGCATGAAATAGGCGATCATCGACAGGAAGACGAAGACGGTGAAGTTGCGCGCCCGCCGTTCTCGCCAGACCTCGGCCAGAGCGACACGGAACGGCGGCGCCCGGGGGTCCTGCCGGGCGATCAGCCCACGCTCGATGCCGTATACGGCGAGGACGGTGAGCGCCAGCATCGCCGCCGCGGTGGCGGCTACGATGACCAGAAGCCGCGCCGGCGAATATGGGTCGAGCAGCCCGCCGATCACGCCGGCAGTCACCGCGATGCCGAGGATCATCATCAGCCAGGTGATCGTGGCCGCGGCGGCGCGGCGGTGCGGCTCGGTGGCGGTGGCCAGAAGCGCCAGCAGCGAGGTGCCCGAGGCGCCAGTGCCGATGCCGATCAGCGCGTAGGACAGGATCGACACCGCGAGACCGGGCCAGAACGCGGACGCCAGCAGCACCACGCCGAGCGCCGCACCGATTCCGCCGAGCGCCAGCACGGCCATGCCGCCGACGATCCAGAACGTGCGGTTGCCGGCGGTGTCGGAACGGAAGCCCCAGCGCGGCCGGGTGATCTGGATACCGTAGTAGAGCGCCACGAGGAGGCCCGGCAGGGTTGCCGGGAGCGCCAGCTCGACCACCATCAGCCGGTTCAGCGTGGAGGTCGTCAGCACCACGATCGCACCGAGCGCCATCTGTACGAGGCCGAGCCGGAAGATCGAGAGCCAGCCGAGCGTCATCGCGTGCCCTCGTGCCGGCCGGGCGCCGCTGCGCGCGCCGGTTCAGGTCTCACCGGGGCCCTCGCGGTCCAGCAGGCCGAACTTGCGCAGTTTCACGTAAAGCGACTGGCGCGACAGGCCGAGCATCTCGGCCGCCGCGACGCGGTTGTTGCGAGTCAGGTGAACGGCGGTCTCGATGCACATCTTCTCGACCGCGTCGGTGGTCTCCGACACGATCTCCTTCAGCGTGGCGGAGCCGACAAGCGCAATCACCGAGCTTGCGTCCTCTGGCGTGCCGGTCGGTTTGGAACTGCGTACTCCTTCGGCGCGGCTGGCGTCGCGGATGACGAAGGCGAGCGAAGGGGCGGTGCGGTCGTCGAGGTGGCACACCGACATTTCCACCGCGGTTTCGCCGCCGAGCCGTGTGACGAGCCGGGTGGCATAGAGGCGCATCTGCCCGAGCCCGCGCGCGTTCTCCACCAGAACCTTCAGGTCGACCTGGCCGCGGCCGAGATAATCCGACAGGCATCGCCCCGCCACGTCCGAGATCTGCGTGGCCTCGATCAGGTCGAGGAAACTGTCGTTGCAGGTCACGATGGTGCCGTCGAGGCCGGCAAAGAGGATCGCGTCGGTCGAACGGGCGTAGAGGGCGGAGAGGTCGGCGGCAATGCCGTCCGCGGCGCCGGTGCGGTCGCCCGCCCCCTCGAGCCGGCAGAGGTAATGCCGCGCGCCGGCGGCGCGGAACACCTCGGCCGAAAGCCGCAGCTCCCGGCCGTCCCGCGCGGTGCTCAGGAGCAGCGGCCCCTCGCCCGCGGCGGCGCGGGCGAGGCGGTCGGAGAAATCCCCGGCCTCCGTTGCGAAAGCCGAGGCGAGGGGCCGGCCCAGCGATTCGCGCGTGGCGGCCAGCAGCGCGGCGGCAGGGTCGTTGAGGTCGGCGATCCGCCCGTCCGCGGCGGTCACGAAGACCACGGGCTCCGCGATGCCGCTCAGCAGCACCCGGTAGCGCGTGGCCACGTCGCGTCGCGCCTCGTAGACCTGTTCGAGCGCCAGTTGCGCCTGCACCAACTGCGTCCGGCATTCGGTGATGGCTCCGAGATCCCGGCCCAGCATGAGAAGCGCGCCGTCGAAACCGTGCGGCACGAAGCTGTAGCCGACCGGAGCCACCCGTCCGGTCGAGGTGCGGTGGTCGAGCTCCACCGCGCGGCACAGGTCTTCGCCCGCGGCGATCCGCGCGCGGGCGTCGTCGAGCCTGGCCGCGCTTTCGGGGGTCAGGGCGCCGGTCAGCGGGTGGCCGACAAGGTCCGCGAGCCCGGGATCGGGCAGGCCGGTCCGGCCCGGGACTACCGACAGAACTCGCCCGTCGGCGGCGATCACCAGCGCCACGTCGCAGGCCGCGCCGACAACCTCGGCGAGATACGCCGGCGGAACCGCCGCGTCGACCGCCTCCGGACGGCTGCGGGGGGAGCTGGTCATGGCCATGTCCTCACGTCGGAGCGCACGCCGGCATGCTGCCTCGTGAGCGGCGTGCGCGCAGCGTTTGTCACAAGATTGGCCCCGGTCAGGGCCCGAACGGCGTCTTCGCGATCGGGCACGAGGCCGCCGGATGCACGGAGGGCGGGGCGGCACGCGTGCTCTGTCACGACCGCAACGAGCGTGGCGCCGGTTTCGATCCCTTCCGCCCGGGCGCGGCAGACGGGCGCGGGCTCTGCATGCCCCCCGGAACGTGTCAGCGCACGCCGGCTGGCAGCGCGAACGTAAATCGCCCGGCGGCCCGGCCCGCGGCGTCGTTTCAGCCGAAGCATCGCCGCCGGGCACAGGGGCGCGCGGGTGCGTGGTGGCATCGGATGCTGCACTTGGCGTTCGCTCCGGTGGGTCGTTCGCGGGGGATGTCACACGTCCTGGTTCCTCGGTCGCCGGGGCCGAGCCGAGGTCAGATGGGTAAATAGTCTCTCGATGGCGAATTGACACGAGGATAACGTGATCGGGCGGGATCGCGACATCTGCGTGACCTGCGGGCGCGCTGAGATCGGCGGGCGGTGCGTTGCCGCCACGCCTCCGGCAGTGTGCCGGGGCGGAACTTTTCGCCAGGGCGGGCTACGGTACCGTCGTTCCGAGGCGGCACGGGGGCGCCTTCGCGGCCGCCATCCCGATGGTCGTGGGGGCAGGGCGGCCGGGGGCACGGATCGCCGTTCACGAAATTGTCCGGTATTCCGGACCTTTCATCGCGCAGGGGCGCTGTTATCTCTTGGGCGTCCGTCCGTTGTTCCCGATCCGAAGGGGTCCGATGATCCGCAAGCTGTCCGTCCTCCTCGCCTGCCTGCTGGCAGGGCCCGCCCCGGCGCAGGACGCCGCCGCGGGCGCGCGGGCGTTCGCGGCCTGCACCGCCTGCCACGCGGTGATTGCGCCGGACGGGACGGTGTTGCGCGGCGGCGGCCGGGCGGGGCCGAACCTGTACGGTGCCGCGGGCGCGCTGGCGGGGCGGCAGGCCGGGTTCAATTATTCGCCGTGGCTGCGGCGGCTGGGCGATGCCGGCGTGCACTGGACGCCGGACACCTTCGCCGCCTACCTGCGCAACCCGACCGAGTTCACCAAGGCGCAGCTTGGCGAGTCCTCGGCGCGTTCGCGCATGGCGTTCCGCATGGACCGCAGCGCGGCCGACATTCACGCCTATCTGGCGTCGCTGGAGCGCTAGAACCGGGCCGCGGCGCGTGCGGCACGGGCGAGGGGCCAGCCCAGCCCCTCGCACTCCCCGGGGTTTCTCCCGCCAGACGAAGAAGGGAGTCGCGGGCAGGGCGGGCAATCTGCCTACCTTCCGAGAGGCCGGTCAGGCGGAGACCTGTTCGCGCAGGATCGAGGCGGTGAGCGAGATCATCAGGTAGATTCCCGAGAAGATCAGGAACGCCAGGAGCGTGTTCTCGAACTTGCGCGGGTAGCTGGGGTCCTGCGAGGCGGTGGGCACGACGGCCGTGGTCAGGTAGCGCGCCTGGCTGTCGGCGTCGCGGCGCGCGGTCTCCAGCCGTTCGAGCGCCGATTGCAGCATCATGTCGCGCGTGGCGAGGTCGGCCTCGGCCAGCTGCACGTTGGTCGCGATGTCGGCGAGCGATTGTTCGCCCTCCTGCGCGCTGGTCATTCGGGTGTTGAGGTCGGCCAGCAGATCCTCGAGCCGGCGCACGTCGGCGCGGGCGCCGTCCACCCGGCTCTGGTTCGGGCGGGCGTTGTCGAGCAGCGCCTGGAGTTGCAGCCGCTTTTCCTGGAGCTGGATCTCGAACGTGTTGATCTGGCTGCGCAGCGCGGTGATCCGGCCCTCGGGGTCGAGAAGCGCGCTTTCCTGTTGCAGCCGCACCAGCGTCGACTGCGCCTCGCGCCGCGCGGCCTGGGCCTCTTCGAGCCCCGCCTCGGCGTCCAGCACGGCGTTGGCCCGCTTGCGCTGCGACAGGTTGTCCACCCGCTCCTCGGCATAGGAGATGAGCGCGCGCGAGAATTCGGCGGCGGTTTCGGGGTCCGCGGCTGTCACCTCCATCTTCACCACGCCTTCGGTCGGGTCGTAGCCGATCTCCACGTTGTCCTCGTAGACCTTGTAGGTGTCTTCGGTGGAGGCGCCCGGCTCGAGCCGCTGCAGGGGGTCGATGAAATCCTGGCTGAAATGCGACCTGAAGCCGACGTCGCGGTCGAGCCGCAGCATCGCGTCCTTCGAGGCGAGGTAGGATTGCACCGCGATCGCGTCCTGGTTGGTGGCGAACTGGGTGCCGGACAGCAGCCCGCCCATGCCGCTGCCCGAGCCGCCATCGGCGGCGAGGATCAGGAATTGCGACTTGGTGGAATAGAGCGGCGTGGCGACGTTGTAGAAGTAGTGCCCGGCCAGGGCCGTGGGAATGGCGATGAAGAAGAACAGCCGGGTGAGCAGCAGCGCGAACTTGCGCCGCCGCCGCTTGACGAGGTCGCGCTGGATGCGCCCGATCTCGGCCGCGCGGCGTTCTGCCGGCCCGGGGCCCGGATCGACCTCGGTCGAGGGCAGCGTCTTCTTCTTCAGCGGCATGGTCTGGGGCAGTTGCACCCGGCCGTCCGACCTGTCCGTGCCCGGCGTCTCCGCAGGCGCGGTTTCGTTCGCCGCGGCCGGCGGGCGGCCGACCTTGTCCTCGCCGGTTTCGGGGTCGCGGGTGACCACGAGTTCGAGCGTGTTTACGCGCTGGAACGGGTCGATGCCGCGGGCGCGCAAGAGCCGCACGGCATCGAAATCGGAGGTCGGCGCGAGCCCGTGCTTCTGCGCCACGCGGCGGGCCATGCGCAGCTGGCGGCCGGTCAGCCCCTCTTCGCGGATCGCCTGGATATCGGTGTCGGCGGCGGAGGCGATCTCGCCGCTGGGTGGCGCCTTCGGGGCCTCCGGCGCGGCTGTGTCGCTGCCGCGCGGGGCGGGCGGCGCCGGACGCGCGGCGGGATCGGCTTCGGCCATGGAGGTGCCGGCCTCCGCGGCGGAGGCGGGGGCGGAGCGGCGGATCCGGAATTTCTTAGCCTTGGGTTTCGTAGTCATAGAGCCGCTTCGCTTCTTCCAAACTCTCGAACATGTGCAACTGGCCATCCATCAGGACCGCGGCCTTGCGGGCGAACTTCTCCAGCACGTCGGGCTGGTGGCTGACGATGATGATCGTCGTGGTGCGCAGGCGCTCGGCGAGAATGTCGCCGGCCCGCTTGTTGAACCCGACATCGGTCGAGGACGGCATGCCTTCGTCGATGAGGTAGATGTCGAAGTCGAGCGCGAGCATCAGCGAGAAGGTGAACCGCGCCTTCATCCCCGAAGAATAGGTGCCGAGGGGCTGGTCGAAATATTCGCCGAGGCCGCAGAGCCAGCGGCAGAACGCCTCCACATAGTCGGGGTCGAGGCCGTAGAGCCGGGCAATGTAACGCGCGTTCTCGCGCGCGGATATCTTGGAGATCACGCCGCCCATGAAGCCCAGAGGGAAGGATACCCGGCAATTGCGGCGGATCTGTCCCTCGTCGGGTTTTTCCAGCCCTGCCATCATCTTGATCAGCGTCGTCTTGCCGGTGCCGTTGGGCGCGAGGACGCCGAGGGATTCGCCAAGGTCCACCTGGAACGACACCCGGTCGAGGATCACCTTGCGGTGCGATCCGGTCCAGAAGGACTTACTGACTGTGTCGAATTCGAGCATTCCGGCGGCCTCGGGTGACGGTGCGGGGAAAATGGGTCCGCAGGTCAGTGGAAACGGGGCATAAAGGTGGAATTTGGTTAGAGTATGTCGGGATTTGGCCACAAAACGCAATCGGGCTGTCGCGTCGGTGTCGGAGGCGCGGCGATGGACGCCTGCGCCCCGCAGCCTAGGTCTCACGCATCACCAGCGGAGAGGAGATCGAGATGTCTGTGACACGGCGCCGGTTCATGGCGACCACCGGGGCGGCCTGCGGGGCCGCGATCATGTTGCCCTTCCAGGCGATGGCCGAGCAGCACATGAGCAATACCTTCTCCACCGACGGCGGCGAGATCACCGTGCATCCGGTGAGCCACGCCTCCTTCGTGATGGAGACGCCGATGGGCGTGATCCATGTCGATCCGGTCGGTGGGGCCGACGCTTATGCCGACCTGCCGGCGCCGGACCTGATCCTGATCACCCACGAGCACGGCGATCACTACGACGCCGAGACGCTGCAGGCGCTGATGGGCGAGGGCACGCACCTCATCACCAACCCCGCGGTTGCCGAGATGCTGCCGGAGGCGCTGGCCGAGCGCGCCGAGGCCATCGGCAATGGCGAGAGCACCGACTGGGACGGCCTCGGGATCGAGGCGATCCCGGCCTACAACACCACCGAAGGGCGGCTCGATTTCCACCCCGGGGGGCGCGACAACGGCTACGTGCTGAGCTTCGAGGGGTTCCGGGTCTACATCTCGGGCGACACCGAGGACATTCCGGAGATGCGCGCGCTCGAGAACATCGACGTGGCCTTCGTGTGCATGAACCTGCCGTTCACTATGGATGCGGAGGCGGCGGCGAGCGCGGTCAACGCGTTCGCGCCGGCGCATGTCTATCCGTATCACTTCCGCGGGCGTGACGGCGGCACCCAGGACCCGGCGGCCTTCGCCGAGATGGTCGAGAGTGCGGAGGTCCTGACGCCGGACTGGTACCCGGACAACGAGTCGCTCTGAGCAGTGGAAGGGGGGCGGATTGCCCACACTACCGGCGCGCTGTCCGGAGCGTGAGGCTCAGTTCGCGGGCCGGGATCCGGGCAAAGCCGCCTTCAGGCGGTGGAAGCTCATGGAAATGTGGGCGCGGCGGATCATGCCGACCGCGGTCATGTCGCCGGAGGCGAGCGCGCCAGCGACCTGGCGCATCTCTTCGCGGAAAGCTTCTATCTCGCGGCCGAGGTCCAGCGCGGAGATGGTCTTGAGCCAGATCCGCGCGGTGCGGAAGTAGAGGCGTTCGGACACCTCGGCCAGTGCCTCGTTGCCGATCAGCCGCTGGGTGAAATCGAAATAGGCCATGTTGAGCCGGGCGAAGGCGCGCGCGTCGGGCGCCTCCGCCAGCCGCTCGCCCTCGGCCACCAGGCCGCGCGCCTCGTCGAGCACCGACTGCGTCACCGGGCGCGGGGTCATCGTACCCGATAGCTGTGCCAGTTCCTCGCGCAGCGCGTAGACCTCCCCGAGTTCACGCGCGTCGACATCCGTCACCAGCGTGCCGACGCCGTGGCGTGCCTCCACCAGCCCCTCGTCGGCGAGCCGTGCGAGCACGCGGCGGACCGGCGTGCGCGACACCCCGAATTCGGAGGCGAGCGATTCCTCCCCCAGCTTGGTGCCGGGGGGGTAGTCGAGCAGGCAGATGCGGCCTCGCAGCTCCGAGTAGAGCCGTTGATGGCGCGCCTCCGCGCTCATGCGGCGAGCGTGCGCCGCAGGCCTTCGAGCATCGTCAGGCATTCGGTCAGCTGCTGGCGCGAGACGTATTCGTCGGGCTTGTGGGCCTGCGCGATTGAGCCGGGGCCGCACACTACCACGGACATGCCAAGCTCCTGGAAGAGCCCGGCCTCCGTGCCGAAGGGCACGACGTCGGCGGAATTGCCGCCGGTGAGCTGGGCGACGAGGCTGCGCGCCATGTTGTCGTCCATCGGCTCCAGCCCCACGACCTCTCCGATCGTCTCCACGCTGATGTCGGCCCACGGGGTGACGGCGCGCATCGCCGGCAGAAGCTCCGTCTCGATCAGCTGGGTGAGTTGCTCCTTGACGAACTCCGCGTCGCCGTATTGCACCGGGCGCATTTCCCATTCGACCTCGGCGCGGCCGGGGATGACGTTGTGCGCCACGCCGCCGGCGAGCTTGCCGATGTTCACCGTGGTCCACGGCGGATCGAAGCGGCTGTCGCGCGGGGCGCGCAGCTTCAGTTCCTCCGCCAGTTCCATCAGGCGGGAGACGTAGCGCACCGCGTAGGCCACCGCGTTCACCCCGCGGTCGGGGTTCGAGCCGTGACCTTCGAGCCCCTGGAACCGGGCGGTGTATTCGCAGCAGCCCTTGTGCCCCTCGATGATCCGCATCTCGGTCGGCTCGCCGACGACGGCGATGGCCGGCAGGTGGTCGCGTCCCTTGAGGTGCTGAACGAGGTTCTGCGCGCCGAGGCAGCCGACCTCCTCGTCATGGGTGAAGCAGAAATGCACCGGGCGGCGCAGGTTCGTGGTCCCGTAGGCGCTGGCCATGGCGATCGACGCGGCGATGAACCCCTTCATGTCGCAGGTGCCGCGCCCCATCAGCAGATCGCCCCGTTCGGTCATCTGCCAGGGGTCGGTGGACCAGTCCTGGTCGGCCACCGGCACCACGTCGGAATGCCCCGACAGCATCACGCCGCCGCCCATGTCCGGGCCGATGGAGGCCCAGAGGTTCGCCTTGTCGCCGGTCTCGTCCCGGAACACCTCCACCCGCGCGCCGGCATCCTCGAGCCGGGTCGCCATCGCGTCGATCAGCCCGGCATTGGGGTCCGACGACACGGTGGGATGCGCGATCAGGTCGGCCAGGATCTCTTCGGTGCGGTCGAGCATCGTCAGTCCTTCACGTACATCTTGCGGGGGCGGTGGCAGAACGTCTCGGCCGGGCCGTCGTCCTTGATGAGGATGGATTCGGTGATCTCCAGTCCCCAGTCGGACATCCACAGGCCCGGCATGAAGTGGAAGGTCATGCCCGGTTCGAGCACGGTTTCGTCCTCCGCGCGGAGGGAGATCGTGCGCTCGCCCCAGTCGGGCGGGTAGCTGAGGCCGATCGGGTAGCCGCAGCGCGCCCCGCGTTCGATGCCCGCCGATTCCAGCGGCGCGGCGAGCGCGTTGGCGATGTCACAGGCGCGGTTGCCGGCGCGCGCGACCTCGAGCCCGGCTTCCAGCCCCTCGACCAGCGCGGCTTCGGCCCGCTTGAAGATGTCCGACGGCTCCCCGAGGAAGATCGTGCGGCAGAACGGCGCGTGGTAGCGGCGGTAGCAGCCGGAGATCTCGAAGAACGTCGCCTCGCCCGGATTGAACGGCTCGCCGTCCCAGGTCAGGTGCGGCGCGGCGGCGTCCGAGCCCGAGGGCAGCAGCGGCACGATCGCGGCATAGTCGCCCCAGTGGCCGTCCGCGCCCATGATCGCGTCGCGCTGGCATTCGGCCACGACCTCGTTCTTGGGCACGCCGGGTTCGACACGTTCCACCAGCCCGTCGATCATCTTCTCGGAGATCTTCGCGGCGCGGCGCATGAAGGTCAGCTCTTCCTCCGACTTCACGGCGCGCTGCCAGTTCACCAGCGCGGTGGCGTCGAGCAGCGTGGAATTCGGCAACTCGCCCGATAGCGCCATGTATGCGCGAGCGGAGAA
Source organism: Roseivivax sediminis (assembly GCF_900112685.1). Lineage (GTDB taxonomy): Bacteria > Pseudomonadota > Alphaproteobacteria > Rhodobacterales > Rhodobacteraceae > Roseivivax > Roseivivax sediminis. The sequence goes on from NZ_FOMS01000002.1 coordinate 348,779, forward strand.
ATAATAGTTGTCGAGTTCCACCCCGATGCGCGTGCGTTCCAGCCCCATGCCGATGAGGCGCTGGGCCAGATCCTCCATCGGGTGACGTTCGGTCGACTGCACGTAGTTGTCGGCGTAGCCGATGACACGGTCGTCGCCCATCCAGACGGTGCGGATGGCGCCGTTGGCATCCTGGTTGCGGCCCCACCAGATCGGATCGGCGTCAGGCAGCACGATCACGCCCTGATGCACGTAGAAGGACCAGCCGTCATACCCGGTCAGCCACGCCATGTTCGACGGATCGGTGACGTAAAGCACGTCGAGACCGGATCGCTCCATCGCGCGGCGGGTCTTGTCGAGGCGGCGAGTATACTCTTCCTCGGAAAACGGCAGGTCCTTGGTGAAGCGATGATACGCCATGGGCACGCCTTTCTGACCGGTAGGGATGACAGCTCCACATTGACAACTTGTGTACATCTGGTCTGTCAGAACGCGACGCCAAGGCTCCGTTTGCGACATTATGCCGAAAAATTCAGCGGAATTTGGCTGGAGGCGCGCAGTGCATCCCCAAGATGTGTACATCATGGGGCGTCACCGGGTCGTGAGGCGAATGGCTGATTCTGCCTTCGGCGCAGCGCGGACCGGCGCCTGGGCCGGTGCGAACGGTCATTCCGGCCGGGGCCGCCTTGCCATTCTTCCCGCCAGGTGCCGAATATCTGGGCAATGTTCCTGTTTCTGGGCGCCGGATATGTTAGCCTTGCCAAGACAGTTGCATCGACAAGGCCTTGGCGGTTTAGTCGGGGTTCAGAGACGCGGGCCAACCCGCGCGGGACATATATCAGGGAGTTTGGCTGTTGGGGACCACGGCTGATAGCGACGCGTTCGTCGCGTTCGAACGCGTGCAGAAGAGCTATGACGGCGAGACGCTCGTCGTGAAGGATCTCAACCTCGCCATGCCGAAGGGCGAGTTTCTGACCATGCTGGGGCCGTCGGGATCGGGAAAGACCACCTGCCTGATGATGCTTGCGGGGTTCGAGACGGCGACCCACGGCGAGATCAAGCTCGACGGCAAGCCGATCAACAACATCCCGCCGCACAAGCGCGGGATCGGCATGGTCTTTCAGAACTACGCCCTCTTTCCGCACATGACGGTGGCCGAGAACCTGTCCTTCCCGCTTGAGGTCAGGGGCATGGCCAAGGCCGAGCGAGAGAAGAAGGTCAAGCGCGCGCTGGAGATGGTGCAGATGGGCCATTTCGGCGGCCGGCGGCCGGCGCAGCTTTCGGGCGGACAGCAGCAGCGGATCGCGCTGGCCCGCGCGCTCGTGTTCGAGGCCGAGCTGGTGCTGATGGACGAGCCGCTTGGCGCGCTCGACAAGCAGTTGCGCGAGCACATGCAGTTCGAGATCAAGCGCATCGCCAACGATCTCGGGATCACCGTCGTCTACGTGACGCACGACCAGACCGAGGCGCTGACCATGTCGGACCGGGTCGCGGTGTTCGACGACGGCCGCATCCAGCAGCTCGCCCCGCCGGACGAGCTCTACGAGGCGCCGCAGAACAGCTTCGTCGCCCAGTTCATCGGTGAGAACAACACGCTGGAAGGCGTGATCGAGGAGATCGGCGGCAACCGCTGCACGGTGAAGCTAGACAGCGGGGAGGTGATCGACGCCAACCCGATCAACGTGACCCAGAAGGGCGACCGCACGCGGGTCTCGATCCGCCCCGAGCGGGTGGAATTCAATCCGGACCTCGGCACCACGGCCCATACGCTGGAAGCCACTGTGCGCGAGTTCATCTACATGGGCGACGTGTTCCGCACGCGCCTGTCCGTCGCCGGCAACGACGAGTTCATCGTCAAGACGCGCAACCGCGCCGACCAGAAGCGGCTTTCGCCCGGCGAGACCGTGAAGATCGGCTGGCTGCCCGAGGATTGCCGCGCGCTCGACGCGACGTAGGATCGCCGCGCTGCGCGGGCTGGCGCGCCGAAAGGTGTGCGGCCGGCGCAGGCGCATCGGAAGGGCCTTGCGTTCCACCCGTAGCCGGGGCCCGCATCACCAACGGGACTTAGGGAGAAAGGTATGACACTTTCCAAGACGCTTCTCGCCACCACCGCGCTGACGGTCGCCGGCGGCGCCGTCGCCGCGCAGGAGATGGCAGACAGCATGACGCTGGTCAGCTGGGGCGGGGCCTACCAGTCCTCGCAGCAGCAGGCCTACGTGGAGCCCTACATCGAGAACAACCCCGAGGTCTCCGCGACCTGGGACGAAAGCTCGAACGAGGCCGTGGCCAAGCTGCGCGCGATGAACGAAGCCGGCAACATCACCTGGGATCTCGTCGACGTGGTGGCATCGGACGCCATCCGCCTATGCGACGAGGGCCTGGCGATGGAAGTCGACCATGACGAGCTTCTGGCGCCCGGCGAGGCCGAGGATGGCAGCGAGGTCGATCCCTCGGACGACTTCGGCGACCTGATCGTGTCGGATTGCTACATCCCGCAGATCGTCTATTCGACCACCTTCGGCTACCGCACCGACATGGTGCCCGAGGGCGCCGACGCGCCCGACGAGATCTGCGACGTCTGGGACCTGGAGACCTATCCGGGCAAGCGCGCGCTGGAAAAGCGCCCCATCAACAACATGGAATGGGCGCTCCTGTGCGACGGTGTCGCCAAGGACGAGATCTACGACGTGCTCGCCACCGACGAGGGCCAGGACCAGGCGCTCGCCAAGCTGGACGAGATCAAGGACGACGTGATCTGGTGGTCGGCCGGCGCCGACACGCCGCAGCTTCTCGCCGACGGCGAGGTGTTCATGGGCTCCACCTATAACGGCCGCCTCTACTCGGTGATCGAGGAGCAGGACCAGCCGGTGGGCATGATGTGGGACGCGCAGGTCTTCGACCTCGACGGCTGGATCATCCCCGAGGGTCTGCCGGAAGACCGCCTTGCCCGCGTGAAGGACTTCGTGCGCTTCGCCACCGACACGCAGCGGCTGGCGGACCAGGCGGAGTACATCTCCTACGGCCCGGCGCGCGAGACCTCGGCACCGCTGGTTCCCGAGGACATGAAGCAGCACATGCCGACCGATCCCGAGAACTCCGAGAACACGTTCCTCTACAACTACGAGTTCTGGGCCGACTACCGCGACGACATCGACGCCAAGTTCCAGTCCTGGCTGGCGCAGTGATCGCGGCGGCGGGGTAATCGCCCCGCCCGCAAGAGACCGGGGTGGGCAGATTGCCCACCCTACCCACCGCCGTCCGCAGGGTGGGGCAATCTCCCCACCCGGCGCGCGGCGCCAGAGCGACGCGCCGGACAAACGGCGCGCGACACCGACAGGGAACCCGGGATGCCCAAGGGCTACATCATCGGCCACATCACCGTCCGCGACCCGGAGGCGTACCGCGACTACATCGCGCGCGACACGCCCATCCTGGAGAGCCTCGGCGGACGTTTCATCGTCCGCGGCGGGCAGAGCGAGGTGATGGAGGGCGAGACCCACCAGCGCCACGTGGTTATCGAGTTCCCCAGCTACGACGCGGCCCGAGCCGCCTACAACGACAGCGCATACCAGTCCGTCGCCGAGATCCGGCGGCAGAGCGCCGACAGCGTGATCCTGGTGGTCGAGGGGACCCAAGATGAGTGACGCCACATCCGATCCGAACAAGATCGAAGCGCCGACGCCGGACGATCCGCTCGCCCAGGCCAAGGCGCTCGACAATGTCGACGACCGCGGGCGGATGCTCGCTGCCGACGGCACCCCGCTCAAGCGCCAGCTCGCCAAATCCCTGCGGATCCAGAAGATTCGCGCACTGGCCCTGATCGCCCCGCTGCTGCTGTTCGTGCTCCTGACCTTCATCGCGCCGATCGCGGACATGCTGTTCCGCTCGGTCGAGAACGAGATCGTCTCGGAGACCCTGCCACGCACCGTCGAGGCGCTGGCAGACTGGGATTACGACAGTGGCGAGTCCCCCGGGGACGAGGTCTATGCTGCGCTCTACGACGATCTTTTCCTGGCGCAGGAGCGCAAGGAACATACCCGCCTCGGCACCCGCCTCAACTACGAACTGACGGGGGTGTCGTCGCTCTTCCGCCGCTCGGGCCGCGGCGTCGACGATATTGGAGAGCTCTACCAGGACCAGTTCGAGGACCTGAACGAACTCTGGGAGGAAGAGCGCACCTGGGCCGAGCTCATGGGCTCGGACGAGTGGCTGGCGGCGCAGGAGGCCTGGGACGAGGAGTCCGGCGAGCCGCTGCCCGACTTCCAGCTGCGCGAGGGCATGCCGACGCTGCTGCCGGAAACCTCGCGCCAGATGCTGACCTTCGCGGAGTTCATCCGCACCGAGGACAACGAGAGCCCGCTCGAGGAAGAACCATGGACGCGGGTCTGGGCGGCACTCTACACCGATCTGACGAACAAGGATGTCTCGGGCTATTCGGGTCCGCATACCGACCTTCTGCAGGAGGCGTCCGCGGCGGTCGGCGATTTCGAGACCACGCCGATCAAGCAGGCCTTCCTCGACATGGACGAGGATTGGGGCGATCCGGAGGTCTGGGGCACGATCCAGGCGTTCTCGCCCGACTACACCTCGGGCTATTTCCTCAACGCCGTCGACATGCAGAAGACCCCCGACGGCGCGGCGATGCGGGACGAGGACGAACGGATCTACGGGCTGCTCTTCAAGCGCACGATGTTCATGTCGCTTGTCATTACCTTCAGCTGCATCCTTCTGGGCTACCCGGTCGCCTACCTTCTGGCGACGCTGCCGATGCGGTCGGCGAACCTGCTGATGATCCTGGTGCTGCTGCCGTTCTGGACCTCGCTGCTGGTGCGTACGTCGGCCTGGAAGGTGATGCTGCAGAGCCAGGGGGTGATCAACGACGTGCTCGTCTGGCTGGGCCTCGTCGGAGACGCCAACCGGCTGGTGATGATCAACAACCAGTTCGGCACCATCGTCGCGATGACGCACATCCTTCTGCCGTTCATGATCCTGCCGATGTATTCGGTCATGTCGACGATCCCGCCGAGCTACGTGCGCGCCGCGAAATCGCTGGGCGCGACCAACGTCACGGCGTTCCGGCGGGTCTATTTCCCGCAATCGGTGCCGGGGATCGGCGCGGGCTCGATCCTCGTCTTCATCCTGTCGATCGGCTACTACATCACACCCGAGATCGTCGGCGGCACCACCGGCACGTTCATCTCCAACCGGATCGCCTATCACATCTCCTCGTCGCTCAACTGGGGCCTCGCGGCGGCGCTGGGCACGATCCTGCTGGCGGTGGTGCTGATCCTCTACTGGGCCTACGACAAGATCGTCGGCATCGACAACGTGAAGCTGGGAGGCTGAGGCAATGGCGACACCCAACGTGGTCATCACCGAAACCCGCACCATGCCCTACGGCTTCACCTGCGGCGTGGTCGCGGCGGCGGGGGCGTTCTTCGGCCTCTTCGTCGGCACCGCGCAGGGCTCGGGCCTTGTCGGCATCGTGCTCGGCGCCGCGATCTGCGCCGGGCTCGCCTATCTCGCGATGGCTTATCTCGGCACCGCGCAGGAGCGGGCGTTCAAATGGGGGGTCGTCGCGCTGTTCGCGCTCGCCGGGCTGCTGATCGGCGGCGTGCCCGGCCTTGTCGTCGGCGCCCTCTTCGGCTGGTTCCTGGGCTGGTTCATCTACTGGGTCGGGCGCTGCCGCTACCGGATGGCGCTGCCGCCTTACCTCACCGGCGGGCAGGTCCTGTGGCACTACAGCTTCCGGGTGATCTGCGGGGCGATCTTCGTCTTCCTGATCACGCCGATCCTCGTGGTGATGCCGCTCAGCTTCAACGCGGAGAACTTCTTCACCTTCACGCCCGAGATGCTGTCCTTCGATCCCGAGGGCTATTCCCTGCGCCACTACCGCAATTTCTTCCAGTCGAACGAATGGCAGAGCGCGCTGCGCAACTCCCTGATCATCGCGCCGATCGCGACACTGCTGGCGGTCAGCTTCGGCACGCTCGCGGCGATCGGCCTGAGCCAGCCGCACGTTCCCGGGCGGCAGGTGATCATGGCGATCCTGATCTCGCCGATGATCGTGCCGCTGATCATCTCGGCGGCGGGAATGTACTTCTTCTACAGCCGGATCGGGCTGCAGGGCACATATCTCGGGGTGATCCTCGCGCACGCGGCGCTCGGCATTCCGTTCGTGATCATCACGGTGACGGCGACGCTGGTGGGCTTCGACCGGTCGCTGACGCGGGCCTCGGCCAATCTCGGCGCGAACCCGGTGACGACCTTCTTCAAGGTGCAGATGCCGCTGATCCTGCCCGGCGTGATCTCGGGCGGGCTCTTCGCTTTCATCACCTCCTTCGACGAGGTGGTGATCGTGCTCTTCGTCGGGTCGGCCAATCAGCAGACGCTGCCCTGGCAGATGTTCACCGGCCTGCGCGAGCAGATCTCGCCGACGATCCTGGCGGTGGCGACGATCCTCGTGGGTATCTCGATCTGCCTGCTGACCACGGTGGAGATCCTGCGCCGCCGGTCCGAGAAGATGCGCGGCATGAGCCCCGGCTGAGATGGTCAAGCCCGTCCTCGCACGTATTGCGCACCCGGTCGAAAAACTCTTCGACCGGGTGTTTCTTCGCCGGGAGCCCGAGCGGGTCGTCATCGATCCCTATCTCGGCTACGCCACGCCCGAGGAGATCCTGCTGCGCGGGCGCGTCCTGACCTCGCTGCGCCGCACCACGCCGTCGCCCGAAGCGTCGTGGTGGGTGAACCTGCGGCAGATGGCGGGGCTGTTCTTCACCCGCGAGGTGTCAGAGCGGACGATCCGCGTCGGAGAGGCGACGGCGGTCAGCGACGAGGAGGGGTATTTCACCCTCCACCTGCCGCGCGGCGATGCCGCGCCCGGCTGGTTTGCCGCCGAGGCGGAGATCGACGGTGGCGAGAGCGCGACGCTCGAGGCGCTGGTCGTCGGCGATGCGCCGTTCCTGGTAATCTCGGACATCGACGACACGGTGATGGAGACCGGGGCCTATTCGCTGGTGCGCAACCTCTGGACCTCGCTCACCGGCAACGCGCTGACGCGGCATGTCTTTCCCGACGCGGTGGCGCTGATGAAGGGGTTCGAGGCGGCGGGCGCGCCGATCTTCTTCGTCTCGTCGAGCCCGTGGAACCTGCACTATTTCCTGCGCCGCATCTTCGAGCGGCACGGCCTGCCCAAGGCGCCGGTCTTCCTGCGCGATCTCGGAATCTCAAGGACGCAGTTCATCTCGGGCACGCATGGCGACCACAAGGGTGCGGCGATCGATTCGCTGCTCGCGGCGCATCCCGGCGTGCCGGTGATGCTCGTCGGCGATACCGGCCAGCACGACCCGAAGGTGTACCTCGCCGCCGCCGAGCGCCATCCCGGCCGCATCGTCCGGGTGATCCTGCGCGAGCCCGGCAAGGGCGCGGACAAGCGCGACCGCGCCCGCATCGCCGCCCTGGAGGACCGGGGCATCAAGGTCGATCACGGGCCGAGCTACGACGGATTCAGCGCGGCGTTGCCCGACTGATCGCGCCGCCTTCGGCCCGAGCCGGCCACCTTTGCTTCTTTGGGCTTCAAATACTCAGGGGGGTTGCCATTGGCACGCCATCGGCCCGAGAGACAATGGCGACGGGCTGGGCCCCGGTCCGTGTCGCCCGTCCGCCCTGGGGGCCGGCGCCGCCGGATCAGCCCGGCCGCAGGCCGGTCTCCACCAGCATCCCGCGCCGCTTGGCCTCGTAATAGTAGCCGCGGGCATACCAGCCGACCGCCTTGTCGTGGCTTCCATCGGACACCATCCACGCGCCGCGAAGGTATTTCACCGCGTATTTGAGGTTGGTCTCGGCATCGAGAAGATCGGAGGGCGCACCGCGGAAGCCCATGGTCCGCGCGGTCGCCGGCAGGATCTGCATCAGCCCGTAATAGGGGCCGTTGCGCGCCCAGGGGCGATGCGTGCTTTCGCGCACGATCACCCGGTGAACCAGCGGGCGGGGCACGCCGTAACGGTCGGCGTATTCGTTGATGAGCTGGCGCAGCTCGGGCGTCTCGTTCGGATGGAGAGGCAGTTTCGGTGTCTGCGCTGCAAAGCTACGGGCTTCGCTGTCGTCTATCACCGGTGCCTGCGTGCCGCAGGCGGCCACCCCGAAAAGCGCCGCAATCGCGAGCGCCAGAGCCGTTTTCCGCATCGAACCTCGTCCCGGATCGTTTGTCCCTGGCTCGATCATAGACACGAGGCGGCCCACCGGGGAGCGCGAAAGCCCGGCCCCGCGAGCCGTCGGCAAGCTTCTGCCGACCCCTGCGGGTCGCACTCTGCTTGCCAAACCGCCGCACGCGCCGCATCCTTGGGCCATGACGGACCACACGCCCACGCTCCTCGCTCTCGGTTACGGTTTCTCGGCCCGAGCGCTCTCGCTCCGGCTGATCCCGGAGGGCTGGCGCATCCTCGGTACCGTGCGCGACCCCGAAAAGGCGCCTCGCCTCGAAGCGGACGGGGTGGAACCGGTGCCCTGGTCGGCCGAGAACATTGCCGCTGCGCTCGGGCCGGCGACGCATCTTCTGATGTCCGCCCCGCCGGGCGAGGACGGCGATCCCGCGCTCGCCATCGCGCGCGAAGCGATAGAGGCGAAGGCGCCGGACCTGCACTGGGCGGGGTACCTCTCGACCACCGGCGTCTACGGCGACCATCACGGCGCTTGGGTGGATGAGACCACGCCGCTCCTGCCGACCACGCCGCGCGGCCAGGCACGGGTGGAGGCGGAAGCCGCCTGGGGCTCCATTCCTCACCTGCCGCTGCACGTCTTCCGCCTTGCCGGGATCTACGGGCCGGGCCGCGGCCCGTTCGAGAAGCTGCGCCGGGGCCGCGCGCAGCGCATCGTCAAGCCCGGCCAGGTCTTCAGCCGTATCCACGTGGACGACATCGCCGCCGTGCTCGCCGCCTCAATCGAGCGGCCCAATCCCGGCGCGGTCTACAATGTCTGCGACGACGATCCCGCTCCGCCGCAGGACGTGCTGGCCTATGCGGCCGAGCTCCTCGGTCTGCCGGTGCCGCCCGAGGTGCCGTTCGAGACCGCGGAGATGTCCGAGATGGCGCGCAGTTTCTACAGCGACAACAAGCGCGTGGCCAACGACCGTATCAAGACGGAACTCGGTGTAGAACTGGCCTATCCGGATTACCGCTCCGGGCTACTTACCCTGCTCGAGGCCGAAGCGGCCTGATCCCACGTCCGCAGGAGGAGACATCCCGTGAGTTCCGCATCCCCGAGCGCGGCGCCCGAGGCGGCGCCCGTGACGACGCTGGGCGAGCTTCTGGCGCGCATCCGCCCCGATCCGGACGAGGATACGGTGTCGGTGGGGGACATCCTGCGCAAGGTCGGCGATCGGTCCTTTACCGCGGTGATCCTGGTGCCGGCGCTGATCCTCGTGTCGCCGGTGTCGGGTATCCCCGGAACCCCGACGATCGGCGCGCTGATCATCCTGCTGGCCGTCGGCCAGGCGTTGACGCGGCGCGACCACCTGTGGCTGCCGGGGTTCGTCACGCGGCGCCGTATCGGGGCGGCGCGGCTGCGCCAGGGGCTCGATTTCCTGCGCCGGCCCGTCGCCTGGATCGACCGGCACAGCCGCAACCGCTGGCGGGTGCTCACCTTCGGGCCGATGCGGACGCTGGCGCAGGTGATGATCGCGTTCACCGCGTTGACCTGGCCGGCGCTGGAGCTTCTGCCCTTCTTCACCTCGTTCGGCGCGGCGGCGGTGTCGCTGTTCGCCATCGGCCTTCTGATCCGCGACGGACTCTACATCGTCGGGGGCTACGTCATGGTCGGCGCGGCGTTCGGCGTGGCGTTCGCGATCTGGCAGGGCCTCGTCTGAGCGGCGGCGTACTCAGTCGATGACCGGCCGCGGCTCCAGCGTGGCGAGGCGTTCGACCCAGGCGACATGCTCGGGCAGGCACACCGTGCGCAGGTCGTAGTTCTGCTGCACGAAGGCGCGGGCGTTCCGGCCAAGCCGGGCGCGCGTCTCCGGGTCGTCGAGCAAGGCGCAGAGCCGGTCGACAAGCGCCTCGCGGTCGAAGAAATCGACCATCCAGCCGGTCTCGTCCTCGGTCAGCACCTCGCGCACGGGGCGGGTATCGGAGGCGAGGATCGCGCATTCGGCGCTCATCGCCTCGAGCAGCGACCACGACAGAACGAAGGGGTAGGTCAGGTACACGTGGGCCTGGCTGACCTGCATCATCGCAAGGAAGCGGTCGTAGGGCACGCGGCCGAGGTAATGCACTCGCGCCCAGTCTGCGTCGGGGATCTGGCCGCGGACCTCGTCGATGAAGATCTGTTTCCAGGTCTTGCCGTCTGGCGCCTTGGCGCCGTAGCTGACCTCGTCCCCGCCCAGCATCACGACATGGGCGTTCGGGCGGCGGCGCAGGATCTCGGGCAGCGCACGCATGAAGACGTGGTAGCCGCGATAGGGTTCGAGGTTGCGGTTGATGAAGGTGATCACCTCGTCGTCGCGGGTCAGCACGCGTCCGTCGGTGACCTCGAGCCGGGCGTCCGGGTTCGGTTTCACCTCGTCGGTGAAGATACCGTCATGGGTAACGGTGATCCGGTCCTGCCAGCGTTCGGGAAACGTCGAGGCCTGAAAGCGGGTCGGGCTGACGCCGGCATCCATGATCTCTTCGTGGATGCGGTTGTTGAGGTTCTTCAGGCGGATGCGCATCGCGTCGAGATCCGGCGTCCCGCGGTCGAACTCGGGGTCGAAGCGGGCGAATTCCTCGGTCGTGAGGTGGTAAAGTTCGCAGTAGAGGCCGAGCCGGGCGTTCGGCCAGACGTCCTTGAGGAACATGCTCTCGCCCCAGCCGTGATGGGCGAGGATCACGTCGGGGGCGAAGCCGCGCGCCTTGAGCTCCAGCGCGCCCTGGTAGCAGGAGGTGCCGCGCAGGATCTTGGTCTCGAAATCCTGCAGCCAGGGATGGATGCCGCGGGTGGAGTTGCCCTTGATCTTGTAGGGCAGGACCTTCACGCCCTTCCAGTTGGTCGGCTTGTCGACCTTGGGCGTGAGCGAGGCGACCTCATGCCCGCGCTTCACCAGTGCGGGGGCCAGGTACTTGTACTGGCCCGGAAAATTCTGGTGGATGATGAGGATCTTCACCGCTGCCGCCCCTTGCCCCGTGCGCTTGCCCGAGGGTCATGCCACATCGGACCGGAAAGGGAAACGCCCGGGCGGTGCCGCCCGGGCGCGGGCGTTGCGGATCAGATGAAGATGAAATCTCCGACGCCGAGATCTTCCGCGGCGATGCCTGCGATCTCGATGGTGTGGCCGCCGTAGGTCAGGCGCGCGCCGGCGACTTCGCCGTCGAAGGCGAAATACGTGATGTCGAGCGCCTCGATCCGTTCCTGCGTGTTGTTGCCCGAGATCCCGCGCAGGCGCAGCACGTCCTCGCCATCGTCGAAATCGTAGATCCGGTCGACCTCTCCGTCGGTGAAACCGTTGAAGACGAACACGTCTGCGCCGGCCTGGCCGTACATGTGATCGTTGCCTTCGCCACCGTTGATCGTGTCGTTTCCACTGCCGCCGAGAATCGTGTCGTTGCGGCCACCCCCGGCAAGGAAATCGTCGCCGTTGCCGCCGCCGATCAGGTCGTTGCCTTCGCCGCCTCCGATCGAGTCGTCGCCGTCATGACCGGCGAGAATGTCCATTCCGGTCCCGCCGCCGAGATTGTCGTTGCCGTCGCCATCCGAGACTGTGTCGTCGCCGTAGCTACCGCCGATCACGTCGTCGCCGGCTTCGCCGAAGATCACGTCGTCGCCGGGACCGCCGCTGATCACGTCGTCTTCCAGCCCGCCATTGACGGAATCGTCGCCGCGTCCGGCCCCGATTGTGTCACGGCCGGCGCCCGCGACGATCTTGTCGTCGCCGAAGCCGCCGCCGATCATGTCGTTTCCGTTGCCGCCGGAGATGGTGTCGTTGCCGTCACCTCCGGCGATCAGGTCCCAACCGTCGCCGCCCGAGATCATGTCGTCGCCGCCGCCGCCATTGAGCGTGTCGTCGGTCGGGGGTCCGCCGATGACGTTGTCGGCGTCGTCACCGATGACGCGGCGCCCTTCGCCGCCGGGGGGCATTCCGGGATTGCCGGTATTGCCGCCCTCGGAATGCATCGGCAGCGCCTGCACGATCTCGGACGGCGGATTGACGTTCCGCACCGGCTCCGTCGGAGGGGGTGGGCCGTCCGGTTCGGCCGGCTCCTCCGGCCCGTCCGGCAGCGGGTCCTGTTCCACTTCCACGAGGCCGTTTGCGGTCAGCTCGAACGTGCCGTCGGTGAACTCGAACAGCTCCATCCCGTGCAGTGTGCTGACATGCGGACCGAGGGTGATCTGCATGGCGGCGCCCGCCATTGCGACCTCCACCGCTGTCGAGGGGAGGTTTACCACCAGCGTGTCGGTGCCGGTGCCGCCGAAAATCGCATTGTTGCCGCCGCCGAGGTGAATCCTGTCGTCGCCGCCGTGGCCGCGGATCGTGTCGTCGCCGCCGCCGGCCGCGATCCGGTCGGCAAACGCGGTACCGCGCACGGTGTCGGCCGCGGTCGTGCCTTCTATGAGCGGGGGGCCCCCGGGATCTTTCGCCTGGCCGAACCAGACGTTGTAATAATTGCCGTAGCGGATCGGGCCGCTTTCCACGCGCTCGTTCATCTCCACCCCGATGCCGATGGCGCCCCAGCTGATGCCGGTCCAGGGGCCGGCATTGCGGATGACGATGTCGTGGCCGGGGGATTGTTTCCATCCCGCCAGCGCCCGTTCGACATCAGGTTGGCCGTAGGCGGTGATTTCGTAACCGGGGTCGTTGTAGCCCGATTGCAGCCGCTGCGGTGCGTTCGTCATCGCTCCCGGCGTGCTGCCGTCGGACATGTACGGCCGGTCGGACCAGCTGTGCAGGTTCGCACCCTCTGGCAGGCCGGTGCCCGGGACCTCGATGTTGTGATACTGATCGAGCGAATGACGCCCGGCGGTCAGCGTCAGGCCGCCGGACAGGGGGATAGCCGGCAACCCCTGTTCCGCGCGGTATTCCATGATCAGATGGTACAGATCGAGCTCGACCAGACTCAGGTTATCGGCCGAGGTCGGTGCATAGATATTAATTGGCATTCAGACTTGAGCCCATCCCAGTGCTGTCGCAGTCTCACTACAATAGACACCTTAACGGCGTCCAAGCATTCTGGGATTTTAATGAGCAATGCGGCGAGAATCGGGACTCGAAGCAATACTTCGCTCAGATGAACAGAAAGTCATCCAGTGTGAGGTCAGCGACGCGCACGTTCTCCAGCAGGATCAACTGGCCGTCATAGGACAAGATTGCGCCCTCGACGGTGTCCGTCGGGGTGAGCGCTGCCACTTTGCCGACGAGTCCGCTGCCCGGGGCATTGTCGATGCCGGTGAGGCGCAGCCGGTCCAGTCCGGGTTCGAAATCGGTGACGATATCGGCTTCGCCGGAAATTAGATCGTTCCAAATGAATATATCGGCGCCGGTGCCCCCCGACAAGATATCGTTGCCCGCGCCACCATTGATCGAATCGGCGCCCGCCTGTCCGAAGATCGTGTCGTCGCGGCCCCCGCCGGCAAGGAAGTCGTCGCCGCTGCCGCCGTCTATGGAATCGTCGCCCTCGCCGCCGCCGACGGCATCGTCCCCGTCATGCGCGGCGATGACGTCCTGCCCGGTGCCGCCGCCGAGGCTGTCGTCCCCGAAGCCGCCCGAGACGATGTCGTCGTTGAAGCCCGCCCCCGAGGTGTCGTTGCCGGCCCCGCCGAAGATCGTGTCGTTGCCCTGGCCGCCGTTGACGATGTCGTCGCCCGCCTCGCCGTTCACGAAGTCCTCGCCGCGGCCGGCGCCGATCGTGTCGTTGCCGGTGCCGCCGAGGAGGCTGTCGTCGCCGAAGCCGCCGCCCACGTTGTCGGCGCCGGCCCCGGCTATCACCGTGTCGTTGCCGTCCGCGGCGGCGATCTCGTCGTCCCCGCCCCGGCCCAGAAGCGAATCGTTGCCGCCCCGGCCGGCGAGCGTGTCGTCGCCGTCGGTGCCGTCGAGGATGTCCGCGACCTCGGTGCCGATGCGCCGTACGCCTGAGGGCGCCGGCGGCGTCTCTTCCACGTCGGTCACGGTGATTGTGGCGTCGACCGCTACCTCCGGGCCGCGGATCTCCACGTCGTAGACGTTGTCGCCATCGGTGTCCTCCGGGGCCTCGAAATCCGGGGTGGCGGCAAAGCGTAGTGCGGTGCCATCCAGGACGAAGGCGGCGGCATCGGCGCCCGACAGCGTCAGCGTGCCGCCGGTGAAGGAGACGGAGAGCACCGCGTCGGTCCGGCCCTCGGCGTAACCGACGGTCCGGACGTCCGGTGCGGGCGCCTCGGCGATACCGTCGAGCTTGGTGTTCGCCGCGTCCATGGTCACCGTCTCGACGATTTCCGCTGCCAGCGCGCCGCCGGCGAAGGTCACGGTATAGTCGCCCTCCGGCAGCGGCATCTGGTAGCCGCCCGCCGCCCGGGTCGTGGTGGTGAATTCGCCGACCGCGCCCGCGGCCGTCACTGTGACCCCGCCGAGCCCCTCGCCGATGTCGTAGACATCGTCGCCGTCCGCATCCTCGATCACCACGCCGAGGAGCTGCGGCGCGTAATCGGCGCGGTTGCCGAAGACCTGCGTGACCACGAGCGGGCCGATCTCTTCGCTGTCGCCGGCCGGCTTGACGGAGATGCCCAGCTCGACCCGGCGGTCGTTCATTATCGCGTCGCGGTGGCCCGGCGGATCCTGAATGCCGGTCTCGGTGGTCCGGCTCCAGTCGATGAAGAAGGCGGCGTGAATATGCGCGTCGCCGCGCCCCGAGGCGTAGACATTCTCGCTCACCCCGGTCCAGTCGTAGCCGGCGGCGATGACGCGGTCGACCGCGCGGCTGCCGCCCGGTCCCGCGTGCCCCTGATCGTCGATCGCGATCTGGTGGTCGGTCTGCACCTCCGCCGCCTGTGACAGAAGATCGTTCCAGGCCAGCGGCGGCACCGGGTCGAGCGCGGCGAGCTGCGCTTCGAGCACGGTCATGTTCACCTCGCGAGAGCGGATCGCGGCGGTCGCGTCCGGGTCGAGGGTGGTGCGTGTGGCGGCGTCGAGGATCAGCCGGTCGAACTCTCCGCCCGGGTCGGTCCGGGCCCGGTTGATGAGTTCCAGAAGGGATTGCTCCAGTGCGGTGGGTTCGGGCATGGTCCGTCTCGCGGGGATCTTTCGGGTCTGACGGCCAGAATACAGCGCGCCAGGGGCCTGTGAAGGCGGGAATACCCCCAGTCGCCGCGGCCCGAGGCTCTGGACGTGCCGGTCCTCCCCGCTTATCACCGCCGCGACCGACACATGCCCGTCAGAGGCCGAAGGGGAGCGCCCGAATGTCCCGCTACACGCCCGCCGAGATCGAGCCGAAATGGCAGAAGGCCTGGGACGAGGCCCTGACCTTCAAGGCCGAACGCAAGAACGGCAAGCCGAAATACTACGTGCTGGAGATGTTCCCCTACCCGTCGGGGCGCATCCATATCGGCCACGTGCGCAACTACACGATGGGCGACGTGGTGGCGCGCTACAAGCGCGCGACCGGCCACAACGTGCTGCACCCGATGGGCTTCGACGCCTTCGGGATGCCGGCGGAGAACGCCGCGATGGCGTCGGGGGGCCATCCCAAGACCTGGACCTACGACAACATCGACACGATGGTCGAACAGATGAAGCCGCTGGGCCTGTCGCTCGACTGGTCGCGCATGTTCGCCACCTGCGATCCGGAGTATTACGGCCAGCAGCAGGCGCTGTTCCTCGATTTCCTCGAACAGGGCATGGTCTACCGCAAGAACGCGGTGGTGAACTGGGACCCGGTGGACATGACCGTGCTCGCCAACGAGCAGGTCGAGGAGGGGCGCGGCTGGCGCTCCGGCGCGCTGGTGGAGCGGCGCGAGCTGACGCAGTGGTTCTTCCGCATCTCCGACTTTGCCGAGGATCTGCTGGAGGCGCTGGACGGGCTCGACGACTGGCCCGCGAAGGTCAAGACGATGCAGGCCAACTGGATCGGCCGCTCGCGGGGCCTGCAATTCGCCTTCTCGACCACCGACGCGCCCGAGGGGCACGACCGGATCGAGGTCTACACGACGCGGCCCGACACGCTTCTGGGCGCCTCCTTCGTCGGCATCTCGCCCGACCATCCGCTCGCCCGGCAGCTCGAGCGCGACAGCGAGGAGGTCGCCGCCTTCTGCGCCGAGTGCCGCCGCACCGGCACCTCGGAGGAAGAGCTCGAGACCGCCGAGAAGAAGGGCTACGACACCGGCATCACCGTGCGCCACCCCTTCGACACGAGCTGGGAGCTGCCGGTCTACATCGCCAACTTCATCCTGATGGATTACGGCACCGGCGCGGTGTTCGGCTGCCCCGCGCACGATGCCCGCGACCTCGAGTTCGCGCGCAAGTACGACCTGCCGGTCAGCTCGGTCTTCGTGCCGGCGATGGGCGAGGAAGGCACCTACATCCTGCCCGAGGACGGCGGCCCGGCCTACGTGCCGCCCAAGGTGGAGACGGTGCGCTACCTCAAGCCCTTCGCGGGCGAAGAGGCGATGACCGGCGATAGCGGCGTCGATGCCGCCATCGCCTTCTGCGAAGAGAACGGCGTCGGGCAGGGCGTGACCAAGTATCGCCTCCGCGACTGGGGCCTGTCGCGCCAGCGCTACTGGGGCTGCCCGATCCCGGTGGTGCATTGCGACGCCTGCGGCGTGGTGCCCGAGAAAAAGGAGAATCTGCCGGTCGAGCTGCCCGACGACGTCAGCTTCGATCAGCCGGGCAACCCTCTCGACCGGCATCCGACCTGGCGCGACGTGGCGTGCCCGTCCTGCGGCGCCCCGGCGAAGCGCGAGACCGACACGATGGACACTTTCGTCGATTCGTCGTGGTATTTCGCGCGGTTCACCGCGCCGCGCGCCGGCACGCCGACGGACATGGCCGATGCCGAGTACTGGATGAACGTCG
The DNA here is from genome assembly GCF_900112685.1 of Roseivivax sediminis. GTDB lineage: Bacteria > Pseudomonadota > Alphaproteobacteria > Rhodobacterales > Rhodobacteraceae > Roseivivax > Roseivivax sediminis. The sequence goes on from NZ_FOMS01000002.1 coordinate 365,769, forward strand.
ACCAGTATATCGGCGGGATCGAACACGCGATCCTGCACCTGCTGTACGCCCGCTTCTTTTCCCGCGCGATGCACCTGACCGGCCATCTGCCGGAAAAGAGCCGCGAGCCCTTCGATGCGCTCTTCACGCAAGGGATGGTCACGCACGCGATCTTCCAGACCTATAGGCGGGAAACGCATCCAGATCCGCAACCCGACAAGCTTGTCAGGCACTACCTCTTTCCTGAAGAGGTGATCACTTTCCAACATGACGGCATTGAAAAAGCGGTTGAAACGGCTTTTGCGGAGAGTCTTGAGGGTGTGGGGGGCCTGAGCTCGGTGCAGGCACTTGCTGAAGTGCATCGGATTGCCGACATGAACGGCCGTGGCGTGGAAATCATTCCCTCGGCCAAGATGTCGAAGTCCAAGAAGAACGTGGTCGATCCGGTCTCGATCATCTCGCAATACGGCGCCGACACCGCGCGCTGGTTCGTGCTGTCCGACAGCCCGCCCGAGCGGGACGTGGAATGGACCGCCTCTGGCGCGGAGGCCGCGCATCGCCACCTCTCGCGCGTCTTCCGCATCGCGGCCGAGGCGGCCCGGGCCGAAGACGCCCCGCAAGGGTCGGATGAGGTCCTCCTGCGCGAGATGCACAAGACCATCCACGACGTAACGCAGGGGATCGAGAGCTTCGGTTTCAACGCCGGTATCGCGCGCCTCTACGCCTTCACCTCAACCCTGTCGAAATCGGACGCGGGCGGCGAGGCCAAGCGCGAGGCTGCGCGGACGCTGGCGCAGCTCATGTCGCCCATGACCCCGCACCTCGCGGAAGAGATGTGGTCGATGCTCGGCGGCGAGGGCCTTGTCGCCGACGCGCCCTGGCCGGTGGCGGACGAGACCATGATGGTCGAGGACACGGTGACCATGCCGATCCAGATCAACGGCAAGCGTCGCGGCGAGGTCGTGGTGCCCAAGGACATGCCCAAGCCCGAGGTCGAGGAACTGGCGTTGTCGCACCACGCCGTCCTCAAGGCGCTGGATGGCGGCGCGCCCAAGAAGATCATCGTCGTGCCCGGGCGGATCGTCAATGTCGTGGTGTGACCGGCGCTTCGTGATCGCGGGCCTGGGCGCGCTTGCGCTCCTGCCGGCCTGCGGCTTCTCCCCGGCCTACGGGCCGGGCGGTGCCGCCGGCCGCCTGCAGGGGCAGGTGGCGCTGGACGATCCCGGCAACCGCGCGGCCTACATGCTGCACCGCCGGATCGAGGACCGGCTCGGACACGCGCCCTCGGGCCGCTACCGCCTGTCGACCTCCATCGACACGTCCGAGACCGATCTCGGCACCACCTCCACCGGCACCACCACGCGTTACCAGGTCCTCGGGCAGGTCGATATCCGCCTGCTGGACACCGCCAGCGGCGCGGTGCTGCTGGAGGACCGCGTGGACAGCTTCACCGGCTATTCCGCAACCGGCTCGAACGTGGCGACGCTCGCCTCCGAACGCGACGCGGAGGAGCGTCTGATGACGCTGCTGGCCGACCGCATCGTCGACCGCCTGATCGCCGTCGCGCCCGACCTGCCGGCCTGAGGCCATGAAGCTTTCGCCCCGCGACGCGCCGGCCTATTTCAAGCGCCCCGACCCGGAGGCCGCGGGCCTTCTGATCTACGGCGAGGACGCGATGCGCGTGGCCCTGCGGCGGCAGGAGGTGATCGCCGCGCTGATCGGCCCCGAGGGCGAGACCGAGATGCGCCTGACGCGCATGCCCGGCGGCGATCTGCGCAAGGACCGCGCGGCGCTTCTGGACGCGATCAAGGCGCAGGGTTTCTTCCCCGGCCCGCGCGTCGCTTTCGTCGAGGACGCCAATGACAGCGTGTTTCCGGCGATCGAGGCGGCGCTGTCCGAATGGCGCCCCGGCGACGCGCAGATCGTCGTGACGGCGGGCGCGCTCAAGGGCTCGTCGAAGCTGCGCAAGGCCTTCGAGAACGCGAAGCGCGCCTATGCTACGGGCATCTACAACGACCCGCCCGGCCGCGCCGAGATCGAGGAGACGCTGGCCAAGGCCGGCCTTGCGAAGATCGACCGCGCGGCCTCCGACGCGCTCTTTGAACTCGCCCGCGAACTCGATCCCGGCGATTTCCGGCAGACGGTGGAGAAGGTCGCGCTCTACAAGCACGGCGACGAGGCGCCGCTGACCGCCGAAGAGGTCGGGCTGATGGCCCCGGCCACGTCGGACGCGGAGGTGGACGACGTCCTTCACGCCGTCGCCGAGGGCCGAGCGGCCGAGGTCGGTCCCGTGATGCAGCGCCTGTCGGGGCAGGGCGTCGCCGCGGTGACGCTGGTGATCTTCGCGCTGCGCCATTTCCGCGCCCTTCACGCCGCCGCCGCCGATCCGGGCGGGCCAGGGCAGGGCATCGCCCGCCTGCGCCCGCCGGTCTTCGGCCCGCGCCGCGACCGGATGCTCCGGCAGGCGCAGGGCTGGGGCATGTTCAAGCTCGAACAGGCGCTGCGAATCCTGACCGAAACCGACCTCGCCCTGCGCTCCGCCGGGCAGCGGGCCCCGGCGATGGCGCTGGTGGAGCGGGCGTTGATCCGGCTGGCGATGCTGGCGCAGCGCTGAGGCGGTGTCCTGCGTGGCGCGGTTCGGCGCCTCCGGCGGGAGTATTTGGGACGAGAAGAAGCAGGGGGCGGTGCGATGGGCCGTTGCGGCGCGCGGGCGGGCGGCGCAGGGTCCGCCGCAGATGATGAGAGGAGCGAGGCATGGGGTATACGGTGATCGGCACGCGTCACTCGCGGGCCTTCCGCGTGCTGTGGATGCTGGAGGAGCTGGGGCAGGATTACGCGCATGTGCCGGCGGCGCCACGGGCGGAGGAAGTCACGCGCGTCTCGCCGCTGGGCAAGCTGCCGGTGCTGCTCGACGGCGATCAGGCGATCCCCGATTCGGCGGCGATCCTGACGTACCTTGCGGACAAGCACGGCGCGCTGACCTATCCCGCCGGCACGCCGGAGCGCGCGCGGCAGGACGCCTGGACCTTCCGCATTCTCGACGAGCTGGATGCGCTTTTGTGGACCGCGGCGCGGCACAGCTTCGTGCTGCCGGAAGGCGAGCGGGTGCCGGAGGTGAAGGACAGCCTGAAGGCGGAATACGCGCGCAACCTCGAGCGGATGGTGCCGGAGATTCCGGGGCCGTACCTCATGGGCGAGCGGATGACCGTGCCCGACCTCCTGCTGGTGCATTGCGGTGGCTGGGCGATCGCGGCGAAGTTCCCCGAGCCGCCGGCCGCGTTCAAGGCCTACGCAAAGGGTCTCAGGGCGCGGGAGGCCTACCAGCGCGCGGCGGCGCTGCCCTGAGCGGTCACTCCGCCAGGAGCTCGCGCGGGATCACGAAGGCCTGTGCCGTGGCGCCACCCCAGGCCGCGTCGGGCCACGCGTCGATTTCGAACCGGGCGTGCAGCGTCGCCCCGGTCGGGTAATCCTGGAAGCGCGGGTGGTCGGGCGGCCCGGCGACGATGCGGGACGCGACCTCCTGGAAGCCGGGATTGTGGCCGATCACCAGCACCCGGTTGCCGGTGGCATGATGCAGCGCGCGCAGGACCGTCAGCGGCTCTGCGTGGTAGAGCTGATCCTCGAAGCGCGCGGGCGCGTCGATGTCCAGAAGCTCCAGCGTCTCGCGCGTGCGCGCGGAGGTCGAGCACAGCACCTCGTCGGGCAGGGTGCCGGAGCTGCGCAGCCAGTCGCCGAGCGCCTTTGCGCTGCGCCGGCCGCGGCGGTTCAGCGGGCGATCGAAATCGGGCTCCTCGAAGCTCCAGTCCGACTTGGCGTGCCGCATCAGGAGGAGCTGGCGGCCGCGCTTCATACGCGCTGCTCGTGCCGGGGCAAGTCGGGTGAGCGGATCAGAGAGCCCGCGCCGTGTTCGGTGAAGAGCTCCAGCAGACAGGCATTGGACACGCGGCCGTCGAGGATGACGACGCCGCGCACGCCCTGTTCGATCGCCTTGAGCGCGGTTTCGGTCTTGGGGATCATGCCGCCGGCGATCACGCCCTCGGCGGTGAGCTTGCGCACGTCGTCGGGGGAAAGCTGGGTGACCACCTCTCCGGCCGCGTCCTTGACGCCGGGAACGTCGGTCAGGAGCAGCAGCCGGTCGGCGGCGAGCGCCCCGGCGATGGCGCCGGCGGCGGTGTCGCCGTTGACGTTGAAGGTCTCGTTGGGGTCCATGCCGGTGGCCACGGGGGCGATGACCGGGATGATGCCGGCCGAGAAGAGGTCGCGCAGGACCTGCACGTTCATCTCGATCGGACGGCCGACGAAGCCGAGTTCCGGATCGTCCGCCTCGCACACGATGAGGTCGTCGTCCTTGCCCGAGAGGCCCACGGCGCGGCCGCCCTCGTCCATGATCGCCTGCACGATGCGTTTGTTGACGAGGCCGGTCAGAACCATCTCGACGACATCGACGGTAGCCTGGTCGGTCACGCGCTTGCCGCGCACGAAACGGCTCTCGATGCCGAGCTTCTTCAGGGTGTCGTTGATCATCGGGCCGCCGCCATGCACCACGACGGGGTTCATGCCGACCTGCCGCATCAGCACGATGTCGCGGGCGAAGCTGGCCATTTCACGGACGTCGCCCATGGCGTTGCCGCCGAACTTCACGACGACGATGGCGCCGGAATAGCGCTGCATGTAGGGCAGCGCTTCGGACAGCGTGCGGGCGGTGGCGTGCCAGTCTCTGTTCATGTCCTGCGGCTGCATCTCGTTCCGTCGGGTCGGGGCCGGGCCGTTATCGGGTGTCAGCGCGCGCGACGCAAGGGGAGGCAGAGGTTCGTGGGGGCGCTGCCCCCACACCCCCGGGATATTTTGTGGCAGATGAAACCCGGAAAAGGGCGGGTGCGCGAGGCTCAGGGCAGGGTGGCGATGAGGGCGCGCAGGGTGTTTATTCCCTCGTTCTTTTCCGCTGAGGTGAGCACGATCTCCGGGAAGGCGGCGGGGTGCTTGGCGAGCCGGCCGCGGACCTGCGCGAGGAGCGCGTCGCGATCCTTGGCCTTGATCTTGTCGGCCTTGGTCAGCACCGCCTGGAAGGTCACGGCGGAGCGGTCGAGGAGCGTCATGATCTCGTCGTCCACCGGCTTGATGCCGTGGCGCGCGTCGATCAGCACGAAGGCGCGGCGCAGGCTGGCGCGGCCGGCGAGGTATGTCTTCAGCAGCGCCTGCCAGCGTTCGACCACGGCGACCGGCGCGTTGGCGAAGCCGTAGCCGGGCAGGTCCACGAGGTAGTGGCTGTCGCCGAGCGTGAAGAAGTTGATCTCTTGCGTGCGGCCGGGCGTGTTGGAGGCGCGGGCGAGCCCCTTGCGGCCGGTCAGCGCGTTGATCAGGGAGGATTTGCCGACATTGGAGCGGCCGGCGAAGCAGATCTCCACCCGGTCGGCGGGCGGCAGCCCGTCCATCGCCACCACGCCCTTGAGAAAATCCGCGCCGCCGGAGGCGAAGAGGCGGTGCGCGGCCTCTGCCGCCTGCGGCTCGGGCGGGCCGGCGAGGGGGAAGGGAAGCTCGGTCACGCCGCCACCTCGGCGCCGGGGGCGAGCGTGCCGCCATCGAGGATCGTGGCGTAGACGCCGAAATCGCGGTGGCCCCAGCGGTCCTGAAGAATGCGCAGGGTGTCGGCGTCGCGTTCGCCGGTCTCGGGGTTCGCCTCGGTGGCGCGGCACCGTTCGATGCGCTCGGTGACCTTCAGGCGCAGGCCTCCGAGCGTGATCTCGCGCCCGACCAGGTCGAATTCTTCCCACGGGCTGCCGCCGTCCAGGACGAGGTTGCCGCGGAAGCGGCGGATGTCGAGCGGCTGGCCGATCGCGTCCGACAGGGCGGCGAGGCTGGCGCGCGACAGGATCGACACCAGTGCGGCGCCGTTGTCGGCCATGCCCTGCGGCGGCGCGGGGACGAGCCTGTGCGGCGCCGGGCGCGCCTCGGGCCAGAGCGGGCGGACCCAGTCGATCAGGCGCGCGCCCTCGGTGGCGGGGACAAAGGTAAGGTCCGGCCGGTCCGGATGCGTGACGGTGATCGTGCCGTCAGTGTGGGCCGTCGCGGCAATCTGCGCGAGCCGGGGGCCGGAGGCGACCACGAGGAAGTTGCGCCGCGGTTGCCAGGCGTCCGTGTCGGCGGCGGCGTTCTCGTGCAGGAGCGCCCAGGCGCGATCGCCAGGGAGGGGCGCCTCGGGCGTGACCGCCACGCTCTCGAGGCGCTCGCGGCCGAGACCCTTGATCGGGTGACGCCAGATCTCGGCCAGGCGCTGGGTCATTTCTTGTCGCCGCCGGACGCGCCGCCGCCGCGCTTGAAGCTGGACTTGATGTTGCCGAACACGTCCGGTGTGTACCCTTGGCTGCGCATGATCGCGTATTGCTGCATGAAGGTGATGGTGTTGTTCGCGATCCAGTAGACCACGAGACCCGAGGCGAAGCTGCCGAGCATGAACATGAAGACCCACGGCATCCAGGCGAAGATCATCGCCTGGGTCGGATCGGGCGGCGCCGGGTTCAGTTTCTGCTGCAGCCACATCGAAACGCCCAGCAGCAGCGGCAGGATGCCGATGAACACCAGCGCGAGGATCGTGCCGGCCTCGGGCGCGCCCCAGGGCAGCAGGCCGTAGAAGTTGAAGATCGACGTCGGATCGGGTGCCGACAGGTCGCGGAACGGGCCGAAGAACGGCGCGTGTCGCAGCTCCAGCGTGACGAAGATCACCTTGTAGAGCGAGAAGAAGATCGGGATCTGCAGAAGGATCGGCAAGCAGCCCGAGGCGGGGTTAACCTTTTCCTTCTTGTAGAGCTCCATCATCTCCTGCTGGAGCTTCTGGCGGTCGTCGCCGGCACGCTCCTTCAGTTTCTCCATCTCCGGCTGGAGCTCCTTCATCTTCGCCATGGAGACGTAGGACTTGTAGGCTAGGGGAAGCAGAAGCGCCTTGATCAGCAGGGTCAGCAGGATGATCGACACGCCCATGTTGCCGATGAGCTGGTTGAGCTCGTGCAGCACCATGAAGATCGGCTTGGTGAGGAAGAAGAACCAGCCCCAGTCGACGGAATCGACGAAGCGGTCGACCGGCTGCTGGTCCGGGTCCTGGTCGGCGCCGAAGAGCCGGGAGAGCCAGCCTGGCTGATTCTGGTAGTCGCGGATGACCTCCCATTCCTTGGCGCCGGCGAAGAGGCGCGTGGAGACGGAGGCGCTGTCGCCCGCGGCGACATTCAGCGTCGGAAGGACCTGTTCGGTCTGGTAGATGTCGCTGCGCGGATCGTACTTGGCGACGGCGCGGAAGCGCTGGCCGGGATCGGGGATCAGCGTCGACATCCAGTAATGGTCGGTGAAGCCGATCCAGCCGTCCTCGGTCACCTGGAAGGTCTCGGCCGGCACGCCGAGGCCGGAATCGGTGTCGAGATCGGTCAGGTTGCCCCAGGAGGTCTCCGTCAGTTCCCCGTCGGCCATGATGCTGGCGCCTTCGTGGAGGATGAAGAAGTTCTTGGCGTTCGACGGCTCGCCGTGCCGGCGCAGGATGCCGTAAGGGGCGAGCGCGGCGGTCTGGTCGGTGGCGTTCTCGACGCTCTGGGTGACGGTGAACATGTAGTCCTCGTCGACCGCGATGGTGCGCGAGAAGACCAGGCCCGCGGGGCTTTCCCAGGTGAGCGTGACCGGATTGTCGGCAGTCAGCGTGGCGCCGTCCTCGGCCTGCCAGCGGGTGTTGGGGCCGGGAACCGCGTCGCCGGCGACACCCTGGCCGGGCGCCCAGCCATAGAGTGCGTAATAGGCGTCGTCACCGCCCACCGGGTTGAAGAGGTGGACGATTTCGGAATCGTCCTCGAGCGTCTCGGTGTAGTCCTTCAGTTGCAGGTCGTCGATCCGCCCGCCGGAAAGGGAGATCGACCCGGCCAGGCGCGGGGTGTCGATCTCGATGCGGGGGGCATCTGTGCTGGGATCGGCCGCGGCGGCGCCGCTGTCGGTGGTGGCCGCGTCGGGCTGTGCGCTCGGGGCGATGGCATCCGGGTTGTCGCCCGGAGTCTGCTCTTCGGTCGCGGTCGGCGCGTTGGGGTCGGTTTCGGGTTCCGGCGGCGGAAACAGCACGAACCAGATCAGGATCACGACGAAGCTGAGCGCTGTCGCGAGGATGAGGTTCTTGTTCTGGTTGTCCATGAGGCGCGGATCCCGGTCCTGGCAAGATGGGCGGGGTTCAACAGAGCCGGGCGCGGAAGGTCAAGGAGATTCGGGCGCGGCCACCCGGGCGCATCACGGTGGCGGGACCGCGCGGCCACGTGGCCGGTTCGTTGACCGTGCCCGCGGCCGGGTTCCGCGAGCGCCCGCACGGGCGCCGCCCCATGGTCGGGCGGAATGGCGCGGGGCGGGATAGCGGTTTTGCCCGGTGCTCCAGCGATACGGCGCGATGGCCGCAAGCGGAGTGACGGGTGCGGCTACTGGGCGCGGCGTGACAGGTCGGGTCGGGCGATGCTCTGGCGGTGGCGGAAGATCCATTCGGGGACCTGCGCGGCCGGCATCGGCCGCGCGATGCGGAAACCCTGCACGTGGTCGCAGCCGAGCTGCGCCAGAAGAGCGTGTTCGCCGGCGCTTTCGACGCCTTCGGCCAGCGTCTCTATCCCCAGTTGCTCGGCGAGGCTCAGGATGCCGGAGACCATGCGGCGCTGGCGTTCGCTGCGGTCGATCCCGGCGATGAAGCCGCGATCGATCTTCACCCGGTCGATTGGCAGGCGGTGCAGCGCCATGATCGAGGCGTGCCCGGTGCCGAAATCGTCCAGGTCGATCGTGCAGCCGAGCCGCTTGAGGCCGCTGACCGTGGTCGCGACGGCGTTGTCGGCGCTGTCCGTGAACACCGTCTCCAGTACCTCGATGCACAGGCGGTCGCCGGTCATGTCGTGGCGGTCGAGATCCCATTTCAGCCGTTCGACGAAGGTGGGATCGTGCAGCTCCGCCCCCGAGAGGTTCACGCCGACGCGCGGAACGGCGAGGCCGGCGCGGTCCCAGTCGCTCAGCGCAGCGAGGGCGGAGTGGATCATGATCTCTCCCAGCCGGGCCATGAGGCCGCCGGCTTCCAGCGCGTCGAGGAATTGCAGGGGCGAGATCAGCCCGCGTTGGGGATGCACCCAGCGCGCCAGGCCCTCCGCGCCGGTGATTTCTCCGGTCGAGGTGCAGATCTGCGGCTGGAACCAGGGCTGGATCTGGCCCTGCTCGAGCGCCGCCGCGACCTCGCAGCGCAGCACCCGGCGCAGCGTACGGCTTGCGTCGAGACCGTCGGACCAGGCCCGCACCGCGGAGGGGCCCGATTGCACCGCTTCGGACAGCGCGGTGAGCGTGGCTTCCAGCAGCCCGTCGCCAGTCGCGTCCTCACCGAGCCGCGCTTCGCTGCAGAAGCCCGCGGCCGCGGTGAGGTAGTGCGGCACATCGTGCACGGTCATCGGCTCTTCCAGCGCGGCCTGCAGGCGGTTGGCGGTGCCGAGCAGCGATTCGAGGTCGAGCCGCGCCGCCGGCTCCAGCAGCACAAGGTAGCGCGCATCGCCGATGCGGTGCGCGCGGTCGCCGGCGCGCAGGTTCTGGCGCAGGCGGCGCAGGCAGGCGTCGCGCAAGGCCGCCGCCCCGCGGTCTCCGAGGGAGGTCGCGGCGGCATCTATGCCGCCGAGGTCGAAGCCGATCGCGCCGGTGGTCAGCCCGGACATGCGCGCATCGCGGATCGTGCCGTCACACAGGCGCGCGGCGCCGTCGAGGTCGACCCAGTCGCGCACCGGTTCCCGCTGCGCGGGCAGCGCCACGCGCTCGAAGGTTCCCGCGGCGGCAAGCCCCGCCGGGATCCCCAGCGCCGCCGCCACCAGAAGCAATTCGCCGCCGATCCAGTAGGCGGCGAGCACCACCGCCGGCAGGAAGGCCAGCATCTGCGCGCTGGCCAGGTGGCGGTTGAGCGCGGTGCGGATACGTTTGCGATGCGCGGCCCATGGGTGCAGCATTGGATTGCCTCGATGACGCAATGTCACCTGGGCACGCTATAACCAGAACGTATTGCAATCGTTAATGTGACTCGGACAATCGCGGGGCGTCGTCCGGCGCTGTTTCCGCACGGCGCTCCAGACCGGCGAAATCGAACAGCGCGGGGTCGAGCAGATGCGAGTGCCGCGCGTTCATCAGCGCGCGGACCATCACCTGCCGGCGGCCTGGGCTGTTACGCTCCCACCCGTCGAGGATCTGCTTGACCTGCTGGCGCTGAAGCCCGTCCCGCGACCCGCAGAGGATGATCGGGTAATCCATCGCCCGCGCGAATTTCCCGCAATCGGCCTCGGCCACGTGGGCGAGCGGGCGGTAGAGGAAAAGATCCCCCCCCTCGTTCACCAGCTTCGGCGGCATCGTCGCGCGCCGGCCGCCGTGGAAGAGGTTCATGAAGAACGTCTCGAGAATGTCGTCGCGGTGATGGCCGAGGACGACGGCCGAGCACCCTTCCTCGCGCGCAATGCGCCAGGCGTCGAGCCCGGAGGTGAAGACCCTGCGCGCCGAGGCGTCCGGGGAGGTGTCCGGGCCGAAGGAGGCCCTCGCCGAGGTCACCCTCGAGAACAGGCTGCTCAATAAAGGCATGCTCGGGGGCGAGCCATTGTCCGCCATCGGTCCGAGGACAATGGTCGAGCGGCGAGTTTCGGGACAAGACCACGCGGCCGAACCAGCTCTGGCAGACGGACGTCACCTACCTGAAGATCTTGGGCCGGGGCTGGTATCGCCCGAGCACGATCCTCGACGACTTGAGCCGCTACGTGATCGCCTGGAAGCTCTGTACGACGATGGAAGCGCGCGAGGTCACCGGCTCGCTGAAGTCGGCGCTCGCCGCCCGGGGCTGCGACCGGCCGACGGTCCTGCAGCGGCCGAGGCCGCTCGGTGACAACGGCTCGTCCTGCATCGCCGGAGACCTGGCAATCCGGCTCGAGGACAAGCGCATCGAGCACGTCCGGGGCGCGCCGAACCATCCCTGGACGCAGGGCAGGATCGAGCGCTGGCACCAGACGCCGAAGAACCGGATCCTGCGCGAGGACCTCAACAAGGGGAACCTCGTCGCGCTCGGCGCGGAGACGCTCGCGGACCTGCTGTTCGAAGCCGTCAAGGGCGACGCCGCCCGGCACTGCCGGGTGAGCATGGTGCTTTCTGCCGATCAGGGGCCGGAGGCGATCCGGCCGCCAGAAGTTCTCTGGTCCGAAAACCCAGAGCGCCAGTGTAAAGCGCTCTGGGATGGGCAGTGAATACGTCCGCTAGACGAAGATAAAGTCGTCAGCGGTCAACTCGTTCGGATCAATGTCCTGCAGGACAATCTCCCGGTCGCCATCGTGGATGACGGCGTTTCCGCCGAGCATGTCGATCTGAAGCGCGCTGAATGGATCTTCAGACGTGGCCGGAGCCGACAAGACCAGAGTGTCGCTGCCGATGTCGAAGTCCACGACCAGGTCGATCTCCGGGCCGCTCGCGTCGACGAATATGAACGTGTCAGCCCCGTCGCCGCCGATGAGCGTGTCGTTCCCGAGCCCGCCGTCGAGCGTGTCGTTTCGCCCTCCACCGGCGACGAGATCGTCTCCGGAGCCGCCCGCCAGGCTGTCGTTGCCCAGACCACCGCCAAGGGTGTCGTTGCCACTCCCTCCGTCGAGGTCGTCGCGGCCGGCTCCGCCGCCCAGCTGGTCGTTTCCGTCACCTCCCAGGACGGTGTCATCTCCCACACCGCCGGAGAGCAGGTCGTCGCGACCGCCGCCCGACAGCATGTCGTTTCCGTCACCTCCGGCGATGTTGTCGTCACCGAAACCGCCACCGATTGCGTCGTCGCCAGCGCCGCCGAGAAGGATGTCGCGCCCGGCGCCACCGCCGAGATGATCGTCGCCGTCCCGCCCCTTGATGGTATCGTCGCCGGTACCGCCGGAGATGGTGTCGTCCCCTTCTCCGCCGCACAGGTCGTCGGCATGCGAGCCGCCACTGATGACGTCGTTGCCGTCATCGCCGCAGATCTCATCCGCCCCCTGTCCGCCGAGCACTGTGTCGGAGCCAGCGGCGCCGAAGGCTGTGTCGTCGCCGAGGTCGAGAACGAACATCTCCATCTCCTCGCTGCCGACAAGGTAGTCGTCCTCGCTGGTTCCCGTCATGGTCACGGCCGCCGGTACCTCGCCGCCTCCCGCGTCGAACGCCGTATCCTCATTCGATGTGATTGCCGCCGCCATGGCTGCCGGTACTTCGGTCAGCGTGAAGGAGCGGAAGTCGAGGATGTAGCCGTTCGTCGCCAACGCACCGTCAAAGGTGAAGCGCAGGGTCTGCTGACCCGCGCCGAGGGTGACGTTGACGGCGCTGGTCTCGGCGAAGGTGGTGCCTCCGAACCCGTTGGATCCCCCATTGCTGTCAGGCAGCGCAAAGGTGATGAGCGGGGTGCCGTCGTCGAGCGTGACGGCGATGGAGTTGCCCGCGATCGGCGTCTTCGCGTTGAGGCTGAGCGCATAGGTGCCTGCCTCCGCCACATCCACCGTATATTCGACCCACTCGCCCGGCAGGACGTAGCCGATATCCGACTCCGATCCGACCAGTTCGACATCGGTGTCCGACCGGAGCGGGTTGGTCCCGTCGCGGCCGGGATTGTCGTTCCACGACACGCCCTGCCCACCGGCATCGAAGTTGGTTGCATCCACGGTCAGGCTGCCGTCGAGCACCGGAGCATCCGGCCCGGGGAACGGCGTCTGACCGGGTTCGATCGCGATCGGATCGAGCGTGAAGGACATCAGGTCCTGCAGAGCGTTGTCGAAGTTGATCCGCAGGACGTTCACGCCCTCGTTCAGCGTGACGCTGAGCGCCTCGGTATCGGCATAGCTCGTGTAGGCGCCGGTGTTCGGCACGTCGATGTCGAGGGTCTCGTAGACGACGCCGGACTGCGCGAAGGTCGCGGTCAGCTCCCGGCCGTCGCTGGGCGAGGAGGCGTTGACGAAGAACGCGTATTCCCCGGCCGCCTGCACGTCGATCGTGTATTCCAGCCACTCCCCGGCGACGGTGTAGCCGACCGCCAGCGTGCCGTTGGAGATGTCGACCGTCTCGTTCGGTCGGACGCTCTGGTCGCCCTCCTTGGTGCCGTTGTCGTTGTAGGCGACCCCGTTCCCGCCGCTGTCGAACAGGTTGGCCATCAGCGTCAGGCCGCCCGACCCGACCGCCCAGGGCGTACCGGTGTCGTTGAAGGCCTGCTGATCGCCCGGCGGGGGTGTCACGTCGGGATCGTAGAAGTCCGGCGTGCCGTCGTTGTCGCTGTCGGTGACCAGCGCGTCGTTGATGCCGTCGCCGTTCGCGTCCTCCTCGTCCGACAGCTCGTAGGCCTGGACGTTGGTGAGCACGAACATGTGGTCGTTGTAGTCGAAGTTCGACCCGCCGGGATAATCCTGGATCCCGATGACCGTCCCCTCGATGTCGTTGCCGTCCGCATCGATGGCCTGGAAGAACCGGATGTAGTGGCCTTCGTTGTTGCCGGTGATGTTGTAGGTGTCGTCGAAGACGTTGGCGTCCGGGTCGCTCCAGGCGGAGTAGGTCGGAAGACCGTCCACCGTGACGCGCAGACCGAAGGCCTCGTCACGGTCGATGACTGCCCGCGCGACGCCGTCCTGTGCCCCCGGCCCCTGCTGCAGCCCGTCGGGCAGCAGCGTCTGGTACTGGTTGTCGTCCTGCGCGTAGAGCTCGGTCAGGGCGCCGCTGCCGACGTCGTGCAGGCTGAGGCGGCTGATCCCGGAGCTCAGATAGGCGGCGATGTTGATCACCTCCATCGGCTGGGAGGGGTCGAGCCGCTGCATGTAGGGCAGCAGCACCTCGTCGCCGATCTGCTCCACCACGCCGCCGCCGTTGAGCTGCGACTGACCCACGTCGGTCGAGTAGCCGAAGGCGTCGACGATCTGCTGAACGGTGGGCTCCTCGCCGCCCTCGGACTGGATCTGTGCCAGGCCCGACAGGGCGATCTCTGTCACCCCGGCATCGCTGCCGATGGTGAGCGTGCCCTCATAGGACACCGCCTGGTTGTCGTCGGACGGATCGGTGCCGGTGAAGGTCACCGTCAGGTCGACGCTCTCGCCCGGTGCGAGGCTCTCGCCCTCTGACAGGCCGCTGATCGTGAAGGCGCCGGTCACGGTGAGGTCGTCGATGGTCAGCGCGCCGATGCCGTCGTTGGTGACGGTGATGGTCGTGCTGTCGCGGAACGCCTGGTTGCCATTCGCGGGATTGTCGATCCGCGAGAACACCAGCCGGTCGTCCGCCGCGGCGTCATCCAGCCCGTCGACGGTGAGCACGCCGCCGTCATACACCGGCGCCACGCCCTCGATGATGAACATGTTGTCGTTGTAGTCGTAGTTGATGCCAGTGTAGTCCATCACGCCGAGGAAGACGTTCTCGATGGTATTTCCGTCGGCATCGACCGCCTGGAACACCCGCACCGTATAGCCGTCGGAGACCGGGTTGCCGTCCGGGTCGAACACTTGCTCACCCGTAACGGTGTAGCCCGGATAGCGCGCGTTCAGTTCGGCCTGGCTCGGCGCACCGGCGCCCGTGTCGTTGAGCGTCGGATCGGTGGACAGACCCGCGACCTCGATCCCGAAGAGATCGTTGCCCGCCCAGCCGTCCGGAATGTCGGCGGCACTGAACACCTGCGTCGCGAAGTTGCCGTTGTTCAGAAGCGGCAGCAACGACTGGTTGCTGGTGCTGGCGTGGTTGGTGAACGTGACGTCCGCGCCCTTGTTGCCCGGGGCATGGATCCCGAGCGTTGCGCCCGAGGGGCTGTGGAAGGCGGCGATCTGCGTGATCCGCGCTTCGCTGACGCCGTCGGCAAGCCGCCAGTAGGGCGACAGGACCTCGGTTTCGTCCACCGGCAGGTAGACGTCGTAGAAGTCAAGCTCGTCGCTCTCGCCGCCGCCGATCAGGGTCAGTCCCTCGATCTCGTTGCCGAAGCCGAAGACGTCCCACACCTCGTTGATGTTGGGCTCCTGCCCGCCTTCGTCACGCGCCTGCCAGAAGCCGGACAGGTCGATGGTGGCAACCGGGCTGTCGGCGTCGTTGGTCCGCAGTTCCAGTTCTCCGTTGAAGACGCCCGTCACGCCGCTGCCGCCGGAGGTGTAGGCGTCGCGGTCGAACAGAACCGTCACGTCGATCGACTGGCCGGCCCCGAGGGTCAGTCCGTCGAAGACGCCCGGATCGGCCAGCTCGAACGGACCGGACAGATCGCTTTCGAGGATCTCCAGCGTCTCGGTGCCGGAGTTCGAGATCGTGACCGTGGCGCTTTCCTTGAAGTCGCGCGGGTTGTCCGCGACGACCGCGGTCGGGTTGTCGATCCACGAGAAGTGCAGCCGGTTGTCGAAGTAGGCCGGATCGTTGCTCTGCACCTCGATGTCGGCGTTCTCGTTGCCGGGTGCGGGACGCACATCGAGATAGTCGATGGCGCTCGCGCCGGGCTGGTCCGAGATGGCGATGACGCGATACTGCACGCCCGCCTCAAGCTCCACGTAGGCCGTGGTCTCGCCGGCCTCGCCCTCGCCGGGGAAGCCGTTGTCGTCGATCTCGACCGGCTGGGCGCCGTCGGCGCTGAGGAAGACGGTCAGACCGCCGCCATCAGGCGCGCCGGGATTGGCCGCGAAGTCGAGCGCGTAGGTGTCGTCGGCATCCACGGTGAAGTAGAACTCCACCGTCGAGGCGTTGACCGTCCGCGTGGTGTCGTCGGTTGCCTCCAGCTCGATCCGGCCCTCGCCGGTGATGTCGACGTAGGACGGAACGAAGGTGTCGACCGGCGCCTCGGAGACGCGCAGGTAGTCGATGTTCGCGCCGTTGGCATCCGGCACCGCGATCGAGATCGTGTTGATCCCGGCGCTCAGCGACACCTCGGCGCTCTGCGGGCCCCAGGCGCTTTCTGCTGCGTTGCTGTTGGGCACGAAGGGCAGGGAGCCCTGGTCCACGCCGTTGATCAGCAGCGTTGCCGGCCGCGCCTCCTTGGTGGTCGACAGCGCGTAGAGGATGTCGATTCCGTAGGTGCCGTCCTCGGGCGCGGAGACCGTCCAGGTGATGGTCTGCGTGCCGGTACCGTCGAAGTCGACGAACTCGCCGCCCCGCTGATTGCGCTCGTCGGTCGTGTCGGAAACGATCACCGGCCCGTCGAGCACCGCATTTTCGGCCTCGTAGACGAGGTAGTCGACGCCCGCCACGTTCTCGGTGCCGTCGTTCGGCACCGTGGCCACGTTCGGCGTGATCGTGACGCTGTCGATGTTCGGGCCGCCCGATCCCGCGAGCTGCTCGATCACCACCGTGTTCGGGCCTGCCGACAGATCGAGGGTGACCTCGAAGTCCTGCCACGTGGCGAAGCTGCCGGTCTGGGTGTCGTCGATGGTGACGGTCTGCGTGCCCGCCTTGATCGCGATCGGACGCTCGAGCGTGCCCGAGGTGGCGCCGTTCGCGATGCGGAACGACAGCGTGTAGCTGCCGGCCTGCGCCGCGTCGTAGACGAAGGACGCCTTGTCCTCGGCCCCGCCGTTCATGTCGAGGTAACCGGCCCCGTCATACCCGTCGTTCATGCCGTCGCCATTGGCATCGTACTGGTCGCCGTCATGGGTGGACGGATCGCTCAGCAGGCGGATCAGGGTGCCGTCGTTGGTGTCGAGCACGGTGAAGGCATCGGCGTCGATGAAGTTGCCGCTGGCGGTGTTGCCGGGGGTGAAATCGGTCTCGGCGGTGGCGTTGTTGCCATTGTCGTCGAAGACGGTCAGCACCGCCGACACAGCCCCGTCCGTGCCGCTCAGGTCCGCGGTGAAGCGGTTCTGCGCGTCGAGGGTGACGGTCTGCGCCGGAGCGCCGTCGAAGCTGACGGTGATGGTCTGGATGTCGGCGTCGAGACCCGAGACCTGGAACAGCACCTCCTCGGGATCGGTGGCGCTGACCACGAGCAGCGCGAGGTTGCCGCCCTCGTCGGCGGTGATGTCCTCGACCTCGCCGCCCGGCGCCGCGTCGAGCCGGATGATCTGGCTGACCCCGTTGCCGCGGTTGAGCGTGAGCATGTAGAGCCCGCCGTTCGCGCCCTCGATCACGTCGAGCGGGTCGACGTAGCTGATGATGTTGCCGTCGGTGTCGCGCAGGATGAAGTCATCCGACACCGTGCCGTCCTCGTTGAACAGGACCGCGCGCAGGTTGTCGCCGCTGGAGTACTGCGTGAAGATCACGGCATTCTGCAGCGAAGAGCCGAAGTTGTTGCCGAGATACTCGATCGCACCGTTCGGCGACTTGTTGTTCGCCAGCGAATACGAGCCTTCGAGATCGTATTCCGGGTCCGGGTCCGTGCCGACCGGATAGTTCCCGACCTGGTTCGGATCGGTGCCACCGGTCGGATTCCCCCCGTTGAGGATGAACTTGTCGTGCAGCGGGTTGGGATGCCCGTAATAGCCGCCCTCGACCATGCGGAAGAGGTAGTCGTTCTGCAGCCCGACGCCGTTGATGTTCTCGTTCTCGGGGGTCGACGGATCGTCAGGCACGATGCCCCCCGCCGCCGAGCCGTTGGTCGGCACGTAGAGATAGCCGTTGGAGTGCCACACGAGGTCGTAGGCGTTGCGGTTGCCCGTCGCGAAGATGCTGACGACCGCATCCTCGGCGTAGGGATCGTAGAACCGCTCCACCAGGGCAGAGCCGGCATCTTCGCCTTCGCGTACCTCGGCCACGCCCTGCGCGTCGAAGTGCAGGTAATTGCCGGTGAACTCGCCGCTGTCGATGAAGATGCCGCCGTTCTTGAGGTCGTTGTCGTTGTCCTCGAAGCGCCGGTTGAGGTTGTCGTCCGGAAGCGGCTCGGTGGAGACGTCGAAGCCGCCCTCGGGGGCCTCACGGCTGCGGTCGATCTCCAGGATCGCCGCGTTGAGCAGCCGCTCGGGGCGGAAGCCCCAGGCCGAGTCCGGCTCGCCCATGGCCGAGTTGGAGCCCTGTGTCAGGTACATCAGGTACTGCGGCGCGTCGCCGCCCGGCACGTAGTCGGGGTTCACCCGGAACTCTAGGCTGTTGGTGACGTGGTCGCCGTTCGAGCGCGGCAATCCGGTGATGTAGGTCTCGATCGACGCATCCTCGAGCGATCCGCCCTCGCCGAGCGTGACCTTGGAAATGCGCCCCGAGAAGTCCGGGACCGAGTTCGACCGGCCGTTGAGCGGGATCGGGTAGTTGTCGGTGATCCAGATCGTGTTGTCGTCCTCGGGATCGAAGGCGACGCCGATGATCCCGCGGCGCCCGCCGTCCTCGTTGAAGTCGCCGCCCGGGGTGAAGACCTCCTTGGTCGACTGGTCGAGCGAGCCGTCGTCGTTCACCGCCCAGCGGGTGATCGAGCCGGAGATGGAGGTGACGTACAGGAACTGCTTGTCAGGCGACATCTCGATGGAGGTGTAGCTCTCGCCCAGCGACGGGTTCGAGGACAGCTCCACCGTGTCGACGAAGGCGACCTCGCGGGCCTCGACGACCGGCGCTTCGCCGGTGACGAAGGTGGTGGAGAACTTCTGGAATTCCCGCGTCGGCGCGTCGGTGTCGTCGTTGTCGCCGCGGTCGCGGAAGCCGTCGATCACCACCGTGTAGCTGGTGAAGGGCTTGAGATCGGCGGCCGGCGCGATGGTCACGGAGTCGAAGCCGCCGGTGGTGTTCGCGTTGTAGGCGACCTCTTCGCCGGTCAGCGTCTCGAACAGGCGGATGGAGCCGTCCGCCAGGCTTTCCAGCAGCGCGCCGCCGCGCCCGTCGACCACGTCGATGCCGAGCACGATGTCCGAGGTCGGGTCGATGCCGTCCGGCAATTCGCCGTCCTGCACGCCGAGTTCGACCTCGCCGTCGGCCGACACCGCCCGCGGTGCGACGAAGGCGGCATAGTCCTCGGGCGCCTCGTTGCCGTCATCGGGCGTCAGGTCGGGCAGCGCACGGATGTCGATGTACTGCATTTCCGTGATGGTGCCGTCCGGCGCTGCGAGGGTCAGGTTGCCGTCCTGCACATTGGCGAGGACGGTGACCAGTTCGCTCTTGAAGGCCGAGGTCGGCGTCCAGGCGGCGGCGAGCTGGCCCTCGATCTCCAGCGCGTTGACGCTGTCGTTCGGGCCGCCGGTGTCGCCCACGGCGACCGTGACCTCGTACCAGCCGTTCTCAAGCGCGATTTCCCAGGCCACCCGCGACGGGAAGGAGCCAAGGTCGAAATGCGCGTAGCCGGTCAGGCGGGGATCGTAGCTGTCGAAATCGGCGACCAGCGCCCCGCCGGGCAAAGTGCCGTCATCGGGAAGCGACGCGCTACCGGACCGCTCGTTGATGGCGATGGCCGGGAAGTTCGTGCCGATCGGCGTGTTCGTCATGCCGTCCGCGTCGAGCGCGGAAGCCTCGGTGACGAAGCCGTAGGTCTCGCCGTTGGCCTGCGCGGCGTAGCCCGTGAAGTTGCCGACGAGGTATCCGGCCGCGGCCGGCGTCGAGCCGTCCTGGAAGTTGATGCGGATGGTCTCGCGCGGGCCGGGTTCTGTCACCGGCGGCGGCGGCGTGATGTTGTTCTCGATGACGATCTGGTCGAGGTTCGGACCGGTCGCAATGGTGTTGGCAAGCGCGATCGTGTTCACGCCCTCCGCCAGATCGACCTCGACCTCGACCTCTTCCCAGACGTCCCAGTCGGCGGTCGGCGCGAAGCCCACCGTCTCGACCACGGTGCCACCCACGGACAGCGCCATCGGGCGGTCGGTGTCGCCGCCGTTGCCGTAGCGGATGGTGAACGTGTAGGTGCCCGCCTGCGGCGCGTCGATCTCGAACTGGACCGCGTCGCCGATGTCCAGGCCCATGTCGAGGTAGCCGTCGCCCTCGAAGTTGTCCCACAGGCCGTCAGGTCCGCGCTGCGGATCCGGGGCCTCGGGGTTCAGCGGATCGCGCGGCTGGGTGAGGCCGGCACCGTCGGTGCCCGGCGTGTCGTCGATGATGGTCATCGACCCGTCGCGCGCCTCGAACTGGAGCGTCTGCGAGAATGGCTCCGGCACGTCGCCGATGGTGAAGCTCGCCGTCGTGGTGACGTTGTTGCCGGCATCGTCCGTCAGCTCGAAGATCACGTCGAGCCCGCTTTCCGCCGCGAAGGCCGAGAGGTCGAGCGTGATGGTCCCGCCCACCGGCACGACCGGCGTGAAGGTCGCGCCACCGTCGGTGGAGTAGGCATAGGAGACGATGTCCGCGTCGACGCCGGTGAGGTCGAACGCCACAGCGCCGAGGTTCGCCGGATCGATCACCGCGCTCACGTCGACGTCGAGGTTGCCGTCCTCGTCCGCGCTGACGTCCACATCGGTATAGGTGAAGGTCGCCTGGTCGATGTTCGGCCCACCCGTCGCCCCCGCGGGAATCTCCAGCGAGAGGGTGTTCGCGCCGGCCGACAGCTCGACCTCGACGGTGACCTCGCTCCACGCCTCCCACGGCTCCGCGCCGTCGGTGAAGGGGAAGGATTGCAGCGCCGCGGTAGCGCCGTTGACCGACATCAGGAGCGGCCGGTCGAGCCCGCCGCCGTCGCCGTTGGCGTAGCGGAAGCTGACCTCGTAGGTTCCGGCGGCCGGGGCGTCGATCTGGAAGGTGATCGAGTCGCCGGGGTTGCTGCCGAAGTCGAGATAGGCGTCGCCGACGCCGCCGGGACGGTAGTTGCCGTAGTCGTCGGGGTTTTCCTCGTCCACGGCCCGGGTGACTTCGCCCTGGCCGCCCTCACCCACGTCGTCGATGACGACAAGGTCGTCGTCCTCGCCCTGGATGGTGAAGGGCGCCACCGAGGGCGCGCCCACGGTCACGGTGAAGACGACCGGATCGGAGGCCAGCGTGCCGTCGGTGGCCGACACCGCGATGGTGTAGCTGCCCGCCGGCGCGTCCGCCGGCACGATCAGGTCGGTGCCGGAGACCGCGAAGCCCGCGGGCAGCGTGCCGCCGCCGGCCGCCGCGATCGTGTAGGCGACGGTATCGCCCTCGTCCTCGTCGGTCGCCCCGAGACCGCTGAGATCAACAATCGCCCCCGCGCCGCCGTCGACGGACAGGTTGTCGAGCGACGCGCCCGCGGCAAGCGTCGGCGCCTCGTTCAAATCGTTGACGTTCACGACGATGGTCTGGGTTACCGACTGGCCGGTCTCGTCCGTGGCGGTCACGTCGACCGACACGGTCTCCTCGGTCTCGTGGTCGAGGCTGACCCCGGTCACGAGGTTGAGCTGGTCGTCGCCGTCGATCTCGAAGCGCGAGTCGCTGACGGTGAAGGACACCGCCGTTCCCTCGGGGTCGATGGAGGAAACCGTGCCCACGACGGCGCCGTTGGCGTTCTCGTCGATGCTGGCATTGGTGATCACCGGCGCCGAGGGCGCCTCGTCAACGTC
The DNA here is from genome assembly GCF_900112685.1 of Roseivivax sediminis. Taxonomy (GTDB): domain Bacteria; phylum Pseudomonadota; class Alphaproteobacteria; order Rhodobacterales; family Rhodobacteraceae; genus Roseivivax; species Roseivivax sediminis. The sequence continues at coordinate 387,107 of NZ_FOMS01000002.1, forward strand.
GGTGACGGCGATGGTCAGCGTGGTCGTGGTCGCATCGCCGTTCTCGTCGGTCGCGGTGACGTCCACATCGACGGTCCCGCCGGCCTCGAAGTCCAGCGCGACGCCGTCCTTAAGCTTGAGCGATCCGTCCACCACCTCGAAGTCGGAGGCGGGATCGACGCTGTAGACTATCCCTGCGTCGTCGCCGTCGGGGTCGGTCGCCGACAGCGCGCCGATGACGGCGCCCTCGGCGTTCTCGGCCACGATCGCGGCGTCGATCTCGACCGCGCTCGGCGGGTCGTTCGGCTCTTCGACGCGGGTGAAGGTGAAGTTGTCGGTCCGCAGAATCTCGCCGTCCGCGAGGCCCGAGAGCGTGAGGACCGTGCCGGACGTGATGAACACGGCCTGCTCGAACGTGACGGTCTTGAGGTTGCCCGACTGGCCCGCATTGCCGCGCGGATTGTCGTTGTCGAACGTGTCGTTCGCCGTTTCCAGGTCCGGCGTGCCGTCGAACGCGGCGTTGTCGGCGAGCACGGTGTCACCGATGCTCAGCGAGTAGGTCGCGCTGCCGTCGGTTTCGTCGTAGCGTGTCATCGACACGATGTACCACCCCTCGATCACGCCGTTCTGGCCGAGATCGGTGGTGACTTCGGCGGTGTCGCCGGCGGCGCCGACGCGGATCACCTGGTTCTGCGAGGCCCCAACCTGCCCGGTGGCAAAGAAGCCCTCCGCCTCGGGCAGGCCGGTGAAGTCCTCGGCCTCGACGACGATCTGGTCGCCGACCTGGCCGCCCTGGACCAGGAAGGTCAGCGGCAGCGTCGCCGAGAGCCCGGTCGGATCCGTGGCGCGCACGATCACGGTGAAATCACCGCCGACCGTCGGCGTGCCCGAGATGATGCCTTCGGAATCGACGCTCAGCCCGGCGGGCAGGTCCTCGACCGTCAACGTCAGCTCGTCGCCGTCGGCATCGCTGAAGAACGGCTCGAACTGCGCGAGGTCGATACCGTCGATGGCGCTGCCTGCCTGCAGGAAGTACGGCTCGAGCGCGGGGTCGCCCTCGACCACTGGCGCGTCGTTCACATTGTCCACCGTGAGCGTAAAGGTGGAGGTGACGGGCGTGCCGCTGCCGGCTGTGTCGGTGGCCGTCACGGACACGGTGTAGACGCCCGGCTCGGACGGCGCGACGCCGCCCAGCACGCTGTCCGACAGCGCGAGCCCGTGATCGGCGTAAGGCAGACCCTCGGAATCGGTGATGGTGAAGGAATAATCGAGCGCATCGCCGTCCGGATCGACGAACGGCAGATCGATCTCGACCATGCCGTCCTCATCGACGGAGAAGTCGGCGATGCCGCCGCCCACGACGACCGGTGCGGCGTTCTCGCCTTCATCCTCGAACAATTGCACGTTCGAGAAGGTGACCGAGCCCTGGCCGTTGCCGAAATTGTCGTCGTCCGACACCAGCGTCAGCGAGTCGATCGTTTTGCCGGCATGACTCGACAGGTCGATGGTGAAACGGAACACGCCGCCGCCGAGATCCTCTCCTTGCCCACGCAGGTCGACGAAGCTGCCGTTCGACTGGGTTCCGGCGATCTGGTAGTTCGACTGATCGCCGCTCTCCAGTGGGGAATTATCGTCGTCGAAGCCGATGGAGACGATCTCGGGCATGGAGGCGCCGACCTCGATGTCCACGGTCAGGCGCGTCGCACCGGAAATCGTGTAGCTCTCATCCAGGGCTGCGCGCTTCCAGAGGTTGCCGTCGAGGGTGACCGACGTGCCGTCCGGGGACACGCTCACGCCGCCGCCGTCCTCCGGCCGGTCCTGCCCGCTGTAGGAGGTGATCGTCGCCGCGTCGAAGAGAACGGCGCCCGGTGCGGCGTTCTCGCCCTCGTCCTCGAACAATTGCACGTTCGAGAAGGTGACCGAGCCCTGGCCGTTGCCGAAGTTGTCGTCGTCCGACACCAGCGTCAGCGAGTCGATCGTTTCGCCGGCATGACTCGACAGGTCGATGGTGAAACGGAGCACGCCGCCGCCGAGATCCTCGCCTTGCCCACGCAGGTCGACGAAGGCGCCGTGCGACTGGGTCCCGGCGATCTGGTAGTTCGACTGATCGCCGATCTCGAATGGGGAATTATCGTCGTCGAAGCCGATGGAGACGATCTCGGGCATGGAGGCGCCGACCTCGATGTCCACGGTCAGGCGCGTTTCGCCGGAAATCGTGTAGCTTTCGCCCAGTGCCGCGCGCTTCCAGAAGTTGCCGTCGAGCGTGACCGACGTGCCGTCCGGGGACACGCTCACGCCGCCGTCATTCGGCTGGTCCTGCCCGCTGTAGGAGGTGATCGTCGCCGCGTCGAAAAGCACGGCGACCGGGCCTTCCGCCACGTCGGTAACCGAAGGGGAGAACGGATCGGATGACAGCGCGCCGAGCGTGACGGAGACTGTCGGGAGAGCCGCCTCGAAGTCGAGCGACTCGGTGTCGATCAGCTTGAGCTGGATGCCCGCGGGGCCGTCGACCAGTTCGAACAGCGCGGAATCCGGGCCCGCGACAATAAGTGCCGCTGCGGTGTAGACCGAATCCGGGTCAGTGACCTCCACATCGGCCACGACGGCGCCCGCGGTGCCTTCGGCCACGTCGATCGGCGTCAGCGTGATGGCGCTCGGCGCGACATCCTCGGCCAGGTCGGTGACGGTGATGCTCAGCGTCTGGCTGTCCTCCAGAACGCCGTCGCTGGCGGTCAGCGTGACCTCGTAGACGTTGTCGCCGTCGAAATCGCCCGCCAACTCGAAGTCGGGCGCAGTCACGAAGGACAGCGTGCCCGTTTCGGCATCGAAGCTGAACGCCTCGGAATCGTCGCCCGACAGCGTGTAGCTCAGCGCGTCGTCCTCGCCGTCCGTGGCGCCGATGCCGGTGGCCGCGACGGTCTGGTTCTCTGCGGCGTCGAAGCTCAGCGTTTCCTCGGCAAAGGCCGGCGCGGTGTTGACGCCCGGGAATGCCGGGGTGTCGCCAAGGCTGGTCAGCGCGACCGCGTCGATGTTCGGCCCGTTGTTGTACCCGGGCGGGATGGCCAGGGCGATCTCGTTGATACCGGCATCGAGCGCGATCTGAACCGGCGCCCGGACCTGCCAATCGTCGAAGCCCGAGCGACCGGGGAATCCGACGATCTCGCCCACTGCGTCGCTGCCGTTCACGAGAACCGATACCGGGCGGTCCGGATCGGCCGCAGCGACGGAGGCATAGCGGATGTGAAGCTCGTAGAGGCCGGCCTCTGCCACTTCGACCTGCCAGCTGATGACCTCGTCGCCATCGACACCGTCGCCGCCGAAATCGGTGTAGCCGGAGCCGCCGTAGCCGACCCGCAGCCCGTATTCGTCCACGGGATCATTGCCGGCCCCGGTCTCGACGCTCGCCGGATCGCCCTGGATCCGGTGGAAGGTCTCCGCCCCCTCGGGAATGTCCGCCTCTTCCGCCTGCAGATAGACCGGCGCGATGGACGGCGCCGGCAGCTCGGGCTCCACGTCGGTGACCGCGATGGAGACGTCCTGGGTGACGGTGTCCGCCCCGTCGGACACCTCGACCGTGACCTCGTAGATACCGTCTCCGTCAGCGTCGGTGGCGGCCTCGAAGTCCGGCGCCGCGCTCAGGGTGAGCTGGCCGTTCTGATCGATCTGGACCGCGCCCGCATCCGGCCCGATCAAGGTGAACGTCAATTCGGCGCCATCGAGATCCTGCGCCAGCACCTGGCCGACGACGGTCGTGTTCTCCTCGACGGTGAAGTCCGGCGCGCTGGTGATTTCGGGCGCGACGAAGCTGACCGCCACGCCGGTTTCCGCGATGGCGACCGCATCGATGTTCGGTGCGCCCGAGCCGGTCTGGCTGAGGATGACCTGATGCGTACCGTCCGTCCCGACGGTCACGGTAAAGGTGTGCGTGTTCCAGACGCTCCAGCCACCGGTGTTGGTGTTCGCGAGTCCCTGTGCCGGTCCGCCGTCGACGGCAAGCGCGATCGGGCGCGGCGCCCCCCCGCTGGCACCGTTGGCATAGCGCAGGGTGATGTCGTAGGTGCCCGCCACCGCGTCGAACGAGAATTCGACCTTGTCGCCCGCGCCGCCGTTGATGTCGACATAGCCATCGCCCGTGTAGTCGTGGCGAAGTCCGAAGTCGTCGTATTCGTTTCCATCCTCCTGAGGACCGGTGTTGTCTCCCGCACCGCCCTCGACGGCGCCATCCTCGGCATTGGCCGTCGTGGTCCGCTTCAGCGAGAGGCCCCCGGTGTCGATGATCGTCAGATCGTCGATGGTCAGGTAGCTGGTGGCGAACGTGTCCGGTCCGTCGACCACGTCGACGGTCACGGACTGGGTCGTCAGGCTGCCCTCGGCGTCGGTCGCGCCGACGACCACCTCGTAGCTCTCCTGGGTCTCGAAATCCGCCGGCGACACGAGGCTCAGGACACCTGTTGCCGGATCGATGTCGAAAGCGGCGGCATCGGCGCCGCCTTCGATGGAATAGACGACCGCGGCGCGCGCCGGCGCGTCGGCCGACGTGTCATCGGCGATGTCGCTCGTCGATACCGTCCCGACGGCCGTGTCGTTCTCGTCGATCTCGAATGTGGCCGCGCTGGTGAAGATCGGCTGCGCGAAATCGGGCACGACACCGACATCGTGGATGGCGATCGCGTCGATGTTCGCCGCTCCGGCGGTGCCGGTCTGGTCGATGGTGAATGTATGCGGGCCGGCTCCGGTCACCGAAATGGTGATCGTCCGGGTTTCCCAGTCGTGAAACTCGCCGGTATTGGTATCGGAGATCGCGTAGCTCGTGCCGTCGATAGTGACCGCCATGGGCCGCGCGCCGCTGCCGTTGGCCAGGCGCAGGGTCAACTCGTAGGTGCCTTCCGGGGCATCGAAGGTTCCCTCTGCCTGTGCGCCGGTATCGCTGCCGTTGATGTCGAGATATCCCCAGCCGGAGGAGTCCCCGGTGCCGGTATAATCCGGGCGCAGACCGTATTCGTCGAAATCGGGCAGAACGTTTTCGGGATCTCCGATTTCATTTTCCTGATTCGAAGAGCGCGTTCTGGCGACATTCGGGGACGCGATCGTTTCGCCTTCGGTGTCGAGAATAAGGCTTTCACCCTGAATAAAGATTGTATCAATCGGCATATCAATCCCCTTTGGTCGCGGCGCACCGCACAATCAATTGCTCCGAGCGAAACAGCACTCGGATTCACCCCTATTAATTGAGGTGATAATTATTCTTCTCTTATCTGACCACTTGCCAGAATTTCAGCACTATGCTCGCGGCCACTCGCGTTGACCGGTCGGAAGCCAAGTAATGGCCAATATGTTCATGAGGCTCATCCTACTAAAAGCGAAGGATCACAGGATCTAAAATCACCCCTGATGCGGGATCATTGTTTTTATAATTTCACGCAAGACGGCCCAAGTGCTCCAGGCGCATCAATGCCATAGTTTGTATTACATTAACACTATTGCGCCTCATTTCTGACGCAACGATTCTGTGCTTACATTTATGCAACGGCGGCTTTTCAATTGTAAAAGTTTGGTGCCTTATCAACTTACGGCTGACTCTCAAAAGTTAGGCGCTTGCGATTTACTATGTTAACATACTGATTTATCAATATCATCTCGCTCGGCTCGCTTTGAACCAGACGAGGGCCGCGACGAGGGCGGCCTGGAGCAGGACATGTCACAGAGCGCGCCGTTCTCCGTAGTGTCAATCGACAACGGGTGGCGATGAGTTGGAGACACTGTGATCTGTGTTTCTGCTTGTCGATCGGCTTGGGCCACCCATCCCCTCATTCAGCGTGAGGCGCGCGAAGTCAAAGAGTTTGGGGTCGAGGAGATGCGAGGGCCGCGCGTTCATGAGCGCGCGGAACATCACCTGACGGCGGCCGGGGCTGTTCTTTTCCCAGCCGTCGAGGATCTGCTTGACCTGCTGGCGCTGAAGTCCGTCCTGCGATCCGCAGAGGTCGCAGGGGATGATCGGGTATTCCATCGCGCGAGCAAACCGCTCGCAATCGGCCTCGGCCACGTGGGCCAGTGGGCGGAAGACGAAGAGGTCTCCCTCCTCGTTCACGAGCTTCGGCGGCATCGTTGCCAGCCGCCCGCCGTGGAAGAGGTTCATGAAGAACGTCTCGAGGATGTCATCGCGATGATGGCCCAACACCACTGCCGAACAACCTTCCTCGCGCGCAATTCGGTAGAGATGCCCGCGCCGGAGTCGCGAGCATAGCGAGCAGAAGGTCCGGCCCGCGGGGATCTTGTCGACGACGACGGAATAGGTGTCCTGGTACTCGATCCTGTGCGGAACGCCGCGCTCCTCGAGGAACTGCGGCAGCACTGTCGCCGGGAAACCCGGCTGGCCCTGGTCGAGGTTGCAGGCCAGTAGGTCTACCGGCAAGAGGCCACGCCACTTCAACTCGATAAGCGCGGCCAAAAGCGTGTAGGAATCCTTGCCGCCGGACAAGCAAACGAGCCAGCGGGCATTGTTCCCCTCAACCATACCGTATTGCTCTACAGCTTCACGAACGTGTCGTATGATCCGTTTGCGTAGCTTGCGGAACTCTGTCGTTTGCGGAGCGCCTTGAAACATGGGGTGGATGTCAGACAGGTCATCGGTCATGTCCAACCGCATATGGCAAAGACTTCTCCACGGAAACCCGTTCAACAAAGGTTCAGGCTCAGGACTCATTGCCAATAGATGACGGTGGCGGGGAGCGCGATGGCCGGCAGGAAGACCTTCGGGCATCGGTCGAAGTGCATTGCGACACGGCGCCAGTCCTTGATTCGGCCAAACATGATCTCGATGCGGTGGCGGCGCTTGTCGTATTTGATCGGACCTGTGCGCGACTTGCGCGGCGGGATGCAGACCTGAATTTTGCTCTCTTACAAAGAGTTACGGAACCAGTCGGCGTCTAGCCGCGGTCGGCGATCAGCCAGTCCGCTTGCGGAAACCCGCTCTGGAGTGCGAGCGCGCCCCTGTAGCCGCTGACCTGGCCCGCGGTCACGAAGAGCCGGACAGGGCGGCCCTCCCGGTCGGTGACGGTATGAAGCTTGGTGTTCACACCGCCCCTGCTTCGGCCGATCAGGCGGCCACGCCCGCCTTTTGAAGGCGCAGGTTCGAGGCCGTGCGGTGCGCCTTGAGACAGGTCGCGTCCACTGCCCGGCAGTTGATTGCGAAGCAAGCAACGAGAGGGGATCATGATCGTCCGGCATTCGGCCTGCTCGGCGGCGAGCCCCTCCATGATCCGGGCGAACACGCCCATCCGGCTCCACCTGATCCACCGGTTGTAGAGTGTCTTGTGCGGACCGTATTCCCTCGGGGCATCACGCCACCACAAGCCGTTGTGATTGATGAAGATAATGCCACTGAGTACGCGCTTGTTGTCCACCCGCGGCTTGCCCGTTCGTCAGGAAATCGATCCCCCGGATCGATTTCTGATCTTCCTCACCTTCGGCAAGCAGGGCCGCAGCCGCTCCATCTGCGCGTCGCTCAGCCAGAAAAGATCGCTCATCTTCAGCCTCCTTCAAACGAGGGCTGAATCACGCGAAGCCGCGCTGATCAATCGGTCCTGAGCCTAATGACTAAGTTACGACGCGGACATCAACAATTACAATTATATCAGAGATTTACGGGCTATTCCCGTGCGTTTTCGCATCAGAGTAAGCATAACTGTCCTTGCCGCCCGACAGGCACACCAGCCAGCGGGCGCCGCGCTCGATCATGCCGTATTGCTCCACCGCGCGCGCTCTGCATGAGCGCTTGCGCAGCTTCTTGAATTCCGTGGTCTTGGGGACGCCGCGGACCAGCGAGTGGAACTCCTCGAGCATGGGCGGGGGATACGCGCGACACCGTGTTCGGGGAAGGGGGAACGGGGGGCCGGCGCGCCACGTTCCGGCCCTGTCCCACATGGAAGGAGACTTCAGATGTTCACCCGGACCCTTGCCGCATCGACCGCGGCGCTTTTTGTGGCCGGCGCGGCCTTTGCCCAGGACGGAGAGATGGAGCCCGCCGCGATGGCCACGCTGATGGATCAGAGCGGCACCGAGGTCGGCCAGGTCGAGATATTCGAGACCAACGACGGCCTGCTTTTCAGCCTCGAAGCCACCGGCATTCCCGAGGGCGGGCACGGCTTTCACGTCCACGAGACCGGGGAATGTTCCGGTGACTTCACCTCGGCGGGCGATCACTACGCCCCGGGCGGCAACAGTCACGGCCTGATGGCCGAGGGTGGTCCCCATGCGGGCGATCTGCCGAACGTCTATGCCGGAATGGAGGGCAACGTGCGTGCCGACGTGACGTCCTCGGTCCTCAGCCTCGAGGACGGCGACGCGCCGGTGATGGACGACGACGGGTCGGCCATCATCGTTCACGAAGGGCCGGACAGCTACGGCGCAGAGGCCGGCGCCGGCAGCCGGATTGCCTGCGGCGTGATCGAAACCGCGTCCTGATGACGTGCGCGGCCCCCGGAGACGCATCCGGGGGCCGGCGGTGTCAGAACCGCGGCGGCAAGGGCGGCAGCGCCTCCAGCCGCGCATGCGCCGCCTTGGGCGGCAGGCCGATATCGCGGCGCAGATGCGCCGGCAGATCGTCCGCAGCGGCGGGCGGCGGCCGCAATCGCGGCACGCGCATCAGCGCCCGGAGCGCGGCGATGAGTACTGCAGTCGCCCCGTGCCGCGCTATGGCGGCTTCGATGATTGCCTCGTGCGGTTCCGGACGAACGGGGCCGGTGTCTACGAGTCGGATCATTGGCTTTTCCCGGACGCGCGTCCGGGCCTCTGTCAGAAGTACGGAAAAAGACCGCAAAGCCGGGCGCATCGCGGAGACGCGCGTCGCAGACGGGCTCACGCGCTCAGGCGGTGTGCCGGGCTCTGACGGTCAGGGTTGCGGTACGGCGGGCGGCCGGCTTGGGCGGCGGCGAGCCGGACGATGCGAGATCCTAGCCTTGGCGGCGGGACGGTCGCATCCGGCGAAGCGCGCAGGGCGAGAGGACGGACAGATGGATCATGTATGCCCCTCCTTTTCGCTGCGATGGGCTTCCTGCGGATCGCTTACTTCAGGTCATCGCGAAAAGCGACGGAAATCTTGCGGACCGGCGTAATGCCGCCCGCAGGGGTCAGTCGGGGACGTTGTCGATGCCGCTGCCGCCGAGGGGATGGCACCGGCCGATCCGGCGTAGCGCCAGCCAGCTTCCGCGCAGGGCGCCGTGACGCTCCAGCGCCTCCAGCGCGTAGGCGGAACATGTGGGGGTGTAGCGGCAGTTGAACCCGACCCAGGGCGAGAACACCAGCCGGTAGGCGCGGACGGGGAGGGCGAAGAGGCGGGCCAGCGGCCCCATCTCAGGCGCGGGCGCGGCCATGGAGCCGCCGCAGCGCCTGCATCAGGTCCTGCATCAGCGCATCGAAGGGCCGGGCGGCGGTCGCGGCGGGCCGGCCGATGAGAACGTAATCGTAGCCGGGGCGCGCGTGATCGGGCAGCACGAGACGTGCCGCTTCGCGCAGGCGGCGCTTCGCCCGGTTGCGGGCGACGGCATTGCCGAGCTTCTTGGAACAGGTGAGCCCGACCCGCACCCGCGAATCGTCATCCCGCCGGGCCCGCGCCTGGACGAGCATCGAAGGCACGCCCTGCTTGTCGGCGCGCGCGGCGGCGAGGAAATCCGGCCGTTTGCGCAGCGTCTCGATTCGCGGCGTCGCGCTGTCCTGGCTCTCCGCTTTGCGGAGGCTGACCTCGGGCGGCGTCACGGTCGCGCGCGCTGCGATCAGGCGCTGAGCTTCTTGCGGCCGCGCAGGCGGCGGGCGTTCAGGATCTTGCGCCCGGCGCGGGTGGCCATGCGCGAGCGGAAGCCGTGGCGGGCTTTCCGCACGTAGTTCGAGGGCTGGTAGGTGCGCTTGGTCATGGCACTCTCTCCGTCTGGTAGGCCCCGGCACGCGGGCGGGCGTTCGGGGCGGAATCTCTCGTGAAGCCCGGCCTATAGGCAAAGCGGGGCGCTCTGTCAAACCTCGATGGCGGCGAATCGCGGCCCCTGCGGCGGCAGGGGCGCGCGCGGCTCACTCCTCGGGCATGACGCGCAGGCGCAGCTCCATCAGCTGGTCGGAGGCAGGCTCCGACGGGGCGCCCATCATCAGGTCCTCGGCGCGCTGGTTCATCGGGAACATGATGACCTGGCGGATGTTCTGCTCGTCCGCCAGCAGCATGACCATGCGGTCGATGCCCGCCGCGCAGCCGCCGTGCGGCGGGGCGCCGAAGCGGAACGCGTTGACCATCCCGCCGAAGCGCTTGCGCACCTCCTCCTCGCCGTAGCCGGCCAGTTCGAACGCCTTGAACATGGTGTCGAGCCGGTGATTCCGGATCGCGCCCGAGATCAGCTCGTAGCCATTGCAGGCCAGATCGTACTGGTAGCCCTTCACGGCCAGCGGATCGCCCGACAGCGCCTCATGCCCGCCCTGCGGCATCGAGAACGGGTTGTGCGAGAAATCGACGGTGCCGGTCTCCTCGTCCTTCTCGTACATCGGGAAATCGACGATCCAGGCGAAGGCGAAGCGGTCCTGATCGGTCAGACCCAGTTCGTCGCCGATGGTCGTGCGCGCCTTGGCGGCGACACGTTCGAACGACGCCGGCTTGCCGCCGAGGAAGAACGCCGCATCCCCGACGCCGAGGTTGAGCTGCTGGCGGATCGCCTCGGTGCGCTCGGGGCCGATGTTCTTGGCGAGCGGGCCCGCGGCCTCCGCCTCCCCGTCCTTGTCGCGCCAGAAGATATACCCCATCCCGGGCAGCCCTTCCTTCTGGGCGAAGGCGTTCATGCGGTCGCAGAACTTGCGCGACCCGCCGGTGGGGGCGGGAATGGCGCGGATCTCCGTGCCGTCCTGCTCCAGCAGCTTGGCGAAGATCGCGAAGCCCGAGCCGCGGAAATGCTCGGAGACGTCCTGCATCTCGATCGGGTTGCGCAGGTCCGGCTTGTCGGTGCCGTATTTCCGCAGCGCCTCGGCATAGGGGATCTGCGGCCAGCTTTCGGGCGCGTCGACCTTCCGGCCGCCGCCGAACTCCTCGAAGACGCCCGCCATCACCGGGGCGACGGCGTCGAAGACGTCCTGCTGCTCCACGAACGACATCTCCATGTCGAGCTGGTAGAAGTCCGTGGGCGAGCGGTCGGCGCGCGGATCCTCGTCGCGGAAGCAGGGCGCGATCTGGAAGTACTTGTCGAAGCCCGACACCATGATCAGCTGCTTGAACTGCTGCGGCGCCTGCGGCAGCGCGTAGAACTTGCCCGGATGCAGCCGCGACGGCACCAGGAAGTCGCGCGCGCCCTCGGGCGAGGACGCGGTGATGATCGGCGTCTGGTATTCGCGGAAATCCTGCGCCCACATCCGCTGCCGGATCGAGCGGACGACGTCCGAGCGCAGCGTCATGTTGCGCTGCATGACCTCGCGCCGCAGGTCGAGGTAGCGATAGCGCAGGCGCGTCTCCTCGGGATATTCCTGATCGCCGAAGACGATGAGCGGCAGCTCCTCGGCGGCGCCGAGCACCTCCACGTCGCGGATGTAGACCTCGATCTCGCCGGTGGGCAGCTTGGGGTTCACGAGGCTGTCGTCCCGCGCCTTCACCACGCCGTCGATTCGCACGCACCATTCGGAGCGCAGCTTCTCGACCTCCGCGAACACCCCGCTGTCGGGATCGCAGAGCACCTGCGTGATGCCGTAATGGTCGCGCAGGTCGACGAAGAGCACGCCGCCGTGGTCGCGGATGCGGTGAACCCAGCCCGCGAGCCGGACCTCCTGCCCGACATGATCGCGGCGGAGGTCGGCGCAGGTGTGGTCGCGATAGGCGTGCATGGCGTCAGAGCCCCTCGGAATTGCCGGAAATTCAGGCGCCGATACACAGGCGATGGCCGGCGAAGTCAAGCGAAGCCCTGCGCGATTTGTCGCACACGTCATCCTGCCCTAAGTAATCTGTCCGAACGGCGGGATTGACATTTGGCTTGAAAGCTACGGAGGCCAGGATGTGGGATAGTGTTGTTCATCGCATGTTGACGCGACTCGTCATAGACGGAGAGCTGCGGGTGGAATGGCCGGACGGGCACGTGACCGAGTATGGTCGGCCCGACGAATTCTCGGCCGAGGTGAAGTTCACCGATCGCGCGATCCTGCGCGAGCTATGCCTGCGCCCGGTGCTGGCGCTGGGCGAGGGATACATGGACCGGCGGATCGTCGTGGACGACGACAAGCTCTACGATCTGGTCGCGCTCCTGGTGCGCAACCGCGAACGGTCCGGCGACATGCCGGCCTGGGTCAACGCGATGCAATCCTTGCGCACCGCGGCGCGCAACCTCGTGTTGCGCAATTCGCCGGTGTCGGCGCGGCAGAACGTGGCGCATCACTACGATATCTCGGACGATCTCTACCGGCTCTTCCTCGATGACGACATGCAGTATTCCTGCGCCTATTTCGCCCGGCCCGACATGACGCTGGACGAGGCGCAGGCCGCCAAGAAGGCGCATATCGCCCGCAAGCTGCGGATCGAGCCGGGGATGCGCGTTCTGGACATCGGCTGCGGCTGGGGCGGCATGGCGCTGACGCTGGCGAAGGATTTCGGCGCGCATGTCACCGGCGTCACGCTCTCGTCGAACCAGCACCGCACGGCAGAGCAACGGGCGGCTGCCGCGGGGCTCTCGGGCAAGACGGAGTTCCGGCTGCAGGATTACCGCGACGTGACCGACCGCTTCGACCGGATCGTCAGCGTCGGCATGCTGGAGCATGTGGGCCCGCCGCAATTCGGCGTCTACTTCGAGAAGGTGGCGGAGCTGCTGGACCCGGAAGGCATCGCGCTCATCCACACGATCGGGCTGACGATGCCGCCGTCACCCACGTCGCCCTGGATCATGAAGTATATCTTCCCGGGCGGCTACGTGCCGGCCCTGTCCGAGGTGGCGCCGAGAATCGAGAAGGCCGGCCTCTGGACCGCCGACATCGAGGTGCTGCGCGGACATTACGGCCCGACGCTCAACCACTGGCGCGCACGCTTCGAGGCCAATCTCGACAAGGTGCGGCAGATGTACGACGAGCGCTTCGTGCGCATGTGGCGCTTCTACCTCGTCGCCTGCGAGACCGCCTTCGAAGAACAGCACCAGGGCGTCTACCAGTTCCAGCTGTCCAAGGCGCAATACGCCGTGCCGCGGACGCGTGACTACCTTTACGAGGACACGCAGCGGCCCGCGGTCTGGGCGCAGGCGGCGCAGTAGCCGCCGGGCGCCCGGCCGCGTGAAGAGTGGCCGGGCGGCATTCCGGCCGTTCGGTCCGCCGGGGGCCGGGGGCCGGGCGAGGAACGCCTTTGTCGCGCCCTCGGCGACAAGGTCCGTGAAACGCAAATCATCCCGGAGTCGCGACCTGTCCGGCACCGGCGCTGTTCGGAATCGAACGGAGCAGGTCGTGCGCTGCCGAATCCCGGAGGCACCCTCGGGACGCGCGGAAATCCTGTCCGGGAAAAGCCGCATTCAGGACTTTCATTCATTTTCGAGACCTTGTCGCCGGCCCGGCCGGACACATCGCATCTTGGGTCGTGAGGAGGGGTTGAACCGGCACCGGCCATCTCTATAACCCACGCCAATTTGCGCGGCCCCCAGGCGCGACAGAAAGGTCTTCCGATGCCCAAGAGAACCGACATCTCCTCCATCATGATCATCGGGGCGGGGCCGATCATCATCGGCCAGGCCTGCGAGTTCGACTATTCCGGCGCCCAGGCCTGCAAGGCCCTGCGCGAGGAAGGCTACCGGGTGATCCTGGTGAACTCCAACCCCGCGACGATCATGACCGATCCGGGTCTGGCCGACGCCACCTATATCGAGCCGATCACCCCCGACGTCGTCGCCCGCATCATCGAGACGGAGCGCCCGGACGCGCTTCTGCCGACGATGGGCGGCCAGACCGGCCTCAACACCGCGCTCAAGCTCGAGGAGATGGGCGTTCTCGACAAGCACGGCGTGGAGATGATCGGCGCCAACCGCGAGGCCATCGAGATGGCCGAGGACCGCGCGCTCTTCCGCGAGGCGATGGACCGGATCGGGCTGGAAAATCCCAAGGCGACCATCGTCACCGCGCCGAAGAAGCCCGAGGGCGGCGCCGACCTCAAGGCCGGGGTGCAGATCGCGCTGGCCGAGTTGGAGCATATCGGCCTGCCGGCGATCATCCGCCCGGCCTACACGCTCGGCGGCACCGGCGGCGGCGTCGCGTATAACCGCGAGGACTTCGAATATTACTGCCGGTCGGGCATGGACGCCTCGCCCACAGGGCAGATCCTGATCGACGAGTCGCTGCTCGGCTGGAAGGAATTCGAGATGGAGGTCGTGCGCGACCGCGCCGATAACGCCATCATCGTCTGCGCCATCGAGAACGTCGATCCGATGGGCGTGCACACCGGCGATTCGATCACCGTCGCGCCGGCGCTGACGCTGACCGACAAGGAATACCAGATCATGCGCAACGGCTCCATCGCCGTCCTGCGCGAGATCGGGGTGGAGACGGGCGGCTCGAATGTGCAGTGGGCGGTGAACCCCGACGACGGCCGCATGGTGGTGATCGAGATGAACCCGCGGGTGTCGCGCTCTTCCGCGCTGGCGTCCAAGGCGACGGGCTTTCCCATCGCCAAGATCGCCGCGAAGCTGGCGGTGGGCTACACGCTCGACGAGCTCGACAACGACATCACCAAGGTCACGCCGGCGTCGTTCGAGCCGACCATCGACTACGTCGTCACCAAGATCCCGCGCTTCGCCTTCGAGAAGTTTCCGGGCGCCGAGCCGGTCCTGACCACCGCGATGAAGTCGGTGGGCGAGGCGATGGCGATCGGCCGCACGATCCACGAATCGCTGCAGAAGGCTCTGGCCTCGATGGAGACGGGGCTCTGCGGCTTCGACGACATCGACATTCCCGGCATCGGCGAGGGCGCCGATCATGCCGCCGTGGTCAAGGCGCTGGCGACGCCGACCCCCGACCGGATGCGCCTGATCGCGCAGGCGATGCGGCACGGCCTGTCGGACGACGACATCTTCGGTGTGACCAAGTTCGACCCCTGGTTCCTCGCCCGCATCCGCGAGATCGTGGAGGCCGAGAATGCCGTCCGCACCGGCGGCCTGCCCGAGGACGAAGAAGGGATGCGCGCGCTCAAGGTCATGGGCTTCACCGACATGCGGCTCGCCGCGCTGACGGGCCTCGACGAACACGCGGTGCGCGACAAGCGCATCGCGGCGGGCGTCACCGCCGTCTTCAAGCGCATCGACACCTGCGCGGCGGAGTTTGAGGCGCAGACGCCCTACATGTATTCCACCTACGAGGCGCCCATGATGGGCGAGGTGGAATGCGAGGCGCGTCCCTCGGACGCCAAGAAGGTGGTGATCCTCGGCGGCGGTCCGAACCGGATCGGCCAGGGGATCGAGTTCGACTATTGCTGCTGCCACGCCTGTTTCGCGCTGACCGACGCGGGCTTCGAGACCATCATGGTCAACTGCAACCCCGAGACCGTCAGCACCGACTACGACACCTCCGACCGGCTCTATTTCGAGCCGCTGACCTTCGAGCACGTGATGGAGATCCTGCGCATCGAGCAGGAGCGCGGCACGCTGCACGGGGTGATCGTGCAGTTCGGCGGGCAGACGCCGCTGAAGCTGGCCAACGACCTCGAGGCAGCCGGCATCCCGATCCTCGGCACCACGCCCGACGCCATCGACCGGGCGGAGGACCGCGAGCGGTTCCAGGAGCTGGTGAACAAGCTGGGCCTCAAGCAGCCCAAGAACGGCATCGCCTCCTCCGAGGCGCAGGCCATCGCCATCGCCGAGGATATCGGCTTTCCGCTGGTGATCCGTCCGTCCTACGTCCTTGGCGGCCGCGCGATGGAGATCGTCCGCGACGCCGCGCATCTCGAACGCTACATCCGCGACGCGGTGGTGGTGTCGGGCAAGAATCCGGTCCTTCTCGACAGTTACCTGTCGGGGGCCGTGGAGCTCGACGTCGACGCGCTGTGCGACGGCACGTCCGTGCACGTCGCGGGGATCATGCAGCATATCGAGGAGGCGGGCGTGCATTCCGGCGACAGCGCCTGTTCGCTGCCACCCTATTCGCTGCCGCGCGAGATCGTCGAGGAGGTCAAGCGCCAGTCCGAGGCGCTGGCGCTGGAGCTTGGCGTCGTCGGGCTGATGAACGTGCAGTTCGCGGTCAAGGACGGCATCGTCTACCTGATCGAGGTGAACCCGCGCGCCTCGCGCACCGTGCCCTTCGTCGCCAAGGCCACCGACAGCGCCATCGCGTCGATCGCGGCGCGGGTGATGGCAGGCGACCGGCTGGCCTCCTTCCCGCTCCGCGCGGCCTACCCCCAGGACACCGATTACGACACCGTGCTGCCGCTGGCCGATCCGCTGACGCTGGCGGACCCCGACATGCCGTGGTTCTCGGTCAAGGAGGCGGTTCTGCCCTTCGCCCGCTTCCCCGGCGTCGACACCATCCTCGGCCCCGAGATGCGCTCGACCGGGGAGGTCATGGGCTGGGACCGCTCCTTCCCGCGCGCCTTCCTCAAGGCGCAGATGGGCGCGGGCACGCACCTGCCGGAGAAAGGGTCGGTCTTCCTGTCGATCAAGGACAGCGACAAGGGCCCGCTGCTGACCGAGGTGGCGGGGCTGCTGCACGAGCTTGGCTTCACCATCGTCGCCACCGCCGGCACCGCCGCCTTCGTGCAGGAGCAGGGCCTGCCCTGCGAGCTGGTCAAGAAGGTCTACGAGGGCCGGCCGAACATCGTCGACCTGATGAAGGACGGCGGCATCCAGCTGGTGCTCAACACCACCGAGGGCGCCGCGGCCCTGTCGGATTCGCGCGAGATCCGCTCCGTCGCGCTCTACGACAAGATCCCGTATTTCACCACGCTCGCCGGCGCCCAC
This sequence comes from Roseivivax sediminis, assembly GCF_900112685.1. Lineage (GTDB taxonomy): Bacteria > Pseudomonadota > Alphaproteobacteria > Rhodobacterales > Rhodobacteraceae > Roseivivax > Roseivivax sediminis. The sequence continues at coordinate 404,011 of NZ_FOMS01000002.1, forward strand.
GCCGCGGCGCAGGCGATGAAGGCGCGCGGGGAAGGAGAACTGGTGGTGAAGGCGCTTCAGGGCTGAGGGCGCGCATCCCGGGGCTCCCGCCCCGGACCCCGGGAGTATTTGTGACGAGAAGAAGCAGGGGCCGGGTTCCTTTCCATGCCGCGCGCGACGCGTTAAGCCGAGGCGAAAGCTGAGGCGAGGCGCGTGACATGGCAAAACCCGTAGTTCTGACCATCCTCGACGGCTGGGGGCTTTCCGAGAACCGGGAGGCCAACGCCCCCGCGCTGGCGGACACGCCCAACATGGACCGGCTGATGCGGGACTGTCCGCACGCGACGCTGACCACGCACGGGCCGGATGTCGGGCTGCCGACCGGGCAGATGGGCAATTCCGAGGTGGGGCACACCAATATCGGCGCGGGCCGTGTGGTGGCGATGGATCTGGGGCAGATCGATCTGGCGATCGAGGAGGGCAGCTTCTTCGAGAACGAGGCGATCCTGCGCTTCGCGCGCGAGGTGACCGGGCGCGCGCATCTTTTCGGGGTGGTGTCGGATGGCGGGGTGCACGGGCATCTCGATCACATCGTCGCGGCGGCGCGGATGCTCGTCGATGCCGGGCGCGAGGTGATCGTGCACGCGATCACCGACGGGCGCGACGTGGCGCCGAAATCCGCCGATGGCTTCGTGACCGAATTGCAGGCCAAGCTGCCCGAGGGCGCGCGCATCGCAACGGTGATCGGACGCTACTTCGCCATGGACCGCGACAACCGCTGGGACCGGGTGAAGACCGCCTTCGACGCCATCGCGTGGGGCGAGGGGCAGAGGGCCGCCACGCCGAGCGAGGCGGTCGCGCAGGCCTGGGCGGCCGGGCAGACCGACGAGTTCATCCCGGCGACCGTAATCGGCGACTATGACGGCATCCAGGAGGGCGACGGGCTCTTCTGCCTCAACTTCCGGGCCGACCGCGCGCGCGAGATCCTCGCCGCGCTGGGCGCGCCCGATTTCGACGGCTTCGACCGGGAAAGGCCGCCGCTGTCGGCTCTGCTGGGGATGGTGGAATACTCGGAGGCGCACAACGACTACATGATCACCGCCTTCCCGAAGCGGAAGATCGTCAACACGCTCGGCGCCTGGGTGGCGCGGCACGGGCTGACGCAGTTCCGCCTCGCCGAGACCGAGAAGTATCCGCACGTGACCTTCTTCCTCAACGGCGGGCAGGAGACGCCTGAGGAGGGCGAGGACCGATTCATGCCGAAATCGCCCGACGTCGCCACCTACGATCTTCAGCCCGAGATGAGCGCGCCCGAGGTCACCGAGGCCTTCGTGGGCGCGATCCGCAAGGGCTACGATCTGATCGTGGTGAACTATGCCAACCCCGACATGGTCGGCCATACCGGCGATCTTGAGGCCGCAATCCGCGCCTGCGAGGCGGTGGACGCAGGCCTGGGACAGGCGCTCGCGGCGCTGGAAGAGGCGGGCGGCGCGATGATCGTCACCGCCGATCACGGCAATTGCGACGTGATGGTCGACCCCGAGACCGGCGGGCCGCATACCGCGCATACGCTGAACCCGGTGCCGGTGATCCTGTTCGGCGGTCCGCAGGGCGCGACGCTGGCGGATGGGCGGCTCGCGGACCTCGCGCCGACGCTCTTGGAGCTGATGGCACTGGAACAGCCCGCGGAGATGACGGGCGAGAGCCTCATCCGCCGATGATCCGGGCGGCGCTGATCCTGCTGTTCCTCGCGGTGCCGGCAGCGGCGCAGGATGCCGGCGCGTCGGCGCGCGCGGCGGGCGAACGGCTGGAGGCGGCGCAGCGCCGGCTCGACGCCGCCGAGGGCGGGCAGGACCGCGTGGAGGCGCTGACCGAGACGATCCGGGCGTTCGAGGCCGGGCTCGCGGCGATGCGGACCGGGCTGCGCGAGGCCTCGATCCGGGAGGCGGCGCTGTCGCGCCGATTGGATGCGCGACAGACCGAGGTGGCGCAGCTTCTCGGCGTCCTGCAGGCGCTGAGTACCGCCGAGGCGCCGCAGCAGCTTCTGCACCCGGAGGGCCCGCTCGGCGCGGCGCGGTCGGGGATGCTGGTGGCCGCGGTCACACCGGGCCTTGCGGCCGAGGCGGCGGAGCTGCGGCGCGATCTGGAGGAGGTCGCGACCGTCCGCGCGCTGCAGCAGGAAGCCGAAGAGACGCTGCAGGACGGCCTGACCGGCGTGCAGGAGGCGCGCGCGCGGCTGTCGCGGGCCATCGCCGACCGCACCGATCTGCCCAAGCGTTTCACCGCGGACCCGGTGCGCACGGCGATCCTGATCGCGGCGACCGAGACGCTGGACGCCTTCGCCAGCGGCCTTGCCGAGATCGCGGCCGGCGAAGAGGTCGCCAGCGACGGTGATATCGCGGATCGCAAGGGCGCGCTGCCGCTGCCGGTGCAGGGACAGGTCCTGCGGCAGGCGGGCGAAGCGGATGCCGCCGGGGTGGAGCGCCCCGGCATCGTCGTCGCCACCCGTCCGCAGGCGCTGGTGACCGCGCCGACGGCGGGGACGCTGCGCTATCGCGGGCCGCTTCTGGATTACGGGCAGGTGTCGATCCTGGAGCCGCAGCCGGACCTCCTGTTCGTCTTCGCCGGGCTCGGCACCGTCTACGGGGAGATCGGGGAGGTCCTGCCCGAGGGCGCCCCGGTCGGCCTCATGGGCGGGGCGCCGGCGTCACCATCCGGTGAAGGGGCTTTATCTCCGGCCTCCGAGACGCTTTACATGGAGGTCAGAGAAGGCCAAGGCCCCGTCGACCCGCTGACGTGGTTCGCAACCGACAAGGGATGACATCCGCATGAAACGTTTCCTCATGGCCGCGATCGGCGGCACGCTGGCCGGTGCGGTCGCGACGACGCAGTTCGTCGGACCCCTGCTGGCGCAGGAGAGCGCGAACAACAGTTCCGTGTACGAGCAGCTCGACCTCTTCGGGGACATCTTCGAGCGCATCCGCGCGCAATATGTCGAAGATGTCGACGAGAGCGAGCTGATCGAAGCGGCGATCAACGGGATGCTGACCTCTCTCGATCCGCATTCGTCGTATTTGTCGCCCGACGACGCGCAGGACATGCGGGTGCAGACGCGGGGCGAATTCGGCGGGCTCGGGATCGAGGTCACGCAGGAAGACGGCTTCGTGAAGGTCGTCTCGCCCATCGACGGCACCCCGGCGGCCGAGGCCGGGATCGAGGCGGGCGATTTCATCACCCACGTCGATGGCGAGTCGGTGCTGGGCCTCAACCTCGACGAGGCCGTGGACCTGATGCGCGGGCCGGTGGGGTCCGAGATCCTCATCACCGTGGTGCGCGAGGGCGAGGAAGAGCCGTTCGACGTCTCCATCGTGCGCGACACGATCACGCTCACCGCCGTGCGGGCGCGGACCGAGGGCGACACCGTGCTGCTGCGAGTGACCACCTTCAACGACCAGACCTTCCCCAACCTCGAGGAAGGGCTCGCCGAGCAGGTGGAGGCCGCCGGCGGCATGGACAGCATCAACGGCATCGTGCTCGACCTGCGTAACAACCCGGGCGGTCTGCTGACGCAGGCGATCAAGGTCGCCGACGCCTTCCTCGACGCCGGGGAGATCGTGTCGACGCGTTCGCGCGATCCCCAGGACGGGGAGCGGTTCAACGCCGAGGAGGGCGACCTGGCCGAGGGCAAGCCGATGGTCGTGCTGATCAACGGCGGCTCGGCCTCGGCGTCCGAGATCGTCGCCGGCGCGCTGCAGGACCACCGCCGCGCCATCGTGGTCGGCACCAAGAGCTTCGGCAAGGGATCGGTGCAGACCGTCATGCCGCTGCGCGGGGACGGCGCGATGCGGCTGACAACGGCGCGCTACTACACGCCGTCGGGCCGGTCGATCCAGGCGCTGGGCGTGTCGCCCGACATCATCGTCGCGCAGCCGCGCACGTCGCCCAACGACGAGGAGGAGGAAGAGGACGAGAACGCCAGCGGCCTGCCGACCCGCTCCGAGGCGGACCTGCGGGGCGCGCTCGACAACGATTCGCTGACCGAGGACGAGATCCGGCAGATCGAGGAAGACCGCGAGCGGGCCGAGCAATCCGCCGCGCTCCGCGAGCAGGACTATCAGCTGGCCTACGCGATCGACATCCTCAAGGGGCTGGCCGCCCTCGGCCCCGAAGCGGCCCGTGCCGCGATGGAGGCCCAGGCCGGCGATGAATCCGAGGCGGGCGAAGAGGCCGAGGCAGGCGGCAACTGAGACTGACTTGCGGCGGGACCATGCGTTCCGCCGCGCAGCCCGAAGAGGGATCCCCATGACCCCCGAAGAGATCGCGGCGCTGCCCTACCGCCCCTGCGTCGGCGTGATGCTCTGCAATGCCGGCGGCGAAGTCTTCGTCGGCCAGCGCAGCGACATGGCCGAGCATGCCTGGCAGATGCCGCAGGGGGGCATCGATCCCGGAGAGGCCCCGCGCGAGGCCGCTCTGCGCGAACTGCGCGAGGAAACCGGCGTCACGCCCGACCTTGTGACTGTGGAGGCGGAGACGGAGGGCTGGATCGCCTACGACCTGCCGCAGGACCTCGTTCCGCGAATCTGGAAGGGCCGTTTCCGCGGACAGGAGCAGAAGTGGTTCCTGATGCGGTTCCACGGCCGCGACGACCAGATCGATATCGCCGCCGAGCACGAGGAATTCTCTGCCTGGCGCTGGCTGCCGGTGGAGGAGCTCGAAGGCGCCATCGTGCCGTTCAAGCGCGCCGTCTACGCGGACGTGGTGGCCGCCTTCCGCGAACTGGTGTGAGCGCCGCCACCGGCACCGGGAAAGCACCACACGAGTCCGGCCTTCTCGGCCCGAGCGTTGCCTCTGCGCGGGCGGCTCGTGACGAAGCGCGCGTTGCCTTGCTCAGGCACGCGCGCTCGAGGCTTCGATATCCGCCGCGAGCTGCCTGCACTTGGCGCCGGCCCATTCGTGGGCATCGGCCCCGAACAACAGCCGTCGCGCCGGGTCGGTCGCCGCCGCTTCCGCGACGATCAGGGCCGCAAGGTCCTCGGGATCGTTCTGCTGTGCGCCGTTCGCCTGCGCGATGAAGCTTCGGAAACCCTCCACGGCCTTCGCATAATCGGCAATCTCGACGTTGCCCTGCCGCGCAGTGGACGGGTCGAGAAAGTTCGTCCGCATCATTCCCGGCTCCACGACGAGAGAGCGGATGCCGAGCGGCGCGATCTCTTCGGCGAGGCCCTCCATCCAGCCTTCCAGCGCGAACTTGGAGGCCGAATAGACCGAGCCGCCCTGGTTGGAGACGAGACCGTTGACCGACGAGATCGTCACCACGAGGCCCGAACGCTGCCGGCGCATCGTGGGCAGCACCGCCCGCGCCACGTTCATCGCGCCGAAGAGATTGATCTCGAACTGGCGGCGCACGTCATCGTCGGAGATCGTCTCGAACCATCCAAGCTGCGCGCGGCCCGCGTTGTTGACCAGAACGTCGATCCGGCCGAACGCGTCGATGGCGGCGTCATGCGCAGCCGATGTCGCCTCGGGATCGGTCACGTCGAGCGGCAGCACGAGCAGGCTGTCGTCGGAAGCCTCGAGGCTGTCCGCGATCCCGTCGACGGTCAGGCTGGTCGCGACGACCTTGTCGCCTGCCGCCAGCGCGTCGCGGGCGATCAGTTGCCCCAGGCCCCTGCCTGCACCGGTGATGAACCATACCTTGCCAGTCATCGTCAGCTCCTCTTGTTCGCTGACGATTGATTAATGCAGTCATGTTGTATTCGATTAGGCCGTTAAAGTTTGTAGAACCAAGTAGCAGGGCTACTGAATGGATCCGCGACGGTTCTCCGATCTCGTCATCTTCAACCGGGTTGCCGAACAGCGCAGTTTCACTGCCGCGGCGCGCAGCCTTGGCGTCACGCAGTCCGCCGTCAGCCAGACCGTCAAGCGTCTCGAGCGGGAGATGGGCATCAGGCTGTTGTCACGCTCGACGCGGAGCCTTGCGCCCACCGCCGCGGGCGAGCGTCTGCTCGCCACGCTCTCTCCGGTCATCGCGGAGCTCGGCGCGGAGATGGACGCTCTTGAACGGCTGCGCGAGGAACCGGGCGGGCGGTTGCGCGTGACCTGCGGAAAACATGCCGCCGAGACACTCGTCTGGCCAGCCTTCGCGCGGCTGTTGGCCGCTCATCCCGAGATCGAGGGCGAGCTGAGTGTGGAGAACGGCTATGTCGATATCGTCGCGGAGCGCTTCGACATCGGGATACGGATGCGCGACGATCTGGAGATGGACATGGTCGCCGTGCCAGTGGGGCCGCCCCTGAGGGCCGTCGTCGTGGCGGCGCCGGGGTATCTCGACACCCGCGACCGGCCGCGAGTGCCGCGCGAGCTGTCCGCGCATCGCTGCATCGGCTTCAGGAATGCCGGCGGCACCCTGTCGCCGTGGTCGTTCGAGAAGGACGGGCAGGCCGAGACGGTGAAGGTGTCCCCCTCCGTCACCGTCAACGACGGCGACGCGCTCGTGGGGGCGGCCCTTGCGGGGATGGGCCTGGCCTACATGCTCGAGGATCTTGCCGCGCCCTTCCTGGCCGACGGTCGGCTTGTCGAGGTCCTGTCCGACTGGTGTCCCCGGTTTCCGGGCTATCACGCCTTCTATTCCAGCCGGCGCCAACCGACCCGCGCCTTCACCCTGTTTCTGGAGAGCCTGCGGCAGGAGGCCAGAGAAAGAGCCGATGATCAGGCCGATGGTGCTCAATCGGGGCGCTGATGCCGTAGTCGCCCCCTCCAGAGATATCAAGCCTCGTGCAGAGCAACGGTCGGGAGGTCGCCTGCGCGGATTACGGTCTCATGCCGCGCGCCTCACATCGGTGACGATGTGCTCCATCGAAACCGTCTTGCTGCTCTTTTCCTCGGGTTCGAGGTCGACGATTGATCCGCCGATGTGCCGGAGCCGCGCAAAGTAGGTCCCGGCGTCCAGAAGCTGATAGGGAAAATAGAGACCCGCCTGTGTCGGTGCCTGACCACCAAGCCCTGTCAGGCTTTCGAGAACCATCGCCACCCCCAACCCGGTCAGCGGCATCTGGCCACCGGGATGCACGACGGCAAACCGCATGGCCAAGGGGCTTCCCTCCGGGTCCGTGCCGGAGAGTTCGATCAGGATCTCGGCAGAGAGCGGTTCGCCCGCACGGCGGCTGGAACTGACACCGATCGCCAGGTCGAACCGGACATTCGGCGCGCCCGTCGCCATGGACAGTCCGAGAAGATCGTTCGGCGAAAGGGCGGACGCCTGCATCTCGGTTCCATCCACGGCCCGGAAGCGGGAGGTCGTGGTGTCCCCGGTCCGCCAGGCAAAGGCACCCTCGCGGCGTTCCAACGCCGCCGCCATGGCTTGGGTCTGGCGCTCAAGGTCCGTCTCGGCGGCCGGGCCGAATGCATCTTCCGTGTCGAGCAGGGCGCCGATGCGGATATCCTCGACATGACTGAAGGCGGTCGCGGCGGCCATTGCCGGCACGCTGGTCGCGCCCACCAGCCATTCCGTCCCGAGGACCACTGCAGAGGCGTCGGGGCGCTGAATGTAGGCCGCAACCTCCGGCCCCAGCTCGATGATACCCGGCGAGATATTCACGTAAGGCATGCCGCGATCCTGGGCGAAGCTAAGGCCCGCGACCTTCTGGTCGGTGAACAGGACCGCGATGGCACCGACCGGGCGGTCGCCTATGCCCGGATCGCCGGCCGACAGGTCCATGGCGATGCCTTCCGCGTTTCCGATCTCGTCCGCCACGCGCTGCGCCCTGTCGAGGTCACGCCCTCCGATCAGGAGGGGCAGATCGGGGTGTGCGTCCCGAAGGTATCGGGCCGTGTGCCGGCCGACGACACCGGAGCCTCCCACCAGCAATATCGGGTTGATCGACATTGTCATGTCCTCCTTGTGCTACTACCTACTATTCGTAGGTATCACATAACCTACCAATGGTAGGTTGCAAGGGGGCGTATGGCAAAGATGTCGACGAAGCAGAAAACCGACGGACGACGGGCGGTAGCGCGGCTTTCCAAGGCGGAGCGCCGCGCTCAGCTGCTGACCACGGCTCTGGCGGTCGTCAGGGAGGAAGGCACTGACCGGCTCAGTCTCGGCCACCTCGCCGAACGTGCGGGCGTATCGAAGCCGGTTGCCTACGATCACTTCGGGGATCGATCCGGCCTGTTGATCGCGCTCTACAAGTGGATCGACACCGAGCGGATGAATACCTTCCGCAACGGCCTTCTCAGCCGGAACCCCGCCAGGGCAGACGCGATCGAAGAACTCGCCACCGCCTACATAGGCTGCGCCGTCGACACGTCCGGAGAGTTCCATGCGGTCGGCGCCGCGCTGGCGGGGAGCGATGAGAAGGCCGATGTCCTGCAGGAGCTTCTGGACCAGGCCGTCGCGATGTTCGTCGCCGTCCTGGGACCGCACAGCAAATTGCCCCCCGGGGAACTGGAGCGGCGATGCATCGGCCTCGTCGGCGCGGGCGAGGCGCTCTCGATGGCCGTCCTTCGCGGAACCCGCAGCAAGGCCGATGTTACAGGCACGTTCTCATCAATGATCGCGGGCTGCATCTAGGAAACGCCGGCCTCGGTTCCGTCGCGCGCGGCGTCGGGCATGACCGTCCGGTGGCGGGCAGGACTCCCCGGCCAGAACCATGAAGTCAGGACCGGCTTTTTTTTTGCATCGCCACCTGACTGCTCAAGCAAGAAGACCGATGAAAGGAAAGACCATGAAGGCTGCATATTACGATGTTCCAGGCGGACCGGAGGTCCTGAGCTACGCGGAGGTCGAGACACCGGCCTGTCCCGAGGATGGCGTGCTCCTCCGGGTCGAGGCGATTTCGATCGAGGGCGGCGACCTCATCAACCGTGCAACGGCGGCCCCTAGGGCGGCGGGCGACATTCTGGGTTACGCGGCTTCGGGCGAGATCGTCGAGGTTGGCGCGCAGGTTCATGACCGCTTCATCGGGCAGAAGGTGACGTCATTCGACATGGGCGGCTCCCATGCCGATTTGCGCGCCGTGAAGGCCACGCGGACATGGGTCGTGCCGGACGGTCTGGACATGGCGGCTGCGGCCGCCCTGCCCATCTCCTTCGGGACCGCCCATCACAGCCTGTTCGCGCGCGGAAAGCTAAACGAGGGCGAAACCCTGCTCGTGCAGGGCGGAGCCGGCAGCGTCGGGGTCGCGGCGATCCAGCTGGCCCATCGCGCCGGCGCGAAGGTGTTGGCGACCGTATCTGGCGCCGATCGCGCGGCCCGTTTGCGGGCGTATGGGCTGCACGCCGCAATCGACCATCGCACTGAGGATGTGACCGAGGCGGTCATGCGCCTGACCGACGGCCGCGGCGTGGATCTTGTCGTCGATCCCGTCGGCTCCACGCTCGCCGGATCGCTTGCCGCGCTGCGGCCCGAGGGCCGTCTGGTCTTCGTCGGCAATGCGGGGCGCGCATCGCTGGCGCTGGATCTCTGGCCCGCCTTGCAGGCCAACCAGACGCTTCTGGGGGTGTTCATGGGCAGCCAGCTCGAAAAACCCGAAGTTCACCGGACGGTTGACGACATGTTGCGCCTGGCCGCCACCGGAGAAATCGAGGTTCCCATCGAACGACGGTTTCCGCTTCGCGAGGCCGCGGCGGCACATGCCCATGCCGAGGAGAATTCCATCCTGGGACGGGTCGTCCTCGTCCCATGACCTGCGAGACCCGGGCCCGCCGCGATGGCATGGGCCCGGGTCGCTGCATCTGGGTTCGTGTCCGTGGATGAAACCTGCAACCCCGATCCGGCGCGGGCCATGCCCGCCCGTTCGCTGCCGTCTCCGGCGTTTCGGCAAGGGCCGTCATGCACGGGATCACGCGTCGAGAGGGCGGTGTTGCCCCCTGCAACGGTCAGCCCGCGGGCGACCCCGCCCCCGCGTTGCGCACCAATCTGCCCGAAGGTCAGGATTCTCCGCCCGACCTTGGCGGGTGGTTCCCGGCATCGGTGAACGGCCGGGCGGCATCCCCGTTCACGAAGGCGTCCCTCGCCTCTTCAACCTTCTGCCGATGATCAAGTGACCACTCCAGCAAGCCCTTCAGATGCGGCTCGAGGGATGCACCGAGATCGGACACCGCATAGACGACCGCAACCGGTGATGTGCTGACGACGGTGCGGGTGATCAGGCCATTCGCCTCGAGCCTGCGCAAGCACTCGGTGAGAGCTTTCTGGCTCACACCCTTGTTGATGCGCCTGAGCGCGTTGAAGCGCGCGGGTCCGTCGCACAAAGCGTTCAGAACCAGCAGGCTCCACTTGCCGGTCAAGACGTCGAGGACGGATCGGATGTGTTCCAGATCATCGGAGGACTGGACGGGCATGTGGGATACTCCGGGATACCTGGTCGCCTTCAGGTGCGGAATTGAGTTCAGGTATAGATTATATACCTTGAACTCTCCGCCACCAAGGAGAGTCAGGATGCGCAACGGGATGTACAGAGACGATCGGACACAGAGCAAGGGAACCGTGCTTGTATTCGGCGCAACCGGCAAACAGGGCGGAGCAGTCACGGCGGCCTTGCGAGCCAGGGGTTGGGCTGTTCGCGCCCTCGTCCGAAACACCGCGCGTGAAGAGGTCGGACGTCTCGCTGCAACCGGTGTCGAGATATTTGCGGGCGAGTTCGCGGACATGGCCTCGGTCGAGAACGCCATGGCCGGGGTCGACGGTGTCTTCAGCGTGCAGCCCAATTCGGGCAGCGCCGGATCGGGTATCGCCGATTCCGAAGAAGTGCGCATCGGAAAACGCGTTGCCGACATCGCAATGCAAAGCGGGGTCGGGCATCTCGTCTACAGCTCGGCCGGCATCATCAGCAGGGGCAAGACCGGCCTGCCCAACCTCGACACCAAGATCGAGATCGAAGAGCATATCCGCAGCCTGGACCTGGCGAGCACGATTCTGCGGCCCGCCACGTTCATGGACCTCTTCACGCTACCCGGTTTCGGGCTCGATCAGGGAACGTTCTCGTTCTTCGTGCATCCGGATCAGCCCTTTCAGGCCATAGCCGTCGAAGACATCGGCAAGATCGCTGCACAAGTCATCGAACATCCGGGCGTCCATGCCGGTCGAACCATCGAGATCGCAGGCGATGAACTGACCGGACTGCAGTTGGCAGAAGCCCTGAGCGATGCGGCAGACCGGTGTGTTGCCTACCACCGCTTCCCCGATGAGCTCCTGGAGGGGAATGAGTTCCTGCGTCGCAACGCAAAACTGTTCGAAGACGGCCGGGCGACCGGGAACGCGAACATCGCCGCTCTGGAAGACGAATTCGGGCTGCTTTGGCGCGTGTCGGATTGGCTGGCAGGTCCGGGAAAGCCTGCGCTCCAGGCCGCACTCACGAGCGATGAACGGCCTCTCGCGCTCAGATAACACCGGCGGCGATGTTCAGCGACAGGGTCGAAAGACGCGGGTGATCTTCGCTGCGCGCCGTTGGGACCGCGGTTTCGGGGCGGTGGAGAGCGCGACACGGCCCATGAGACGCAACGTTTCTGTACAAGAGGCAATCCCGGCTCTGCGCCGGGAGTTTCCGCTCAGTTGTGAGACAATGTTCATCGCAGCCGCGCGGCACGTCTTTGTGCCCCACGCCGGCTCCCGCCCCTGCCGCGGCGCTCAGCGCAGGCGCCGCAGAAGCTCCAGCGAGGCATACCCGTCCGGCGGCAGGCCCGCCGCCTTCTGGTAGTTGCGCAAAGCCGCCACCGTCATCGGACCGATGCGTCCGTCGACGCCTTGCGTGTCGAAGCCGCGCGCGGTCAGCCGCGATTGCAGCTCGCGCCGCTCGTCCGAGGTCAGGCCGCGCTCGTCGCCGGGCCACTCCGCCGCGATCGGGGCACCGCCCATGATCCTGTCGCCAAGATGCCCGACACCCATCGCGTAGGCATCCGAGGGGTTGTAGCGGCGGATCACGTCGAAGTTCTTGAAGGTCAGGAAGGCCGCGCCCCGCGCGCCCGCCGGGAGGAACAGCTTCGCTGCACCGTGATTGCGCACCGGGGCCCCGTCCGTACCGACGACGCCGAGCCGCGCCCAGTCCGACGGCATCCGCTTCGTTTCCCGGTCCGCGAGGCCGAAGTCGAAGCCGTCGGGCAGTTGCACCTCCACGCCCCAGGGCATGCCTTCGACCCAGCCGTGATGTGACAGGTATGCGGCGGTGGAGGCAAGCGCGTCGGTGGGATCGTCGGCCCAGATATCGCGTCGCCCGTCGCCGGTGAAATCCACCGCGAGCGCCTCGTAGGAGGTCGGCATGAACTGCGTGTGCCCCATCGCGCCGGCCCAGCTTCCGGTCATGTTATCGGGCGTCGTGTCGCCCGAGGCGAGGATGCGCAGCGCGGCGATCAGCTGATCCTCGAAGAAGGAGGCGCGGCGGCCGTCATGGGCGAGCGTGGCCAGCGCGCTGACGATCGGCGTGTCGCCGCGATAGCTGCCATAGGCCGTTTCCATACCCCAGACGGCGAGCACCGCGCGCGCATCGACGCCGTAATGCGCCTCGATCCGCTTGAGCGTGTCGCCATGCTCGGCCAGCGCCTGCCGGCCGTTGCGGATGCGCGCGTCAGAGACCGCCGTATCGAGGTACTGCCAGATCGTCTTGGTGAACTCCGCCTGGCTGCGGTCGCGTTTCACCACGTCGGGCAGGTAGTGCGCGGTGGCGAAGGCCGAATCAAAGGTGGCCGCCGGGATGCCCGCCGACAGCGCGCGCGGGCGGAACTCGCGCACCCAGCCGCGAAAGGCGGCCTGCGTCTCGGAGCCGGCCGGATCGACGAGCGAGACGGCGCTGCGCGTCACCGGCTCGTCCGGGCGGACCTGCGGGCGGAGCGAGCGCTCCACCGAGCCGGCGGATAGGGATGTGGCTAGGATTCCGGACGCCAGGGCGCCCGCTGCAAGTCGCGTCATCATGGGGTGGCCTGCTCTGCTCGTTTTGAGGCAGAGTAGCGCATTTCCCGCTATCCGGGAAGCATTCTCGGGCGTTGACAAGCAACCGCGCGAAAGGCGAACGCCCGAGTCTTGCGTTGGTTCCCGGATCAGCGCCGCGCGGTGCGCTGACGCTTGGTCGCGGTCTTGGCGTCCTTCTTCTTGGCGCGCACCAGCTTGCGTCGGGCTGGCGGTTTCCCCTTGGGCTTGCCGCCCGGCTTGCCCCGTCGCGGCCGATCAGAACCGCGCCCGGCGGGCATTTCCGCATCCTCGAGCGTGAGCAGCTCCAGCCCGATGCCGCCCGTGACCGGCGCGGCCTCCACCAGTTTCACCGTCGCGCGCTGGCCCGGCATGACGATGGTGCCGGTATCTGCGCCCATCAACGTGCCGGCGTCGCGGTCGAAGTGGAAGAACTCGTTGCCGAGATTGCGAATCGGGATGAGCCCGTCCGCCCCGGTCTCGTCGAGCTTCACGAAGACGCCGAACTTTGCCACGCCCGAGATCCGGCCGGTGAATTCCGCGCCGACGCGGTCCGACAGGTAGGCGGCGAGGTAGCGGTCGGTGGTGTCGCGCTCGGCCGTCATCGAGCGCCGCTCGGTGTCCGAGATGTGGGTGCCGGTGGCCTCGAGCTTCTCGATTTCCTCCTCGGTCAGCCCGTCGTCGCCCCAGCAATGCGCGGTGACCAGCGCGCGGTGCACGATGAGGTCCGCATAGCGCCGGATCGGGGAGGTGAAGTGCGCGTAGTTCTGCAGCGCAAGGCCGAAATGGCCGAAGTTCTTCGGGCTGTAATAGGCCTGCGTCATCGCGCGCAGGGTCGCGAGGTTGATGAGCTCGGATTCGTCGCGCCCCGCCGCCTCGTAGAGCAGGCGGTTGAGATGCTCGGTCTGCAGCACCCGGCCGCGCGCCAGCGTCAGGCCGGCGGCGTCGGCGGTGTCGCGCAGGCTCTCCAGCTTGTCCTCGGGCGGCTCTTCATGGACGCGGAACAGCAGAGGCATCTTCTTCTCGATCAGCTTCTCCGCCGCGGCGACGTTGGCGAGGATCATGAATTCCTCGATCAGCCGGTGCGCGTCGAGCCTGTCGGTGAAGTCGACGCTGGCGACCTCGCCCTTCTCGGACAGCACGATGCGCCGCTCGGGCAGGTCCAGATCGAGCGGCTGACGCGCCTCCCGCGCCTTTTTCAGCGCGGCATAGGCGGCGTAAAGCGGCGCGATGACCGTCTCGGCCAGCGGTTCGGTCTTGTCGTCCGGGCTGCCGTCCTGAGCCGCCTGCGCCTGCTGGTAGGTCAGCGAGGCCGGAGAGCGCATGAGCCCGCGCACGAAGCGCGCGCCGCGCTTGTTGCCGTTTGCGTCGATGATGATGCGCGCAGCGATGCAGGCGCGCGGCACGCCTTCGTGCAGCGAACAGAGGTCGCCCGACAGCCGATCCGGCAGCATCGGCACGACGCGGTCCGGGAAGTAGCTGGAATTGCCGCGCTTGCGCGCCTCGCGGTCGATGGCAGAGCCCGGCGTGACGTAGTGGGCGACGTCGGCGATGGCGATCCATATGACGTGCCCGCCTTCGTTCTTGGGGTCATCGTCGGGATGGGCGTATACGGCGTCGTCATGGTCGCGCGCGTCCGACGGGTCGATGGTGACGAGCGGCAGCTCGCGCAGATCCTCGCGGCCCTTGAGGCCGGCGGGCTTCATGTGATCGGCCTCGCGCAGCACGTCCTCGGGGAAATCGTCGGGTATGCCGTGCTGGTGGATCGCGATGAGCGACACCGCCCTCGGCTCGGACGGATCGCCGATGCGCGAGACGATGCGGGCGCGCGGGATGCCCATGCGGCCCTTGGGGCCGGCCTGCTCGGCCTCCACCAGCTCGCCTTCCTTCGCGCCGCCGGTGGCGTCGGGGGCCACCTGCCATTCGGTCGCCGCGCCCTTGTCGATGGGCACGATGCGCCCGCCCTCGGCGCCCTTGCGGAAGACGCCGACGACCTTGCGCGGGCTGGCGCCGATGCGGCGGATCACCCGCGCCTCGTAATTGTAGCCCTCTCCCGCGACGGCGGTCAGCCGTGCCAGCACCCGGTCGCCTTCGCCGAGCGCGGGGTCCGATGACCGGGTGACCATCAGCACCACGGGTTCGACCCCGTCGCCGTGCCATTCCAGCGGCTGCGCATAAAGATCGCCGTCGTCCGACGGCGCCTTGATCTGCAGCACCGACACCGGCGGCAGGCGGTCGGGGTCGCGGTAGGTCTTCTTGCGCTTCTCCAGATGGCCGTCTGCCTCGAGCTCCTTGAGGATGCGCTTGAGGTCGATCCGGTCCGCCCCCTTGACGTTGAACGCCTTCGCGATGTCGCGCTTGGCGGTCTGGGTGGGGTTCTCGGAGATCCAGTCGAGGATCTCGGACTTTGTGGGAAGCTGGCTCATGCGGGGCGAGGTAGCACGCGAATGCGGGGTCGTCACGGGGATTGCAGATCGAGCGTCATGGTGCGGTGCGGGATGCCGCCGTCGTCGTATCCCGGCCCCTCGGCGACGAAGCCGAAGCGGCCGTAGAATCCCAGCGCGTGGGTCTGCGCGCCGAGCGTCACGCGCGTCACGCCCGGCAGGGCGCGCAACCGCTCCAGCGCCTCGGCGATCAACCGCGCGCCAAGGCCTGTGCCGCGATAGGGGGAAAGCACGACGACGCGGCCGATCGCGGCAGTGGACCCGTTCAGCAGCAGCCGCGCGGTGCCGGCCGGAGCGCCGTCGACATAGGCGACGAGGTGGATGGCGCCCGCGTCGAGGTCGTCCCATTCCTCCGCCTCGGGGATGCGCTGCTCTTCGATGAAAACGGCGCGGCGCAGGGCGTGGGCGTCTGCGAGGTCCGATACCTCCTCGATCCGGACGCTCACGCGAAATAGTCCCGCAGGATCCGGCTGTAGACCGCTTTCAGCGCGTGGATATCCTCGACCGGCACGCGTTCGTCGACCTGGTGCATGGTGCGGCCGACGAGGCCGAACTCCACCACCGGGCAATGATCCTTCATGAAGCGCGCATCCGACGTGCCGCCCGTGGTGGACAGCGCCGGCGCGATGCCCGTCTCGGCCTCCACGGCGCGGGCGACAAGTTCGGACAGCGGGCCGGGGGGCGTCAGGAACGCCTCGCCCGAGATGCGGATATCGGCGGTCGTGGTGGTGCCGAAGACGGCGTCGACCTCGGCCGCGACCTCCTTGATCCACGCCGACAGAGAGGCGCCGGAATGGATGTCGTTGAAGCGGATGTTGACGGTGCCCCGTGTCGTCTCGGGGATCACGTTTGTTGCCGGATTGCCGGTGTCGATGGTCACCACGGCGAGCGTCGAGGGATCGAAATGATCCGTCCCGTCGTCCAGCCGGTAGGAGGAAAGCCGGTCCATCAGCCGCGCCATCGCCGGCAGCGGGTTCACCGCGCGGTGGGGATAGGCGGCATGTCCCTGCACCCCGGCCACGGTCAGGTGCGCGTTGAGCGACCCGCGCCGGCCGATCTTGATCATCTCGCCGAAGGTGTTGGGGCAGGTCGGCTCCCCCACCAGGCAGGCCGACAGGCGCTCGCCTTCCCGGACCATCCAGTCGAGCAGGGCGCGCGTGCCGTCGACCGACGGGCCTTCCTCGTCGCCGGTTATGGCGAGCACCACGGCGCCGTCCGGGGGCGTGTCCGCGACGAAGTCGATGGCGGCAGCGGCGAAGGCGGCGACGCCCGACTTCATGTCCGTCGCCCCGCGGCCCCAGATCCAGCCGCCCCGCAGCTCCGCCCCGAAGGGATCGGCGCTCCAGGCGGCGGGATCGCCAACCGGCACGACGTCGGTGTGACCGTTGAAGCCGAAGGTCTTGCCGTGCCCCTTGGCCCCCCAGCGGGCATAGAGGTTCGGCACGCCGGCGCGGTCGACGCGGGTGCAGGCAAAGCCTGCCTCCGTGAGACGCGCCTCCAGGAGTTGCAGCGCGCCGCCCTCCTCCGGCGTGACGGAGGGGCAGCGGATCAGCTCCCGCGTTAGCTCGACAGGGTCGGTCTGGGGCATGGCTCGCTCCGCTCCGCGTTCAACGGAATTGGCCTAGCCGGGCAGGCGCCCCAGTGCAAACGTCTCGGTGTATCCGGCGCGCCAGCGCGGCGCTCGGCGCGGTCCGTAGGGTCAGCCGTGCTTTTCGAAGAAGGGCGTGACCTGCGCCACGATCACCGAGTTCTCGTCGAGCGCGCGCGCCATGAGCGCGGCTTCCTCCTCGTCGATCTCGTGGCCCGCCTCGCGGCGCTCGTCCTCCGTGCCATAGCCGGTGACGTCGAGCGGGGCCATGTCCGCCTGCTTGAGGATCGCGACGGTTTCGCGCACCGCCTCCGCCTCGTCCACGCCGGAGGCGTAGCACATCAGCGCTGCGCCGGTGGCACCGTCGGGGAGGCCGTCGCCGTCCTTGCGGCCGACCTCGACCAGAAGCGTGAAGACCTGTTGTGTGCGCGGCGCTTTCGACATGCGGCGGGCCATGCCCGTCCGCGTGGCCCGTGTCAATCGCGCCGCGCGGGGCGGATGCCCGCGCGGCGCGTAGGTGTCGGCGGGCGCTTTGCCCGCCGGCAGGCGGATCAGCTCTTGATCGCGCGCCAGGCGCCGATCAGGCCGCAGGCGCCGATGATTGCCACGATGAGGTAGGCTATCCAGTTCGACGGCTCGTAGGCGCCGAACAGCACGCTGAGGATGAAGTTCAGGACGGCCGCGCCCAGAATCCCGAGGATGATGTTGGTCAGAAGACCGTGGTCGGCCCCCATGATCTTCTCGGCGATCCAGCCGGCGAGGCCGCCGAGAATGATGGTGATGATCCAGCCCATGAAAAGCTCCTGTTGGCTTTGAGAAATAGAGATCCGGTTGGCAACCCGTCGCAGGGCCCGGATGTTCCAGCGGCACCCTCAGCCGGTGACCTCCACCGTGAGCGCGGTGGCGTAGATGCCCATCATCAGCACGCTTTCGATGCCGATGCGGCCGGGTCCCTCGCGCTGGCGCAGGATCAGCCCGGCCAGCAGCACCGCCGTCATCAGTAGGCCGGTGCCCAGCCAGTAGACATCGTTCGCCTCGATCGCGTGGTAGATGGACCCGTCGCGGTAGGCGATGTCACCGGCCACGAGGAAGAGCGTGTCGAAAGTGTTGCCGCCGATGATCCCGCCGATGGCGAGCTGCAGCGCGCCGCGCCGCACCGCCACCAGCGTGGTGACGAATTCCGGCAGCGAGGTGACGATTGCGGTGATGAGCGAGCCGACGAGGCTCGAGCTCATCGAGAAGCGTTCGATGAACTGGCCGCCGGCAAGGCTGATGACGTAGCCGCCCGCGCCCATGATCGCCACGAGACCCGCGAATTGCAGCGCGGGCCCGCGCACGGACCGGTTGGGCTCCTCGTCGTCCTCGGGCGTGTCGTGCCGGGTCTCGGTGGTGCGGACCGGCCGCCACATCGGGTATTCTTTGACCGTGGAGGACAGGTGCACGCCGGCAAGATATGCCACGAAAAGCGCGATGGAGACCGGATGTACCCCCAGATAGGCTATATCCGGCCCCGATAGCGCGCAAAGGGGCAGGCTGAGAAGAATGATCAGCATCACCGCCTGGAAGAGGTTCGCAGGCTCCGCGGCGGCGTGTTCGAGGTTGGCGCGCCGGTGCAGAAGATCTGCAAGGGCGAGGAACAGCGTCTGCGCCGCGATCCCGCCCACGGCGTTGGAGAAGGCGTAGGAGGCATCGCCGCTCAGCGCCGCGCTGACAGACACGACGACCCCGGCGAGCGACGTGGCCCCGCCGAGGATAAGCCCGCCGGCCATCGCCTCGCCCAGCTTGGTGCGGTCGGCGATGACGTCGGCCAGAGCCGTGGCGCGAATGGAGGCGAGCACGACAGCCGCCGCGGCCAGGGCGAAGACGCCCAGTAGAACCGGTACCGAAAGATCTGAAAGCATGTCCCGCCTGCGCTTGTCCCATCTAGCCAACGG
The DNA here is from genome assembly GCF_900112685.1 of Roseivivax sediminis. Lineage (GTDB taxonomy): Bacteria > Pseudomonadota > Alphaproteobacteria > Rhodobacterales > Rhodobacteraceae > Roseivivax > Roseivivax sediminis. Next base: position 422,857 of record NZ_FOMS01000002.1, read on the forward strand.
CCGGCCCGCGAATTGGTTTCACGCGGGCGTGACGGTTGTCAGTCAAGCGGCAGCGTCACCGCCCCTTCGGCCGTCCAGTCGGGATCGCTTTCGTAGAGCCATCGCAGGCCGCCGAGGATAGCCGCACGGTCGGACCGGTCCAGCGCCAGGATCGCCGCGGACCGGCCCGACCAGAGCTGCGCCGCGCCGGCCCGGGCGGCGGCGTTCACCGTCCCGCCCAGGATCAGCAATGCGACGCAGGGGGCGAACCCCGGCGCGTCCGGAGGCTCTGCCGACAGTCGGGCGGGATCGACCGGCAGATCCTCCCCGGGGTCCTCGAACCAGGCATCCGGCACGGCGAGCGCGGTTTCGATGGCTGCGCGCCCCGGGGCCGCGACCTCGTCTCGCAGGCCCGGCGGCATCCTCCGCGCGAGCGCGACGAGCGGCGGCATGACCGCGCTCCGCGGCCGGGTGAGGCGGTCTCGCGGGCCGGGGGCGCTGTCCAGGTCCAGCCCGCTTCCGGCCGCGAGTCTGTCGATCCCGTTGGCCAGCGCGGCGCGTTGCGCCGCCGGCGCGATGCGGTAATGGTCGGCCAGCGCGTCCCAGTACTCGGCGAGTTCGGGGCCCAAGCCGCTGCCGGCCAATGCGCCGCGGACAAGGATCGCGGAGGCCCAGATAAAGGCGCCGAAATCGTCGTCCGGCGTGGCGGCGGCAAGGCGCAGCGCGTCACCCGCCCCGGTCGGCACCGACACAGGATCGGCGCCGGTCCGGATGGCGTCGAGCGCGTCGGCAGCACCCGTCTCGACGGGGATGCGCGCGGCGATCCGGGCGGGCAGGTCGGGCCGGCCGGCGCGGATCAGCGCGTCCAGGTCGGCCATCGCCTGGCGGGTGCGGAATTCGGGGTGAGGCGTGCGTTCGGGTGACATGCCCCGGCCATGACGCCCGAATCGGGTTGTTTCAGGCCACGAATGCGGCGGTTCCTGCACGTGTCTGACGAGACACAGCCGACGGGCGCGGCCTCAGTCGCGCAGAAGCTCGTTGATGCCGACCTTGGACCGGGTCTGCGCATCCACCCGCTTCACGATCACCGCGCAATAGAGGTTGAGGCCCCCCTTCGTCGGCATGGAGCCCGACACCACGACCGAATAGGGCGGCACCTCGCCCATGAAGACCTCTCCGGTTTCGCGGTCGACGATCTTGGTGGACTTGCCGATATAGACCCCCATGCCGAGGACCGCGCCCTCGCGCACGATGCAGCCCTCGACCACCTCGGACCGGGCGCCGATGAAGCAGTTGTCCTCGATGATCGTCGGCTCGGCCTGCAGGGGCTCCAGCACGCCGCCGATGCCGACGCCGCCCGACAGGTGCACGCCCTTGCCGATCTGCGCGCAGGATCCGACGGTGGCCCAGGTGTCGACCATCGTGCCCTCGTCCACGTAGGCGCCGAGATTCACGAAGGAGGGCATCAGCACCACGCCCTTGGCGATGTGGGCCGAGCGGCGCACCACCGCGTTCGGCACCGCGCGGAAGCCGGCCTCGCGCCAGCGGTTCTCGCCCCAGCCGGCGAACTTGCTGTCGACCTTGTCGAACCAGCCGCCGCCCTGCGGGCCGCCCGGCTGCATCTCCATGTCCTTGATGCGAAAGCCCAGCAGCACGGCCTTCTTGGCCCACTGGTTCACCACCCAGTCGCCGCCCTCGGGCTTATCGGCAACGCGGATCTCGCCGCGGTCGAGCGCCTCGAGCGTGTCCTCGATGGCTTGCCGCGTCTCGCCCCCGGTGGCAGGCGTGATGTCGGCGCGCGCCTCCCAGGCGGTTTCGATGGCGGTCTCGAGGGCCTTGGTGTCCATGCTGTGTCTCTTTCGTGTCCCGGTGTCGCCGCGTCATAGCGAAGCCGCCGCGTCGAGGAAACCCCGCTGGCGCCGGCGGCGGTGACAGGCTAGCTCTGGTCGGATCCGAAGCGGAGTGACCATGACCAAAGACAACGACAGCCAGTTCCGCGATGCCGACCGCGACTGGGAAACCGCGCGACAGGTGCCCGACACGCCGCAGACCAGATCGCCGGCCTACCGGTTGGCCTTTGGCGACGAGGATTTCCTCCTCCGGCGGGAGCTGCGGCCGGTGCGGCTGCAGCTCGAGCTGATGAAGTTCGACCTGCTGCTCGACGAGGCCGGGGTGAAATCGACCGTCGTGCTGTTCGGCGGCGCGCGCATCAAACGCCCCGAGGAAAAGCACAGCGCCAAGACCCCCGCGCTGGCCGAGATGAGCCGCTTCTACGAGGAGGCGCGCATCTTCGCCCGCGCCATGACCGAGAAATCGCTGGAGACCGGCGGGCGCGAATTCGTGCTGGCGACCGGCGGCGGACCGGGCGTGATGGAGGCCGGCAACCGCGGCGCGCACGAGGCGGGCGGGCGGTCGCTTGGGCTCAATATCGTGCTGCCGCACGAACAGGCGCCGAACGAATACGTCACGCCGGACCTTGCCTTCAACTTCCACTACTTCGCGATCCGCAAGATGCATTTCCTGATGCGCGCGCGGGCGGTCTGCGCCTTCCCCGGCGGCTTCGGGACGATGGACGAGCTTTTCGAGACGCTGACGCTGATCCAGACTGGACGGATGAAGCAGATCCCGGTGCTGCTGTTCGGGCGGGAATTCTGGGAGAAGGTGGTGAACTGGCAGGCGCTGGTGGAGGCCGGTACGATCGCGGCGGCGGACCTCGACCTCTTCCGCTACGTGGAGAACGCGGACGAGGCGATCGACATCATCGAGAGCTGGGAGCCGAAGGGCGCTCGGGAGTCGATCCCCGACCGATGAGCGCGTGGCACCGGCGGGCGCGAGGGGCCGGCTCCTCGCGCTCTCCGGTGTATTTGAGACGGGAAGAAGGGGGGACGGCCCGCCGCTTCGGGCTCAGACGCTCGCGGACTCGCGCGGGTCATGTGCCTCGTCCTCGGCGCGTTCGACCCAACGCAGGATCACCTCGCGCGCGAGCTCTTCGTCAAGGGTGGAGATGGCGCGCCTGAGATCCTTCAGCGCGGTCGCCATCTCGATTTCCGAGAGGCAGCCTTCCTGTGCACGCAGGATCTTCGGGTGCGGCGTGGTCAGCATGTCCGAGGAGATCAGCAACTCCTCGTGCAGCTTTTCGCCGGGGCGCAGGCCGGTGATCCGGATCTCGATGTCGCCGTCGGGATTGGCATCGTCCTTGACGCTGTGGCCGGCTCCCTCGATCATCTGGCGGGCAAGCTTCTTGATCGGCACGGGCTTGCCCATGTCGAGCACGAAGACGTCCGAGCCGCGCGAGAACGATCCGGCGAGCAGCACCAGGCGCGCGGCCTCGGAAATGGTCATGAAGTAGCGCGTTACGTTTGGGTCGGTCAGGGTGACCGGGCCGCCGCGTTCGATCTGTTCCTCGAAGAGCGGGATGACCGAGCCCGAGGAGCCCAGAACGTTGCCGAAGCGCACCATCGAGAAGCGCGTATGTTCGCTGCGCGTCGCGAGATCCTGGATCACAAGTTCGGCCAGGCGCTTGGAGGCGCCCATGACGTTGGTCGGGCGCACCGCCTTGTCCGAGGAGACCAGAATGAAGCGTTCGACGCCGGCGTCGCGCGCAGCCTCCCCGATCATGCGGGTGCCGATGACGTTGTTCTTGAGGCCGGGCAGCGCGTTGCACTCGACCAGAGGGACGTGCTTGTAAGCCGCGGCGTGCAGGATCACGTCGATGCCGTTCTCGGCAATCACGCGGCGCACGGTCTCGTCGTCGAGGACGGAGCCAAGGACCGGCACGATTCCGAGGTCGCCGCCGATCTCGCGCAGCTCCTTTTCCACGGTGTAGAGCGCGTGTTCGGAATGGTCGAGCAGCACCACGCAATGTGGTTTGCAGGCGATGAGCTGGCGGCAGAGTTCGGAGCCGATCGAGCCGCCGGCGCCGGTCACCAGGATGCGGCGGCCGGAATAGGCGTGGGAGACGCCGGGCAGTTCGCTTTCGAGCCGGTTGCGGCCGAGGAGTTCGTCGAGCGAGACCGGCACCGCGCGCTTGCGCAGTTCGCCCTTGCCGACGAGTTCGGCGAAGGAGGGCAGGGCGTGCACTTCGCAGCCGACCTGGCGCAGGCCGTGGGCAATGCGCGCCAGTTTCGGCTGGCTGATCGACGGCATCGCGAGGATCACGCGGTCGATCTGCTTCTCGGCCACGAGGCCCTTGATCTTTGACGGCGCGTAGACCGGCAAGCCGGAGACGCGCAGCGATTGCAGCGTGGGATTGTCGTCGATGAAGGCGATCGGGTGGGCATCATAGTCGCTCTTCAGCGCGGCGACGAGTTGCTGGCCGGTGCGGCCGGCGCCGTAGATCAGCAGGCGGATGTGCTGGTGCCCCTTGCGGTAGATGTCGATCAGCCATTGGCGCAAGAGGATCCGCCAGGCGGCGCAGAACACCAGGAAGAGCGAGGAGAAGATCACGAAGACCTCGACCGGGACGGGCCGGCCGGCGACCATGTCGAGCGCCGCGCCGCTGGCGCCGACGAGGACGGCGAAGATCGCGGTCAGCACGATGCCGCGGGTCTCGTAGGCGTTCAGCTTGATCTTCGGCAGGCCCATCACCGTGGAGAGCCCGGCGCCGATCAGCAGGATCGCGCCGGCCAGCGGGGCGATGTCGAGGAGCGTATCGGCGTCGACGCGGGTCTGCCCATTGAGCGCCAGGGCGAGCAACAGCGCCACCGTGGCCACCGACAGATCGAGGAAAAGGAAGATCGCTTCCTTCTGGCGCCTCGTGAGGCTCGTGACGAACCGAAACAGCATGGGGTCGTTCACCGCCTTCAAAGCTTCGATATTCGCCATCAGATAAATTCGCACCCAAGTCTGTCCCAGGATCGCCGTTTTCCCGCCGATCCGGGCCGATCCACGCGAAAACCGGCGTGCAAGGACCCACATTTGTTGATCAAGCTATACGCCGGTGCCTAATTGGCGCACAAGTTCGTTGCGCTGCAACTGCGAAGATCGTGACATTTTGAGCAAAGACCCGCCGAGCAGGATGCGTCATTGTGCCTGTTTTTTGGGCGAGCGCAAGCCGGGCAGGGCGCCTATCCCCCCTTTTCCACGGGGATGCAGTGGGATACATGGCTCCGGATCGCGGAGATCGGCATCCCGCCGCGCTCCGCCGGATGCAGGACAGGAGAGACACGGCATGGGATACAAGGTCGTCGTCGCCGGCGCTACCGGCAATGTGGGCCGCGAGATGCTCAACATCCTCGCCGAACGCGAGTTTCCGATCGACGATATCGCCGCCCTGGCGTCGCGCCGGTCGCTCGGCACCGAGGTGAGCTTCGGCGACCGCACGCTCAAGACCCAGGACCTGGAAGCGTTCGACTTCACGGGCTGGGACATCGCGCTGTTTGCCATCGGGTCGGACGCGACCAAGGAATACGCGCCGAAGGCGGCGGCGGCGGGCTGCGTGGTGATCGACAACTCGTCGCTCTACCGCTACGACCCGGACGTGCCGCTGGTTGTCCCCGAGGTGAACGCCGCGGCGGTCGACGGGTATGCCAAGAAGAACATCATCGCCAACCCCAACTGCTCCACCGCGCAGATGGTGGTGGCGCTGAAGCCGCTGCACGACCGCGCGAAGATCAAGCGGGTGGTGGTGTCGACCTATCAGGCGACCTCGGGCGCCGGGAAAGAGGGCGTCGACGAGCTCTGGGACCAGACCAAGGCCATCTACAACCCCACCGACGAGGTGCCGCCGAAGAAGTTCCAGAAGCAGATCGCCTTCAATGTCATTCCGCATATCGACTCGTTCATGGAGGACGGGTCGACCAAGGAAGAGTGGAAAATGGTCGTGGAGACCAAGAAGATCGTGGATCCGGGCATCAAGGTCACGGCGACCTGCGTTCGAGTGCCGGTCTTCGTCGGGCACGCGGAATCGATCAACATCGAGTTCGAGGATCATCTCGACGAGGACGAGGCGCGCGACATCCTGCGCGAGGCGCCGGGGATCATGGTGATCGACAAGCGCGAGGACGGCGGCTACGTCACGCCGGTCGAATGCGTGGGCGATTTCGCCACCTTCATCAGCCGCATCCGGCAGGATTCGACGATCGACAACGGTCTGAACCTCTGGTGCGTGTCGGACAACCTGCGCAAGGGTGCGGCGCTGAACGCGGTGCAGATCGCGGAGACTCTCTGCAACCGGGTGCTCAAGAAGGGCTGAGGCCGGGACGCGATCCGGCCTAAACGATGTGACGGGGCGGACAATGGTCCGCCCCGTTCTGCATTGTTGCGCCGGAATGGCGCCCTGCCACGAAATCACCCGTCCAGTGCCGCTCCGCGGCGCGGCGCAGCCTGAATCCTGCCATCAGGCGGCATTAGGACGGTCGACGCGCCGCGAAGCGGCTGTCGCGGCCAGAAGGCGCCTCGCGGCACGAGAGGAGAGCGCCATGAACCACGATCTTGCCGACATCGCCCGCGCGCGACGCATGACCGCCGTTACGGCGGTCGAGCTTTCCCTGATCCCGCGGCGCCGGAGTCGGCCGCGGCGGGTGGTGCGCTGGTTCCGCGTCCTGCGACGGATCGCGTTGTGCTGGCGGCCTCGGCGCTAGCTCACTCCGGCTCGATCAGCACGATATCGTCCGGGTCGTCCCGGGGTCCGGGCCGCGGCGCGATATCCCGCACCGTGGACCGATGATGGCCGGCATGCCCGGGAAAGGGCGCGTGAAACCGGCGCATCAGGCTGCGGTAAGCGTGACCGAGCTCGGACGCCTTGCAGAGCCGTGCCCCGTCCGGCGCGGCGTGAAGCGCGAGGCCGCCGCCGGCCTCGCGCAGCGCGTAGCCCTTGGTGGCGAGGCGCGATTGCAGTTCGGACCAGGAGCGCGCTTCGCCGAAGTCCCGGGCGAGGAGGCTCCGCAAGGAGCCGAGGAGCTGCTCATCCGCCCTGACGGGCGTCTTCGCCGGCTCCGCGGCGCGGCGCAGTTCCGCGTCCAGCGCACTGCGGATCACCTGCCCGAGACTCACGTCGCGGCTGCGGGCGAGGGCCTCGGCCGCCTGCCGCATCGCGGCCGGCAGGCGGATCGTCAATTCGGTGCTTGCCATGTCCCGAACTTGCGGCGCCATCCCTAAGAACGCGTTAACCAAGCCACAATCGGGCAGAAAAACGGTCCGGTCCGGCCCTTGTTCTGTCCCGTTGCGCGGTCACGCTGCACACTGGATGGAAACAAATAAACGGTACGAGGCGAGCATGATCTTCGACCAGACACTTCCCGCCAAGCTCGACAGCGAAACGCGCGTGCAGCTCGTGCGCTTCCTGCGTCCCCTGCTCGACAGCGCCGCCGACTGGCCCGGCCTCGTGCGCAGCCTCGCGGCGCGCGGCTACGGGCTGGGCTTCCGCGACGGACGCCTGATCGTCGTCGACAAGATGACCGGGCAGGCGCTCTGTACCGGGCGCGACATCGACCGGCCGCTCGCGGCGCTCGCCCGCCGTCTCGGCCGACCGCGCCTGCGCGCGACCGCCGACGGCCACTCCGCCGCCCTGGCCTGAACCTGCCGGGTCAGACCGGCAGGAACCGGTTTTCCTCGGCGTCGTAATATTCGAGTCCGCCCTCTCCGATCTCGGTCCAGAGGCCGTGCAGACTGAGCGTGCGCGCCTCGACGGCGCTGCGCACGAAGGGGAAGGTCATCAGGTTCTCGAGGCTGACCAGCACGGCTTCCTGCTCCAGTGCGCGCGGCTGGTCTGCCGCCGGCAGATCGCGGGCCACCATCCGTTCGTAGCCCGGGCGCAGAAGGTCCATCCAGCGCCCCACGAAGCTCGTCTTCTCCTCGAGCTCGGGCGCCCGGCCCGCGCACATGTCGAGGCAGCCCTGCACGCCGCCGCAGCGCGAGTGCCCGACGATGATCAGGTGCGCCACCTTCAGGGCCGTGACCGCGAATTCCACCGCCGCCGAGGTGCCGTGCTGCGCGCCGTCCGGCTCGTAAGGCGGCACGAGGTTGGCGATGTTGCGGTGAATGAAGAACTCCCCGGTATCCGCTCCGAAGATCGACGTGACGTGCACGCGGCTGTCGCAGCACGAGATGACCATCGCCTTCGGGCGCTGGCCTTCGGTGGCGAGCCGGCGATACCATGCGGCGTTCTCCGCATGGGTCGTGGCCTTCCAGCCGTGGTAGCGCTGGGCGAGAAGCGCGGGCAGGGGCTTAGCGTGCTGCATGGCTGGTCTCCGCAGTGATCCGTCGGAGTGCGATACGACGGTTTTGCGTTGAATTCGAGAGGAAAGGCGCAACCCGGAAAACCAAACCGAAACCGTTCTCTGAGAAAAGGACCCCGGGGTGAACGGGGTTTGTGGAAGGAGAGCGAGATGAGCTGTCTCAACTTGCCTGTGACGCATGAAGCGGTCGCGCTCGACCTCGATCGGCTGACCGCCCTGTGTCAGGCGATGGAGCCGCAGCGGATCGAGGAATGCATCTCCCTCGCGCTCGAACGGATCGCGGTGGAACTGTCGGCGACCGAGCGCGCCTGGTGCGACCAGGACTGGGACCGGATGCTGGACGGGCTCGACCTCGTCGGCCGGACAGCCGGCCAGTTCGGCATGATCAAGCTCGCCGCCGTCGCCGGGACTGTGCGCGACGCCTGCGAGACGGGCGATCGCGTCGCCATCTCGGCGACGCTGGCGCGATTGCTGCGCGTGGGGGAGCGCTCGCTCATCGCGGTGTGGGACCGTCACGGCGTCGGCGGCTGACGCGGTGCCCCTTGCGGATCGCGGCGGCGGCAATAGGGTTGCGCCAACCGGCGTGCCCGCACGCCGAGGACCAGCAATCCGGAGATCCGCATGCCGCTTACCTTCGCCGCGCCCGGGGACTCATCGCGCCCGCTGCACGTGATCGAACAGGGGGAACTCGACGCCTGGCTCGAGGGCCAGCCCGACCATGTCCGCGCCTGGGTCGCGGGATCGTCCTTCACCGGCGCCCTCGGCTCCGTGCTGCGGATCCCGGGCAAGGACGGCGTGCCCGAGGCCGCGCTCGCCGGCTACGGCACCGCCGCCGCCCGCGCGCGTCAGCGCTTCCCGCTCGCCGCCGCCGCGACGCAGCTTGCCCCCGGCACCTATCACATCGCCTCCGGCCTGCCGGAGGGGGCGGCGGAGACCGAGGCGCTGGGCTGGCTGCTGGCCGGCTATGGCTTCTCGCGCTACCGCGACCAGACACCCAAGGTCGCGGGGCTCGTCGCGCCCGCCGGTGTCGACGCCGCGCGCATCGAGGTGCTCGCCGCGGCCGAGGCGTTGACCCGCGATCTGGTCAACACGCCTGCCGCCGACATGGGGCCCGTCGCGCTGGAGGCCGCCGCGCGGGATCTGGCGGATACCCACGGCGCGGAGATCGAGGTATTCACCGGGGGCGAGCTGCTGGAGCGGAATTTCCCGATGATCCACGCCGTCGGCCGCGCCGCGGCGGAGGCGCCGCGGCTCATCGACATGCGCTGGGGCACCGACGGCCCGGCGCTCACGCTCGTCGGCAAGGGCGTGTGTTTCGACACCGGGGGGCTCAACCTCAAGCCCGCGGGATCCATGGGCCTGATGAAGAAGGACATGGGCGGGTCGGCCAACGTTCTCGGTCTTGCGCACGCGATCATGGCGCTGGGGCTGAACGTGCGGCTGCGCGTGTTGATCCCGGCGGTCGAGAACTCCGTCGCGAGCGACGCCTTCCGCCCGCAGGACATCCTGAGCTCGCGCAAGGGCCTGACGGTGGAGATCAACAACACCGACGCCGAGGGGCGGCTGGTGCTGGCCGACGCGCTCGCCTATGCCGAGGAGGCCGCGCCGGACCTGATCGTATCGATGGCGACGCTGACCGGCGCGGCGCGGGTGGCGCTTGGCCCCGACCTCGCGCCGTTCTACGCCACCGAGGATCGCATCGCCGCCGCGCTCGAGGCCGCCGCCGGCCCGGCGGCCGATCCGGTCTGGCGGATGCCGTTCCACGCGCCCTACGAAGAGATGATCGAGCCCGGCATCGCCGATCTCGACAACGCGCCGAAGGGCGGCATGGCCGGGTCGATCACCGCCGCGCTGTTCCTGCGCCGCTTCGTGACCGAGACGCCCTATGCCCATTTCGACATCTATTCCTGGCAGCCCTCGGCGGCGCCGGGGCGCTCGAAGGGCGGGCTGGGGCAGGGACCGAGGGCGATCCTCGGCGCGCTCCCGGCGCTCCTGGACCTGTGATGGACCGCCGCCTGACACCTGCCAACGAGCGCATTGCCGCCGCGTACCTGCAAGGTCGGGTCACCGCGCCGCGCTTCGTCGAGGGGGAGCCGGCCCGCGTCGCGGTGCCGGTGGCGGACCTTCTGGACGCGCCCGGGGGGGCGCGCGACCGGCAGCTCCTCTACGGCGCCGAGGTCACGGTGTTCGAGCGGCTGCACGCCTTCGCCTTCGTGCAGTCTGTGGCGGACGGCTATGTCGGCTATGTCGCGGAGGCGAGGCTCGGCCCCACCGGACCAGCGGCGACGCATGTCGTCGCGGCGCGCGCGACGCATGCCTATCCGGAGCCCGATTTCAAGGCGCGCGAGATCATGGGGCTGAGCCTCGGGTCGCGGGTGGCGGTGACCGGCGGCGCCGAGGGCGCGCGCTTCGTGGAGACGGCGCTGGGCTTCGTGCCGGCGGTGCATCTCGCCCCGATCGGGGCGGCGCGCGATCCTGTCGCGGTCGCCGCACGCCTGATCGGCACGCCCTACCTCTGGGGCGGCAATTCGGCCTTCGGGATCGACTGTTCCGGCCTTGTTCAGATCGCGCTGGCGGCCTGCGGGATGAGCTGCCCCGGCGACAGTGACCTGCAGGAGGCCGCGCTGGGAGAGACGCTGGCCGAAGGGGCGGAGTTGCGGCGCGGCGATCTGCTGTTCTGGAAGGGCCATGTCGGCTGGGTCGCGGACCGCGAGACGCTGCTGCACGCCAACGCGCATCACATGTCCGTCGCCTACGAACCGCTTGGCGCCGCCATCGCGCGCATCGAGGCGCAGGGCGACGGGCCTGTGACACGCCGGGCGCGCTTGTCATTGCCGGAGACGCCCTGAGCAAAGCGCCACCCGCCCGAACAGCACCGAAGGTGCCGGGCGCGCGCCGGACCGGCCCGGCGGTCTGGCGCGATGTCACCCTAGTGCGACGTTCGTATTGCTGAGGGACTTGGCTGCCATAAAGCGCAGCCCTCGGGAATCGCCGCGCCAGACCCCGATCCGCCGCGCGCCCGGCCCCTTCGGCGGCTCCGTGGGGGAGCGCCGTGGCGCGTCTCAGTCCTGCGGCACGACCTTGCCGGGGTTAAGGATGCCCTTGGGGTCGAGCGCGTGCTTGATCGTGCCCATCACCGCCCAGGCGCTGCCGTGCTCCTCTTGCATGTAACCCAGCTTGCCCGTGCCGATGCCGTGCTCGCCCGTGACGGTACCCCCGAAGGACAGCGCGAGGCGATTGAGCCGGTGCGCCACGTCCTTGGCGCGTCCCAGCTCCTCGGAATCGTCCGGATCGATCAGAAGGAGCATGTGGAAGTTGCCGTCGCCGACATGCCCGACCAGCGGCGCGATCAGGCCGGCCGCGTCCGTCTCCGCCTTCGCCGCGGCGATGCAGTCGGCCAGCGCCGAGATCGGCACGCAGATATCCGTGACCAGCCCCGCGCAGCCCGGTTTCAGCGCCCGCGCGGCGTAATAGCCGTTGTGCCGTGCTTCCCAGAGGCGGGTGCGGTCTTCGGGCCGGTTTGCCCAGGCGAAGTCGCTCGCGCCGTACTCCTCGGCGATCTCCCTGAACTGGGCGACCTGCTCCGCGACGCCGGCGGGCGAGCCGTGGAATTCGAGGAAGAGGTGCGGCGCCTCCGGCAGGGAGAAATCGGGATTGTAGAGCGCCATGCCGCGCATCTGCACCTCGTCCAGAAGCTCCACCCGCGCCAGCGGGATGCCCGACTGGATCGCCAGGATCACCGTGTCGACCGCCGCCGCGACCGTGGGGAAGGCCGCCGTTGCCGCGGAAATCTCCTCGGGAATGCCGTGCAGGCGCACGGTCAGTTGGGTGATGATCCCCAGCGTGCCCTCGCTGCCCACGAACAGGTGGGTGAGATCGTAGCCCGAGGACGATTTCTTCGCCCGCGTGCCGGTCTCGATCACCGTGCCGTCGGCGAGAACGACCTCCAGCGCCAGCACCGTCTCGCGCATCGTGCCGTAGCGCACGGCGTTGGTGCCCGAGGCGCGCGTTGCCGCCATGCCGCCGAGCGTGGCATCCGCGCCGGGATCGACTGTGAACATCAGGCCCGAGGCGCGCAGGCTTTCGTTCAGCGCCTTGCGGGTCACGCCCGGCTGCACCACCGCGTCGAGGTCGGCCCCGTTGACCGCCAGCACCCGGTTCATCCGGCTCATGTCGAGGCTGACACCGCCCCGAACCGGGATCACGTGCCCCTCCAGCGAGGTGCCGACGCCGAAGGGGATCACCGGGCAGCCATCCTCGGCGCAGATCGCGACGATGCGCGACACCTCTTCGGTGCTTTCGGGGAAGGCGACGGCGTCGGGCAGGGCGGGCGCAGAATAGGCCTCGTCCCGGCCGTGTATGTCCCGGATCGACTCGCCCGTGGACAGCCGCTCGCCCAACAGATCGCGCAGGCGCTGGAGTGTGGCGGATCGGTCGGTCATGGCGGTCTTCCTTACCCGGTGAAACGTGCAAGCGGCGATAGCACCGGGGCACGCGGGGGGACAGGGGCCGCTCGCGCTTGCGTGAGCCGAAAAGGCGTTGATCGGCTCACGCGCCCCCCTATCCTGCGCGCGTCCGTGTGTTCGGGAGGTTTCATGCGCGCCGTCCTCGTCTGTCTGTTTCTGTTTCTTGCCGCGCCTGCCCTCGCGCAGGACCGGTCGGTCTATGTGTGGGGCAACAGCCTCGTGCATCACCCCGAGCAAGACCGCACCAACGTGCCCTACTGGCTCGGCCGGCTGGCGGCGGCGGAGGGGCGGGGCATCGCGCTCGACGGACAATGGACCTTCCTGCGCGAGGTCGCGGAGGCCGAGATGGCACCGCAATGGGGCTTCGACGGGGTGGAAAAGGTCGGCGCGGCCGATCCGGGCGCCTACGACGCCATTGTCATCACGCCGACGAACTTCATCCAGTACCAGTCGCCGGAGGCGGAGTACGACGGGGCGGAGGGCTCGCCGCTCTCCGTGACGCTGTCGCTTCTGGACCGGATGCGCGAGGTCGCGCCGGAGGCCGCCTACCTGATCTTCGAAGGCTGGGCGGACATGGGCGATTACGGCTACCCGCCCGGCTGGTGGGCGGAACGGCGCTATCACGGCTTCAACCGCGGGGATTACCACGACTGGTACGTGGATTACGTGGAAGCGCTGCGCGCCGCCCGGCCCGAGGCGCGCATCACGCTGATCCCCGTTGCGCCGATCCTGTCGGAGATCATCACCGGCCCCCTGTCGGACATGGAGGCCGAGGATTTCTACCTCGATGACGCGCCGCACGGCACGCAGGAGACCTATTTCCTCGCCGCGCTGGTGACCCATGCAGTCCTCAACGATGGGCCGCCGCCGGAGACGTTCGAGCTGCCCGAGACGCTCGCGCCCGAGCTGCGCGCGGCCTATCCGCAAATCCGTGCGCTGGTCTGGGACCGGGTGCAGGAGATGAGCGATCTCGCCGCGGCCGCCCGCAGCGCGGTGGTCGCCCCGGCCGGGTCAGCGACCGACACCGCCGCGGCGCCGATGCCGGACGGTGCGGCGGAAGCGCCGGGTGCAACCGATCCGGGGAGCGAGGCCGAAACGGCGGAGGCGGCCGAAACCGAAGGGCCGGACGTTCCCGAGGAGCGCACCGGCCCCGACCTCGCGGCCATCGCCCCCGACGACGCGCCCCTGCCGGAGCGGCGCGAAATCGACCTGCCCCCGCGCGGCGCCCGCCCCGCCGGGGCGCCGGCGCTGGCGATGGGCCTCAACGGGGTGACCGACTGGTCCTCGCAGCACCCGTTCGTGGACATCATGAAGACCTCCCGCGCATGGATCGGCCATCTGCCCGGCCAATGGGGCGGCGTCGGCGTGGAAGAGTTGCGCGCCGGCGGTCATCTTGACGATCACGGCTGGCCGGTGAGCATTCCCGCCAACGTGGAGCGGCTGGAGACCCTGATCCTCACCGACCAGCCCGAAGCGGCGGAGCATCTGCGCGGCCCCTACGTGCTGCGCTACGAGGGGCAGGGCAGCATCGAGCTCACCGGCCGGGCGCAGCGCGTGCACTACCGGGACGGCGAGATCCGTTTCCACTACCAGCCGGGCGAGGGGCCTGTGGGCATCTCCCTCTCCGCGCTCGATGAAGACGACCCGATCCGCGAAATCACCGTCGTGCAGGAGCAGCATCTGCCGCTCTTCGAGGTCGGCGCGCTGTTCAATCCAGACTGGATCGCGCGGGTGCAGGACATGCGCGTCCTGCGCTTCATGGACTGGATGATGACCAACGGCTCCACCGCGCAAGGCTGGGACGACCGGCCGCGCATGGAGGATGCGACATGGACCGAATGGGGCGTGCCGCTGCCGGCGATGATCGAGCTTGCCAACCACGTGGGCGCCGATCCGTGGTTCACCCTGCCGCACCGTGCGGACGACGCCTATGTCCGCGCCTTCGCCGAAGTGGTGCGGGACGGGCTCGCCCCCGATCTCAAGGCCTACGTCGAATATTCCAACGAAGTCTGGAATTTCATCTTCCCGCAGGCGCAATGGGCGCAGGCCCGCGCGGAGGAGCGCTGGGGCGAAAGCGGCACCGGCTGGATGCAGTTCTACGGGCTGCGCGCGGCGCAGATCATGGATATCTGGACAGAGGTCTTCGGCGGCGCGGCCAGCGACCGGCTGGTCCGGGTCGTGTCGGTGCATACCGGCTGGCCGGGCTTGGAGGAGCATGTCCTGACCGCACCGCTCGCGTTCCTCGAGCTTGGCCGCCCGCCGCAGGACAGTTTCGACGCCTACGCCGTGACCGGCTATTTCGGCCACGACGTGTCGGATGCCGCGACGCGGGCGCGCGTGCAGACCTGGCTCGACCGGTCCGAAGCCGCAGCTCGCGCCTCCGGCGAGGCTCAGGGCCTCAGCCGCGTCGCCTTGCGCGAGCACGTCAAGGCGCATCGCTTCGAGGGGGCCCTCGCGCCGATGGAGACGCTGCTGCGCCGGGGCGCCGTGGCGACGCTGACCGAGGATCTCTTTCCCTACCACGCCGCCGCGGCCGGGGCGGCGGGCCTCGACCTCATCATGTACGAGGGCGGATCGCACGTCACCGCGCGCGCCGAGGACGTGGAGGACGCGCGGCTCACCGCATTCTTCGAGGCGTTCAATTACACGCCCGAAATGGCCGGGCTCTACCGCGACGTGCTGGAGGGCTGGACCGCGGCGGGCGGGCGGCTCTTCAATGCCTTCGTCGACGTTTCGGTACCGTCGAAATGGGGCAGCTGGGGCGCGCTGCGGCATCTCGACGATGCCAATCCGCGCTGGGACATGCTGATGGCGCACAACGCCACCGCCCCGGTCGACTGGGAGTCGCGCGCCGCCGGCGCCTTCGACGGCGGGATGTACCGGCGGGGAACCGGCCGGATCGCGGGCGGCGGCGGGCCGGACGTCCTGATCGGCGGGCCGGGGGACGACGTTCTGGTGTCGAACGGCGGCTCGGACCGCCTCCACGGCGGCGCCGGCCGCGACCGGGCGGAGCTTCCGGGCGCGCGCGGCGACTACCGCTTCTCCAACGCGGGCGGACGGCTCGTCGCGGAGCGGGACGGCGCGGCGGTGATACTGGTCGCGGTGGAGGAGATGGTCTTTGCCGACGCGCCGGGCGAGGTCGTGCCGACGAACTGAAGGGGGCGGACGGGCTTGCTGCGCAGCCTTGCTGGTTGCGTCTGATCCAGCGGGCATCGGTGCGGTGGTGCGCCGAAGACGCAGCGCAACACCGGAAAGTTACCGAGACGCCCAGCGGTGGACGGGCCTGCGCTTGCATCCGTCCCTTCACGGGCAGCCCTTGCCAACAGGCACGCTTTCTCGACAGAGCCGGACCCGAGCCGCATGATCCGGTTGTCAAAGCAGACGGCGTCCGCTACCGGGTGAAGTGTGATGTAATCACATATTATATACCGGGTCGCAGACCACGCCAATACAGGAGTTCCTCATGCAACAGGCATTTGCCAAGCACGTCACCGCTCTCGCCGCCGGGGCAATGCTCGTTCTATCCGCACCGGCTTTCGCCCAAAGCGATAACGCGCACAGCCACGATCACGACCACTCCGAAGAGCATGACCACGGTTCCGACGATATCTACAACGGCTACTTCGACGACGATCAGATCGAGGCCCGAGACCTCTCGGACTGGGCGGGCGACTGGCAGTCGGTCTACCCGCTGTTGCAGGATGGAACGCTCGACCCGGTGATTGCGCATAAAGCCGAGAACGGAGAGAGGACCGAGGCGGAATACAAGGCGTATTACCAGACCGGCTACGCGACCGAGGTGGACCGTATCCTCATCGAGGGTGACAGCGTCACCTTTTTCGAGGACGGCACGCCGATCCAGGGCCGCTATGCCGACGACGGCCACGAGGTGTTGACCTACGAGGCCGGCAATCGCGGTGTCCGCTACATCTTCGAGAAGAGCGGTGGCGATGCCGAGGCGCCCGCATTCATCCAGTTCAGCGACCACGCCATCGCGCCAACCGATGCCGGCCACTACCACCTTTACTGGGGTGACGACCGGGCCGCTCTGCTCGAGGAAGTCACGAATTGGCCGACCTACTACCCCGCAGACCTCAGCGGCGAAGAGGTCGCTGAAGAAATGATGGCCCACTGACATTCGGGCACTGCGGGCGGCCAGGTGTGGCCGCCCGCACTTCCGGTCCATGTCGAAGGTGGAGGGCGGTCAACAGATCGGCGGCAGGATCGTCCGCAATGCCGCCCAAGCGGGGCGGCCCTTTCTATTCCGACTCCCGAACGCGGCAAATCTCCTCCGCGAGGAGTTCGGCGCCGAGGCTGGAGCGGAAATGCGCCTCCACGTGGGCGCGGGCGGCGGCGCTGAGCTGGCGCGCGTAGTCGGGTTTGCCGGCGAAATCGCGGATCGCGCGGGCGAGCACGCCGGGGTTCTGCGGCGGCACCAGGATGCCGGTATGGCCGTCGCGGATCAGCTCTCGCACGCCGCCCGAATCGGTGCCGAACACCGGCACGCCGCAGGCCATCGCCTCCATGTAGGCCACGCCGAGAGGTTCGTGCCAGCTTGCCAGCACGAAGGCGTCGGCGGCCATCAGCTTCGCCTTCACCTGGTCCGCGTCGATCGCCCCCAGCAGCTTCACGTGATCGCGCAGGTGCAGCTGCTTGAGATGCGCCTCGAGTTCCCTGCGGTAGCCGGTGCCGCCGGCGTCGTCCTCGCCGGCGATCTCGAGCCGGACGTCGACGCCCATGTCCAGAAGCTGGCGCATTGCGGTCATCAGGTCCTGGTGGCCCTTCACCACGTTGAGCCGCGCGCAGGAGAACAGACGCATCGGCCGGCCGTGGCTCACCGGCTCGTAGGGGGCGGCGCGCTTGAGAACCTCGGTGTCGACGCCCATCGGGCGGACGCGCACGCGCCCGGGCAGGTCGGGGCCGAGCGCCTCCGCGGCCTCGTCGCGCAGCTTCTCGGTGATCACCGTGGCGAAGGCCGCGCGCTGCCACTTGAAGCGCTGGCCGGATCCGTAATCGGACAAGGGCCCGTGCAGCGTCAGCGAATAGCTCGGCCCGCCCATGCGTTCGGCCAGCGCGGCGATGAGCGCGGCGCGCCCGCAGGAATGCACGTGAACATGCTCGATCCCGTCCTCCTGCGCGGTGCAGCGCAGTTGCCAGGCGGCGGCGAGCGTCAGCAGGACGTCCCGCGAGAAGGAAAAGCCGCCTTTGAGCATCCACATGTAGAGCCCGCGCGGCAGCAGCTCGCTCAGCGTGCCGATCGCGGCCACGGGATCGAGCCGGTCGAGATAGGTGGTGCGAGCCATCGCCGCATCCGACCAGCCATGCGCGATCAGCCCTTCGGGCGGCTTTCGGGTGGACAGAAGTCGCACCTCATGCCCCAGCCGCTCCAGCGCGTCGATCTCGCGCCAGAAAAAGATGTGGGTTTGCCCCGGAAACTGGGGCACTAGATATCCGATCCGCAAGGGTCGGGTCACGACAACCGCCTGTCTATGAGTGTTCTGGATGTGCAGCGTCCCAGGATGTGCCCGAGGGTCCCCGATTTTTCATCAATTGGCCACACTGGGCTGGCATGTCGCCGGGGCCGCTGTGGCTGAAAATCCGCGAGTGTGACCCGTTTGAACCACCTTCCCGAGTCCGTCCCGCCCGGGCGTCCCGCGCTTGCGGTGATCCTGCCCGCCTCGAACGAGGCGCGGCTGATCGGTGCCTGCCTCGATGCGCTGGTCGCCTCCTCCGCCGTGCCGGGCGGGGCGGAAATCGTGGTGATCGCCAATGGTTGCCGGGACGATACCGCCGGGCGCGCCCGGGCCTACGCGGGCGTCTTCGCGGCGCGGGGTTGGCGGCTCGAGGTGATCGAGCGGGCGGACGGCGGCAAGCTCGCGGCGCTCAACGCCGGCGATTCGGCGGCGACCGCGCCGATCCGGGTCTATCTCGATGCCGACGTGACGGTCGCGCCGGACCTTTTGCCGGCGCTGGCCGAGGCGCTGGACACGCCCGCGCCACGCTACGCGTCGGGCACGCTGGCCATCACTGCGCCGCGCAATTGGGCCAGCCGCGCCTATGCCCGCATCTGGGCGCAGGTGCCTTTCATGTCCACGGACGTGCCGGGATGTGGACTCTTTGCGGTGAACGCAGCGGGGCGGGCGCGCTGGGGCGCCTTTCCCGACATCATCTCCGACGACACCTTCGTGCGCCTCAACTTCGCCCCGGCCGAGCGCGAGGCGGTGCCGGCGCTCTATCGCTGGCCCATCGCGGAGGGGCTGGCGGCACTCGTCCGCGTGCGTCGGCGGCAGGATCGGGGCGTCACCGAGATCGCGGAGCGTTTTCCGGCACTTCTGGCCAACGACAACAAGCCGCCGTTCCCGCCGGCGCGCAAGTTGCGACTCGCGTTGCGGGACCCCGTGGGCTTCGCGATCTATTCCGGCGTGGCGCTCGCGGTTCGGCTGACGCCGTCGCGGGCACAGGGCTGGAGTCGCGGGCGATGATCGGCGCTGGACCCTTCGCGCGGCTGCGCGGCACGTCGCTGACCGCGCGGGCGGTCCGGTCCTCGCTATTATCGGTCGGCGGCTTCGGCACGGCGCAGATGCTGCGCCTTCTGTCCAACCTGGTGCTGACCCGGCTGCTCTTTCCCGAGGCGTTCGGCCTGATGGCGCTGGTCAGCGTGTTCATGACCGGGCTGCAGATGTTCTCGGACGTGGGCGTCACGCCCGCGATCATGCAGTCCAGGCGCGGCGACGACCGCGATTTCCTCGACACTGCGTGGACCATCCAGGTGATGCGCGGCGCGGCGCTGACGGCGGTGGCGGTCGGTCTCGCCTGGCCGATGGCCTGGGTCTACGACGAGCCGATGCTGGCGCAGCTTCTGCCGGTGGCGGGGCTCACGCTGCTGATCTCGGGCTTCAACCCGACGCGGCTCGACACCGCGGGACGGCATCTGCTGATCGGGCGGGTCACAGTGATCGAGGTGGTCTCGCAGGTCGCCGGGCTGATCGTGGCGATCGCGCTGGCCTGGGCGCTGCAATCGGTCTGGGCGCTGGTGATATCGGGCCTCGTGAGCGCGGCGGTCAAGCTGGTTCTGCTCGACCGGTTCCTGCCCGGTGCGCGCAACCGCTTCCGCTGGGAAGGCCCGGCGGCGACAGAACTCATCACCTTCGGAAAGTGGATCTTCCTGTCGACGGTCTGCGGGTTCCTGTCGCATCAGGGCGACAAGCTGATCATCGGGCGGTACCTGCCGCTGGACCTCTTCGGGGTCTACAATATCGGCTATTTCCTTGCCTCCTTCCCGATGCTGCTGGGCACGATGGCGGTGGCGAAGGTGCTGATCCCGATCTACCGCGAGGCGCCCCCGACCGAGAGCCGCGCGAACTTCCTCAAGCTGCGCAAGATGCGAGCGTCGGTAACCGTGTCGCTTCTGGGATTGCTGGCGGTAGCGGCGCTGCTGGGGGTGTGGGCGGTCGATCTGCTCTACGATCCGCGCTACGCGCAGGCCGGTGCGGTGGTGGTGATCCTCGCCCTTGCCGGTATCCCGCAGATCGTCGCGCTGACCTACGATCAGGCGGCGTTGGCGGTCGGGGATTCCCGGCGGTTCTTCGTGCTGGCGCTGGCCAAGGCGGTGATCACCATCGCCAGCCTCGTCATGGGTCTGGAACTCGCGGGGCTGCTGGGTGCGCTGGTGGCGCAGGGCGTCGCGCATCTGGCGGTCTATCCGGTCGTGACCTGGCTGGCGCGGCGGTCGGGCGCCTGGGATCCGCTGCACGACGTGCTGGGCTATGCCGCCGGGGTGGGAATCATCGCGCTGGCGCTCTGGCTGAACGGTCCGGAAATCCTGGCGCTCGCGGCCGATTCCGGCTGACTCGGGGCGCGTCGAGCGGGCGGCTTCGGAAACAATTCGCGCCGGGTTCGATATTGTGCGGGCGATGCGGACAGTCTCGCTGCGGTTCGGCTTGATTTCGTCCAGATCGGGATTTGATAACCAAAAATTGCCGCATTTCACGCGCATGTGCTGACGGCATTCGGACTCGAGCCGGTAGGATGATTTCGAGCATGAACGATCGACCTGAAGCCAGCGATACAGACATCGCCATCGTCGGCATGGCCGCGCATCTGCCGGGCGCCGAGAATATCGCCGCCTACTGGCGCAACCTGCGCGACGGCGTCTCCTCCATCCGCCGGATGTCCGAAGAAGAGCTGATCGCGGCCGGGGAGCAGCCGGGCCTGATCCGCCATCGCAACTACGTGCCCTATGCCGCGCCGCTGGACGGGTTCGAGATGTTCGATGCGGACTTCTTCGGCCTGTCGCCCAAGGACGCCGCGATCATGGACCCCCAGCACCGCCGGTTCCTCGAAACCGCGTGGGAGGCGCTGGAAACCGCCGGCCACGTGCCTGATGGCTTCGGCGGGCGCATCGGCGTCTTTGCCGGCTGCGGGATGGGGTCGTATTTCTACGTCAACGTCTGCTCCAACCCCGACCTGGTGGAGCAGACGGGCATGTTCCTGCTGCGCCATACCGGCAACGACAAGGACTTCATGACCACGCGGCTCAGCCACGTGCTGGACCTCACCGGGCCGTCGATCAACCTGCAGACGGCGTGCTCCACCTCTCTGGTGGCGACGCATTACGCGGCGCAGGCGCTGCTGAACGGCGAATGCGACATGGCGCTTGCCGGCGGTGTGACGATCGAGCTGCCGCAGGGCCGCGGCTACCTCTACAAGGAGAACGAGATCCTGTCGCCGGACGGCGCCTGTCACGCCTTCGACCACCGCGCACAAGGGACGGTGTTCGGCTCCGGCGCGGGGGTCGTGGTGCTGCGCCGGCTGGCGGACGCGATTGCCGACGGCGACTACGTCTGGGCGGTCATCAAGGGCAGCGCGGTCAACAACGACGGCGCGGCGAAGGCGGGGTACCTGGCCCCATCCGTGGACGGGCAGGCGGCGGCGGTGGCAGAGGCGCTCGCGGTCGCGAACGTCACCGCCGACACGGTGTCCTACGTCGAATGCCACGGCACAGGCACCTATCTGGGCGATCCGATCGAGGTGTCGGCCCTGACCCAGGCGTTCCGGGAGACGTCCGATGGCGTCGGCGCCACGCGGATCGGGTCGGTGAAGACCAATATCGGCCATCTCGACACCGCCGCCGGGGTCGCGTCGCTGATCAAGACGTCGCTGGCGCTGCACAACCGCCAGATGCCGCCGTCGCTCGGCTTCGAAAAACCGAACCCGGCCATCGACTTCACGTCCTCGCCGTTCCGCGTGAGCGACCGGCTGACCGACTGGCAAAGCGCCGGCCCCCGCCGTGCCGGCGTCAATTCGCTGGGCGTGGGCGGGACCAACGCGCACGTGGTGCTGGAAGAGGCGCCGGCGCGCGAGGCGTCGGCCGAGCCGGCGTTCCCGTTTCAGATCCTAACCCTGTCGGGTCGGTCGAAAGCCGCGCTGGATGCCAATGCCGCGCGGCTTGCCGGGCATCTTCGGGCCAGCCCCGAGCAGCCACTCGCGGACATCGCCTTCACGCTGAAAGAGGGCCGCCGGGCGTTCGAAAAGCGCCGCGTGATCGTCGCGGAGACCCACGAGGAGGCCGCGCGCCTGCTGGAGGCCGGCGATGCCCGCCGCGTCCACGACCACCAGGCGCTGGAGGCGCCCGACGTCGCCTTCCTCTTCCCCGGCGGCGGCGCGCAATATGCCGGCATGGCGCGCGATCTCTACGAGACCGAACCGGTCTTTGCCGAATGGATGGATCGCGGCCTCGATCGCCTCGCCACCCTGACCGGGGAGGACCCGCGGCCGGTGCTGTTTCCGGATGGTGACACGGACGCGGCGAACGCGCGCCTGCTGACGCCGTCGGTGCAATTGCCGCTGATCCTGATCGTGGAGGTCGCCCTCGCCGAGCTGTGGCAGAGCTGGGGGGTGATGCCCGCTGCGCTCGCCGGTCATTCGATGGGCGAGAACGCGGCGGCCTGCGTCGCGGGGGTGATGACCTTCGAGGATTGCATCGGCCTCGTGCACCTGCGCGGCACGCTCTTCGACAGCGTGCCAGAGGGCGGGATGCTGTCCGTCGCGCTGCCGGCCGACAAGCTGCGGGAGCGGCTGGGCGAGGATCTCGACCTCGGGGCCGAGAATGCGCCGGGTCTGTCGGTCGCGACCGGGCCGAAGGCGGCGCTGGACCGGCTGCAGGCGGAGCTTGACGCAGAGGACATCGAGAGCCGCCGCATCGCCATCGACATCGCCGCGCACAGCCGGATGCTCGATCCGATCCTCGATGAGTTTCGGGCGTATCTTCAAGGTATACAACTGAGCGCGCCGAAGATCCCGCTCACCTCCAACCGCACCGGCACATGGATGACCGAGGCGCAGGCGACCTCGCCCGATTATTGGGTCGAACACCTGCGCCATACCGTCCTATTCGCCGATTGCGTCGGCACGATCGCCGAGGAGGGCCGCATCCTTCTGGAGGTCGGGCCGGGCAAGGCGCTGTCCTCTCTCGCGCGCCAGCACGGGGAGGTCACCGCCAATGCCGTCCTGTCGAGCCTGCGCCACCCCGAGGAAGAGATCGCGGACGACCGCTATTTCCTCGAAGTGCTCGGCCGGCTCTGGGCGCTGGGATACGAGGCCGACTGGGCGCAGGTCTGGGGCGAGGGGCGGCGCAACCGCGTGCCGCTGCCGACCTATGCCTTCCAGCGCGCCGCCTATTTCATCGCGCCCGGAGAGGCGCGGGACGCGCCGCAGGAGACGTTCCTGACCCGCACCGACGACGTGGCGGGCTGGGGCTGGGCCCCGGTCTGGCGCCCCCGCGGCGCGGAGGTGGAGGTCGACGTCGAACACGCGCTGTCGGAGGCGGAGCCGCAGACCTGGCTGTTCTTCATGGACGAGGCGGGCGTCGCAGAGGCCGCCGCGACGCGCCTGCGCGGTGCCGGCCACACGGTGATCGAGCTGCGCGCCGGCGACATGTTCACGCGGATGAGTGACACCAGCTACCTCATCGCGCCGGAGCGGGGGCGCGAGGGCTATGACCTTCTGATTCAGGACCTCGTGCGGCAGGGCCACGTGCCCTCGCGCATCGGTCATTTCTGGCTGGTGACGGAGGGTGAGGGCCACCGCCCCGGATCGAGCTTCTTTCACCGCCTGCAGGAGCAGGGGTTCTACGCACTGATGTTCCTCGCGCAGGCCATCGCCGACGAGGCGCTGCCGCGTCCGCTGCAGGTCACCGCCTTCACCAACGGCGCCGCCCGCGTGCGCGACGAGGCGCTGCCCTATCCCGCGAAGGCGACGCTCGCCGGCC
Organism: Roseivivax sediminis; assembly: GCF_900112685.1. Lineage (GTDB taxonomy): Bacteria > Pseudomonadota > Alphaproteobacteria > Rhodobacterales > Rhodobacteraceae > Roseivivax > Roseivivax sediminis. The sequence continues at coordinate 446,748 of NZ_FOMS01000002.1, forward strand.
CCGCCCGCGTCATCCCGCGCGAGCTTCCGGGGGTCCATGTGACCACCTGCGACCTCGCGTTGCCCGCCCGGTCCCGCAAGCGGGGCATGGACGAGGCGCTCGTGACCGGCGTGCTGGAAGAACTGTTGTCGGAGCCCGGTGATCGGATCGCCGCCTTGCGCGCCGGGCGGCGCTTCGAACGCGCGGTGAAACCCCGCGCGCTGCCCGATGCGCCGCTGCCGGAGGCCAGGGTGGTCCTGCTTACGGGGGGCTTCGGCGGGATCGGCCTGACCCTCGCCCGGGCCTTCGCGGACCGGGGCGCGAAGATCGCGCTGATTGCGCGGGGCGGCCTGCCGGATCGCGCCGACTGGGATCTCTACCTCAAACGTCACGCGCCGCAGGACCGCACTGCGCGCCGGGTCCGCGCCGTGCAGGCGCTGGAAGAGGCCGGGGCGGAGGTGCTGTGCCTCGCCGCCGACGTCTGCAACGAGGACGAGATGCGCGCCGCCGTGGCCGAGGTGGAGGCCCGCTTCGGCCGGATCGACGGCGTGATCCACGGCGCTGGCGTGATCGCCGACGCCCCGCTTCTGGCCAAGACCCCTGCGAGCGTGGAGGACGTGTTCACGCCGAAGATCCACGGCACCGATGTGCTGGGCCGCATCTTCCCGGACGGCGCGCTCAAGTGGATGGCGCTGTTCTCGTCCTCCTCCACTGTCACCGCGCCGGCGGGGCAGGTCGATTACGTCGCCGCGAACGAATACCTCAACGCCTTCGCCCGCGCGTGGGCGGGCGGCGCAACGCGCGTCGTGGCGCTGAACTGGGGCATCTGGTCCGAGGTCGGCATGGCCGCCGAAGCGGTGGCCGAGCGCACCGGCGAGACGCGGGAGGCGCCGAGGACCGCGACGGGCCTGCCGCTGCTCGACACCGCCAGTTTCGATCGCGACGGGCGGCGGATCTTCGACACGCGCCTGTCCGAAGCCGACTGGATCATCGACGAGCATCGCACCGCCGCCGGGGAGGCGCTGCTTCCGGGCACCGGGTCGCTGACGCTCGCCGCGCATGCGCTGGCGGCGCAGGGCGAGGGCACGTCGTTCGAGATCCGCGACCTGACCTTCCTGCGCGCGGTCGCCGTGCCCGAAGGCGGTGCCCGCGACATCCGCGTGCGGCTGACGCGCGACGATGCGGGCTACGGGTTCGAGCTTCTCGCGGGCGCCGAGGCCAGCGGCAAGCGCGGCTACGCGCTCGCCGCGCAGGGCAGCCTCGCGCTGGCGCCGATGGCGCCGCCGCGTCCGCTGAACCTTGCGGCGCTCCGCGCCCGGCTCGGCGCGCCGCAGGAAAGCGCCGAGGGCCGCAAGCTGCGCACAGGGCAGGAGGTGCACTTGAACTTCGGCCCGCGCTGGCGCGTGCTCGACCGCCGCGCGCACAAGGACGGCGAAGGCCTGGCGGAGCTGTCGCTGCCGCTCGAGGCACAGGAAGACGGGTGCCTCCTGCATCCCGCGCTTCTCGACATCGCGACCGGCTGGGCGATGGAGCTGATCGAGGGCTACCGCCCGACGCATCTCTGGGTGCCGGTCTCCTACGGGCGCGTGCGCGTTCACGGCACGCTGCCGGCCCGGATCGTCAGCTGGGTGCGCAATGCCGGCGACAACCGCGGCGAGGGGGAAAGCGCCCGCTTCGACGTCACGGTCGCGGACCCGGACGGCACGGTGCTTATGGAGATCGAGGGCTTCACCCTCCGCAAGCTCGCCGATCCCGCGCGGCTCGCCGCGCCGCCGCGCCTGAGCGCGGCCGAGATCGAGACGGGTGCCGCCCCCGGCCCGCAGCCTCTGTCCCCGGCCGAGGAACGCCTCGCCCACAACCTCACGCAGGGTATCCGCCCCGAGGAAGGCGCGGGCGCCTTCGCGCGGGCCATGGCGCTCGGCGCGCCGCAGGTGGTGGTGTCGTCCATGGACCTCGCCGCGCTCACCCGGCAGGCCGCCGCGAGCACGGAGGCGAAGCCCGGCCAGAGCTTCGAGCGGCCCGAGCTCGACAGCGATTACGCCGCGCCGGAAACCGACGTGGAAAAAACGCTCGCCGGCTTCTGGGAAGAGCTTCTGGGCGTCTCCCGCGTCGGGGTGGAGGACAGCTTCTTCGATCTCGGGGGCCACAGCCTGATCGCGGTGCGGCTCTTTGCGATGATCCGCAAGGCCTACCGTGTCGACTTCCCGATCTCGATCCTCTTCGAGGCGCCCACCATCCGCGCCTGCGCCGCGCTCATCGCCGACCGCACCGGCGCCACCGACGCGCCCGCGCAAACGCGGCCCGAACGGCGGTTCAAACACCTCGTCGCCATGCATGACGGCGAGGGCGGGCCCAAGACGCCGTTCTTCCTTGTCGCCGGCATGTTCGGCAACGTGCTGAACCTGCGCCACCTCGCGCACCTTCTGGGCGCGGACCGGCCGTTCTACGGCCTCCAGGCCAAGGGGCTCTACGGGGACGAGGCGCCGCACGCCACGCTGGCCGAGGCTGCGAGCGACTACATCGCAGAGATGAAGCAGGTGCAGGCGCATGGCCCCTACCTCGTCGGCGGCTTTTCGGGCGGCGGCATCACCGCGTTCGAGATTGCGCGCCAACTCGAGGCGATGGGCGACGAGGTGGCGCAGGTCGTGCTGCTCGACACGCCCCTGCCGCAGCGCCGGCCGCTGTCGCGCCGCGACCGCGCGATCATCCAGTGGCACGAGTTGCGCCGGAAGGGTCCGGCCTACCCTGTCACCTGGGCGAAGAACCGCATCGCGTGGGAGATCGCCAAGCGCCGCGGCGGAGAGGCCGTGACCGAGGCGCCCGCCGCCTTCCACAATGCGGAGATCGAGGCCGCCTTCCTCTCTGCCGTCGCCGCCTACGAGGTCACGCCGTGGGACGGCCGGCTCGCGCTCTTCCGGCCGCCGCTGCGCGGGCACTGGAAGGTGTCGGGCGGCGCCTGGGTCGACAGCCAGCGCGCCTACCTCTTCGAGGACAACGACTGGGGCCAGTACGTGCCGGGGGTCGAGGTGCACGAGGTGCCGGGCGATCATGATTCCATGGTGCTGGAGCCCAACGTGCGCGTCCTCGCCCAGAAGCTGCGCGGCGCCATCGCACGGGCCGAAGCGGCGGCCGGGCAGAAGGGCGACGTCGTCTCCTTCCGCAAGGTGGAGGCGGCCGAGTGACCGCGATGACGCCGAAACTGATGACCGTCGTGCTGAACTGGCGCACGCCCGAGATGACGCTGAAGGCCGCGCGCGCGGCGGCGGCGGCGATGACCGGCCTCGACGGCGAGATTGTCATCGTCGACAACGCCTCGGGCGATGGCTCCGAAGAGGCGCTGAGGGCGGGCTCTGCCACCGGCGACTGGCCGGTGCCGGTGCGCGTGGTGCAGAGCGGGCACAACGGCGGCTTCGGCGCGGGCAACAATGTCGGCATCCGTGCCGGGCGCGCAGACGGGGCGGCGCCCGATTACGTCTACATCCTCAATTCCGACGCCTTCCCGGCCCCGGACGCGATCCGCACATTGATGGCGCACCTTGAGGCGCATCCCGAGGCGGGGTTCGCCGGAAGCTACATCCACGGGCCGGAGGGGGAGGCGCATGTCACCGCCTTCCGCTTCCCCTCCCTCCTCTCGGAATTCGAGGGCGCAGCGCGCACGGGGCCCGTGTCGCGCCTTCTGCGGCGCCACAGCATGCCGCTTGGTGTGCCGGAGGAGACGCGCTCCGTCGACTGGCTCGCGGGCGCGTCGATGATGATGCGGCGGCGCGTGCTCGACGAGATCGGCCTCTTCGACGAGGCGTTCTTCCTTTATTTCGAGGAAACCGACCTTTGCCGGCGTGCCGCGCGGGCCGGCCATCAGGTGCATTACGTGCGCGAAAGCCGTGTGGCGCATATCGGATCGGTCTCCACCGGTATGAAGGGCTGGCGCCGCGTGCCCGATTACTGGTTCGCGAGCCGCTGGCATTACTTCTCCAAGACCCACGGACGCGCCTATGCCGCCGCGGCGACGCTGGCGCATCTGGCCGGCGGGGCGCTGCACCGGCTGCGGCAGGCGATCCGTCGCCGCCCACCGGCGGACCCGCCGGGGTTCCTGCGCACGCTTGCCGCCCACGACCTGCGCCGCCTGACCGGGCGCCCGACCGATGCCCAGCGGGCTGCGCGCCCGCATCCAGCGGAGTGAAAGCCATGACCGCGTTTACCGCCCTCGTCTGGGGCCACGACACCCTGACCGCCGAATGCGGCCGCAAGCTTCTGGAGCGCGGCCACCGCATCGCCGCCGTGGTCACGCGGGCCGAGGCGGTCGCGGACTGGGCGCGCGGGGCCGGCCTGACGGTGCTGGCGCCGGGCGAAGCCGATGGCGCGCCGGATTGCGACTGGCTCTTCTCCATCGCCAATCTCGACATCATCCCCGAGGCCGTGCTGGCCCGGCCCGCGAAAGGCGCGATCAACTTCCACGACGGGCCGCTGCCGCGCCATGCCGGGCTTAACGCGCCGGTCTGGGCGCTGATCGCGGGCGAGGCGCGCCACGGCATCGCCTGGCACCTGATCGAGGGCGGCGTCGACGAGGGCGACATCCTCGCCGCCCGCGCGGTCGATATCGGTCCGCGCGACACCGCGCTCACGCTCAACATGAAGTGTTTCGAGGCGGCGCTGGCCTCCTTCGACGGGCTGGTCGCGGCGCTCGAACGCGGCGCGCCGGAGCGCGTGGCGCAGGACCTGTCGCGCCGGACGTGGCACGGCAAGGCCGAGCGGCCGGAGGGGCAGGGCGTGCTCGATCCCGCGCGCCTGGCGGCGGAACTGGAGCGGCTGGCGCGCGCGCTCGACTACGGCGGCTACTGGAACCCGCTCTGCGTGCCGAAACTGCGCGCGGGCGGGGAGGTCTACGCCGCCCCCTCGGCAGAGATCGCCGAAGGAACGGGCACGCCCGGCATCGTCCTGCGCCATGAGGGCGGTCGCGCGGTGATTGCCTGTGGCGAGGGGGCGCTTTCGGTGACGCTGACAACGCTGGAGGGCGGGGCGGTCGACCTCGCCGCCGCCCTGCCGGTGGGCGCGCAAGTGCAGCGACCGGAGGACGAGGCCGACGTCGCCCGCCACGACGGGTTCTGGCGAGAGGCGCTGACAACGATGCGGCCTGCGACGATCCCGGGGGCATCTGAAGGCGCCGGAGAGACGGTGGCCCTCCCCCTCCCCACGCTCGGGGCGGAGGCCGTCGCGGCGCTGGCGCTGCAGGTGACCGACGGCGAGAGCGTCGTGCTCGCATGGCGCGATGCAGCCATCGCCACGCTGGCCGAGGGCGGGCTGGTCGCCGGCTGGGTGCCTCTGACGGCGGAGCGGGGCGGCAGCCTATCCGACCTCGCGGGCCAAGTTGCGGGGGAGCGCGACAGGATCGCCAAACGCGGCGGCTTCGCCCGCGACCTGGTGCTGCGCGATCCGGCGCTGAACGGTCTGCGCGTGCCCGCGATCGCCCTGTCGGACGCCGCCGGCGCGGTCCCCGGCGCGGCCCTGACGGTGGAACTGCGGGACGGCGCGGCGCTCCTTCATGCCGATACCGGGCGTATCTCCCGAGACTACGCGCAGATCCTAGCGGACCGGCTGATCGCGCTCAACGCGGCCGAACGGGCCGCGCCGCTCGCCAGCCTGGCGGTGATGCCCGAGAGCGAACGCGCCTTCGTGCTCGACACCGTCAACGCTTCGGGCACCGATGTCGCGCCCGAAACCATGCACGCCCTCTTCGAGCGGCAGGTGCAGGCCACGCCGAACGTCCCCGCGCTGGTCTTCGAGAGCCAGGCGCTCACCTATGCGCAGCTCGACGCCCGCGCCAACGCCGCCGCGCACGTTCTGCGCGAGATGGGCGTCGGCCCCGGTACGGTCGTCGGCCTCTGCTGCCGCCGCTCGCCCGACCTCGTCGTCGCGGCCTACGCGATCCTGAAGGCGGGCGGGGCCTACCTGCCGCTCGATCCGGCCTATCCGGCGGACCGGCTGAGCCATTACCTGACCGACAGCGGCGCCGGCATCGTCGTCACGCAATCGGACTTGGCCGGCACGCTGCCCGGCACCGGCGCGGCGCTCTTGAACCTCGACACCGACCCGCGCCTCGCCGCCGCGCCGGTCACGGCGCCGGAGCCGCGCGCCACGCCCGAGGACCTCGCCTACCTCATCTACACCTCCGGCTCGACCGGCACGCCCAAGGGGGTGATGGTCGAACATCGCAACGTCGCGAATTTCTACGCCGGGATGGACGCGCATGTGCCCGAACCGGGCGGCACATGGCTGGCCGTGACCTCGCTCAGCTTCGATATCTCGGTGCTGGAGCTCTTCTATACGACCGCGCGCGGCTACAAGGTGGTGCTGAGCTCGGATTCCGACCGCGGCATGATCTCCAAGGGGCCGCTGGGGCGCGGCGGCATGGAGTTCTCGCTCTACTACTGGGGCAACGACGACGGCGTGGGGCCGGACAAGTACCGCACGCTCCTCGAAGGCGCACGCTTCGCCGACGAGAACGGCTTCGTCGCGGTCTGGACGCCGGAGCGGCACTTCCACGCCTTCGGCGGGCCCTATCCGAACCCCTCCGTCACCGGCGCGGCGGTGGCCGGCATGACGAAGAATATCGGCGTGCGCGCGGGGTCCTGCGTCGCGCCCTTGCACCATCCCGCGCGGATCGCGGAGGAATGGGCGGTCATCGACAACCTGACGAACGGGCGCGCGGGGCTGGCCATCGCCTCGGGCTGGCAGCCGGACGATTTCGTGCTGCGCCCGGAGAACACGCCGCCCGCCAACAAGCCGGCGATGATCGACACGATCCACACGCTGAGGAAGCTCTGGCGGGGGGAGCCGGTCGCCTTCCCTAAGCAGGACGGCACACCGCACGAGGTCGTCACCCAGCCGCGCCCGGTGTCGCAGGAATTGCCGGTCTGGGTGACCACCGCCGGGAACCCGGAGACCTGGAAGGAGGCGGGGCGCATCGGCGCGAACATCCTGACGCACCTGCTGGGCCAGTCGGTGGACGAGGTGCGCGAGAAAATCGGGCTCTATCACGCCGCCTTGCGCGAGGCGGGCCACGATCCGGCGGATTTCACCGTCACGCTGATGCTGCACACCTGCATCGCCGAGACGCGGGACGCCGCGCGGGAGGTCGCGCGGGAGCCGATGAAGGACTACCTGCGCTCCGCCGCCGGCCTCATCAAGCAATACGCCTGGGCCTTCCCGGCCTTCAAGAAGCCGCAAGGGGTGGAGACCCCGATGCAGCTCGACCTCGGCTCGCTCTCCGAGGAGGAGCTCGAGGGCATCCTCGACTTCGCGTTCGAGCGGTATTTCAACGATAGCGGCCTTTTCGGCACGGTCGAGGATGCCGTGGCCCGGACCGACCGGTTGCGCGAGATCGGCGTGACGGAAATCGCCTGCCTGATCGACTACGGCATCGCGCCGGACACCATCCTTGCGGGCCTGCGCCCGCTGGCCGAGGTCGTTGCGCGCGCCAATGCAGGGGCGGAGCCTGCGGAGGACGATTTCACCATCGCCGCGCAGGTCGTGCGGCACGGGGTGACACATCTGCAATGCACGCCGTCGATGGCGCGGATGATCGCGATGAACGACGAGGCGCGTTTCGCGCTGCGCGGCGTGAAGCACCTGTTTATCGGCGGGGAGCCCTTGCCGGGGGCGCTGGTGGACGATTTGGCCACGGCCACCGATGCGCGCGTGACCAATATGTACGGCCCGACGGAAACGACGATCTGGTCGTCGGTCGAACGCGCAACGGCCGGCGAAGGCGTGGTCAATATCGGCCGGCCCATCGCCAATACGCGGCTCTACGTCCTCGATGCGGCGCGCGCGCCGGTGCCGGTGGGCGTCTCGGGAGAGCTGTGGATCGGCGGCCACGGCGTGACGCGTGGCTACTGGAACCGGTCGGAACTGACGGCCGAGCGCTTCGTCGAGGATCCCTTCCATGGCGGGCGGATGTACCGCACCGGCGATCTGGTGCGGCGCCGCGCGGACGGGCGTATCGACTTCGTCGGCCGGGTGGACAACCAGGTGAAGATCCGCGGCCACCGTATCGAACTGGGCGAGATCGAGGCGGCGCTCGAGGCGCAGCCGGGGGTAAGACAGGCCGTCGTCGCTGCGCGCGAGGATCGACCCGGCGACGTGCGGCTCGTAGGTTACTACACCGGGTCCGAGACGGGCGAGGCGGCGCTGAAGGCCGCGCTGGCGGCGCGTTTGCCTGAGATCATGGTGCCGGGCCGCATTGTGCGGCTGGAGGCGTTTCCGCTCACCCCCAACAAGAAGGTCGATCGCGGCGCGCTGCCGGCGCCCTCCGCAGCCGCACCGGCGCAGGCGGCCCCGGCCCCGGTGCCGCGCGCCAAGGCGCGGCCGGCGGGAGGTGGTGCGGTGCAGACCCCCATCGCCGCGATCTGGAGCCGGATCCTCGGGGTCGCCGCGCCGGGCGGGCGCGACAATTTCTTCGACCTCGGGGGGCATTCGCTGCTGGCGGTGCAGGCCCATCGCGCGATACGCGAAGAGCTGTCGGTGCCAGATCTGTCGATCACCGACATCTTCCGCTTCCCCGTGCTGGGGCAACTGGCAGAGCGGGTGGCCGAATTGTCGGGCTCCCCGGCCGAACCGCAGACCTCCGGGCCAGCGAACGCCCGCGCACAATCACGCAGCGACGCGATGGCCCGCCGCGCCGCCATGCGCGCCCGCCGCAAGGCGGGGTAGCACGGGCGACCGCCTGCACCTTGCTCAAGCCGCGCAGCGCCGGTCCGGGGGCGGCCCGGCGATGCGCGCTCCTCGGGCTTACGCCGCGCCACTGGCGCGACGGTCCCTCGTCACCCTTCGGCCTTTGCTCCGCGCAGGGGCATTGCTCGGCCCATGCGAAAGAGACGCATCACTCGATCCGGCGTGCGCCGGCTGCGCGGCTGTCGCGGTTGCCCTTCTGAAACCGTGACCATCCGGACGCTTCCGGAAACGGGCTGTTTCCATCAAGAGCAGCTAAAAACATGGCCGAATTGGGGCTGATCCTGTAGCCAGGAGGCGAGATCGAGGCACATGGCCGCAAAATGCGGCGCTTCGGTTTCCGCATCGGGGGCACCTTTGCGGGAGTTTGTCGTATGAACCAGTTCCAGTCCGTGCAGGAGGTCGTGGCCGCCCTGCGTCGGCGTGCCTTCCTGATCGTCGTGTTGATCGCGCTGGGCTGTGCCGCGTCGGTCTACGTCGCGCAGCAGCAGGAAAAGATCTACGAGGCGACCGCCGTCGTCCAGATCGAGGATGCGCGCATCCCCGAGCAGATGACCGGGTCCGCCACTCTGCCGCCCAGCGACCCCGCCCGCCGGGTGCGGCTGATCGAACAGCGCCTCATGGCCCGAGACAACCTTCTCGGCGTGATGGACGAACATGCGCTGTTCGAAGACGAGCCGTCGGTGAACGAGCGTGTCTTCGCCCTGCGCCAGTCGATCACGCTGGAGGAGATCCGCGGCAACGCGCAGCCCTGGCAGACCGATGTCGTGCCCTCGGGCCTGCGCATCATCGTGCGGCTGGGCGATCCGCAGGTGGCCGCCGATGTCGCCAATCACCTGATGCATTCCGTCATCGCCGAATCCCGCAGCCGCAGCGAGGTCCGCGCGCAGGAAACCCTGTCCTTCTTCGACGAGGAAGCGGCCCGCGTGTCGGCCGAAATCGCGGAAGCCGAGGCCCGCATCGCCACCTTCAAAGAGGAAAACGCCGGATCGCTGCCCGAGGGGCTCGTTGCGCTGCGCGACCAGCTGGCCGGTTTCGAAGAGGCCCTGCTGACGCTCGACCGCGAGATCATCGCGCTGGAGAACAACTCGGTCCGGTTGCGGGCCGAGGATCTGCAGCGCCAGGTTTCCCAGCTTCAGGACCAGAAGTCGCTGCTGGAGGATCGGATCGCCGGGCTGCAGGCGGATCTAGACCGCGCGCCGGAGGTGGAGCGCAATCTCGGCGCGCTCGAGCGCGAGCTGACCCAGCTGCAGGAGCGCTACACGATCATCACCCGGCGCCGCGCCGATGCGGAGATGGCGCAGGTCCTGCAGGAGCGCGACGCCGCCGACCGGTTCGAGGTGCTGGAGACGGCGCTCCCGCCCGAGGTGTCGATCTCGCGCAGCAAGAGAAAGGTCGCGATGGCCGGCGGCGTGGTCAGCGTGATCTTCGCGCTCGGCGTCGCGGTCATCCTGGAGCTTCTGAACCCCGCGATCCGGACTGCCGCGCAGCTCGAGCGCCAGCTCGGCATCACCCCGGTCGTGGCGATCCCCAGGATCCGGTCGCGCCGCAGCGCAGGCCGGCGGCGGCTGCTGTGGCTGGGCGGGCTGGTGGCGCTGATCGCCGCGGGCGCCGCTGCGGCGCGGACGTTCGGCGGCGCGTTGCTGGATCTCGGCCTGTTCGGGCGCTTCCTGCGCGCCGGCGGCTGAGCCGCGGCTCAGTAGGCGTATTTTCGGCTATTGGTGCCCTCGGCCCGGTTGAGGATCACGCCGAGGAGCGGCGTATTCTCGCCCAGGCGCTGTTCGACCGCGCGGATCTCGCTCTGGTTCGTCAGGCCGCCGCCGACCACCAGAAGCACGGCGTCGAAGCAGGGGCGCAGCGCCAGCACGTCGTCCGAGACCAGCGCCGGCGGCAGGTCGAACAGCATCACGTCGGGGGCGAGGCGTTCCTCTATCGTGTCGAGCGCGCGCGCGGTGCGCGAATCCTGCAGCAATTCCGCCGCGTAGGGCTCGGGTGCATCGTTGAAACCGAAGGCGATGTCGCGCCCGGCATGGAAGCCGTTGGGGCCGAGCCGGCGCAGATGCGCTTCGGGCGGCGTCGTGCCGCGAAGCACCGCGCCAAGCGGGCCGGGATTGGACAAGCCGAAGACCTCGTGCAGCCCCGGGCGCCGCAGATCGAGGTCGAGCACCACGGTCCGAAGCCCGCTCTGCCGCGACAGCGAGATACCGAGGTTGGCCGTGGTGAAGGTCTTGCCGCAGCCCTGGGTCGGAGAGGTGACGGCGACGCGGCTCCATTGTCGCTCGCTCAGGGCCTGCATCAGCCGTGTGCGCAGCACGTCGAAGGAGGCATGCGCCGGATCGTGGCGGCTGGCCGTTATGATCCGGTTGCGGTCGAGTTCGCGCTCGTCGACCGGAAAGCTCGACATCGTGTCCCAGATCAGACCGGGGTCGTCCTCGACGGCCGGCGCGCGCGCGACGGCGCGGCCGGACGCGGGGACAGGGGCGCGTTCGATGTGCGGCCGCCGGTCAGTGCGCTGTTCGTCGGCTCCGTCCGGCCCCGCATCGCCATGCGCAACCTGATCGGCTCGCGCCCGCGCGCGTTGGCGGTCTTCCTCGGCTTGCTGGCGGGCCTCGGTCTCCTCCCGAAGGCGGACTTCCTCGGCCCTGCGCCGCGTTTCAGCCTCCACCCGGAGACGCTCTGCCTCGGCTTGCCGCTGCGCCTCCGCTTCGGCTCGCTGGCGATCTTGCTCGGCTTGGCGGCGGGCCTCCTCCTCTGCGCGCAGGCGGTCCTCTTGGGCCTGCCGGCGCGCGTCTTCTTCGGCCTGTTGCCGGGCCTCTTCGCGCTGACGTTCCGCCTCCGCCTCCGCCTCGCGGCGGGCGAGACGTTCCTGACGGGTGTCGAGCGGGGGGATCGGGCGCAGGTCGTCCTCGGCCGGCTCCTGCTCCGGCTGGGTCCGCCGGCGCCGGCGGAATTTCGGACGGTTCGTCATGTTCATCCCGGTCTGCCCCTCGATACGGGCACGATCACATCCGTGCCGGCATGCGGTCGGCACCCGATGCGACATGCGGCCAGCCGCATTGCATTAAGGTCTTTTGCTTCCACCTCATTCACCACGAAATGACGTCAAGAATAGGGCCGAAAGGCGGGGATTGTCGACGACCCGTGGCGTGCCGGCGATCAAAAGCCGAAGAGCCCGGCGCGATCGACGGCCTTCAGCAGGAAGGCCTCGCGGCTGGACTCGGGCCGCCAGCCGAGCACCTCTTTCGGCTTGTCGTTGGCAAAGCGCGAGAGGTGCGCGCGGCTGATCCAGTCCGCGCGCGTCGGCCGGATCACGTTCGCCCGCCCCAGCGCGTGCCGCTTCAGCATCGCCTTGATTGCGTCCGCCGCCCAGAACGCCGTGAGGTTGCCCGAGGAGACCCGGATCTTCGCGCCAAGACGGTCGTGGATGGCGCGGAAATAGCCGCGCGCGGACAGCATCGGCTCTCCGATCAGGTTGAAGTCCTCCCCGAGCGCGGCGTCGCTGCGGGCCATGAGGATGAGCCCGTCCGCCACGTCGTCGTTGAGCACGAAGGGCAGGATGTTGTCGCCCGATCCCCAGATGCGCACCGCGCCGGCGCCGTGCCAGCGCCCGATCCCCCAGTGCTGGAGTGGCCCGCCGGGACCGACCACGATGCCGGGCCGCGCGATGGTCAGAGGCAGGCCGCGGTCGCGGTGCATCGCCGTCAGCCGGCGCTCGCATTCCGCCTTGGACCGGGCGTAGAGGTTGCGGCCCGTCATGTCGCCCGGAAAGCCCGTCGTCTCGGTGATCGTCGCGGCGGGGTCCGACATGTCGTAGCTGGCGATCGTGCCGGTGTAGACGAGGCGCGACACCCCCGCCTCCAGCGCCGCCTCGGCGATGGTCACCGCCGGCTTCACGTCGTTCTCGAGGCAATCCTCCCACGAAGTGCCAAGCGCGCGGGCAAGGTTGTAGACCTCCGAGATCCCGTCCATCGCCTGCACCAGCTGCGCGCGATCCTTGAGCGACACGCCCACCGTCTCCACATTGTCCGGCAGGTCGGGGAAGGGGCCGTGGCGGCCGCGGGATAGGACGCGCACATCCGTGCCCCCGGCGACCAGCCCGCGGGTCAGCGCGCGGCCGATGAAGCCGGTGCCGCCGATCACCAAAGCCGTGGGACGCGGCGCACGGGTGGCGACCGCCGGCGCCTTGGGCGTGAGTTTCTCCGCCGGCACCAGCGCCAGTGCGTCGTCGAGCGCCTGCATGGCCTGTACGGCCGCCTCCGCGCTGTACCTGCCGTCCTCCGCCGCGCCGTAGATCGCCGCGCACATCCCCCGGAAGCTCTGCGCATAGGGGCCCCTGGTGTTGAGCGACCTGGTCTGGATCCAGCCATTCCGCAGCCCTTCGCGGGCGTGCTGGCGCGCGAGGTCGAGCTGCCGGCGCAGCGGGTTGACCACGAGGTCCGAGGCGTTCTCGCGCTCCACCACCAGCGTGTCGGCGGCGAAATCGAGCCGCGCGCGCCCGGAAGAGCCGCGCAGGGTGACGGAGCGGTCGTCGACCGTCTCCACCATGCTCAGCGTCAGTGTCACGTCGACATGGCCGGCACGGGCGAGGATGCGGATGGATTGCGGGCGCGGGTCATCCCCGGGCAGCATCACCGGCTTCGAGACGTCCGTGGCGATCACTTCCAGCGGGCCGAACAGGTCGACCGCGAAGGCCGCGAGGTGCGGGCCGAGTTCCAGCAGCAGATTCCTCGGCTCGCGCAGGAGCCAGATGTTGTAGGGTCCCGACCGAAGTGGCGCGAGCGGCAGCGCCCATGTGACCTCGATCCCCGAGACGCGGCCGAGATCGCCTTGTCCGATCATCCGCTTCAGCCGGTCGTAGGATGGCAGGCCGAGGAAGTTGTGTCCGGGCGAGAACCGCGCGCACGAGGCCGCCGCGGCGGCGGCGAGCTGGCGGGTTTCCTCGGCGTTCTCGGCGACCGGCTTCTCGATCAGCACGTCGAGCCCGGCCTCCAGCGCCTGCAGGCCCAGGGCCAGGTGCAGATGCGGCGGCGTCAGGATGTGCACCGCGTCGCAGGTGCGGCTGTCGATCAGTGCGTCCAGCGAGGCGAAGACCGGCACGCCGCTTGGCTCTGCCAGCGCCTGCGCGGCGCCATCCGAGGGGTCGCAGATCGCCGCGAGGGTGGCGCCTTGCGTGGCGCCGATCGCGTCCGCGTGCCAGCTCGCGATGTAGCCGGCGCCGACCAGGCCGATGCGTTTGGGACTCATGGCAGTCTCACTTGTATTCGATCAGGCGCATCGGCGCGCGGCGCGCGCGGCGCAGGTGGAACCGCGCCATGCCGATCAGGTTGGGAAACTTGGATAGCGTCAGGAGCAGGCCGAGGACGCGCGCCGAGCGCGGATTGAGGCCGTCCCGCCGCAGCCCCGCCGCGCTCTTCCACCAGTTCAGCGGATAGGCCAGCAGAACGACAAGCGCGAGCCAGGGCGACAGCGCCGCCGCGACCAGCGCGGCCACGGGCACAGCCAGCCCGTAGACCAGCGCGCGCCGCCGCTCGGTAGCGAAATACTCGGGATGCAGTTGTCCGACCTGCGCGAAACCGTGCCCCGTCCGCTCCGCCCGTCGCCACCACTGGCCGAACCGCGTCATCGCGGCGTCGTGGCGCGTCATCTCCGCCGGCAGCCGTTCCAGCCGCCAGCCGGCTTTCCTGAGGCGCGTGCAGAACTCGTCGTCCTCTGCCGCGATCACGGTCGGGTCGAACCCGCCGAGCGCCTGAAACGCGCCGCTCCGGACCATCATGTCGCCGCCGCAGGCCGCGATCTCTCCGGCCGGGCGGCGCCATTCCCAGTGGCACAGCCGGTTGTATGGGCTCGCCTCGGCATGAATTTCCGCCCGCCACCCGGTGACGAGCGCGGTCTCAAGGCGGGCGTCCAGATGCGCTGCGGCCTGCCGGGTCCAGCCGTCCACGATGGCGCAGTCGCCGTCGATGAACTGAATGTAATCGGGCGGGTCCACCGCCAGCACCCGCGCCGCGCCGGCGTTGCGGGCGCGGGCGGCGGTGAACGGCACCGACAGGTCCAGCGTCACGATCTCGGCGCCCGCCGTGTGCGCGGCATCCAGGCTGCCGTCGGTAGAGCCCGAATCGACATAGACGATGCGCCGCGCCTGGCCCTCGGCCGCCGCCAGCGCGGCGACGAGCCGCGCGCCTTCGTTGCGGCCGATCAGGACGAGGTCGACCACGCTCATGCTTCCGGCTCCGGCCGTTTCGGCGGCGCCTCGCCGCCCGCGTAGGCCCGGATAAGGGCCGACAGGCGCCGCGCCTCGCCCCCCGCGTCGTAGCTTTCCGCCACCTTCGCACGCCCGGCCGCACCCATGCGCGCCCGTGCCTCCGGATCGTCCAGCAGCGTGCCGATCGCGTCCTGTAGCGTCGCGCCGTCCCCTGGCGCGACGAGTCGGCCGTGCACGCCGTCCTCCACCAGTTCCGGCACTCCGGCGATGCGCGTGGTCACCACCGGCACCTGCGCCGCCATCGCCTCCATCAGGACCACCGGCACGCCCTCGGCGAAGCTCGGCAGGACCAGCATATCCGCCTCGCGCAGCGCCTCGGCCACCTCCGCCTGACCGCGAAAGCCGAGGAAGGCGCAACGCTTGGCGATGCCGAGCCGCGCCGCCTGCGCCTCCAGCGCCGCCCGCTCCGGCCCGTCGCCGATCAGGGTGAGCCGCAGCTCGGGCCGCTCCGGGGCCAGCGCCGCCAGTGCGTCGAGAAGGAGCGGCACGCCCTTGACCGCCGCGAGCCGCCCGACGAACAGGAGGTGCTGGCCGGGCGCGGGCCGGGCGCCGTCGTAGCGCGCCGGGTCGACGCCGCAATGCACGACGTGCAGCCTCGGCCAGCTCTCCTGCGGGGCAAAGCACATCAGCTGCGAGCGCGCGAAATCCGAGATGCAGGCGACGAAGCGCGCGCGCCGCGCCTTTTCGTCGATGCGCCAGTGCTCGGGGGCAAAGAAGATGTCCGGCCCGTGGATGGTGAAGCTGTAGGGCAGGCCCGACAGCGCCGAGGCCAGCATCGCCACCGTGCAGGAGGCCTTGGCAATGTGGTTGTGCAGGTGGGTGACGCCCCGGTCCGCCAGATGCGCCGCCAGCACCCCGGCCTCCGCGAAATAGATCAGGTTGTAAAGGTGCCCGCGCAGCCCCGCCGGCGCCGTGCGCCAGGCGAGGCGCAGCGCCGAGAGGTAGCGCCCCGGCGACCGCATCCAGCGCGCATGCGCCGCGATCAGCCGCCCCGGCCGCTTCGCCGCCTCCAGAACGTGAAAGGTCGCCGCCTGTTCCGCGCGCTGCTCGGGTCCGACGAGGTGTTCGCCCCCCGTGCGCCGGATGGAGCAGGTCAGGACCTCGTGCCCGCAGGCGCGCAGGCCCGCCACCTCGCGCTGGATGAACGTGTCCGAGGCGCGGGGGTATTCGCCGGTAAGGTAGGCGATCCTCGGCGGGCTCATCCGAACCGCTCCTCGAACGTGCCGCGGTCACGCTCCGGGAAGGCGGCACGCAGCCGGGCGTTGGACCAGTGGTACGGCGCCATCCGGGCGCGTAACGCGCGCTCCCGCAGGAGGCCCGGCCGCCCCGGCCAGCCTGCCAGCGCCTTCGCGGCGGGCAGGAGCAGCGGCCAGGGCAGGGGAGCCACCGCCGTCGGCCAGCCGGTGCGGCGGAGCGCGGCGAGGTAGCGCCCCCGGTCCGGCAGGTCGTCGTCGAGAAGGTTCAGCACCGTCACGCCGTCGCCCGCCGTGCCGGCCGCGTCCAGAAGCGCGCGCGCCGCCCGGTCACGGTGGACCAGCGGCAACGTTCCTCCGCGGCCGAGCCGCAACAGAACCGGTCCGGCCCTGACGCCCAGATGCGCGTTCCAAAGCCGCCCCGGCCCGTAGACCGCCCCGGCCCGCAGGATATGCGCCGACCGGCCGGGCGCCGCCGCCCAGTCCCGCACCAGCGCCTCTTGCGCGATCTTGGCACGGGCATAGGTGTCGGCTGCGGCGGCCTCCGTTGCGACGGGCGTGTCCTCGTCGACCGCGCTGCCGGGCGGCAGAGCCGCAACGTCGTAGACCGCGGCCGACCCGACCAGAACCAGTCGCGCGACCCCCGCGTCGGTCATCGCGCGCAGCAGGCGCTCCGTCGCGCGCAGCGTGTCGCGGGCATGCACTTCAGTGTCCCCGCCCATATGCGCCGCCGCGTGTATCACCGCGTCCGCGCCGCGCAGCGCATCCGCCAGTTCCGGTCCAGAATCGGCGAGGTCGCAGGCCACGACGTCCGCATCGAGCTCATCCGCCCGGCGCGCCAGCGCCGTCGCCGCGATCCCGCGCGCCCGCGCCTCGGCCAGCACCGCGCGGCCGAGGAAGCCGCCGGCGCCGGTCACCGCGATGCGGCCTAGCGCGCCCATGGCATCGGCTCCATCGGCGCGCAGCGCGTGGTCATCGCCTGCGCGCCCGAGGTCTCGCCCGCGTACTGGATCGCCAGCGTCACCTCGGTCAGATGCACGGCGTAGTCGCCGGCGATGCGCGACGGGCGGCCCGCGCCGATCGCCTCAAGCATTTCCACCGGGCCGAGCAGGAAGTTCATCGCCGCCGCGCCCCAGCGTTTCACCTTCGGATGCGTCCGCCCGGACAGGCGGTGGCGGCGCGGCCAGGGGCTTTCCATCAGCTTGCGGCGCAGGGTCAGGCGGCGACGGTACGTGACCTGTGCCGCGTTGTCCCATGCGGAGCGCGTCTCCAGCACGCCGCCATCGCCGATCACCCGGATGCGGTGGTCGTGCGGTGCGACGATGGAACATGTGAGCCGCGTGACCGGCCCGTCCTCGAAGAACAGCGTGGCGACCGAGAGGTCGGCGGCCATCGGGCCCGTGCCCTCCTTGCCCGGGATCGTCTCGGCCGAGGCGGCGACGACCGTGCGGACCGGCCCGAACCAGGCGATCAGCCAGGACAGGTAGTAGCCCGCATGCTCCAGCGTGCAGCCGGTGCGGAACTCGTCCTCGAACGGCCAGGGCGCGCCGCTTTCGGTGATCCACTTGCGGTAGGCTGCCTGCGGCACGAACCCGTCGTCGAGCTCCGCGTAAATCGCGCGCGGCGTGCCGGCGACGCCCGTCCGGATCGCGTGCCCGAGCGTCTGTGCCGCCTCGCCCAGCACCGAACAGGGGGCGGAGCCGAGCTGCAGCCCGGCGGCCTTCGCCCGCTCCGACAGATCGCGCGCGGCGGCGGTGTCGAGCGCGAGCGGCTTCTCGCAATAGACGTGGTGCCCGGCGTCGATGCAGGCGGCGTTGATCTCGTGATGCGCGGCCGGGTTGGTGAGGTTCAGTACCAGTCCGTCTGCCGGCGTGGCGGCCAGCGCGGCGTCGAGGCTCTCGGCCGCGGGCAGGTTCCAATGCGTGCAGAAGGCGCGCAGGCGGTCGGGATCGCGATCCCAGACCGCGGCAACCCGCAGATCGGGATAAAGCGGCAGGGCGCGCGCGTAGAGATCGGCGACGAACCCGGCGCCGATCAGGGTGATCGTGCCGTCGCTCATGGGACCTCGCGCGCGTTTCGTGCGGCCTGTCTCCGGCTCATCTGCCTGTTCCGATTCGAATCGTGCCGTCGCTGCGCGCAGCCAGACCACCGAATAATGGCTCAAATGCGACGTATGTTCATCCGCGTGCACAATCTGCGCCCGGACGGGGGCATCGTTTCGCGGATCTCCGGGTAATACGGAAAACTCGGGCGGGAATCGTCAAAACGTGTCACGCGCCGCCGTAATATGCTATCCGGCGGCGCGTTCATGCCACATTACGGGGTGCCTGACTGCGATGCAATTCACGATTCAAGGCCACCGATTGACTGTCAACATGACGGGCTGGGCGATCCTGACGGAAGAAGTCGGCCGCCGGCTCGATGCGCGTGAGGGGTTTGCGCTCGCGACGCTGAACCTCGATCACCTCGTAAAGCTGGCGCGTTCGGAGACGTTCCGCGCGGCCTATGCGGCGCAGGATCTGGTGACGGCGGACGGCAACCCGATCGTCTGGATGTCGCGCCTCGCGCGGCGGTCGGTCGACCTCATCCCCGGTTCGGACGCGATCGTGCCGCTCGCGCGTCTCGCGGCGGAACGGGGCGTGCCAGTGGCGTTCGTCGGCAGCACCAAGCCAGCGCTGGACGGCGCCGCGGCTTGTCTGGAGCGTCTCGTGCCCGGCCTGACGGTCGTCACGCGTCTCGCGCCGCCGATGGGGTTCGATCCGGACGGTGCCGGCGCCGAGGCCGTTCTTGCCGAACTGGAGGCCAGCGGCGCGGGCCTGACCTTCGTTGCGCTGGGTGCACCGAAGCAGGAACGCTTCGCGGCGGCGGGTCGTCAGAGGCTTCCGCAGATGGGCTTCGCCTCTATCGGGGCGGGGCTCGATTTCTTCGCCGGCACCCAGGAGCGCGCGCCGCGCTGGGTGCGGCGCATGGCGCTGGAATGGGTCTGGCGCATGGCATCGAGCCCGCGGCGCCTGGTGCCGCGCTACGCCGCCTGCGCCGCTGTCCTGCCGGGCCACGCGCTGCGCGCCCTGCGGCAGCGCTGGCGGATGCCGGCGGTCTAGACCCCGAAGGTCCGGTCCGCGAGCGATTGCAGTCTCTCGAAGCGCCGCGCCTGCGCCGGCGAGCGTGCGCCGGGATCGGCCGGCAGGCCCCACCAGTCCGCAAGCACCCTGTGGCGCAGCAGCAGGCCCACCGAGGGGTCGTTCGCGCCGACCACGCGGTAGCCCTCGAAGAATGCCGCTTCGGCGTCCTGCGGCAGCACGTCACCCGACGCGATCTGCGCGTGGTCCGCGTGCAACGTGGCGTAATCGACCAGGAGCCGTGCGAGATCGTGTCCCACCGGCGCCATGTCGCCGGGGGTGAAATCTATGCCCCAGACCGCCTCTCCGACGAGAATGTTGCGCAGGTGCAGATCGCCGTGGAGCCGCGCGGCGACCGTTTCCCGGCCCTCGAAACGGTCCGCGCCGGCGATCTGTGCGGCGGCGGCGGCGCGGAACCGGTCAGGCGCGGCGATGGCGCGGGTGCCGGCGTCGAGCTCGCCGAGGATCCGGTCGAGGTAGCGCAGGGTGAATTTCGGCTGGAAGATACGCCGCGTGCCGGGCCGCGCGCTATGGAAGGCGCCCACCCACGCGCCGGCGCGGGTCAGTAGTGGTCCATGCGGCGCGGTCTCGAACAGCGGGCCAATGGGGCGGGCGGCAGCGTGTTCCATCAGCAGGCTTTGGCGGTCGATATCGACGGCGAGCAGGGCGGGAATGCCGAGGCCGGGCGCGGTGGGAAACGCCGCTTGCGCCTCCATGTGCGCGCCGGCGGCGGCGGCGAACGCCTCTGGTCTGTGCGGCCGCGCCTCGTGCTTGAGGACGAGCGACATCCCCGGCCGGTCGAGGCGCAGGAGGATGCGGGCGACGCGGGCGTCGATACGTTCGGACAGGGGGCGCATCTGCCAGCCCTCCGCCGGCAGCCCGGCCTCTTCGGCCAAGGCGGGCAGCGCCGCGAGGGCGGCCTGGACGAGGGCGGGGTCGGGCACGGCGGGTCTTGTCCTCGGGCCGGGCGGGTGGCGGGGGTCAGCCAATCCGCTTGCCCCGCTGCTGTCCAGCCCCCATATGCGGCGCCAGACCGAAAGGAAGGACGCGATGGCAGACGAGACGTTTCCGGGCTGGCACGGCACCACGATCATCGGCGTGCGAAAGGGCGGCCGGGTGGTCGTCGCGGGCGACGGGCAGGTGAGCCTCGGCCAGACTGTGATCAAGGGCTCGGCCCGCAAGGTGCGGCGGCTCAGCCCCGGCGGGTCGGACGTGGTCGCGGGCTTCGCGGGATCCACCGCCGATGCCTTCGCGCTGCTGGAGCGGCTGGAATCGAAACTCGAGGCGACCCCTGGGCAGCTTCAGCGCGCCTGCGTGGAACTGGCCAAGGACTGGCGCACGGACAAATATCTGCAGAAGCTCGAGGCGATGCTGATCGTCACCGACGGCGCGCAGCTTTACGTCGTCACCGGCGCCGGCGACGTGCTGGAGCCCGAGGACGGCGTCGCCGCCATCGGCTCGGGCGGCAACTACGCGCTGGCGGCGGCGCGCGCGCTGGTCGACAGCGACATGGACGCCGAGGCCATCGCCCGCCGCGCCATGGCGATCGCGGCCGAGATCTGCGTCTACACCAACGGAAACCTCACGGTCGAGGCCCTGGACGCCTGAGAATTTTAGATAAAATTCTCAGGCATTTTCTTGGTTTAAGAAAATGCGCACCCGGCCCGATCGTCTGTGAAGGACCCTGACATGACCGACCTGACCCCGCGCGAGATCGTCTCCGAGCTCGATCGTTTCATCATCGGCCAGAAGGACGCCAAGCGCGCCGTCGCTGTGGCCTTGCGCAACCGCTGGCGGCGCAAGCAGCTCTCCGACGACATCCGCGACGAGGTGTATCCCAAGAACATCCTGATGATCGGCCCCACCGGCGTCGGCAAGACCGAGATCAGCCGGCGCCTCGCCAAGCTCGCGCATGCGCCCTTCACCAAGGTCGAGGCCACGAAGTTCACCGAAGTCGGCTATGTCGGCCGCGATGTCGAACAGATCGTGCGCGACCTGATGGACGCGGCCATGACCATGACCCGCGACAAGATGCGCGAGGACGTCAAGAACGCTGCGCACCAGGCGGCCGAGGACCGCGTGATCTCCGCCATCGCCGGGGAGGACGCGCGCGACGGCACGCGTGAGATGTTCCGCAAGAAGCTCAAAACCGGACAGCTCGACGACACGATGATCGACCTCGACCTGAAGGAGACCGGCCAGTCCTTCCCGATGATGGAGATCCCCGGCCAGCCCGGTCAGGGCATGGGCGGGATGAACCTCGGAGACATCTTCGGCAAGGCCTTCGGCGGACGCACCACGCGCAAGCGCATGTCCGTGGCCGAGAGCTACGAGGTGCTGATCCAGGAAGAGGCCGACAAGCTTCTCGACGACGAGGCGGTGAAGGCGTCCGCCCTGGAGTCGGTGGAGCAGAACGGCATCGTGTTCATCGACGAGATCGACAAGGTCTGCGCGAAATCCGACGCCCGTGGCGGCGATGTCAGCCGCGAGGGCGTGCAGCGCGATCTTCTCCCGCTGATCGAGGGCACGACCGTCAGCACCAAGCACGGGCCGGTGCGTACCGACCACATCCTCTTCATCGCCTCGGGGGCGTTTCACGTCGCCAAGCCCTCGGACCTTCTGCCCGAGCTGCAGGGCCGCCTGCCGATCCGCGTCAACCTGCGCGATCTGACCGAGGCGGATTTCGTGCGGATCCTGACCGAGACCGACAACGCGCTGACCCGGCAGTACAGCGCGCTGATGGAGACCGAGCAGGTGACCGTCGAGTTCACCGGGGGCGGCATCGCGGCGCTGGCGCGGATCGCGGCGGAGGTCAACGCCGCGGTCGAGAACATCGGCGCGCGGCGGCTCTATACCGTGATGGAGCGGGTCTTCGAGGAACTGTCCTTCGAGGCGCCGGACAAGGCCGGAGAGACGATCACAGTGGACGACGCGTTCGTCGAGCGGCACCTGGGCGATCTCAGCCGGTCGACGGATCTCAGCCGCTACGTCCTTTGAGGGCGGCGGGAGCGAGGGCGCTGCCCTCGCGCTCCCGGAGTATTTAGGGGCCCAAAGAAGCAGGGGCGCGGGGCGCGTGGGTGAAGGATGCGCCCGGTGCGGGATCGGTGCTGTCGGTTTGCGCGCAGCCAGGCGGCGTCACTCCGCCCGTGCGTCGGCAGTGAGGTGCGTTTCGCCGCGGGCCCGGGCAAGGGCGATCTGGCGCTGGCGTTCGCGGAAGCGGGCCTTGTCCTCCGCGCTCGTCTCGTGCGCGCAGTGGTGGCAGGCGACGCCCTCTTCGTAGTCGGGGTGAGCGCGGTCTTCCGGCAGGAGCGGGCTGCGGCAGGCGTGGCAGAGGATGTGCGGGCCTTCGCTGAGGCCGTGGCCGACCGACACGCGATTGTCGAAGACGAAGCAGTCGCCCTGCCAGGCGCTTTGCTCTTCGGGGACCTCTTCGAGGTATTTCAGGATGCCGCCCTTGAGGTGATAGACCTCCTCCACCCCCTGTCCGAGGAGCCAGTTGGTCGATTTCTCGCAACGGATGCCGCCGGTGCAGAACATTGCGATCTTCTTGTTGTGGAAGCGGTGGCGGTTCGCCTCCCACCAGGCGGGAAAGTCGCGGAAACTGGCGGTACCGGGATCGACGGCGCCCTCGAACGTGCCTATGGCGACCTCGTAATCGTTGCGGGTGTCGATCACGGCGACGTCGGGGGAGCGGATGAACTCGGTCCACTCGGCCGGCTCGACATAGTTGCCCGTGCGGGCGCGGGGATCGACGCCCGGCTGGCCGAGGGTGACGATCTCTTTCTTCAGGCGCACCTTGAGGCGGGCGAAGGGGCGCTCGGCGGCGGTGGAGAATTTCGGTTCGAGATCGGCGCAGCCGGGCAGGGTGCGCAAGTGGGCGAGAAGGCTCTCGATCCCGGCCTCCGGGCCCGCGACCGTGCCGTTGATCCCCTCGGGGGCAAGCAGGAGCGTGCCGGTCACGCCGCCGGTGCGGGCCGCCGCCTCGATCCCGGGGACAAGGTCCGCTGGGGCGTCGAACGGCGTGAAGCGGTAGAGGGCGGCGATCAGGTACATGCCCGCCAGATACGCAGCGCGCGGCGTGCGATCAAGCCGGCGGGTTGCAGCGGCGGCGCGCGGCGGTAGGCTCTGCGCGCGAAGATGGCAGAGGAGCGGGCCGATGCAGGCGCTGATCGTGATCGACGTGCAGAACGATTTCTGCGAGGGGGGCGCGCTGGCGGTGCCGGGCGGCGGCGAGGTCGTCGCGCCGATCAACGCGCTGATGGAAGAGGCCGGCGCCGTGGTGCTGACCCAGGACTGGCACCCGGAGGGGCATTCGTCCTTCGCATCGCAGCATCCCGGCAAGGCGCCGCTGGAGATGGTCGAGGCACCGTACGGGCCGCAGGTGCTCTGGCCGGATCACTGCGTGATCGGCAGCGCGGGCGCCGCGTTCCACCCCGATCTTCGCACGGACCGGGCGGAGCTGGTCGTGCGCAAGGGGTTCCGGCGCGGGATCGACAGCTACTCGGCCTTTTTCGAGAACAACCACGAAACGCCCACGGGTCTTGCGGGGTACCTGCGCGAGCGCGGGATCGAGGCGCTGACGTTCGTCGGGCTCGCCTTCGATTTCTGCGTCGCCTGGTCGGCGATGGACGCCGCGAAGCTGGGGTTCAGGGCCACCGTACGGGAAGACCTCTGCCGCGCCATCGACGCGAACGGATCACGCGCAGCGGCGACCGAGGCGATGACGGCGGCGGGCGTGCGGCTGACCGGCTGACGCTTGCCACCCCTCGCTTCGGTTGATTTAAGCTGAGCCGCGCCCCGGAGGAGAGCCGATTTGGACATCGCCACACGCGTCTGGAATCACAAGTGGAAGATCGACCCGATCGTCCGTTCGCTGATCGACACCGATTTCTACAAGCTGCTGATGTGCCAGTCGGTGTTCCGCAACCGTCCGGAGACGACTGTCACCTTCAGCCTGATCAACCGCTCGACGGACGTGCCGCTGGCCAAGCTGATCGACGAGGGCGAGCTGCGCGAACAGCTCGACCACATCCGGTCGCTGTCGCTGAGCCGCGGCGAGTCCACCTGGCTGCGCGGCAACACGTTCTACGGCAAGCGGCAGATGTTCCGGCCCGACTTCATGGAATGGTTCGAGAACCTGCGCCTGCCGCCCTACTACCTCGAACGCGTCGGCGATCAGTACGAGCTGACCTTCGAGGGCAAGTGGCCCGAGGTCATGCTGTGGGAGATCCCGGCGCTCGCTGTGCTGATGGAGCTGCGCGGCCGTGCCGTCCTGCACGACATGGGCCGGTTCGAATTGCAGGTGCTCTATGCCCAGGCGATGACCAAGCTGTGGGAGAAGATCCAGCGGCTGCGCGGGATCGAGGGGCTGAGGATCGCCGATTTCGGCACAAGGCGGCGCCATTCCTTCCTGTGGCAGGACTGGTGCGTGCAGGCGATGATCGAGGGGCTGGGGCCGGCCTTTACCGGCACGTCGAACTGCCTGATCGCCAAGAACCGCGATCTGGAGGCGATCGGCACCAACGCGCACGAGATGCCCATGGTCTATGCCGCGCTTGCCGAAGACGACGACGAACTGGCGCGCGCGCCCTACGACGTGCTGGCCGACTGGCACGAGGAGCATGACGGCAACCTGCGCATCATCCTGCCCGACACCTACGGGACCGAAGGCTTTCTCGAACGGGCGCCCGACTGGCTGGTGGGCTGGACCGGCATCCGGATCGATTCGGGCGATCCGGCCAAGGGCGCGGAGGCGGCGATCCGCTGGTGGCGCAAGCGCGGGGAGGATCCGCGCGAGAAGCTGGTGATCTTCTCGGACGGGCTCGACGTGCCGAAGATCGAGGCGCTGCAGAAGCAGTTCGCCGGCCGGGTGCGCACGTCGTTCGGCTGGGGCACGCTTCTGACCAACGACTTCAAGGGGCTGACCGCGGGCGATCGGCTCGCCCCGTTCAGCCTTGTGTGCAAGGCCGTCGCGGCCGACGGGCGGCCGACGGTGAAGCTGTCGGACAACCCCGAGAAGGCGATGGGCCCCGACAGCGAAATCGCCCGCTACAAGCGGGTGTTCGACGTCGGCCAGCAGGAGCGGCTGGCGGTCGAGGTCTGATCGCGCGGCCGGCGCCGATCCGCGTGCCAACGAAAATTTCACTGGATTTCGGCGCGTTGCGCCCCACACCCGTAGGGGAACGTCTTACGGGAGGCCCCTTTTGCAGGAACTCGACCGCCACAGCCTGGCCGGCAGCCGGCCGATCGCCCGGACCGATGCCCCCACGGTCTTCGACGAGACACGGCGCCTGCGAGGGCGACGGGCGCTGATCCTGGCGCTCAACCTCGTGACGGTCGCGGTGCTTTTCGCGGCGATGGCGGCGCTGCTGTCGGCGGGCGGGCTCCTGGGCCTCGAAATCGCGATGCTGGGCGCCTATGCCGTCACGCTGCCTTGGCTGTCCATCGGGCTGTGGAACAGCGTCATCGGCCTCTGGCTCGATCGTCGGCACGGGGCCGGGGCGGCCGAGGCGGTGACCCCGGCGCTCGGGCGGGTGCGCGGCGACGAGGCGGTGACCACGCGCACCGCCATCGTCATGCCGCTGCGCAACGAGGATCCCGACGCCTCCATCGCCCGGCTGGAGCGGCTGGAGGCGGAGCTTGCGGGCACGTCCTGGGCGGACCGCTTCGCCTTTCATGTTCTCAGCGACACCGACCGCGAGGACGTCGCGCGCCGCGAGGAGGCGCTGATCGCGCGCTGGCAGGCGGCGCGGCCGGGGGAGGAGATCGCCTATCACCGGCGCACCGACAACACCGGCTACAAGGCCGGCAACATCGCGGAGTTTCTGCACCGCGAGCGCGGGTTCGACTTCTTCCTGCCGCTCGACGCCGACAGCGAGATGGGCGCGGCGACGGTGCTGCGCATGGTCCGCGTGATGCAGGCCGCGCCCGAGATCGGCGTCCTGCAATCACTGGTGACGGGCCTTCCGTCGAAGACCTTCTTCACCCGCGCCTTCCAGTTCGGGATGCGGCACGGGATGCGGTCCTACACGCTGGGCTCGGCCTGGTGGCAGGGCGATTGCGGGCCGAACTGGGGGCACAACGTGCTGATCCGGGCCGAGCCCTTCCGCCGCCACTGCATGCTGCCGGTGCTGCCGGGCAAGGGGCCGCTGTCGGGCCACATCCTCAGCCACGACCAGGTCGAGGCGGTGCTGATGCGCCGCGCCGGCTACGAGGTGCGGGTGATGGCCGAGGAAAGTGACAGCCGCGAGGAAAACCCGCCGAGCCTGCCCGACTTCATCCGGCGCGAGCTGCGCTGGGCCAACGGCAACATGCAATACCTGCGGCTTCTGGGGATGCGGGGCCTCAAGCCGGTGTCGCGACTGCAACTCCTCCTGGCGATACAGATGTATGCCGCGGCACCGGCGTGGATGGCCTTCGTGATCGCCGGCGCGGCGCTGGCTGCGGTGCCGGGGCAGGTCTCGGCGGTGTCGATCTGGTGGGGCGTCGGCTTCTTCGCCTTCATCATGGCGCTGAACCTCTTTCCCAAGGTCATGGGCGTGGCGCAGGTGCTGGCGGACCACGCCCGCAGCGCCGCCTATGGCGGCCGGGCGCGCGTGGTGTCGGGGGCGTTCGTGGAGGTCGCTTTCTCCATGCTGATCGCGCCCATCGTCGCCGTGTCGATCACGCGGTTCCTCATCGGCCTCCTGTTCGGCCGCCGGGTCGGCTGGGACGCGCAGCAGCGCACGCGCGCGCGGCTGGAATGGCACGAGGCGGCGCGCGTGCTGTGGCCGCAGACACTGCTTGGCGCGGCGCTCGTGGCTTGGCTGGGCTGGTTCGCGCCGGGACTCGTCGTCTTCGCGGCGCCGATCCTGATCGCTTTCCTCGGGGCCATCCCGATCGCGGTTTGGTCGACGCGGCCGGCGCTGTCGGACTGGTCGCTGCGCACGGGGCTTTTCGACATCCCGGAGGATCGCGCCGCCGCGCTCCCCTGACTCAGCCCCGCGTTTCTGCCACCACCTCGCGCAGGAGCGCCACGAAACGCTGCTGCGGCACGCTCGGCGCCCAGTCGGCGCGGCTGGTGACGCCGATCGGTCGCGTGCCCGGCGGGAGGTCCGCATCGATCCGCACCAGCCGCCCGGCGGCGATATCGCTGCGCACCTGCGCCGCGGAGATCAGCGTCAGCCGATCCGACCGCACCAGGAGCTGCGTCATCACGCTCGGCGCGCCCGTCTCGATGGGACGCGGAAGACCGGCAGGCGCCGTCAGTCTGTCCTGCAGCCGGGTGAAATGCGTGCGGGCCGGCGCACCGGCGCGCGGCGCCACCCAGGCGAAGCGAGACAGCTGCGCCGTGTCGACGCCGCGGCGGCCTTCAAGCGGATGGCCGGGCCGCGCGACCACCCAGAGCGGATCGTCGAACAGCGCCTCCTGCCGCAACCCCTCGGGCAGATCGTCGGTCCGCAACGCGCCGACGATCAGGTCGAGCGCTCCGCGCAGCAGATCCTGCGCCAGGGCGCGGTAGAGCCCGTCGGTCACGCGCGGCGCGATGCCGGGAAACTCCGTGCCGAAGCGGCACAGCGCCTCGGGCAGGAGCGCGGTCTGCGCAAGCGGCAGGCACCCGATGTCGAGCCGGCCGCCGAACCGGCCCTCGCGGTCCGTCACGTCATGCTCCGCCTGCTCGAACTCCCGGAGCGCGAGTCGCGCGTGGCGGGCGACGCTTTCGGCCTGGCGGGTCGGTCGCAGCCCCTGCGAGGTCTGCTCGAAGAGGGGGATGCCGGCGATGCGCTCCACCTCCCGGCAGGTGCGGCTGATCGTCGACACCTGCCGGCCGAGCGCCACCGCCGCGGGGCGGAAGCCGCCATGGTCCACCGCCGCGATCACCGCGCGCAGCTGCCCGGCGCCGAGCGTGCGCCAGACATGCGGGCGCGCGAACCCGCGCGCGGCGCGGCGCAGGAAGCCGAAGCCACGCTCCAGGCGCGCGAGGTAGAGGTGCCCGGCCTCGGTCGGGACCATGCCGTCTGCGGTGCGCCGGAACAGCGGCGTGCCGAGCGCGCCCTCGATCCGCGCGAGACCCTGGGTCAGCGCGGGTTGCGAGAGGTTGATATGCGCGGCGGCCGCCGACAACGTGCCCTCGGCCGCGATTGCAGCAATCCCCGAGAGGTGGCGGAGGTTGGGGCCGGTGCCGGACATGCGGGATCCCTTGCCGGGTCGTGTTGCGCCGAATGAATACCGCCCGGGGGGGCGGGCGGCAATCGGGGAGCACGTGTCGGCCAGTGTGCGGACGGCGCCGGCGGGACGCCTCCGGCGGGAGTATTTTGGGCCCAAAGAAGCCCGAGGGGCGGGGCATAGACCGGGCGCGGTCAGGGAAAGATGTGACCGTCCATCAGCTTGCGCGCGGTGCGCAGGATGGCGGCGCGGGTGAACGTGCCGCCGGCGCGTGTCGCGAGGATTGTCATCTCGCCGGTGGGGTGTTCGATGGAGAGGGCTTTGTCGTCGCCCTCCGGCAGTGCGGCGACCTCGGCGGCGGGCCCTGCGGGCAGGAGTGCGGCGGTCGCCACGCTGACCGCGCCGAGAACCCCGATCGCCCTGTGGCAGCGATGCGGGATGAAGGTGCGCGTCGAGAGCGCGCCGCCCGCGCGCGGCGGGGCGACCATCTTCATCTTGGGAACGGACATTGCTGAGACGTCCCCGAGCCTCATCAGCGGTCCGGCCTGCAGCCGGATCGCCTCCAGCCGCGCACGGAGGGCGCGGTCGGCCTCCAGCGCCGCCGGATCCTCGTTGCCTGCAAGGCCGAGCGCGTCGGCGCGGATCACCACGCAGGGCATGCCGTTGTCGATCAGCGTGCAGGCGACCCCGTCGATCTCGTCCACCGCGCGGCCGGTGGGCAGGAGCGCGCCGCAGGTCGATCCGGCGGTGTCCTCGAAGGTGAGCGGCACCGGCGCGGCGGTGCCCGGCACACCGTCGATCCGTGCGGGTCCGTCGTAGCGCACGCGCCCGCCCGGGGTCTGAATGGCCGCCTCTGCCACCTGGCCGGTGTTCTGCATGAAGATGCGCACCGGCGTCGTGCCGTCCTGCGCGGGCACGAGCCCCCGCTCGATCGCGAAGGCGCCGACCCCGGCGAGGATGTTGCCGCAATTTTGCGCGTCCGAGACGATGGCCTCCTCGACGTGGACCTGCAGGAAGAGGTAATCGACGTCGATGCCGGGGCGCGCGGAGCGGCGCACCACCGCGACCTTGGAGGTCAGCGGATCGCCCCCGCCCATCCCGTCGATCTGCCGCGGATCCGGAGAGCCCATGACCCGCAGCAGAAAGGCGTCGCGATCCGGCGGCAGGTCGCGTTCGACGAAGTACCCGCCCTTCGAGGTGCCGCCGCGCATCCACATGACGCGCACGCCCTCAGACATATCTGAGCCCCTTCGCGGCCAGCCGGCCGCGCATGTCGTAAAGATCCAGGCCGAGCTCGCCGGCGGCGAGGCGCGCGCGCTTGTCCTCTTCCTTGGCCATGCGGTCCTCGGCGGCCGCCAGCACCTCCGTGGCACGGGCGCGGTGGACCACGCAGACGCCGTCGTCGTCCGCGACGATCACGTCGCCCGGGCGCACATAGGCGCCGGCGCAGACGATGGGCACGTTCACCGAGCCGATGGTTTCCTTCACCGTGCCTTGCGCGTGCACGACCTTGGACCAGACCGGAAAGCCCATGCGGGCAAGGTCGGCGACGTCGCGCGTGCCGGCGTCGATCACCATGCCGCGGCAGCCGCGGGCCTTGGCCGACGTCGCAAGCAGGTCGCCGAAATAGCCGTCGTCGCAGGGAGAGGTCGGCGCGAGGACGAGGATGTCGCCCTCCTGCACCTGTTCGATGGCGACGTGCAGCATCCAGTTGTCGCCCGGCGGCGCGCTGACAGTGACCGCCGAGGCGCCCACGGCCGCACCGGCATAGATCGGCGTCATGTAGGGCGCGAGCAGACCCGTACGCCCCTGCGCCTCGTGCACCGCCGCGACGCCGCATTGCCCGAGGCGGCGAACCACTTCCGCGTCCGCGCGCGCGATACTCTGCACCACGACGCCGCCCATCAAAGCGACTCCACGGTGCGGGGAAAGACGGACTGGAACCCCTCGGCATGGGTGGCGGGCCGCCCGCCGGACTGGCCGCCGGAATTGCGGCGGAAATGGTTGCCGCGGTTCTCGGCGAGGTTGGTGTAATAGGCCCAGAGGTGTTCCTGCCCGGACATGCATTCGATGGCGGCGCGCTTTGCGTCCCAGACCGAAGAGATGTCGAGGAAGACATCGGGCTTCCAGCCCATCTGCTCGGTCTGGTGTGGCTCGAACAGGTAGACCTGCGGCGCGCCGAGAACCGTCTCACCGGGATTGTGGCCCCAGGCCTGCGCGATCATCCGGCATTCCAGCGTGACCTCGCAGGTATGCATGTGATCCGTGTTGTACGGATCGTATTTCGAATGCGTCAGGATGAAGTCGGGCTGGACCTCGCGCATCGCTTCGACGAGCCGCTCCCTGGCGGCGCGGTCCATCTGGAGGGGGTAGTCGCCGAGGTCGAAGAACCGGATGTCGGAGACGCCGAGTGCGGCGGCGGCGGCCTCCGCTTCCGCGCGGCGGGCGGCCTTCACCTTGTCCAGCGTCATGCCGTCCTGTTTCCAGAGCTTGGCGCTTTCGCCGCGTTCGCCGTAGCTCAGGCAGACGACGGTGACGGCCGTTCCGGCGGCCTGGTGCAGCGCGATGGCGCCGCCGCAGCGCCAGACGAAATCGGCGGAATGCGCGCTGACGACGAGCGCGGTCCGGTCGCTCATGGGGCTCCTCCTCATCCGGGCGCGCGGCGGCGCCGGTCGCGAGGAGGGTGGAGCCAAAGCGGCACGCGCGCCAATGCAAAGCCACGCCCGGCCATTCGTTTCGCGCACATCCGGCTAGCCTGGCGCGTGCCACTCTTCCCGGTCGATGCCCAGCGCCCGCAGCCGCGAATAAAGCGTCGTCGGGCGCAGGCCGAGCCGCGCCGCCGCGCCGCCGGGGCCGGAGACCTTGCCGCCGGCCTCGCGCAGCGCGGCGACCACGTTGTCGCGCAGGGCCTGCTGCATCTCGGCCTCGGTGCGCACCTCGACCGGGCCGGGGGCCGACCCGCCCGCGCCGTGGCCAAGTTCGACCACCAGCTTGCCGCGGGTCGACAGGATCGCACCACGCTCGATCACGTTGCGGAGTTCTCGCACGTTGCCGGGCCAGTGATAGGCCGACAGCTGCTGCATCGTGCCTTCGGTGATGATGGGCGGGTCGCGGTTGATGCGCTTGCAGGCGAGCCGCAGCAGGTGGTCGCTCAGCGCCGGGATGTCTTCGGGCCGCGCGCGCAGGGGCGCGCAGGCGATGGGGAAGACATCGAGGAAGAAGTGCAGATCGGCGCGCAGCCGCCCGCGGCGCACCGCGTCGTCCAGCGGCGCCGACGACGAGGCGATCACCCTCAGGTCGACCTCGCGTGCGCGGGTGTCGCCGAGCCGGGTGACCGCGCCGTTTTGCAGCGCGTGCAGGAGGCGCCCCTGCGAGTCGAGCGGCAGCTCCTCGATGTCCTCGATGAAGAGCGTGCCGCCATGCGCCAGCTCGAGCTTGCCGGGCCGGTCGCGCAGGGCGCCAGGATAGGCGCCGCGCATCTGGCCGAAAAGCTCCGCATCCACGGCGTCGGGCGCGACGGAGCCGCATTTGAAATGGATCAGCGGCCGGCGGGAGCGGTGCGAGTCCTTGTGGATCGCGGTCGCCACCAGCGCCTTGCCGGTTCCCGGCTCGCCGGTGATCATCACGGTCGCGTCGGTGCGCGCGACAAGGTCGATCTTTTGCAGAAGCTGCCGGATCTGCGGCGACTGGCCCAGGATGTCGTGATGCGCCCGCTCGGAGCTGATCGCCTCCTGCAGGTAGGCGTTCTCCTGCTCCAGCCGGTCGCGCAGGTCGGCGACCTCCTGCATCGCGTCGTGCAGGCGCCGTTCGTTCTCCTTTCGCTCGGTGATGTCGCGGAAGATGATGACGGCGCCGGCGAGCACCTTGTGATCGTAGATCGGGGTGGAGACGTATTCGACGCGGATCGGCCGGCCGTCCTTGCGCCAGAACACCTCGTCCTCGATCCGGTGCACCTGTTCGAAGCGGAAGGCGCGGTAGATCGGGCAATCCTGCGCGTGGTAGACATCGCCGTTGAGGTGGTGGTGATGGATCAGCGCGTGCATGTCGCGGCCGAGCAGATCCTCGGAGGTCCAGCCCAGCATCTCCTGCGCGGCGCGGTTGACGAAGGTGGTCTTGCCGTCCGCGTTGACGCCGTAGATGCCTTCGCCGGCGGCGTTGAGGATCAGCTGGTTCTGCCGCTCGAGCTCGGCAAAGAAGTGCTGCGCGCGTTTCCATTCGCCGACGCCGGCGCGGTGCAGGTCGGCCGCCTCGGAAATTTGGGCGTGGCGGTCGATCTCGCGCAGGTCGTGAAGGACGATCAGGAACAGGCCCGGCGCGTCCGGCAGGGGACGGCCGCGGATCTCGCAGCGCGGGGCGCCCGGCAGCTCTATGTCGCGGGTCCAGGCGGCGCCGCGATGATCCACTTCCTCAAGGAACACGATGAAGTGCGGCAGCGCTGCGCCGAAATGGCCCGACACCGCGCGACCGCCGGTGCCCGACAGGTCGAGCAGCGCGTCGGCGGCATCGTTCCAGCCGATGGCGGCGTCGGCGGAGGCATCGAGGACCAGCGCCGCGTCCGGCAGCGCGGTCAGAAGGGAATCGAGCGAGAGCTGTCCGTCGAGCATGGCACGACGATACGGGCCGGCCGACCCGGCGCCAGCGAAATTTCGTAATTTACGATATTTCGTAACGGTCTGTCGAGGCGCCCGCTTCTCAATGCATTGATGAAAAAGGGTATTTCGATACTGCCTCAATTTCGGGCGCGGGCTTACGCGGCGATGCGGCAGGCGGTCATGATGATCGTCAGAAGGCACACAAAACCACGACAGGGGGAACGTCATGCCGATCAAGAGCCTCGGGGATCCGTACTCGGAAAAGACCGACCTGCGCCACGGCGCGGATTGTGGATGCCACGCCTGCACCACCGGCGAGGGCCACGCCCACGACCACGACGCGGCGCCGATGTCGTCCGACGCGATGATGGAACGCGCGGTCGAAAGCGCGATCGTGCGCTCGGTCTTCAGCCACAGCGACGTCAGCCGCCGGTCCTTCATGGGGATGATGGGCGGCGGCACGATGGCGGCGGCGCTCGCCTCCGCCCTGCCGCTCGACAAGGCCAAGGCGGCGATCCTCGACGAGCTGGGGCCGCCCGAGAAGACCGACCTCAACATCGGTTTCGTGCCGATCACCTGCGCGACGCCGATCATCATGGCGCAGCCCATGGGCTTCTACGAAAAGCACGGGCTGAGCGCGCAGGTCATCAAGACGGCTGGCTGGGCCGTGGCGCGCGACAAGTCGCTGTCGGGCGAATACGACGCGAGCCACATGCTCACCCCGATGCCGCTGGCGATGACGCTGGGCGCGGGATCGGTGGCCGAGCCCTACATCATGCCGGCGGTGGAGAACATCAACGGCCAGGCGATCGTGCTGTCGAACGAACACCAGGACAAGCGCGATCCGCAGCAATGGAAGGGCTTCACCTTCGGCGTGCCGTTCGAATATTCGATGCACAACTTCCTGCTGCGCTACTACGTGGCCGAACACGGGCTCGACCCCGATCAGGACATCCAGATCCGCGTGGTGCCGCCGCCCGAGATGGTCGCCAACCTGCGCGCCGGGAACCTCGACGGGTACCTGTCGCCCGACCCGTTCAACCAGCGCGCGGTGTGGGAGGAGATCGGCTTCATCCACATCCTGACGAAGGACATCTGGGAAGGGCATCCCTGCTGCGCCTTCGCCTGCCCGCAAAGCTTCGCGACCGAGCTGCCGAACACCTATGGCGCGCTGCTGAAGTCGATCATCGACGCGACGCAGTACGCCTCCGACCCCGAAAACCGCAAGGAAATCTCGGAGGCGATTGCGCCCACCAACTACCTCAACCAACCGGTCCCGGTGATCGAACAGGTGCTGACCGGCACCTATGCCGACGGGCTGGGAGAGGTGAAGCGCGTGCCCGACCGGATCGATTTCGACCCGTTCCCGTGGCATTCCATGGGGGTGTGGATCCTCACCCAGATGAAGCGCTGGGGCTATATCGAGGGCGACGTCGACTACAAGGGCGTGGCCGAGCAGGTCTACCTCGCCGCCGATTGCGCCAAGGTGATGAACGATCTGGGCTACGAGGCGCCCGACGTCACGTACAAGTCGCATACGATCATGGGCAAGACCTTCGACCCCGAAGCGCCGGCCGACTACGTGTCGAGCTTCGAGATCGGGCGGGGGTAAGGCGATGTTCGCCAATCTTTCCCTCAACCAGCGGGCGGCGATCCTGTCCCTCGTCCTGCTCGCCGTCGGCCTCCTGATCTGGGAGGCCGCGATCCCCGCCCAGAAGGCGGTCGGGGAGCTGACCGAATACGAACGCCTCACCGGCGGCGGCGCGCCCAAGGCGGGCATCCCGCCGCCGTCCGAGGTGCTCGGCAAGGCCTGGGACGAGTTGTCGAACCCGTTCTACGACGCGGGGCCGAACGACAAGGGCATCGGGATCCAGATCGGCTATTCGCTCTACCGGGTGCTGTCGGGCTACTTCCTTGCCGCGCTCGTGGCGATCCCGCTGGGTTTCCTGATCGGGATGTCGCCGGTGGCGTACCGCGCGCTCAACCCGTTCATCCAGGTGTTGCGGCCGATCTCTCCGCTCGCGTGGATGCCGCTGGCGCTGTTCGTCATCCAGGACAGCCAGCTCTCGGCGATCTTCGTGATCTTCATATGCTCGATCTGGCCGATGCTGCTCAACACCGCCTTCGGCGTCGCCGGGGTTCGTGACGACTGGGTAAATGTCGCCCGCACGCACGAGCTTGGCCATCTGCGCACCGCCTTCACGGTGATCCTGCCGGCCGCCGCGCCGACCATCGTCACCGGCATGCGCATCTCCATCGGCATCGCCTGGCTGGTGATCGTCGCGGCCGAGATGCTCGTCGGCGGGACCGGGATCGGCTACTACGTGTGGAACGAGTGGAACAATCTCGACCTCACCTC
Source organism: Roseivivax sediminis (assembly GCF_900112685.1). Taxonomy (GTDB): domain Bacteria; phylum Pseudomonadota; class Alphaproteobacteria; order Rhodobacterales; family Rhodobacteraceae; genus Roseivivax; species Roseivivax sediminis. The sequence goes on from NZ_FOMS01000002.1 coordinate 482,123, forward strand.
GGTCATCTTCTCCATCCTCATGATCGGCATTGTCGGCATGGCGCTCGACGCGGCCTTCGCGGCGCTCCAGCGCTCCGTCGCCTACGCCGAATAAGGAGTTCCCTCATGTCCAGACCATTTCTGTCGGTCGAGCAGCTGACCCAGCAATTCCCGGACGGGCAGGGCGGCATACAGACCGTGTTCGAGAATGCCAGCTTCGGCATCGAGCAGGGCGAATTCGTCGTCATCCTCGGCCATTCCGGCTGCGGCAAGTCGACTATCATGAACATCCTAGCGGGGCTGGCAGAGCCGACCTCGGGCGTGGTGAAGATGGACGGCTACGCGGTGTCGGGGCCCAGCCTCGACCGCGGCGTGGTGTTCCAGAACTACTCGCTGCTGCCGTGGCTGTCGGCGCTGTCGAACGTCACCTTCGGCGTCGGCGCACGGCACCGCGACTGGCCCAAGTCCAGGGTGACCGAGGAGGCCAAGCGCTTTTTGTCCATGGTCGGGCTGGAGGGCGACGTGATCCACCGCAAGCCTTCGCAGCTTTCGGGGGGCATGCGCCAGCGCGTGTCCATCGCGCGGGCCTTCGCCAACCAGCCCAAGCTCCTGCTGCTGGACGAGCCGTTCGGTGCGCTCGACGCGCTGACGCGGGGCACGATCCAGGACGAGCTTCTGAAGATCTGGGGCGGCACCGAGCAGACGGTGTTCATGATCACCCACGACATCGACGAGGCGATCCTTCTGGCCGACCGCATCCTGCTGATGACCAACGGTCCCTTCGCCCGCGTCGCGGAATCGGTGGAGATCACCATCCCCCGCCCGCGCACCCGCACCGGAATCGTCGAGCACCCGAACTACTACGCCATCCGCAACCATCTCGTGCACTTCCTCGGGGAGCGGTCGAAGGCGCTGTCCGGGCAGGTGCCGGGCGACGCCATGCAGCGGCCCGAGACGGTGCGCATCGACCATACGGCGCGTGAGCCCGCGCCGGACGCGGAGGATGCGCCGGCGCCCCTGCGCGCGGTCAACAGCTGACAAGAGAGGAGACCAAGATGAAGGACAGTTACGTGACCGAGACGATGACCAAGGAAGACGTCACCGCGATGATCCTGTCGGCCAAGAAGCAGGCCGGCCTGACCTGGGAAGGCATCGCAGAAAAGATCGACATGTCGCCGGTCTGGACCCATTCGGCCTGCATGGGCATGCAGGCCTTCCCGAAGGACAAGGCGGACGCGTTGGTCACGGCCCTCGGCCTGCCGCAGGAATCGGCGCAGGTGCTGGAGGAGAGCCCGACGAAGATCTGGGAACAGACGGTGCCGACCGATCCCTGCATCTACCGCCTCTACGAGATCGTCGGGGTGTACGGCCCCACGATCAAGGCGCTCATCCACGAGAAGTTCGGCGACGGCATCATGTCCGCCATCGACTTCGACATGCAGGTCGTGCGCGTGCCCCACGAAAAGGGCGACCGCGTGAAGATCGAGATGTCGGGCAAGTACCTCGGCTACAATTCCTGGTAAGGGCTCCGGGGCGCGCGCACCCCGTGCGCCCCGCTGCAATGCGGAGCGACAGATGACCCGACCCCCGGTGCCGCCCTTCGGTTACGACGACGCCGTGCGCAAGGTTCGCATGGCCGAGGATGCGTGGAACACCCGCGATCCGGCGAAGGTCGCTCTCGCCTACACGCCGGACACGCGCTGGCGCAACAGGTCTGAGTTCCTCTCGGGTCGCGCGGAGGTGGAGGCGTTCCTGACCCGCAAATGGGCGAAGGAGAACGGCTACCGCCTGATCAAGGAGATCTGGTGCCACGGCGAGGACCGCATCGCCGTGCGCTTCTGCTACGAATGGCACGACGCGGGCGGCCAGTGGTATCGCGCCCACGGCAACGAGAACTGGCTTTTCGACGCCGAGGGGTACATGGCCGTGCGCCACGCCTCGATCAACGACGTGCCCATCGCCGACAGGGAAAGGCTGTTCCTCTGGCCGCAGGGGCCCCGGCCCGAGGATCACCCGGGGCTGAGCGAGCTCGGACTCTGACATCCGGGCGGTGTGTCGGGCTGTCAGAAAAAGACATCCTCGAGCTCGCCCGAGGCCGCCGCAGGCTCCGGCAACGCCGGCCGGGTGTTAGGCGCCGGGCCGGTCTGCGCAAAGAGCGTATCGTGTAGCTCCCGTTCCGCCTGCATCGTGTAGGTCGCGCGGATATCTCCGAGCACGTGCAGCGTCTCCGGCGGCAGCCGGTCGGGGGGCGCCAGAGTGCATGGCGGCGCGCTGTCGCGTACCTCGCTTCGAAAAGCGGAGAGGCGCGTGCGCAAGGCCTCCAGTGGGGCCGTCGCCTTCTGACCCAGGCGCGCCCGGGTCTCCGCCACCGCCCGATCGAGTTGCCTTGCATGGTCCTGCACGCCGCGCAGCTCCGCATCGGTCGCCGAATCAGCGGTCTGCTCGGTCAGGATCGTGAAGACCATGGCATTGAGCTCCTGCAGCTTGGCGAGCGACACGATCTGCGCGCTATCCTCGCCGATGGCCTTGGTGCATTCGCGCAGCTGGTGCGACACCTCGGACATGGCGCGGCCCTCCTCGCCCGCCTTGCTCGCCATCAGCGTTGCGTTGATGCCGAGAAGGTGCATCTCGCTCTCGAGGTTCGAGATGCTCTCGGCGGTCTTGGCGCCATGGGCAAAGTCGCTTGCCAGCTGTTCCATGTGCGGCACTGTCTCCTCGCGGATAACCTCCAGCCGGGCGAGCCCGTCGGCCATGCGCCCCGCCAGGGTCGCCGTTTCGGCCAACGCGCGGGCGATCTCCGATCCGGCGAGGGCGTGGAGTTCCTGCCGCGCCGTCTGCAATTCCCGGCCGATCGCGTCGAGTTGCGGCAGGGCGGTCGCCACCGCGTCGTCCAGATCCCGTACAGTCGCCGCAAGCTGCGCCGTCGCCAGCGCCGTGATCGCCTGGTCGGTTGCCGACCCCGACTGCTCCGACCGCGCCAGCATCGCGCCGACATGGTCGAGCCTCTGCCGTGCGGCGTCTCCGGTCTGCAGCGCCGTGACTGTCGCGTTCAGTGCCGCCGTCAGCCTGCCGTGCGCGCTCGACATCCGGTCGAGCGTGGCCGCGAGGCCGGCACTCTCGATCAGGCCGGCCAGTATTCCCGGCAATTCCTCGCGGACCGCGCCGAGCGTCTGCGCGGTCGCGGTCATGTTCTGAATGCCGACGGCCACCTGTTGCAGATGCGAGTCCGCGACCGACAACTCGCGTCCGACCGTCGTCGCCGTGGAGCCCGCGGAGGCGAGGATCGACTTCACGTCGCCGGCGAAGGTGACCAGGGATTCGTCCCTGTTCGGCAGGCTGAGGCTGACCACGTGGGCGTTCGTCGCGACCATGCCGGCCAGCCGCATGCTGCGCGCCTGGCGGTCGAGCCGATCGCCGATCTCGCGGCCGGTGGAGGTAAGCTTCTGCAGCACCGTTTCGAGAAAGCCGGACACCCCCTGGACCTTGTCGAGGTGGGTCCCGGCTACGTGCGCCGATGCGCGCAGGCGGGCCTGGCCCTCGGGACCGATCACATCGGCGATGTCGCGGAGGAGGGCGGAGACCCCGCGCATCTCGTCGAGTTGCGCGAAAACCGTCGCGGAGGCGGATTCGAAGATCGTCTCGACCGTGCGCCCCAGGTGTTGTGCCTGGCGTTGCGTCTCGGCGATGTCGGGAACTGGATCGTCCGGTCGCGTCATGCCGCCACCTTTGCCGCGAAGCGCGCGATCTCCGCCGGGATCGTGTCCAACGGTACCGCCCGGTCCGCCGCTCCGAGTCGCATCGCCTCGCCCGGCATGCCCCAGACAACGGAGCTCTCCTCGTCCTGCACCAGCGTGTCGGCGCCGGCCTCTAGCATCTCCAGAAGGCCGCGCGCCCCGTCGTCGCCCATGCCGGTCATCAGAATACCGAGCCCCGCCGGACCGGCCGCGATCGCGGTAGACCGAAACAGCACGTCGACCGAGGGACGGTGCCGCGCCACGCAGGGGCCGTCCGCGATCTCCACCCGGTATCCGGCTCCCTGGCGGCGCAGCAGCATGTGCCGGTCCCCGGGCGCCAGGAGCGCGGTGCCCGGCCCGGGGCGATCGCCGTTCGCGGCTTCCTGTACGCGCAGCTTGCACGTCGCATCGAGGCGCCGCGCGTAAGTGGCCGTGAACTTCTCCGGCATGTGCAGCACGATGACCAGCGGCGGGATTGTCGGCGCCAGGCGCGGCAACAGCCGGGCCAGCGCTTCAGTCCCACCGGTGGAGGCGCCGAGGGCGATCACCGGCGGCAGGCCGCGCGGCGGTTTCGCGGCGCGCGGCGGCGGCAGGATCGCATCCGCGGTCAGCTTCGGCGCCGGGGAGAATGGCGCCGGCTGCGGCACCGGCCGGGCGCGCACCGGGTTGCCGAAACCGCGCGTGCGACTTGCCTCGGCCGCCGCACGCACCGCATCGGTCAGCCGTATCTGCGCCTCGTGGCGGTTTTCGGCAGAGCCGAGCCGCGGTTTGCCTATGACGTCGCAGGCGCCCATCTCGAGGGCGCGCAGCGCCGCGCGCGAGCCTGCTTCGCTGTGACTCGAACAGATCACGACCGGGACCGGGTGCTGCGCCATGATCTTGCCGAGGAAGGTCAGCCCGTCCATGCGCGGCAGTTCGAGATCCAGCAGGATCACGTCGGGCAGGGCCGTGCGCATCCGCGCGGCGGCATCGAACGGATCGGCGGCGGTGGCGGCGACCGCGATGCCGGGATCTTCGGAAAGAAGATCGGACAAAGCCCGCCGCGCCGCGGCGCTGTCATCGACGATCAGGACGCGGATCTGGTTCATCGGGTTCCTTTCGTCTGCCGGAACGCGCCTGGCGCGATCTGGCTGAGCGAGGCTTCGTTGACATTCATCGATTCGGTGTGCCCGACGATGAGGTGACCGCCGGGACGCAGGTGCCGAGAGACGGCAGCCACCACCCGCCGCTGCACGTCCGGTTCGAAGTAGATCAGCACGTTGCGCAGGAAGACGACGTCGAGCCCCGCCTCCACCTCGTAGGGCGCCTCCATCAGGTTGAGCGCGGCGAACCGCACACGCGCGCGCAGTTCCGGCACGATCCGGCCGCGCGCGACAGTGCCGGCACGGCCGGACATCACATAGGCGCAGCGAAGATCCTCGGGCACCGGGCGCAGCTCCTCCGCCGAGTAGATGGCCCGGCGGGCACCCTCCAGCACCCGGCGCGAGATGTCGGTGCCCAGGATCGCCCAGTCGAGCCGCGGGTCCGCCTCGGCGGCGCGCGCGAGCAGCATCGCCGCCGACCATGCCTCCGCGCCCGTGGAGGCGGCGGCGCTCCATACGCGGAAGCGGACCGTCCGGCCGGGCGGCGCGCGGCCCAGCGCTTGGGGGATGATACGGTCGCGCAAGAGCCGGAAATGCGCCTCCTCGCGAAAGAAATCGGTCTTGTTCGTGGTCAGAAGGTCGACGATTTCGGGAAGCTCGGCATCGAGCCGGCCGCCGTCGAACAGGCAGGACAGGTAGGTCTCCAGGTCGGGCAGCCCGAGGTACAGGACACGGCGTTGCAGACGGCTCTGGATCATCAGGTCCTTAGCTGGCGGCAGCCGGATGCCGGTCTCCGCGTGCACCGCGCAGCGCAGGCGATCCATCGGCGCCGGGCTGCCGGAGATGGTCCTGGCCCTCATGCATCCTCCGCAGGCCGCGCGGCATTGGCGGGCAGATCGGACAGCTCGGCTGCGAACAGGCCTGCGACGTCGAGCACCGTCACGAAGGAGCCGTTGCGCCGACCGATTCCCGCAATCATGTGCTCGCGCCAGCGCAGCAGGTCGGCTTCGGCGAGCGGCGCACTGCCGGCGTCATCGAGCGCGGTCACCTCGATCACCCGGTCGACCCGCAGGCCCACGCTGTGACCTGCATCGCCGGGGAGCGCCAGCACGACGATGCGGGTCTCCGGGGTGTCGGTGCGGTCTCCCCGCCCCATCAGGCGGCGCAAATCGACCACCGGTACCGAGGCGCCGCGCCGGTCGATCAGTCCCAGCAGGTGGCCGGGCGCCCGCGGCAGCGACGCGATCTCCCGGGTGTCGAGAATCTCGACAACGGCCGCTACCGGCAGCGCGAAAAGCGTATTGTCGAGGCCGAAGGTGACGCAGGTTTCAGGGCGGGCCATCGCGGCGGTCCTTTTCGTTGGCGGTCGGGCCGGGCGATCAAGCCGCCGAGCGGGACGCGCGGACGAATTCCGCGTCGAGCTCGTCCTCGCCGGCGCCCATGTCGAAATCGAAGCCGGCCTTCGGACCCGTTGCCTTGCGCGGTTGCGCCGGGGGTGATGCGGTCGCCGCCGGTTTCGGGACGTCACCGGCGCTCAGCCGGAAGAAGGCCATGGCGGTACGCAGGGTGTCGGCCTGGGCCGCCAGTTCCTCGGCGGTGGACGACAGCTCCTCGGAGGCGGCGGTATTCTCCTGCGTGACCTTGTCGAGTTGCTGGATGGCCAGATTCACCTGGGACGCGCCGGTCGCCAGTTCCTGGCTGGCGCCGCTGATCTGGCTGACCAGGCGCGCCGTCTCCTCGATGTCGGGCACCAGCCCTTCCAGCATGCGGCCGGCATCCTCGGCCGCCTTCACCGTGTCCGAGGAGAGCGCGCTGATCTCTCCAGCGGCTTCCTGGCTGCGTTCGGCGAGCTTGCGCACCTCCGAGGCGACGACGGCGAAGCCGCGGCCGTGTTCTCCGGCGCGCGCGGCTTCGACCGCGGCGTTGAGGGCCAGAAGGTCGGTCTGGCGCGCGATCTCCTGCACCACCATGATGCGCTCGGCAATCGTCTTCATGGCGCCCACGGCCTCTGCCACGGCCTTGCCGCTGGCGCGTGCGTCGGCGGCGGATTTCTTGGCCATCCGCTCCGTTCCGCCGGCATTCTCGGCGGTCTGCTGGATGTTGGCCGTCATCTCCTCCATGGAGCCCGAGGCTTCCTCGGTGGAGGAGGCCTGTTCCGTCGCCCCCTGGCTCAGTTGTTCGGAAGTGGAGGCCATCTGGCCCGCCCCGGACGCGACGTTGGCGGATCCGGCGCCGACCTCCCCGGCGACCTGGCGCAATCTCTCGACCATGTCGTTGAGCGCGCGGATCAGCTCGGTCACTTCGTCGTTGCCGCGCAGCGTGGCGGTCTGCGTCAGGTCGCCGTCGGCCACGGAACGGGCCAGCTTGATGCCGCGCGCCAGCCCGCGTGAGATCGTCAGGACGATCCAGGTGCCGGCCACGGCGCCGAAGACCAGCATGGCGACGATCAGGATCGTCATCATCCGGCGTGCCCCGGCGTAGTTTACGGCGGCGCGCGCCTCGGCGGCGGCAAGGCCGGCGCGGTTGGTCTCGACCACGCCGTCGATGCTGTCTTCCATCGATTCCCAAAGCGTCTGCCCCTCGCCGTTGACCAACCGGAAGGCCCGCAGGCCGTCACCCGCATCCGCGAGGCTGGCAGCCCGTTGATTGAGCGACCGGATCTGGGCGACGAGATCGGAATATGTCGAGAGCAATTCGCGGCCTTCGGGGCTGGCCAGCGCCAACGTTTCTTCGAGAACGGCGTCGTGGTAGGCGCGCGCGGCGGTCATTTCCTCCCGGATGTCGGCGCGCGCGGTGGGCGATTCCGCCAGGATGTATTCGCGCAGGTCGCGTTGCACGCGGAGCTGTTCGGCCAGCAGATCCTGGGACAGGCGCACCCTCTCCGCATCCTCGTTGACGATGCCCGAGAGGTTTGTCGACATGGTCCCGAGCGATGTGACGCCGGTTATCATCCCGAAGACGGCGAGGCCGATCAGTAGCACGAGGGTGGCCGCGAGTTTCAATTTCAGGGTCAGTCGCATCCGAAGGGCTCCGGTTCCGTGGGGTGGGCGGCACCGGAGGTGCCGGCGGGGGCGGGGCGACCGTTCTGGCCGGAGAGGAATTCGGCGAAGATCGCCGGCAGGTCGGGGATGGTCACGAACTCGCCGGCCCAGCGGCCGACGGCGGCGACGTGGCGCGGCGGCCAGCGGGTGCCGACGGGCGGGATCGCCTGCAGCGAGCCGCGGTCGAGGCGGGTGACCTCGTGCACGCTGTCGGCGACGATGCCGACGACGGCGACCTGCCCGGCGAGCGGCAGTTCGAGCACGAGGATGCGCGGATCGGCACGGTGCGCCGGGCGCGGCATCCGCAGCGGGACGCGTAGATCGGCCAGCGGCACCACCGCGCCGCGCACGTTCAGCAGGCCAGACACGAAATCGTCGGCGCCCGGCACGCGGGTGATCGCCACCGGTTCCAGCACCTCGCGCAGTTCGGCGGCCGGGACGGCCAGGACCTCGTCGCCGAGCCGGAATGTAACCACGTCCGATCCGGCTATGGCATCCAGTCGCGCGTTCCGGGTCATGCCGCCTCCTGGCCGGTGTCGGCGTCGGCCCGGCCGCGCGCCACGAGTTGCGGCACGTCGAGGATCAGAGCGACCGACCCATCGCCGAGGATCGTGGCGCCCGAGAACGCCTTGAGCGCGGCGTGCAGGGGCGAGAGCTGCTTGATGACGGTCTGGTTGGAGCCGATGATGCGGTCGACGACGAGGCCGACATGGCCGTCGCTGCTTGTGACCACGACCACCTTCTGGTGCGGTCCGGGCGTGCCGGGGCTCTGCAGCAGGTGGCGCAGGCGCAGGAACGGGACCAGGCTGTCGCGAATGTCTAGGAAGGCGTTGCCGGTCTCGCACTCCGCGATGGCGGCGGGCAGTTCCACGATCTCCTCGACCGCGGCGAGGGGGATGACGAAGCGTTCGCCGGCGACCTCGATCAGCAGCCCGTCGATGATCGCCAGGGTCAGGGGCAGGCGCAGGGTGACCGTGGTGCCATGGCCCGGCTCGCTGTCCACCTCGATACTGCCGCGGAGCGAATCGATCGTGCGGCGCACCACGTCCATGCCGACGCCGCGGCCGGAAAGTTCCGTCACCTCGGTCGCGGTGGAGAAACCGGGCTCGAAGATCAGGGTCGGAATCGCGTCGTCGGGCAGATCGGCGGTCCCGGGCAGGCCGCGTTCGCGCGCCCGGGCGCGGATCGCGTCACGATCGAGCCCGCGCCCGTCGTCCGAGAGCGAGATCAGCACCTCGGCGCCGGCATGGCGGGCCGACAGGCGGATATGGCCGACCTCCGGCTTGCCCATGGCGCGCCGCGTCTCGGTGGCCTCCAGCCCGTGGTCGGCGGCGTTGCGGATGATGTGCATGAGAGGTTCGGTCAGCCGCTCAACCACCGTCTTGTCGAGCTCCGTCTCCTCGCCCTCGGCGACGAAGGAGATGGGTTTGCCGGTGGCTTCGGTGAGGTCGTGCGCCAGCCGGCGGAAACGGCCGGTGATGGCGCGGATCGGGGTCATTCGGATCGACATCGTGGTATCGCGCATGGCGGTGGTCAGGCGCTGGATATCCTCGGCCACCGCGATCAGGCCCGGCTCGGCGAGGCGCGCGGCGAGTTCAACGAGACGCGCTTCGGCGATCACGAGCTCGCCCACGCGGTCCATGATGTCGTCGAGCCGTTCGGCGGGCACGCGCATCAGGGCGCCGGAGGACGATCCCGTGGGCGGCGCGGCCGCGGCGGCCACAGGTTCCGCCTCGGCAGGCTCGGGCGCGATCGGGGCGGACCCGGGCGTCCCGATCTCCAGCCGCAGGCCATCCTCGTGGAACAGGAAGGCCGCGCGGATCTGCTCCTCGGTCACGGCCGTGTCGATATCGGCTTCCCAGCCCAGGTGAAGCTGCAACGGATCGAGCTCCGGGAGCGGCGGCACCTCCCCGGTCAGCGCGCGGATGTTGCGGGCGCCGAGTCGACGCAACTCGTCGAGAACGAAGTCGGGCCGACCGCCGAGCGCGAGGGTGTCGGGCGGCATGAAGAAGCGAATGCGCCGGGAGGAGGTCCGCGCTCCGCCGGTCGCCGGGGCGCCGAGACGGGTGGCGAGCCGGTCGAGGATCGCCTGTCCGTCGCCGTCTGCGCCATCGAGCAGCGCCGCGACATGGTCGCGGGCCGCCAGGCTGATCGTCACGAGCTCCGTATCGACGGTGGCGCTGCCGTCGCGGACCGCCTCGAACGCGCTTTCGAAGTCGTGCAGGAACCCGGCAATGTCGGCACGCCCGAACATCGCCCCGGTGCCCTTCAGCGTGTGCAGGTCGCGAAAGACGCTGTCGATCAGCGCGCGGTCGCCGGGCGCGGCCTTCAGCGCCAGCAGGCGATCCTGCAGGCTGTCCACCAGCGCCTCCGCCTCCGCGCGGAACATGGTCATCGCGTCGGGATCGGTCATGCCCGCACCACGCGGCCGATGACGTCCAGCAGCTTCTGCTGGTCGAATGGCTTGATCATCCAGCCGATGGCCCCGGCCTGCCGGGCCTTTTCCTTCACGCTCGCCTCGCTTTCGGTGGACAGGAACACCACCGGCACGCCGCGGTTCTCCGGCCGCGCGCGGAAGGCGCGGCAGAAGCCGAGCCCGTCGAGCCGTGGCATGTTCTGATCGGTGATCACCGCGTGAACCGGTCGGCGGCGGCTGACCTCGAGTGCGTCCTCGCCGTCCACCGCGGTGTCGACCGCGTATCCCGCGGCTTTCAGCGTGTTGGCGATCATGTTCCGGACGGAGGGCGAATCGTCCACGACGAGGATGTTGCTGGGCATCGACTGGATCTCACCTGGTGGAACTGGAGGGGGTGTCCCCGAGGCCGAGGGACGTCCACAGATCGCGGACCGCCGGCGCCTCGAGAACGTGGTCCGGCGGCGCGATGCCGGCCTTCATGGCCGAGACGATGAGCTGGATCCCCGCGGTGTCGATCGCATCGACCTCGGGCCAGTCCGTGGGATCGCGCAGGAGGGCGGTATGGGCGTCCACCGCCTCGCCGATCAGGAGTTTCGGGGCTCTGGGTGCGCTGGGCATGATCGGGCCTGCTGATAAAATGCCTTCCGTCGTCTGGGACGCGGGTTTTTGGTACCGTCAGAATCTCAACAGCGCCCTAAGATCAGCCGCCCGGCGCGCGATTTTCGGCTCGTCTCCCGGACGACGCGTCCGTTACGGGATCGTGTCGGCCTGTGCGCCGTGATAGGCGACACTCGGGCTTGAAAGCGGCCGGTGCGCCCGTACGTGCGTGCGGGGCCGCCGCAGGGGCCGCCACGAAAGGGAACAGCATGGACGAGCGTTCGGAAGCCGGCGGCGCGGCGCCGGAAGGTCTCAGATTTGACACCGATCGCGGCGCGTCGCGCTCCTTCTGGATCGCCTCGCTGCTGCTTGTCGCCATCGTGGCCTGGATGGGCAGCGGTTTCGTCCTGCCCGGCGAGGACGCGGCGCCACAGCAGACCGAGGCCGCCGCGCCGGAGCTGCCCTCGGTCCTCGTGCGCCGCTCCACTGCCGAGCCGGTGACGCTGCGGTTCACCGCCGAGGGACAGGCGGAGCCGGACCGCGATACCGAGATCCCGGCAGAGGCCGCCGGTAACGTCGTCGAGCTGCCGGTGGCCAAGGGCGACGGGGTCGCGCGCGGCGACGTCATCGCGCGGCTGTCGTCGGATCAGGCAGAGGCGGCGCTGCGCCAGGCCGAGGAGGAACAGGCCCGGGCGCAGCGCGAATTCGACAATGCCAGCCAGCTGCTCGAGCGCGGCATCGCCACGGCCGACCGCGTGGCCGAGGCGCGCGCCACGCTTGCCGCCGCCGAGGCGCAGGTCAGCTCGGCCGGGCGGGCGCTGGAGGATCTCACCATCGAGGCGCCGTTCGACGGCCGGATCGAACGGCTCGACGTGAACGAGGGCGAATTCGTCGCCGCCGGAGAGACGGTCGCGCGGCTGGTCGATAACGACCCGCTGACCGTGGCGATTCAGGTGCCGCAGCAGGCGCTCAACCGCATCCAGGTTGGCCAGAGCGCCGAGGTCCGCTTCATCACCGGGCAGACGCGGTCGGGCGAGGTGGCCTTCGTCGGCACCGCCGCCGAGTCGGCGACGCGCACCTTCCTCGCCGAGATCGAGGTGGGCAATCCGGACGGAGAGATCCCCGCCGGCGTCTCGGCGGAAGTGACCATCCCCACCGGCGATGTGACCGCGCATCTGGTGCGCCCGTCGATCGTGTCGCTCGATCCCGACGGTCGGATCGGCGTGAAGACGGTCGAGGAAGGCCACGTGGTCTTTCACCCGATCGAGGTCGCCCGGGCGGAGATCGACGGCGTCTGGGTCCAGGGTCTGCCCGAGAGCGCGGAAATCATCACCGTGGGCCAGGGCTTCGTGCGGGACGGGGAGGCCGTGCGCGCCAGCGCCGAGGCAGAGGCCGACATGGCCGCAAGCCCCGCGACGACGGCGGAAGGCCCCGGCACCGCGGACGTTTCCGGCGGCGAAGGCGACGCCGAGGAGACGCAGCCTTGAACGCGATCATCGACGCCGCCTTCTCGCGCAGCCGCGCCGTCGTCATCCTGCTGCTGATGATCCTGACCGTCGGCGCCGTCGCCTACGTGGCGATCCCGAAAGAGGCCAACCCCGAGGTGCCGCTGCCGCTGGTCTACGTCTCGACCAGTGTCGACGGGATCAGCCCGTCCGACGCCGAGCGGCTGCTGCTTGAGCCGATGGAGGCGGAGTTCGGCGCCATCGAGGGGCTCGACCAGATGTCGAGCGAGGCCACCGAAGGCTTTGCCAGCGTTCAGCTCGAATTCGCCGCCGGCGGCGACATCGACGAGGCGCTCGACAAGGTGCGCGAGGCCGCTGACAGCGTGCAGGGAGACCTGCCCGAGGACGCCTCCGAGCTCAACGTGACGGAGATCAACACCGCGCTCTTCCCGATCATCACCGCCGTCCTGTCGGGGCCGGTGCCGGAACGGACGCTCAACGATCTTGCCGACGCGGTGCAGGACGAGGTGGAGGCGCTGCCCGGTGTGCTCGAGGTCGATATCGGCGGTGCGCGTGAGGAATTCCTCGAGGTGCTGATCGATTCGACGGTGTTCCAGACCTACAATCTCAGCTTCGACACGCTCATCAACCAGCTTCAGCGCAACAACCAGCTGATCGCCGCGGGCGCGATCGAGACCGGCGGCGGGCGCATCGTGCTGAAGGTCCCGGGCCTGATCCAGGACCTCGAGGACGTGTTGGCGATGCCGGTGAAGGTGGAGGGCGACACCGTCGTCACCTTCGGCGACGTCGCCACCGTGCGCCGCGCCTTCGAGGATCCGACCGGATTTGCCCGGATCGACGGCCAACCGGCACTGGCGCTCGAAGTGACGAAACGGTCGGGCGCGAACATTATCGACACTGTCGCTGCGACCAAGGCGGCGGTCGAGGAGCTGCGCGTCGACTGGCCCGACAGCGTGCGCGTGACCTACCTGCAGGACCAGTCCGAAGAGGTGAAGACGCTGCTGTCGGACCTCGAATCCAACGTTATCGCGGCGGTGATCCTGGTGATGATCGTCATCGTCTTCGCGCTGGGTCTGCGGTCGGCGGTGCTGGTGGGGCTCGCCATCCCCGGCGCGTTCCTGGCGGGCGTCGCGGCGATCTGGGCGATGGGCTACACGATGAACATCGTGGTCCTGTTCGCGCTGATCCTGGTGGTCGGCATGCTGGTGGACGGCGCCATTGTCACGGTGGAACTGGCCGACCGGCGCCTGCACGAAGGCGACACGCCGAAGGCGGCCTATGCCCATGCCGCCAAGCGCATGGCCTGGCCGATCATCGCGTCGACGGCGACGACGCTCAGCGTGTTCTTCCCGCTGCTGTTCTGGACCGGGCTGATCGGCCAGTTCATGAAATACCTGCCCATCACCGTGCTTTTGACGCTATCGGCGTCTCTCTTCATGGCGCTGATCTTCATTCCGGTGATGGGCGGCGTCATCGGCCGGGCGCAGCCGCAGACTGCGGTTTCCAAGCGGACGCTGCACGCCGCCGAACACGGCGACCCGCGCTGTATCCCGGGATTTACCGGCGCATATGTGCGGCTCCTGGAGCGGGCGATCCTCCGGCCGTGGACGACGGTGATCCTGGCGCTGGCGCTGCTGATGGGCGGCTTCGCGGTCTACGGGGAGTTCGGGCGCGGCATCTCGTTCTTTCCGTCCATCGAACCGGAGTTCATGCAGGTGCAGGTCCGCGCCCGCGACAACCTGTCGATCTACGAACGCGACGACCTCGTGCGGCAGGTGGAGAGCCGGCTTCTCGGAGCGGAGGGCGTCGCCAGCGTCTACGCCCGGTCGACCATGAGCGCGGGGCAGGGCGACGAGGACGTCATCGGCACCATCCAGCTCGACCTCGTCGACTGGCAGGTGCGCCGCCCGGCGGCCGAGATCGCCGCCGGCATCCGCCAGGACATGGCCGACATCGCCGGCATCGAGGTGCAGGTCGAGACCGAGAGCGGCGGACCGGCGAGCGGCAAGCCGGTGAACCTGCGCATATCCGCCCGCGACCCGATCGCGCAGGCCGAGGCGGTGGAGACCGCGCTCGCCACGATGGACCAGGTGGGCGGATTCACCGATGTCACCGACACAAGGCCGCTGCCGGGCGTCGAGGTCGCGATCAACGTCGACCGGGCGGAGGCGGCGCGCTTCGGCGCCGATGTGAGCCTTCTCGGCCAGGCGATCCAGCTTCTGACCCAGGGCATCACGGTGACCGACTACCGCCCCGCCGACGCCGACGGGGAGCTCGACGTGCGCGTGCGCTTCCCCAGCGACGACCGCTCGCTCGGCGAGCTCGGCAGCCTGCGGGTGCCGACCTCATCGGGGCTGGTGCCGATCTCCAACTTCGTGTCGTTCGAACCGGTGGAGCGCGTCGGCGTGATCCGCCGCATCGACGAACGCCGCGTGACCACGATCGAGGCGAACGTCGCGCAGGGCGAGCTGGTCAACGACCGCATCGTGGCGCTGCGCGGCGCGCTCGCCGCCGCCGACCTGCCCGAGGGGGCGGAGTACGAGTTCGCCGGCGAATCCGAGGACCAGCAGGAATCGATGGTCTTCCTCGCCAGCGCCTTCGTCGCGGCCATCGTGCTGATGGCGATGATCCTGGTGCTGCAGTTCAACAGTTTCTTCCAGGCCTTCGTGGTGATGAGCGCGATCGTCTTCTCGGTCGCCGGGGTGCTTCTGGGTCTTGTCGTCACAGGGCGGCCGTTCGGCATCGTCATGGGCGGCGTCGGGGTGATCGCGCTGGCCGGTATCGTGGTGAACAACAACATCGTGCTGATCGACACCTACAACGACCTCAAGCGGGCCGGCGCCTCGCCGCTGGAGGCGGCGCTGCGCACCGGCGCGCAACGTCTTCGGCCGGTGGTGCTGACCTCGGTGACGACGGCGCTGGGGCTCATGCCGATGGTGATCGGCCTCAACGTCAACTTCTTCACGCGGGAGATCGTCTACGGCGCGCCCTCCACGCAATACTGGACGGAGCTGTCGAGCGCGATCGCCGGGGGCCTGACGGTGGCGACGGTGCTGACGCTGGTGGTCACCCCCGCGATGCTGATGCTGCGCGAGAAGCGGGCGACCCGCGCGGCGCCCACGGCGCCGGTGCCGGCGGAGTGAGGCGGGCGGTGGCAACGCCGATCCGCACCTGGACACTGGGCGACAGCCGGCAGAGCCTCGTCCTTGCCGCTGAGGCAGACAGGCTGCCGGCCGTGGTCTACTGGGGCCCGCCGGTCCCGGAGGCAGAGGCCGAGGCGCTTGCCCGCGCGGCCGAGCGGGACGTGACCGGCGGCATGCTCGACCGCAACCCCGCGCTCAGCATCTGCCCCGAAGCCAGCGCGACCTTTCCCGGTCAGCCCGGCCTCTTCGCGCGCGACGGCGCGGGCACGCCGATCCTGCCGGTCTTCCGTATCGAGACGGTCGAGGAGACGCCGGGGACGCTGCACTTCGTTTGCCGCGACGCCGCCGCCGGGCTTACCTATCACGCGCGCATCGCGCTCGATCCTGTCACGGGGGTCGTGACGGCCTCGGCTGCGCTGGAGGCCGCCGCGCCGATCCTGCTCGACTGGCTCGCCGCGCCGGTCTTTCCTGCCTCCGAGGCGGGCGAGGAGATGATCGACTTCGCCGGCCGCTGGTGCGGCGAGATGCGGCCCCAGCGCATCCACTGGGCCGCCGGCATCCGCCTGCGCGAGAACCGGACGGGGCGCACCGGGCACGAGCACATGCCGCTCCTGTACCTGCCCGAGACGGGGGCGACGAACACCGCGGGGCGGGTCGCGGCGTTCCACTACGGCTGGTCCGGCGGGCACCGCATGGTGGCCGAGGAATTGCCCGACGGCCGCCGGCAGATCCAGTTCGGCCACGCCGCGCAGACCGAAAGCGCGCCGGGCACGCATTTCGAGACCGCGACGCTGTTCGCCTGCCGCTCGGACGCGGGCCTCAACGGCTGTGCCACTGCCTTCCAGCGCCACCTGCGCGACCGCGTCGTGCCATGGGTCGATCCCGCCGCGCCCCGGCGGGTGCACTACAATTGCTGGGAAGCCGTCTATTTCGACCATTCGCTGCCGGTGTTGTCCGAGATAGCCAGCCGCGCCGCCGACCTCGGCGCCGAACGGTTCGTGCTCGACGACGGCTGGTTCGGCCGGCGCGACGACGACACCGCGTCGCTCGGCGATTGGGAGGTCGATCCGCGCAAGTGGCCGGACGGGCTCCATCCGCTCATCGACCACGTGCAGGCCTGCGGAATGACCTTCGGCCTCTGGGTGGAGCCCGAGATGGTGAACCCCGGCAGCGCGCTTCTGGCGGCCCATCCGGACTGGGCGCTCGGGGCCGAGGACCAGGTGCTCGGCCGCCAGCAGAAGGCGCTCGACATGGCGCGCGCGGACGTGCGCGACCACCTTTTCGCGCGGCTTTCGGCGATCCTGTCGGCGCACGAGATCGACTACCTCAAGTGGGACCATAACCGGGTCCTGCCGCTGCCGGACGCGGCGCAGACGCGCGGCACCTACGACCTGATCGACCGGCTGCGCGCGGCGCATCCGCATGTGGAGATCGAAAGCTGCGCCTCGGGCGGCGGGCGGATCGACTTCGGCATCCTCGCGCGGACGCAGCGGGTCTGGCTGTCGGATTCCAACGACGCGGCCGAGCGGCTGCGGATCCAGCACGACGCCGCGCTCCTCTTGCCGCTCGCCGTGACCGGCAGCCATGTCGGCCCGCGCCGCTGCCACACCTCGGGCCGGGTGCACGACATCCGCTTCCGCGCCTGGGTTGCGGCGCAGCGGCAGATGGGGTTCGAAATGGACCCGCGCGAGCTGACGGACGAAGAGGCGGCGGTGCTGCGCGAGGTGACCGGCTGGTGGAAGGCGAACCGCGACTGGCTCGCGCGTGCCGACATCCTGCGTCTCGACAGTGCCGATCCGTCTGTGATCGCGGAGCAGCAACTGGCCGAGGACGGCGCCCGCTTCGTGGTTTTCGCCGGTATCGCCGCGACCTCCGCGCAGATCGCGCCGCGCCCCCTGCGGCTGACCGGGCTCGACCCGGCGGCGCGCTACCGGGTGGCGCTGGGCAACGCAGAGGACGCGCCTGTGGGGCTGTCGCGCGGGACGCCGGCGCTTAAGACCGGGGCGCTGGAGCTGTCCGGGCAGGCGCTGATGGCGCAGGGGCTGACCCTGCCGTGGAGCCTGCCGGACCGGATATGGGTGATCGAGGGAGAACGGCTATGACCGAACATGACGGACTTGGGCCGGCGCGGGGCGGCCGATGACGGTGCTGGACTGGATCGCGGTGGACTGGGGCACGTCGAACCAGCGCGCCTGGCTGATGGCGCCGGGCGGCGCGGTCATCGACAGCCGCTCTTCGGACCGGGGAATGAACACGCTCGGCCCCGAGGCCTACGAATCGGCGCTTCTCGATCTTGTCGGCGATGCGCTCCCCGAGGACCGGGCGGTGCCGGTGGTGATCTGCGGCATGGCCGGGGCGCGGCAGGGCTGGCGCGAGGCGCCGTATCGCGCCGTCCCCTGCGCCCCGCCCGGCATCGCGGAGGCGACGCGCGTAGAGACCGCCGATCCCCGCATCGACGTGCGCATCCTGCCCGGCATCCGGCAGGACCGCCCCGCCGACGTCATGCGCGGCGAGGAGACGCAGATCGCCGGCATCTTCGCAGCGCATCCCGGTTTCGACGGCACGATCTGCCTGCCCGGCACGCATACGAAGTGGGTGCAGGTCAGCGCCGGAGAGGTCGTGTCCTTCCGCACCTTCATTACCGGCGAGCTCTTCGCGCTGATCGAGGGGCAGTCGGTGCTACGGCACACGCTCTCCGGCGGCGGCTGGGACGAGGCCGCCTTCGCGGACGCGGTGTCCGAGGCCATCTCCCACCCCGCGCGCACCGCTGCGACGCTGTTTTCCCTGCGGGCGGAGGCGCTGCTTCACGACATGCCGGCGGATGCGGCGCGCGCGCGGCTGTCGGGCACGCTGATCGGGCTGGAGATCGGCGGCGCGCGGCCCTATTGGCTGGGACGGCCGGTGATCCTTGCCGGCGGGGGCGCGCTCGGCGCGGCCTACGCCGCAGCGCTGGGCGCGCAGGGCGCCGAGGTCACGACGCTAGATGTCCGGACGATCACGCTGGCCGGCCTGTCGGCCGCGCGGGCCGGCATGCAGGAGACAGGAGGCACATGAGCCGAGAGATCATCGCCATTCTCAGAGGCATCACCCCGGACGAGGCGGTGTCGGTGGCCGAGGCGCTCGTCGCCGCCGGGATCGACCGGATCGAGGTGCCGCTGAACTCTCCCGACCCGTTCGACAGCATCGAACGGATGATCCGCGCCGTGGGCACGCGGGCGACCATCGGCGCAGGAACGGTGCTGACCGCTGAAGAGGCCGACCGCCTCGCGAAGATCGGCGCGCGCATGGTCGTCTCGCCCGACTGCAATCCGGAGGTGATCCGCGCGGCAAAGGCGGCCGGTATGCTGTCCTATCCTGGCGTCTACACGGCGACCGAGTGCTTCACGGCGATCCGCGCGGGCGCCGACGGGCTGAAGTTCTTCCCGGCCTTCAAGCTCGGCACCGACGGCCTGGCGGCATTGAAGGCGGTGCTGCCGCCCGAGACCGCGACCTATGCCGTGGGCGGCGTCGACGGGCCGGACTTCGCGGCCTGGCGCGCGGCCGGCGTGACCGGCTTCGGCATCGGATCGAGTCTCTACGCCCCCGGCCGCAGCGCGGAGGAGGTCGGCCGCCGGGCGCGGAGCCTCGCGGAGGCCTGGGACGCGCTGCCAGGCTGAGCGTGGCTCAGGTGTGGACGTATTCGACGCTGCCGGGTTTCACCACCGCGCCGGTCAGCCGGCCGGTGGCATAGGCGCCGGTGTCGGTCGGGATGCGCCCGCCGGCGGCGCGGGGATCGGTGGTGATCGTGTGGCCATGCACAACCCAGACCCCGTCCTTGCGCCGGCGCGACTCGAAATCGGGATGCCCCCACAGCAACACATCCTCGGGCTGCGCCTCGATCGGAGCCAAGGGGTCGGCGCCGGCATGGACCACGGCGACATTCCCGGTGCGCCACATCGTCGGCAGGCCGCGCAGCCAGGTCTCCGCTTCGGAACCCAGCGCGGCGGCAAAGCGGTCGCGCGTCGTCTCCCAGCTTTCCGGAGAACTTTCGGTCGGGGCGGGGCAGCGGAAACTCGACAGCGTCTGAAGGCCGCCGTTGCGCACCCAGCGGGGGCCGAGCCCGACCGGATCGTCGAGAAACCCGAGCATCATTTCTTCGTGGTTGCCGCGCAGGCAGACGAAGCGGTCCTCTCCGAGGTCGGCCTGCAGCCCGCGCAGGCGGTCGAGCAGCGGCGCGCTGTCCTCCCCGCGGTCGACATAGTCGCCGACGCAGACCAGCGTGTCGGCCTCCGCCGCCGCGCTTTCCAGCTTCGTTAGAAGCCGCGCGAACAAGTGGTCGCAGCCGTGCAGGTCTCCGATGGCGACGAAGGGCGCATCGGGGGCGAGCGTGGACAGGTCGTCTGGCTTGGGGGACCGTCCCCATGAGAACAGGCGCATGACGCTCAGGTAGTCCGTTTGCGGTGTGTGGCCAAGATGCCGGTTCACGCGCCTCGCGCGTCGGCCTCGATCTCGCGCCGGGGCTTGCGGGCGCGTTCGGTGGCGGACTTTAGCTGGCCGCAGGCGGCCATGATATCCTCCCCGCGCGGGGTGCGGATGGGCGAGGCGTAGCCGGCCTTGTAGACGATGTCCGCGAAGGCTTCGATCCGGCTCCAGTCCGACCGTTCGTAGGGCGCGCCGGGCCATTCGTTGAACGGGATCAGGTTGATCTTGGCCGGGATGCCCTTGATGAGTTGAACGAGGCGCCGGGCGTCGGCGTCGCTGTCGTTCACGCCCTTCAGCATCACGTATTCGAAAGTGATGCGTTCGGAGTTCGACAGGCGCGGGTATTCTTTCAATGCCTGCAGCAGCGTCGCGATGTTCCACTTGCGATTGATCGGCACGAGCTTGTCGCGCACCTCGTCCGTGGTCGCGTGGAAGGACACGGCCATCATGCAGCCGATTTCCTCGGCGCAGCGGGCGATCTCGGGGACCACGCCGCTCGTCGACAGGGTGATGCGCCTGCGCGACAGGGCGATGCCCTCGCCGTCCATGGCGATCTTCATCCCGTCGCGAACATTGTCGAAATTGTAGAGCGGCTCGCCCATGCCCATCAGCACGATGTTGGACAGAAGCCGCGTTTCATCCTTCGGCGCGCCGCGCGTCGGCCATTCGCCAAGATCGTCGCGCGCCAGCATGATCTGTCCCACGATCTCGCCGGGCGTTAGGTTGCGCACCAGTTTCTGCGTGCCGGTGTGGCAGAACGTGCAGGTCAGCGTGCAGCCCACTTGGCTGGAGATGCAGAGCGTGCCGCGGTCGGCCTCGGGGATGTAGACGACTTCGACCTCGTGGCCGCCGGCGATGCGGACGAGGTACTTGCGCGTCCCGTCGGCCGACACGTTGCGCGACACCAGCTCCGGCAGGCTGATGGTGAAGTTCTCGGACAGAAGGTGGCGGTAATCCTTCGACAGGTTGGTCATGTCCGCGAAGTCCCGCACGCCCCAGTAGTAGATCCACTGCCAGACCTGGTTGACCCGCATCTTGACCTGTTTTTCGGGCGTGCCGGCGGCGAGGAACGCCTCGCGCATCGCGTCGCGCGTCAGCCCGACAAGGTTCAGAGGCCCCTCCGGCGCCTTCCGGGGGACGGTCACGAAATCCTGCGCGATGGGCGCGTTGGCGGTCATCTCTCGGCTCTCCTGCGTGCGAAACCGGATTTCTACACGATGTGGGGGCGAGAGGCAAAACCTAAAGGGGCAGGTGCGAATGAGTATGCCGGGGCGCTGAGCCGAGCAGCGCCAGGCCGCGGTCCGGCGATCCTGCCCGTCGAACGGTGCACTTTATGGCAGCCACCTCGGTAAGACCTCCGAGCGACCGCCCAGCGCCGCCAAATCGCCGGTTCGGGGGCGGCCCGACGATGCGCGGCTGCCTTCGGCCTCGAGTCCGCGCGGGGCGTGGAAAAGGCCTTGGCACCCGATGAGGCGAGCGCGCAGGCAAAGGGCTCCGGGCGGCCATGCGCCCGGAGCCGGTCGTTCAGCAATTGCTGGACAGGGTTACCGAGCGGCCTTCGATCGCTTCGACCGTGACGTTGCAATCCATGTCCGGCACTTCGGTGCTCTCGCCGGTGGCGACGACCTGGTTGGTCAGCGAGTTCACGGCGATGCGCGCGGCGCTGCCGTCCTCCGCCACGCCGGAGATGAACACGCGCACGTCGCCGTCCGCGAAACGGGCCACCGAGCCCGGGCGGATGGCGTCGGATCCGCCCGCGGCCGCTTCGTCGCTGCCTTCCGAGCCCTCCTCGGAGGAACCTGCTTCACCTTGTCCGTCGCTGCCGGCAGACTCGCCGCCTTCGCCGCCCGTATCGGGAACGGCATCGCCGCACGCCGCAGCGACCGTGGCGGTCCGGCCCGACACGCCGGCAAGGCCGACCATGCAGTCCTCGACCTGCCGGGTCTCCCCGGTCGAGAGGGTCATCGGCTCGGTGTTCACCGACAGGCGTGCCGCGCCGCCCTCTTCGTCGACGCGGCCGAGGAAGACCCGCATCGCGCCGTCGGAGAAGAGCGCCGTGGCGCCGATGGTCAACTCCTGCGAGCCGCCGGCCTCGGCCAGGGCCGCGGCATTGCCGGACGCTTCGGTTCCGCCCGCTTCCGATGCCTCTTCGCTTCCGCCGGTTTCATCTGTCGACACGTCCGACACGGCGCCTTCGTTGCCACCGGCACCGGTCTCGCCCTGATCGTTGACCGCGCCCGCCGTTGCCTGGCCCATCCCGGCCAGCGCGCCGGCCAGCGCCGTCAGGCCGTCGCTGAGGCCGGACAGGGATTCCTCGAGCCCGGACTGACCCTCTGCCGCGGCCGACAGGCCCTCGGCCACGGCTTCGCGCATCGCCGACAGCTCTGAACCCACGCTTTCCACCTGCGAGGTGACGGAGGCGACGTCGTTCTGGACCGCCGACAGGCCAGGCGGATCGGCCGGCGCCTCCTCCATGCGAGCCTCGATGGCGGAGAGCCGCTCGGAGAGCGTGGCGATATCCTCGTTCAGGGTGGAGACCGCTTCCCCGGCGCTGGCGGTGGCCTCGGTCGCAGGCGACACGCCTGCGTCGATCGCCGCCTCGATCTCTTCGATGGTCGGGCCGCCCTCGGCCCCGATAAAGCCGAATACGGCTCCGATCACGAGGCCGATGACCCCGGCACCAATCGTCTGATTGTTCAAAGCTGTTCCTCCCGTCAAATCACATGTCGCCAAGCCGCATCGACCCGCCGTCGCAAGGGGCCAAAGACGGTCGGCGCCACCATAATCAGGGTTCCTCCCCGAACGTAAGGGATTCCTTCGGCGGCTACTGCACCGGTGCCGCGACACCCACGATCGGGCCCATGGCACGCCCGAAATCCGAGCGCCCGAGTTCCGGGGCGTGCAGTTTGGAGACGTTGCCGTCGAGAAACAGAGCCTGCGGCGTGCGCAGCCCGTCGCGGAAGAGCCGGCCGAATTCGTGGAAGGTCACGGGCCGTTCGGAGATCGCGAAGATCGCCGTGCGGCCGTCATCGGTGGTGCCCACGCCGTTGCGCACGTAGCGCGAGGTGCTGTCCGCCAGGAAGCGCGGGTGCAACTCTCCGTCGATCACCAGCATCGGCCCCGATTGCGTGGCGAAGCGGCAGGACGGCGCCTGCTCGATGTAGTCGTGGGTCTCGATCACCCGGGCGCTGCCGCCGCCGAAGCAGAAGACGCCGTTGGGCAGCAGGCCGAAATTTCCGGGGCCGGGATTGGGCACGATGCCGGCGCTCTCTTCGCCGTTCTCCACGTACAGGCCTACGGGGGTGCGGTCGGGATGGTACATGCCGGCGTTCATCGCGAAGGCGAGCCGCTGGCCCGTCGCCTCCAGCGCCGCATCGAGCCGACCGAACTGCGACCAAGGCTGGCCGTCCGGCGCGTCGAGGAAGAGCCGCAGATCGTCCTCGCGCAAGTCGACGCGGCAGATCGTGTAGGGCAGCCCGTCGAAGCGGATCTCCTCACAGCCGAGCGCGGTGGCCGGGGAGGGGCCCAGGATCAGCGTGAGGGTGAGCGCGGCGAACGCGGACAGAAGGCGCATCTGGATCAGTCGTCGAGGTCGCGGCGGACCTCGTCCCGGTCGAACAGCCGCCGGGTCTCGTCGAGCCGGTCGAAGGTCTCGTCGATGCGGAAGCGCAGGTCCGGTGCGAATTTCAGCGTGAGCTGTTTCGACACCTGCCGCCGCAGCTCGGACTTGTTGCGGGCGAGGATCTTCACGAGGTCCTCCTGCCCCTCGCCGCCGAGCGGCAGCACGAAGGCGGTGGCGACCTTGAGGTCGGGTGACACCTGCACCTCGCCCACGGTGATCGACCGCCCGACAAGGTCGGGGTCGTGCACGTCGCCGCGCATCAGCACGTCCGACAGCGTGCGCCGGATCAGCTCGCCGACGCGAAGCTGCCGTTGGGAGGGGCCGTCGCCCGAATTCTGACGCTGCTTTGCCATGCCATCCCACCTAGGCGAGCCGGGGCGCTTTGCCAAGCAAGGAGGCAGGCGATAAGGGAAGGCGAACGCAAAGGAGAGGCCGAGATGAGCGAAATTCCGGGTGTCGTGGTGACGGGCGTGTCGGGCCGAATGGGGCAGATGCTGGTGCGCGAGATCGCGGCCAGCGATGCGCTGCGCCTCGTCGGCGCGGTGGAACGCGCGGGCCACGACTGGGCCGGGCGCGATGTCGGCGCGGCGATGGGCGGCGCGGACCTCGGCGTGAAAGTGGAGGACGACCCGCTGGGCGCCTTTGCGCGTGCGCAGGCAGTGATCGACTTCACCGCGCCCGAGGCGACGCTGCACTTCGCCGAGCTCGCCGCGCAGGCCCGCGCGGTCCACGTCATCGGCACCACCGGGTTCACCGACGACCAGATCGCCGCGCTGGAGCCCGCCTCACGCCATTCGGTGCAGGTGCGGGCCGGGAACATGTCGCTCGGCGTGAATCTGCTGAAGGCGCTGACGCGGCAGGTTGCGGCGGCGCTCGGCCCCGACTGGGACATCGAGGTCGTGGAGGCGCATCACAACCGCAAGGTCGACGCGCCGTCGGGCACAGCGCTGATGCTGGGCGAGGCGGCCGCGGAAGGGCGCGGCGTGTCGCTCGCGGATGTCGCGGATCGTGGCCGCGACGGAATGACCGGCGCGCGGCGGCGCGGCGACATCGGCTTTGCAGCGATTCGCGGCGGCGACATCGTCGGCGAACACGACGTGATCTTCGCCGGGCCCGGAGAGCGAATCGTGCTGCGGCATGCCGCCAGCGACCGGGCGCTCTTTGCCCGCGGGGCGCTGCGTGCGGCGCTCTGGGGGCAGGACAAGGCGCCGGGGCAGTACGACATGACGGACGTGCTGGGGCTCTGACGGTCGCCGTCGGTCGGGGTTGATGGTGCGGGAGCGGGGGCCAGCCCGCCGCCATTGTCCCTCGGACCAATGGCGCGACAATGGCGGCCCCCCGGAGTATTTGCCGGCCCAAAGAAGCAGGGGCGGGGCGCGTTCTGGGAAAGCCGGGGCTTTTTTGGTGGCGCGGAATTGGCGGCGCCTTCCCACGATCCGGCGGCGTCAGTGGATATCACGTGCCCGTGAGTCGCAGAACCGGACGGGCCCGGTCTCCGTATCTACTTGCGTTATCTGCGAACGGAGGCGCGAGATGATCCGAACCGTATCTCTTGGCGCGGCGATGGCCGCGATGCTGGCCGGTGCCGTGGGGGCGGAGCCCGCGAAGGTCGACGGACGCGGGGAGTTTCTGGACCTCGTGCAGGGCCGGACGCTGAGCCGGCCGCTGGTCAGCCTGCAGGTCGGAGCCGACGGCTCCATCACCGGCAGCGGTGCGGGCTGGGACGTCACCGGCTCCTGGACCTGGCAGGACGGCTATTTCTGCCGCGACATCAACTGGGGCGGCGACGACCTGGGCTACAATTGCCAGTTGGTGACCGTCGACGACGGCCGCATCACCTTCGTGGAGGATCGCGGGGCCGGTCGCTCGGCCGGGTTCTCCATCGACTGAGCCGGCGCTCAGAAATCGATGGCGAGGCCGCCCTTTTCCCAGTCGCCGTAGCGCACCGGCTCTGGCCCCTTGCGCCCGCCAAGCTCGACCGGGCGCTGTGCCTCTTCGGCCTCGGCCGCGCGGCGGCGTTCCTCGGCCTCGGCCAGCGCGCGCTGCGCGGCGGGGGGCAGATCGGTCTGGCGGTCCTCTGACATGGTCGCGTCTCCGGCTCCGTGCGGGCGCTTTCCCCGCGGGCACACCGTTGATATACGCGCCGCTCATTGCATGACAAGGGAGCCGGGCATGCCGGATGCCAGCCGTTCGCCGCGCGCCGCGGCCGCCGATCTTCTGGGCCAGGTGCTGGGCGAGGGGCGGCTTCTGAGCGAGGCCCTGCCGGCCCTGCGCCCGCTGCCGCCGGAGGCGCGCGCCGAGGCGCAACGCCTCGCCACCGGCGTCTTGCGGGAGCTTCCGCGCATGGACGCGCTCTTGGCGCCGCATCTGCGCAAGGCGCCGCCGCTCAGGGCGCGCAATGTGCTGCGCGTCGCGGCGTGGGAGCTGGCGCGGGGCGGCGCCGCCCATGGCGTCGTCAGCGGCGCGGTCGACGTGCTAGCCGGGGGCAAGCGCACGCAAGGCTTCAAGGGGCTCGCCAACGCCGTCCTGCGCAAGGTCGCGGCTGAGGCAGAGGCGCGCCGCGCGGAACTGCCGGTGCCGAAGCTGCCGGCATGGCTGCGCGGCCCGCTTGCGGAGGCGTGGGGCAAGCCGGCCGTGGCGGCGATGGAGCGCGCACATCTCGCGGGAGCGCCGCTCGACCTGAGCGCGAAGGGCGATGCGGCGGCGCTGGCCGAGGCCGTGGGCGGAGAGGTCCTGCCCACCGGCTCCGTGCGCCTCCCCGCGCGGGTGCAGGTGTCTGCATTGCCGGGCTACGACGACGGCGCCTTCTGGGTGCAGGACGCAGCGGCCGCACTGCCGGTGCGGCTCCTGGGGGACGTGGCGGGGCTGCGTGTGCTCGATCTCTGCGCGGCACCGGGCGGTAAGACGCTGCAGCTTGCTGCCGCCGGGGCAGAGGTGACGGCGGTCGATCTGTCCGAAACGCGGCTGGGCCGCCTGCGGGAGAACCTGGCGCGCTGCGGGCTTGAGGCCGAGGTCGTTGCCGCGGACGCGCTGGACTACGAGGGTGGGCCGTTCGACGCGGTGCTGCTCGACGCGCCATGTTCGGCCACGGGCACGATCCGGCGCCATCCGGACCTGCCGCACGCGCGGGCCGGCGAGGGGATCGCCGAACTGATCGCGATGCAGGCCAGGATGCTGGATCGGGCTCTGACGCTGGTGCGCCCGGGCGGACGGCTGGTGTTCTGCACCTGCTCGCTGTTGCCGGACGAAGGGGAATGCCAGGTCGAGGATGCGCTGGAGCGGCATCCGGGCCTACGCGTGCTGCCGCCGGAGGCGCCGGGGATCGACCCGGTGTGGCGCTCCGGCGAGGGCGGGCTGCGGCTGCGACCCGACCTTTGGGAGGCGCGCGGTGGCATGGACGGGTTCTACATGGCGGTGCTGGAGCGGCCGGTCGGGTGAGGCCGCATAGGGGGCGGGCCCAAGCCCGCCCGACCATGGTCATCGACCGCCGGCGCGGGCGCCGCTCAGGCGGCGAGGCGGTCGACCTCGGCCTCGGCGGCCGCGAGCGTCGCCTCGGCATCGAGCGCGAGCCGGTCGGCGGAGACGAAGGTCACGTCGGTGATGCCGATGAAACCCAGCATGTGCCGCACGTAACCGGTCGCGAAGTCGATCTCGGAGCCGGTCTGCGTGCCGCCCGAGGCGACCGCGACCACCGCGCGTTTACCGGGCAACAGACCTTCGGGGCCGTCCTCGGTGTACCGGAAAGTGACGCCGGCGCGGGCGACCATGTCGATCCAGGCCTTGAACGCCGCCGGCACGCCGAAATTGTAGATCGGCAGACCGATGACCAGCGTATCCGCCGCCTTGAGCTCTGAAACCAGCGTGTCGGACAGCGCGAGCGTGGCGCGCTGGGAGTCGTCCCGCTGGTCGGCGGGGGTGAAGTTGGCACCGATCCAGGCCTCGTCGAGCAGCGGCAGCGGTGTGGCGAGATCGCGGTGGGTCACCGTCTCGGGCGCCAGGCGCGCGACGATCCGGTCGGTCAGGCGGCGCGAGACGGAGCCGTCGCGACGGACGGAAGCGTCGATGCGCAGAACGTGGGTGGTCATGGAAGGTCTCCTGTCGGAAAGGCGCGGCGGCGCCGGGATGCTCCCCAGATGCGCCATTGCATTTCCACACACAATTGCGGAAAAAGAACAGCGTGTGTGACCTTGCGCACATAAGCGGGAGAGGCCGATGGAGAACTGGGACGAGATCCGCACCGCCTTCCAGGTCGCGCGCCGCGGCACCGTGTCGGGCGCGGCGGAGGAACTGGGCGTGCACCATGCCACCGTGATCCGCCATATCGACTCGCTCGAGGGGCGGCTCGGCGTCAAGCTGTTCCAGCGCCATGCCCGCGGCTACACGCCGACCGAGGCCGGCGAGGATCTGATGCGCGTGGCGCAGACCACCGACGAGCAGTTCCACCAGCTTTCGGGCCGGATCAAGGGGCGCGGATCGGACGTCTCGGGCGACCTGCTGGTGACCTCGCTGGTGTCGTTCTCCACACTCATGGTCCCGGCGTTGGCGACCTTTCGGGCGAAGTATCCGGACGTTCGCGTGCGCTACATGACCGACGAACGGGTGTTCCGGCTGGAATACGGCGAGGCGCACGTGGCTCTGCGCGCGGGCAGCGCCCCGCAGGAGCCTGACAACGTTGCGCAGCGCTTCGCCAGCGAACCTGTGGCACTCTATGCCTCGCAGGACTATCTCAAGCGGCGTGGCACGCCGAAGACCGTCGAGGACCTCGCCGAGCACGATTTCGTCGGACCGGAGAACCTCGAGAGCCGCGCGCCGTTCATTCAGTGGCAGCGCCGGCACGTCCCCGACGAACGGGTGGTGTTCCGATCGACGGACCCCAGGGTCACCGAACAGGCGGTGCTGGTCGGCGCCGGAATCGGCTTCTATGTGCAGCGGGAGGCCAGACGCCACACGTCGCTGGTGGAGATCATGCCGCCGCAGGACGAGTGGACGACGCCGCTCTGGCTTGTCACCCATGTCGATCTGCACCGCACGGCGAAGGTGCAGGCGTTCCTCAAGCATCTGAAGGATTTCGCCCAGACCGCGGCCGATGTCTGAGGCGCTCGCCCCGGGGCGCGACACGGGGCTGCGCGGGCACCTCGCCATGCTCGCCTTTTCCGCGCTTGTGGCGGGATCCTTCTCACTCGGTGGGTTGGCGGCGCCGCATATCGCGCCAGAGGCGTTCAACGCGGTGAGATTCGCCATCGCCGCCGCCTGCGTCTGGGCGCTGCTGCGCGCGCAGGGGCCGGTGGGCTGGGCGGCCTTCGCCGCGCCCTGGCGCTATGTCGTGCTGGCCGCGCTCTTCGCGGGCTATTTCGTGACGATGTTCGAGGGGCTGCGCACCGCGGTGCCGGTATCGCTGTCGGCGGTGTTCACGCTGACCCCGGCGATGTCGGCGCTGTTCGGCTGGTGGCTCTTGCGCCAGCGCACGACGCCGCGGATGGCGCTGGCGCTGGCCATCGGCGGCGCCGGGGCGCTGTGGGTGGTGTTCCGCGGCGATCCCGCGCGGCTTCTCGCGCTCGAAATCGGCCGGGGCGAGGCGATCTACTTCGTCGGCTGCGCGGCGCACGCGCTCTATACCCCGCTCCTGCGGCGGTGGAGCCGGGGCGAGCCGGCATTGGCTGTCAATGCCGGCGTGCTGAGCGCGGGTACGGTTCTGCTGTGGCTCTGGGGCTGGCAGGCGATTGCGGCGACCGACTGGGCGGCGCTGCCCGGGATCGTCTGGGCGACGCTGCTCTACACCGCGCTGGTGGCGACGGCCCTGACCTTCGCGCTGCTGCGTTACGGGGCGCTGCGGCTGCCCTCGGCCAAGGTCATGGCCTATACCTACCTCGTGCCGAGCTGGGTGCTCCTGTGGGACCACGGGCTCGGCCAGGCCGTGCCGGGCTTTCAGGCGATCGCCGGCGGCGGGCTGACGGTGGTGGCACTGCTGCTGCTTCTGCGCGACGACGGCTAGGGCAACGGTGGGCGGATTGGCCACCTTTCGGAAGCCGCCGCGCGCTCAGTCGGCGTCCGAGTCCGAAAGCTCGCCCGCGAGGAATCGCTCGAATGCCTCGAGATTCACGGGCTCGAACTGCCCGAATCCCTGCATCCAGACCGAGGCCGGGCGCAGCGCGTCGGGTTCGAGCTGGCACCAGCGCAGCCGCCCGCGGCGATCCTGGCTGATCAGCCCGGCCTGGGCGAGGATCGACAGGTGCCTGGACACCGCCGCAAGCGAGATGTCGAAGGCCGCCGCGACATCCGAGACCGCCATGTCGTCCTCCAGCAGCAGCGACAGGATCCGCCGCCGCGTCGGATCCGCCAGCGCCGCGAAGACGAGGTCGAGCGACGCGCCCCGCTCAGCCATGCGCTGATTCGCTCCGGATAGCCGGGTTGGCCGGGCCGGAGGAGGGATTTGCGCGGAAAAACGCCCAAAAAACCGACATTGGCGGGTGCGGGGTCAAGATTTCTCCTCGGCGTGGCTAGGCTGGGAATGCATACTATACTGGTGCGGGTGTCGCGACGGCAAAGCCGGGTGCGCCCCGGGCCGGTGCCGTGCCCAGACCCTTGCGACGCCCGGAGCGGTCTTCCGGGCGCCGACGATGACATCAGGACGACGAGGATTTCCCCATGACCTATCTTTCCCGACTTCTGGCCGCCGGGGCCGTGGCCATGGCGGCCCTGCCGGCCGCCGCGCAGGACGCCGAAGGCACCCGCGCTTGCGGCGTCTACGTGTTCTTCAACAGCGGTCAGGCCGAGGTCGATCCCGCGGGCCGGGACGTTCTGATCGAATACGCCCGCACCAACCCGGGCGCGCGCCTGACGGTGACGGGTTATTCCGACGCGGCCGGCAATGCCGCAGCCAATCAGGCCCTCTCGCTTCGCCGCGCCCAGAGCGTCGCCTCCGCGTTGAGCGGCACGACGATCCTGGCGGTCACCGGCGCCGGCGAGGCGGTGCGCCCGGGCACCTCCGGACCGAACGATCCCTCCAACCGCCGCGTCGAGGCGCTGCGCGAGGATTGCGGCGGCGTGCCTGGCCCAGCCACTGCCAATGCAGGTGTGGTCGCGGGTGTCGGCATCGGCGCGATCGCCGTCGGTGCAGCGCTGGCCGGTGATGACGACGATGGCGTTTCGAGCCCCGGTACCACCACCGGAACGCAGTAGACGGGTTGACTCAATCGCGCAAAAAGGCAACAGCGGAAGAGGAACTTGCGAATTTCTTGTGGCGTCTGGCGGGCGATTCCGTCTATGGCTGCGGGTAGTGAGTGAGGAACTCCAACTCAGAAGAGAGAGATACGGAATGAAGACTTCGATCAAGGCACTGGTCGCGTCCGTCGCGGCTCTCGCCGCAGTTTCGCCGGCCTTCGCCGGTGGCAAGGGCGATATCGTTCTCGAGCCGCAGGTGGTTGCCGAGGAAGAGGAAATCGTCCCCGCAGTTCCCTCGCTGCCGATCGTGGCTATCGCGGCCGGTGCTGGCGTGCTGGGATGCGCCGTCGCTGACTGCTTCGGCGACGACGACGATGACGGCTCGGAGTCCCCGACGCCTCCGACCACGACCACGACCAATTGATTCTGGTACGTCTGTAGGGGCTGAAGTAATTCGCCCGAGCAAGAAAAGCGCGTCCATCGTTGGGCGCGCTTTTTTGTTGTGAGGTCGAGACCGGTGGATATTCAACGAAACGGTTGAATATGGCCGTGCGTGCGCCCGGCCGCGACTCTGCGCGAAACGCTGCTGGGTGAAGACTCATTTCCCGTTTTTATTTCAGGGCGTTACGATCCAACGCGAAGACGTCCGCGATGACTTGACTTGCGCCGGGGCGCGGCATAGCACTCCCGCGACGCTCAGACCGGGGGACGACAGGTGACCGAACCCGACCCGAAAGCCCGCATGGCCGCGCTCGAGGCGCGGATCCGCAAGGCCAAGGGGGAGGCGGCGCCGCAGAAGCGCCACCAGGACGAGCATCACAGTCAGGCGCAGCTCGCCTGGCGCATGGTGATAGAGCTGGTGGCGGGACTCGGCATCGGCTTCGGCATCGGGTACGGGCTGGATGTCCTGTTCGGGACGCTGCCCTTCCTGATGGTGATATTCACGCTGTTGGGCTTCGTGGCCGGCGTAAAGACGATGATACGCTCCGCGAACGAAATACAGCGCAAGGGTTTGTTGGACGCAGGCGGAGACGCCGCCGAGAACGGGGAAGACGGGCATGGCTGAGACAACGGGCGCGGCAAACGGGGCCGAAGCGGCGCATGGCGAAGGCGGCGGGCTGGTGTTCCACCCGATGGACCAGTTCATCGTCAAACCGCTCTTCGGATCGGCTGGCGATCCGGTCGGCTGGCTGACCGTGACCAACGTCACGCTGTGGATCGCGCTTGCCGTGCTGTGCGTCATCGCGCTGATGGTGCTGGGCACCTCGGGCCGCGGCATCGTGCCGGGCCGGGTGCAGTCGGTGGCCGAACTGGCCTACGGCTTCGTCTACAAGATGGTCGAGGACGTGTCGGGCCGCGACGGTGTGAAGTACTTCCCCTACATCATGACCCTGTTCATGTTCATCGTCTTCGCCAATTTCCTCGGGCTGATCCCGATGGCGTTCACCACGACGTCCCACTTCGCGGTGACGGTGGTGCTGGCGCTGGCGGTGTTCCTGACTGTGACGGCGCTCGGCTTCATCAAGCACGGGACGAAATTCCTTCAGCTTTTCTGGGTCTCTTCGGCGCCGCTGGCGCTGCGGCCGGTCCTCGCGGTGATCGAGGTGATCTCGTACTTCGTGCGGCCGGTGAGCCACTCCATCCGTCTTGCCGGTAACCTCATGGCCGGCCACGCGGTGATCAAGGTCTTCGCCGGCTTCGCGGCGATCGCGGCGGTCTCGCCGCTGTCGGTTGTGGCGATCACGGCGATGTACGGGCTGGAGATCCTCGTGGCCTTCATCCAGGCCTACGTCTTCACCATCCTGACCTGCGTCTACCTCAAGGACGCGCTGCATCCGCATCATTGAGACAGCGGTGGGCGGATCGCCCACCCTACGGCGCTGACGCGCCGATACGACCACGCACGCCAACTTCCAATTCTTGCAAGGAGACATCATCATGGAAGGCGATCTCGCACATATCGGCGCAGGCCTCGCGGCAATCGGTTCCGGCGCTGCCGCCATCGGGGTGGGCAACGTCGCGGGCAACTATCTCGCCGGCGCACTGCGTAACCCCTCGGCCGCGGCGTCGCAGACCGCGACCCTCTTCATCGGCATCGCATTCGCGGAAGCGCTGGGCATCTTCGCGTTCCTCGTGTCGCTCCTGCTGATGTTCGCGGTGTAATCACGCCACGATCCGATCGTGCGGGCGGCGGCGCATGGCGGCGCCGCCCCGCGGGACGCAACGATTGACCGGAGGGCGCCATGGCGACCGAACCGATTGACGCCGAAATGGCCGGTGCCTGCGTCGGGCCGAACGGCTCTGCCATCGGCATGCCGCAACTCTGCGCCGACTGGGTGGGGAACCAGGTTGTCTGGCTCGTCCTCGCGCTGGTCGCCATCTACTTCGTGCTGGACCGCGTGGCGCTGCCCCGCATCCAGGCGATCCTGGCCGAGCGCCAGGGCACGATCACCAGCGACCTGGCCAAGGCCGAGGAGCTGAAGGCCGAGGCCGACGAGGCCGAGAAGGCCTACGAGAAGGCGCTGGCCGATGCCCGCGTCGAGGCCCAGAAGATCGCCGACGAGACCCGGGCGGAAATCCGCGGCCAGGTCGAAGAGGCGCAGGCCAAGGCGGACGCGGAGATCGCCGCGAAGACTGCCGAATCGGAAAAGCAGATCGCCGAGATCCGCGCCTCGGCGCTGTCGAACGTGGAGGTCGTCGCCAAGGACACGGCGGAGGCGCTGGTCGCCGCGCTGGGTCTCAGCGCCGACAAGGCCGCGCTCGACGCGGCGGTCGACAAGCGGATCGAGGGGTGAGCACGATGCGGTATCTGACCATTGCAGCGGCCGCGCTGGCGGCTTCGCCCGCGGCGGCGGCGGGAGACGTGTTCTTCTCGCTCAACAACACCGACTTCATCGTGCTTCTGGCCTTCGTGCTGTTCATCGCGGTGCTGATGTACTTCAACGTGCCCGCGATGGTCGGCAAGATGCTCGATCAGCGTGCGGAAGGCATCCAGGGCGAACTCGACGAGGCGCGCACCATCCGCGAGGAAGCGCAGAGCCTCCTGGCCTCCTACGAGCGCAAGCAGCGCGACGTGCAGGAGCAGGCCGACCGCATCGTCGCGCAGGCGCGCGAAGATGCGCGCGCGGCGGCCGAGCAGGCGAAGGTGGACATCGACAAGTCGATCGAACGCCGGCTGGCAGCCGCGGAAGAGCAGATCGCCTCGGCCGAGGCATCGGCGGTCGCCGAAGTGCGCAACCGCGCGGTGAACATCGCCGTTGCTGCGGCGCGCGAGGTGGTGGCCGAGCAGATGACCGCCGAGAAGCAGGCGGAGCTGATCGACGGCTCGATCTCCACGGTGGACCAGCGCCTGAACTGAGGCCGGGTCCTGCGAAGAGTTTTTTCACCCGGCGGTGACGCCGGGTGTTTTCGTTTGCGGGGTGGGCAGATTGCCCACCCTACGGACGGCGCTGGGTGTCGGGGCAGGGCGCCCGCCGCCCGCGCACAGACGGCAGGGCCGGATCGCACATTGGCGCGAGGCCGCGCAGTCGCTACCTGTAGCGCGCAACGAATAAGGAGCCCCGCATGGCGCCGATGGTGGAGATACGCGACGCCCGAAAGGTCTATGACGGCGGGTTCGAGGCGCTGAAAGGCGTGACCCTCGACATCGAGGACGGCGAGATCCTGGCGCTGCTGGGGCCGAACGGCGCCGGCAAGACCACGTTGATCTCTTGTATCTGCGGCATCGCGCTGCCCTCGTCCGGCGCGATCCGGGTCGGTGGAAACGACGTGGTGACGGAGTACCGTGCCGCGCGCGACCTGATCGGCCTGGTGCCACAGGAGGTCAATCTCGAGCCGTTCGAGACGGTGTGGAGCACGGTCCGCTTCACCCGCGGCGTCTTTGGCAAGCGGCGCGACGATGCGCTGCTCGAAGACCTGCTCAAGCAACTCTCGCTCTGGGACAAGCGCAACGCCAAGATCAAGGAACTGTCGGGCGGCATGAAGCGCCGGGTGCTGATCGCCAAGGCGCTGAGCCACGAGCCGAAGGTGTTATTCCTCGACGAGCCCACCGCCGGTGTCGACGTGGAATTGCGCCGCGACATGTGGCGCATCGTTGACGGGCTGCGTGCCTCTGGCGTGACGATCATCCTGACCACCCATTACATCGAGGAAGCCGAAGCCATCGCCGACCGCATCGGCGTGATCTCGGGCGGGCAGCTCCTGCTGGTGGAGGAGAAGGCGGCGTTGATGACGCGCCTCGGGCGCAAGGAGCTGCGCATCGACCTGCAGGAGCCGCTGGGCGCGGTACCGGACGCGCTGGCCGAGTTCGACCTCGCGCTCGCGGACGACGGTCACACGCTGGTCTACAGCTACGACACCGGGGCGGAGCGCACGGGCATCGCCCGGCTGATGACCGAAATGAATGCGGCGGGCGTGATCCTGAAGGATCTGCGCACCAGCCAGAACACGCTCGAGGACATCTTCGTCAACCTCGTGCACGACGACAGTACCGAGGAGACGGGCGCATGAACTGGATGGCCGTGGGCGCGATCTACCGATTCGAGATGGCGCGCTTCTTCCGCACCATCGTGCAGAGCTTCGTGGCGCCGGTGATCACCACCTCGCTCTACTTCGTCGTGTTCGGCGCCGCCATCGGCAGCCGCATCGACGAGGTCGAGGGCGTCAGCTACGGCGCCTTCATCGTGCCCGGGCTGGTGATGCTGTCGGTGATGACGCAGGCGATTTCCAACGCCTCCTTCGGCATCTACTTCCCGAAATTCATCGGCACGATCTACGAGCTGCTGTCGGCACCGATCAACTTCCTTGAAATCGTCACCGGCTATGTCGGCGCGGCGGCGACCAAGGCGTTGTTCATCGGCGTGGTGATCCTGGTAACCGCGTCGATGTTCGTGCCGCTTCGGGTGGAGCATCCGGTGGCAATGGTCGCGTTCCTGATGCTGACCTGCCTGAGCTTCGCGCTCATGGGGTTCATCATCGGCATCTGGGCGTCGAACTTCGAACAATTGCAGCTGGTGCCGCTTCTGGTGGTCACGCCGCTGATCTTCCTCGGGGGCGCGTTCTACTCGATCTCCATGCTGCCTGAGTTCTGGCAGAAGGTCGCGCTGCTCAATCCGGTCGTCTATCTGATCTCGGGCTTCCGCTGGGCGTTCTACGGGCTGGCGGACGTCCCGGTGCTGGTGAGCCTCCTGGCCATCGCGGGGTTCACCGCGCTCTGCCTCGCGGCGATATGGCGGATCTTCCAGACCGGCTGGCGCCTGCGCGCCTGACCCGTCCGTTTGCGACGATCCTGTCGGTTCCGGGCCGCCCGGAACCGACGCCGCCTCGTCGCGCATGAGCGCGACCGCCTGTCGCCGGTGTGTCATCTTTTCGGGACAAGGAACGACGCGCGACGGAGGACATGCGGATGGCGCTTGCGGATCTGGAGATGGCGGCCTGGGCCGCGGCCCTGCCGGTGGTGGCGAACGCGGATCACGCCCCGCTTGAGGGCGGCGAGGACCCGGCCTTCGGCACTGTCCGCTGGCGCACCCTGTTCTCGGCCGACCGGACCGACACGGCGGCCATGACGCTCGGCGTGGCGGAGTTCGGCGCGGAGGGCACGCTGCGCCCGCACCGGCACACGCCGGCGGAGTTCTATTTCGGTCTCGCCGGATCGGGCGTCGTCACCATCGACGGGGTGGCGCACGCCATCGGGTCAGGCGTGGCGCTCTTCATCCCCGGCGACGCGGAGCATGACGTGGTGGCGGGGCCGGACGGGCTGCGCTTCCTCTACGGCTTCCCGCGCGACCGGTTCTCGGACGTGGAATACCGGTTCACCGGCAGCTGAGGGCGGGGCGCGGCGCTGCGCTCCGAAGGACGCTTGCGACCGCACCGGCCCGAGGCGGGCGCGTTTTGCGCTCGCCAAGCAACGGCGGTTTGCCTAATCCTCGGCCATGACCCGGATCGTCCCGCTTGGCGATGCCCGCCACTTGCCGTTCTGGCAGCGTCCCGTGACGCTGCTCTTCCTGATGGCCATCGCCATGCCGCTGTCCTTCGCGACATGGTCGGCGCTTCTGAACAACTTCGTGGTGGAGGCGGCGGATTTCGACGGCGCCGATATCGGCTGGCTGCACACGGTTCGCGAGATCCCCGGTTTTCTCGCCATCGGCGTGATCGCCCTCATCGTCTTCATGCGCGAACAGACGCTGGCGCTGGTGTCGCTGGCGCTGCTCGGCGCGGCGACAGCGGTGACGGCCTGGTTCCCGTCGCTGGGCGGAATCCTGACGATCACCATGCTCAGCTCCATCGGCTTTCACTACTACGAGACGGTGAACCAGTCGCTGCAGCTGCAATGGCTGCCGAAGGACCGCGCGCCGCAGATGCTGGGCCTGATCCTCGCCGCGGCGTCGGCGGCCACGCTCGTCGCCTATGTCGCCATCGTGCTGACCTGGGAGACGTTCGATCTGTCGTACAACTTCGTCTACCTCGTCTCGGGCGGGCTGACGCTGGCGATTACCGCCTATTGCGCGCTGGCGATGCCGCGGATCGAGGCGCCGAATCCGCAGCTCAAGAGCTTCGTGCTGCGCCGGCGCTACTGGCTCTACTACGCGCTGCAGTTCATGTCGGGCGCGCGGCGGCAGATCTTCATTGTCTTCGCCGGCTTCATGATGGTGGAACGGTTCGGATTCGAGGTGCATGAGGTTACAGCGCTGTTTCTGATCAACCTCGTGGCCAACATGGTGCTCGCGCCGATGATGGGCCTGGCCGTGCACCGGTTCGGGGAACGCAACGCGCTGGCCTTCGAATATGTCGGGCTGGTGGGCGTGTTCCTCGCCTATGGCGGGGTCTACTGGTTCGGCTGGGGCGTGGCGCTGGCGGCGGCGCTCTACGTGATCGATCACCTGTTCTTCGCGCTGGCGCTGGCGCTGAAGACCTATTTCCAGAAGATCGCCGATCCCGGTGACATCGCGCCGACGGCGGCGGTCGCCTTCACCATCAACCACATAGCGGCGGTCTTTCTGCCGGCGCTCTTGGGCTATCTGTGGCTCGTCTCGCCGCAGGCCGTATTCCTGCTGGCGGCCGCCATGGCAGGCACCTCGCTGCTGCTCGCGCTGCTGATCCCCCGGCACCCCGAACCGGGGCACGAGACGGTCTTCGCCGGCGCGCTCGCGACACCGGCGGAGTAGGGCGACCGCGCCCGTAGGCCGGGCGATCTGACCACCCCTGTAAACCGCCGGCGCCGCGCGCTACGAACCGGCCATGACCCATCCCGGAGGAGCCCGAGACCATGCGCGCCTTCATCGCCCTGCCGCTGCCGCCGTCCGACGCCGAGGTGCTGGAGGCGATGGGAGATCGACTCGACGTCGGTCGCACGCTCGAGCCCGAGACCATGCATCTGACGCTCGCCTTTATTGGCGAAGTGCCCGAAGCCGACCTGCGCGAGGCCGCTGACGGTCTTGAGACGCTGGCCCCGCCCGCCTTCACCTACCGCCTGTCCGGGGTGCAGAGCTTCGGAAACGCACAGACCGGGTACGCGCTGGCGCTCGCCGCCGAGGGCGGTGCGCCCCTCCGCGATCTGCACGACCGCATCCGCTCGCGCCTCCACGGTGCCGGTATCACGCTGGAGCGGCGGCGCTTCCGCCCGCACGTCACATTCGCGCGCCTGCCCGGGCGGCTCGACCCGGAGGAGGAGCGCAAGCTCGCCGACTTCCTCAAGCACGAAGCGAACATGACGGTAGAGGATATCCCGGCGGATCGCTTCGTCCTCTACGAATCTTTCCTGACCAAGGCCGGTGCGGTCTACGAAGAGTTGGCGGAGTTCCCGCTCGACTGAGGCGCGTTCGGCGGTCAGCGAAAGGCCGGCCCGTGCGCCCAGATCGTCAGCGACTGGCGCGCACCCTCGGTCACCGGCGTCACCCGGTGCAGCAGGAAGGAGGGGAACAGCGTCGCAGTCCCCTGGTCGCGCGGCGCCTTGATCACACCGGCGCTCGGCATGATCTCCAGCGTTCCTCCCGCGTAATCCGAGAGGGGCGAGAGCTGCACGACCATGGTCAGTTTGCGCCGCCGCGCGTGCGGGCCGTCGCCGATATCGGCGTGCCAGTCGAAATGGCCTTCGCGCTCGGCGCCGTAGCGGGCGACCTGCGCGCTCTCGGCGAACTCGGTGAGGTCGAAGCCGAAGACCGCACGGTTGGCGGCGCGCACCACGTCGACGATCCGGTCCATCACCCAGTCCGCGCCCTCCACCGAGTCGAGCCAGACAAGCTCCGCCCGGCGCTGGTTGTGGTCGCGCCGCGTACCGACCAGCCGCGCATCGGCCGCGGGCGCGACGTCCGCGAGCGCGCGGATGCGGTCGCATTCGGTCGGAGAAAAGGCGTCGGACAGGCTGTGGGTGGCGATCATCGGTCGGCCCGTGGGCAATCAGGGATCGCCCGCGATGCCACGAAAGACGTCGGCGGGCGCGCCGGAAAGCGACGCGCCCGCCCGTTTGCGCCATTGTCCGCCGTATCAGGCGATGAGCTTCTCGGTCTTCTGGACGAGTCGCGTGGCCTGGTGTGCCAGCGCTGCCTTGTCGGTGTCCGACAGCTCGCCCGCGGCCTTGGAGAAACCGTAGGGGTTGCCGCCCGCGTCGAAGATCGACTGGTCGGTATAGCCCGGCGCGACGAGGATGCAGCCCCAGTGCATGAAGGTCACGTGCAGCGACCAGAGCGTGGTTTCGTGCCCGCCGTGCACCGTGTTCGCCGACGTCGCCGCGGTCACCGTCTTGTCGGCGAGCTTGCCCTCCATCCAGAGCGGGCCGAGCGTGTCGATGAAGGCGCGCATCTGGCTGGTGGCGTTGCCGTAGCGCGTTGGCGTGAGGAAGAAGTAGCCGTCGGCCCAGGTCATGTCGTCGTGGCTGACCTCGGGGATATCCGACATCTTCTCGAGCTGCTCTTTCCAGGCGTCCTGGCCCTCCACGACCTCTTTCGGGGCGGTTTCGGGCACGCGGCGCAGGCGGACCTCGGCGCCGGCGGCGGTGGCGGCCTTCTGGACCTCCTGAGCCATCGCGTGATTGGTGCCATAGGTGGAATAGAAAACGATGGTGATCTTCGGTTGGGCCATGATGCTGTTCCCTGTCATTTCAATCTGTCTATGCCTGAAACCCACGGTATAGACGCTGCGTTCCGCGGTGCAGCGCAAAGCATCTGTGCGTCATTGCAGGGCTTTTCCTGTTGCCCCGCGCGGGGCATATCCGGTGGATGACCCGGACCGATCCCGACAGTTTCGAAGCAATGGCCCGCGACGCGCTGGCCGCTTTGCCCTCGCCTTTCGCCGAACGCTCGCGCGACGTGCTCCTGCGGGTGGAGGACTGGCCGGACGCCGACATGCTGGCCGATCTGGGGATGACGGAGCCGCTGGAGCTCACCGGGCTCTACGACGGGATCCCGCTGACCGAGAAGTCGGTGAGCGATCCCGCGCCCTTTCCCGACATCGTGTGGCTCTTCCGCGAGCCGATCCTGGCGGAGTGGCGCGACCGGGGCGACGTTACCTTGCAGGACCTCGTCGCGCACGTGGTGGTGCACGAGATCGCGCATCATTTCGGCTGGTCCGACGACGACATCGCCGAGATCGACCGCTGGTGGGAGTGACCCCGGCCGGTTTAGCGGGGAAGCGGGGTGGCGTGGCGGTTGTAGGGGCGCCAATCCTCGATCTCGGGGTAGAACGTGCGCCGCCAGGCGCGCACGCGCGGGTTCATCACCCGGCGCCAGAGCGGCGGGATCATCGCCGCCATCGTCATCAGGGGGTAGCCGTAAGGGAGCTGCGGCGCCTCCTCCTCGGAATAGTTCTGCAGAAGCGGGAAGCGCCGGTCGGGCTTGTAGTGGTGATCCGAATGGCGCTGCAGGTTGATCAGCAGCCAGTTCGACGCGGTGTAGGCTGCGTTCCAGGAATGGCGCGGTTTGACGTGTTCGTACTTGCCGTCGCCGAGATGTTTCCGCGTCAGCCCGTAATGTTCGATGTAGTTCACCAGTTCGAGCTGCCAGATCGCGACACCGGCCTGCACCAGGAACAACCCCAGCCCGGCCCAGCCACCGAGCGCTGCCGCCGCCAGCAGGCAGCCGCCCTGCAGCGTCCAGTAGACCCAGAACGGGTTGCGGCGATGCGTCCAGGGCAGGCCGCGCCGCGCCAGCATGTCGCGTTCGGCCTTGAAGGCGGAGGTCAGCGATTGCCGCAGCACGCGCGGATAGAAGCGGTGGAAGCCTTCGTTGTAGCGCGCCGTGACCGGATCGCGCGGCGTGCCGACATAGCGGTGGTGGACCAGCAGGTGCTCGGACCGGAAATGCGAGTAGAGCACCATGGCGAGCAAGAGGTCGCCCAGCCGGCGTTCCCACGCATTGCGCTGGTGCATCAGCTCGTGCGCGTAGTTGATGCCGATCGTGCCGGACAGAACGCCCATGCCGAAAAAGACGCCGATCGCCTCGGCGGTGTCCAGATGCCCGGCCCGGGGCACGTACCACAGGAGCGCGAAGAGGCTGGCCGCCTGCGCGGGGACCCAAACGAGCGTGACCAGGCGGTACCAGAAGAGTTGCGACTCCTCGATGGAGGGGTCCGCGTTGTCGGTGTTCAGCCCCAGCGCCGCGTCGAGCGCGGAGAACAGGTACCAGGCCATCAGCGGCGGCAGCAGCACCCAGAGCCCGCCAAGGGCCGCCCCGAGCCAGAGCGCCGGGAGCAGCAGAAGCGACATCCAGAAGGGCAGCGCGGCGGAGAGCCTGCGCACCCGGTCGGCGGGGATAAGGGGGGTATCGGACATGGGCCACCTGGAACTGCACCTGCCGGGACGCTAACGCCGCGGCAGGCCCGTCGCCAAGCGGGTGCGGTGACGCAGCCGCAACGTCACGAGGTCACTGAGGCGCCAGTGCCGCGCCGCGGAACGGCGAGGCGGAGCCGGAGGCCCTACCGCTTGCGCAGTTCGGTGATGGATTTCAGCACTGGCGTACCGTCGCCCTGCCGGATCAGGAAGGCGGGTTCGTTCACGCTCGCCGTCCGCTTCACCTGGTGGCCCTTGATGGTGCGGGTCACGTCCTGCGTGAACCGCTCCTCGATCTCTCCCGAGGCTGTGCCGTTGCCCCAGTCCCATTCCACCCGGTCGCCTTTCGCGTAACCCATCGCCTTCTCCCGCATGTCGCCTGCGGGCCGAAAACCGCGCCGTGGCGCGGGCGGTTCCCGCCGGCTCAGGCGAGCCAGCAGAAGCGCCGTTGCAGGATGCGGGCTGCGTTCCGCTCCACCGGGGTGCCGTGCGCGACGACGAGCCGTTCGGCCGGCCAGGCCAGCAGGCGGCGCACACCGTCCCGCGCGGCAGAGGGGCGGAGGAAGGCGGCGCGGAACTTGCGGGGCATTGCCGGCGCCGGCCCGGTCATGCGGTCGAGCCGCGCAACAAGGCGCCGCCAGCCGGTGAAGCGGCTCTCCTCCATGTTCTGCAGGAGGTCGCAGACCAGCACCGTCGCGCTCTGGCGGTGGAAGAAGACGATCTCGGTCGCGATGAGGTTGCCGCCGATCAGCGCCTGGTCGATGTCGCCGTCCCAGCCCGGGGCCGGCTCAGCGCCGAGCTCGGCGTCGAAGGCCAGGTCGGGCCGTTTCGCGGCGAGCCCGGGGGCCGCGTAGAGGACGGCGTCTGGATAGGCCGCGCGCCACTCGGAGAGGAACGCGTGGTGGAGGCGGTTCGGTGCCACGAGGTGCCGCACCGGGCCGAGCGCATCGACCGCGTGGCGCAGGCCGTCCGTGAGCGCCACCGGGGACCAGACGAAGAGCCCGCCGTCCGAGAGCCGGGCGACAGCCATTCGGGTGGGAAAGCGGAAGCCGGCGGCGCCCTCGACCTGGGGCCCCGCGGCCAGGTGCAGGCCGGGCGCGAAGGGCACGAGCCCCCGGTGCATCCGTCAGCCGTCCTCGGACCCGGCGTCCGGCTCGTCCGTTTCGGGTGTCTGCGGCGCCTCCGCCTCGGGGCCGTCGGGTGCCTGCGGCGTGTCGGCGGGGACCTCCTCGGCCTCTGCCGAGGCCTCCTCGGCAAGGGCCCCGTTGATCCAGTCGCCGGTGCGTTCCTCGCCGCTGGCGTATTGCATCGTGCCTTCGCCCTGGCGTTTGCCGTCCGCGAACATGCCGCGGTAGACGTCGCCATTGGAATAGGTGGCGACGCCCTCACCGCTGATCTCGCCGTTTTCCCAGGCGCCGTCGTAGCGGAAGCCGTCGGCCATCTCGATCCGGCCCTGGCCGTGGCGCTGGCCGCCCTCGAA
Source organism: Roseivivax sediminis (assembly GCF_900112685.1). GTDB lineage: Bacteria > Pseudomonadota > Alphaproteobacteria > Rhodobacterales > Rhodobacteraceae > Roseivivax > Roseivivax sediminis. The sequence goes on from NZ_FOMS01000002.1 coordinate 525,064, forward strand.
CTGTCCGACATAGACGGTGCCGTCGGGATAGGTCGCGGTGCCTTCGCCCTCGCGCTGGCCGTCGACCCAGCCTCCCTCGTAGCGATAGCCGTCGGGGTAGGTCATCACCCCCTGGCCGTGATTTCGCGCGTTCTCGAACCCGCCCTCGTAGACCAGTCCGTTGGCGTATTCCGCACGGCCTTCGCCCTCGATCACGCCGTCCACCCAGTCGCCTTCGTAGGTCGAGCCGTCGGGATAGGTGATCCGCCCGGTGCCGTGGGCGAGCCCGTCCGACAGCTCCCCGACATAGACAGACCCGTCGGGGTAGGTGACCTGGCCCTGGCCCTCGATCTCTCCCTCGACCCAGGTGCCGGTGTATTCGTACCCGTCGGCGCCGCGGAAAGTGCCCTGTCCGTGGCGCTGGTCGTCCTCGAACTCGCCCTCGTAGACGTCGCCGTTTTCATAGGTGACGGTGCCGGTGCCGTCGCGGCGGCCGGCCACGAGCTCGCCCTCGTAGATGTCGCCGCCGGGCTGCGTGAGCTTGCCCTGGCCATCGATCTGGCCGTCGTCCCAGGTGCCCTCGTAGACCAGCCCGTCGGGCATGGTCAGCGTGCCCTGGCCCTCGCGCGCGCCGCCCGAGACGCGCCCCTCGTAGACCGAGCCGTCGGGATAGGTGATGGTGCCGTTGCCTTCCTTGACGCCGTTCACCCAGTCGCCTTCGTAGGTGTAGCCCGACGGCGCGGTCATGGTGCCGCGGCCGTGGTGCAGCGCATTGCGGAAGTTGCCTTCGTAGCGCACGCCGTTCGCGTAGATCGCGACACCCTGTCCGGTGATCTTGCCGTCCTTCCAGGTGCCCTCGTAGGTGCCGCCGTCGGCAAAGGTGATCTTGCCCACGCCCTCGGGCTTGCCCTTGGCGAACTGGCCTTCGTAGATCGAGCCGTTGGGGAACTTGGCGGTGCCTTCGCCGCGGATCTCGCCCTCGGCCCATTCGCCGGTATATTCGTAGCCGTTGGGCAGGCGGTAGGTGCCTTCCCCGTGCTGCAGCCCGTCCTGGAACGTGCCCTCGTAGACGCCGCCGTCGTCGTATTGCTTGGTGATGACCTCGCCGTCCGACTGCGCCGTGCCGAAGCCCGGCACCAGCCACAGAAGGCTTGCGAGTGCGATAAGACGCGCCTGACCGCTCATGCGTCCGCCGATGCTCCTCGTGGTTGCGCTGCCCGTGCGGGAAAGTGCCTGAAACCTAGAGAAGCCACGGGCGGTTCACAATGTTTTTCGGGTGGCGGTCACGGGGCTGTTGGATGGGAGGAAGGCTGGGGCTGGCGTTTTCGCGGCGGCGGCGGTGGCGCTCCATTTTCCCGCATCCGCTTCCCCTCGCGGCCGCATCTGCTATGTCGGCGTCGGACCGAAGGATGACAGGGGCAAGGCATGGCCGACCGCTTCCGCCTGACACTGGCACAGCTCAACGCGACCGTGGGCGACCTCGCCGGCAACGCCGCGCTCGCCCGGGATGCGTGGGAGGCCGGCCGCGCCGCGGGCGCCGATCTGGTCGCGCTGCCCGAGATGTTCGTGACCGGCTACAACCCCCAGGACCTCGTCGCCAAGCCGTCCTTCCACGCCGCCGCGATCGAGACGATCCGCCGGCTCGCCGCCGATTGCGCCGACGGCCCCGCGCTCGCCATCGGCGGGCCGTGGCTCGAGGGGACGGAGCTGCACAACGCCTATTTCATCCTGAAGGGCGGGAACGTCGCTTCCACGCTGCTCAAGCACCACCTGCCGAACTACGCGGTGTTCGACGAGATGCGCGTCTTCGATGCCGGCCCTGTCGGCGGGCCGTATTCGGTGGGCAACACCCGCATCGGCTCCCCGATCTGCGAGGACGCCTGGCACGAGGACGTGGCCGAGACCCAGGCCGAGACCGGGGCGGAGTTCCTGCTGGTGCCGAACGGGTCGCCCTATCACCGCGGAAAGTACGAGGTGCGGCTCAACCACATGATCGCCCGCACGGTGGAGACCGGGCTGCCGCTGGTCTTCGTGAACCTCGTCGGCGGACAGGACGACCAGGTCTTCGACGGCGGGTCCTTCGTGCTCAACCCCGGCGGCGAGATGGCGCTGCAGCTTCCGGTCTTCGAGCAATGCGTGGAGCATGTGGACCTCGAGCGCACCGATGCCGGCTGGCGGGCGGTGCCTGGCCGGTTCGACCGGCACCCGGACACGCTGGAGCAGGATTATCACGCGATGGTCGTCGGTCTTGGCGATTACCTGCGCAAGGCGGGGTTCCCGAAGGTGCTGCTGGGCCTCTCGGGCGGGGTCGACTCGGCGCTCGTCGCGACCATCGCCGCCGACGCGATCGGGCCCGAGAACGTGCGCTGCGTGATGCTGCCGTCGGAATACACGTCCGAGCATTCGCTGGAGGACGCCAAGGCGCTGGCCGAGCTTCTGGGCTGCCCCTACGACTTCGTGCCCATCGACCGCGGGCGCGACGCGGTGACCGAGACGCTCGCGCCGCTTTTCGCGGGGCGTGATGCGGATCTCACCGAAGAGAACATCCAGTCCCGCCTGCGCGGCCTTCTGCTGATGGCGCTGTCCAACAAGTTCGGAGAGATGCTGCTGACCACGGGCAACAAGTCCGAGGTCGCGGTGGGCTACGCCACGATCTACGGCGACATGGCCGGCGGCTACAACCCGATCAAGGATCTCTACAAGACGCGGGTCTTCGACATCTGCCGCTGGCGCAACGCGGAACACCGGCCCTGGATGAAGGCGCCGGGTGGCGAGGTGATCCCGCCGCGCATCATCTCGAAGCCGCCCTCGGCAGAGCTGCGCACGGACCAGAAGGACAGCGATTCGCTGCCCGACTACCCGGTGCTGGACGGCATCCTGAAGATCCTCGTGGACCGCGACGGGTCGATCGAGGATTGCGTCGCCGAAGGCTACGCGCGCGAGGACGCCGCGAAGGTCGAGCACCTGATCTACGTCAGCGAATACAAGCGCTTCCAGTCGGCGCCGGGGACACGCCTGTCGGAGAGGGCGTTCTGGCTCGACCGGCGCTATCCGATCGTCAACCGCTGGCGCGAGGGGCGCTAGCGGCGGCGCGGGCGGAGAGGCCGGGGGCGCTGCCCCCGGACCCCCGGAGTATTTGTCGGCCCAAAGAAACAGGGAAGGGGCGCCGGGCCGGCGTTTTTAGGCAGGTCTCTTGCTGCGCTGCCAAGGTGGATCACCAGAAGAGGACCAGGATCGCCAGCATCGCTGCGCCGAGCAGCGCGGCCCAGATCTTCACGTTGGCATAGACCGGCGCGTCGTCGCGCAGCGCCTCGGTGGCGAGCTCGGGCGTCCATGTGGCGCCTTCGTATTCCTCCTGTGCGCCGTGGGATCCGGCGAGGCTGACCGCCGCGTATATGACGCAGGACACCAGCGTCATCAGGCCGACATTGGCGGTGAAGTGGATCGGCCAATAATCGAGCTGCGTGGCGATGAAGACGGCGATGGCGATGGCGTGCCCGGCCCAGAGCGTCGTGAACGCCGCGGTGTCGGTGCCGCGCTTCCACAGCGCGCCGAGGATGAAGATCGCCACGACCGGCGGCACGAGGACCGAGAACGCCTGCTGCAGGTAATCCCAGAGCCCGCCCATGTCGTCGATGAACGGCGCCCAGAGGATCGCGATGACCATCAGCACCAGCGTGGTGATCTGGCCGATGCGGCGCTGCTCGGACGGGTCGCGGTCGGCGATGTTCATGAAGTCGTGGCCGATCAGCGTCGACGACGAATTGAGCGTGGAATCGACGCTCGACATGATCGCGGCGACGAGACCGGCGAGGACGAGGCCCGTCAGGCCGGCGGGCAGCACCGTGGTGGTGATGGTGGGGAACACCATGTCGGCGTTCGACAGGTCCGGGACGACCGTGATCGCCATCGCGCCCGGCAGGACCATGATGAACATCGGGATGATCTTGAGGAAGCCGCCGAGGATCGCGCCGCGCTGCGCCTCGCGCAGGTCGCGCGCGCCGAGGACGCGTTGCACGATGTACTGGTTCGTCACCCAGTACCAGAAGCCCAGCAGCGGCACGCCGAAGAACAGGCCCGTCCACGGCAGCGTTTCGTTGTCGCGCGGCAGGACGAGGCTGAGCTGATCCTCGTTCGGCATGCTGTCCTTGACGTTCTGCCAGGAGAAGTCGTTACCCTGGAACAGGATGTAGGTCATCGTCGCGCAGCCGAAGATGAGCACGACCGCCTGCAGAACGTCGGTGTAGACCACCGCCTTGAGCCCGCCCGACGCGGTGTAGATGCCCGCGAAGATGCCGAGGCCCACGCAGGTCTGCCAGATCGGGATGTCGGGAAAGAAGGTCTTGACCACGACTCCACCCGCGTAGAGCCCCCCGGCGGTGTCCACGATCACCGTCAGCACGATGGTCACCGCCGAGAAGTAGAGCCGCGCACGCCGGTCGTAGCGCCGTTCCAGCCACTCGGGGATCGTCGTGACCCGCGCCTTGAAGAACAGGGGCGCGAAGATGAAGGCGAGGATGATGAGCGGCAGGCCCGACATCCATTCGTAGGCGGATGTGGCGATGCCGGTGGTGTAGGCGGCGCCCGTCAGGCCGATCAGCGTGGTCGAGGAGATGTTGGAGGCGAACAGAGAGAAGCCGACGACCGTCCAGGTCAGCGTTCGGCCGGCCAGGAACAGATCGTCCCCCGACTCGGTGCGGCGGGACACCCAGACGCCGATGCCGATGACGATCAGGAAGTAGATCGCGAGAACCGTGATATCGAGTCCCGTGATCGCGTTCGACACATCCTGTCGGGCGCTTTGTTCCATTGGACGTCCCTCCCGCACAACCGTTGCGGGCCTAACCTGCCCGCCGCTGCGCGAGTTCCCGCCGGTTTTCGAATGGCGGTGGCGCAAAGCCCCCGGGACGGAATTTGCGGGTAGGGTAGGCACGCCGATTTTCCGCTGGCGGTGATGCGGGCAATGCGGATATGGCGACGCCATGGCGACGTATACAGCACTGACCACCCTGAAGGGGCGCGAGCCGGCCGAAGCGCTGGGCGAGGCGCTCGAGGATCTCGATCCCGCGCCCACCGGCGTTGGCGTGTTCGAGGTCGAGGACGACAGCGGCCTCTGGGAGGTCGGCGGCTATTTCGACGAGCTGCCCGACGATGTCGGCCTCGCGCTGCTGGCGGCCGCTTACGGCGCCGCCGGGTTCGCGGTCTCCGAAGTGCCGGATACCGACTGGGTCGACAAGGTCCGGCGGGAGCTGACGCCGGTCGAGGCCGGGCGCTTCTTCGTCTACGGCAGCCACGATGCCGACAAGATCCCCGAGGGGGCCGAACCCCTGCTGATCGAGGCGGCGATGGCCTTCGGCACCGGGCATCACGGCACGACGCTTGGATGCCTGCGCGCCCTCGACCGCCTGATCGACGCGGGCGTCACGGCGCGGAACGTGGCCGATATCGGCTGCGGCACTGCGGTCCTGGCGATGGCGGCGGCGCGGGTCTGGCCGAACCCGGTGCTGGCCTCGGATATCGACGCCGTTGCGGTCGAGGTGGCCGAGGCCAATGTGCGCGCCAATGCGCTCGAAGGCCGGGTGCGCTGCATTGAGGCGACTGGCTTCGACCACCCGGATCTCGCCGAGGCGGCGCCCTTCGACCTGATCTTCGCGAACATCCTGATGGCGCCGCTGATCGAGCTGGCCCCTGCGGTGGGCCGCAGTGTCAAGTCGGGCGGCCACGCGATCCTGTCCGGCATCCTGACACGGCAGGCGGAAGAGACGCTGGCCGCCTATGACGCCGCCGGATTCGCCGAGGTGGAGCGCGACGTGATCGGCGATTGGGTCACACTTACGCTGCAGCGCGCGGGCTGACGCCACAGATTTGCGGAAAAGCCTCCGCATTTGCCCGAATCATGCCGCAATTTATGGTTACCATAGCATCTGTCGTGATTGTCCGGTGGGGGCCGGGTGTTCCGAGGTTGCCATGGATCAGGGTATGAAGGACTTCGCCAAACGGTACCAGCAGGTGCAGCGCAAGCACCAGCGGCTGGCGCATGGCTACGTGACGCGCGTGGGGCGCAACGGAGTGATCGAACATCGTCCGCGCCGCGACGTTCGCGGCTTGATGGTCACGCCGCTGGTCATTGTCGTTGCCGCATTCTTCGGGTTCAAGACCTTGCTGCTGTCGCAACTGGGCACGGAGAGCTACGCCGCCCATCTGGCCGCCCTGGCGCAGGGCAACCTGGCGGAACGTATCGGCGCGATTCTCATGGCGCAGGATCCGCTGACGGTGCATGCCAGCGCGCTTCTTTCGGTATTCATCTGACAGTTCCGGCCCGCGGGTCGGGCTGACGAGAAAACGCCGCGCGTGGGTCACGCGCGGCGTTCGTCGCGTTCCGGCTGCTGCGCCCGTTCGGGCTCAGCGGCGGGCGATCCGGCTGATGTCGGCGCGGGTCAGGCCGATATCGTCAAGCTCGCGGTCGGTGAGCTTCGACAGCGCCTTCTGCGTGCGGCGCGCGTCGCGGAAGCTGACGGCGGAGTTCACGGCGGAGACGAACAGCGAGCCGATCTGGCCGGCAACGTCGAGCGAGGCGGGGCGGGCGGTGTGGACGGTGGACATGTGCGGAATCCTTGAAATGACGAAATGGTGGGCGCCTGTGGCAGCTGTATGCGCAGATAGAGAGCGGAATATGCACGGACAAGCCGTGAAAACCGCATGGGTCCCCTGCAGAAACTGCATGACGATCTTCGCGATATCTTCATGATTTTAATGGTGGAAATTAATTCTGCACCGCAGCACCGGCCGCTGTGTCGCAGCCGGAGGGCGATGTGTCGCAAACGGACCGTGTCGCCGCTCTTCGTCCGCGGCCTCTTGGCGGATGTTCGCGCTTCGTGCTAGGCGTAACGGCAAAACCACAAAAGGCGGGGCGGCAGTGGTCCGAGTGCTGGGCATAGATCCGGGATTGGTCAATCTCGGTTGGGGCGTGATCGAGGCCGATCGCGGCCGCCTGCGGCATGTCGCCAACGGGACATGTCATTCCGGCAAGGGATCCCTGGCCGAGCGATTGCTGACGTTGCACGCGCGGCTGTCCGAGGTCATCGCGGCGCAGGCGCCCGAGGCTGCGGCGGTGGAGCAGACCTTCGTGAACAAGGACGCGGTGGCGACCCTCAAGCTCGGCCAGGCGCGCGCGGTGGCGCTGCTGGTGCCGGCGCAGTTCGGGTTGACCGTGGGCGAGTACGCGCCGAACAAGGTCAAGAAATGCGTGGTCGGCGTCGGCCACGCGGACAAGGCGCAGGTGCAGCACATGGTGAAGATGCAGCTTCCGGGCGCGGTGCTCTCGGGGCCCGACGCGGCCGACGCGCTGGCGGTGGCGATCTGCCACGCGTTCTACATGGATGCGCCCACGGCGCCGGTGCGCGCATGATCGGGCGGGTCGCGGGGCGCGTCGCCTACAAGGGCGACGATCACGTGCTGATCGACGTCGGCGGCATCGGCTACGTGGTGTTCTGCTCGGACCGGGTGCTCGCGGGCCTGCCGCCCGCCGGGGAGGCGGCGGCACTCTTCACCGATCTGCTGGTGCGCGAGGATATCCTGCAGCTCTACGGCTTTCCGACGCTGGCGGAGAAGGAATGGCATCGCCTCCTGATGAGCGTGCAGGGCGTCGGCGCGAAGGCGTCGCTGGCGATCCTCGGGGCGCTCGGGTCCGACGGGGTGAGCCGGGCGATCGCGCTCGGCGATGTCGCGGCGATCCGCGCGGCCAAGGGCATCGGCCCCAAGACGGCGCAGCGCGTCGTGCACGAACTCAAGGACAAGGCGCCTGCGGTGATGGCGATGGGCGCGGGGCCGGTGGCGGCGCCGGGCGCCTCGGTCCCGGCCGACGAGGCGCCCGCGGCGTCGGCCGTGGCGGCACCGGCGCCCGCAACGGGCGGGGCCGCGCAGTCCGAGGCTCTCTCGGCGCTGACCAATCTCGGCTACGGACCGGGAGAGGCCGCGGGCGCGGTGGCGCAGGCCGCCGGCGAGGCGCCGGAGGCGGACACCGCCGCGCTCATCCGCGCGGCGCTGAAACTGCTGGCGCCGGCATGAGGGGCGGGGCGCTCATCCGCCCGGCCGGGCGTCTTCGCGGGGGCGTGACTTGACCGGCTCGGACCCGATGATGCGGCCCGAGCCGCTGGCCGAGGACGAGGGCCGCGCGCTGCGCCCGCAGAGCCTGGGCGAATTCGTCGGCCAGGCCGAGGCGCGTGCCAACCTGCGGGTCTTCGTCCAGTCCGCCCGCCAGCGCGGCGAGGCGATGGACCACACGCTGTTCCACGGCCCCCCCGGGCTCGGCAAGACGACGCTGGCGCAGATCATGGCCAAGGAGCTGGGCGTCAACTTCCGGATGACCTCCGGTCCGGTGCTCGCCAAGGCGGGCGACCTCGCCGCGATCCTGACCAACCTCGAGGCGCGCGACGTTCTCTTCATCGACGAGATCCACCGCCTGAACCCGGCGGTGGAGGAAGTGCTCTATCCCGCGATGGAGGATTTCGAGCTCGACCTCGTCATCGGCGAGGGACCGGCCGCGCGCACCGTGCGGATCGAGCTTCAGCCCTTCACGCTGGTCGGGGCGACGACGCGCCTCGGACTCTTGACCACACCCCTCCGCGACCGCTTCGGCATCCCGACGCGGCTGCAATTCTACACCGTCGAGGAACTGGAGGTGATCGTCGCCCGAAACGCCGTGAAACTCGGCGTCGCCGCGGAGGCCGACGGCGCGCGCGAGATCGCCCGCCGCGCCCGCGGCACGCCGCGGATCGCCGGGCGGCTGCTGCGCCGGGTCGTCGATTTCGCGTTGGTCGAGGGCGACGGGGTGGTCACCCGCGCGCTCGCCGACGGCGCGCTCACGCGGCTCGGGGTCGACGGGCTCGGTCTCGACGGCGCGGACCGGCGCTATCTGAGCCTCATCGCGGAGAACTACGCCGGCGGGCCCGTGGGGATCGAGACGATCTCGGCCGCGCTGTCGGAAAGCCGCGACGCGATCGAGGAGGTGATCGAGCCGTTCCTCCTGCAGCAGGGCCTGATCCAGCGCACGCCGCGCGGCCGCATGCTGGCGCAGAAGGGCTGGTCGCATCTCGGCCTGCCCGCCCCGCGCGCGCCCGGCGTTCTCTTCGACTGAGAGGCCGGGGACGACGCGAGCCGCTCCCCCAAGAACACCCTGCCGGGCCTTCATCTGCCCGGAAATATCCCGGGGTGTGGGGGCTGGCCCCACTCCCGCGATTGGACTTCCGCCCGGCCCTGTGGCAGGGGACCGCCGTTCCGCCGAGAAGGGCCGCCCATGTCCGACAGCCTCACCCCCGACGAGATCGCCGCGCTCTTCACGCGCGCCGACGGCAGCTATCTCTGCGCCCGCTGGGGGCGACCGCTGGCGCCTGTCGTCTTCGGTGTCGACGACGCGACGCTCGCCACCGTCAAGGGCGCGTTCCAGGCGGTCGCCGACCTCGCCGGCCACGAGATCGCCGAGACCGATCCCGAACTCGGCGCCAACACCATGGTCTTCTTCTTCCGCGACTGGGACGAGTTGCCCCAGGTGCCCAATCTCGACCGGCTGATCGAGGGGCTGGGTCCGCTGGTGGACCGGCTCAAGGCCGCCGGCGCGAACCAGTACCGGGTCTTCCGCTTCGACGCGGACGGCGCGATCAATGCCTGTTTCGTCTTCCTGCGGATGGACGCGGAACTGGACGCGGTGCCGGCGGAGACGCTGGCGCTGAGCCAGGTGGTGCAGTCGATGCTGCTGTGGTCGGACCTTGCGTTCACCGACCGCTCGCCGCTGGGGCAACTCGCGGACGGGCGCGTGGTGCTGCGGCCCGGGATCGCCGGCGTGCTGCGCGCCGCCTACGACCCGGTCATGCCCGCGGTGGCGCAGGATGCCAGCCATGCGCTGCGGCTCCACGCGCGGCTGAACTCGGATCGGCTGGCCTGAGGCGCCCGCCCGGGGATTTCGGGCGATCACGTGCGCGGCACCGATGCGGCGCCCCTCTTTCGTTTGCGGCACAGGGCGGGCAAACGGAGCGGGCCGGGAATCGGGAGCCATCGAGGATGCCACACGAATTTGCCGTCACCGTCTACTACGAAGATACCGACATGGGCGGGATCGTCTATCACGCCAACTACCTGAAATACATCGAGCGGGCGCGGTCCGCCTGGGTGCGCGAGCTGGGCATCGATCAGAACGCGATGCGCGAGGCCGGAACCGCTTTCGTCGTCCGCAGGGTCGAGGCGGACTACCTTGGCGCGGCGCGGCTCGACGACGAGCTGACCGTGCGCACGCGGACGGAGTCGGTGACCGGCGCGCGGCTTGTGATGGCGCAGGAGATCCTGCGCGAGGGCAAGGTGATCTTCCGCGCCGAGGTGACGGCGGTCTGCGCCACCCTCGATGGTCAGCCCGTGCGCCTGCCGGCGGAGATCCGCCAAAAGGTCAACTGAGGCAACGACACCGCGGCACCATGACGGCAATGTGTTGGCCGGCGGCGCGCAATTGTTGTAGAACCGCCCGCAAAGGCGACCCGGCAGAGGCGCCGGGCAGATCAAGAAGAGCAGGCAGATGGAAACCGAAGCACTCCAGGCGGCCGCACAGGTCGATTTCTCGATGTGGGGCCTGTTCGCGCGCGCCACGCTGACCGTGAAGCTGGTGATGCTGGCGCTGATCCTGGCCTCGTTCTGGTCGTGGTCGATCATCGTGCAGAAGATCATCAGCTACCGCGCCGCGCGGCGCGAGGCGGCGCGGTTCGACCGCGCGTTCTGGTCGGGCGAGCCGCTGGACGAGCTGTTCGACGAGATCGGGCCGGATCCGCGCGGGCGCTCGCAGCGGGTCTTTGCCGCCGGCATGTCGGAATGGCGCCGGTCGCACCGCGACGACGGCGCGCTGATCGCCGGGGCGCAGGCGCGCATCGACCGCTCCATGGACGTCGCCATCCAGAAGGAGGCCGAGGATCTGCAGGGCGGCCTCGGCGTGCTGGCGACGGTAGGCTCGGTGTCGCCTTTCGTGGGGCTTTTCGGCACCGTCTTCGGCATCATGAACGCTTTCATCGAGATCGCCGAGCAGCAGAACACCAACCTTGCCGTGGTCGCGCCGGGCATCGCCGAGGCGCTGCTGGCCACCGGCCTCGGCCTTCTGGCAGCAATCCCGGCGGTGATCTTCTACAACAAGCTCTCGGCGGACGCGGACCGGGTGATCGGCGGTTACGAAGCCTTCGCCGACGAGTTCTCCACCATCCTGTCGCGCCAGCTGGACGGCTGACATGGGCGCGGGTGTCATCAAGAAGGGATCGGCGGCGGGCGCCCGGCGGCGGCGCACCCGCCGCGGCGGCGCGCAACCCATGGCCGAGATCAACGTCACGCCCTTCGTGGACGTGATGCTGGTGCTGCTGATCATCTTCATGGTCGCGGCGCCGCTGCTGACCGTGGGCGTGCCGGTGGAACTGCCGAAAACCGCCGCGACCTCGCTGCCCTCGGACAACGAGGAGCCGCTGACGGTGACGGTGGAGGCGGACGGCACGGTCACGATCATGACCACCGAGGTCGCGCGGGACGATCTGGTCGGCCGGCTGCGCGCCATCGCGGCCGAACGGTCGGACGACCGCGTCTACCTGCGCGCGGACGGGAACGTGCCGTACAACAGCGTGGCCGAGGTGATGGGCGCGCTCAATGCCGGCGGCTTCGCGTCCATCGGGCTGGTGACCGATATCGGCGGGCCGACCCTGGACGGCCCGACGCTCTCGGCGCCGGCCGGGGACGGCAACTGAGGGGCGGCCTTTGCACACGGGCCATTACATCTCGGGCGCGGGCCATCTGGCCCTGGTCTTCTGGGTCCTGTTCGGCGGCGTGTTCCGTTCCGAGCCGGACAGCGTCGAGGTGCGCGAGGTGTCGGTAATCTCCGAAGAGGAGTTCGCGGCGCTGAGCGAGCGGACGCAGCCGCCCGAGAGTACGCAGGACATCGACGCGCCGCCCGCACCGGACTCCGATCCCGACCCGGCACCGGCGCCCCCAGCGGCCGAACCCCCGCCGGAGCCGCAACCGGAGCCCGAGCCGGCGCCGGAACCGGCGCAGGAAACCCCGCCCGAGGCGGTGCCGCAGGCGCCCCCGGCCGAGGCGCAGGACGAGGTGCAACAGCCCGAGCCGCCGGCGCCGGACCCGGAGATAGAGGCACCGCAGATATCCGAACGCCCTGTGCCGCGTCCGGCGCCCCGCGTCGCGCCCGACCCGGTGCCGGAGCCGGAACCCGAGGCAGAGCCCGCTCCCGACGTCGCCGAGGCGGTGGAGCCCGAGCCCTCCGAGGAGACCGTCCCGGAAGAGCCGCAGGAGCCCGAAGCCCCAGAGGCGGCGACCTCCGAGATCGTCACCGAGGCCGAGGAGCCGTCGCGCGCGCCGACCTCGTCGCCGCGGCCCCGCACGCGGCCGAACCGGCCGGCGCCGACGCAGACGGCGGAGCCCGAACCCGAAGCGGAGCCCGAGACCGAGACCGCAGCGGCGCCCGAGCCCGAAGCCGAACCCGAACCTCAGGAGCCGGCGCAAGAGGAGAGCCTCGGTACCGGGGTCGAGGACGCGCTGGCCGAGGCGCTGGGCGGTGGCGGCACCACCGATCCGCAGCCGGACGTGCCGACCGGTCCGCCGATGACGTCGGGAGAGCGCGACGCTTTCCGCGTCGCGGTGCAGCGATGCTGGGTGGTCGACGTGGGTTCCCAGGCGGCGAATGTGACGGTCGTGGTCGGCATGGACATGGCCGAGAACGGTCAGGTGGTGGCGAACTCCATCGAGCGGCTTAGCGCCTCGGGCGGCGACGGAGCGGCGGTGGAGACCGCCTTCCAGGCCGCGCGCCGCGCCATCCTGCGCTGCCAGGGCAACGGCTACGACCTGCCGCCCGAGAAGTACGGTCAATGGGACCGGATCGAGATCACCTTCGATCCCTCCGGGATGCGGATCCGGTGAGGTGGTTTTCCGCGGCTTTCGGAAAGGGCGTGTACATGCCTGGCGTTGAGGAGTTCTTGGGTCCTAAGTGCCGGTGCACCGAGATGTCTGTAAACGGTACAGTTCGGTCGCCGCGGCGCAGTATCAGGCGTTTCAATCGCGGTCATGGGCAAGAAGACGGCGGGCCAGCGCCGGCCCGTGGGGCCGCGCTCAAGACCTCGGAGGTCCGAGCTTTATGCCAGCCACGCCCCTGTTCCATCCAAACGACGCACAAGGGTGACAAAGCGCCGACCCGCCGGGACGGGTCATGCCGAAGGCATGCTTTCAGCATGACGCTGGCCCGGCGCCTTCGGCTTGATTCCGGGCCGAGTTGCGCGGGGCTCCGCTGTTCACGTTTGGGCCTTCGCTCGGCCCTTTCGCCGCGCAAGGCATCCAGCGGGACGGGGCGCAAACGCACTCCGCCCTACCCGCACATACCGCAACCGCGTTTCCCCTTCGGCCGCGCCGGGCTATGGTCCGCACGACCGCCGCTCCCCTCTATCGACCCATTCGGAAAGGGTGACAGATGAGACTTCTCCGGATCTTCCTCGGCGCGCTCGCCGTCGCTGCCGCGAGCATCGCTGCCCCGGCTTTTGCGCAGGACGGCCCCTTGCGCATCGACATCACCGAGGGCGTGATCGAGCCCATCCCGATCGCGCTGCCGGTCTTCGTGGACGAGGGTGGCGGCGGTGACATGGCGCAGCGCCTGACGCAGGTGGTCGCCGACGACCTCACCGGCACCGGCCTCTTCCGGCGGATCCCGCAGGACGCCTTCATCAGTTCGGTGACCAGTTTCTCCAGCCCGGTGCAATACGCCGACTGGAAGGCGATCAACGCGCAGGCGCTGGTCACCGGCGCGGTCAGCGTCTCGGGCGACCGGGTCAGCGTGAAGTTCCGGCTCTACGACGTGTTCTCGGGCACCGAGATGGGCGAAGGCATGCAGCTTGCCGCACCCACCGACGGCTGGCGGCGCCTGGCGCACAAGGTGGCCGACCAGGTCTATTCGCGCATCACCGGCGAGTCGGGCTATTTCGACAGCCGCGTCGTCTTCGTCTCCGAGAGCGGGCCGAAGGATCAGCGCGCCAAGCGGCTGGCGATCATGGATTACGACGGGGCCAACGTGCAGTACCTGACCGGGTCGGGCTCCATCGTGCTGGCGCCGCGCTTCTCGCCCTCGGGCGATCGGGTGATCTACACCAGCTACGAGAGCGGCAGCCCGCGCATTCACCTGCTGAACGTGGGCGACACGCAGTCGCGTGTCCTGCCCGCCCAGCAGGGCGAGATGAGCTTCGCGCCCCGCTTCACCCCGAACGGGCAGGGGCTTCTCTATTCCGCGATCAGCGGGTCGAACACAGACATCTACCGGATGGACATCGCCACCGGCCAGGCGTCGCCGCTGACCTCGGGCCCGGCGATCGAGACGGCGCCGTCGTTCTCTCCGGACGGCTCGCAGATCGTGTTCGAGAGCGACCGCTCGGGCACCCAGCAGCTTTACGTCATGCCCGCCGGCGGGGGGGAGCCGACGCGGATCAGCTTCGGGCCGGGGCGCTACGGCACGCCGGTCTGGTCGCCGCGCGGGGATCTCATCGCCTTCACCAAGCAGAACGGCGGGCGCTTCCATATCGGCGTGATGCGCACCGACGGCTCCGAAGAGCGGCTGCTCACCGCGTCCTTCCTGGACGAAGGCCCGACCTGGGCGCCGAACGGCCGCGTCATCATGTTCGCGCGCGAGACTCAGGGGGCAAGCGGGGCGTCGTCGCTCTACACGGTCGACGTGTCGGGGCGGAACCTCAAGCCGGTGCCAACACCGGCCGGCGCCTCGGACCCGAGCTGGGGTCCGCTCCAGTAAGGGGGCAGGGAGCGCCAGTCGCGCATCGACGGGCCGCGGATCGGCGATCCGGACCGCCGATCAGGGCGCTTTATGCCAGCCGCGTCCGGACGACCTCCGAGCGGCGCGCCAAGCGTCAACCAATCGCCGGTCCGGGGGGCGGCCCGGCGATGCGCGGCGGCCTTCGGCCTTTGCTCCGCGCTGGGCGTTGTTCGGGCGGGGCTGTCCCGATCGCCTTTCCCATTCACGAGAAAGTTCGCCCACCCCCGTCGCCGTTGTCGCGCCCCGCATTCCCTTGGGACTCGCGCCGTGGTAGGCTCGCGGCAAAACCCGAGCAGGACAGTGACCATGACCCATCTGACCAAGGCCCTCATCGTGGCATCGGCGCTTCTCGCCGCTGCCTGCACCAACCCCGACCGCTTCGGCGCGGGCGGGGCGGACGGCATGGCCGGTGCCAATGCGGGCGCGGGCGCCAATGGCGGCGTCGTACCGGGCAGCGCCAACGACCCGACCTCCGCCGCCTATTTCAACCAGGCCGTCGGCGACCGCGTGCTCTTTGCCGTCGACCAGTCGACACTGTCGCCCGAGGCGCAGGCGACGCTCGACGGTCAGGCGCAATGGCTGCAGACCAACTCCGACTACCTCGCGGTGATCGAAGGGCACGCCGACGAGCAGGGTACCCGCGAATACAACATCGCCCTCGGCGCCCGCCGCGCCAGCGCGGTACAGGAATACCTGATCTCTCGCGGGGTCGCGCCGAACCGGCTGCGCACCGTCAGCTACGGCAAGGAGCGCCCGATCGAGATCTGTTCGGAAGAGAGCTGCTATGCCAAGAACCGCCGCGCCGTGACGGTGATCTCCTTCGGCACCGCCGGCGCCACCAGCTGAGGATCGACATGACCCGGATCGCCGCGCTTCTCGTCTCCGCGAGCCTTTTCGCTATGCCCGCCGCCGCGCAGGACGGCCAGACGCTGGCCGATATCCGCCAAGAGGTCTCTGCGCTCGCCTACGAGCTTCAGTCGCTCAAGCGCGAGCTGTCGACCACGGGAGGGGCAAACGTGAACGTCGCCGGCTCGACGCTCGACCGGGTCAACCAGATCGAACAGGCGCTCCAGGGCCTGACCTCGCGCACGGAAGAGCTGGAGAACCGCATCGACCGGGTGGTGTCGGACGGATCGAACCGCATCGGCGACATCAAGTTCCGGCTCTGCGAGCTGGAAGAGGGCTGCGATATCGGCCAGCTCGACACCGAGAATCCGCTCGGTGGCAGCGCGCCCGCGACGTCGGGCAGCGGGCCGAGCCTCGGCGGGCTCGAAGGGCAGGGCGAGGTGAGCCCGTCGGACATCGAGGTCGGCGATGACGTCGAGGGCGAGGGCGACGCGCAAACCGGCGCCGCGCCCCTGCCGCTGAGCGATCCGTCCGTGCAACTCGCCGCCGCGGAAGAGCAGGATTACCGCCGCGCGCAAGAGGCGCTGGACGCCGGTGAATACCAGAGCGCCGCCGACCGTTTCGCGCAGTTCCGCACGACCTATCCGGGCGGCCCGCTCGATGCCGCGGCGCTTCTGGGCCGGGGCAAGGCGCTCGCCGGGCTTGGCGACACGCGCGAGGCGGCGCGCGCCTATCTCGACGTCTACTCGGGCTATCCTGACGCGCCGGTCGCGCCCGAGGCGCTGTGGCGGCTCGGCGCCGCGCTGGGGGAGCTTGGCTCCACCCGCGAGGCCTGCGTGACGCTGGCCGAGGTTCCGAACCGCTATCCGGGCACCGAGGCCGTGGGACAGGCCGAACAGGCGCGGGCCTCCCTCGCCTGCCAGTGACGGGAGCGCCGTCGCTCGACGACCGCTTCGCAGCCGACATGGGCCGGCTTCTGGGCCCGGACTTTCCGACGGACATCGCGCTGGCCGTCTCGGGCGGCGGCGATTCGATGGCGATGCTGGCGCTCGCCCATAACTGGACGCGCGCCTGGGGCGTGCGGCTCTGGGTGGTTACCGTGGACCATGGCCTGCGGCCCGAAAGCGCGGTCGAGGCGGAGATGGTCGCGGCGGAATGCGCGCTCCTCGGCCATCCGCATGCGGCGCTGCGCTGGCACTGGGACGGGCAGGGCAACGTGATGGACGCCGCGCGGCGCGCGCGGCTGGCGCTGATCGACCGCTGGCGCGGCGGGCTGCGCCATGTCCTCATGGCCCATACCGAGGACGACGTGGCCGAAACCTTCCTGATGCGGCTGGCGCGCGGCGCCGGGGTCGACGGGCTGTCCGCGATGGCCCCGCTGCGGCGGGTGGTGCCGCACGCCGAGGTGCCTCCAGCGGTGCAGGACGTGTGTGGCGTGACGCCGCCGGGGCCTTGGACACCCGGCTACGACATCGTGCGCCCGCTGCTCACCGTGCGGCGCGAGGAGTTGCGGCACTACGCGCGGGTACTGCTTGTGCCTTGGGTCGAGGACCCCACGAACGACGATCCGGCTTACGTCCGGGCGCGGATGCGCCATCTGCTCGGCGCGCTGTCGGCCGAGGGGCTGGACGCAGGCACGCTGGCCGCCACGGCGCGGCGGATGCGGCGGGCGCGGAGTGCGCTTGTCGCCCGCACGGCGGACCTTGCCCGTGCCGCCTTGCGGGCGCCCGGGGGCCTGCCGCCAGGGGTGCTGGTCTTCGACCGCGTGGCGCTGGCCGCCTCCGACGCGGAGACCCGTTTGCGCCTTCTGTCCGCCGCGCTGCGATGGGTTGCCGGCGCCGAGTACGGCCCCCGCGCCGCGCCGCTGGAGGCGCTCGCCGAGCGTCTGGACGCCGGCGGGCGCGGCACGCTTCACGGGTGCGAGGCCGAGGCGATGCGCGAGTCGCTCTGGGTCTGGCGCGACGGTGCAGCCCTCCGGGGGACGGCGATCCCGGCAGGCGCGGGCCTCTGGGACGGCCGCTACCGCATCGAGGGCGAGGACCTCGCGGGACTGGAGATTCGTGCCCTGGGGGAGGACGGCTGGGCGCAGATCCCCCGCCCCGCGCGCGACGGCGCCACCGTCCCGATGCGCGTGGCGCGGGCCGCGCCGGCGCTCTGGGACGGCACGCGCCTTCGCGCCTTTGCGCCGCTGGACGTGGGGCCGCGACATGTCGTCGTCGACACCCGTCCGACGTTCATGCAGCTGTTGCTTTCCGATTGAACGTGGCCCCTCAGGCCTTATGTTGCATGGGTGCGCGGCCGCCCTCGGCGGCCCGCTCCCTGTGGAAGGAGGTCCCTCGTGGGCAACGCGCGTAATATCGCTTTCTGGGTCGTTCTGTTCCTGCTCGTCCTGGCGCTCTTCAACCTGTTCTCGGGCGGCGGCAACACGCTGCAAAGCCGGGAGGTGAGCTATACCGAATTCGTCCAGCGGGTCCAGGACGATGCCGTGCAATCGGCGACCATCGACGGCGAGCGCGTGCGCTTCCGGTCCTCCGATGGCCAGGACTACATCACCGTGAAGCCCGAGGATGCGCAGGTGACCGACCTGCTGGTCGACAACGGCGTGACCGTCCGGGCCGAACAGCAGGAGCAATCGGGCTTCCAGTCCTTCCTGATCTCGCTGCTGCCGTTCCTGCTGCTGATCGGCGTGTGGATCTACTTCATGAACCGCATGCAGGGGGGCGGCAAAGGCGGCGCCATGGGCTTCGGCAAGTCCAAGGCCAAGATGCTGACCGAGAAGCACGGTAGAGTCACGTTCGACGACGTCGCCGGCATCGACGAGGCCAAGGAAGAGCTCGAGGAGATCGTCGAATTCCTGCGCAACCCGCAGAAATTCTCGCGCCTCGGCGGCAAGATCCCCAAGGGCGCGCTTCTGGTCGGCCCTCCGGGCACCGGTAAGACCTTGCTCGCGCGCGCCATCGCCGGCGAAGCGGGCGTGCCGTTCTTCACCATCTCGGGGTCCGACTTCGTCGAGATGTTCGTGGGTGTCGGCGCGTCGCGCGTGCGCGACATGTTCGAGCAGGCCAAGAAGAACGCGCCCTGCATCGTCTTCATCGACGAGATCGACGCCGTCGGCCGCAATCGCGGATCCGGCTATGGCGGCGGCAACGACGAGCGCGAGCAGACGCTGAACCAGCTTCTGGTCGAGATGGACGGTTTCGAATCGAACGAGGGCGTCATCATCGTCGCCGCGACCAACCGGCGCGACGTGCTCGACCCCGCGCTGCTGCGTCCCGGCCGTTTCGACCGCCAGATCACCGTGCCCAACCCCGACATCAAGGGCCGTGAGAAGATCCTCGGCGTGCATGCCCGCAAGACCCCGCTCGGCCCCGACGTCGACCTGCGCATCATCGCGCGCGGCACGCCCGGCTTCTCGGGTGCGGATCTTGCCAACCTGGTGAACGAGGCGGCCCTGATGGCCGCGCGCGTCGGCCGGCGCTTCGTGACCATGGTCGATTTCGAGAACGCCAAGGACAAGGTGATGATGGGCTCGGAGCGGCGCTCCATGGTGCTGACGCCCGAGCAGAAGGAAAAGACCGCCTATCACGAGGCGGGTCACGCCGTCGTCGGCCTGTCGCTGCCGCAATGCGATCCGGTCTACAAGGCGACGATCATCCCCCGCGGCGGCGCCCTCGGCATGGTCGTGTCGCTGCCCGAGATCGACCGGCTCAACTGGCACAAGTCGGAGTGCGAGGAAAAGCTCGCCATGACCATGGCGGGCAAGGCGGCCGAGATCATCAAGTACGGCGACGACATGGTGTCGAACGGTCCCGCCGGCGACATCCAGCAGGCCAGTGCACTGGCCCGCGCCATGGTGCTGCGCTGGGGTATGTCCGACAAGATCGGCAACATCGACTATGCCGAGGCGCACGAAGGCTACCAGGGCAACACCGCGGGCCTGTCGGTGTCCGCCAATACCAAGGAGCTGATCGAGGAAGAGGTGCGCCGCTTCATCGCCGAGGCCTACGAGCGCGCCCACTCGATCCTGACCGAGCGCAAGGTGGAGTGGGAACGTCTGGCCGAGGGCCTTCTCGAATACGAGACCCTGACCGGTGAAGAGATCGCGCGCGTGATGCGGGGCGATCCGCCGCATTCGGGTGACGACGACGAGGGCGCGGGCGAGATCAAGGACGACAAGCCCAGCGTCACCGCCATTCCCAAGACCAAGCCGAAATCGAAGCCTGCGGGCGGCGACGGCGGACTGGAGCCCGAACCGAGCGCATGACAGCCACGGACGATCCCGATTGGGACCCCGGAACCTACTACCGGTTCCGGGGTCTTCGACTGCGACCCGCCCTCGACCTGCTGCGCAGCGTCGGGCCGCTGCCCGATGGCGACGTCGTCGATCTGGGCTGCGGCGCCGGTGCGGCCGGGCCGGCGCTCAAGACGCTGCGCCGCCCGCTTGTCGGCGTGGATTCGAGCCCGGCGATGCTGGAACAGGCGCGGGTGATCGGTGTTTATGACCGCCTGTCCGAGGAGAGCATCGGTGATTGGGCGCCGGCGACGCCGCCGGCGCTGATCTTCGCCAACGCGTCGCTGCACTGGCTCGGCAATCACGAGACGCTGATTCCCCGGCTGGCCCGGTCGCTCGCCCCGGGTGGGGTGCTGGCCGTGCAGCTGCCGCACCAGAACAACGCGCCGTCCCACCGGCTCTGGGCGCAGATCGTGGATGAGCTCTATCCCGGCCGGACGGACCGGTCGACGCGCCCCGGCATCCTGCTGCCGGCGGAGTATTTCCGCATGCTCGCCCCGCTCGGCCGGGTGACGCTGTGGGAAACGGAATATTACCAGGAACTCGCCCCGGACGGCGAGGGCCACCCGGTCCGCCGCTTCACCGAGGCGACCTATGCGCGCCCGATCCTCGCCTCGCTGACCCCCGAGGAACGCGCCCGCCTGGTCACCGCCTACGAGGCGTCCATCGGCAAGGCCTATCCCAAGGATGAACGCGGCACGGTGCTGTTTCCCTTCCGGCGCCTGTTCTTCACGTTGCACGCCCCGTAGCGCACCCTTGGCTGCGGCCCCGGCATGGGGCACCCTCGCGTCCGTCGAGATGGAGAGACGATCATGCCGGCACTGAAGCCGACGGAGTATCGCGCGCGCATCACGTGGCTGGGGCGCGTGTCCGAGACCGGGTTGCGCTCCAGCCTGCTGGAGCGTGCCGATCTGGATTGGACCGGCATCGTCGGGGAGCGGCACGGCGGGCTGACGCGGCCCTCTTGCTCTCGCGTGGTGGCACAGCACCCCAAGGGCACGGAGATCCGCAACGTGCGCCAGCTCTCCATCGTCTCGGCGGAGGATCTGGCGGAGATCGCGCGGCAGATGGAGCTTGGCGCGGTGGATCCGTCGTGGCTCGGCGCCTCGATGGTGGTGTCGGGGTTGCCGGACCTGACCAACGTCCCGCCGTCGTCGCGCCTGCAGGCCGAGGGCGGCGCGACACTGGTCGTGGACATGGCCAACCGCCCCTGCCACCTGCCGGGCAGGGAGATCGAGCGCGAACATCCCGGCATCGGAGCACGCTTCAAGGCCGCGGCCGCCGGACGCCGCGGCGTCACCGCCTGGGTCGAGCGGCCGGGGATGCTGTCACTCGGGAGCGTCCTGCGGCTGCACGTCCCGGATCAGCCGGCCTGGACCCCGCAGCCGGAATTGCCGTTGGAAGGCGGCGCCTGAACGCTGGCAATCGCCTTCGGTATCGGAGGTTCGAGGGCCGCGCAGGCACGTCCGACGCCGCGCCCGGCCAGTGCCAGAGGCCGTGGCGGCGTTCAGGCCCGCCGCGCCTCGGTCCGGGGCATCGGCAGGCGCATCTGCGTGGCGCCGCAGAGGATCGCCTCCGCCTCCGCCCCCATGAGCCGCGAGAGCGTCGGCGCATGGGTGAAGAGACCGCCGGTATAGGCGCCGTAGGCGGGAAGGATCAGGCGCACGGTGTCGAACAGGAAACAGGGACGAGAGATCGCCCGGCCGCGCAGCAGCAGACGGGCCTTGGGATGGTAGTGGCCCGAGACCTCGCCCGCCGCGTCCGCCCGCGCGATATGTCGGAAAGTTAGCGGCCCGAGCATCAGCTCCGCCCGGTGTGTGCCGCCGAGATCCGCGGGACCGGGATCGTGGTTGCCCTCGATCCAGATCCACTCGCGGCCCGCCTGCACGTCCGTGATCCTGTCGCGATCCTCTGCCGGCAGGGCCGCGCGGATCGCGCCACTGTCGAAACTGTCGCCAAGGCAGATCACGCGCGCCGGGGCTGTGGCGGCGATGTCGCGCTCGAGCCGCGCCAGCGTTTCGCGCGTGTCGTAGGGCGGCAGCGCGGCGCCGCCGCCGGCTGACATCCGCGCAGATTTGCCAAGGTGAAGGTCGGATACAACGAGAGTCCGGGCCGCCGGCCAGTGGAGCGCGCCGGACGGCAGCGGGGCGAGCGCGGCACCGTGGAAATCGAAGGCGAGGCGGTTCATGCTTTGTTTCTTGCCCACCGCGCGGGGCGGTGCAAGGGGGCTCAGCCCTCGCGCCATTCCGGCAGCGGAAACAGCCGGTCGTAGCCCCAGTTGAAGGCAAGCGCGTAGCCCGTGTAGAACGCCGAAAGGCCAAGGTTCATCACGATCGCCTCGGCCGCGCCGATTCCCAGCCAGAGCTTGAAGAACGGCACGAGCGCGAGGATCAGCCCGCATTCGAACAGGATCGCGTGACCGATGCGCAGCGGCAGTGTCTTGTAAAGCGGCAGACCGAGGCGCACGAGGGCATGGTCGAAGGCGAGGTTGTAGACGTAGTTCCACACCATCGCGACGGTCGCGCCGACGGCGATCACGACGAAGCTGTCGTGCATGGCAATCCCGAAGATCCAGGCGGTCGCCGGGGTCACGAGAGTAAGCGCGATGGCCTCGAAGAGGATCGCGTGGCGGATACGGTCGAGCGGACGGCGCATGGCGGCCTCCTTGGCTGTCTGCGCCGGGTCGTCCCGGCCATAGGCCCTTATCGGGGGAGGTCGTCCTCGCTTGCCCCCGATATGCGCCCGCCGCCTCATCGGGTCAAGCCGCGTGGACGCGCGATTCGCACGCCGCCGGATTGCACGTTCCGCCCGCTCTGGCCAGCCCCTAACGTTAAATGTTGACAGCCGTCGCTCTACCGGCGGGTCTGCGACCAACATTGCCGTTGACATAGCGCTTCGATGTTATCTGGATAATGAGCAGAAGCGCCAAACAGGTCGAAGAAATCTTCGAGATCGTTGGTCCCCATCCGGAAGAGCCGTGTGACATGCAGAAGGAGGCGAAGTGAGGCGAGCTACAGCTACAGCATTTGCCCTGTGCATCGCGACAGCCGCGTTCGCCGACGGAACGACCACGATCCGGCACGTCGAATGCGCCGCCTACGCCGAACTTAGCCGACTTCCGTTGGCGCGCATAGAGGGCGCTGATCGCGCGAACGCTGATGCCGAACGGTTACGTGACGCGCACATGTCCGAGGCATTGAAGCTTGGAGCGCCGCTGGTCGAGGAAGACTCCGGCTTTCCCGGAATCCTAAAGCCAAATTCTATCGGAGGGTCGGCCGAGGCAGGCATCGGCTTCTTCTTAGGGTCTGTTGTGGCGACACAGAACGATCTCTTCGAGCTACGGCACGCTGCCCCGCCGACCAACGATCAGTCCCTCGAAGACCGCTTCGAAGAACTCGCCGACTGGTATCGCCTGCGCGCGAGGGAAATGATGAGTCGCTACGAAGTATCACGCTGCACCGACCTTTTCTGAGACGAAGATCACGAATCGTGGTTCTGGCAGGCCACGTGGCGAATGGCGGGTATGAGTTAGCTTGGCTGGACCTCGACGGCAGAAGATCAACATTTACCGTAAGGGGCTGGACCGCTCTGGGCCCCTTTTCTGCTTCTTTGGGCTTGAAAATACTCCGGGGGTCCGGGGGCTGGCCCCGGTCCCTCAGGCGCCGCAGCGCCACCGGCTGGAACATCTCACCATGGCACCCGCCAGACCGGCCGCGCCGGCGCATCCACCGCCGCGAGGCCCGATGCGTCGAGGAGCCGCGTCACCTCCTCCTCGAGCAGCCTTTCGTCGGCGCTCCCCGCGATCGGGACCCGTCCCGGCTCCAGAAAAAGCGGCGCCGCAAGTGGCGTGACGCGGGTAAGGTGGAGAAGGTCGATGCGGTCCCCGACGCGTTCGGTCATCTCGCGGATGCGGTCGAAATCGACGAGGCCGCGCATCGCTTCTTCGCGGGTGATCTGCATCAGCAGGTGGTCGGGGTCGTATTTCAGCAACGTGTCGTAGAGGATGTCCGACGACATCGTCGCCTGCTTGCCGGTCTTGCGGGTCCCCCCGACCTGCCGCTCCAGGAGCCCCGCGATATGGGCCGAGGCACGGAAGGTGCGCTTCATAACCGCGTTCCCGGCAAGCCATGTGTCGAGCCCCGCCTCCAGCCGCGCGATATCGAAGAGCGGGCGCGGATCTGTCACCGCGTCGAGCCCCCAGATCAGCGTGGCGTAATCGGTGGAGACGAACCCCATGGGCGCCAGACCCTCCTCCTCCATCCGCTTGGTCAGGAGGAGGCCCAGCGTCTGCTGCGCGTTCCGCCCGGCAAAGCCGTAGACGACGAGCTGTTCGCGCCCGTCATGGGGAAAGCTTTCGATCAGGAGGCGCCCGGGCTGGGGCAGGCGCGACACCTCGCGCTGAAGCCGCAGCCAGTCGGCGGTGTGTTCGGGCAGATCGGGCCAGTCGTCCTGCTGGCACATCCGCACGATGCGGTGCGACAGTTGCGTGGATGTCGAGAACTTGGTGCCCATGAAGGTGGCGATCTTCGGCTTCTGCGCGCTGTCGCGCGACACCTCCACCACCGTCTCGCGCAGGCCCTCGTAGCGCACGATGCGCCCGCCGATCAGGAACGTGTCGCCCTTGGTGAGCGAGGCCGCGAAGCCTTCCTCCACCTCGCCGAGGGGGGCGCCGCCGCGGCCGCGCATCCGCACCTTGAGCGTGTCGGTGTCCTGGATCGTGCCGATGTTCTGGCGGATGCGCAGCGCGCTGCGCGGATCGCGCAATTGCCAGAGCCCGTCCGGCCGTTGCAGGATCCGCCGCCACTGGTCGTAGGCGCGCAGCGCGTAGCCGCCGGTGGCGCAGAAATCGAGGCAGGCGTCGAATTCCGCCCGCGTGAGGCCCGCATAGGCCCCGGCCGAGATCATCTCCGCATAAAGCATTTCGGCGTCGAACGGCCCGGCGCAGGCGGCGATCAGGATGTGCTGGCACAGCACGTCGCGCGGACCCGGCCCGCGCGGCTCGCCGTCGAGGTCGCGCTCCTTCACCGCTTGCAGGGCGGCGACGCATTCGACCACCTCGAAGCGGTTGGCGGGCACCAGCAGCGCCTTCGACGGCGCGTTGTAGCGGTGGTTCGCGCGGCCGATGCGCTGCACCAGCCGCTTGACGTTCTTCGGCGCGCCGACCTGGATCACGAGGTCAACGTCGCCCCAGTCGATCCCCAGATCGAGGCTGCCGGTACAGACGATGGCGCGCAGATCACCCGCGACCATCGCCGCCTCCACCCGCTCGCGCTGTCCCCGGTCGAGCGATCCGTGGTGGATGCCGATGGGCAGCCCCTCTTCGTTGGCGAGCCAGAGGTGGTGAAAGAAGATCTCCGCCTGCGCGCGGGTGTTGTGGAAGATCAGCGTGGTGCGGTGCTTTCGGACCTCCTCCAGCACCGCCGGGATCGCATATTTCGCGCCGCCGCCGGACCAGGGCGGGGGCGTGTCGGTCACCAGCATCTCGATGTCCGGCTCGGGGCCGGGATCGGCCTCCAGGATCTCGCAGGGGTCCGGATGGCGGGCGAGCAATTTCGCGATCTGCGCCGGATCGTCGACGGTGGCCGACAGGCCCACGCGGCGCAGGTCGGGGCAGAGCGTCTGCAGCCGCGCGAGCGCCAGCATGAGCTGATCGCCGCGCTTGGATTCGGCGAGCGCGTGGATCTCGTCCACGACGACGCGCTTGAGGCCCGCGAACATGCGCGGCGCGTCCTCGTAGGAGGTCAGGAGCGCGAGGCTTTCCGGCGTGGTCAGCAGGATGTGCGGCGGATCGGCGCGCTGGCGCTTTTTCTGCGTGGCGGTGGTGTCGCCGGTGCGGTCCTCCACGCGGATCGGCAGGCCGGCCTCCTCGATCGGCGTGCGCAGGTTGCGCTTGATGTCGGCGGCGAGCGCTTTCAGCGGCGAGACATAGAGCGTGTGCAGCCCCGGCTCGGGCGCTTCGGCCAGTTCCGATAGCGTCGGCAGGAAACCGGCGAGCGTCTTGCCGCCGCCGGTCGGGGCGATCAGCAGGAGCGCGGGCGCGCCGGCGCGGTCCAGCATCGTTTCCTGGTGCGGGTGCATCTGCCAGCCACGGGCGTCGAACCAGTCCTGCAGGGCGGGGGGAAGCGCGGTCATGCCCCGCAATCTATGTGCGCCGCGGCGAAGGCAAGGCGGGTTGCGCCCGGCGCCGTCGCGCGGCAGAGCCGGGCCATGATCACGCGGCGGCACGAAGCGGGCGGAACGCGGTCCGAGGCGCTCTATTCGCCCTGCGGGCGGTATCGCTATGGCCTCGCCCGGACGTGGGATGCGCAGGCGGCGCCGGTGCTCTTCGTCATGCTCAACCCGTCGACCGCGACGGAGATGGCGAACGATCCGACGATTCACCGCTGCGAGACGCGGGCGCGCACGATGGGCGCCGGCGGCGTGAAGATCGCCAACCTTTTCGCGTGGCGGGCGACGCGGCCCGCCGATCTGCGCTGCGCGGAGGACCCCGAGGGGCCGGAGAACGCGGCGCTGCTGGCCGACTGGGCCGGGGGCGCGGCGATGACGGTGGCGGCTTGGGGCGTGCACGGCGCCTGGCGCGGGGCCGGGCCGGCGCTGGCGCGGCGGCTCGGGCCGCTGTGGCATCTCGGCCTGACGCGGGACGGGCATCCGCGACATCCGCTCTACGTCGCCTACCGGGTAACGCCGGAGCCGTGGCCGGCGGCGGAGCGCTACCCGGTCGGCGGTTAACCTTGCGCTGCGATTGAGATTGATCGGATCGGCGATTGGGCGGACATTCGGCTCGCTTTCCGGCTGGGAAAGCCTTTCGGGAATTGCGCGATGCTTTGGCTGACCGGTCTGGTGGGCATCATGATGTTGGGATCGGTGGCGATCATCGGCACGACCCCCGTCACCGATGATAGTGACGACGAGGCCGAAGCCGGCGGGCAGGGCGAGACGGCCGACAGCTTCGATGTGCCGCCGCAGGTCGGCGGCTCCCCGGGGCCAGGACACGCGGAGGCGCCCGGTGCCCCTTCCGGGGAGAGCGCCGGCGACGACGAGGCCGGCCCCGACACCCCTGTCCCGGCATCGGACGAATACCTTTCCACCGATCTGCTTCCCGCAGCGGCGCCCGAAGCGGTAGCGGAGAGCACGACGCGCGAGGGCGGGCGGATCGCTTTGGGCACCTCCGCGGCCGACATGCTGACCGGATCGGACTTCACCGACCATCTTGACGGCGGCGCCGGCGACGACCTCTTGCGCGCCTCGGACGGTGACGACGCGATGACGGGCGGCGCAGGGGCCGATACGCTCTTTGGCGGGGCGGGGGCCGACACGCTGCATGGCGAGGGCGGGACCGACCTTCTGGACGGAGAGGGTGGCGGCGATCTGCTGGACGGCGGGGCCGAGGATGACGCGCTTTTTGGCCATGGCGGTCACGACACGATGCATGGCGCGGGCGGGAACGACATTCTGCAAGGCGGTCTCGGCGACGACGTGTTGCGCGGCGGGGCCGGCACCGACGCACTGCACGGCCGCGAGGGCGCCGACACGATTGCGGGCGGGGCCGGTGCCGATACGCTGATGGGCGGCGCCGGTGACGACCTGCTGGAGGATCGCGGACCCGGGTCGGGAGAGGGGGATTTCCTCAACGGTCACGGCGGTAACGACACGCTGATGCCCGGCGCCGGCGACATCGCCTCGGGCGGGACCGGCGCGGACACCTTCGCGCTCGGCTCCCGGGCGGTGGGCGACCCGGCGGAGCTGACCGATTTCGACCCCGCCGAGGACAAGCTCGTCGTTCTTTACGAAGAAACCGGGGCGCCGCCTGACGTGGCGCTGGCGCCCGATCCGGACAATCCGGCGATGGTCCGGCTGCTGCTCGACGGTGCGGCCGTGGCCACCCTTGCGGCGGCGGACGCCCCCCCGCTCGATGCGATCGCCCTGGTGCCGCAGGGGGCCGCGCCGGTCTTCGGTTCGGGGCCGGTTGCGGGAACCTGATCGCATGCCGTCCCTACGCGCCTTCCTTCATGCGGCCGGCTGGACGCCGGGAAGCGCGAGGACCCTCGTTTGCCGGGCGCCGCGACGTGCCACCGCAAGGCACCCGTACTTTCCGCTTTTCACGCCGGGCGATTCGCCCTATAGGCGCGCATCCGGACGGCCGCGCCGCCGGACTTCTCCACGGGCCATGCTGGACGACATCCCGGCTTGCGCCATGACCGAAACACCTGATGACAGGAGATCCCGATGTCGATCACGGCTGAAACCAAGCAGCAGATAATGAAGGACTACGCGACCAAGGACGGCGACACCGGTTCGCCCGAGGTGCAGGTCGCGATCCTGACCACGCGCATCACCGCGCTGACCGAACATTTCAAGACCCACAAGAAGGACAACCACTCCCGTCGTGGCCTTCTGAAGCTCGTGGCCCAGCGCCGCAAGCTGCTCGACTACCTCAAGTCGCGCGACGAAGAGCGGTATCGCACGCTCATCGGCAAGCTCGGCATCCGCCGCTGAGCCGATCCCGCCGCACGTTACGGATGCAAGGGCCGCCCGAGGGGCGGCCCTTCTGCGTTCTGGCGCCCGGGGCCAGCGGACGATCTTTTCTGGAACAGTTGAGCGGATCCCCTGTTCTGCCCCTGCCGGCGGGACACGACGACCGAATGCGGAGGAGACCCGACATGACCACCAGAGCGATCCTTGCCCTTGCGGCCAGCACCACACTCGCCCTTTCCGGCGGCGCATATGCCCAAAGCTCCGACAGCGGCTCCGAGGCAACCGCTGGGGGCGGCACGGGGGCTGACCAGGCGTCCGCCGATATCACCTGCGCCGAGTTCCTCGTGCTCGACACGCCGCAACAGGGCGAGATCCTGATGCCGATCATGCCCTCGATGCGCGAAGCCGGCACGCAATCGGGCGACGCGATGTCCGGCGACACCGCCAGCGGCGAGAGCACGGAGTCCGGCGACGGCATGAACGCGGCCGAGATGGAGCAAGGCTCGGACGCCGAGATGGCGTCCGGCGGCATGAGCGACACCGACCCGGCGCCGACGGGGGCGGACGGTGACGTCACGGCCTCGGACGGCGGTGCGCTTCAAAACGATTCCGAGACGACCGGCACCGAGACGGCAGACAGCGGCGAGGATGACATGAGGTCCGGCTCTGCCACGGCCGGCGCCGCGGAGCGCAACGACATGCACATGGCGGCGATGGTGACCGGCGTCTTCGAAGTCTGCGGCGAGGACGGCGAGAACTCCGTCCAGGAGGCGATGAACACCGCCGCCGAAACCGTGGGCAACGGCGCAACCGATAGCAACTGAACCACCGGGCATGCCGGTGCCACAGGGGCGGTCCGGTCCGGTCCGCCCTTTTTCGTGCAACCGACCGGTGACGCCGCTCCGCGCTTCCCAAGGAGCATGTTTTCCTATAGACGCCCGGCATCTGAGACGCGGCGCCCGGGCCCCGGCGCTCGAGGACATGATGATGGGGCCGGCGGCAATGGGGCCGCCATTCAAACGGGAGACCCGGCATCCGGCCGGGAGTGCTCCCAGCTAGGATACGCTGAATGTTCAACGTGACGAAGAAATCCATGCAGTGGGGCGAGGATACGCTCACACTGGAGACGGGCAAGGTCGCCCGTCAGGCCGACGGATCGGTCATCGCCACCCTGGGCGAGACCTCCGTGATGGCCAACGTGACCTTCGCGAAGCAGCAGAAGGAAGGCCAGGACTTCTTTCCCCTGACCGTCCACTACCAGGAAAAATACTATGCCGCGGGCAAGGTGCCCGGCGGCTTCTTCAAGCGCGAGGCGCCTCCCACCGAGAAGGAGACGCTGACCGCACGCCTGATCGACCGCCCGATCCGCCCGCTGTTCGTCCCCGGCTTCAAGAACGAAGTGCTGGTGATGTGCACCGTGCTGAGCCACGACCTCGTCAACGATCCCGACATGGTGGCGATGATCGCCGCGTCGGCGGCACTGACGATCTCGGGCGCGCCGTTCATGGGGCCGATCGCTGGCTGCCGTGTCGGCTACTCGGACGGTGAATACGTGCTGAACCCCGATGTCGAGGACATGCACAACCTGCGCGCCAATCCCGAGCAGCGGCTCGATCTTGTCGTCGCGGGCACCAAGAACGCCGTGATGATGGTCGAATCCGAGGCCTACGAGCTGACCGAGGAAGAGATGCTGGGCGCCGTGAACTTTGCGCACCAGCAGATCCAGCCGGTGATCGACCTGATCGTCAGCCTCGCCGAAGAAGCCGCGAAAGAGCCGTTCGAGTTCACCCCGCCGGACTACTCGCAGCTCTACGAGCGCGTGAAGTCGCTGGGCGAGAGCAATATGCGCGATGCGTACTCGATCCTCGACAAGCTGGAGCGCCAGCAGGCGGTCGCCGCCGCCAAGGAGGCGATCAAGGCCGAGCTGAGCGAGGAGGAGCTCGAGGACAAGAACCTCGGCGCCGCGCTCAAGAAGCTGGAATCGACCGTGCTGCGGGCCGACGTGGTGAAGAACAAGCGCCGCATCGACGGCCGCGCGCTCGACGAGATCCGCAACATCGAGGCCGAGACCGGCTTCCTGCCGCGCACCCACGGCTCCGCGCTTTTCACCCGCGGTGAGACGCAGGGCCTTGTCGTCACGACGCTGGGCACCGGCGACGACGAGCAGATCATCGACGCGCTGCACGGCAACTTCCGCTCGAACTTCCTGCTGCACTACAACTTCCCGCCCTACTCGGTCGGTGAAGCTGGGCGCGTCGGCCCTCCGGGACGGCGCGAGATCGGCCACGGCAAGCTCGCTTGGCGCGCGCTGCAGGCGGTGCTGCCGGCTCCGACGGACTTCCCCTACACGATCCGTGTGGTGTCGGAGATCACCGAATCGAACGGCTCCTCCTCCATGGCGTCGGTCTGTGGCGGGTCGCTGTCGATGATGGATGCGGGCGTGCCGCTGACCGCGCCGGTGGCCGGCGTGGCGATGGGCCTGGTGCTGGAAGAGGACGGCGAATGGGCCGTTCTGTCCGACATCCTCGGGGATGAGGACCACCTCGGCGACATGGACTTCAAGGTCGCAGGGACCGAGAAGGGCATCACCTCGCTGCAGATGGACATCAAGGTCGCGGGCATCACGTCCGAGATCATGTCCCAGGCGCTGGACCAGGCGAAGTCCGGCCGGATGCATATCCTCGGCGAGATGAACAAGGCCCTGTCCGAGGTCGGCGCGTTCTCCGAACACGCCCCGCGGATCGAGACGATGAATGTGCCGCAGGACAAGATCCGCGAAGTCATCGGGTCGGGCGGCAAGGTCATCCGCGAGATCGTGGAAACGAGCGGAGCCAAGGTCGACATCAACGACGACGGCGTCATCAAGATCGCGTCCCCCAACGGCGAGGCGATCCAGAAGGCCTACGACATGATCTACTCGATCGTGGCGGAGCCCGAAGAGGGCAAGGTCTACAAGGGCCGCGTCGTGAAGATCGTCGATTTCGGCGCCTTCGTGAACTTCTTCGGCAAGCGCGACGGGCTGGTGCATGTCAGCCAGATCATGCCGAAGCGCCTGAACCATCCGTCCGACGTGCTGAAGGAAGGCCAGGACGTGTGGGTCAAGCTTCTGGGCTTCGACGACCGCGGCAAGGTGCGCCTGTCGATGAAGGTCGTGGACCAGGAGACCGGCGAAGAGGTTTCCGAGGAAAAGAAGGAAGAGCCGGCGGACGAGTGATCCGCCGCCGCTCCTGACGGAATGACGAACGCCCCGGGCCGGTGCCCGGGGCGTTTTCTTATGTGGACAATCGTCAAGGGCGACGGTCAACGAAGCGGGGCTCAATTCGCCCCCAAAAGGCAGAATTGAGCCCGTCAGCGGCCGCTTGGGCAACGGGCAGCG
Organism: Roseivivax sediminis; assembly: GCF_900112685.1. Taxonomy (GTDB): domain Bacteria; phylum Pseudomonadota; class Alphaproteobacteria; order Rhodobacterales; family Rhodobacteraceae; genus Roseivivax; species Roseivivax sediminis. The sequence continues at coordinate 556,864 of NZ_FOMS01000002.1, forward strand.
AAAGCCCGGATCGAGCCCTTCCACGACATTCGGCGGCACTTGGATTCAGGACAACGACCCAGCCCGTCTCGTTTGTTCAGTTTAAGTGGCCCGCTCGTCTTTGGGTGATCCCATGACGATATATGACGTGATTGCATGGACATGGGATTGAGTGCCCAAGACCTCCGTATGGAAGCGCTTGTATTCCGAGAGGTCGGCGCTCTCGACGCGGAGGAGATACTCGAAAGCCCCTGCTATGTTATGGCACTCTACGACCTCTGGCGCGACTGACATGGCGCGCTCGAAGCCCTCCTGTGCTGCCTTGGTATGGGAGGAAAGGCCGACCAGGACGTAGGCGGCAAAACCGCGACCCATGCGCTCAGGGCTGGTCACGACCCTGTATCCCCGGATCACTCCTGTTCGCTCGAGTTCCTGAACCCGCCTCAGGCACGCCGAGGGAGACAGGCTGACCCGTTCAGCCAGAGCGACATTGCTGATCCGGCCGTCACACTGTAGCTCGCGCAATATTTTCTGATCCAATGCGTCCATCGGGCGTCAATCATTGTGCATATGAGTCTCATGATAGACTATTAGACGACATGTTGCGACCTTCTCCCGCTATTGTTGCATCCAGGCAATATAGGGGGCACGCCCCATGAGTTTCGCTATCCTGACGGCTTTGTTGGGCAAAGGCGGGGTGAGGGATTCATCTCGTGAATCCAGCGTGGTAGCTGGTCTGCATGAGCAGACCTACGCCGCCGAGCTACAAGACCAGGAACTGGCCGGCCTACAACGAAGCGCTGAAGCAGCGTGGCTCCCTGACGATCTGGTTCGATCCCGACATGGTCTGGGTGCCGCCACCGACCGGCAAGCAAGGCAGGCAGCCGCAGTATAGCGATGCCGCGATCCAGACGTGCCTGACGATGAAAGTCCTCTTCGGTATGGCCCTCCGGCAGACGACCGGGTTCGTGGAGAGCCTGCTCCGCCTGGTCGGCCTCGACTGGAC